>CAZBST010000022.1:0-5424 GCA_964494805.1 uncultured Pirellulales bacterium | reverse complement strand
CTGTGTTTTCCATAGCTTTACTCTCCGTTCGGCAATTCGCTTAAGGTCCAGTAGATGTCTATCGTCCTCATCGTCTCTACAAACTTTTTATAATTGGCAGGTTTGACTATATAACCTGCTGTGCTCAACTCAAAAGTCTCAAATTTATCCTCTGCATCTCGGGATGTAGTTAAAACTACAACAGGAATCTTTTTTAATTCAACATCATCTTTTATGACTTTTAGAAGTTCGACGCCATTCATTTTTGGCATATTCAAATCCAACAGAATAATACACGGCCTCTTATTACCTTCACTTGTTAAATACTCAAGTGCTTCCTTCCCATTGGGCGTGTGGACCAACAGATTTGTAACGTTCAGGTCCTTAAGTGCCCGCTTAACCATCATTACGTCTACACTGTCATCTTCAACTAATAATATTGGCTTCAAGTTTCGCATCTTTAACCCCCATTTCTTGCTTTGGCAATGTAAAGAAGAATGTGCTTCCCTGCCCTGGTTCTGATTCCACCCATATTCTTCCATTGTATAACTCCACGATTTTCTTTGTCACAGTGAGGCCGATGCCGGTGCTTTCGAACTCATCACGCGGTGCCAATGTCCGGAAAAGCTGGAAGATTTTTTCGAAGTATTTTTCTTCAATGCCAGGGCCATTATCAGCAACACTAAACTTCCAGAAGTCATTCTCTTCAATGCATCTGACTTCTATCCGGCCTTGCGGTTTATCCATATATTTCACAGCATTACTCAGCAGGTTCTGGAATACCTGCATAATACGGGTCTGCTCACACTTAATCATGGGCAACTCGTTTTCAATTGCAATGGTGATGTTCTCCGGCGGGGCAATCAGGTCAATAACTTCTGTGACAAGCTCATTCATATTAACCACAACCTTTTCTTCTTCAACACGTCCTACTGTGGAGTACTGCAAGATACCATCAATGAGGTTGTGCATTCGGTCCACGCGACCTACAAGCAGGTTCATTTGCTCTTTGCCGTTATCACCGAGCTTATCTGCATAATCGGTTGTTATCCATTCCGCAAGGGTCTTGATTCCCCGCAGCGGCGCTTTTAAGTCATGAGAGACTATGTATGCAAAATCTTTTAATTCCTGATTAACCTTTTCTACTTCCTGATTAGTGCGTTCCAGCTCTTGTATAAATTGGGTCTGTCTTTGCTCTGCCTGTTTACGTTCGGAGACATCACGTGCGATTGCTACTACGAAGTCTCCCTTCTGACGCAAGCCATCGCGGTGATTTTGACTTACGAGATTGAGGCTGGTTTCTGCTAAGAAAGTCGTTCCATCCTTGCGTCTATGCTGCCCTTGTATGACTAAATCTTCCTTGATCTTGAGTTCTTCCATCTGTCCGCGCCAGGAGGAATCATCCGGTATGGACTGCTCAATGTCTTTGAAGACCATATTGAGTAATTCTTCTCGCGTATACCCCAGACTGATACATGCTCTGCCGTTTGCATCCAGTAAACGACCCCATTGGGGCTCCATAATAAAGATACAGTCATTCGACCGGTCTATTAGATTTCGAAGTAATTCCAGTTTTTCCACGGTCTGTCTGCGTGCTGCAATTCTGCCCAGATGCTCAGCAATTGCGTTTAACAAATCATGTTCTTCTTTAAGGAAGGGGCTTTTGCCATTTTCTGTATTTTCTCTGAGGCGGTAAACCTCAATAGTTCCGACTTCGTCTCCATATGCTCTAAGCTTGACATACTGACTCAATTCACTTTTTCTGAAATTATCGGTTTTATAGCTTATTCCTTCAAAAGTTATTCTTACACAAGTTTTTTCAGAGTGCTGATATGCATAACGAATCAGAGTGGCTGTCTGTTTAAATATTTCCTCCAATGAGATTTCCGGCCGCTCAATAAGTTTTGACAATGCATAAAAACAACTTAGATGTCTAATGTGCTGTTGTAATTTTTCCTGAGCCGACAGGTGCTCGCCTATTTTCTTTTGAAGTTCTGTGTTGGCGACCGACAACCCCTCCGTGCGATGCCTCACCTTTTCCTCAAGGACTGTACGAGCTTCTTTTAATTTACAGGTCATATTATTGAAAGCCTGCGCGAGGTCGCCTATTTCATCCTTCGAATCAACCTGTATTTGGGTTTCTAATTCACCCTCTCCTATTTTATCTGCAGCATCCTTGAGTTTTATGATGGGATTTGAAATAGTACTCCAAATAAAATGACAAACAACGATTGCTGCCAAAAGGCCGAAGATGGTTGAGACAATAATGATTTCTGTGCTGCTGCTGACCGCTTTTCTAATCTCCTTTGCCTTAGTAATCGGCTCTTCCCTTGTGCTTTTTATGAACTTCTCCGCAGTTTTTTGAGTTTCCAGCAATATCGGTTCCACTTTACTCTCAAAAAACGACCTTGCTACCTCAGAACCTTGTTCTTCCTGAAGCGCAGCCGTTTTATTCACCAAAGGTATTAAACTATCCACCTTCGCTTTCAAACTTTTGAATGTTTCCAGCTCTTCCGTTCCTTTTTCCTCTCTGAAAAGTTCTATTTTGAGCTTTATTGCATCTTCCCAGAGCAAAGTGAATTGCTGCAGTTTAGAAATGCTCTCTCCAAGTGCGCTTTTTGCATACTTTTTTTGTTCCGGCTCCTCATCAATTCTCTTAAACAAGAGCTTGTTAATATTTGTCTGAATTCTTTGGATGTGGTAGGCAATCTCCGCTGCCGCTTTTGCCTCATTAGAATTGCTCAATAATATCTGGTCAACACCGATTGCGATATTGGCGTTGTATTTTATGGCGATTACGCCGATAATGCCCACCAACGAAGCAATCCCTGTAAAAAATAAAATCGATTTTTGGCCGATTCGCATTTTACACCTTTTTACTTTTTATGCAGATATCTGTATAAACTGTATTTTTATTTTTTTATATACCCCTATAGCCCCGTTTTAGTTAGATGGTTAGTCATAAAGAATTGTCGGCACATTAGGAGAATGATTTCATTTAAAAAAACGCTTTTTTCTACAATATTCCGGAATTTCTCTGGTATATTCTGGGACGTAGAACACGTGGATTTTTAAGGGTATTTTGGGGTTTCCAACCCCATATTGATGGTGAGAAACAGTATAACCCAGAGGCTGATAGATGAATTGTAAACCGGCGGTCAGGAATTGTATTTAATAACGTCCGATTTAGTCGAAATTTATAACTATTAGCGTGGTGTTGACGCAGACTTAGGCCGGATACAACTTCATTTCTTGATTTCTGTAATCCACCCGTTTGATTCAGATTTGGAAAAGCCTAAAAGCTTGCACAAAGAAACGGAAAAGATGTATCCGGGTTCGAATCCTGCCTACCCAAAGTAAGCAGCACAACGGAGAGGGCGGGATTCGAACCCGCGGTAGGGAAACCCTACACACGCTTTCCAAGCGTGCTCCTTCGGCCACTCGGACACCTCTCCGAAAAAAGCAAGAATACCGGTTTTAAAGCCATTTTTCAACTTTAAACTTCGACTTCCATTTGTATATACTATAGAGCTTAACAGCAGATATATTAAAAGAAAACGTTATTTGAAAGGAGTCAAAAATGCGTGGATTAAAGATTTGTCTGTGGATAAGTGGGATTTTGTACCTGCCGTGCGTATTTGGGATGTTCCTGCCTATCTCAACACTGGAATCGTTTACCAGAGTCTTTGGCATTGAATCTCTTTCCGGCCCGCCGATGGCCACGTATGCGATTCGCGTTACGTCAGCTATGTGTGTCGGAATCGGGGTGTTTTTCATTATCCTTGCGCTGAACCCAATAAAATACGGAGTAATCGTACCATTCTCAGGTATTACCTCCGTACTTTTAGGTGTGGTCTGCGGGATAACGGGACCGGCGGTGGGAATGCCCGCTAAATGGTTTCTGGGTGATTCTTTAAGCTGTCTGGTGTTAGGTGTTCTCATACTTGTATTTTGGCAACGGGCCCGCCGTTCACAGCCTGGCACAACCCCTTGATAAAACGATAAATTATAGTTAAATATGTGAGTAAGTCCCAGTTTACCAAACCGGTAGCTGCACACCGCCGGTCTTTACATGAAAGGGCAGATTCATGGCAAAAATACAGATTGTTTTCTACAGTATGTACGGACACGTGTACCGGCTGGCCGAAGCCGTAGCTGAGGGAGCTCGCCAGGTTCCGGAGACAGAAGTTGCTGTTTATCAGGTTCCGGAGCTTATTCCTGAAGAAACTCTTGAAAAAAGCGGCGCCAAAAGCGCAAGGCAGGCATTTGCACATATCCCTGTTGCAAAACCCGAAAACTTGGCCGAGGCCGATGCGATTATATTCGGGACCCCAACGCGATTCGGCAATATGTGTGCTCAAATGCGTAACTTCCTCGACCAGACAGGAGCATTGTGGGGCAAAGGCGCGCTCATTGGAAAGGTCGGCAGTGTTTTCGCCAGCACTGGAACTCAGCACGGAGGCCAGGAAACTACAATTACGAGTTTTCATACGACGCTGCTGCATCACGGAATGATTGTAGTCGGCGTGCCTTATTCGCAGCAGGGATTGCTCAATATGGATGAGATTACGGGCGGCACGCCGTATGGTGCGACGACCCTTGCCGGCGCGGATGGTTCCCGTCAGCCAAGCAAGAATGAGTTAGCTATTGCCAAATTTCAGGGTAAACACGTCGCCGAGATTACCGCCAAGCTTTGCGGATGATTTAGAATTCTTTATTTTCGCCACGTCGGCGCTGGAAAAAATCCTGCAGTTGTTTTGCGCATTCGTCAGCCAGAACGCCGCTTACAACTTCCAGCCGGTGGTTCAGCCGACCGTCTGTAACGATGTTATAAAGACTTTTTACTGCGCCGGTTTTTGGGTCGTCGCAGCCATAAACTAATCTGTCCATTCTGCTCAAAACTAACGCTCCCGCACACATCGGGCACGGCTCAAGCGTTACATACATTGTGCAACCGTTCAGATGCCAGTTCTCCAGAGCTGCTGCCGCTTGGGTAAGTGCGATTATCTCCGCGTGTGCCGTCGGGTCTTTGAGTTGCTCCCGCTGATTATATGCCTTGCCGACTATCTGGTTTTTATGGACGATGATTGCCCCAATCGGCACATCGCCATTTCCCTCAGCGATTTTCGCCTGGTCGATAGCAATACGCATATATTGCTTATCGATAGTAGATCCTGGGGTGGAATTAGCTGCTGGCTGAATCATAATTCTGCAAAGACTATCTGACTATCTGTCAGATAGATAATCAATCATCAATAATAAATCAAAAATAAGAACTACCCCCAAGGGGACTCGAACCCCTGTCTCCAGGATGAGAACCTGATATCCTAGGCCGCTAGACGATGGGGGCATAGCCAAATCAAAAATTAAAATGCAAAAATAAAAATTAGCGGCGGTCGGACTCGAACCGACGACCCTGGGCTTATGAATCCCATGCTCTAACCA
>CAZBST010000021.1:0-5998 GCA_964494805.1 uncultured Pirellulales bacterium | reverse complement strand
TACTGATGTTCCTCATTGCGGCTTCCGGAAGCAACAGCAATATTAGAATCAGAATCTTCAATCAATTCTGAGGTGCTTTGTCCGCTACGGCATTTGGCTCTCCCGCCTGTAGCTCTTTCGTTATACCTAGTTCGTCGAAATACGTTTTTAGTGGCTTTGAACCTTTTATGTAATCACCTATGACTGTATCATCATCAATACCAATTCCCCTCCAATAAAACTCGTCCTGAGTTAAAAATACAATCCATCCTTTAGGAGAGTAGCCTTCTTTTCTTCGGTAATGCTCTTTTTCTGCTTCTTTAAGTGCAGTTCCGTAAGCATCTATTATCTTATCAAGCCGCTCGCGCCCTTCAAATGTCATCTTCGGTTCAAAAGACCTGCCTATAAGTTCTTTTGCCAGTTTTTTATCTCCGAACAAAGCAACTGGCGGCCATGCAAGACGTGAATCATGAGGACCAAAATTATGCGTTGGATCGTACTCTCGTTTAGAAAATATAAGAATAGCTACAGTTTGTTCTTTTGGAGGAACGAAGTAGGCGCGTTTACGAGACGGAGTACAGTATTTTGCAATGAATTCACCTAATTCAGGCGAATCCCACTCTTCTCCATATGCCTCCGGTCCAGTCTCTGTAGGCAGAATTACCATTACACGAACAATATATTTTCCTTTTTTTGTAACAATCAGCATCTTTTCTATAAACGAGACCGATTGATATTCCCTGTTCGCCTTTTTCATCGCCCTGTCAATTATCTTGATGCACTCCAGCAGTTTTTCTCTTGGAACTTTATAGCGGCAAGGCCACCACCTGACAACATTGGCATCTCTCTCTTTGCAACCCGAACCATTTACGTTTTTATGAATATCCGATAGGGTATCATATCCGTACTCCAGACTGATTGCGTTGCAAAATCTGATGTTTTCTATTCCTTCCTTCTTCAATTGCGGCCATATATAGAATAGTTTTTCATATTCTTTCCAGTTCTCCGAAGGTGAGCTTTCGTTTTCTTCAGGTTTCTGAGCCGGCCGATTTTCATCTGCCAGGCAAAGCAGATAAACCGCAAGAAGCACCGCAAGTGCTATAAAAAATATAATCTTTTTCATAACAGTTCTCGTTAGCTTCTTATTAATTTTGCTGTTGCGTCCTCCAGTTCGGTCATCTTTTTTACTTACTTTGTCCTGCGGACTGCGTAATACTGAGGCCCCTCTCGGCCTCCGGAAACAACAGCAAATCAAAATATTCGTGTAAATTGAAATTACTCCGCGGGGTTCATTACCCGGCCCATAAATAAGATGCTCCCCGTTCGATTGTCCTTAATAATAAACATAAATGGATGGTCGGCACGAAAAACGGGTGTATCAGGAATGCTCCACGCCATAACAACGCCTGTTCCTGCTGCTGCCTCGGTGCCTTCTTCGTTGACTTCAATAAAGGCCTTGTGAAAAACATCTGAAATCCATATGCCTCCTTTGCCGTTTATACCTGTAAAATCAGATTTTGCAAAATCAAAGGCATCGGACATTCCCAATGCGATGAGGGCGTCATTCAAAGCAAAAGTCCCCCAAGTCATTTTGAATCTGGGTAGGTATACATTGACCTCCATAGTCTTCATTTTTGACAGCAAGACACTAAGACTTTCGGCTGTAAGCGTGTTTTCAATTTCCTTAAGGCCTTCTATTTCTTCTGGTAGAAGCACCAGCATACTCAGTTCATTACCTTTATAAGGCAATTCGATAGCCTGCATTTTTTCATCCGAGTAGTATTTGAAATCTTCTTTCAAATGCATCATTCGGACTTCGACTTCGTTTTTTTCAGAGATTGCAAAATCCGCAAGTTTGGTGTCTTTTTCTTCGAATTTGGTCTTCCATTCGCCTTTGAAATATATCGCATTGGTAAGGACCAACGCTGTTAGTTTGTCGACACCCCCCAGCGGGATAAGGTCTTTAATTTTTTCTTTCGTTTTTTCCTCGACCCAGGAATTGATTATTTTCCGGGACTTCTCCGTCTCGTTAACAAAGTCAAGCAGGGTAAAATCAGCTCCGTAATAATTCTTATTCAAATCCAGAAATTCTTTCAGGACTGGTTCGCCTTTTTGTCCCCAGAGGGCATTCGCAAGTAATAGCTGGTAGCCGTGTGACTTTTCATCCTGGATAAGCTGTTTTTGCAGGGTGCCGAGTGCAGAATATAGGCGTTGATTTGGCAATGTAAAATACAGTGTTGCCGCCATTTGCTTTTCTGTCTCACCGCGTGCGCCTGCATAGACAATCGCAAGAGCAGTAGAAATGCTGTATGGGGAGAAAAATAAATTCCCTTTGGGTTTAGTTGCATTTGGGTCATTACTTAGTTTGCCGTACAGGTCAAAAGCAAAATTGCTGTTCCCCGCTACCGCCTCTTTTATATCGTTCCCATCAGTGGATTCGACCCCTTCGGCAAGCTCAGGGCTGGCAAGCTCACCACGGGCAGCATGGTTTTGGTCAACTGCTTCGGAGCAGTTGACAGCCGTTACACAGCAAACCAAAAACAATATAAATAATTTTTTCTTTTTCATTTTCTTCATCGGTCTAATTTTATGATTGTCAATAAGCGGAAATTGTAACAATGACCATAAGTGCGTTGATTAAACCTGCGATTATACTTATTAGACAAGCCTTCCAAAAACTCGTATCAACGATTATTGCCAACAGGCCAAAGTTTAAGAAAACAAAAATCATAAAAACAGATAAAGAAAAGGGAAAAAAGGTTTCCATTTTTATCGGAGATAAAAAGAAATTGATAGCTATACTTCCTCCTACTACTATTGCATAGTATACTGCTAACTTCAAAGATATGAGCATATCTGTCTTTCGTAAAATGCGCAAGACAATTGCAAGAACAATTGCCTCAATAACTATATATAAACAAGCAAAATAAAAAGTCTCTGAATAATAAACAATAGACAGATTTAGTATATCAACAATCAGACACAAAGCCGCAATTGCTGGTAAAACCCAAAACCATATTAATTTGCTTTTAGTCATAAACATTCTCCTTAATTTCCGACTAATGTTATGGTGTTGATTTCTCCTTGTCCTTTAAACCTGAAATTATCCACGGGACCATTAGGGTCGCCCCAGTTTGTTTGCCGACACATAGTAAACATCAATGCATCACCAACGTTATCTCCGGCCCCTAACCTATCCCACATATCGTGAGTCCACTGTTGATATTTGCTTTCCCAAAGGTAGGGTATGCCAGACGAAGATTTGTCATACCATCCCTGATAGATAAGGCCATTTTTAAGATAGAATCTATATAGCTCTCACTAAGACTTTTTGGGACTATCTAATACGGTCCAAAACGTTTAAAAATTTCTCTGTCAAAAGATTTGATGTTCTTTCTTCCTTTCCTCAAGGGCGGCCAAAAAACTTCATCACCATAAGGTGTGCCCACCAAGGGATTATTTCCGGCTCCACGTCGTCCGCCATCATCCGCAAAGTCAGGGCCAACACTGTAAAGCCCGAAGTCGTCATCCAGTTGAATGTACATCAGAGGACTCCGAGAAAATGGATCGCTTGGTAAGTCTGTCAATAAACTTTCCTGGACAAGTTCAGCCAAATTAGAAGGATAGCGGCCATGCTGTGTGTTAAAACGAAGTATTGCCAATATAGTAATAAGAGCATCCTGTCTCATTTTTACTCTGTAATAAAAGAAAGTGAAAGAATGCAGGGGCGGAACAAAGTAGTCAAGAAGTCCCGACATTCTGTGATTTCTTTTATAATTTTCCTGAGCTTGAACATACTGTTGCTCTGGGTACCTTACTTCCGAAGGCGTCAGCATCACAAGGTCTTTATAACGAGTAATCATAGAATCAATCATGGAGCGCATATCCGATTCAGTAGGGCCTGTAAATGATATCAGCGACACATCTAAGGAGCTTACGCAATCACAAGTGGGAACATGCTGTCCAAGTTCCTTCCAATATAGTCTTCCGTTACCATCTCTTTTATGTACAAATGACCGCTGAATTATGTCATAATAATCAAGTCTTACACCTTCAAAGCCGGGGACATAGGAATCCAGCTCAAACTGCTTCTGCCACTGCTTTTGCCATTTCTCCAAATCGGCGGCAGGCGGTTTATAAACATCGATTATATCTATTGCAGTATCAAGAACACATCGTCGGTCAGAAAGACTATTCATTTGCCACCCAAGGGGGTAGTTTGGATTTGTACTCTTAACAGCAACTTTCCATACAGCGAGTAAGCTCTCTAATGCCTCATCAAAATTACCCTCAAACGCTTTGAGTTTTGCATTGCAAAAAAGACACCAACGCATATCGATTTCGTTCTTGGGCCACCACTTTGATGAATCATTCTCATCACTTCCAGAGCTTTCTTTGAGTTTCATTCGTATATAGTCACATTCACCTGCTTTTCTATAAGCGTCAAACGTATTAGAATTGGCAATCAACCATTGCCTTAATAGTGATATCTCTGCGTCGTTCATTTCATGCGGCCAAAGATTTTTGTCCAATCCCAAAGGCGTCTTTGTATAGAGTTCTGAAGCTTCTGTTAGATATCTAAAACCATCTTTATTCGGATCATAATCCGATGGCTTGCTCAAAGCGTTTATCTCGGCCGGATAATCGACCTCCATCCTAGGTTTGGCAGTAAAGAACAGAATGGCTTTCACGACCAGAATCACTGCTATTATACCGATGACAATTAAAAATGTACGCGTTTTCTTTCTCATTTTTGGTTCCCTTCGCTTGTAAAGGTTACTTGATCAAAACCATAAAACCCCACTCGTCCATCGATAAAGTATCTTGATTCGTTTTCGAGGTCAAGTATTGCTGCATCTCGGGCTGCCTTATAAGTTTGTCCGCTTCCTAAAGTACGCCAAATGTCTCGACTCCATATATCCCAATCTTTATTTTTCATAAGAACCCCTCCATTCCAGCTAACGAATAATTGGTCAACATTACCTAGGACTTCGTCTATCCATTCATCCGCCATGTCATCATAGTTAGCTTGAAAACATGCATCAATATTAACAATTCTTATCTGATCTGTTGTCCCCAGCCCCAGTGAGCTCATATAGTGCGCGTTTTTCCCCTTGGTATAGCGGCTAGGACGCGATATTACCTTTGAGCCTGTAAGGCGAAAATGCGTTATAGATACTTGGTTCCCAGGTGACCCCTTGACTATTGTGCCGCCATGAGTGACCATATAAACATAGCTTATATTTGGCGAGGACAAAACTGATTTGAAATCTTCCCAGGTACATCCGTTGAGAACTACACACGGCATTTCTTTATCTTGGCATATACGTTCGATCTCCGCGACAGTCCTTTTTCTAGTTGTTGCAGAATTATAAGGTATCGGGAAGTATCTCCAAACATTTGGTAAAAAAACAGCGAATCTGTTTGAGAGATTCGGCTCATATGCTTTTCCTGTGCTGCAGGCCCATATACTTTCCCAAGATTCGCTATCTTCCTCAATCACTAAATCGTAGACTTGGTTGACGAATGCACTTTCAGGAATTGTTACATTAATATTTCCCAAAATTGTTGGAGATGTCCAGACGACGGTTTCATTCCAATCGACAACTTTTACTCGCAAGTTGTGCTCTGACGAATACATAGCATATATAGGGTAGTCCTGACCCTCTTTAAAATTGCCCTCTTTGCTTACATAATAAAGCTCATTGGTGAAATTAACTGCAGTGTTTTCAGATACTGTGATTAAGCTATTAGCGTCAACTGCAGCAATTTTAATAGTATGTTGTCCGTTGTCATATATGTGACTATCTAATCCAACGCATCCCTCATTATCAAAATCTACAATTTCTCCAATAAATTCCCCATCCATAAGCACAAAAGCACGGGCAGTTGTGGCGTCATAGCCGCTAATGCTAATCCCGATATCCCCACTTGGATTATTTGCATCGCCGAAGATGGTAACTTCAATCGGCGGATAGCCGGTAGTTGTCTCAAGCCATTTGTCGGCCATAATATAAAG
>CAZBST010000020.1:0-20022 GCA_964494805.1 uncultured Pirellulales bacterium | reverse complement strand
GCAACTGGTAGTTGCCAATTAAATTTATTGCCGGGTGATTAGCCAGGCCAACCGGCGTCCTGGACATGCATCTTGGCTCTCCACCATCCGGTCGAAGCCGTTCGCCCCCGTATTCACTTTTCAAAAATTCCGCACTAATAGCACATCCGCAACTATATTATTATACCATTTATTGCCGCCGATTGCAAGGCAGGTTACTTAAATAAATCAGTGATAAAAGTCTGCAACTGCTGAGAGTCTATTATCGTAGCACCCGTTTTTTGCTGAAGCTCTTTTATAAACAGCATCGCCAATTGCGAGTATATCGCGCCCGGCCTGGTATAACCGCACACAATATAATGCGGCCCCGGTTTCGATTCGCCAGCTTCCTTTTCAAACGTCGGCCGGACACTTTCCGGCGTAATTAGAGAATTGGCGTGCTGGAACACGACCTTGTCCATCACTTTGTAAACTTCTTTGCTTTCCTTGACTAATCCATAATAATCAAGAAGCTGCGCAAGGACATAATTCGACGCTACCCAAACGTCTTTCCCCTGGTCAGATTCCACTGGCTTTCCGGTTTGTGTCCGGGCGGTAGCCCAGCCGAGAGGATTGCGGTTATTTGTGTAAATTGTCTTGAGAATCACCCTTGCTTTCTCAGCAGGAATAAATGGCTCTTCGCCCATTAATATCAAATACCACATACCGTCCAACTGATTGGTCCAGACGTCCGTGTTCATTTTGCCTGTAGCGAGGTCTACGCAGGTGGCGTAATACTGCATCCGTTGGCCTTTAACTTTCTTGTCTATCCATAATTTTTCATAAACGGCAAAGGCCTTGTCGAAAATCTCGTCGTATTCTTCTTTGGCCGTCTTATCCCCCATCATATCCGCCATCTTGCTCATCGCTTTGCACGCCGCCAAGAAGCCGTTGGTACTGTATGAATCTATGCCGAACAAGGGTATATTATCGAAGGTGTTCTTCACCTCTTCTGGATTGCCTTCAGGAATGCCGTCTCCGTCTAAATCGAGTTTTTCCAGATACTCGTATCCGAACTTAAGTGTCTCCCAGTTCCTCTTAAGAAAATCCATATCGCCTGTGTATTTGACATTTCGCAGCACCCGCAGCGCTATTTTCGGGAAAAGGTCTATCCAGTAGTTGGTGTTATACCAAGTATATTCGCTTTTATTCCGCATCGGATTGCCGAAAGTCAAAGCGGTTAAATCGTGCGACACACTGCCCTTGATTTTCGTGGGAGCTTTCACGTGGGTCAGTGACACGCCTTCATATTCTCCCGGGTGCTCCACAAAATGCTGGCGTGCCTCTGCAAAAGATGCGTGGGTATGATAGAACCTCTCCGTAGGATCTTCTTTATTTATCGAATCAATAAACTGCTGGCAAATTTCCCTCTCCACATCCGGAAACAGCATCAGCAGTATCATCGAGAACCAGTCAACGTCCTGCGAGTTAACGTACGGATAATCGAAGCATTCGAGGAACCTCGCCACGTCGTTGCCGTCCTTGCCTTCAATCCACGCCGCTGCATTCGACAATGGGAAATGGAATTCGTTCACAATCAGCCGCAGCAGCAATAATGCACCCTTTTTGTCTACTTTATAAGAAGGGCTTTCACTGATAAGTTCCAGCATCTTGTTTTGAATTGCGGCTGTCTTCGTCAGCCATTCAGGATACTTATCCAGTGCAAGTTTCGCCATATCTATGGCTCTGGTTTCTGCATTTGTGAAGCTCTTGACGTATTTGCGGTCGAACGCAGTCCCGTCCGCATACCACTGCTGCGGGAAATCAAATACAATCGCGACTGGTATCTTCTTTGTCGCCTTCGGCTTCAATGTAAAAGTAACACTGACAGCTGCGCCGTAATCATGATTGACTTTAGGCCCGAACTTCTCATAAAAGCCACCGTCGGCCTTCAATAGCAAATCCTGCCTTAAGCTGTTTAACCTGAAATATGGCTGTGTGTCCATTGCTGCCCCGTCTATCTCCGGCACAGCTATAACCATTTTCTCTGAACTCGCCTCACCAGCGGAGCTGGGGTTAAAGCACGAGCTTTCCGTGCTGCCCATAACTACGCCTCTTATGCCGTTAGAGCTGTAATCCTCGTGGACGTGGCCTTTCAATTGCGCCGTGCATATAAAGGCGGTGTCCTGGTCAATCGGCCGATATTTCTTTTCCAGCAGGTTCGCCAAACTCGGCCTCGGTATCACTAACACGATTTGCTGCGCCTGCTTCGAAGTGTTCTCGACCTCATACTCCTCTACACCGATGGGCATATAGGTTTGCTCATTACCGGATAAAAACGGGCTAATCAACCTTCTTGTAACCCTTGCTTTTCCCAATTTGTAAGACATCTCTGTATTGGGCGAAGCAAGCGAAATCGTAACGCACTTTACATCCACCGGCGGATAATAATAACGCTCCGTCACCGGTATATCATCGTGGCTTTCCATCACCTCCGGCCTTTTAGTGGTGAGCATAACCGGCTTTTCGTCACCAACGCGGACAATCGGCGCAGATGCAAGCTGTAACGCCTTTTGATTTATATACACTAATCGCCCTGCATCGTTTATCCTGTTGTATAAACCTTCCGGGGATATGCCTACCGAGCAGGTTGGGGCCCCTTGAAGGAAGATAGTCAATGGAAAGTCCATCGTCTTTGACATCCCCTGAAAATGCACCGACATCTTATTCTTAACATAAATCGCGGGTATTTGTGCTCCCGAAATTGTGAACAAATCGCTCATCTTTAAACTACTACCAGCTTTTGCCATTAAACGTCTCCTCTTGTTCCGAAAGTCTGTCTCCCCTGCGAAAGCAGGAATCTAATATTTAAGTAATATTCTATGTTAACCTGTGCCTAAGAAACGCCGAATAATACTATATAACACCATCCGTTTCAAGCGTTTTTTAAGGGGTTAGCGGTTATAAAAACACAGGGCAGGCAATAGAATTGACAGTATGTTTTTTGCTTGTTTTAATGGGGACAGATAAATGACAAAGGCTCTTTTAACAAAGATATGTCTTTTAGCCGGGCTCGCTTTGGCAGGCTGCAAGGCTGGCGAGGTGCCTAACTCCGGCTTCATTCCTAACGCCGAACTAATGTCTAAAGATGCCAATGTGCCATTCCAGCGCACCTACTGGAATGATAAGTACGACCCCAAAGCCTACAATGAAATCTTCATCGCTCCCGTTAACAGCGACTACATAATGGCTGAGGGTTCTTGGGAGAAGATGAACATTGCCAACCTCGATAAGGAAAAGCTTCAAAAAGAAATCGCGGAGCTGGCAGACTATACGCAGCATTCATTCACCAAGGCTTTTATGGACGACCCTAACCATCGCTTCACGGTAGTAGATGCCGTCGGACCAAATACACTGATACTTGAGCTGGCCCTGGTGCAGGTGGTGCCGTCCCATACGGTCTTGAGCGCAATCGGCTGTGTGCTTCCAAGTGCCACCGCTGCGGTCGGAATGGCCGGCGGTGCAGCATCAAAATCACAGGACATCGGCAAAGGCGTGGTCGCTATTGAAGGGCGCTTCAGAGACGGCAACACCGGCGAAATCATCGGAATGTTCGCTGACTGTGAGCATCCGAAATCGGCCATCCTGGACTTTAAGGCACTCAACTGGTGGGCCCCGGCCAAAGTAATCATCGACGACTGGTCCCAGCAGATGGTTGAAGCTGCAAATAGCACCCCCGGCACCGTCGTCAAAGACTCCCCCACCTTTGAACTGCTCGTCTGGTAAGTTACGCAGCAGCGGCAATCTAAAATATTTAGCCCCCTGCATTGCAGAGGGTTACCCCCGTTGTGAATTCGTTTGTCCTGTCTTCTGCTCGGACATATCTCGCTTCACGCTTCACGAAATTACTGCGGCTTACGGAAACAACAGCAATCTAAAACTGTCATTCCTGCGAAAGCAGGAATCCAATTCGAGAAGCCCCCGCGGCGTTTTAGCGGAATTCAATCAAATGCGCAGGGGGTAGTAAGTAAAATCGGCAAAACTTAAAAATTTTTTTATTCCTTTCACTGCAACGACTTAGCCAAAACCGCACCCTTTAAACAATCAAAATTTTCGCATCAATCGCGCAAGTCCATCCAATTATAGGTGGATATTGGGCCATACTATATTAACGGAGATTACGAATGACATATCCAACGTTAGCTGAAATAAGAAAAGAAATTGTACATAACAACATTTGGACACTCGATGACAAACTTGAAGGGATACTTAAACGGCAAATTAGCTCTTTGCCACCTCCCAGCAATTCATCCGAAGCTGAATGCACATATCCCATAGACGAACCAAGCTTACGCGGTTTTCTTGATAGGCTTTTCGCAAGACACTTCTTTCAAATTCAAAATGCTATCTTGCAGGAAGACACTTTTGAAAGATTCATCTCTGCAGTGCAACGTAGAAATATTACTATAGCTGATATCGGTTGTGGCCCTGCTGTGGCCAGCACAGCGGCCCTTAATATTGTGTCGAACGTATGTTGTAAGCTCAATAAAAACATCTACGTCAATATAGTCATGAATGACATATGTGTCGAAGCTTTAGCCGTTGGAAGAAAAATACTGGAGACTTACGTAAAACATTTATACGGCATAAGCAGGTTAAATATTTTGACGTTAGATACGCCATTTCCCGACAGCATGGTTCAGCTTCGTAGGATATCAAGGATGCTTGACCCGTATGACATATGCTTATTGCCATATGTGCTTGACCACGTAAAAGAAGATCATTCTTATAAAAACATATGCCAACAGATTGAAACACTCAGAGGTTTTTGCAAGTCAACAGGTTTCATCCTAAATCTTCAGGATAAATTCAGAGAAAGCTTCGCTCGCCGTATTGGCTGTTTATTAGAAACTTCTGTGAATAAACTTAATTTGCGTCAGAAAGTTTATGACAGCACTAACTCCTGCGATGAATATTCTTACAATTATTTCAGAATAGCGGTTTTTCCTAACCGGAAATGTTATGGCGTTGAGAGAAGGTTCTGTTTGCAGGGACACGCTTTCATTGCGAAGCTGTCGCAGACTTCGAGGAACGGTTTAACAATACGTTCTTGAGCGATATAATCCGGCAAGCGCCAGGCACCGCCGCGGAAAATGAGTTTATCAGGACTGGCGGCATATTCGTAGACCTGTTTGAGCCGCTGTATCGCTTCGGTCATCGGTTTGTATCTCGGGGCGACAATTTTCGCGACGGAATAGACGATGTGCAGCACGCCGGTGTCCGCGGCAAATCTTATGAGCTTTGCCATATCCGCTAGGCTTTGTGCGTCCGGCAACTGGAAATCGGCCAGGGATTTTCCACTCGGTAGCGGATTACGTGGCAGCAACGGGTCAATACGCAACACGACGGGTACATCGCTTTGTCGAAGTTTCTTTATCGCGGCGACTCTCTGTGCAACGACAGGCGCGCCGGGGTCATAAAACTTAGCGCTATCCTCGTCCCAAAAAGCAAGCGAGACCTCTACGTGCAAGGCGGGGATTGCTTTGCTGTTAAACAGGTTTTTCTGCGGATGGTCTGCAGGCAAAGACAAGAGATTTTTAAGCACTTCGAGATATTCAGGCTCTGTAAGCACCGCGGGATTTTTTGTCAGGATGGTAATGCTGGTAAAGTATCGGCGATATTGCTGCAATTGCTGAAGAGTAAACAGCGCGAGTCTTTGTCGTAGCTCGAGGGGCTGAAACGCGTCCGTGCTGTTGGACAAATGCAGCGGGGCAGGCGGCAAATTAAACTCTTCGACATCGGCAAGGTCTTTAAGCAGCTTCTTTTTGAAGTTATCTTTACACTTGGCCTGGCTCGGCTCGTAGCCCTGTGCGTAACAGTATTTGCACCCGTGACTGCAGCCGGTATAAACGTTGATGCAATAGCGATGGCCGCTGGGAAATTCTTTCTGGTCAGCAAATGGACAGTACCATTTGATAACGCCCGGCCTTGTAACGCCGACGACCTGTTTGTTCGACTTGCGCGGCAGAAAATATCTCGCCAAAGCCGCCCGCTGTGCCGGGGGGAATTTATCGAACACGGGTTTATATTTCGTGTTGACCCTTTCGGCGATTTCCAGTCCCTCTGCGAGATCGGTGCTGAATAATCTCATAACGGTATGATACCGTATGTACTGTGTAATTGTCCAGCGAGTTAAATAAAAGTGGAAACAAAAACCCCGCTGCTTCGCTTTTGCGGAGAAAAACGGCAGGGGCTCTTGTCTAATTTATATGTTTAATTTGCGGTTAGCAATACGACAGGCCGACCGGTGCTTTCTTCAACGGGGCCTTTACAGGGGCGGCCTTTTGTTCGCCGAGCTTGACCGGGCATTTGGTCTGTTTACACGGCTTGATTTTGCCAAACAGCAGGTCAGCGGAGGACCTGATAGAATCGGGCGTTCCGCTGAAGTGGCAGACGACGGTGTCTGCCTCGGCGGTGGTGCCCTCTACGTAAGGACTGTTGGTAACAACAACGAGCTTGTGTCCGGCCTGTTTGAGCTTCTTGGCGAGGAGCTGATTGTTGCCGGACTTGACGATTCGGGCGTAATAGTTGGTCATTACCACGACGTCGGCCTGCTTTGCAAGCTCGAGGCATTCTTTAACCTCATCTTCGAAGGCGGAGAACTCGGTATCGACGAGGATTACGTTGAGGGAATTCTCGACCATTCTCTCGCAGAACATATGCGTGTGCATATATGGGTCTTTGCCGCAGAATTCGTAAGGAATACGCTGCTCGATGACGAGGATTTTCTGGCTCTTTTTGAGCGGCAGGAGTTTCTTATTGTCACGCATTACCAAAAGGGCCTTTTTGGCGGTCTCCCAGCAGAAGTCCACGACGGGTTTGCTCATCGTATAGGCCTGGGCTTTCTTGGGGTCCTTCTTGCCGGCTGTCTGGAAGAGGCCCTGGTCGTATTTCATCTTTAGCAGGCGCGTGACGGCGTCGTTGACCCTGTCTATGGAAAGGTCGCCTTTTTCGACGGCCCGCTTGATGCCGAAGAAGCATTGCGAGCGGGACTCGTCGTCGGCCTTGAGAAGTATGGTATCGACGCCGGCTTTTATTGCCATTGCGCAGGCGACAGGGAGCGGCCACTTCTTGAGGATGGCGGCCATTCCGATAGCGTCGGAAACGATGACGCCGTCGAAGCCGAGCTCGCCCTTGAGCAAATCGGTCAGCAATATAGACGAAAGCGTGGTCGGATAGTCGGGGTCATACGAGGGGTAGACGGAGTGGCCTGTCATAATAGCCATGCAGCCCGCGTCTATAGCCGCCTTAAACGGGACCAAATCGACGTCTTTCATCCTATGTTTGCTCAGATTAAGAACTTCGAGGACGTCGTGTGCATCGGTTCCGGAGGCGCCGCGTCCGGGATAATGCTTTCCGGTTGCGGCGACGTTTGCGTCCTGGTAACCTTTAACGGCCGCGGCCACGTGCTGAGCACAAATTTTCGGGTCGTCGCAGAAGGAGCGGACGCCGATTTCCGGGTTTTTGGGATTTGTGTTACAGTCGCAAACCGGATGGTAAAACTGAGTTATACCAATATTGCTGCACATCTTTGCGAGGGTATTGGCGACTTTGTAGGTCATCTTGGGGTCACCGATAGCAGCCAGCCCCATCTGTGAGGGGAACTGGCGGATGCCACCAGCCATATAGTCGTTTTTGAAATCACCTTCCATATCAATGGTCATATGCAAAGGAATGCCGGAGGGGCGGGCCATCGCGATTTTCTGCATCATATTGAGGCGTCTGGTGTATTCTTCCGGGGTGATGCTGATGCCGAAGGTTTTACCGGCGAAATAAGTGTTCGAGATTGTGAAATAGCCTTTCGGCGGTTTGAAGGTCGTGTCCACCTGGGAGTTGCCCCAGTAGAGGTTTTTGCAGGTCTCCAGCGCGTAGGGCTCGAGGCAGAGGCCGCCGCACTGCAGTTTCGTGATTTGCTCGATGCCGCTCGGGGTAAGCATTGCGCCTCGCCAGGTGAATGTGAGGAGCTGGCCGACTTTTTCTTCCAGCGTCATCTTCGCTACTTTTCTTTTTACAAATGCATCTCTTTTGGCATTGCTTTTCTTCGCCATTTTTCATCTCCTGTTTTATACTTTTTTACGATTCCCATTCGCCCTTATTGTCAGGTCCGACCCAGAATTCGCGCTCCTTCTTCCAGCCGGCCTCATCAATCTTCGAATCCTTTGTTTTCCACCCGGCTTTAATGCGTTTTGTCAAATCATCGAATCCTTTATTCCACGTTAAGCCGTCAGGAACGGTAACGTTCATACTTCCGGCGGCATTTGCATATCTCAAGCAGGATTCGATAGTATGACCCCAGACAAACGCTGCAAGAAATCCTGCGATTGCCGCATCGCCGGAACCGAGCGCTCCGACAAATTTTTCCTCCTCATAAACAGGGAACCAAAGCTCGCGATTGGCCCAGTTTTCGAGGTCGGCGCATCCAGCCGCACCTAACTTTTTCAGCCGGTCTTTGTCACCGGTCCGAACATATAAGCCCCTGTTGCCGCATTTGACCATTGCTATGCCAGAACCCATTTTTAGCAAATCATCTCCGACAGTGGAAATCTCTTTGACCGTCAGATGGTCAAGAACACTTTCTTTGGGTCCGAGTTTTGCTTTTTTCTCAAGAAATTTTTCCTTATAAAGGAAGTAAAAAATCTCTTCTGCGCTTGGCACCATAATATCCGACAGCGGAACCCAGTCTTTAAGAATCGCCTTCCAGTCGCGCTGGCCTGCGTAACTATCCACATCGGGAAGTGAAAGGTCGAGCACAGTTGTAGTTCCTAATTCTTTGGTCTTTTTGAGGATTTTTGTAAGTTCGGCACCTGTACTTTCATAAAGCTTTCTCATCCAGGGCGGATAACCGAAAAGCATCAGTTTGGACCGTTCCACAATGTCCCAGTCCATATCATCATAGACAAACGTATCGTTTGCGCCGCAATGATGCAGGTAAAAGCGGTCTATACCGGGGATACATATAGCGATTGTATATGATGTGGATTCGCCTTTAACCTGGTGAATGCCTTTGAAATGTCCCTCATGCTCTTCATACCAACGGATAACTTGGTTTCCGAAGTCGTCGTCGCCGACCTTGCCGATTAGCTCGGTTTTTACGCCTAAGCGGCGGATGGATACGCCAGCATTAGTAACCGGCCCACCACCAACGACGACGCAGTCGCCCATATTTATCATTTTGCCGGGCACGAGAACGTCAGTCATCTTGTCGACTTTTCCCTCGATTGTAAAAGCCGGTATCAGGTCAAGGCAGGTATGCCCTGCGGAGACGATTTCAATATCTTTCTCTTTCGGCACTCTAAGCTCCTTATTAAGTAATCCTTTAGAAAGTAAGAACGTGGAATGATACCCTTATCAGCATCCCGATGTCAAGTCGAAACTAAAAAGGAGGAACAGTGTTGTGCATTTGTTAGTATGATTTAATTGATGGTGTCCGGGAATTCAGGTTTTCGTATCTGTAGTTTACGCCTTCTTAATTTGCATCTGGGCTATACTCAAACCAACCGAAATCGGCTGGTTTTGTGCATTTTTGGCCGTTGCCGGTGGCGTACATACCGAAATACACGCCTGTAAAACACATCCCATAATCAAAACCTACCGTTTCGACGGACAAATCTTTCGTCAGGGCTGTGCCCAGAACCTCTCTGGAGCCGTCTGCAGACTGACAGGAAAACTCGTAAGACAACGGAGAAGCCTTGATTGACAATATAACGGGGCCGGGCCTGACATCTACATATTTGACGGGTTCGATTAATTCGCCGCCGACGGTTTTCCTGAGAAGGACCCGACGCCTGCCGTCCTTCAACGTTACCGCAATTTCATAATGATGTCTGTCATCTTGTCTGGCCACAAGGCCGGCCTCTTCGTTTTCACCACTGGGGTCGAATTCGAGCAGGGTCGAGGCGACGCAATTGAAATCGGTTTGCCTTTGTCCGACAAAAGTCGGCGTATCCTTATCGTTCAAAGTAACGCCAGAGCCGTGAAGTCTGAGGAAACCTTCTCGTTCAACAAGCGAATAATTACTCTCAACAGGATTTCTCAGATAGTTCCACTTCAAAGCCAAGGTCTTACTATCAAAGTTGTCCCTTGCCGGGGCTTTCGGCCAGGTATGTTGTTTCAGTTTCGGTGCAGTCATTACTAAACTAATCGTTCCTGTTTTATTGACGACGGGCCAGCCGTTGCTGTCAAAGACGACCGGTGCGAGGAACATCTCCCTACCGATGTGATGATAGTAGCCGCCCTTGGGCCGGATAGCCAAACAAATGAGCCACCAGCCGTCCGGGGTTTCGACGAGATCTGCGTGACCGACTGCACGGATTGGATTGCCATCGAGCTCTTTATGCGTGAGAATGGGATTGTTCGGATTCGATTCGAACGGTCCCCAGGGTGAATCGCTTCGGGCGACAGTGACCATATGACCGTAGCTTGTTCCGCCCTCCGAAATCATCAGGTAATATTTGCCGTTGATTTTATACAGGTGCGGTCCTTCCGGCCAGATGCCGCCGGTGCCGCGCCATATTTCTTTCAATTCTCCTTCAAGTTTGCCAGTTTTGAGATTTATCGTTGCTTGAGCGGTGCAGCCGTGGCGTCCACCTTGCTGTCGGTGGTAATAGACCGTGCCGTCGTCATCGAAGAAAAGTGACGGGTCGATACCGCCGCCGTCTTTTATCCAAATCGGCTCTGACCAAGGACCTGCCGAGTTTTTAGTGGTAACGTAAAAGTTGCCGCCGCAATCCACACAGGTAGTTATCATATAAAAGGTGCCGTCGTGATAACGAATTGTAGGTGCGTAAATGCCGCCCGAAGAGCGAACTCCGTCGAGGTTAAGCTGGCTTTTGCGTGTGAGGCAGTATCCGATTAGCTGCCAGTGCACCAAGTCTTTGCTGTGCATAACCGGGACGCCCGGGAAATACTCAAATGTGCTGTGCACCGTGTAATAATCGTCTCCGACCCGGCAGATACTCGGATCCGGATAAAAACCCGGTATGACGGGATTCTGGAAGGTTTTGGCCTGCTGCTTAGGCACTAAAACAGATAAAAAAACATCTGCAGCCGAGAATAAAGTATCTGCTACAAAACGACCGGATTCCAAAACTGTAGAAAATAACGTGCGCACCACAGAACCTTGCTGTTTGCCCGGGGCCGTTTTGGTTTTTACAACGGCATAAAATGCCGGCTTAGGTTTATAATTGCGGTCGAACAAAAGCGGGTAGTTGGTACGTCCCCTTATAGGCCAGTTGTTGAGCCAGCTTGTTTTGTCGTAAATACCCCAGAGAGTGACACGGCTGATTTTGTCGGAGTGTTTAAGGTAAAGCGAGAAAAGCTCGGCATAACGGTCCGCAAGCTTTTTCTGCATATGGTCGGGCAGACCGTCAACGTAAGGATTAAGCTCATCGCGTAATTCGGCTCTGATTTTAAGGTCCGCCCCTATTTGGCCTAAGGCACTGGGCAGGACATCTATGCACATCTCGGATATCATAACCTTAACGCCGAGTGCGGAGACGGCATTTAAAAAATCCTCAACGTCTTTGAGTGAAGGGTAATCCGGGGGCAAACGCCAGGCCTGAGCCTGCAGGCCGACGCCGTCGATGTGGACACCTTTGGACTGGAGGTCTTTCACGAGGCGAACGCATCCGTCACGCTTGGCCGGATTTTCGAGGGAAAAATCGTTGTAATACAGCTCAGCGTCCGGGTCGGCCTCGTGAGCGTATTCGAAGGCTTTAGCAATGTAATCTTCACCGATAATTTCCAGCCATTTGCTTTTTCGCAGCTGCCCGTCGTCATCAAGCACCTCGTTGACGACATCCCAGCCTTTGATGCGGCCTTTATAACGGCCGACAATGGTAAAGATGTGGTCTTTCATACGGGCAAGCAACGCTTCACGGGTTAATGGCTTGTTGGCGTCGTCCACAAACACCCATTTAGGTGTCTGCGAGTGCCAGACGAGCGTGTGGCCGACGACGAACATATTGTTCTTTCGGCCGAAGTCCACGAAACGGTCAGATGCCAAGAAGTCGTATCTGTCCGGCTCGGGGTGGATATGCACCCACTTCATAACGTTTTCAGCCGTGATAGCACTGAAATGTTTCTCGGCAATGGCGGCGGCTTTGGGGTCTTTGCCGTTCACCACATCATCATTCAGTGCGCCACCTATTAAGAAATCGTCTGCAAATACGTCTTTTAGAGGGGGCTGCTGGGCACCCCAGCTGGCAACCGGCAACAATGCAACACACGCCATAGCGTAAATACCTGCCCTCTGAAATTTCATAACCGGGTATCCCTGTTAGTATTCGTGTTTCTGCCGGCGCTCAATCAATTCGGTTTCGACTTGGTGCATCTTTTGTTTATTCAACGGGTAGAAGAACATCAATACCATACCAAGCAAAGCGAAGATGGCTGGATAAACAGTCATAACCATACGTATGCCTAACATTCCCAGTTCGGTTTGCTCCTGGTCAGGCAGGTAATTATAAGCTGCCAATATCCATGCATTAGCTGCAGCCCCAAGTGCAATCCCGAGCTTGAGTGCGAACAGCGAAGCGGACATCACAAGCCCGGTAGCACGACGGCCATTTTTCCACTCCGAATAATCTGCTGTGTCGGTATAAATAGACCACTGAAGTACAGACACGAGACCGACAGCAAAAGATGTAATAATGTTCAGAATAAATATTAAAGCAATATCTTGTGAACCTGCGAGAATAATGAGACCCGCAGCTATACCTGATATACCCAGAGCTATTGAATAAGTTATTGATTTACCAAAGACTTTACTGATGCGTATTGTTATAATGGCTCCGAGTATCGTAAAGGCGGTTCCTGACATAGTGAATGCAGAAAATAGCTTCGAATATGATGCGCTAAAAGCATTTCCGAACAACATTATCTCCTGGTCTTTTATAAAATACCTGAAATAGTAAAACGTACTTCCGCCTCGCATACAAATGAATATGAGTTGTAAGACTGTAGCGGCGCCTATCATCAGCCAGGGTTTATTTGTGGCCAAGTCAACCAGATCCTGTTTAAATGAAGTTTTCTGGTCTTTTGGGGGCTGAACACGTTCTTTAGATGAAAAGAAAGCAATCAGAAACAGAATAACCGCCAATCCGGAAATAATGGTCATAGTCAGTTGCCAGCTCTTCTGTGGATCAGCTGCATCTTCAGTCATTGTCGGGATGAAGAATTGAATGAAGAACAGTGCAGCAAAAGCCGCCACGAATCGGAAAGAGGAAACCGTGGTTCGGTCATGAGAATTCGGTGTCATAACACCCATTATTGACGAATAAGGCACGTTGATAGCGGTATAAGCCATCATCAGCAATGTATACATAATATAAGCGTATATAAGCTTTCCGCCTTCGCTGAGTTCAGGTGTAGTAAAGGTTAATACTCCAAGTACGCCGAATGGTATGGCAAACCAGACCAGGTAAGGCCGGAATTTCCCCCATCTGGTGTTGGTTCTGTCCGCAATCATACCCATCATCGGGTCGTTAACAGCGTCCCAGATTTTGGTTATTATAAACATAGTTCCCGCTGCTTTAGCGGTGATGCCGAATACATCTGTGTAAAAGAAAAGCATAAAATAGATGAAAGTTTGAAAAAACAGATTTGATCCGGTATCGCCTAAGCTGTAACCGATCTTCTCCTTGATAGAGAGCTTTTGAATTCCGTTCTGCATAAATTACTCCTTCCCTTTAATCCAAGGTCCTATATTAGTCCTTTAATAAACGATATTTCGACAAAATATCCTGCTTTTAACGTCTTTTGCAACTTGTCCGCCGTAGCGCGAGCGAAGGCGGATTGGACAGGCACATATACAGGAAAACAGAGAATTACGCAACATTTTTTTACGCAAATTCTGCAGGGTCGTGATGCACATAACAGAACTTTTCTGCAACCGCAGTATTCGTGTCTGTGGGCAACAGCTTATACTACGGCCAGTTAGGTGTGCAGGCTGGGTCTCCCGGGTCGTTGCACAGCAGCCACTGCTCGGCAAAACGGGCGAAATCAGAGAAGTCAACACTGCCGTCCGTCGGTGCAAAATCGGCACCTTCACAGTCGCCATACAAGTCACATTCAGTACTCAGCCAGTAGTCAGTTATAGTTTTGAGGTCGTCGTAATTAACGTAGCAATCGGGGTATATGTCAGAGGTCAAGCCGTGGTCCGCAACGAGGACACTATCGCAGTTTGAGAGAAAAACGTTGCTAATTGTGGTGATTGACCGCTCCGGCAGCATCAGCGAACCCGCCTCATAGAAAGGACCGATATATGCTGTACTCTCGGTTTCGCTGGTTCGATATATCTCTGCGTTGTCCAGTGGGAAACCGTTCAAATTAAGCGTTAAGTTGACATTGTGGTAAGCAATGTTGATTATCACAATCGATAGTTGCTGGCTGTCGGGACTTTTGAAGGCCGAAATGCGCACGTTGCCCGTGTCGCCCCAATCGGTCGAGGCCTCGACGCGATGCCAGCCGGGGTCGGTAAATGCCGAATAGTGCTTGAAGGCATAATAAACAGGATTGGGATAGGTGTTTCCATAACTTATAAGACCCTTAGGTGGTGTCCAGAACAACTCCCAGTAAACATACGCCGATACGTTCTCGAAAACCAGGGAGTCATGCATCATACCTGCAAGATTTATTGCCTCAGGAAAAATAGTAACGTCGCCGTTTTCATGTTCACCACCCTTTGAGAATTCCGTCATCATCAGTGGCTTGTCACCATAGTTATCGCGGTAATAGGTCATTGCGGGGATAAATCCGTCAGGATAGTTGTAGGCGCCGCCGCCGTTGTAAAGGTGGTGAGCATAACCGTAAACGTGACTTTGATCGGCAAGATTATCGATATATGTATTGAGACCGTAAAGACCGGCGGTTTCTGGGGCAAGCATCTTCGGCATATTCGGCCCCATTCGCAAATATAGTTCCTGATAAACCGCCTCAAATGCCTTATCATAACCGGCATAGGTTAAGTTCTCAGTTGGGTCGAATCCGCAGGTCGCCCAACCCGCATAATTAAAGTCGGTTTCATTTTGTATATTTATGTAGTCGGCAACTACACCGTTACTTTCCCAGGCAACCAGACTGTCTGCCCACCACTGTGCAAACTTTTTGTATGCGTAATAGTAAGGGGCGCTGTTATTAGGGTCGGTAGGGTCTTTTACAAGAGTTCCGCCTTCTAACAGGCCGTTACTTTTGAGATAATCCGGCGGCGACCAGGAGGAATTCATAACCTTTAACGATGGATTGCGTTCCTTCCCGTCTACGATGATTTGGGCTGAACGGCCTAAGTAGCCGCTGTCGTAATCATAACTATTTCGCACTCTGTAAATGTCAAGACCCAGCTCAACAAACACAGTATCATACAAACTGTCTCTGTCGGGCTGTGGCATCCCCTCTATCTCGAATTCATGCCAGCCGGCGGCGGCTCCAAAACCTTCCAGCTCCTGATAAACGGTGCTAATATCAACCGTGCCGGTAGCCTCAGGCCATGTATCGGCTCCTGCACTATCCAGCGTGATGTCTTCAAAATACACAGTACCTGTACTTCCAGGGCTGCCGTTGCCGAAGCCGATGGTAATCCTCGCAACATTGGCCAGATTCACATCTGTGAATTCTGTCAGCGTAATGCTCCATTTATTCCATTGTTTTAACCTGATATCGCTCATATTGCTGTAGGTTACGGTCGCGGTATGCGCGGGGCTGTCGCCGTCTGTCAGACTCACATACATCTGCTCACCAATAGGATTGATTGGTTCGCCATAGAAGTACAGCACTAATGTTTTAGCACCGATGCCAAGCCAATCAGGGTCGTTTATTCCCAAATCAGCAATATCAACATAGGCCTCGGAATAGTATGGCGGGAGGTTATTCCTGTATCGATACCTCATCGACTGATACGGCGGTCCACCACGATTCAGATCCGTCTCAACAAAAACTTCCGCACTGGTGCCGTTGGTCGAGTAATCCTTCCATACATTCAGCAAAGCATAGTCGTCCTCATACGAATCAAAATCCTCTATAACAAAATACGGTAATGTTTTGAAACTCCACACTTCGCCTTTGAAGATTGTGTAGTCAGGTGCAGAATTAACCTCATCGACCCGCCAGTAATAGGTTTTGTTTAATTCGAGAAAGCCAGCAGAACCATAAGGGTCATAAGTATTAGGCTCCTGGCCTTGACTAACCAGTACGCCCAGATTAACGTCTCTGTTGGCGTCGGTTACTTTGGTTTCATTAGTGCCGAAATATACATCGTGTGTTTCAGAAAGTCCGCCCTTTCTCCAGCTAAAGACTACATCTACTGGCGCATCTTCTGCGCCATCAAACGGCACCGGACGGTGGGCATAGTTTGTCAGGACAAATGGAGTCAAGGCATTCGGCTCCACCTTTATAGCGTTAACAAAAGCAAAGGGCTGGTCTGCCTGACTGCATGGGTCCTTGCTGCTTGTCAGGATGATTCTGCCCAGATAATCCGTCGTAGCTGTCCCGCTAAAGGCGTACTTGTATAAATCTTGCCAGCCTTCACCAGTTTGGTTATCATAGCGAGGCCAACCCGTCGCACCGCCTATGAAGTTAGTGTCAAAAATATATGTGCCGTTGGCATACCAGTTCGCGACTCGATTCTCTCCTGCTTGGCTATCATATGCCCATATAGTTATGTTGCAGTCTCGATTGACCCCCAGCCCCCATAACGTGATGGCAACTCCGCTCGGATACGTCCCATAGATAAAATCGCGATAAATTCTCTCGCCTGCTCGCGGATTATACCAGCACGGGTCAGGCACGATTGAGCCGAAGAACTTATCATACATCTCCATTGCGCCAGAAGGGTCATCACGCAGGGCTGATGAAAGGTCTCCTGCAAGGTCAATTATAACACCATTTACTTCACTGCCGCTGTCTGTTCGGATAAATTTAGTAAAGCCGGTCTGGGTGTTCGCATCGTCATTGTTTAGGTCATAGTTGAAGTCCAGCTTGAGCACAGGGGGGGTAGTGTCAACATCGGTGGTTGCAGATGGAGTGGTTCTCGACCAGTGACTCTGAGTATTGGGGTCACCGCCATCATTATCACATGTTCTGACCCTGAACGAATACGTGGTGCCCGGAGTAAGATTTGTAGCCGTGTAATTCGCATCTGATATCCAACCGCTACTGGCTTCGGGGTGGTCGGTGCATTCGAAGTAGTACTTCACGGGCATATCGTTTGCGTCCAGAGCGGTCGTTGCTCTCATATAAATTGTGTTTGGCCCCATTGTCGCCGGGACAAATCTCCATTTCATCGGGTTGGGCTTTGGCGCATAGCCATCGGTATCGCCGTAACAGGGCGACCAAGCAAGGGCTGAAATTAAAAACAAATACGTATAAAAACGTTTAACAGACATCCTCGTTCTACTCCTTTCCTTATGCTTAATTACGGGGGTAAAACGCTTTTCGGTTCTACCAGTTATGCTCACAGTCCAGGTCCTCGGGGTCGTTACACCACAGCCACTGCATAGCAAAACCGCTGAAATCGTAGAGGTCAACGGCGCCGTCGGTCAGCTCAAAGTCGGCGCCTTCACAGTTGTCCGGCTCGGTGCAATCGGTACGCAGCCAGTTGTCGGTTATTACTTTGAGGTCCTCATAATTAACGTAGCAGTCCGGGTGGATGTCCGAGACCAAACCATAGCCTGCATCGAGGACACTGTCACAGTTTGAAAAGGCAACGTTGCTGATTGTAGTGATTGACTGCGCCGGCAGCATCAGTGAACCAGCCTCATAAAAAGGACCGATATATGCCCAGTGCTCTGTTTCGCTGCTCCGATATATCGCCGAGTTGTCCATGGGGAAACCATTCAAATTGAGCGTTAAGTTGACGCTGCTGGTGGATTTGTTGAGTATCACTATCGTCAGGTTGTTACCATCGGGGCTCTTAAAGGCGGTCATTCGCTGGTCGCTTGACGGACTGGGAGTGGCGCCGACGCGATACCAGTTTGGGTCGGTAAAATACGAATAAGCCTTGAAAAACCAGTAAAGGTCCCTGATTTCCGGCCCGCCCGATTTGAGATTAATCATTCCTCCTTCAGTGTAGCTGGCGCGAAATGATGTCCATTGAAAATAAGAGGTTACGCCTTCATAAACAAGACAGTTGTGAATGTGCTGCGCCAGCAATACGGCATCGTTAAATGTTGGAGGGTCTCCGCCGCCAAACTCCGTCTGGAACAACGGCTTATAGCCATAATCGTCGGCATATTCCTGCATGGTATAACCCGGTTCTGTAATCATACCATCTGGATTATAATAGCTGCCGTCGCCGTAAAGATGATGTGAGAAACCATAGACATTGTTTATCTGGCCTATAGTGACCAACGCATTGATAAATGGCCGGGAACTGCCGAAGCCCACTGACTCGGGGGCGAGCATCTTCGGCATAGGCGAAACATTTCCGTCAATCCTGTTATAAACCGCCTCAAACGCCTTATCGTAGCCAGCATAGGGATTTTCTGTTGGGCTGAATCTGCACTCCTGGTCCTGGATTCCCCAGTCCGGCTCGTTTTGGATACTTATGTAATCGGGGTAAATGCCGACACTATTGAAACCGCCTAAGCCGGTCAAACTGTTTAGCCACCAGTCCGCATACGCATTATATACATAGTAATAAGGTGCACTATTATTGGGGTCGTTGGCGTCCTGTTTAAGTGTTCCATTGCAGTGTTCAGGATCTATGTCAGGATTGCATCCCAAGGTTCCGGTGTTCTTCAAATTAGACGGTGGCGACCAGGGCACAAGGAATGTTTTCAAATTTGGATTACGTGTTGCCTCTTCGGCTTCTGCGACGATTACTCCTGTAGCGATTACTTCACTAGGATAGAAATCATACGTGTTTTTTATTCTTAAGATATCCATCCCGAGGTCTCTAAACAGCAAATCGTAAACGGTCTCTCTGTAAGCATAAGATGTTAAAAGACCTGCATCGTAGCACGCTGAGCCACCAAAACCTTCTATTTGCTGATAAACGGTGTTAGCAGCCACCCGACCAGCAACTTCAGGTAATATCTCGGCTTCTGCAGAGTCCAGCATGATGTCTTCGAAGTACACGGCTCCTGCATTTCCCGGGCTGCCATCACCGAAGCCGATGGTAATTTGAGCAACGTTGGCCAGATTCACATCTGTGAATTCCGTCAGCGCGATGCTCCACTTATTCCATTGTTTCAATCTGGTGTCGTTCATATTGTCGTATGTTACGGTCGTGGAATTCGCAGGATTATCGCCATCGGTTAGCTTTACATACATCTGCCCACCGATGGGATTGGTTGGTTTGCCGTAGAAGTACAGTATTAATGTTTCAGCGCCGATGCCGAGCCAGTTCGGGTCGTCTATTCCCAAATCAGCAATATCCACATAAGCCTCGGAATAGTATGGCGGCAAGTCATTCTCGTACCAATACTTCATTGACTTACCATCGCGAACGATAGTAGTCTCGACAAAAACTTCAGCACTGGTGCTATCATTCTTCCATACATTCCGTAGGGCGTCGTTGTCCTCATAAGAATTAAAATTGTCCACGACGAAATACGGTAATGTCTTGAAACTCCACACTTCGCCTTTAAAGATTGTGTAGTCAGGTGCAGAATTGACCTCATCAATACGCCAATAGTAGGTTGTGTTTAACTCAAGGAAGCTGGGTGGGTCATAAGTGTTAGGTTCTTGGCCTTCACTGACCAGTACGTCCAGCGGATTACTTCTGTTGGCGTCGGTTACTTCTGTCTCATTCGTGCCTAAATATACATCGTGCTTCTCAGCATATATACTCTCTTTCCACTCAAGAATCACGTCTATGGGCGCGTCTTCTGCGCCATCAAACGGCACCGGACGATGGGCATAGTTTATCGGGACAAATGGAGTCAAGGCATTCGGCTCCACCTTTATAGCATTGACAAAAGCAAATGGCTGGTCCTCCGGACTTTCCGGGTCTCTGCTGCTTGTCAGGATGAGTCTGCCCAAATAATCTGTCGTGGCTCTTCCGCTAAA
>CAZBST010000019.1:0-32079 GCA_964494805.1 uncultured Pirellulales bacterium | reverse complement strand
GGTGGCTGGATTTGGGCTGAGAGTAAAGATGAACGGGGTAACAGTTTCTGCTTTACGCTGCCGAAGTCGAGCGTGCAGCCGGATGCTGTTTCAGTGGTAGAAGCACCGGAAAACCACAGTCAATGAGAATAGACTACATTTATGCAACTGTTCTATCTGCCGGCTAATCTGAGAACCAATTGCTCCGCTGCCACTTCGGCTTTAGTCCGCCCCGTTTTTATTGCATAATCGGTCGCAGCCAATTGCTGCAGAATAGAACCTATCTGTTTCAAAGACACTTTTTGAAGTTGTGCAAAAAAACTGTCTCTATCACCCCATATCCTTAGCCTCTTTGCAATTTCGGCAGGACCAACTCCGTTTTCAAGCAGGACTTTAGCGCCGAACATCCTGCGGAAATGAAAAGCAAAAGCACCGATGACGGTGTACTCCGCAGATTTATCCTCTGCAAACATACTTCTTAGACGGCATATTGCCTGTGTGATGTTCCCGGCAATCACAGCATCAATCACTGCAAAAACGCTGAATATACGATTATGACCAATCAATAGCTCTATATGTTGTTCTGTTATCGACTTTTCGTTATGTGCAAATAGGGCCAGCTTGTCAACTTCACCATACAGTCGAACCAGCTCATCTCCGCTCAGCTCAACTAAAAGTTCGGCAGCGGTTTCACTGATGGTCTTATCGTGTGCATCTCTGGCATATTGCACAAGACGCCGCGGCAGTTGCCATCGCTTCGGCTGGGTTACGCTGAGCAATTTGCCGACCGATGGTAATTTTTTAGCTAGTTTGGTCTGCGCAGACCAGTTGCTCACCGTCAATATAAGTATGCCCGTAGGACAGGGATTATCGAAATATTTCTCAAGCAGCTCACGGTTCTCAGAAACAAATTTGTCGGCGCCTTTTATAAGAACGACCCTTCTTTCTGTCAAAAATGGCAGTGTTCGCAGTTCGTCCAGGACCTCGATAGCTGAAACTTCAGCAGGGTCGGCGTTAAAAAGTCCTGTTGCTCTTTGTTGCGGCTCCAGTAACGTCTCAAGAAGCCTTTCACACTCAGCATCTACAAGGGATTTTTCTCCGCCGACGATGACATAAATCGGCTCGTGTTTCTTCTTAGGCTCGCCTTTACTTTTAACCATTTTTGCTCAGCTGACACGGCCTGTCGAATTGCTATTTCGATTTGCGGCTTTTTTTGCTCTTCGCTTTTTTAGCTTTAGATTCGGATTTGTGATTAGTATCAGGTTTTACCTTCGAATCGCTGACGGCCTCGGAGCTTATTTTCTCAGCGGCAACAAGTTTATCGCCTGCCTTGAGATTTATTAAGCGGACGCCCTGAGTATTTCTGCCTATCGAACGGATTTCCTCCAGTCCTGTGCGTATTATCATCCCGTTGGCCGTTATCATCATCAGCTCGTCCCTATCCTGAACGGCCTTCAGTGTTACCACTTTTCCGTTACGGGCCGTTGTCTTTATGTTTATCAGCCCTATGCCTCCCCTGTTTTGGGGGCGGTAGTCGTTAAGGCTGGTTCGTTTGCCATAACCTTTTTCGCAGACCGTAAGCAGCGATGCGCCTTTCTCCGCTATTACCATACCGACAACATTGTCCTTGCTGCGAAGTTTCATACCCTTGACGCCACGCGCAACCCGGCCCATCGAACGCACCTGTTCTTCACCGAAACGTATTGCCATGCCATCCCGGCTGCCCAGCACTATATGGTCTTTGCCGCTTGTTAATGCAACCTTGATTACATCGTCATTGGGGGCAAGTTTGATTGCAGTTACGCCCGTTGCTCTTGGATTGCTGTAGGCCGAGAGCCTGGTCTTTTTTACCAGACCGTTCTTGGTAGCCATAATAAGCTGACGCTGGTCTTTTTCCTTGGCGCTTTCGTCACCGAATTTCTGCACATTGATTATCGAGGTTATTGTTTGGTTGCCCAGCTTCAAAAGGTTGACAATATTTCTGCCTTTGCTCTGTCTTGACATACTTGGAACATCATAGACCCTTAGCCAGTAGCATCTGCCGCGATTGGTGAAGACCAGCAGATAATCGTGAGTGGAAGCGGTGAAAAGATGCTTGATAAAATCCCCCTCTTTGGTGTTAGAGCCGATAACACCTTTACCGCCTCTGGCCTGTTTGCGATATGTATCAACCGGCATCCGTTTCACATATCCGGCATGGCTTATCGTTACGATAACCTCCTCTTCCGCAATCAAATCTTCGATATTAAGCTCCTCTACCTTAGAGGTAATTACTGTCCGCCTCTTGTCGCCGTATCTTCCCTTTATTTCGTGGATATCTTCACGGATAATATCCAGCAGAACCCGCTCACTGGCCAGTATCGCCTCATAGCCCTCTATTTCTTCGGTAAGGTTGGCGTAGTCTTTGGCAAGCTTTTTCATCTCCAGCCCTGTCAATCTTTGCAGTTGCATTGTTAAAATCGCATCAGCTTGCGGGCCTGTAAGGAATTGGTTGCTTTTGCTTTTCTCTTTAACAAAAGCTTCTGGAAGAAGTTCTTTAAGCGTGGCCGAGACGGCCAGTTTCAACGGCTTCTTCATCAGGTTCACTTTCGCCGTTGGTGTATCAGGTGACTTTTTTATCAGCTCGATGATTTCGTCGATGTCGCTGACAGCCAGGAGAAGGCCTTCGAGAATATGGGCCTTGTTTTGGCATCTTTTTAGCAAAAAACTGCTGCGCCTGCGGATGACAACCTTGCGATGCTCAATAAAGCAGCTAAGCATCTGCTTTATATTAAGAGTTTCAGGTCTGTTCTTGACTAATGCTATATTGGCAATAGCAAATGTACTCTGTAGAGGGGTGTAACGGTATAGCTTATTTAATGCGACTTCGCTGTCAGCGTCTTTCTTTAAATCCACCACAATCCGTAATCCGTGCCGGTCTGATTCGTCCCTGACGTCGGCGATTTCCGCAATCTGACCCGCGTGGACGCAATCCGCAATTTTGGAAACAATCACCGTCTTGACCACCATATACGGCACTTCGGTGATTACGATTCTTGTCTTGCCCTGTTTTGTCGTCTCGATATCTGCTTTACCCCGGATTGTCAGGTGGCCTCTGCCGGTGGTGTAAGCATCCATAATACCTTTCCTGCCGCAGATAATTCCGCCGGTTGGGAAGTCCGGGCCGGGTAGACACTTTATAATGTCCTTGAAACCGCAGTTCGGGTCTTTAATGACCAGCAGCAGGGCGTCGCAGACCTCGCCGATATTGTGCGGCGGGATGTTCGTGGCCATTCCAACAGCAATTCCAGTAGAACCGTTGACAAGCAGGTTCGGAAACTTCGAGGGAAGAACCATCGGCTCCATCCTGGTCTCGTCGTAGTTCGGCATAAAATCGACACTGTCTAAATTTATATCTTCGAGCATTTCCATCGCCGGCGCAGCCATTCTCGCTTCGGTATATCTCATAGCGGCCGGTGGGTCGGCATCGATACTCCCAAAGTTGCCCTGTGGGTCAATCAGTGGATACCGCATATTCCACTCCTGGCCCATACGCACAAGAGTTCCGTATGTTGCCTGGTCACCGTGTGGGTGGTAGTTGCCGCTTGTATCACCGACGATTTTCGCACACTTGCGGTGCTTGCTTCGTGGGCCGAGATTCAAATCGTTCATCGCGACCAGTATGCGTCTCTGCGAAGGTTTCAGGCCGTCGCGGACGTCGGGCAGCGCACGCGAAACAATCACGCTCATCGCGTAGTTAAGGTATGAGGTCTTCAGCTCGTCAAGTATTCGCCTGTCCTCGAAGTGCTCTTGTCCGCCTTCAGCGAGACCTCGCCCGCTGGTGGGTGGCTTCTCAATTTCCTTCATAAGCTCTTGCCCATACTGTGAAAATAAATTCTGTGTGAAGATAGATTAACCCAGGGCAGGCAAAAAGTCAATAAACAAGGAATATTAAATGATGGCTAAAACTAAAAAAAAAAGACAACGAACGGTCGGCTTGCCGCAGCCCGCCGCTTGGAGGGCTCTTGCCTTCGGCGGACTTATTTCGTTCGTTGTGTCCACTTCTCGCCGTCTTTCTCGAATTCAACCGTGTTTTTGTTTATTTTGACGACCTTCACACCGTCTATTATGTCCCCTTCTCTCACTATTGTCTCGCCAATTAAAGCCGAGGGGGTGTCTTCAGAATATAATATCCCCTTTAGTGCTACCCTCTTCGGGGAATCAATAACCTCCTTCAGGGAACCCACCACCTCCTTCGGGGAAACCGCAGCATTGCCTTTTGCTCTTGCCAGAAAATAGTAGCCGATACCCGCCGTAATCGCAGCACAAACGCCTGATACAACAACCCACCATAATAAAGAGTTGCTGCTTTTCTTTTCCCCTTCACGTTGGATATCAAGAGCAGGTTGGATACCTTGGCTAAGTCGGACACCGATACTAGGGCTGGATTGAATAGCAGGGCCGAATCCCTTAGGGGCAACAGGTTGGACACCGCCGGTAACACCGGTGCTGGGACCGCTGATGCCAAGCTCAGCCAGTTCGGGAGTTTGTTCTGACAGTTGCCGGTATACAAGTGCTGCTGCTACCATAATTGTTGGAACCGTTGCAAATAAGCCGACAAAAAAGCAGAGCATACCCAAAAGATTTATCAAACCGCATAAAATACCGAAGACAAATAACGACCATTTTACCCCTCCTGTTGCTCGGCTGCTTGCCTTCAGTGCTTTGATGGGGCCGAGACCCTTATCGACAACGAAGTAGAAACACAGGCTAAACTTAATTGACAAAATTACCACCAGAATCAAACACGCGATAAGAACAGGCAGGATGAGACATGGGCTGTGCATTACGGTAGACAACAATACAAATGGTAAAACACACACAATAGAGACGCCGCCTACAATCAGACTGTAAAGGAGTCCTGTGCCTATGTAACGCCAGAAGCAATCCAGCCCATTAAATAAAGTGCTGAACCTTGGCTTCCGACCGTCGCAAAAACTGAGTGCTATTTTGATTAGGCCTATTCCCAGTATGATTTCGATTATAAATGTCACAGCAAACAGCGCAAAAAACCAAAAAGGTGCAATTGCTTTTGGATAATGTTCTGTTATTTGCCCGAGAATTTGTCCCAGCGAAGATATTAGGAATAAAACAACACCTACACCCACGAAAAACCAAAAGTTGGCCTTCATTACAGTCCAGCCGAAACCCAATACCCCACTATAGCTAAAAGATTTGCTCGACATAAATTCTCCTTTTTATTCGCCTCTGGTGGATTTCACTTTTGGGATTTAGCCAAAGGCTTTAGGCTTTGATAATGCTCTCAGCCGACCTGTTCCACAATTGCCTATAATTTAATCGGCTGTTTTTGTGGAACTCTCCAGAATATTTCCCCCCTCTTTGCTTGTTTTTCCACCCTTACAGGAAGGCACGACGGCGGTGTAACTCCATACATCCCTCGCCTTATATTTACCTGCACCAACGCGTTCCATCCACGTCACGGTCACGTCAAGGCCGGCAATCTTCACCAGACAATAGCCATACTCTTTTGAATAGTAAATGTTCTTTACCGTATAGTGGCTGTTGTTGCCATCGTATTTCGACCAGCCATAAAGTAGTGCTCCGGCAGTTCCGGTAACAAATTGATGAATATCGTTGTTCGGGTCGCCGTCATCATCAACCCTCGCGTGATCATAAAAGTGGTCGTGACCGCAGAAATACGTTCGCCCTCCTGCTTTTTCGATGCTGGCCCAAAACATATCACGCTCAACCACGTAACTATCAAGGCAATCTTTGTGTTTTGTTCTGAAAGCAGGTGTGTGACCGAACACAAAAACATGCGGCTTAGTATTTGCTGCGAACTGAGCATCAAGCCAATCTTGGTTTACCCGTCCCGGTTGAGCATACTCATCGACACCAACGATGAAGGCATTTTTATGCCCGAACGAATATGTCAGGTTCTTCTCGCCTGCAGGACCGTTGGCTGGCAGAGAAAATTTGTCTTTGAAAACGTTGTTCCACGCCGTAGTGCCCGGCGGGTCGCCGATGTCATGATTGCCGCGAACGACATAGACGCCGATACCGGCGTCGTAAACCGGTTGCATTGTATCCCGCCACGTCTTGAACTGCTTTTCCAGCTTTACTTGGTCAACACAGCCATAGACCAAATCACCGCAGAATAAAACAAAATCAACCTGCTTCTTTACGATCTCGGCCGCAAGTTCGCCCAGAATAGCTGTATTCATAGTGTTGCTGGTATTTTTACCCTGGCTGTCACTGGTAACGATGAATCTCCACGATGGCTCTCCTGCACTAACCGTCAGAGGAACTATTGCTAAAAAAATAGTTATAAAGACAACTCGTAATCTTTTTCTACATCCCATTGCTTGCTTCTCCGCCGGTTTGTTTTAGTGGCTTTAGCCGCCGCAAATGAAACGCATCTGGCCGATACACGGTATCCACTTCCAAGAAACGAACCAGTACATTACTCTTGCCAAGCGGCTGTGCTGACTATTCTTCAATAGAAGGATTTTCAGATTCTCAGGCCAGGGAAATTCAAAACCCCCGGGCCAATAGACAAACAATGCTTTACCTACAAGATAGTCACACGGCACGATACCCTCCCTGTAGGACTGCCCGTTATTACCGACGCCCGCCTTGTTCCACCATCTGCCGTCCTCGCTGTTGGGGCTGTTGTCACCCAATACGAAAAACTCGTCTTTGCCGAGCGTAAAAGGATTGCCTTCTATTGCTCTTCCCCCTTCGGGACTGTTGGCGCTCTTTTTCTCAGTGTAGTGAATATCTCTGAAAATCGCTATATGTGAGATTGTTACCGTGCCGGAGCCGAAAATATTCGCCTGTGGCTGGATATCCCTTTTCCTTTCGCCGGCGTCCTCGGCAGAACGCCCCAAATCGTAAGTTAATTTGTTACTGCCGAATCGGAAAATCAATTGATGGTCAACATTGGCAAATTCGACCAGCGTAGGTTTATTCATAGCTGGTGCATCGATTGTTTTCCTCTCTAATATTGCTTCTTCACCCGTGGCAGAAACCTTTCCGATGACCATCTCGCTGCCTGAATCAACCCACGCTTTGTATATGGTTTGATATTTGCTTATAGTTACCCCGATGCTGCCCTGCCTGTCGGCCGATTGTGCATAGAAACGTACCATCAGGTCGCTGCAATACGGCATATTCTTATAATCTCCGACACTATCGTAAGCGTATGTGGTCCTGAAATCGTTGCCGATGGAGGTGTCGTAGATTAACGTGTTTATTTCTCCCGCGGCGCTGTCTAATTGGAACCTGGTAGGGTCGGATTTGTCGAGTTTCCATTTTGACCCTGCGACGTTACTGAATGGCTGCTGCCAGACGTGGCCGTTAAACGAACCTTCTCGCGGCCGGGCTGGCTGGTAATCGTTATTATACACAGGCATCCACAGCTCTTCCTGGACTTTAGCGGGTTTTCGGCTGATTTGTCCGTCAATATATATGTCACCGTCGATTATCTCCACAGTTTCTCCGGGCCGACCAATCAATCGCTTGATATAATTTTCCGAAGGATTGAGCGGATTCTTGAATACTACTACGTCCCACTGCTTGGGTTTGAAAAACTGATAGATGCACTTTAGAACAAGTATCCGGTCGCCATTGGCTATTGGAACTGCTCTGCTGGCTGAATCATAATGCCCGCAGCTCGGGCAGCGGGAAATAGGCAGTCTGACATTACCGGCAGCGATAGCATCCCTGCCCCGTTTATATCTTTCCATATCCGAACCGCAGTCGTATTTATACCCGCATTGTTGGCAGCAAAGGCGAAAGTGGTCCCCCTTAAGTGTGTCTGCCATACTGCCGGTGGGAATCCGGTACGCCTCCATTATGAATGCCCGAACGAGAAACGCCAGTATAAAGGCCGTTATCAGCCATTCAAATGTATTGGTGATTTCAGATGTTCTGCTGGTTTCCTGGTCTTTTTGCGGACTGCTTTTTTTGCTTATAGTCATAAATACTGCCTCGGCAAATGTAAAAATGTTAATTATGCCGACAAGTCCCCGTCTGGTCAATAAACTATTTCCCTCCCTATGGTTTTTTGCTTGGTTGCGCCCCCTAAAAACGCCCGCCTTTCCCTGTAACATCTTGAAAATAAAGGGCTTACGTCAGATTGCTTCACGGGCATCACCGCCTTATCTGGATGTTCTTTTTGCAATATCAGTCTTTTTAAGAAAGTTGAAAAATTTTTTGAATAAAAATTGCTTGCTGTATAGAAGTCTTTACAGTATAGTAATTTGCGTTGCTCCGGCACTTGTTTTTTTGCCGGCGGGTTTTGTGGTTATAATTAAAAATCAGAGCCGATGGTCGTTGGTCTGAAAGTGTGCATAGGTGCGGAATGAATCGTTGTTTGACTAATGTTAACGTGCCGATTATTCTAAAAGCCCTTGCCCCGCAGGGGGTGGTTTTCATCATTCGCTCTTTCTTGAAGTGAGGTTAGTTTATGGCAACAATTACAAAGAAAGAAATCATCGACCGAATCTCAGAAAAAACACAGGCTAAAAGGGTCTTGGTCAAACGCATAACTCAGGCGCTTCTTGACGAAATAATAGCGGAGTTGTGTAAGAATAACCGCTTGGAGTTCCGGGACTTCGGCGTCTTCGAGACCAGAACAAGGGCTGCAAGAGTTGCGCAGAATCCGAAAACCCTCGAGAGGGTTAAGGTCCCTCCCAAGAAAACCGTTAAGTTTAAAATGGGCCGATTGATGAGAGAGAATCTTCATGTACCTGCTGCGAAATCAACTGATAGAAAATAATCTAAAAGTTCCGCAAAGTCTCTGCCTCCAGTAGCAGACCATTTGCGGGATTTTGTTTCGCAAGTTCGTTAGTTAAAAGGAGTTTTTTATGGCAGAGGGAAAAGTTAAGTGGTTCAACACAAGGAAAGGTTATGGCTTTATCTCTACCGACGATGGTAGGGATATCTTCGTCCACTACTCGAACATCACCGCGGATGGCTACAAAACTCTCACCGAAGGCGACCCCGTATCTTTTGATGTCGTCGATGGCGAAAAGGGCCCGCGGGCGGAGAACGTAGTTCCAAAGGGAGCTTCGAAATCCAAATCGGCTCCCAAAGCCAAGGCAGCCCCGAAAGGAAAACCGGCCCCCAAAGCTGAAGAAGAGGCCCCCAAAGCCGAAGAAGAGGCCCCCAAAGCCGAAGAAGAGGCCCCGGAAGCAGAAGAAACCCCGGAAGCTGAATCTGCCCCCGAAGACGAGTAACCTCCTCACCTGCCCCATTGTTTAGAATGTCGTTTATTCTAATGGGGTCTGTCCCACCCCTGTCATTCCTGCGGAAGCAGGAATCCAGAATTTCCTCTTGCACTTTTCCCGCCTTTCTGCTATTTATATCTGCTTAGAGTGGTGATTTATGATAGCTTCACGATCTAACTCCGGCTTGGATTGTAGCGTTCTTGTCCTGAACAAGCACTATATGGCTGTCCGCATTATCGGCGCCAAAAGGGCCTTTTCTCTGCTCTTTCGCCAGCTCGCCGAGGTCGTCTCCTTCGAGCAGGGCGCATACTCCAACTACAATTTCAACTCTTGGTGCGAGGTCAGCGAATTCAAGCGCAATTTCGAGCCGGATGGCTGCGACTGGGTCTCCACCGTGAATTTCTACGTCGCCGTCCCCCGCATTATCCGCCTGCTCTTCTACGACCGCCTCCCGCGCAGCGAGGTCAAGTTCAATCGCCGCAACATCTTCGCCCGCGACAAAAATTCCTGCCAGTATTGCGGCAAACGTTACCACACCAGCGAGCTTTCTCTCGACCACATCATCCCTCGCAGTATGGGCGGAAAATCGAACTGGACGAATATGGTTTGTGCCTGCACCAGATGCAACGTGAAAAAAGGCGGCCGGACCCCAAAGCAGGCCGGCCTCTCTCTTATCCGCGCCCCTGTCAGGCCGAGGCACAATCCGCTTGTGCACATTCACCTCGGCCAGCCCCGCTACAAAAGCTGGCAGCAATTCCTCGACCATGCCTATTGGTCTGTCGAATTGAAGTAGTACCTTTCCTGTTTTCGCGAAGGTGCAGATATAGGATAGAACCATTCATTTAATTGCTTCATAGACTGCTATTCCGAGTTTGTCTTTTACTTTTTTTGAATATTTGTTGTGGAATTGCGGAACAATACTTTCTAAAAATGACGATGACAGCGAAGAATATGATATAGATTTGGATATAATTTCATCAATTCGTGAAAAGTGTTTCTTCATTTCAATAACTATGTCTTCCCAAAAGTTCCATTTGAGAATTAACACATATAGTCGTCCTTTTTCCACAAGGTGGGAATGGCATTGTCGAATCATCTCGATGGCAACTTCAACACCATTTTCTCCTCCATCAAGTGCAATTCTAATGTTTTTTGTGGCGTTATTTACCTGTGGTTTCGTGCTCAAATATTTCCTTGGTGTTTGCGGAGGATTGGATATTATACCGTTAAATTTTTTTTCTGCTATTCGACTGAAAAAGTCACTTTGTATAAATCTACAGACTCTACGGGTTTTGTTAAGGTGTGCGTTTCTGCGGGCCAGTCTTATGCAAGTATTTGAAATGTCTATACCGTAGCTGATGCGAGCACCAAGTTTGGCAGCTACGATTGCATAAAGTCCACATCCTGTTCCCATGTCGCATACACTTTCTCCCCGTTGTATGCGAAAGTTTTCTGCGAGAAACAAACTGGGGCTTTCTGGACAAAACACATCCGGCCTGTTTTCCAGAACGATGGCGTGGCCTTGAACGCAGACAACTCTATTCGTAGTGTTGGCGCTGATTTGACAAGTATCAACTTTGGTGTTGATCTCCATTCATCTTTTGTTTCTTTTATTTATTAGCTTTTTTGTAAGCGTTATTGAAGAATTCAATTAGGAACTCTGCCATCTTTTCATCATGAACATAAAATGCTCGAAATTTCATAGGAACTTGTTCTGTTTCCGTCAGATAAAAGATTGCTTCAAGATACCTCTTGTGGTTTTTCTTTTTTTCTTTTTCAGATACCCACACACTTATCACAGGTCGTTCGTCTATGAAATTGGGCTTTATTCCAGCCGAAGTAAAGTCACTAATCAATTTAATCGATTGAGTTTTAGCAAAATTTATCTTTGATTCTATTTCACTATTTTTTTCTCCTTCTTTCTTAAGTTCTTTTAATATTGAATCATAAAGTTCATTTATGCCCCCAGTGTCTAAGCATTTCAGATTTTTTTCTTTTATATTACAGTTGATCGCTATTGCCTTTAGAGTATTTAACAGTTCTTCATTATTTTTTCCCATACAGGTTAGGGTAAAAGAGCCAGGATCCAGCGTTGAAGACAATATCCAAACTTTTGTCAGAGTTTCTTCACGGGGTTCTACTGTAAATAGATGAATTATTCCCCTTACCAATCGATTCATGTTTTCTGCATAATCTTCCCAAGAAACTTTCATGCTAGCTGCAGATTCTTTTTTCATTTTCCACCTATGGTAAAGTAAAGGCTTCAATCCGCGTGATAGGCTCCTCGTCTTCCCATGCTCTATCGAAAAACTCGACTAATGTATCTATAACGGCTGAGTCTTTTGTTTCATAACCCTGAATCCTAAGCTTTCCACTGAGTGGCTTAGCGAAAAAAACTATACCTATTGACTTTTTTGGAGATTGAGCCAGAACCATTTTTATCATCGGCAAATTATCTCGTCTTTTAATTTTTACATTAGGAATTCCTGATATATCGGTCAATAAATCCTCCGATTCTTTGTAAGCAGCATTATCTATACTTAGATCTGAACCAAGTTCTTTATAAAAGTCTGCCGCGGATATTTCCGTTAGACAAATTATGCGAATTGGAACATCGTTGCAAGAGTGGTTGTCTTTAATCCATTTCCAAAATTCCTTGACCATCATGTTGTACGCTTTCTTATCTGTGATATTGCCAACCACTGGTGAAGCAAGAATCATATCCAATTTTCCCGCTTCCTTGTCTTTTATCTCGTTCATCGCGTGGCCAATATGAGAAACCAAACTCGCACTGGTCAATCGCATTAACAGAATGTTCACGGCTCTCTTGGCGACTACATAACCTAGGATGGTTGGCACGCCTAAAAAGATAATAAAAACCATCCCAGGGGACCAAAGCAGGGCCTCGCGGTAGACAGTGGGAGCAATCAACTTTCGGCCCAAAGTCGACTCCCATGGTCTATACCCAAAAGAGTATAACCACTGACCTGCACAGTTTTCCTTTGGAAAAGAAACCACCGACCAAACAACATAAATCGAAATTAAAAGTGCCCCTGAACTCCACACGAGAAAAGAAAAGCGATAACAGTTTTTTCTCCAAGCAAGGTACCCTGCAAACCCTATAATGACGATAAAACCCGAGAAGATTATCCACTGGAATACTACAATTTCCCAATCAACAATATCGTTCCCAGTAACCAACGGAAATAGATTGACAAATAGATTTGAAAGCTTTTGTCCTCCGAAAAATAATCCAACCGCAAAAAGAAGTAAAAGGTATTCCCAGTACCATCTATGAATCCATCTAGCTATTTGCTGTAAAGTCACTTGCCACTCCAATGAACAACTTTCCGCTCAATGAAGATAAATCCTTTGTTTAGGCTATATCCTGCTAATCCTGCAACAATAATGGAAGCGTACATTTCCGGAATCTGATATACCAATTGGGCTTCTATTATTCTATGTCCAAGGCCTGAAACCGTTCCAAGAAACATTTCAGTAACAACGGCCAAAACAAGTGCAAAAGAGATCCCGATTCTTAATCCTGCGCATATGTGAGGGAGTGCATCAGGTAGAACAACTTTTAATAACAATTGTATTTTACTTGCCTTAAGGCTTTTTGCGAGCATTCTTCTTAACCGTGAAGCATTTTTCACTCCATATACGGTATTTATCAATATAATAAAAGTGCAGGCAAAAAACACTACCATTATTTTTGAAACGTCACCTACTCCAAAAAATAACATAAATAGTGGGAATAATGCGGTAGCCGGAACAGACCGGAAAAAATCTATAATCACTTCAAGAGCAGAATAGACTTTCTCAAAATACCCAAGAAATATGCCTAGTAGCACACCTGCTATTGCTGCAGACAGGAACCCAAATGCAAACCGTACAAATGTGATACCCAGATCGGAAAGTAGTGAACCTCTAAAGATACCAATAAAGATGGTTGTAACGACTGATACCGGGCTGGGCAGAAAAAGTGGGTTCACAAGTTCCCCATAGTGTACAACTGACCAAATAACCAGAATGGCAAGAGGACCTATGATAATGTTTTTCTTCATAGAACCACAGCCCTTACCAGTTTCAAAGTTTCTTTTTTTAACTCAAGGAAATCTTGATTGAAAGTCATTGCTCGTGTTCTCGGTCTGGGCAAGTTCACTTCAAAAGACTTAGCTATTTTACAGGGCTTATCTGTTAACACGAGTACTCTGTCTGCCAGATAGATAGCTTCCTCAATATCATGCGAAACAAAGAGTAACGTAATTTTAGTTTTCGACCAGATTTCCTGCAGCTTGTCTTGCATATAAAGCCGTGTTTGGAAATTTAAGGCACTAAAGGGTTCATCCATCAACAGCACATCAGGATTGTGGATCAAAGCCCGTGCGATGACTAACATTTGTTGCTGACCACCGCTCAACTGATATGGATAATGATTAGTTGGTATGCTTAAGCCCAAGCGACTCAATAATTCAGAGGATTTTTCACGTCTTTCATGCCTACGCATGCCTCGAAGTTCGAGTGGAAAAGCTATGTTATCAATACTCTTTTTCCAAGGCAGAAGAGATTCAGTGTAATTTTGAAATACATATCCGATACTTGCCTCTGTCGGCGGCCGCTGATTTATCAGAACAGTCCCTTTGTCTTGCTCCATCAAACCTGAGATTACATTCAAGACCGTAGTTTTTCCACAGCCATTAGGGCCGAAAATTGTTACAAATTCCCCTTTATTGATATTCATACTTATATCATCTAACACGCATAAAGGTGCTGTTCCTGTTTGGGTTGATGGGTATGATTTTGTTACTTGCCGAACCGAAAGGAAGGCATCCTCCATAATTACCTCACAGGCTCTGGTTCGAAATAAAATTTGCTAGTATCAATTTTTTTCTTTAGTACTCCTTCCGAGTACAAGATATCTGCATACTTCTGTACACTTACACGGTCTATATCTTCTACTTTCCAGTACAAACAGAGCAATGTCTGGGATGCTACATCTTCGGAGAGGCCGGTATATTTTGGCAATGATTTTTTTACATCTTCTGGATTTTCTCTTATGAAATCAATTGCCTTGTCGGTAGCCCACTTTATTTTCTTTGCTATATTGGCATGTTCTTTTGCCCAACTGGTTGCAAAAGCCGCAGCACCACCGGGAAATGGATTGATAAGGTACTTTGCATTCGGTGCGGTAAGTATAACCTTTCCAATTCCTTTCAGACGAGCAAGCGTACCAGTCGGTTCGAGAGCCATCAGCGCATCAACTTGTCCTGTCTCCAACGCTTGAATTTGTAACTGAGGTGGTATCTGAATGATTTCATATTCGTCATCCTTCAGACCGAACTTCCGCATGATTAGTTTAGTTCCTACTACAATAGTTGAACCAGGGAAAGTACCTATTTTCTTACCCTTTAACTCTGCAGGCGAAGTTATAGTTGAGTCTTTTTTCACTAACAACGTGTCAGCATAGAAAGTCTCATCGTTGGCATTCATCGCGTATATTTTAAACAGCCCTTGAACTTCTGCCTCCATACCATATAATGCGGTAAGGCCGCCTATCGCAGCTGCATCGATGCTTTTTGATACCATGGCATCATAGAGCTGCGTTGTAGTTTCAAAACGCACAGCTGTCACATCCAAACCTTGTTCGAGAAAATAACCTTTTTCCATTGCTACGAAGAAAGGTAAATCAACAGTTATCGGAAGGTAGCCGATTTTTATCTCTTTTTGCTCTGGTTGTTTTTTCGAGCAGCCGGGAAGGGAAAAGACAATAAGCAATAAAAAGGTGAAAAGAATTGACCTGCGGGTAAATGAATAAGCTATGGGCTCCATTTTAAGTCTTCCTAAGCGTGTTTATTATATGACATCTTAAACCCTCTTAATTAAACCCAATTACTCCTCAATTGCAAGCATAATTTTTATGGAGATCTTTTCCCTCAAATGTCATGGCAAAGGTGTTAATTTGGGTAATTTACGGCTATTTTTTTCGTAGCGACCTGTCTCGCCATAGTCTTCTGACGACGGCGGAAGTTTCCCCGCCTCCGGCGGATTCAGTTTTAACTTTTAAATTGCTTCCCAAATCCCAATTTCTCAAATCCCACCTCCAAAAGACCCAGATTGTTAAATCATTACATTAGTATATACGCACATACTAATATACTTTTACAACCCCTTGGTAATTTAGGCAACTTTTAGCTGGTAAAAAGCCCGCGCAGCCAGCGGAGTAAAATTTCAATCAAATGCGCAGAAGTCTGCAGAAAAACCGGTATTAATTTGGGTAATTTACGACTAATTCTTTTCGTAGCGCAATTTCCCCGCCTCCGGCGGGGCGGATTCAGTGTTAACTTTTAAACTGTTTCTCAGAACCCCTTCTTCTCAAATCCCCTCCTTCTCAAATCCCAATTTCTCAAATCCCTTCATCAAAAACCCTTGCGTTTATAAAATGCTCGTAGTCCTTTTGATTAATCAAAAGGACTACAACACTATCCATCTATTTTCCTCTTTGGGTTATGTTGCTTTGAACAGGCGGGCCGTAGTGCCGATGCTTTAAATTCTCGCCTTCTGTAATACTCGAATGAATTCCAAGATAATTCCTGCCTTGCTCTTGCCTCCAACTTTCCGAAATATATTACCAAGGTGAGCGCGCACCGTATTATACTTAATGTGCAGTTTCTTGCCTATCTGTTCATTGTCCATTCCATTGCAGACCAGTTTGGCAACCTCTATCTCTCGCGGCGTCAAATGCCAGCACTTCCTCAGATATTCCCACTGCTTTGTTTTTAAGACCATATCTCACTCCCAACAATATAAAAAGTCTCACAATCTCCATTCAAAAAAACTGATTGCACCAAAAATCTCATAGTCCTTTCGACTAATCGAAAGGACTATGAACATAATACAACACCTTGTTGTTGGAATCAACACCTGTCTCAGAAAAAAACTCCGCAACAATCTTCTCTGTTAACTTAGGCAGCTTTTATATTTTGTCTTCCGCTTACTACCTTTACTTTTTCGCCTAAAAAATCTCTGCGGTCTCGGTGTTCTCCGCGGTAAAACTTTTCAATCAAATGCGCAGGGGGGTGAAAAATTGTTAAATTTTGTTGGAGATTCTGCGTTAGTTTCTATGCAGTTTTTTTAATTTCGATACGGCTTTTGTAAATTGTTATAAGTTTCTGCACGTTTCAAAACGCAAACTTGCGCGTTTGGTGCTACCCCAAATCCCCCATCTTGTCTATTTTAACTTTAATAAATAATAAATTAAAACACTCTTCTCTTTCTTGATTTCCGTTTTTTATTGATATAACCTCAAGCCAATTAAATGGTTGCGCCTCAAAAAAATTCCGTTGATATCGAACAATGGCTAAAATTAATCAACGCCGATGGCGTCGGCCCAGCTACTTTCAGCAAACTCATAACTCATTTCCATACAATAGATTACGTCTTAGGCGCCTCCGTCAGCGAACTATCTAAAGTTGGCGGCATCGGCTTCAAAACCGCCGAGCGCATCGCCGTAACTCGTGATAGATTCGACACTTCCGCCGAATTAGAATTAGCCGACAAGCTTGGCGTATGCCTAATCACCCTCGCCGACGAGCGCTATCCTCCTTTATTGACAAGGACTTACGACCCTCCGCCAGTACTCTATGTCATGGGGACATTAACCCCCAGCGACAATTTAGCGATTTCCATCGTGGGTTCGCGCCGCTGCAGTTTATACGGGCAGGAGCAGGCATCGCAATTCGCGCATTTCCTTGCGTCAGCAGGATTTACGATTTGTTCGGGAATGGCCCGCGGCATAGATACCGCAGCGCATCAGGGTGCGTTATCAGCTGGCGGACGGACAATCGCAGTGCAGGGCTGCGGCTTGGCGAAGATATTTCCGCCGGAGAATAAGAAGCTGTTCGAGCTTATAAGCGATTCCGGGGCGTGCATCAGCGAATTGCCGCTGCAGTATGAGCCGTTAGCTGAGAACTTTCCGCCCCGCAACAGAATCATAGCGGGATTGTCGCTTGGGACGATAGTTGTCGAGGCCAGCCTAAATTCCGGTGCACTGATTACGGCAGCGGCGGCGCTTGAAAATAATCGGGAGGTGATGGCGGTGCCGGGGAAAATTGATTCGCCGTTGAGTAAAGGCGCTCATCAATTGATAAAACAGGGGGCGAAGCTGGTCGAATCTGTGGGAGATGTGATGGAGGCGCTCGGGTATATAGGCGAGCGGCTGCAGGGCCATGTAACAAGCGCAGCGGCAAAGGCATCTGAAAGGATTGAAAAGCCGTTATTCGACATCAAAGAGTTGAAATTGAGTGCAGATGAGAAGGTGATTTATGAATGCCTTACAAAAGAGCCGCTGCATATAGAGCAGATAATTGCTGGGACTAATTTGACGCCTGGCGGTATTAACGCCGGGTTGATATCGCTTCGGCTAAAGGGGCTGATAAAACAACTGCCGGGCAGTTTGTTTTTGAGACATTAGACTTTTCTTACGGCGGAGGTGAAGATGGGGCGGTTTTCTTTCAGGTATTTTCTTTCGAAGTTCGAGCCGACCCATTCGCCGAGGTTTGCGCCGGCGGTGGGGAAGAATTCGATTTTTTCAAGTCTATCACTGAAAGCTGACAAGACCTTTTGAATCTGTTCGAAATACTCGGCGTGGTCGGTAGCAATTCTGATAGTGCCTGCGGGGACAAGGCAGCGGAGGAGATGCTCGAGATTTGCGTGGGTCAGAAGGCGTCTTTTGTGGTGACGCTTTTTCGGCCAGGGGTCGGGGAAATAAATGTGAAAACAATCGACGGAATTATCAGGGACGAAGTTGATTATAAAGTGCACGGCATTGGTGCGGATGATTCTCACGTTTTTCAGTTGCCACCTGCCGATGCGGTCAACGGAGTAGCGATAGTATTTGCGTGCCCATTCGATGCCGAGGAAATTGACGTCCGGCTGGGCCTTGGCCTGGTTAAGGAGGAAGGTAGCCTTGCCGGAGCCGACTTCGATTTGGACGGGGTTTTTGCGTCCGAAAATCTGCGCGAAGTCGATTTTGCCCTGCAAATCTTCGGGTCTCAGGGCGACCGAAGGGTAGTCCTTTAAGGTTTTAGCCATTGGCAAAGTTATCCTGTGAAATACAGCTGAAACAGGCTTCAAAGCCGATATTATACAGGGAAACAGCGCTTTGGGGGAAGATATAACTTGTTTTTAGGGCGTTGCTTGCAGTTTCATCTGCGCCAAAGCTAAGCCGGACACGTAAAGTCGGAGTGGGGGGCATTCGATAGAACCATTGAACTCAGCTGTCCGCCGGGGCGTATTTATATTAGGACTTAATCTTAATTGGATTGAGCTTTAAGGGGGAGAGATGTAAAAATGATTCGGCAATTGATTAAAAAGCGGCGCAAGTGGATTTTGATAGATATCAATACGCAAAGAGATTTCTTTCTTGCAAAAGGCAATACGTGTATAAGAAACCATAGGAAGGTTTTGGCCAACGTTCGCAGGATGATGGCGTGGGCCAAGCGCAACGATGTTCATGTAATCTCGACCTGCGAGGTTTATCCCAACCATAACGGCGTCAATGAGGCCGGTTACTGCATCGACGGGACAGAAGGCCAAAAAAAGATACGGTACACGTTGCTAAGCAATCGTGTCAGCTTCCCTGCGGACGGCAGCACAGATTTTCCGGCAGATGTACTGCGGCAATACAGGCAGGTTGTTCTGCATAAGCGCTGTGTTGACCCGTTCGATGAGCCCCGGATAGAAAGATTGCTTAGTGAGGTGCGGGCTGATAATTTTGTTCTGGTTGGCGCCAGCGCCGAAGGCGCTGTTAAAGCGATGGCATTGGGACTTCTGCAGCGAGGCAAGCAGGTCAGTATTGTAATTGATGCGGTGGGTTTAATTAACAAGCGCGAGGCAAAACTGGCGTTTCGCAAAATGAAGGCAAAGGGAGCGAAATTAATCGAGACAAAGAAACTTGCTGGGGTTTCTCATTTGAGGAGAGTAGGCGTCTGTAATTGCGAAAGCTGCCGCAGAGGTACAGAGAAAACGAAGGTCAGAGCGCGATATTAGAAGACTGGTGACTGTTAATTGGTAATTATTTCGGTATTTAATAAGACAGCATTTAATCAAATTCAGGCGGTCTTTCCAGTCAAATAAACCACCGGTAAAACGAAGCTAACGGTCGCGGTTCAAATAAGCCGATATTTATAGCTGATATAATATAATTATTGCTAACGGCCTGTGTGCAAGATATAATTTTGAAGATTATAAAATAGAAATCGACATCATATTTTTGGAGGTTTATAGCTATGTTACTTTGGGTTTTCAGAGCCATTTTTGTTATTGTTGTTGCCGCAGTTTTACTTACCCATCTGAGTTCTAAGGAGGTTTCCGGGGAGGTCGGCAGAGCGAATTTTTATGCGATTCTCTGGAGCGGCCTGGGGCTGGCATTGGCCGCCTTTATTGTCGATGTTTTTACGCCGAAGAAGTCCTTAGCTGCGCTGGCGGGGATGTTTTTCGGGCTTCTGGTGGGGATATTTGTAAGTTGGGCGCTGGCACCGGTGCTGGATATGATAAACGAGATTTATCGTTTGGGCGTAAGCGAGACAGCAATGCAGGCGGTAAAGTGGATGATGGGGGTTTGTATATGTTATCTTACGATCAGCGTAGTGATGCGGACGAAAGACGATGTTCGGTTTGTGGTGCCTTATGTGGAGTTTGCCAAACAAACCAAGGGAACTCGGCCGCTGGTTTTGGACACGTCGGCAATTATTGACGGGCGGATAGCAGATCTGTATCATAGTAAATTGTTTGATGCTCCATTGGTTGTTCCGCGTTTTGTTCTCAATGAGCTGCAATTGATAGCAGATTCAGCCGACAAGCTCAAGCGCAACCGCGGCAGACGGGGACTTGATATACTTAACAGGATGCAGACAGATTCTACTATCGACGTGGAGATTGATGACAGCGTCAATCCAGATGTTGAAGAGGTCAAAGGCGTGGACCAGAAATTGATGATATTCACCAAGCACTGCAACGGGCGATTGGCAACGACCGACTATAACCTCAGCAAGGTTGCACGGGTGCGTGAGGTGGACGTGATGAATATAAACGATTTGGCCAGCTCGCTGAAGACGATTGCTTTGCCGGGTGAGATTATGGAAGTTAGAATCCTGAAGCCCGGTGAAGAGGCGGAGCAGGGTATCGGTTATCTGGACGACGGGACAATGGTTGTTGTTGAAGGCGCTCGCAACAAAATTGGGCGAGACGTGGTCATTAGCATAACCAGTTCACTGCAGACTTCGGCTGGTAAGATGATTTTCGGCAAGTTCGAAGGTTTTGCGCAGAAAGGGAACGGCAGAGAGCGGGCACCAAATAAAAGACCTACGGTAACAAGTACATCAGAGAACAAGAATAATTAAAATCGCAAAAGTGCATAAATGGAAAGCGTCTTTTGATTCTCAGGATTGCCGATTATGCAGGGTGTTTAGACTTCAGAAGGCATTTCGCGAACAGCACAATGGCGGACAGGGGGCCTGCGGCGAATAACAGCCAATGAAAATGAGATTTAAAATCGGGTTCAGCGGCGTGTAGGCCGGCAATGCAGAAAGAGGTAACCACAAGGAGGACGGCGAGGATAAAGACAAGCCAGTCGATGAGGGTTAGTCTGAGGATTCCGGCAAGGCAGGAGCGATAAAGTATTATTACGGCAAAGATGAGCAGTGTAGACGAGATAAGGATTGGAGCCAGAACAGGACCAGCCCAGGTGGTTGGTATTAGGAATAGTATGTCCCAATCCATAATGGAGGCAGGCCAGTCGATGAGAACTTTCAGCCAGACGTAGTAGAAGATATCCCAGACTGCGAAGGTGGTCAGAAAAAATGCGAACCGCTGCTGAAGATTTCGGCCAAACAGCCAGGAGGCGGTAAAGATTACGACCAGCGTGGCAGCTTCTCTGCCGGTTTCGGTTAGTAAAAGTCGTTTCCACAACGGACTGATACCAAATTCAGTGAGGGGAAAAGTAAAGCCGGAAGGGTGAAAGATTTCACGTAGATAGACAACCACAGCGGCTTCAATGTATGCAAAGGCAATGCCGAAGATGACGACGACACAAAAACGCTTAAAATTTGTTCTCAAAGAGTCAGCAGAGATTACCATCTTTTGCTTTCTCGTATCTTTCCGTATTCAATTTTATACTTTTGACCTTTGTCAGTGTAAAGTTTAGCTACGGTTGCTTCTTTTCGCTCTTTGGCAATCCTTTGCAAATAGTCGCACGCCGATGATGCGGCCGAGATTCGGTTAGCATAACCGTCTCGGCTGGCATAAATCTCTCTATTCTTATCGAAGTCCTCGATATAATTTTTGCAAAAATCATTAACGCGAGGCGTCAGCTCTTTGAATTTTGCGGCATACAATATTTCCTGCATCGGAGCCGGTGAGGGGTTTGACTGAAAGGCTTTGACAGCAAAATCAAGTCCGCTTTCCTTCGTTACTTTCGAGTTTTCGAACAGGAGCGCATTATGTGCAACAATGAGGTTCTTTGAGAAATCATCGGGGTAGCTTGTTCGCCCATCGAGTATACCTTCGGCAAGCTCCTTTCCTTGAGCGGTTGTTGTGTCGACGAACAGTTTGTAGTTGTTATCAAAATAAACAAGCCGCCAATCGGGATTGGTTTTAAGCTCTTTTACAAGAGGTGTATGAGACATACTCAGTGGCATTAAAACAACACAGATGTCATATTCTTTAAGCTTATCATTTGTCCACCGCCCTATCTCGGCATAATCGCCATCAGTCAGCTCGCGTTTTTGCCTTCTGGCACTTTGGGCAATTGGGCCTCCGAACATAATTTCCGACCAGAGTGTCATATATCTGGTTTCATAGGCAGTTTGTGCGCGGCCATCCATAAATAACTGCAGGGGTGTTCTGCCTGTGTTTGGGTCCGGCTGCTGTCTCGAGGCGACAAAGTTGGCGTCTGTCCAGTAAGTGAAAATATTGCCTTTTAGTTTGTTATCTTTTATAAACTTGCAGGCATAGAATGGTTTAGAATAGGAGGCGGTCATACGCATAAAAACAGAATTGAATTGCGTATCATTAGGCCAGGGGTCGAGGTATACGCGCTTGAATTTAAGTCCCCACCACATACCAAAGAATAAGACCGCTGCAGCGGCAAAGAGGACAAAAAATAACTGTATGCTGTACGGCACCGGACTGACAAAGAGATGCTTTCTTCTGTGAAAATTGTATATCGCTGAGACTGCATGAATTGTCTGGTCAATATACGTTGCAATAAGAGGACAAACTGCAAAAGCCGCTATCGGTATGAATCTGCGCGAGCGTATGGCCATATAAGTGGTAAGGACTGCGATAGTCATTATTGCCAAGTCAACCTTGGGCGCCTGATATGTCCCTGAGTCATGTTCCTTTGACTCGGTGGAACAACTGATAGGACAAGCGGTTAATATCCGTACAATAACCCAAATCAGAAGAACAAACAGGGCAAGAATAAGCATTACTAGAAACGGTCTTGCATCACCAACGGGATTACTCCATTCAAAAGCCGGATGCCATTCACTGGCGGTACGCCACTGCTTGGCATTTTTGCCAACGCTTATGACAAAGATATGAGTCAGATTTGTTAAATGAAAAGGGTTGAATAAAATCATAGCAACAAAAGCTACGAGGCCAGCAGTTACGGTGTGTATTACACCCTTTGTGCTGATGGAAACAAGCTTTTTTGGGAGAAAACTTGTTATAAGATTTATCAAGACAAAGGGCACAAGCATTATAAATAAATAGATGTATCCGCCGTGGAGATTGCACCAAAGAACCGCCAGAGGAATAATAAACCAAATGTAAGATATATTTCTATAGGTGGTTAAAACCAGTATAAGCAAAAATATGGCGGTCAGCAGATTTGTGAACTCTGCTGAACGAACAGCCAAAAAGGAGCGGCTGATAAACATTGCAAAGCACGCGAAAACGGCTGAGAGAGCAGGATTGCTCCCCAAAGTTTTGGCGGTGTAATAAACACAAATTATCGTAATTATGTAAACAGCGAATTTCCAATAAACCAGCGTATCGAATGAAAAAGTTTCGGCGTCTGCGAAAGGGGACTGGTGTGTCAGCCAGTAAAAAATAACCCCGGTCAGCCAATTCTGATTAATCCAGCCGGTAGGATGCCAGTATTTGACCGTCTCGAGGTCAACTTTGTTTGCAATCCACTGGGCGGATTTTGGCCAGGTTTTTATGTCTTGCGGCGCAGGTCCTGCTTTGCGTGAGTTCTCGCTGAATGGGTCGACAGTATCTACACCATGGTTGATATAGTGTCGACCGGCAACAATTGCTTTCCAGGTATCGGAGGCACCAACCATATGAGTACAAGCGAAGCAAGCGAAGATGAGCATCGCCAGCCATCCTAATACCGTCAGATATCTGGTCAAGGTATTGTGTTTCTGGATGTTTGGCGATTGAGCCATTTTTTGCCCCTTCCAGCCTTCTGGTCAAGCAGGGTGAAACCCATTAACCGTTAATCATTGCAGATTTTTTAATTCCGTTGTTAAAGCCGCGATGATTTTGTTTTCCGAAACTGTCGCTATTTTTTTACCATTTTTGTAGATGAATGCTTTATTTTTTGCAGCACAGACGGCGAGGTCTGCGTCGGCGGCTTCACCTGGACCGTTAACGATACAGCCCATCACGGCGATTCGCAGAGGTTTATCAATGTCAGCCAGGATTTTTTTTACTCGGCGCGCCAGCTTAACCACATCGATTTCGGCACGGGCGCAGGTAGGACAGACTATCAACTCCGGCGTCCGCCGTTTGTAAAGGCCGAGAGAGATTAGAATCTCTTTTGCAATTTTTGCTTCGATGACCGGCTCACCGGCGGCGCTTACTCTAATAGTGTCTCCGATGCCCTCTGTGAGCAGTGTCCCCAGAGCGATAGCTGAGGGTATTCGGGCGTCTTCGGGAAGACCTGCGTGGGTCAGGCCGAGGTGGATTGGATAGTCGAAGGTCTCGGCGATGAGGCGATTGATTTCGATGGTTCGCAGGGGGGTACTACTTTTTGCACTAAGGACCAGTTGTGTGAAGCTGCGATTTTCGAACAGCCGGACATAATTTTTCATTTCCTTTAACATCAAAGCGATGCGTTTTTGAGGGGGGACATCCCCGGCCCTGAGGTTTCTGATGCTTGCCTCGTTGACGCCGATGCGGACGGCAGTTTTGTGCATTTTGGCGGCGTCTATTATTCGGAAGATGTTTTGACGGTTTTTTATATTGCCGGGGTTCAGCCGTATTTTGGTGGCCCCGGCTTCTATTGCTTCAACGGCGCGCTCTGGGCTGAAATGGATATCGGCGATTAGGGGGATTGAGACTTTTTGGACAATTTTTGCAAAAGCTGCGGTATCGGCGCGTGTAGGGACGGCGATTCTGACTAATTTGCAGCCGGCGCGGACAAGCTGATTTATCTGGTTTACGCAGCGTGAGACGTCGATGGTGGGAACTTTTGTCATCGATTGAATGACAATCGGAGCGGAGGAGCCGATTAAAACTTGACCGACCTCGACGATTTTTGTTTTTCTTCTTTTAATCATTATTAAAATTGTAGCTTGTTTTAGATTGATGAGCAAACTAAAATACGGCTCTGCTATTATGTTGATTGTGGGATTTTTATGGGTGCGATGCTGATATCCATTGCTGTGGTGGTGTTTATCGCTTATTGGGGTCTGGGTCTGGTGCTGTATTTTATGCAGCCAGTGTTTTTATACAGCCCGGTGCGTGAAGTTTCTTATACGCCGGACGAGCTGGGGCTGGACTTTGAGAAAGTGATTTTCAAAAGTGACGATGGGCTGATGCTGAGCGGCTGGTATATCCCTGCTAATAGTTCGGGACCGACGGTTCTGTTCTGCCATGGCAACGGGGGCAATATGACGCACTGCCTGGACACAATAAATATCCTTTATAATCTGGGATTGAATTGCTTTATTTTTGACTATCGCGGCTACGGCAACAGCGAAGGCAAACCCGGCGAAGAGGGAACGTACCTAGATGCCAGGGCTGCTTATAAATGGCTGACCGAAAAGAAAGAGACATCGCCGGATGATATTATTGCCTTCGGCAGGTCTCTGGGAGGGAGCATCGCGGCACAACTAGCAAGTGAGGTCAAGGTGAGGGCTTTGATTATTGAAAGTGCTTTTACATCATACGTTGACATCGGCAGGAAATTTTACCCTTATATGCCGGTGCGGTGGTTTGCGAGATTCAGCTACAGAACGATAGATTATGTCAAAAACGTTTCTTGTCCGGTGATGATAATTCACAGCCGAAACGATGAAACTATACCGTTCGAATTTGGTTTAGAGCTGTATGAGACGGCGAATGAGCCGAAAGAATTTGTCGAGATTTCCGGCAGTCATAATGATGGTTTCCTGGTTTCCAGCGAGATTTACAAAAATGCCTGGACGAAATGGCTGAAATTCTTAAAAAAGCATAAAAGCCAGGTCAGCCGCACGCACGCCTCTTAGCAACTCATAGTAGACTGCGATTAGAATTTTCTTAGCAGACCAACTACGACGGCCTCGATTCGGCAGTTGTCTGAGTAAATCGGCTCGTAAGCGTCATTGGCGGGCTGGAGGCGAACAGCAGATTTTTCCTTGTAGAATCTCTTCAACGTTGCATTTTCATCGTCCACAATTGCAACAACCAGCTGGCCATTATCAGCAGTGCTGCATTTGCGGCAGATTATAAAGTCGCCGTCTGCTATTCCATCGCCGGTCATACTGTCGCCTTTTACCTCAAGGGCAAATATGTCGTCACTATTTCCGAAACAGGAATTCAAGGACAGCGACTTGAGGTTTTCGACGGCTTCTATGGGAACACCGGCGGCAACTTTGCCTGCGAGGGGTATGTCTGACGGGAGCTGGCTACGGGGGTTTGCGATGTTACTATCGAGGCGGTCAAGCAGTTTTAGCGCTTTTGAAGTTAGGTTCAAAGAGCGAGCCGTGGCCGGCGAAGGTGATAGCAGGTCTTTTTTTCGCAGTTCTTCGATGTGCTCGAATGTGGTGCTTCGGCTTATTTCGAGCTGTGAGGCCAATTCTGCAATCGTCGGGGAATAGAAACGGCCTGCCTGAAAAACGTGAATCGCTTTTAATAGTTGCAGTTGGCGAGGAGTAAGCCGGTTTTCCGGTGCTGCTTTTAACGGCATATTCTAAATTCTCCTTAGAGACTGAGCTGAGTAATTCGGTTATTATTTTGTTCAGTCGACTGAGTAATTTAGCCGGCTGTTTCTTCGGCAGCTGGGATCGCGGCGGCCAAACAGAGACGAAATCACCGCCCGGTCCGAATCTGCATACAGGCTCATTTTGTTTGTTAGGGAGACTATTCATTTTTAAGGACTCAATTACAGGGCCAAATAATTTTATTCTTACAGTAAATGCTTCTATCGGTAATGTGGCGGTAAAAACCCTAACAAAAACCGAACAAAAATCGGCGGTTTGAAAAATTTTTTTCGGCTCCGCAGCTGACTATCTGATAGCAGGAATAATATAGGACTGTTAGGCGGACAAGATAAATCAGAAAAATAAACGCTATCTTTGCAGGAAGGCCTCCGGCAGGGAGTCGATTATGTCGGTGGCGATCAGGCTGACCTGACCTAATTTTTCTGCAGCGATGTCGCCGGCTAAGCCGTGTATGTGAACGCCGAGGACCGCGGCATCGAAGTTGCTCAGTCCCTGGCCGATGAGGGCGGTTATGACGCCTGTGAGACAATCGCCTGAGCCGGCTGTTGCCATACCAGGGTTGCCGGTTTTATTGATATATACTTTTTGGCCATCGGTAACGACTGTCTCCATACCTTTGAGAACCACAACGGTTTTGGTAAGCTTTGCTAATTTGCCTGCCTGGTCTTGGCGGTCGGGCGGGAGTTGTTCTCTGAATAAACCTTTCCATAATCTTTTCAATTCTCCCGGATGTGGCGTGAGAACCAAATCTGCTTTTAGTTTGTCTGGCCAGTCTTTTATTGCGCTTAAGTTGTTCAGGCCATCGGCATCTATAAGCAAGCGTAAATTCTTCTGTTCAAGGAGGGTTTCGAGTATTAAGCGAAGTGCGCCACTGGTGCCGATGCCGGGGCCGAAGGCGAGACAATCATTATTGTTGACGGCATCGAGTATGGTATTGGTTGCCTTTGCGGATATTCGGCCGGTGCTGTCTTCAGCCAGCGGTATAGTAGTATAGGAAGGTTCGATTGAGGCGACGATTGGCAGAACGCTTTTTGGAACAGCGACTCTTACGAGACCAGCGCCGGCGCGGAGTGAGGCCCGGCCTGCGAGAGCTGCGGCGCCGCTCATACCGGTACAGCCGCCTATGATGCAGACCCTGCCGAAATCGCCTTTGTGAGAATCAGGTTTTCTTGGTTTTAATTTCGGAATATTTTTTATTATCTGCATATAACCTCGTTTCATCTCGCCCCTCGGGAGGAGCGGGATTCGAGCGGTATATTACAAATAACGCAGGATATGGTCAATAAAAGATTTGAAAAGCAGACAGGAAGGTTTACAATCATCAAATAAAGCAAGTTTAGGAAATATTGCGGTTATCCGTGAGAAAAAAAGTAAGGATGTCACCAAAGAAATTCATAGAATCTCGTGATGAAATGGAGAAAATTCTACGCGAGGAAAGAGTGGGATTTCTGGGACTGTCTGCAAATGGAATGCCTTACGTTGTACCGTTAAATTATGGCTATATCGAAGGAAAGATATTATTTCATTGTGCTCTCGAAGGTAAAAAAGTGGATTATATAAAGGCAAATCCGCAGGTTTGTTTCACCGTGGGAAGGCAATCTGGCGAGGTTTGCCGTCATCCATACGGAGCGCATTGTCCTATAGATACTGACAGCGTTATCTGTTACGGAACAGCACGAATTATTGAGGATATGAAAGAGCGTTGGAAAGCTCTGAATGTTTTTAACCGCTGCCTTCAACCTGATGCTGAGGAGATTCCTCTCAAAGATATATCGAAATGTTATGCCGTCGAGATTAAGCTTACTAAAATGACGGGCCGGCAACAGAGAAAAGGGAATGAATGGACCTACTTTGAATACAAATTCCAGTAGTAGGATTTAGGATTTATTTCACTTCATTTATTTTCTTATTTATAAGTGTCGCAGCTACGCCTGCGGAGAAGCCGTTGTCGATATTGACGACTGTTACGCCTGCGGCACAGCTATTGAGCATAGTCAAAAGGGCGGCGATTCCGCCAAAGCTTGCGCCTGTGCCGACGCTGGTGGGGACGGCAATTACAGGACAGCTTACAAGACCACCTACAACGCTGGCTAACGCACCTTCCATTCCTGCTATAACGATAATAACGTTTGCCTTTTGAAGTTTCGGCAAATGGCCGATGAGCCGATGCAGGCCAGCTACGCCGACATCGCAAATCAATTCCGTCCGCTGGCCCATAATCTCAGCGGTGACTTTAGCTTCGGCTGCGACGGGCAAATCAGCGGTGCCGGCAGTAACTATCGGAATAACAGCCTTTGAAGGCTTGATTTTTTTCTGCTCCAGCACAATTGCTTTTGCTGCTTTCTCGTATCTAACCTTTGGGAATTTTTTTGTTTTAGCCAGAGCTTTATAAACACTCTCCTCTGCGCGGGTGGCGAGGATATTGTTACCTTTTTTAGCCAAGCTCTCAAATATTTTAACTATTTGTTCGGTGGTTTTGCCGGGGCAGTAAATGACCTCGGGAAAACCACGACGAAGCTGGCGATGATGGTCCACGTGGGCAAAGCCCAGGTTCTCAAACGGCAGGTGGCGGAGCTTAGCGACAGCTTCGTCGATGCCGATTTTGCCGTTTTTGACCTGCTGCAATAGTTTTTTTAATTGTTCGGCTTGAATATTTTGTCCCTTGCCTTACCGCTCCCTTACGGTCGCGGCTCTGTTTTTATATTGTTTATCCTGCAGCTTTTGGTTCAAGAGTTAAATCAGCAAAAAGTCCAGCTTTATATTTATGATACGCCAACGAAGCTACCATAACGGCATTGTCGGTGCAATATTGTTTTGGGGCAACCAGCAATTTTTTAGGCGGTGTCATAGAATCGCACATCTGCTGCAAACGAGTTCGCAGCTCCGTATTGGCTGCGACTCCACCGCCGAGAAGGATTGTTTCCGCACCGATTTTTTCAGCGGCCCGCCGTGTTTTTTTCACAAGCACGTCAACCACCGCTGCCTGGAATGATGCTGCAACGTCGGCGATTTGCTGTTCGCTCATCGAATCGACCTTGTTTTCGCCCTTCATATCCTTGCCGTGACAGTAATACAAGACAGAGGTTTTGATGCCACTGAAGGAGAAATCAAGCGAATCTTTTCCGAGCATAGATATTGGGAATTTGATTGCCTTTGGATTGCCGAGTTTAGCTGCCTTTTCGATAGCGGGGCCGCCAGGGTAAGATAATTTAAGAATGCTCGCTACTTTATCGAAGGCCTCACCAGCAGCGTCGTCAATCGTGGAGCCAAGCAGTATCGGTTGTAAAGGTGAATGATAATCATACAAGCTGGTGTGTCCGCCTGATACTATCAAAGCCACTGCGGGCAGTTCTGGATTATCTTGCTGCATAAGAGCTGACTGCAAATGTGCGTGCAGGTGATTTATTGCTATCAGCGGCTTTTCCCAAACGAATGCAAGGGTCTTGGCGACAGTAACACCGACTATCAAGGCTACGGTTAATCCTGGCTGATTTGCGACGGCGATTGCATCAATATCATCTTTACTGACATTTGCCTGTGCAATTGCCTCGGTTATAACCGGATATATTTTTTCGATATGTGCTCGGGAGGCGATTTCAGGAACAACGCCGCCGTATTTTTCGTGCAGTTTTGTCTGCGAGGCCACAATTGATGATTTGATAATCTTCCCATCGGCGACAACAGCCGCAGCCGTTTCATCGCAACTTGTCTCGATACCCAGGATATTTGTCTGCTTGCCTTTCATATTTGATCCTTATCATTTTTTAACGGATTTAGTCAGAAGAATTATTTGTTTGCAAATGCTTTTGCAGACGTGCAGCAGGGAGAACCTGATTGGAATCATCTGGGGCAGCTTGAAATCCATACAGGGGTTTTGCGGCAGAGGGTCACCGAGGATTTCTATGTGGTCTGCGTCCAGGTAGTTTAATCCCATCTTTTTTGCCGTTTTGACAATCGGCACGTCTTCAGGCCTGATATTTACCAATCTGGAGCAAATAACTTCCATCGCGAATGGGTCGGTTCCGCCGAGAAGCCAGCCGAGTGGCCTTGCTCTGCCACGGATTGGGCCGGGGCCGTCCATTACCATAATGGCATCGATAATAGTCAGGGCGGGATTGAGGAATTTATATATTTCAATAAGCAATTCGCAAAACTCGTCGGCGTTTTTGCCTTTTGCAAAGTGCCAGAGGGCTTTTCGCTTGCCGCATACGCAGCCGAACATATTCTTGACTGCAAACGTTGTTACCAACTGCTGGTGTGTTTTGAACTTCGGCATATTTATAATAACATCTGCATTAAGAGCAATCGAACTTATGCCGACCTCGATGTTTTTTGTTCCTATTCGACACTTCTTCGGTTTATCGAGTTGCTTTACCGGTATGGATAGTTTTTTCAAGGTCTCTTCCATCTTCAACGCCTTTACGCAGGCAAACACATTACCCCAGGCCGGGGAGTCGCCGATGAAAGGCCTTGCACCGAAGTCTTTTAAAAGTGTGGCGACCTCGAGTAGGACCGCCGGGTCGGTCTGTGTGGCACAACGACGGGATCTTGGGGCAATGAAATTCGGTTTAAGCAAGACGGTGTCGCCTCGCGTTACAAATTTTTTCAGTCCGCCGAGAAGCTCGAACTGTGCTGCAATCGCTTGGGCTATTTTGGCCTGGCTGTAATCGCTGCATCGAGTTAGTGTCACCGTTGGATTTGGCATACGGCAGCTCAGTCAATTACCCTGCCACAGATAATCAGGAACAATCTGATAGTTGGTTTGGGTTTGGGCCTGCTGAAGAACAAGCTGCCTAATGTTATCTGATGGCTGATATATTTATCCGGTCCGAACAGGACGAAATCGCCGGGACTCATTTTCAGATGGAAGCCAGCGGAGGTAAAAAAGTACTCATTTGATTTTGCTTGCTCGGCCAACTGCGGGATTGGACTTGTTATTGGTGATGGAAATACCGGCAGGGCAGTAACCTTGCATACGCCTCTTTCGCCGGGGATTTTTTCAACCTTTATTCGCAGTGCGAGCTTGCCCGGACCGATGGTCACACCTTCCAATGAACCAGCGGTTGAGGTATAGAAGACGGTCTGTTCCTTATTTAACTTTGTAATAGTAAAGTCGCTGGTCTCGCCGTCGGGCAGCAGCAGTGAAACTGTTTCTATATGTTTACAGCCGGCGTCGCGTAATACGTTGGCGATTGTATTCCACATTTGAATTTGGCCGAAGCGTACTGAAAATGAATTGGCTTTGAACGCGTCATAATCGTTAAATTGCAGCGGCTTTGTATATAGCATCCGTTGAACATAATTAAGCACATTGACGTCTTCAGCGGGCATTTCAAAAATGTTGATGTCGAGATATATTGTCTTTAATAATTGGCCGGTAGAATGACTCGCGTCAGAATAAGTAGCTAAATCGCTTAATTTGACCTGTTCCCATATAGGTTTTTCCCTTTCAGGGGCCTTACAGCTTGTGAGTAATACAGCTGTGCAACTGAAAATCATAATTTGGAGAAAGCGAATCATAGAGATAGATTAGCGGTTGCGTGGAGGGCTGTCAAATGCAATTGACAATCCACAGCTGGCATCTTACAATCACGTATTGATTTGGGGAATAGTGTAACGGTAGCACAAATGACTCTGGATCATTTAGTCAA
>CAZBST010000018.1:0-34737 GCA_964494805.1 uncultured Pirellulales bacterium | reverse complement strand
ATTTCGTTTAAGCTTGTTACGCCGAAGTTTTTAACGCCGAGAAGTTCGGCATCTGTCTTGCGTATCAATTCTCCGATTGTGCGTATATTGAGCTTTTGCAGGCACTTTCGGGCACGAACCGACAATTGAAGGTCATCCACAGGCTTGCTCAAAAGACCTTCATATTCCTCTTTTACGCCGCTGCGTTCAAAGGGCTCTGTCACAGCGAACTGCTTTTCCTCCAGTGCCATACCGAGACGTAATCCTTTCGATTCAAGGATGACCTTTATCTCCCGCAGCGAGGTTTCACCAAAGTTCTTATAAGACAACAGCTCCACCTCGGTGATGTTCAAAAGGTCCCCGACTGTGTCAATATTCATCTTTTTGAGGCAGTTTCTGCTGCGCACCGACAGCTCAAAATCTGAGATTGGAGTTTCAAGAATTTGGGCCCTGCGGTCTTTTTTCTTTTCTTTTTCTTCGTCGTAGAACATCGTTTTTGAGCTTTCGATGTCCTTCTTGAACAAAATGGCTCTTTGGTGATTGGGATGATACTTCAAGACCTTATCAACGCATCGAGATGCTTTGTCGAACTCGCCCATATCTTCATAAAGCACAGCTAAATTCAGCAGGGCACTTACATAAACCGGTGTGGTTGAAGCAATTTGTTTGTAGTAATCAATCGCCGCCTCTTCGTCACCAGATAAATCACAGCGATACGCCAGATGGAAAAGTGCCTTTTGATGGTTCGGAGATAATTCGAATGCTATTTTGTAATTGTCAGTTGCCTCATCATAAAATCCCTGTATTTCCTTAAGCCGGCCGAGCTGGTAGTGATATTCCGCGCTTACGTTCTCAAAATTGGCCAGCGTCTTGAGTTCCTTGGTCGCTGCGTCGAAGTTTGATGCATAACGACACGTGGCGGCTTTTTCCAGCGTTATGTTTAACTTGTCCGCTTCATAACCAAGGGCCTTTTGCAGGTTTTTGATTGCTTCATCGAATTCGCCCATTCGGCGAAGTGTAAACGCCAGATAGATATATTTCTCTTTGCAGTCTTTTGCTTTTTCTAATCTCTTGACCGCCTCGGCATCCTTGCCCAAGATAAAAAGGCCAATACCCGTTGTCAGGCAGGCCTTCTGACCCGTTCCAGACATATTTTTCTCCACCTGTTCGCCGAAAGCTATACGATTGGCCTCGCTGGAATGAACAAAACACGATAATTTCTCAATATCTTCTAATGATGGCAATGTATCGGCAAATAAGTCGATTTGGCACTCTGTAATCGGTTCCATTATGAATTTACTCCTTATTCATCTTTTGTATAGGAAATGAATCATTATAATATGAAAATGAGAATTGGCAATAGATTTCTTCGAGCCGACAGGCTATATTGCACCGGCTGGCCGTCTGGACAGGCAGATAGTAATACCGTATACTCAACTCTCAAAAAACAAAGGTACAATGAAGCTTGTTTTGAACAATGTAACTTACCATAATTGCCCTGTGCATTTGCGCGAAAAGGTCGCTTTTACCCCGGAAAAACGCCGTCTCCTGCTGAAAAAAATGCACTTTGGGCAGCAAATCTCCGAAGCGGCCATCCTTGAAACCTGCAACCGGTCCGAATTTTACACCTACGCCAAAAAGGATTTTGATGTAAGGAGGTTTCTCGCTGAGCTTATCAGGCAGACACAACCTGAGGCGATTGATATATGGAGCAAATACAGCAGGGAGAGCATCGGGGTCGATGCTGCTCGGCATCTTTTTGAAGTTGCCGCCGGCCTTGATTCGCAAATGCTCGGCGAAAATCAGGTCCTCTCCCAGGTAAAATCCGCCTACACCGAATCCATCGACTGCCGGATGAGCAAATTCCTGCTCCACCACCTCTTTCACGAGGCCTTTCGGGTGGGGAAATCCGTGCGAACCAATACCGACATCAACTGTGGGGCGGTTTCAATAAGTTTGGCTGCTGTAGAGCTGGCCAGAAAGAAAATCGATTTATCCGCCGCGAAGGCTTTGGTAATAGGCGCAGGAGAAAATGCAGCTCTTGCAGCAATGTATCTCCTCAAAGCACATCTGCCGACTCTGATTATAGCAAATCGCAATACGAAAAAAGCCACGGCCCTCAGGACACGACTTAAAGTGAGGGAAATAATTGCCCTATCCGATATTGCCCGCAAATTGGCCGAAGTTGACCTTGTGATTAGCACAACCGCCGCCGCTGAGCCGGTAGTAACATATCAGGACGTCGCAGATGGTCTGTCACAGAGAAAAAAGCCGCTGCTGATAATAGACCTTGCAGTCCCGCGCGATATAGACCCACAAATCAAACAATTTGAATGTGTTTCGCTGTATAATATTGATGATTTGAACAAACAGATAAGCCGCAACAAGAAAAAACGCAGTAATGAAATTCCAAAGGCCCAAACAATCATTACAGAATCCACCGATAAATTTATGCAATGGTATGACTCGCTCAATCTCATACCGACTATTACACAACTAACGCAGCAAGGTCTTAACATGGCTCACACCGAAGCTAAACGCTACGCAAAAGATTTTGGCAAAGGCAGCGCCGACAAACTGGAGCTTTTTGCCGAGTCTCTCGTTAAGAAGATGCTGCACGGGCCAATCACCTTTCTTAAAAATGGCGCCGATGAAGAGCCGAGCACAGAACAGCTCAGAGCGGCGGATTTGATAAACAAAATGTTCCTCTCACAAGGTAAACGTGACTAACGATGAATATCCTTACCGCTGCAACACGGTGGGGGGATTTGGCCATTGCTCAGACCCACCTTATCATCTCGGCTTTGAAGAAAACTCACCCCCGCTTACAAATCAAAATCAAAAAAATAACCACTAAAGGTGACCGCGATAAACGCACCGCCTTGTGGGACTTAAAAAGTGCTGGCTTTTTTACCTCGCAGGTCGAAGATGCACTCCTTGCTGGTGAAGCTGATTTTGCTGTCCATAGCTTCAAGGACTTACCTACGCAGCAGCGAGAAGAGCTGACCCTCACTGCGATTTGTGAGAGAACATTTCCAGAAGATTGCCTGATAGCAAATGACGCAATTGACTCGATAAAGCAGCTTCCTCACTCTGCAAAAATCGGCACTTCGAGTCTGAGGCGCACAGCACAAATAAAACATTTAAGAGCCGACCTTACCCCCCTGCCAATTCGCGGCAACGTCCCTACTCGAATAAAACTGCTACAGCAAGGAAAATTTGATGCTATTATTTTAGCTCGGGCCGGCATAGAACGGCTCGGCTTAGGCGGAAAAATTTCTTTATGCTTTGACCCGCAGCAATTTATCCCGGCGCCGGCCCAGGGCGCACTCGCCGTTCAAACAAGAACTGGTGATTCAGCCGTAATAGAGTTGATTGCTGCCATAGACAACGAAAAACTAAGGACGATTACTTTCGCAGAGCGTCAGATTCTGATTACAATGCAGTGCGGCTGTCACGCCCCCATAGGGGCATTTGCAAAAATAACAGGAAATGATATGGAAATTTGCGCTTTTATTTCGGATTTGGAAGGTAAAAATTTCATCAGCCGTCGTCTTACCGGCCCGGCAGCCGATTCCTACACCATCGCCGAAAAAATCGCCAACGACCTCCTCGATTCCGGCGGCAGAGAAATCCTAGAAAAACTCAAAAAACAATGAGCAAAAAAGGCAAAGTATATCTCGTCGGAGCAGGCCCGGGCAGGGCTGATTTAATTACCGTCCGAGGCGCAGACCTACTCAAGACCGCAGACTGTATAATCTATGACAAGCTGGCCAATCCTGCTTTACTAAAATTCGCCCGCCCCGACGCCGAGCTTATCCCTGTCCCAAAGAGAATCGGCCCCGGTTCCGCCACACAGGACCAAATCAATAACCTTCTGGTCGAAAAAGCAAACGTTGGTCAAACGGTAGTCCGCTTAAAAGGCGGAGACCCCGGCATATTTGGAAGAACCGGCCAGGAACTTTCAGCCCTCACCAAGGCGGGTATCGATTTCGAAATAGTCCCCGGCGTAACTGCTGCTGTCGCTGCAGCCGAGTCTGCAGGTATTCTTCTGACCGACAGAAACTACAGTTCGCAGGTGGTCTTCATCACCGGCCGGGAAGCCGAAGGAAAGCAAAAAAGCAATATCGATTGTCACCTCCTCGCTAAATTCAGCGGCACCATAGTCTTCTATATGGCAATGGAAAATCTGGAGTTTATCACAAAGCAACTGGTAAAAAATGGTATGGCAGAAGAAACACCAGCAGCGGTAATAGCCGATGCTACATTGCCAAGTCAAAAAACTGTAAGGGCTTCGCTCAAACAAATATCCGAAAAATGCAAACAAAATAAAGTCAAACCGCCTGCTATTGTAATAGTCGGTGCCGCTGCCGATGAAAAGCTTAATTGGCTCACAAGCAAGCCTCTGTTCGGCAAAACCATTGTCATAACCCGCGACGCCGAAAGCAATGCCAACTTCGCAGCTAAAATCATCGCCAAAGGCGGCAACCCAATAGAATTTACAACGATAAAAAACAAACCGTTGACGCAAACGAATAAGTTCCTGCAAACACTTGCAAAACTCGCCGATTACGATTGGCTTATTTTCACCAGTGCAAACGGCATAACTGTTTTTTTTGATGCTCTACAAAGATTGGGTAAAGACGCCCGTGTTTTCGCCTCCGCCAAAATCGCCGCCATAGGCAGTGAAACCGCCGCGAAATTAACCGAATTCGGCGTAAAGGCAGATTTCACACCAAACATTTTCACCAGCAAAGAACTTGGCAAACAACTAATCGCCTTTACGAATCTAAAAAACAAAAAAGTTTTGCTTCTCCGCTCCCAGCTTGCTTCAGATGAATTGAACAAACTACTGGAAAGCACAGGAGCCAAAGTCGATAATGTCCCAATCTATACCACTGTAACTGTAACTGTAAAAAATAAATGTGACCCACTGATAGAAAAAATTAAAAAAGGCGAAATCGATTGGCTAACCTTTGTAAGCTCATCATCAGTTAAAGCTTTTTTCGAACAAATCCCAGCTGAGTTAGCAAACTCAAGCAATATAAAAGTAGCATCTATCGGCCCCGTAACCTCCGAACAATTGAAGCGGCTCGGACTTAAAGTCGACGCCCAGGCCTCCGAGCACACCGCCGATGGTCTTCTTGCTGCCATAGAAAAGATATACAAATGATAAACATCTCAAAATTATATTGCGGCTTGGCTGGCGAATCCGACCACTTGCGCTACGAACAGCAAAATTCCTTCGGCCCGGTCGTCGCCTTCAATTGCATAAGCCGCTGCAACTTAAATTGTCTGCACTGTTACAGCAGCTCGACCTCCGGCCCTAGTGTGGACGAACTGACCACCGCCGAAGCCAAACAATTACTTCACCAGCTCACCCAAGTAAATTGTCCCGTAGTTTTATTCACCGGCGGCGAACCCCTGCTGCGAAACGATTTATTCGACCTCTTAGCCAAAGCAAAGCAATTGCCTCTGCGAACAGTCATCTCCAGTAACGGGACCTTAATTGATTCCGCCGTTGCCAAAAAACTCGCCGCCCTCGGCGTAAGCTACGTAGGCATCTCTATTGATGGTGACGAACCTTTCCACGATGCTTTCAGACAAACGCAGGGCTGTTTCAAAGCCGCCTTAACAGGAATCCAGAATTGTCAAAAAGCTGGCTTGAAAACCGGCCTGCGATTTACCATCACTAAACAAAACGTTGATAAAATCCCCGTCGTCTTCGGTATCGCCGCCTCTGCCAATATCCGCAGGATTTGTTTCTACCACCTCATCAAAGCCGGCAGAGCAAAAAATCTCGACGACTTTACCCCGACACCGCAGCAAACTCGTTTGGCTGTTGACACAATAATAGAAAAAACCGAGGAATTCGTTCAAAAAAAACTCGTTGACGAAATCCTCACCGTTGGCAATCACGCCGATGGCCCGTTCCTCTTATTGAAAATGACCAAAAAGAAAAATCCACGCTGCGAAAAGGCTCAACAGCTTTTGCTTGCCAATGGCGGAAATAAGACCGGCGAAAAAATCGCCTCTGTCTCCTGGAATGGCTCCGTCCATCCCGACCAGTTCTGGTGGAATTATTCGCTCGGCAATGTCAAAGATAAATCCTTCAAGCAAATCTGGAATAATCCGGCTGAGCCGGTGCTTAATAAGCTCCGCAACAAAAGTCGGTTCGCTGATAAACGCTGTTTGAGATGTAAATGGTTCGACCTGTGCAAAGGCAACTTCCGCTTCCTCGGCACTAACCCCGCCGATAAAAACTGGCTCAACGAACCATCTTGTTATCTTGCAGACGAAGAAATAAAAAAGTAAAATGCTCGCCGAAGGAGCAATTATGAACTTTCCAAAAATCAGGTTGCGTCGGCTGCGCAGCAGCGCAGCTATGCGAAGATTGGTGCGTGAAACTACTTTGAGCGTCGACAATCTCGTATATCCGCTGTTTGTCCGCGAAGGCGAAAACCTCAAGGAGCCAATTAAGTCGATGACCGGCTGCTTTCATTTTTCGCCTGATACAATAGCAGCCGAAGCCGCCGAGGTCGCTGCTTTGGGAATACCGGCAGTTCTGCTCTTTGGTCTGCCGGATAAAAAAGATGAAATTGGCTCGCAGGCCTGGGCTGAAGATGGTGTCGTCCAACGAGCTACAAAAGAAATCAAAAAAGCTGTCCCAGACCTGCTCATCATTACCGACGTCTGTCTTTGTGCATATACTTCTCATGGGCATTGCGGCGTAATCAAGGACAATAAGATTGATAACGATGCGACCTGCGAACTGCTTGCTAAAGTTGCCCTTTCGCACGCACAAGCAGGCGCAGATATCGTCGCACCTTCGGATATGATGGATGGCCGGGTGAAATATATCCGCGAGGCCCTCGAACAAAATGGTTTCCACGATGTTGCCATTATGTCTTACGCCGCCAAATTCGCCTCCGCCTTCTATGGCCCGTTTAGAGACGCAGTCGATTCCGCCCCCGCCTTCGGAGATCGAAAAACCTATCAAGCCGACCCTGCCAACGCCCGGCAGGCACTTGCCGAAATCGCCCTCGATATCGAAGAAGGTGCTGACATTGTTATGGTAAAACCCGCCCTTTGCTACCTTGATATAATTTATCGTGCGCGACAAAGTTTCGATTATCCAATAGCCGCCTACAACGTCTCCGGCGAATTTATGATGCTCAACTCCGCCGCCGATGCGGGCCTTCTGGATAAGCAGCAGGCAATGCTCGAAATGCTTACTTCCATCAAACGGGCCGGGGCTGATATAATCATCACATATTTCGCAAAAGAAGCAGTAATGTTAATTAATGGGCGTTCATAATGCTTACATCACTTGTATGGATAGTACTTTGGGCGGTGGGTGTATCCTGGTGCTGCGTGGTCATCGGCCGATGGCGGGAAGACCTGAAAGAGCTGCGCGAAGTTGACGAACCTGCTCGAAAAGCAGGTATAATCATCATTTGGGCCGTTACAGTTGTAATCGCAATCGCGGTGATATGGTCCGCCTTTATAGTATTGGCCAGAATTATCTCAGGCCTACCCGGCTTGAAAATCTTCTTCTGACCTCCATCAAATGAGCCAGGGCTGATATTATCATTACCTATTTCGCAAAATATGTCGCGAAACTCAAAATTCAGAAGGGATAATCCGTCCTCTTCAAATAACCTTCGGTGCCATCGTATGAAATCACCTTGCCGGGAACGCTGGCGACCACCGCGTTATCAGGCACGTCCTTGGTAACAACGCAGTTCGCCCCTATAACAACGTTATTGCCCACTTTAATATTACCGATAATTTTGGCCCCTGCCCCCATATACACATTGTCCCCTATAGTGGGATGGCCCAAGTTCTTTCCGCGGTTTGCCTTTCCGATAGTCACGCCGTGCGAAATGGTGCAGTTATTCCCGATGACCGCCTTGTCACTTACAACGATTCCACCGAAATGCCCTATCACGAACCCGCTGCCGATTTTGGTAATGTATGGAATGGAAATACCGTATTTATAAACATAGCGAAGAAAAAAAAGATGCGTCGCTAAAACGGCAAGCACGCTGTGGCCCGGTATCCCGCATTGCTCGAAAAACGCGCACGTTCTCATCCAGAAAGAATACCTGAAACACGGATTTATCCGCATGCACCTCCAAAATGCCAGCGTCCCGACCTTGCCGGTATACCTGTATAAATCCGACTTCACCAGAAATCTGTATTCGCTAAAGCGCATCAGCCCCCATTTTAACCTTTTGGGCAAAACCTGCAATCGTTTTGAATGCGGAGGTCTTTCCGACACTTCATCATCTACTTCGCAAAAGAGGTAGCAAAAAGCCGACAAAATTGGGTTTGTTTGGGTTCGTTTTTGAGCTTGGCCGTTTTAAGTTTTTGGTTATTAGTCATTGTAATTACTGCACTTACAAGCATTTTTGGCATTCTGAAAATTGGGTTCGTTTTGCATTTTTTTGTTTGTTCGCAGTTCATTGTTCATAGTTGATAGAAAATCTCCGTTGGGGATTACATACGCTGTATAAAAAGTGAGGTAAACTCCACTACAAGATATTAACTATTAAGTCGTTTCTGACCCGGGCCTGCTGGACCTGAGACCATCGCCCTGCTGGGCGATTAGGGACAGAATGCGTCCCTTCTATAATCTGGACGGACTTGCGCGAATGATGCGAAAATTATGGAGTTTTCAGATGTGCGGTTTTGGCTAAGTCGTTGCGGCTAAAGGAGTAAAAAATTCTCAAGAAAATGGATTTCAGGGGTCCAACTACCAACGTTTTTGATTGATTTTTTATCGCAGATTACGAGGGCGATTTTGGCGTTGTGAAAGTGGTTTGCAACAAGTAAAATTCGGGGTAATAAAAAATTAAAAATAAGTACGGCGTCTATGGAATTGCCCCAGGTTAGAATGTGAAAAACGAACATATTGAAAATTCGAGAGAAACTATCCAACAAGGTCAACAAATCGCCAGCCGATTCGGCTACGCGTGGATTTTTTTATCCGCCGCCATTGCCCTGCACGTAACCGATGAGGCGACGACAGATTTTCTCTCCGTTTATAACCCGACCGTCCGCGCCATCCGTGAACGATTGCCATACCTACCGCTGCCGACATTTTCATTCGGCGTCTGGCTGACGGGCCTGTGTGTCGGCATCGCCCTGCTTTTTTGCCTGTCACCTCTTGCCTTTCGCGGCAGTCGCACCATGATTTGGATTAGTTTTCCTTTATCTATTCTGATGTTTGGCAACGGCCTGCTGCACATCGCTGGCTCATTTTATCTGGGCCGTCTTATGCCCGGTGTTTATTCATCCCCCGTTCTTCTCCTGGCCTCCGCCTGTCTTTTCATCAATGCACGAAAAGAACGCAGGAGAAAATAAAAATAAATGGGGAAAGCAGCCGGTTGCCTATGGCATCCCTTACGGGATTTTGGTGTGCGGGTAGTAGCGCTTTTGATTGATTTTTTGCCACGAAGACGCAAAGACACGAAGAAAAATTAGTTACCCAAATTGCTGGTGCTGCCGGAGGCCGCAACGAGGAAACGAACAGTAAGTATGCCGAAGGCATATGAAAAATAGGCATCCGAGCAGAAGGCAGCAACAGCAAACCCACAACATAAAGTTATGGGCTAACCGAAACCAAAATATTTGATTGAATTTGGCCTGCGAATTCGTTAGTATGCCATTTATATGGAAACACTGAAATTATTATGCGATTATTTTCCGACGGCGGTTTTTACGGGCAAGTGCCTGATCTTTATAAGCGAGGACTGGCGGGTCGAGCTCACTGAGCATAAAGACAGCGATTTCAGCAAGGCCGATGTCCCGTCATCAATTATACGAATTAAAATCTTCAAAAAAGCCCTGAACGGAGAATTTGTCCCCGGCCATTATGAGGATTTTCAGCTTCCATCATTAGGCGAACTTGCTGAGCAGATTGAAAAATACGTGCAGCTGGCAATCGGCGCAAATCTGCGAGAGAATATCGAATAAGCCCTTTTTGTGAACCTGTCCAATCAGCTATAATCCAACCAATGACTGATTTAAAAATTGAGAATATTGAGGGCGGTGTGGTTTTCACGGTGAAGGTCATACCCGGCAGCAGCCGAACCTGTATTTGCGGTCTGCTCGGTGAAATGGTCAAGATAAAGGTTGCAGCCCCGCCGGAGAAGGGTAAAGCCAACCAGAGTCTTATCGAGTTTTTAGCTAAACAGCTCGGCGTGAAAAAGAACGCTATCAGCATAATCTCGGGACAGACCAATCCAATAAAACAAGTGCAGGTTTTGGGCGTATCATCTGATAGTTTGATAGAGAAATTAAAAATAAAAAATGGCTGACAAACCGACTTTACTCCCACAAAACAAAAACGCAGACGAGACTTCGCTTAAATATATGCTGAAGTTGGCTGCACCGATGGTGGTAACGAACATAAGCTTTACCGTTATGCAGTTCGTCGACAGGTTTATGGTTTCACGTCTGGGGACGGAGGCACTGGCGGCGATTTTGCCCGCCGGGATTATCAGTTTTGTGCCCGCAAGCTTTGCAATAGGCGTGATGACAAGTGTTAATACGTTTGTCAGCCAGAGTCTGGGCAGAGGGCAGAAAAAAGACTGCTCGAGCTACTGCTGGCAGGCGATATATATGGGGCTGGTGTATATTGCGCTGGTAGCGGCGATTATGTGGCCTTTGGCGCCGCAGATTTTCAGGACGTTTGGGCATGAGCCAGCAGTTGTCGATTTAGAAGTCATATATCTGCGGATTATGCTCTATTCGCAGTTTCTCTCGATATTCACGTGGGCGAGCAGCCAATTCTTTATGGGAGTTCATCGGCCAATTATTACGATGTATGCGGCGGTGGTCGGGCAGGTGGTCAATATCACGGCAAATTACGTATTGATTTTCGGCAAGTTCGGATTTCCAACGATGGGTGTTGCAGGCGCAGGATGGGGAACATTTATAGGAACAGGCGTCGGGGCAGGTATGGTAATGGCAATGTTTCTGGGTAACGAGATAAACTCGAACTTTGCGAGCAGAAAAGCTATGAACATCAACTTAGCAAGGATGGCGGGGCTGGTGAGGGTGGGACTTCCTGCCGGCTTCGGATTGTCAGTGAACATAACATTTTGGGGAATAATCCTGTTCGGGCTAGTCGGCAGATTCGGGAAAGAGTCTCTGGCTGCGACAAGCGCCGTATTTTCCTGTATGAACGTTTCATTTATGCCGATTGTAGGGCTTGGAACCGCTTTAACCGCAGCGGTGGGCAAGTCAATCGGCAAAGGCAGAAAAGATACGGCGATTAAACAAACCGGCGTCTGCCTGCGAGTCGCCCTGATTTATATGGGCCTAGTTGGGCTTTGCTTTTTTATGTTCAGGAATGATTTAATGGCTTTCTGGGCTCCTGACGATAAAGAAGTAGTCAGTATAGGAGTTAACATTTTTATTTTTGCGGCAATATTTCAGATTTTCGATGCTATACTGATTATTTATTACGATGCGCTGTGCGGGGCGGGCGATACATTGTGGCTGGCGATTGCAGAAGCTTCCGGCGCAGCGATTATAATGGGAGTAGGCGGCTTTTGTATGATAAAATTTTTCCCGGAGCTCGGCGCACTGGGGCCGTGGGGCGCGGCCACGGTCAAGATTATCGTGGTGGCGCTGGCAATCCGCTGGAGATTTAAAAGTAACAAGTGGATGCAGATAGATTTGTTTAAGCGACATCCGCTCGGTATGCCGGTCGAGATTGAGGCGGTTATCGAGTAATTTTAAGATGAAAAAGATTTTATTGATAATCGTTTGTGTTTTGTTTTTTACAGCCGGGACATCCTTTGGCCAGGGTGAAACCCTCGCTAACAGGGATAAACAAGGCTTGTATGCACGGTCAATCGAGCAGGTCCTGCGATTGGACGACAAAGAAATCGATTTGGCCACTGCAGCATTGATTGTCTCAGAGCAGTGGAGCAATGTCGTAGCCGGGAAGAGATATCTGTCAGACCTAGATGATATGGCTTTTGAAATTCGCGGGAGACTAAAAAAGAAAAGACTGAAGGCAAACTATAAAGCAGTTGCTGTGATAAACGAGTATTTGTTCGACGAGCTGGGATTTAAGCCGATTCCTGATGCAAACGACCCGGACGATTTGTTTTTACACACTGTGATGGATAAAAAACGAGGGTATTGCCTGAGTCTTTCGATTCTTTACCTTTCGCTTGGTGAACGGTTAGGTCTGCCACTGTACGGTGTGGTTGTGCCGGGGCACTTTTTCGTCAGATACGATGACGGGCACGTGCGCTTTAATATCGAGACAACCAGCAAAGGCGGATACAGCGATGACGAACACTACATAAATAAATTCAAGGTGCCGAAGAAAAACAACAGCATCTATATGATGAACCTGAATAAAATCCAAACATTAGGTTGTTTTTTTAATAATCTGGGGAATAGTTATAATGAGATAGGCGATACAGAGCAGGCAATGCTGGCGCTTGAGAGAGCGGTTGAGATAAATCCAACCCTGGCTGAGTCACGTATGAATTTAGGCAATATCTACCTGCAAAAGGACAGAATAACGGATGCAATACGCGAATACGAGGCGGCTTTGGGAATCGACCCGGACAACGCCAAGATACATAATAACCTCGGGAATGCATATACTAAACGAGGCCGATTGAATGACGCGATTTCGCAGTATACCAGCTCAATCAAACTGGACCCGGACTTCATAGAAGCGTACAAAAATCTGGCAAACGCTTACTGCGAACAGGAAAGGTTCGGGCGGGCCGCGGCGCAATTGAAACAGGCGATCAGTCTGGAACCGCAAGACCCCAACTTGTACGGACAACTGGGTGATGTCTATAGCAAGATGGGCGATTATGAAATGGGAATACTTCAATATAAGAAAGCCCTGGAGATAAAGAGGGATTTCGCTGAGGCACATTACGGTCTGGCTCTTTGTTATAACAAACTGGATTTGCCTGATGATGAAATTCAAGAATACAAAAACGCTTTGGCGATTAATCCGGATATGGTAGCTGCGCTGGTGAGCTTAGGAAATGTATATTTTAAGAGACAGGATTATGATACGGCTATCGAACAGTATAAAAAAGCCGCCCAGATAACACCCAACGACGGCACAATTCATTATAATCTCGGAGCGGCGTATTCCAACTGGGGAAAGTATGAGCAGGCGGCTGCCGAGTATAAAAGAGCAATCGAGATTGACCCTAAAATGGGTGATGCGGAAAACGGCCTGGCGTTTGCACTTTACAGGTTGGAAAAATACGATTCGGCGTGGCAGCATATAAAAACAGCCGAGAAATTAGGAGTCGAAATCTCCAAAGACCTGCTCGCTGCTATTGAAGATGAATTGAAATAGAAATTATTTCTTAATATCTTCCAGGAAATCTGCTCCCCAGCCGATAAGCTTTCCATTATCGAAAACAAGAGGCGTCAGCTCGTCGTCTTTGATGGTGGCCGGATTGGCGATGTATATAGCGTTTTTTGCATCTGTATAGTAATACAACACCTCGAAAGTTTTGTCTCCACTCGGCAAAATCTCACTTTTATAAGGGCTGTTAACTGTTGGTTCGCCGAACCATCCGCCGCCGCGTTTGTGGCCCATAGTCGCCAGCGCCTGCTTTTTGGTCATACCCACAGAAAGTTTTTGCAGATTTCGTCTGTTCGCAGTTCTGACCCGGTCAAGCGAAGAAGTGCAACCGGCTATCAGCACAAATACCACACAAACAACCGCTGCTTTTTTCATAACCACACCTTTCATTAAAATACCAGCCGAGGATTTTAGCTTAACGGAAACCGGATTGAAAAGCAATATGTTGCTCTCATCAAAAACAGCCGGATTTCAAAAATCATTGATATTATCCCGGTAAAGGTGTATATTGTTGCCTGTAAGAACATAATAACCTTTGCAGAGAAAAATGGAGGATTTTATTGTGCGGCTGACTAAAACGATAATCGCAGTTGTCATTTTAAGCACAATCTTAAGCAGCACCGGCGCCGAATCGGTCGACCCCAATAATTTGGCAGCATACTATGGGTTCGACGAGTATGAAATAATTAAACTGGACTGGGGTATAAAAGGTTTGAGAGTCGCCGATTTCAACGGCGATGGCCGAAGCGATATTGCCGTGGTTAATGATAGAAAGGCCAGGATTGAGCTGCTGATTCAAAAAGAGAGTATCGGGCCGGGCGAAACACCGGTAGCTGTTGACCCTAACGACATTGACATAAATATAATCAACCCCCCTACCCGTTTTCGAAAAGAGTTTGTAGCAGTTTCACAGAAAGTTTATAGTTTCGTTTGCGGGGATTTGAATTCGGACAAGATGACAGATTTGGCCTTTTATGGTGAGCCGAAGGGTCTGTATGTGATACTGCAAAAGACCAGCAAGGCCGAAGCAGGAAAACCACGGACTTTGAGCTGGCAAACAAGAAAAAAAATGAAAATTGACGATGGTCTTACAATCTCCAGTGCACTGGTGTGTGCCGACTTGAATAACGACGGCGCAGACGATTTGGCCCTGGCCGGCCGCGATGGGGTTTATATCATTTTGCAAAAAGAAGATGGCTCGCTGGCTGAGCCGGTGAAATATCCCACCACTGCGATGACGTTTGGTGTCGAGGTCGGCGATTTGAACGGCGATAAGATAAAAGACCTGATTCTCATAACAAACGACAGCGAAAAGCCCATACACGTGCGGTTCGGTCTTGCAATGGGACAATTAGGCCCAGAAGTTCGATTTTTTATTGAAAGGCCGCTGGCACTGGAGCTTTGTAATATAGACGCCGGAGGTGGAGACGAAATCTTAACTGTCGATGCGATAAGCAAGCGGTTAACCTGTTATAAACTTGCCTCTGAAAAAGAAACAGATGGCGATTGGCCGATTCTGTTTTACCCCCTCACTTCGGGCGAAGGAAGTACAAAGCGGGATTTGGTAGCCGGCGATTTTGACGGCGATGGTCTGACTGATGTCGTGATAAGTGACCCCGGAGCTGCGGAACTTATTCTTTATAAACAAACACCAGAACTTGGGTTGGCGGAGCCGGTGAAATTCCCCGCTTTTGCCGATATTGAGAGTTTGTCTGCTGCAGATATCGACGGCGATGGAAAAGTCGAGTTGGCAGCTTTGAGTGTTAAGGAAAAGATAATCGGGAAAGCTGAATTTGAAGACAACAGGTTATCATTTCCACAACCTGTCGAAATCACCGATGAGCCGGTGGCAATGGAGCTTGCCGATATTGACCACGATGGCAATGTCGACTGTCTTTATATATCCAAAGATGTTAATGATATTAGATATCTAAGGGTCATTTATAACCTGGGGGTGACAGGCAAAGAGGATAAGCAGCCAAAAAACAAACGGCCTAAAAACGTTAAAGAAGATGATGCCAGGCCTGCTTTAGAACTTAAAGGACTTGTCTCCGACCCGGATGGTTTGAAAATTATTGACGTTGACCAAGATGGTTTAGAGGACGTTCTGATATTTGTCAAATACGAGTCTCCTATACTGGTTCGCCAAATACAAAGGAAGAAATTTGAAGTAGTTGATTCGCCAAGCGCGCAGGCAAGCCTGATTAAGGATGCAACTCTGGGGTCGGTAGCTGTTGGCAATGTGGACGACAAAGCCGGCGAAGAGATGCTGGTAGCACAGAATAATTTTGCGAGGAGCTTAGTTTTCGCAGAGGGTAAAACCTGGAATATAATAGACCAATATAATGCAAAGGGCACGGAGAATAAAATATCGGCAGTTGCCGCTTTTGATATCAACAGCGATAGTTCTCAGGGTCGCCCTGCTATCCTGCTGCTGGATGGTCAGAAAGGCCAGCTTCAAATACTCAAAGCCGGTGTCGATAATACCTATCGATTTGAAAAAGAATTAAACATCGGCACGTGGGATACAGCAGCAAAGCATCTAAAAATGTTGTTTGCACCCCTTACAGACAGCAAAGTTAAAAGCATTCTGCTGTTCGACGGTGATAAATTTGCACTTATAACGCCGCCAAGCAACAGCCATATGCCGCAGCATTTAGAGCAACAATTCAGTTATGAGACAAAAATAAAAGACGGTATGTATGGCAATCTGACGGCTGGGGATATTAACTTTGACGGCCGGGTTGACATTATTATGGTCGAGTACAAGCACAATCATATTGAGATACTTGCGCTTGACAGTGATATGAAGCCAATTCCTGCGATGCGTTTCAAGATATTTGAGCAGAAAAGCTATCGCGATAGCAAAGAGTTCGCCAAAATCTCTATCGAGCCGCGAGAGATGAAAATTGCTGACGTAACCGGCGACGGCAAAAACGACTTAGTAACTGTTATCCACGACCGGATAATTATTTACCCTCAAGACTAAACAGGAAGAGCTTTGCCTATGCAGGAAAACGATAACATCCTGAACCTGCTGAGGGAAGAGGAAACCAAAGCAGTCCGGCGAGCTTTACGCGGGATGATATTGCAGCCGGGCGCAATCGGTGATTGCGTATTAACTCTGCCATTGGTTGAATTTATGAAAGACTGCCTCGGATTGGGTGGGATTGACATTCTTGGTCATACCGAATATACCGGCATTTTCCCGGGCAGGACGTGCGTGGATAGCATCCGCTCCATAGACTCAGTAGATTTGCATAGATTGTTTGTCGAACCCGATAAGTTTGACCTTGCGGATGGAGATGCCTTGATAAACGCTTTTGGCGATTATGCCTGGATTGTAACATTTCTGGGTGAGCCGGACAGTAACTTCGAGCAAAACCTGATTTTCACCGCTAATTGCAGCCGAAGTGCAGAAGTAATAACTTTGTCGATGAAACCACATGAAAAGTTGTCGGCACATATAACTGATTTTTATATACAGCAATTTATTGCTCAAAGCAGTTTGTTTTCAGAATCCCAACTGGCTTGCAAGACGAGAAGTTTAATAAAAGCGACCAGAGCGGACATAAACAGAGGCAGAGAACTACTGAAAGAAATAAACGTTGATTCTCTCGAAAAAATTATAGTAATTCAGCCAGGCAGCGGCGGCTCGCACAAACGTTGCCACTTAGATAATTTTTTAGCCGTGGCCGAAGAGCTTGTTTCAAAAAATATTCAGGTGATATTCCTGTTAGGACCGGCTGAAGTAGAGCAATTCAGCAATACTGCAATCAAAAAAATAACCGGTGTTGGAAAGTGCCTGACGGATTTGTCTCTGACGCAGGTATTGGAGCTTTTAAGCTGTGCGGACGCTTTTTTAGGCAACGACAGCGGGATTACGCATTTAGCTGCTGCAATGGGAATCAAGACGGTCGCTATTTTTGGTCCGACCGACCCAAAGATATATAGTCCCATCGGACCGGCTGTAGCAACTTTGCAAAGCGGGGAATCGGATTTCGCAAAGAAATCCTCATCGAGCTTACAACAAAAGCTCCTGGAAACCTTGACGACGTAATGCCAAGCTACCAAGAATCAAAGACCTACAACACCTTAGTGGGCACAGGACACCTATTAAAACCACAAAAAATGCTTGACTTTTCCTCTGATAGCGTATAAACTTATTATTCGAAAAGGGATACAGCTATTAAGCGAGCAATCAAGTCTTCTTATTAAGAGGAGGAGATTATAATGCTAAAATCGCCTTGAAATACCCACCACGTTACGCCTGCGCGGTGTTTGCACAACTGAATCTGAAGATGCAAAAAGGTAGGCGAAAATTGGCTACAGGCATAAGTAATGAGGAGAATTTCTATGAAAAAATTTATGATTGTTATTGGGGTGATATGCTTTCTAATACCAGAAGAGATTTTTGCTACTTGCGCGCAAAAAAAATCATGCCCCCACCATCCCGGTCATTCCTGCAAAGTTTGCTCAATTGATTTTGGCGTACCCGGACCAAATGATTGGACAAAATTCGAAGAGCTCTTTGATGCTGAAAAAGCGTTACAAAAAATGCGTGGAGTGACCTTGGAACGCTCGTACCGAGACCCTATCGAAGGCACGTTCCGCACAAACGGTCCAACCCCGTTTAACTACTGCGGTGAAACTGACAAAGGTGTGCGCAGCGATCTACTCGGCGTAGTAACATCTATTACGTATTACCAACCAGGAGTTGAGCCGCCGCCAGCAGATCCACCGCCGCATGATACAGGTGACCCTCCACCACCTGCCACTATTGGTTGGAGCAACATTGTTAATGGCGCGCTGTTCGACCATGGAGATATACAGTATCCCGCAGATGGATATGACCCCCAACACCCGGATTGGTTTGGTGACACCCCCTGCCACCCATGTATCGATTTCTGGGAAGACAAGTTTATGACTGTCGCTTTTACGAAGACAGTAAACGGTAAGAACATTTCCTATGCTTTCGACAAATCGCACGCTTGGACTTGGGGATATAAGATCGAGTGTAAACCCATTCCAGAACCAGCGACGTTTTTGATATTTGGTCTTGGCGGACTGACATTGCTTCGTCGGCGAAAGTGAAAAGGGCATAGGGACACAAGAGCATAAGGTAAAAAGCGGGCCACGGGATTTACCCTGTGGCCCGTTTTTTTTACCAAGCCATCCTTTCCTGCAAAACATCCTCAAAAATGCGGTCTCGGGCAATTGTTGACTGCTCGAAAGCATCTGTTATAATACCGGCAGTCTGCCAATGCAGCAGAAAAATAAAAGTATGGAGGCGAGGGTTTCTATGGAAGGTGGTCTTATGCCAGGCAAAACCTTAGGCGAATTAGCTGAATACGTAGGCGGCAGGGTTATCGGCGACCCCAACATTGCAATCAACTCCGCTGCCACGCTCGGGCGAGCAGGCGAAGGCGACATCAGCTTTTTGGCCAACGTCAAATACGAAAAGCAGATCCAGACAACCAAAGCCAGCGCCGTAATCGTAGGCAAAGAAGCACCTAATGTTTCGGTTCCTCTTTTGGTAGCTGAGGACCCATATTACGCTTTTATGCAGATTATGGTGCTGCTCCACGGCTATCGGAAGCACAAAAAGGTAGGAATCAGCCCACGGGCAATAATTTCGGACAGCGCAAAAATCGGTGCAGACTGCCATATTTATGACTTCGTTACCGTATCCGACGATGCAAAAGTCGGGGACGGCTGCATAATTTATCCGGGCGCATTCATCGGACAAGGTGCTACAATCGGCAATGACTGCATAATATATCCGAATGTGGTCATCTACAACGAATGCAAAATAGGCAATCGTGTGATTATAAATGCCAATTCCGTAATCGGTGACGACGGCTTCGGCTATGCCAGCCATAAGGGCGTACATCACAAGATGCCGCAGATTGGCACTGTGATTATAGAGGACGACGTGGAGATTGGTGCCTGCTGCGGAATTGAACGAGGCACACTCGGTGATACTATCATAGGCCAGGGCAGTAAATTAGGCGATTTGGTTGCGATAGGTCACGGCACAAAAATCGGCGCTCACTGTTTGCTCGTAGCTCAGGTAGGCGTTGCCGGCTCGACCTCTCTGGGCCATCATTGTGTGGTCGGCGGCCAAGCTGGTATTGTCGGCCATATTAACATCGGAAACAATGTTACCATAGGAGCCCAGGCCGGTGTTATTAATAATGTTCCCAGCGGCAAAACGGTAGTGGGTGCACCGGCTATTGAGGCCGACCAAGGCAAACGGGCATATAGTATGATACAATACCTGCCTGAGATGCGACAGAGTATTCGCAAGCTCGAAAATCAGATTGAGCAGATTGCCTCATCTGTCGAATCGAACTCCGAAAAGTCAACGGAGCAGTAGTAAAGAAAGGAAATCAGGAAAAGAAAAAATAACCTGCTACCCTGATAACCAAACAGAATATGAGTAGCGAAGACGTACTTGGCTTGATTGCGGGAGAAGGCAGACTGCCCTTTCTTGTGGCTGCCGGCGCCAGAGAGGCGGGACTGAAGGTGGTTTGCGTCGGTTTGGCGGATAATGCAGAACCTGCTCTGGCTGACGAAGTTGATGTTTTTTACGAAGCTGCGATTGCCCGACCGGGCAATTGGATACGAAAATTAAGAAAACATAGCGTAACCAGAACAGTTATGGTCGGCAGGGTCGCTAAACACCGACTATTTACACCTCAGAGAATTCTAAGGTATCTGCCCGATTGGAGGGCGTTTAGAATATATTATTGGCGACTACGCGGTAAAGACAAACAAAATGATACGCTATTAAATGCCTTGGCAGAGGAACTGGCCAGCGGCGGAATAATGCTGGAGAATTCAACAATGTACTGCAAAGAACATCTGGCAACAGCGGAAGCAATGACAAAAACACAGCCGAGCCAATCTGTTGAAAGCGACATCGAATTCGGCTGGCAGATAGCTAAAAAGCTCGGCGAGCTGGATATAGGTCAGGCGATTGCAGTGAAGGAAAAGGAAGTGATTGCCGTTGAAGCAATAGAAGGCACAGCAAAAATGATTGAGCGGGTCGGCCAGTTTTGTAAATCGGGTGGCTGGACGCTTATCAAGACCTCGAAACCAAGTCAGGATATGCGATTCGATGTGCCGTGCGTCGGGCCTGATACTATCAGAAGTTTGGCTGAAAACGGAGGCAAATGCCTCGTCGTGGAAGCGGGCAAAACAATAATTATTGACAAACCCCAGACAATAAAACTTGCCGACCAATTGGGCATAACTATTCTGGGACGGTGACATCTTGAACAGATGTTTCGACAAAATATGTGGGGCAAACTACACATTATACATTCACAGAGATTTCCGCAACAATGCTTTTGAACAGGCCTTATTAAACAGCGAGAAAGAACTGGAAGAACGTTATCAACTGACAACAATCCGGTCCTCAAAGTTTGCCCGTGTATATAAGCTGACCGTCAGGTTTGGTGACGTGGACAAAGGGGTTTATTTCAAGCAATATCTTCGCAGGTCGGTCTGGGATTTTATTAAGGATTTTGTGCGCGCAAATCGAGCTGAGCGGGCTTTTAAGGCATCTGAGGTGCTGGTCGAAAACGGCTTTGATGCTCCTGCCATTATCGCTATGGGCAAATTCAGGTATGGTCTTTATCATACAACAAATTTCCTGGTGACTCTTGAGATTAAAGGCGCAAAACAAATCCATCAATTTATATCCGACAGCAAATTGGAAACCCGAGGCAGACGTGAACTAATACGGGCGTTTGGACGAACCGTAGGCAGAATGCACGCCAAAGGTATCTTCCACGGTGACTTGCGGCTGGGCAACGTATTAGCAAGACAGGAGAAAGGCCGCTGGCAGTTCTTCTTGCTTGATAATGAGCGAACGAGAAAGTTTTATCGCCTGCCGGGGCGACTGCGACTAAAAAATCTGGTGCAGGTAAATATGTTTCCGCCTGCACTTATGAGCAATACAGACCGTATGAGATTCTTCAGGGAATACTGGGCACAGAACGAAAAAGCCAAAACCAGCAAGGCAAACCTGATAAAAAAAGTTTTGAAGAAAACTCGCCAACGTTTAGATAAAAAAGAGAAGTTTTAGAATTGCTTCAGAAATCGCAGGTCGTTCTCAAAAAGCAGTCTGATGTCATTGATGCCGTACTTTCGCATTGCGAGGCGCTCCACGCCAAAGCCGAACGCCCAGCCGGTATATTTTTCGCTGTCTACGCCGACTGCATCGAAAACATTAGGGTCAACCATACCGCAGCCGCCGACTTCCATCCAGTCTTCCCTGCCTTGTTTATTTACCCAAAACACATCGACCTCTCCGCTTGGCTCTGTAAAGGGAAAAAAGCTCGGTCGAAGCCGCCATTTAATTTCGGTTCCATAATAGGCGTGAATAAACTGATCAATGGTGGTTTTCATATCCACCATGCTGATATCCTCGTCGACAACCAGCGCTTCGATTTGATGAAACATATACATATGCGTTGCGTCGACTGTGTCCGGCCGGTAAACCCGCCCAGGTGCGACTACACGAATGGGCGGCTCGGTTCGTTCCATAACGCGGATTTGAACCGGTGAAGTGTGGCTCCGCAACAGAGTGTTGTCGTCTATGTAGAAAGCATCGAAAGGGTCTCTTGCGGGATGTTCAGACCCAATATTCAATGCGATGAAATTATGCCACTCGTCTTCAACTTCAGGCCCGTAGGCCACGGCGAAACCCATTCGGCCGAATATCTCCAGCAGCTCATTTATCGTTTGAGTGATAATATGCGGTTTGCCGATGTTAACAGCTACGCCTGGCAGAGTAACATCAAGCAACTCTTGGGATTTGTCCTGCTGTGATTGCAACAAGTTTTTTTTTAGCTGCTCAAACGCTTCGGTGATTTCCTTTTTTGCTTTGTTTGCAAGCCGCCCCGCCTCGCTTCTTTGTTCAGAAGGCAACTTTCCTATTTGGCTGAGCATCTGGGTAATTTGGCCTTTTCGACCGAGGTATTTTATACGGAACTGCTCCAACGCTGCCGTATCGGTGATATTTTTTAAAGCTGCAAGCGCATCTTTACCAATTTTTTCCAATTTCTCAAGCATTTTCTCGTAGCTCGCGGACAGTAACAAGTGACTTGGTTATACCTTTTATTTAACTGCCGCTAATTGCTGCCTTTGCCGCCTCGACGATAGCGTCAAAACCAGCTGGGTCAGCAATAGCAATTTCACTAAGCATCTTGCGGTTCAAAGTGATATTTGCTTTTTTTAGGCCGTTGATGAACTGGCTGTATCTTATTCCTCGCTGGCGACACGCGGCACTCAGGCGCGTAACCCACAAACCTCTGAAATCTCTTTTTCGCAGCTTTCTGCCGACACGGGCATAGACACCTGCTCTTGTGACTGCTTCTTTGGCCAAACGATACAGGTGGCCTGGTGCTCCGCGGCCTCCCTTTACTGCTTTGAGGATTCGTTTCTTCGGCTTGCGCCGTGCCGAACCTTTTCTGACTCTTGGCATATCAGCTTCCCTTAAAGAATTTGCGATTATTTACCGAGCTGGACCCTGATTGCAGCGGCTGCTTTACCGGTAATAACTGCCGGACTTTTTATTCGCCTGCACCGCTTTGCGTTTTTACCGCTCATAAGATGACCGCCACCGCAGCGACCTCGGCTGATTTTACCGGTAGCAGTGACTTTGACTCTTTTGCTCAAACCCTTGTGGGTTTTCTGTTTTGGCATTTAATCGGTTCCTTAAATATAAATGAGATAATTTACATCATTCGTGGTCTTCGGTCAATATCACAGTCCGGAAAATCTCAGAAAAAAGCAACGTTGGTTTATCTTCCTTACCGGAGGCAATTGGGTTTTTTTACTAAATACCGCACTTTTTTGTTGACATTATTCACATTATGTGGTTTATTTAAGCTATCCGGTAGAGGGCCAAACAATCAATTCCGCCAAAGGCGGACAAGTTTATACGGTAATTTTTAAGGGAGAAAAACATGCGGAGTAAAAAAACATTTCTATTAGCCGTAATCATATTAACACTAACTTCAGCCGCTAATGCGGACTTAGTATTAACGCTCAACGGCCTTGATACGACAGAGGGATACGCTCACATAGAGGGAAAGAATAATCTTGTAATTGCAGTTGCAGGTGATACTGAAGTCGATCCAAATTCTTATCATATTGAAGCTGTCGGCGGTGTATTACAAGCAAATCCCAACACTGTCAGCCCAGAGAATTATTCTTTTACTTTTGAAGACGAGTCAATGCTTGGCATCGTGAGGCTGATTGTAAATAACGATATGGTTATCGATGGCACTTCTGTTAAAGAAGGAGATATGATTTATGACCTTTTCCTCGTCTACATCTCAGAAACAGATACTGTTATATCCTGTGGTGTAAATTTGGAAACCATTATTTCCTCACAACTAGTGCCAGAGCCGGAACCCGAGCCACAACCAGAACCCGAACCTGAGTTGCAACCAGAAACTCAATCTCAGTCCGAACCGGCACCCGAGCCACAACCTGTACCTGAATTAAATCCTGAACCTGAGCTGGCGGAGGTGACGGCGGAGCCGCGAAGTGCTTCTGCATTAAAGGCACCGCCGTATTTCGGGGCGGAGTCAGAGCGGGGGACACGGTCAAGGAAGTTTCGAACGTTGACCAGGCAGGCGATAGAAAAGATGAGCAAACTGGAGTATTTTCCGGAAGCAAGCTCCCCTGCTTCGCCCTATACGACAGGGGCAGGCGAGGCAAGCGGTGAGGGCGGCGACGAAGAGGGTGGTATGGGTATGTTTACAATGATGGGCGAAGGTGGTGGAGATTATGTAAACATTCCGGCCGGTCCGCTGACGGAGAACACTATTTGGGACAGTAACGTCGTTTTGCTGGGTTGCGTAGAGGTGAACAACGTAATGCTGGTAATCAAGCCGGGGGTTGAGGTCAGGATTACTAATGGTGAAGAAGGCGGCATAATTGTAAGAAACAATGGATGCCTTATAGCAAACGGGACTCCTGATGAGATGATTAATTTTTTTCCAACCTCTACAGAAGATCCAAGGTATAATTACGCAATTAAATTAGAAGAGACGGCATCTCCCCTGTGCGAAATAAGCTATTGCACAATATATTATGCTGAAACCGGGATATGGAGCGAGAACAAAAGACTCGAAACTCCTATTCACGACAACAGTATCTGGAGCTGCACGGCCGGGATTGGCCAGGATGGCCCGATGCTTACGGACGTTATTAACAATGAGGTGATTAACGCTATTGAGGTTGGAATAGGGGCCAATTTGGCCGATGTGAACGACACGGCCTCAAATATAAACGAAATCCTGATTGAAAATAACACAATAGTCGGCTGGTATGATGCCGGCATGGGACAGGATTTCGGCATATATATTTCCGGTGTTGAAGACCCTAATGACGCGGGGACGGTTATTATGGCCAATAACCTTATAGTTACAAGCTGGGTTTCTGCAATTTGCCAGACAGGCGGGTGGATAAGGTCCTGCGTGGTTTGCAACGGGTTTTATGGAAACGGCAGCATATATTATGAGGGGATAGGCGGAGGGGGTTCGGGAGAGTATATGCGCGACCCTAACAGCGTTATTGTTGAGGATTTTAATACGCCGTATGACGCCTCCTACCCTGATAGGCTGAGGGATACATGGAAGGATCGTTGGACCCAGCTTCCCAAGACTGGCGCGACCGTTTCTCCTGACCAAACAACAGTTCTTAGTGGTCAATCAATGATGTATGTGTATGAGAACTTCGAGTTTGCAGAAGGCTATTCATCATACTATTCTGAGGCCGAAGCGAATACGCTCGAATTGCCGAGCGGGATTGGGAAGAACTGGACGAGCTACGATGTTAATACGCTGACGCTTTACTTCTATGGGCAATTAGGCAATGACATTGGTGAGCAGATGTATGTGAAATTGACCGATGGCGACCAGGAGGATTTTTACGTTATTGACAACTTCGATTCGTATGACTCCGCCACAGATATGAGGGCTGTATGGAAGGATTATTGGACCCAGCCTGCACCCAGGACCGGCGCGACAGTCTCTGCTGACCAAAACATGGTTCGCAGCGTTCAGTCAATGAGGTATTTATACGAGAATCAATACGAGCCATACTATTCTGAGGCCAATGCGACTATTGGCACTGAAACTGGCGAATTGAATATCGAGCCGAACTGGCTTGGCTTGGGCGCTCAAACATTGTCGCTGTGGTTCTACGGCACAGCAACCAATGACGCTAACCAGCAGATGTATATTAAACTGATAGATGGCGGCGGGGTCAGCGAGAAAGTAGATTATCCCGATATGAACGACATCCGGGAGCCAAATTGGCACCAGTGGAATATTCTGCTGACAGATTTCACAGACGTGAACTTGGCCGATGTCAATAAAATTATCATCGGCTTCGGTGACGGAACGCAGGCTGAAAATGATGATATCGAAGATGTCGTGTTTTTCGAGGACATTCGGCTGTATACAGAATACCCTCCGCGCCCACATATGGTAAAGGTAGCATACAACGGCAGTCCCTATCGCTTAATAGAGGAGTGGTGGCACGTGTGGAATATTCCTTTCACAGAGCTCAACGATGTGAATTTAGCCAATGTTAAAAGTATTGCAATCGGCTTCGGCGATGGAAACGCCCCTTATGTGAGTACCGGTACAGGCACGGTTTACTTTGACGAGATTGTTCTCAGGGACGGGCCTGCGGAGGAGCCGTTTGATGATGGCGCTGTAGAATTGGATGAGGACCCGTTTGTTAATGGTTATGACGATTATCCGCTGTTTCTTAAGCCGGGCTGTTCATTAATTGAGGCAGGTGCCGGCTACATAGATGAATATCCTTACCTGCTTGGCAAAGCAAGCTGTGCCTATAGGATTCCGGATACGAATAATCTCCACGGGATTCCCGATACGAACTGGGCCAATATCGGTTTCCATTATTTCGACTGGAGCTATTCGAACGCCGGCGGGGACGGCAATCTTATGCCGGCAGATTTGAGCGGGGATAAGATTGTGAACCTCGTGGATTTTGCGGTTTTCGCTAATTACTGGCAGCAGTCAACCTCAGAAAAGAATGACGTCGACCGCAGCGGCTTTGTTGACTATAATGACCTTTATATTATGGCTGCCGAATGGCTCAAGACAATCAATATCAACCCGCCGATTGAAGTTAATATCTTCGGCGATGCCAATAATGGCTTCGCTGAAGTCGGGGCCGATGGCTACTCATCTGATACGCAGAGGATTTTCCTGCTTGCCGATGGTCAATATACCGGGGAAATATCCGGATTCAGAGGTGGATGGCCTCTGGGAGTGGATGTGTCGAAATTTGACGGCGGCGAGCATCAGTTTAAAGCGATAGGTATTGACAGCAATTGTCTTGTTACCTGCTCAAATGTAACAAATAATGAATTTGCCTGTCCGCTGAATTATTGTCTGTTGCCGAGTCATTACGAGCCGAATGAGCCATTGTGTTTCTCGGCGTTTAACCCTTCTGTGGGAGATGTTACTGTCAATGTGTATGCAGACTGCAATAATTTAGTGTGGTCACAAACCTATAGCGGAGATAGCATCCTCGGCTCTATCCCTGCGGAGATTACCGACCAGAATGAGATTGATTACGTTAGTTTCGATAAGAGCGGCGGAGAGTCTATTATAAAAATTTGCTCTGCATCACCGGCAGACCCGACAGAACCTCCGTTCGATGTCCAAGCTTTAATAATAGCCCCAGACTTCCTTCTAAGACTTAAGGGTAAAACAACAATACAGGCAGTCCAAAAAGCTTTCGAGAACAGAGGGATTAAATATATAAAATTAAGTGGTGGTGATGCCTGTTACGAACTAATCTCCTCTTATGCTAAGACTAACCCTATCAAATATATGTACATCCTCGCCCATGGTGATTATGTTGTTGGCTATGCTCTGAGGACGGCTGTACAACTGTCTGATGGGTGGGCTGTTTCTATGAAACTAACTGATCCGGACGGCGCACCTTCTTGGTGCGAATTCTTAGGAAGTTATTGGGAAGAAAGAGCAAAGAGCTTCGCTACGATGGGGTTTACCACCCTCGAGTTTGTTTACTCTGATGCCTGTTATGGAGGCCGCTTAGTAGTAAAGGAAAACAGGTTAACAATAGGACAACCAGGGTTTTTTGGTAATCTTCCTCCAGACGAAGGACTTGTTTCTGATATGAGTCTTGCTCTGGGGCTACATACGGATATTTTTGCAAACCGAGGTTATGAAGGATGGTATGACTATGGTGAGTTTAGAATATGGCCTGAAACTAATTGCCAGAAATGGGCTAAAGACATGTGGTGGAGGTTAGGCGCTGGGGATACCATCGGTGAAGCATTGATGGTTGCTATAAGCGAACAACCAGGTTCTTCTGACCCTAATGCTCCAATAAACAGTTTCAGGTTTAGAGGGCAAGGAGAAATTGATAATATAAGTTTAGTCGGAAATTAAGGAGAATATTTATGTTAAGGAAAAAATTACAATGGCTTTGGTATATCTCAGCAATTGCAGCTCTGTGCTTCTCGGGTGTAATATTGTATCTATTTACTATTCACTCAAATCTCTACCCCATTTATAAAGATATGTTCCGTGCTTTCTCAAACGATTTCTTTATTGTTGTTTGTTTCTGTGCGGTAGTTAACGCTATTGCCATTGTTGTTGGATACACCATGTTACGAAAACTCAACATGCTTACCTCTTGGAAGTTTGCGGTTTATTTTGTAACTGTTTTAGTTGGAAATATCTTGATTGTTTTTCTGTTATCCCCTGCAGAATCTTTAGGTTTTCTGCCTTTTGTTCTTACTGTCTTTATGCTCCTCGTTTTCTTTAATTTTGCCGCTTCGGAAACAATCTTTACTTTAAGTATTCGAGAAGCCTTTTTAATCGGGATAATCTTGGGTTTAACAAACACGCTCTTGAGCATTATCGTAACTCCTAGTTATAGTTAACAGGCACAAAATAGGCCGTTTGACAATAAATACTAATAATCAGTTAGTTGAAGGTCAGCCGGGGCCATTTGATGAGCTTCCTCCCGACGAAGGACTTGTTTCCGATATTAGTCTCGCCTTGGGGCTGCATAAGGATATTTTTGCAAACCGGGGTTATCAGGGATGGTGGGGACAACCATGGACAAACTTCTTGTGGCAAAACAAATGGAGTAAATTCTCTCAAGATGAGTGGCGAAGGTTAGGGGCTGGAGATAGTGTCGGCGAAGCATTAATGATTGCTATCGGTGGGCAACCTGGCTCTTCTGACCCTAATGCTCCCATAAACAGTTTCAGATTTAAAGGGCAAGGGGAAATCGATAACATAAGATTAGTCGGAAACTAAAGAAAATATTAAGAGGAATATTTATGAAAGGGGTATTTATGTTCAAAAACATGTTGCGATTAACTTGGTATATTATGGCGGTTGCAGTTCTGTGCCTGATTGTTTGGATGTTGTATCCTTCGATTATCCATTCGGAAACTCTCTATATTGCTTGCATATATGTGGTAATTGACGCTTTTGCTCTCTTCGTCGGTTACAGCATGTTACGAAAGCTAAATCTGTTTGTCCCTTGGAAGGTTATAGCATACCTTGTAGTCGTTGTAGCGGGTAGCCTGACTATTAACTTCTTTCTATACGAAATACTATATAAAAGCCTCTTGTTTTTTGCTCTTATTGTTTTTGTGCTCCTTGCTTTTTTGAACTTTGTGCTATCGAAGGTAATCTTTGCCGTAAGTGTTAGGGATGCTTGTTTAATCAGCATGCTCGTGGGTTTGGTCCACGCATTGATATGCATCGCTGGCACTTCAGTCCCCAACTAGGGATGGTATGACGCAAGTATTTCGAAATTAATTCCGATTCCGTGTTGGCCGTTTAGTGATGACTACGAACTGTGGACTCGAGATATGTGGGGTAGATTAGGTGCTGGTTATAATGTCGGCGATGCATTGATGTTTACTTTATGTGAACAAACGTATTTTTCTTCTCCTAACTGTCCGGCAAATACTTTCAGATTCAAAGGGCAATGGATTGATACTATAAGGTTAGTTGGAAATTAAGGAGAAAAACTATGAATAAGATTATATTTGTATTGTTTTTGGCTTGTTGTGTAACGGCTGTCAACTGCTCCGAAGCAGTTGCCCCAAATCATAATATCACCCGTGGTGAGCTTGCCAGCCCTGAGCTTGCCGAAGGGGTCGAATCCACTGATGGGAACGATATAAAAGAGGCGGTGGCAGGAAACAGCAATTTTACCTTTGACTTGTATGGCAAACTAAGTACTGACCCAAATGCAACTAAACCCAGGGGTGAACCTAATAGCAATTTATTTTTCTCGCCATATAGCCTTTCAACTGCGCTTGCAATGACTTACGCTGGTGCTCGCGGCAATACAGAAAAGCAAATGGCGGCAACACTGTATTTTACATTGCCAAATCAACGCCTGCATTCTGCATTTGGTACCTTGCAGAAGCAGCTCGTTCAGGATGATAAGTCTCGTGGGTATCAGCTCTTTTTAGCTAATGCCCTCTGGGGACAAAAAGGCGAACCAGTCCTGAAAGAATTTCTGGATTTGAATAAGAATTATTACGGAGCTGATTTTACCCTGCTTGACTTTGTTAACGAGACGGAGAAGTCCCGGCAGATAATCAATTCCTGGGTCGAGGAAAAAACGAAAGATAAAATCAAGGACCTTATCCCGCAGGGCGGCGTGAACCCGGATACAGTTATGGTTCTTACCAATGCGGTATATTTCAAAGGCGAATGGAAAAACAAATTTGAAAAAGAAGATACTAAACCTGCAGATTTTTACGTATCAGCCAAAGACAAAGTCGAAGTTGATATGATGCTCACAGAAAATATGTTTAAGGGCTATCAGGACGAAAAACTGCAGATTGTCGAGTTGCCATATAAAGGCGATGAGTTGAGTATGGTGGTGATTTTGCCGAGAGAGATAGAGGGCATTAAAGAATTGGAAAACACACTTACAACGGAAGGTCTTAATACCTTACTATCAAAAATGCGGACAGGACAAATTGAAGTATATCTTCCTAAATTCAAGGTTACTTGGGGGACTTTTTCTTTAAATAATGCCCTCATTGATTTGGGAATGCCCGATGCCTTTGATGGAGGAAAAGCAGATTTTTCAGGTACAAACGGCAAAGGAGGTATATGGATTTCAGATGTTTTCCATAAGGCCTTTATTGAAGTCAATGAGAAAGGAACCGAGGCAGCAGCAGGTACGGCAGTCGTACTTACAAAGGGTTTATACATGGATTTCCGTGCCGACCATCCATTTATTTTTATTATTAAGGATAATCGAACGGGGAGCATCTTATTTATGGGCCGGGTAATGAACCCCGCTGAGTAGTTTTTTTGTCTGCTGTTGTTTCCGAAAGCCGCAATGAGGAACAATAGTATTACGCAGGAGCGAAGCGACGAAGTAAATAGGAATAGGAGCCGAACTGGAGGACGCAACAGCAAATTTTGAAAAGTTTGAGAGTTATGGGGCCTGAAATTGGGAGATGTCAAAGAGCGTACGGCAAAATATAATCCAATGAAAAAACAAATTTTTGTACTACTGATAATTGGGATGGTTTTTATTCCTTCCTCGTGTAAAAAAGAGCCAGGAAAGGTGAGTTATACTTGGACCGGTCAAAAAAGCGAAGGAGATATCGCAGGTTTAGTTCCTGTTTGTATTATCTGGTATAAATATGTGCAGCCGCCAACCGATGCTTGGGAGCCATACAAATCTTTCAACCAAAATAATGCATCCGAAATGCGGGAAATTATATTGCACCTCTTAAAACCTGAAGAAAAAGAAATGAATCCTAACTTGAAAACTAAGGATAAGCTCAGTCTGATTTTCTATAACGGTATACCAGAAAAATTAACTGTCAGAGAAGTTTACTTTAGAATCGAGGATAAAACATTCATAGGACCGAGAGGCAAAAGTGGCAAAATTGCAAAAATACTCTCAGAACAACAAGAAGTGCGGTCTTTATTCTATTATCCATTTTCAGATATTGGGGTAGATCATTACGGTGATTATTTTGAAAGAATATTGCAGAGTAGGGAATTACATCAAAAGCGTGCCGAAAAATTAAAAGCAGAAAAAGAAGCAGAAGCCCAGAAGGAAATAAAGTAAGCAAAGTAATTTAGAGTTTGAAGATTGCTCGTGTTGCCTGAGGCCGCAACGAGGAAACACACAGTGAGTATGCCGAAGGCATACGAGTAAAACAGTATCCGAGCAGAAGGCAGCACGAGCAAAGAGGCGGAGCTTGGTGATATAAATCTGGCCAATGTTAAAAGTATCGCTATCGGCTTTGGCGATGGAAACGCCCCTTATTCATATACAGGCGAGGGCACGGTTTACTTCGACGAGATAGTTCTCAGGGACGGGCCTGCAGAGGAGCCGTTTGATGATGGCGCTGTAGAATTGGATGAGGACCCGTTTGTCAATGGTTATGACGATTATCCGCTGTTTCTTAAGCCGGACTGCCCATTGATTGAGGCAGGTGCCGGCTACATAGATGAATATCCTTACCTGCTTGGCAAAGCAAGCTGTGCCTATAGGATTCCGGATACGAATAATCTCCACGGGATTCCCGATACGAACTGGGCCAATATCGGTTTCCATTATTTCGACTGGAGCTATTCGAACGCCGGCGGGGACGGCAATCTTATGCCGGCAGATTTGAGCGGGGATAAGATTGTGAACCTCGTGGATTTTGCGGTTTTCGCTAATTACTGGCAGCAGTCAACCTCAGAAAAGAACGACGTCGACCGCAGCGGCTTTGTTGATTATAATGACCTTTATATTATGGCCGACAAATGGCTTGAGACAACTACCGGCTATCCGCCGATTGGAGTTACCATCTTCGGCGATGCCAATAATGGCTTCGCTGAGATCGGAGCCGATGGCTACTCATCTGATACGCAGAGGATCTTCCTGCTCGCCGATGGTCAATATGCCGGGGAAATACTCTGGTTCAGAGGGGGAGAGCCGCTCAGGTTTGATGCTTCGTCATTAGGCGCCGGCACACATCAGCTAAAGGCGATCGGTGTTGACGCTGAAGGGAATGTTACCTGTTCAAACCTGCAAGAGAGTGATTTCAACTGTCCTTTAAATTATTGTTACTGTGTTGATGCTTATGAATCCAATGAGCCACATCACTTCTGTGCATATTATCAAGGAACCAGCGATGTCAATGTAAAGGTTTATGATGAAGGTAATAATATAGTCTGGTCGCAAGATTATTCGGCGCAAAATCTGAATGGCGTTATTCCCCCGGAGATTACCTCTCGCGATGACCTTGATTTAATCGTATTTGAGCCATCTGAGGGCATAGGAATGGCAATTACGAAACCTCTTGCAATAAAATTTAATCCTGAAAAGGTACCTCCAAATGTCAGGGCCTTGCTTATCCTGCCTAGTTCCAAAGTTAATAAAAACAATGATGTTGACGACGCAGTTAGAGATGCACTTAAATTTCATAGTGTCCAGTACTGCGAACTGAAAGGGTCGAATGCTACTTATGAAAATTTAAGCTGGTTTGCCAAGAGCCGCTATATCAGATATATATACTTCGCTGGTGAAGGCGGTTATGGAAAAATTTGGGATGAGATAAAACAAGAGTATGACGAATACTTTGGCGAGGGCGTTCTTCGAACTGTAATCGAACTGGCTGATGGCTGGGTCGTATCGGCTAAAAATTCTGATTTTCCAGATGGGACAGCACCTTCCTGGTGCGTACCTTTACAGCATGGTTATGAAAAAAGTTGCCGGAGCATCTATAAGTTAAAGAAATTTCTGCCCGGAGAATTGAAACTTGTACAGCTCGATTGCTGCTTTAGCGGCCGGCTACGGCTTAGCAGCACACAATTGATAGAGGATTCAGCCGAACCTCATACTGAAATACCCGAGTCAGATATGAGCTGGGCATTCAATATGGAAAGCACCGATACTTATGGCCAATTCTGCCAAGGATGGTGGGATAAAGCCGATAGGATGGCGCTCGACGGCAAGTCGAATTATGAGATATTTGGTATATTAGAGTGGACCAACCTAAAGGATGGTGACAATTTGGATAAGGCACTAGATGACACTCTTAATGACCCAACCATTCGTTATTACGAAAGTTTTTATAACTTTAGGATCTCTGGCAAGGGACTTTTAACAGGAGTAAAGATAGAGGATTAGGAGAACGAACATGACTAAAGCAAGGAGACTGATAAGAATAATTTCGGCAGTTATAGTTGCAATAGTGACAATATTCCTGTTGGTTTGTATTACTGCCGGTGTGATTCGATGGAGACATCATTCTGCACGTTGGACACAGCATATGGGTTGGAGTCCACCTTCGCCGTTTTTTGTTGTATGTTATGAAAGTTACGATTTCGTGCAGGATTTGTATGCGGCAGCAAGATATTACTGCTGGTTTTCCCCTTCCTCTGATAACTGGACAGAGTGCCGCAAGGTAAAATATGTGCAGCGATACCTGCGAAACGAAAAGGCAGAGAAAATTACTTTTGGGATACGTGATTTTGAGAAAGGGGAGATTGTTGAGCCGGAAAAAATAAAGCAGGTGTTACAACTAATCAGCACAGCCAAAGAAGAACTAAATCTGCCGAGCGTCCCATCATGGTCTGATAAAATGTTTATTACCACAGATAAGCATAAATTTGTTATTCCCGTCGACCATGAGGATAAGGCGATTTGCGGTTTGCACTGGACATCTAAAGAGTTGTATAAACAACTTTGGGAATGGGGTTACGGCTATAAATATAAATACAACCTTCCGCCGAAAGAACAGGTCGTAGCCATTTTATTGTATCCTCATCGTGACAATCTTGTCCATCCTTGGACAATCTCTAGGAACGTTCATCCTTTGGCAATCTTTAGTAACGAGGAAAACATATTGTCTGGGATATGGATAAAAGATAAAGAAGGGAAGAAAATCGAGTTCAAAAAATATAACACGGGGGAACTTAAGCCAAAGAAAATATTTGAAGGGCGAGAGTGGCTGGAGAAGATAATGGATGCTTATAATGCTGCACTTAAAGAAGCCACGGATAGAGGAAGATATTACCCAACGGAATTCAATCCTATAGGCCACATTACATTTATAACACAGGATGGGAATTATTGGAAAGAAATCGGTATTGATGCGGACACGGTATTTGATGATTACATAAAATCGAAACAGCTCAAACAATATTTCGATGAACTCGGTCTTACGAAAGAATTGTTGGCAGGAGAGCCAAATGCCGTAAGGCATCCCCAAGCGGATAAAATAAACCAGAATTGATCGAGAATTCTGATTCTAATATTGCTGTTGCTTCCGGAAGCCGCAATGAGGAACATCAGTA
>CAZBST010000017.1:0-38709 GCA_964494805.1 uncultured Pirellulales bacterium | reverse complement strand
GGTGGCTGGATTTGGGCTGAGAGTAAAGATGAACGGGGTAACAGTTTCTGCTTTATTCTGCCGAAGTTGAGCGTGCAGCCGGATGCTGTTTCGGTGGTAGAAGCACCGGAAAACCACCACAAAAACTAAACACCGAAATGAATTTAAAGGAGATAATTATGAAGACCAAAATAATGCTGTTAAATATTGCGCTTTTGTTGAGTATAGCGAGTATTTGCCATGCTCAGGAAACTAAAAAAGGCAAACTGGAAGCTGATGCCAATGCTATGCCCATAATCAAGTACCTGTGGTACGGTCTCGACACTTTGGATATCCGACGTGGTATCAAGGGCAAGATTTCAGTCGACGTAAGTACCACAGTCCAAAGCAAACACATGTGGCACGGCTTTGACCTGTATGATGACCACGGGGTCGTTTTGCCTGCAGTTGGCGTAACCCTGGGTGATACAGGTTTCAGCGGCAGATATACACGTGCTTATCCTTTAGCTGGCGGTTTGGAAAAGTGCGTTCAATCGGTCTATTCGGTCTTCTACACAGGAGCAGTCCTGAAAGATACGCCTTATGTCACCAACTTCACTACCAACTACATCTATTATGGCCTGCCGAAAATAGGTGGAGCAAAGTCCGACCTGCAGGAAGTCGGCGTGAACCTTTCCTGGCCAAAGCTGTTAGGTGATAGCGGTCTGTTGCCCAACTATTATTTTGGTAGGCTCTGGCCGACCAGGAGCCATTCTAATATCAAAGGCAGTGAAGGGTTCATTCATATTTTCGGCCTGGCGTATGACCTTAATATACCTGACTTTTGGGCCGCTGGTAAATCTCAGGCTTTCAGGTTTTCCGGTGATATAACATATAACGGCGGCTCAGGATGCACTGCTGCCGACCACGAGTGGTCCCATGCTGTCTTTGGCGTCAGTACAATCTTAGGAAGCGGCAAGCTGACAGCTGCACCATTTGTAAACTATCAAATTTCTATGGACGATTCTGTCGACAGTGAGAACGAGCTCTGGTGTGGTGTAAATGCAACCTACAGGTTCTAAAAAATAAATTATGAAAATAGAGACGCAAAAAAACTGATAAGAAAGAAGTAAAGGGGGTAAATTAATATGATAAGAAGAATAAGTTTATTGGTCATTCTGAGTGTGGTTATCTCCCTAACAGCCAGCAGCCCTATATTCGCAGGAAACAACAAGAAACTCACGGTTGTGGCTGTCGTCTATGTGAAACCCGGATTTGAGAAGCAGGTCGAGCAGGAACTCCTCAAACTGGTCCCCCTTACCCATAAAGAGCCGGGGTGCATCCAATACGATATGCATGTGAATGTTGATTTGAATTCCTTAGAAGTAAACCCCAGGATGTACTTGTTTTACGAAAACTGGCGGAGCAAAGAGGATTGGGATATCCATATGAAGATGCCTTATCTTAAGAACTGGTTTGATATGGCTCCAAAGGTAACTGAGAAGATTGACCTTACCATTTGGGAAATGTATGAATCAAACACCAATCCCACCTTCCGAGGAACAGCACCTGAACCTGAGAAGCAACTTTCGCTTATGGCCCAACTCTTCATCAAACCCGAATTTGTAGATAAAGCCCATAAGGAAATGCTCAGCCTGATACCTCTTACCCATCTGGAGCGGGGTTGCATCAACTATGATATGCATGTGAATCTTGATATGAACACTATGGCGCCAAATCCAACAAAAGTTATGTTTTATGAAAATTGGTACGACTACAAAATCTGGAAAAATGAGCATATGAAGGCACCTCCTCTGGTAAGGTGGTTCGATATGGCTCCGGGACTAACTGATAAGATTGACCTCACCGGGTGGCAACTGATGCACTTTAGAGAAGAATATGAACCTGTCCAATGGAAAGCTAAATAAACAGCAGACTATTGAGGGGAAGTATCTTTACCGTTTATAAGGTTCAAGGGTGACGGGCGTCTTAACCGTTACCCTTGACCTTTTAATGACACCGAAGCCTTGTGGTTCCCCTGGCTTCTGTGATGGTGGCTACGATGTGACATCAGAGGGCACTCTCAAGAAAATTGGAGAGCTGGGAACCGGAGCGTATGATGTGTTGGCTAAATATCAGTTTAAATTAGTAGGGTTTGTATTTTTTACAAAGTCGGTCTTTAAATAAATCGTCAGTATGCAATATAAGAAGGCTATTATGAATCTACAAAAAAGAAAAATCCCGTATTATTTGAATTTGATGGTATGTTTGTTGATTCTTATGGTTGTGCACCTTTTTATAAATCCCACTGAATCGTTGGCTGGAGAGCAGGCAGAACAGGCAATAGCTGCGGTTAAGAAACTTGTGGAGACAGGAGAAATTGCAAAGGGTACCACTATTAAACTTTTGGTCAAACAGGGAAATATTAATAATTTTTGGGGAAACAATTTTGAAATAAAAACTGAATGGGAGGAGCGAACCGGGATATTGATTGATGCTGAAATTATGCCACAGCGGGCACTGTTGGAGAACATCAAAGAAAGCAAAAATATGGATATAGATATTATGGTTGCTCGACAGCTCGAATACCCTGATTTATATACAGAAAATTACATAGCCGACCTCACTCCTTTTGTTAAAAAATATAAATTCGTTTTTGATGACAATCCGGTCAATGGATATATATTGCCAAAGGCGCAGACAGAGTTTGATAATAAAGTTGTGGCCATCCCTGCCGATGGAGACATACTGGTTGTATATCTAAGAAAAGATCTTATGGATGACCCTCTCCATAAGGAAGCATTTAAAAAGAAATACAACCGTGACCTTACCCTGCCGGAAACCTGGGATGAATACCAAAATCTGGTAGAATTTTTCCATAATTACAGAGACGGATTTTATGGCTCCTGTGAACAGAGAGACCCCTTAACAGGGTGGATGTTCTGGATGCCACGATACGTATGCCGGGCAAATCCCAATCAATATTTATTTGATGAAAATATGCATCCTCTTATTAACTCTTCTGCTGGTGTTGCTGCTACGGAAAGCTATCTGGCAACCATACCGTTTTCACCTCCTGACGTACTAAAAGAAGATAACGATTATAATTATACTATGCCCTTTTTTAAAAATGGTAATGGATTTTCATCTATCATAACTTTGGCTGGAGCAAAGGTATATAATCTGGAATCCTCAGCAGTTAAAGGTAAATTTACGTGTATCCCTATCCCCGGAGCAATAGTTGGCAACAGATTAGTCAAAAGGCCCAGCTTTGTATACGGAAACAACTTAGTAGTTGCCAATTCAAGCAAGTATAAGGAATTAGCATTTCTGTTTGCGATGTGGTTCTCTGACCCGGATGTATCTATCCGCAGTGTTTTGGTGACAAGTGGAATAGCTGACCCATATCGCATGAATCATTTAACTGATGTGCGTGTATGGTCCATTTATACTAAGCAAGCCCTCGACACTCTGGCACAACAGATCCCCATTACCACACCAGCAGGAACAGGATTACCAGGAGATGCTGAGTATATTCGAGCACTTAACAAAAATTTATTATTAGCAGGGAAGGGGAAATTGACGGCTAAGGAAGCAATGGAACAGACAGCCCAGGAATGGGAAACAATAACAGAGAAATATGGAAGGGAAAAACAAATTCGTTACTGGCGAGCATTTATAAAGAGTTTCCCGCGAGAGTCCTTTCCTGTTTCTCCTGATAATAGTAACAGTATCTCAAGGATAGATATTTTTTTATGAGTGATGCTCAAAAGGAAATCAAAATAAGATTTTTTTATAAGCTTTTAATGGGATTTGGGGCACTCTATCTCATCATAGGTATTACTTTAACATTCGGAAATAGAACCGTCAAAGATACTTCTGACATGCTACATACTGTAGTTAGCAAGCAGGTGCGCTCATTAGCACAGGTCAACCAACTTCACTATCGCGCCAATCAAATTCGACTTTTAGAAGTAGAACTTTCAGAAATTGCTGATTACTATACCATTTCTGGAGGAATTGATAACTTGCATGCCCTCGCAGAATCATTTGAGAAAGACCTTCGCAATTTTGTCTTGTCATATATTCCAGAAGAAGATAAAACGACCACCTCATTATTGCGCAGTTGGGAGTTATATCGAAAAGATTTAGATCAGAGTTTGCAGTATGCAAAATCAATGGATATGGTAGAAGCCAAGAAAACAAGCAGATATTCCTCTTTCCCAAGATTTCAGATGTTCTCTAAATACTTGGAACAGATATCAACCAAAATAGAAAATAGAACGCGGCAAGATTATGCTAACTCAATTGCTGAGCTTGAAATGAAAAGACGCATATTCTCATTGATTTCAGCTATAGGAATAATAGGAGGTATTATTATCACTTTTCTCCTATCTCGGTCGCTCTCCAGCCGTATCCTCGCATTGAGAACAGAGGCATTACGTTTGGCAGATGGCAATATGGAAAATCCTATCTCAATTGAAGGTAACGATGAGCTTACAGATCTTGCTGCATCTTTTAATATAATGCGCGTTAATATTCAGAATAGAGAAAATGCGTTGAAGTCAGCCCATGATCAATTAGAGGCACGTGTGAAAGAACGTACGGCTGAATTAACCACAGCAAACCAGCATTTGAAAGAAGCAAAGGGAGAACTGGAGAAGAGTAACGATATCTTAAGCAAAGAGATTGCTGTGCGCGAGAAGGCAGAGGATGCGCTGCGGAAAAGCGAGGAATTTACCAGACGTGTAATCGAAAGCAGTAACGACTGTATCAAAGTTTTAGACTTGGAAGGGAATTTATTGTCAATGAGTGAAGGGGGGCAAAAACTGTTGGAGATCGATGATGTAACGCCTTATTTGAATATGTCATTTGTTGATTTTTGGAAAGGTGAAGAAAGAGAGAATTGCCTTAAAGCTATTTCAAAGGCCAAGCAAGGTGATACAGGTATCTTTTATGGGTATTTCCAAACAGTTAAAGGCAAGCCAAAATGGTGGGAGATTATCATTACGTCAATCAAAGACACTGATGGCAGTATTAACCGCTTGTTGGCCGTATCGCGAGACATCACCGAACGCAAGCAAACAGAACAACGTCAAGCCCAGCTTATACAAGAGCTGGAACGCACTAATCAGGAAGTAGAAAAGGTTAATCAGGAATTAAAAGATTTTGCATACATAGTCTCTCATGACTTAAAAGCGCCGCTGCGGGGAATCAAGACCCTTGCGGAATGGATAACAACCGATTACGCAGATAAGCTCGATAATAACGGCAAAGAGCAAATAAACCTGCTTACAGACCGCGTAGACCGAATGCACAACCTCATTGACGGCATCCTGCAGTACTCCAGAATTGGACGCATTGAAGAAGAAAAGGTTATAGTAAATCTGAATGAGCTTGTCACAGAAGTTATTGACCTGATTGCCCCGCCGGAGAACGTCACCATTACAATCGAAAACAAATTGCCTACAATTGAATGTGAACAAACCCGCATTATGCAGGTGTTCCAGAATCTGCTGAGCAACGCTGTGAAATATATGGATAAACCGCAAGGCCAAATAAAAGTTGGATGTGTTGAAGAAGATGGCTTCTGGGAGTTCTATGTTGCTGATAATGGCCCAGGCATTGAAGAAAAATACTTCGAAAAAATCTTCCAGCTTTTCCAGACATTGACACCGCGTGATGAGTCGGAAAGCACCGGCATCGGCCTTACCATAATAAAGAAGATTGTTGAGTTGTATGGCGGTAAAATTTGGGTACGGTCAAAAGTCGGTGAGGGCAGCACATTTTTCTTCACAGTGCCAAAGCAAGAACTGGGGTTAACAGCTAGTGAATGCTCGTTGGGCAGAGCAAGGGAAATAATTCGCTAGATTATTACTGAAAAAAAGGTGATTAAAATGAATCTAAGTAAGCAAATTAGTTTCGGACGGCAAATACTGTTTCTAACTTTGTCAGTTGCGATTTGTACACTTTTGAGCGGCTGTGGTAAAAAAACACAAAAGGTATATCGCGTGGGTATTCTGTGCGGCCTGGATTATATTGCTGATATACCAGATAGCTTCAAGGCCAAAATGACTGAGTTGGGCTACATCGAGGGAAAAAACATCGTCTATGACATACATAGAACGAACTTTGAACCTGCCAAAGAAGAGCAAATTCTCAAGCAATTTGTGAAAGATAAAGTTGACCTGATTTTCACGTTTCCCACTGAGGTATCAATGGCCGCTAAGGCCGCCACCCAAGGAACAAACATCCCGGTGCTTTTTACCTTTGCCAACATAGAAGACACCGGCCTGGTTGAAAATATACGCCAACCCGGAGGCAATATCACTGGTGTTCGCTACCCCGGCCCAGACCTCGCGGTCAAACGATTCGAGATTATGCTCGAGTTGGTGCCGCAGGCCAAACGAATGTGGATACCCTATCAGCGAGGTTACCCTATTGTAGCCAGCCAGTTAAAGGTATTGCGCCCGGTGGCCGCGTCCTCAGGTGTAACTTTAGTGGAATTTCCCGCCGACAATGCGGCTGAACTTAAGGCCGAGTTGGATGCGAGGGCTAAATCAGCTGATATCGGCATGGATGCTATACTGTTTATAGCTGAGCCTCTTGCCGTAACGTCTGATGCCTTTGCAGTAATGGGTAAGTTTGCAGCTGAACACAAGGTGCCTATTGGCGGTGCCTTAATGTCAGCGGGAGACTATGGGTCTATTTTTGGTGTGAATGTTAATACCGTCAGTATGGGCAAACAGTCCGCGACCCTGGCTGACAAAATCCTCAAAGGTACACCGGCCGGAAGCATCCCGGTTGTTTCAGCCGAGAGTTTTTTCCAGTTCAATTACAAAGCGGCTCAAGAACTGGGGCTGACGGTGCCTGAAGGTTTGTTGAGCAGCGCAAATGAGATAATTCGATAGATTACTATTACTAAAATAAAGAAAGTGATCAAAATGAATTTAAGTAAGAATATTAACTTTGCGCGGCAAATATTATTTCTAATCTTATTAGCTACAGGTTGTTTCTTTTTGAGCGGTTGTGGTGAAAAAAAAGAAGAAAAGGTTTATCGGATAGGTGTCCTTTGGACCGGCGGAGAATTCCTTGGTGATATACTTGATGCTTTCAAAGAGAAAATGACTGAATTGGGTTATAACGAAGATGAGAATATATTCTATGATGTATACATGGCTCCCAATCCTGTTGGAAATAAGCAAGTCGTCCAAAAATATGTGGATGAAAAAGTTGATATGATATTCTCGTTCGCAACAGAAGCAACCATAGAGGCCAAGAAAGTCGCAGCGGGATCAGGAATCCCAGTTGTCTTTACCTGCACTTTCATAGAAGGAACCGGCATTGTGAACAGCGTAAGAAATCCCGGCGGCAGTATAACTGGAGTGCGCTACCCTACCACTGAAAGCGCGGCTGGAAGGCTAGAATTCTTGCACGAGATAGTACCGCAGGCCAAAAGAATCTGGGTACCTTATCTTAAAGATTATCCAACAACTGCTCCCCAAATTGAAGCAATTAAGCCAATAGCGTTAGAACTAGACCTAACTTTAATAGATGGGCCCTTTGCCACTCCACAAGAGGTCAAGGATTATCTTGACGAGCTTACTGCCTCAGATGATATAGGGATGGATGCAATTTTAATGCTGGCCGAACCTTTCTCTGTAACACCTGAAGTCACTGATGTTATATACAAGTTTGCTGACGAGCATAATTTGCCCATCAGTAGCTTTATGGTTTTAAAAGAAGCCTACGGACCCATCATCGGTTTTCATCCTACCAATACCAAAATGGGCAGTTTGGCTGCAATTCAAGCAGATAAAGTGCTAAGAGGCACCCCTGCTGGTACTCTTCCTGTCTTTACAGCTGACAACGATCTGAGCATAAATTACAAACTTATCCAAGAACTCGGACTGAACGTGAGTGAAGGTCTGCTGGTTCGGGCATACGAGATCACAAGATAAATAAGATAATTCGTTAGATTATCATCATTAAATAAGGAAGATGGTTGCAATGAATATAAGTAAGCGAATCAGTTTTGTATGGCCAATGCTCTTCGTTCTCATCCTGGTATTTGCAGGTTATGTCCTTTTGAGCAGTTGTGGTAAAAAACCACAAAAGGTGTATCGGGTGGGTATCCTGTCCGGCCTGGATTTTTTTGCCAATACCACAGACGGCTTCAAGGAAAAAATGACAGAGTTGGGATATGTTGAGGGCAAGGATATTGTCTATGACGTACAGAAAACAGACGTTGACATAAACACATATAAGAGCATACTCAAGAAATTTGTGGCCGACAAAGCGGACTTGATTTTCGTATTTCCCACCGAGGCATCAATAGAGGCAAAGGCAGCCACACAAGGTACTAACATCCCCGTGGTTTTTGCCAATGCTTTCACAGAAGACACCGCATTGGTAAACAGCGTGCGGGAACCGGGCGGAAATATTACCGGCGTGCGCTGGCCTGGCCCGGATCTTGTGTTACAGAACTTTGAGGTCCTGCGCGAACTGGTACCTAATGCAAAGCGGATTGTTGTGCCATACTTCAGAGGTTATCCCATTACAAAGAGCCAGCTGGAAGTCTTGCGCCAGGCGTTTGCAGATGCGAATATAACCATGATAGAAATTCCTGCGAATACTGCAACAGAACTGGAGACTTCATTAAAAGTGCAGAGCCAGATTGATGCTATACTAATGATAATAGATCCTCTTGCCACAATACCAGACAATTTCATCGTACTTGGCAAATATGCAGCCGAACACAATATTCCATTTGGTGGTGGTGGCTCTAGATCAGTGGGAGAATATGAATCTGTTTTTGGAATAGCACCCCAGAACGTTCCCCAAGGAAGGCAAGCCGCGTTCCTATCTGACAAAATACTGAGAGGGACACCAGCTGGCACCATCCCAGTCATTTCGGCGGAAGGCTATTTCCAGATAAGCTACAAAGCGGCCCAGAAACTCGGACTGAATGTGCCTGAAGGCTTGTTAAACAGGGCCGATGAAATAATTCGTTAGTAGAAAAAGGTGATTAAAATGAATCTAAGTAAGCAAATTAAGTTTGTGCGGCAAATATTGCTTCTAACCTTATTAGCTGCAGCTTGTGTCGTTTTGAGCAGTTGTGGTAAAAAACCACAAAAGGTTTATCGGGTGGGTATCCTTTGTAGTTTTGCTCCCTTTATCAATATAGCCGATGGATTTAATGCCAAAATGGCTGAGTTAGGCTATATAGAAGGTAAGAATATCGTCTATGACTTGCAGATAGCTCATATGGATCCCCAGGAGGGCAAGCGGGTCGCCAAGAAATTTGTGGAAGATAAGGTTGATTTGATTTTCGCATTTTGCACTGAGGCAAGTATTGATGCTAAGCAGGCCACCCAAGGGACCAGCATCCCTGTAGTTTTTGCTATGGCTGGAATAGAAGGAAATAACCTGGTAGAGAGCGTGCATCACCCTGGCGGTAATATCACTGGTGTTCGCTACACCGGTCCGGATAATACGCTCAAACGTTTTGAAATACTGTATGAGTTAGTGCCAAATATCAAACGACTGTATGCAACCTACAACATAAATTATCCTGCTAATAAGGCTTCGCTTGAGGCGTTGCGCCCTGTAGTCTCATCCTTGGGCATAACGTTTGTGGAAGCCCCCATTACAAAACTGGAAGACATTCAGGCCGACTTACAAACTCGTTCTGCCTCAGAAGATATTGGTATTGATGCTATTCTGATTATGCCGGATGATTTGTCTCAGTCACCCGATGGTTTCGGTGCAATTGTAAAGTTTGCCAAAGAACATAAAATACCCATCGGCGGCGGCGCAACCTTTACTGCAGATCTTGGGGCCGTGTTTAGTTTTGTCCCCGACTTTTTTGAAATAGGCAGTATGGCCGCAACTCTAGCCGACAAAATCTTTAAAGGCACCCCAGCCGGAACAATTATGGTCGTTACAGCAAGAGACCGTTTGCGACTTAATTACAAAGTGATTCAAGAACTGGGATTAACCGTGCCTGAAGGTTTGTTGAGCATGGCTGATGAAATAATTCATTAGATTATTGTCACTAAATAAGGAAGGTGATTGCAATGAATATAAGTAAGCGAATCAGTTTTGTATGGCCAATACTCTTCGTTCTCATCTTGGTATTTGCAGGCTATGTCCTTTTGAGCAGTGGTAGCAAGCAATCAAAGAAGGTGTATCGGGTAGGCGTTCTGGCTGGACTGAATTTTCTTGCGGATATAACAGACGGTTTCAAGGAAAAAATGACCGAGTTGGGATACGTCGAGGGCAGGGATATTGTCTATGACGTACAGGAAACAGACGTTGACATGAACGCATATAATAGAACACTGAAGCAGTTTATAGCTGACAAGGTAGATTTGATTTTCGTATTTCCCACTGAGGCATCGATAGAGGCAAAGGCAGCCACACAGGGCACAGACATCCCCGTGGTTTTTGCTAATGTTTTCACAGAAGGCACTGGATTGGTAAACAGCGTGCGGGAACCGGGCGAAAATATTACCGGTGTGCGCTGGGTTGGTCCGGACATCGCGCTCCAGGGTTTTGAAATTATGCGGGAGCTGGTGCCGAATGCTAGGCAAATGTGGGTGCCATATCTTAAGAATTATCCCATCGTGAACAGCCAATTGGAAGCTTTGCGTTCCGTTTTTAAAGCCGCGGGTTTAATAATGATAGAAATTCCCGCTGAAAATGCGACGGAACTTGAAACAGCCATAAAAGAACAAACCCAATTAACCGGCCCTCCCGATGCTATATTGACAGTAGCTGAGCCTTTATGTGTGACACCGGACACTTTTGTAGTGCTGGCTAAATTCGCGGATGAACATAAAATTCCACTCGGCGGCGCCCCTATGTCGGCGGGAGGATATGAGTCTGTTTATGGACTTAAACCTCAAAATATTCCTCAGGGCAAACAGGCTGCATTCTTGGCTGATAAGATATTAAAAGGTATACCAGCTGGCACCATACCCGTTATCTCGGCCGAGAACTATCTCACTATCAATTACAGAGCAGCCAAAAAACTTGGGCTGGATGTGCCTGAAGGCTTGTTGAACAGAGCGGATGAGATAATTCATTAATAAAATGTCGATGATACTTAAAGCAAGAAAAACGAAGGCTTTTAGGAGCTTGCGGGTTACTTTAGCTATTGCTTTTTTAGCCCTCAGTGTGGTAGTCCTGCTGATTGCCAGTAGCTTAAGTATGTATTTCAGCTTCCAAAATCAGCAAAAACTCATTATTAATGAGCAGCGATTCATTGCTCAAAATGCGGCCAATACAGTCAAGAGTTTTGTTCAAGAGAAACTGGGTATTTTGGAGAGGTCATCCTCTGTGGGTGGTCTGTCAGCTGACAGCCAAGAAGAGCAGAAAGCGATCTTGGAGAGGTTACTTGGCAAGGTGCCTTCCTTTCGCCAATTAGTATTGTTAGACGCCCAAAAAAAAGAGTTGGCAAAAGTCTCTCGTCTATCAAATTTAGTCTCATATGGATTTATAGAGCAAATCGATAGCGATATCTTTTCTCAGGTGAGCCAGGGAAAAATGTACATCAGCTCGGTATATATTGATGAAGTAACCAGTGAACCAATGGTGATAATGGCTGTTCCGGTCAAGGATATCTTGGGCGATTTTAAAGAAGCATTGATAGCTGAAGTGAACTTAAAGTTTATGTGGGACTTAGTGGGTGGAATAAAGGTTGGTAATAAGGGCCGGGCCTACGTGGTCGACAAGCAGGGCAATCTCATCGCCTCTGGTGATGTCAGCCATGTTTTAAAGGGAGAAAATTTAATCCATCTGAGCGAGGTAAATGATTTTGTAAATGGGGATGAACTAACCCATAAAGACACTATCGATATAACGAAAGGCATGCAGGGAACTTGGGTTGTGGCTAACCATGCGCATCTTGGCACGCCTGACTGGGCAGTTGTAGTTGAATTACCATTCTTGGAGGCATATGAAACTGTAATTACAACACTTATAACATCGGGATTAATTATGCTCTTAAGCTTTGCCTTGGCCATCATATTCGGCGTCCTTCTTTCAAAAAGAATCGCAAAACCAATAATAAGTCTGAGAGATGCTGCCGTTAGAATAGGTGAAGGCAGGTTGGACACACAAATAGAAATTAAAAAGAATGATGAAATAGGAGATTTAGCGGCGGCATTTAACCAGATGACCGGGAACCTGCGCAAGACGACTACATCGATAGATAATCTCAATCAAGAAATAGCCGAGCGCAAGAAGGCAGAAGAGCAGTTGCGTAAAACTGAAGAAAAATACAGAATGCAGTTTGAAGGAGCATTGGATGCTATCCTAGTAGCCGATGCTGAAACAGGCATAATAACTGACTGTAACCCCGCCGCAACAGCACTGGTTGGCAGGGAAAAATCAGAACTGATTGGTAAACCGCAACGGATTCTCCATCCTCCGGAAATAATTGAAGGAGAATTTAGCAGAACCTTCAGGCTGCATCTCAAAGAAAAACAGGGCCAGACCCTCGAAACGCAGGTTATCACCGAAGCCGGAGAAATCAAAGATGTTGCTATAAAGGCTAGTCTGCTCGAAATTGGAGGCAAAAAAGTACTACAAGGCATATTCCGGGATATCACCGAAAAAAAGAAGATAGAGCAGCATCAGGTCCATCTGTTCAGGCAGTTGGAAAAGACAAATCAGGAACTAAGAAGCCTCGTATACATACTCTCACACGATTTGAAAGCGCCGCTCCGTGGGATTACTACATTGGCCAATTGGATATCAACTGATTATGCAGATAAGCTCGATGATAACGGCAAAGAGCAAATTAATTTACTTATGAGGAGAGCGAACCGAATGCACAACCTTATTGAAGGTATCTTGCAATACTCCAGAATCGGACGTATTGAAGAAGAAAAGGTCGCGGTGAATCTGAATGAGCTTGTTACAGAAGTTATTGATATGATTGCTCCACCGGAGAACATCACTATCACAATTGAAAATGAACTGCCCACGATTGAGTGTGAGCAGACCCGTATTATGCAGGTATTCCAGAACCTGCTGAGTAACGCTATGAAGTATATGGATAAATCGCAAGGCCAAATCAAGGTCGGATGTGTCGAAGAAAATGGCTTCTGGAAGTTCTATGTTGCTGATAATGGCCCCGGTATCGAAGAAAAATACTTCGAAAAAATCTTCCAGCTTTTCCAAACATTGGCACCGCGTGATGAGTTCGAAAGCACAGGCATCGGCCTTACTGCGACAAAGAAAATCGTGGAGTTATACAATGGCAAAGTATGGGTAGAATCAGAACCAGGCCAGGGAAGCACATTCTTCTTTACATTACCAAAGCAGGAAGTAGGAGCTAAAGATGCGAAACTTGAAGCCGGTATTATTAATTAAAATCATCTTGATAATGCTGACAGGTATTATGATGGCACGTTAGCTAATAATCATAAAATCAATGATATGATGGAGAAAAGGTGATATGTTGGATACCGTAAATGTTCCAGAACAGTTTGAGCCGATTTTCCAGAAGGCTCAAGACTATGTGAGAAGATACTTCAGTGAAAAGATGGAAGAGCCGTCAAAGGGCAAGATAGAAATATTTGGCCAACGATACATTCTCGTCAGAGCAGCCTCGATGTCGGTGGATTTCTTCGATACTATAAAGGATATGTTCAAGGACTTGGGGGATGAAAAAGCTTCGGAAATAACGAGGAGCCTCCTTTTTGATGTTGCACATGCTATCGGAAAGATGGATGCCAGAAACTTCCACCAAAAAATGGGTTTGCTGGACCCGATAGAGAAACTCTCTGCAGGCCCAATTCATTTCTCGCATACAGGTTGGGCTTTTGTTGATATATTTCCTGAGTCAAGACCAACGCCTGATGAGAATTACTATCTTATATACGACCACCCATTTTCATTTGAAGCCGATGCGTGGGAGAAAAGCGGAAAGAAAAGTAGCTTCTGTGTTTGCGCTATGAATGCCGGATATTCATCCGGATGGTGCGAGGAGAGCTTTGGCATTCCGTTGGTTGCCTCTGAGATAATGTGCAGAGCCAGGAGTGATGGCACCTGCCGCTTCATTATGGCACATCCCTCTAAAATCAGACAGCATCTTAAAGAGTATTTGCAAAGTCATCCTGATATATCCGGCAACGTTACCCTCTACAGAATAGGCGGGTTCTTTCAGGAGCGTAAACAGGCAGAGCAGCGCCAGGCCGAACTGCTCGAACAGCTGGAAAAGACAAACCAGGAACTAAAGAACTTCGCATACATAGTCTCACATGATTTGAAAGCACCGCTCCGCGGCATCAAAACCCTCGTAGGATGGATAACAACCGATTATACAGATAAGCTCGATGATAACGGCAAAGAGCAAATGAACCTGCTTATAAATCGAGTGGACCGAATGCACAACCTTATTGACGGTATCTTACAGTACTCCAGAATCGGACGTATTGAAGAAGAAAAGGCCGCGGTGAATCTGGATGAGCTTGTTCTGGAGATTATTGATATGGTTGCTCCGCCGGAAAATATCACGATTACAGTTGAAAATGAGCTGCCTGTGATTGAATGTAGCCGAACCCGCATTATGCAGGTGTTCCAGAACCTGCTGAGCAACGCTGTGAAATATATGGATAAACCGCAAGGTCAAATCAAGGTTGGATGCGTTGAAGAAGATGGCTTCTGGGAGTTCTATGTTGCTGATAATGGCCCTGGCATCGAAGAAAAACACTTCGAAAAAATCTTCCAGCTTTTCCAGACATTGGTTCCGCGTGATGAATCCGAAAGCACCGGCATCGGCCTTACAATAATAAAGAAAATTGTTGAGATGTATGGCGGTAAAATTTGGGTAGAATCAAAAGTTGGTGAGGGCAGCACATTTTTCTTCACATTGCCAAAGCAGGAAACGGGGGTTACAAATGAGAAACTCCAAGCCGGTATTGTTGGTTGAAGACGACAGCGTCGACGCAATGACTGTTAAGCGGGCGTTTAAAGACCTGAACATTGCAAACCCCTTAGTCCATACCCTTAATGGAGAGGAAGCGTTGGAGTATTTAAAAAGCGAAGAGAATAATAAACCGTGTATTATTCTTCTGGATTTGAATATGCCAAAAATGAACGGCTTCGAATTTATACAAGTCGTAAAAGTCGATGACAAATTAAAAAAGATTCCAATTGTGGTTTTAACTACCTCCCGAGAAGAACATGATAAAGTTGAAAGTTTTGGACTCGGTGTCGCCGGTTATATGCTTAAAAGTGTTGACTATAAAGCGTTTGTAGAGATAATCAGAACAATTAATATTTACTGGACCGCAAGTGAATTGCCGAATGGCGAATAAGCCGAAACACCATTTCCCGTTGAAACGCCTCAGCGTCAGAAGTTTTCTCGCACAAATCTAACCGCATTAGTAAAGATTGTCATTCCATCACCGTCTTGTTTGTCTTTTAAGCGAGACCAGTGCGGATGTTGGGTGGCCCGAACGTGTCTTTCCGGATGCGGCATAAGTCCCAAGACCCGCCCGGTAGCATCGGTTAGCCCCGCTATCGAATCCACCGAGCCGTTCGGGTTAGCAGGGTAGTTACCCTCTTTGCCGTTTTTATCCACATATTTGAATGCGATGTATCCCCCATTTCTCAATTTTTCAAGCGTAGCTTTGTCTTTGGTAACAACTTTGCCCTCGCCATGTGCAACAGGCAGATAAATCCCCCTGCCGCGCTCAATGAAGATACACCTTTCGGTCTGGGGGGCAAGGTACACCCATCTGTCCTCGAATTTACCGCTGTCGTTGTAAGTTATGGTAACAGCCCCTTTTCCATTATTTGAATCCATACCAGGCAAAATCCCCGCCTTGACCAGCACCTGGAAACCGTTACAAATTCCAAGCGCCAATTTGCCGTCTTCTATAAATTTTTGTATCGGCTCATACAAATGATGCACAATTTGATTGGCCATAATTTTGCCGGCTGCCACGTCATCGCCGTAGCTGAAACCGCCGGGAAAAATGGCTATCTGATACTTCTCCAGGGCACTTTTGTCCTCAATTATCCTGTTTATATGCACACGCTCCGCCTTTGCTCCTGCCAGCTCGAGCGCGTACTCGGTTTCCATATCACAATTTATCCCCGCCGCCCGTAAAACTATTGCTTTAACCTGTGCCATTAACAACCCTTATTTACTACCAATCAAGCGGCTTCTGCCACGCCTGTTTTAGCAAATCAATATCTGCCTCAATAACTTTCTTGCCGTCTTCTGCTTTTACGACAAGTGTTTTTTGTTCTGTAACTTTTCCAATTTGTCCGAACGGCAAATTTAACATCAGCTTCACAAAGGCATCGTAATTCCTCCGCTCGACTTCCACAATATAGCGGGAGTTTGATTCGCTGAATAGCTGTGCATCTGCTCGTGAACAATCGTCGCTTTTGGGCAGGCCTCGCAGGTCTACTTCTATACCGAGTCTGCCGGCAAAAGCCATCTCCGCCAGCGCCACAGCCAGACCGCCCTCAGAGCAATCGTGACAGCTGACTACAAGACCCCTTGCAATTGCGTTGCCGACTCTCTTGGCGATTTTAGGAGCTGTTTCTAAATCCACTTTCGGAATATTAGCTCCAAGTTGGCCATTGATTTTGTAATAATGCGAACCGCCCAATTCATTTTTCGTCTCGCCCACCACAAAGAGAAAATTACCCTCCTTTTTTGCATCCATCGTTACACACTTATTGACATCATCGACTATTGATATCGCGCTTATCAGAAGCGTTGACGGAATGGAAATCTGCCTTCCGTCTTCACAGGAAAATTCGTTGTTTAGTGAATCTTTGCCGGAGATAAACGGCACATTGAAGGCAATTGCGCCATCATAGCACGCCTGCGCCGCCCGAACCAGCGCCCCGAATGTCTCTGGCTTCGTGCAGTTGCCCCAGCAGAAATTATCCAGTAGCGCTACCCTGTCCGCCTGTCCGCCTACACATACCAAATTTCTTATCGCCTCATCGATGCCCGCCGCTGCCATCCAGTATGGGTCGATATCGCCATACAATGGATTCATCCCGCAGCTAATCGCAAGACCCTTGTCCGAGTCGAACTTCGGTCTAATCACCGCTGCGTCGCTCGGCCCATCGTTGTCCACGCCCATTAGTGGCTTGATGACTGAACTGCCTTGAACTTCATGGTCATATTGTCGGATTACCCATTCCTTGCTGGCAACGTTATAGCAGGAGAGAAGCTGCAGAAGTTCTTCGTTGTAATTGTCTTTCTCAGCTATGCTCGGCTCAGAAAGCTCCGCCAGTTTCCACACCGCCTTGCGCCGAATCTTCGGCACACCGTCGTGCAGAAAATCCATATCCATCTCGGCTACCTGCTGGCCATTATATCGTAGTATCAGTTTTTTATCTTTCCTGAATTTGCCGATTACCGTTGACTCCACATTCTCGTCGTCGAAAATTTTCTTTATCGCACCTAAATTTTCGGGCTTGACTGCTATGACCATTCTCTCCTGTGCTTCGCTTATCCAGATCTCGGCATAGTTCAGCCCTGCGTATTTTAAGGGCACTTTTTCCAAATCGACCTCGGCGCCGAGGTCCTTACCCATTTCGCCAACCGCGCTGCTCAGCCCCCCTGCCCCACAATCGGTAATTGCCTCGTATAGCCCGGCTTCATTTGCCTGTATCAACACATCGAGCATCTTCTTCTCCACTATCGGATTGCCGATTTGAACAGCGTGGGAGAATATCGTTTCGTATTCGTGGGTTATCTCACCGCTTGAAAATGTCGCCCCATGTATCCCGTCTCGTCCTGTTCGCCCCCCTACCACTATAATCAGGTTTCCGCTTTGTGGATTCTTAAAGCATTTCTTCTTGTCCATCAGCCCGATGTTCCCGCAGTAAACCAGCGGATTACCCAAATATCTGTCGTCAAAGTAAATTGCACCGTTGACCGTTGGTATTCCCATCCTGTTGCCGTAGTCGCGAACACCGGCTACAACCCCTTTCATAATTCTTCTTGGATGCAGAACCCCTTTGGGTATTTCTTCGAGCTTCTTATCTGGTGCACCGAAGCAGAATATGTCCGTGTTGGCAATTGGTCTCGCCCCAAGCCCTGTCCCCATTGGGTCACGTATTACTCCTCCGATGCCGGTAGCTGACCCGCCGTATGGGTCCAGCGCCGAAGGACGATTGTGCGTTTCGACCTTAAAACAGACCGCCGAATCCTCATCGAACTCCACCACACCTGCGTTATCGGAAAAAACGGATATACACCAGCTCTTGTTAAGTTGCTGTGTAGCTTTGAAAACGGTCTCTTTCAAAAGGTTCTCGAAGTGTATTTCTTTGCCGTTGATTGACATATCAACGGCGCTTTTAAGCGTTTTATGGACGCAATGCTCGCTCCACGTCTGCCCCAGCGATTCCAGTTCCACGTCAGTTGGTTCTCTGCCTAACTGCCTGTAATATTTTTGGATGGTTTGCATCTCGGCCAGATTAAGAAACAGGTCCCTTTTTTTGCTCAGTGCTACAAGCCCATCGTCATAGAGGTCGCACACAGGCCAGTGTACTATCTTTAGCTCGTATGGTTTAAGATGTGGACTTGGCGGTTCAGCTTCGCTCCCGATTATCACGTCTTCGATACAGTCGTTTGCTAAAATTTTCTTTGCGATTGTATCGGTTTGTTTTGTGGAGATGTCACCCAGCAAAACATACTTCCGTGCCGTCCGCACATTATTGGCCGTTACACCCATATCAGCTATTGCAGCCATCACCGATTCAGCCACGGGGTCGGTAACCCCGCTTTTCAAGTGCACCTCAATTAGCGTCGCTTTCGCCAGTCCTGCTGGTTTACCGCTCCTGCCTATATAATAATCTTCGCAAACAGTATCAGTTAAAAGCTCTTTCGCCAGACGCTCCGCAAAACCTTTGTTAAATTCTGCCTCAATCAAAAAGACTTTGGCCGACTGGACCGCTTCCACCGAACGGATGCCTAATTCCCCAATGTCTTCCAACACCCTGTTGCCGCCAACATCGGCAAATCCGGGACGATTAAAAACCTCGAATCGCCATTGCTTCACGATATTATTTCCTTCTTTTTTATTTTGTAGTTTACCAGTGCGCTGCGTTTGGCCCTTGCTGCCTCAAGCAGTTTTTCAATCTGTTTTTTGTCACCGTTTTTGATTGCTTTTTTCAGTTTCCCCAGTTCCGTTGTAATTCTATCGATGCTTCTGGTGACATTGTTTGCGTTTGTCGCTAATACATCAGCCCAGATATTAGCCGGTCCCGATGCTATTCTCGACGTATCCATAAATCCTTTGCCGGCAAATGTGAGCTCTTTGACGCTGCTGGCATTTATCAGCGACGCCGCTGCTATATGCGGCAGATGACTTACATTTGCAAGTATCCTGTCGTGCTCAGCCGGTCTCATCAATTTGACACAGCATCCGAGCCTCGACCAGAATTTCTTAAGAGTCTGCACCGCCTGCCGGTTGGTTTTTTTTGTTGTTGTTAGAATACAGATGGCCCCTTCAAACAAATCGTCTCTGGCAAATTCAACGCCTCTCTGCTCCGAACCGGCTATTGGATGAGAGCCGACATAGTGGACCGTTTCAGGCAGCTTCTTTGCCGCCCACCGGTGCGGCAGAACTTTTGTCGAGCCGACATCGGTAACAATGCAGCCCTTTGGTAGCACATCACTGATTTCACCGAAGATTTTCTCGAATGTGCCTATTGGCGTCGCCAGAATAACAAGGTCTGCCTTGGATACGCTCTTCCTCATATCATCTGCGATTTCAGTTGCGACCGTCAATTGTCGAGCTTTTCGACGAGTAACGCTGCGATGGCTGTAACCTATCGTCTTTACGCCTGCAAATGTGCGCAAAACTGCCAGCGCCGTCGACCCCCCTAAAAGACCCAGGCCTATAACCGTTATTTGCTTTAACTCTTTCAAAATCAAGACCTTATGAAAAGATGGCACAAAACAAATCTTGCTAAAAATATAGCAAGCTGCCCTGGATGTCAAATTTTTTCTTTGATTTCTGCCGCCGAAATGTTATTATTTTAACTTTAATAGGAAGAGCCGATGGATACGGCGAAAGAAAAAACGTCCCGCCCTTTACGGGCTGGCTTTTTTTATGACTATTTCTGTTTCTGTTGTATATAATTGTGGTGCATACAACAAAACCTGAGATTACAATAAATGCCGAACAATAAAAATAAAATCACCGATGGCGATTATCTCGACTTCGAAGACAAAGTCGCCGACCTCGACCGCCAGATGAACGAGTTGCGCAAGCTCAGTTCCGTCAAAGGAATTGACTATTCTGCTGAGATTTCCTCCCTCCAGCAAAAGCAGGTGGCCGAGCTTAAACGTATCTACTCGAACCTCTCCGCCTGGCAGACTGTCCAGGTGGCACGCCATCCAAAAAGGCCCCTTCTCTCAGACTACCTCGACCTGATGGTGAAAGATTTTCGCGAACTGCACGGCGATAAGTGCTTTGGCAATGACCGGGCAATCATAACAGGTTTAGGTGAAATCGGCAGAGAAAGGGTATTAATCGTCGGCCAGAATAAAGGCAGGGACACAAAGGAAAAAGTCGCCTGCAATTTCGGCTGCCCAAATCCCGAGGGTTACCGCAAGGCGATTGCCAAAATGAAATTCGCAGAAAAGTACAATATCCCTGTCGTTACCCTGATTGACACCCCGGGAGCATATCCCGGCATCGGTGCCGAGGAGCGCGGACAGGCTCAGGCAATCGCGGTCAATCTTATGGAAATGGCGCGTCTGCATGTGCCGATAATTTGCATCTGCATTGGCGAGGGAGGCTCAGGTGGTGCCCTGGGCATAGGCGTAGGCGACAGAATGGCGATGCTCGAATTCGCTTATTATTCGGTAATCTCACCTGAAGGCTGTGCTGCGATTCTTTGGCGTGATGGCTCACAGGCACCCGATGCCGCAGAAGCCCTTAAATTGACAAGTAAGGATTTGTATAAGTTAAATCTCGTTGATGCAATTATTCCCGAGCCTCTTGGCGGCGCCCATCGAAACGTTCACGACACCGTTCACAATGTCGGGGAATATATTGTTAAAACTCTCCGCGACCTCAAACGCATAAAGATTGATAATCTCCTTGACAGCAGATACAAAAAATTGCGCTCGATAGGCAGTCACATAAGCATTTCCGCCAAGCTGGACAAAACCCGGATAAAATCTGCTGCAAAACCCCGCCGGGCAAAACCAAAACCCGTCCCCGCAGAAGTCTGAGTTCTCTTTCGGATATATTTAATCTGTGATTAAAAAATCCCCATCTTTTTCTCTCTGCGTTCCCAGCGTTCTCTGCGGTGAATTCGTGGCTAAAAAAATCGTATTATTTCACAAAATATGTCTTGATAATGGGATGCAATTCGATTACATTTGTTGTCTCGTATTAACGTTCTAAACATTTTTTATTATCTCTATTTGGAGAAAAGTCGTGGGAGATTTTAGCAAAGGTGGCCCAAGGAAGGACTTTGGACCACGCCAGATGTTCAAAGCAATCTGTGCAGAATGTGGACAGGAATGTGAAGTTCCGTTTCAGCCTAAAGAAGGTAGGCCCGTTTACTGCAAAAGCTGTTACGCAAAGAAGAGAAGTTCTTCTTATTAATTCTCTGCGTCCCGATTCTTCCCGTCCCTGGCGGGATTTATCTAATCTGCGATTAGCAATATTCAAAACCGTCGCCAAAGACAAGCCAGAGTTTCTCTGCCCAAAATCAGCGTAAACCACCCCCCTGCTCTGTTTGCCCTACAATTTGTTACCGGGTTCTTCCTTATCATTTAGCCCTCAACTTTATGTTGGGGGGGTTACCCTTGATTATCTTCCCTTCTCCTCTTACAATATCCCCAGTAAAATTTACCAGAAAAACACACAAGAAAGTAAAAACAATGGCCGCAAAGCAAGAAGGCCTATTTCCAGAACTTAATAAGGCACGTTATGGCGAAAATCGACGCGCACGTCCTTTGTTCCTCCCTGCCTTATTGGAAAAGGAATCACGCGACCAGCGTCTCAAAGGCCCCAACCAAGACCATGCCTACGAAATAATCTGCAAGTGGGCGGTTATTGAATCCAGCGGCAAACTCGACTCAATGAAAGAAACCTCTATCGAAGGCGAGTTCTGCAAGGAAATTTTTGGTGAAGCCCTCGGCTACACCCTTTTCGCAGACAACAAGGAAAACTGGAATTTCCAGCAAAAATACTTTGTTAACGGCGGACAAGCTGATGCCGCAATCGGCATTTTTGGCGCCCGCCAAAAACCGCAAGTCCGCGCCGTCATCGAACTTAAAGGCCCCAAAGTTAATGTTGATAAAGACCGTTTTAATGGCCGTACTCCAGTCCAGCAGTGTTGGGATTATCTATATAATGTCCCCGAATGCCCTTGGGGTATCGTCTGTAACTACGTCAGCTTTCGCTTGTATCACCGAAACCAAACTCCAAGGGCTTATGAACTTTTTACTTTGCATGACCTACGTCAAAGAGAGAACTTTCTCAAGTTTTACTACCTCCTCGAAAAAGGCGGTCTCTTACCAACTCCTCTACAGAGAATCCCAAGAGCGGAAATGCTTCTCGAAAACTGCACAACACGCCAGCGCGAGGTTGGCAGTGAGCTATATGCCCGCTATCACGATGAACGTCTTAAATTGATTACTTATCTTTCCGGCTCGGAACGTAATTTTCCTCCCGATAAGGCCATCCGCGTCGCGCAAAAATTGCTTGACCGCATAATCTTCATCGCGTTCTGTGAAGACCGAGGACTGCTTCCCCCAAAGTCCCTCAGCGAATCTTGGGCTTACGTCGCGCCATTCGAAAGAGCCACCCCACGCAAATGGAAAAACTTCCTTGCCTTGTTTGAAAGTATCGACAAAGGAAATATAAACCGCGACATCCCTCCGTATAACGGCGGTCTGTTCCGCGAAGATGCAGACATCGATAAACTCGACCTTGACGATGAATGGACCGATTTCTTCAAGATCGTCGGCGATTACGACTTTGCCTACGAAGTAAATGTCGATGTCCTCGGCCATATCTTTGAAAAATCCATCAACGACATTGAGAAAATCCGCCTCACAGGTGTTTTCGAGTCGAAAGAAGAAAAACCAAGCGGCAAAATGGCAAAATCTGCCGAAAGAAAAAAGGGCGGCATATACTACACCCCTCCCGAATTTACCGGCTTCATCGCAGAAAACACCGTTGGAACAATCGCTGACCAAAGAATTAAACTGCTCGAAAAAAACTTCGGCGTCCGCCTTGACCAAATCGATGCGAAAACTGAGAAAAAAAGGGTAACCGCCTTCGCCCAAAACACCATCGAAGAACTCCAAAACATAAAAATCGTTGACCCCGCCTGCGGTTCGGGCGCCTTTCTTATCCGCGCCTACAATATCCTTGAAGATAAATACGTAGAAATCCTCGACACACTTGAAATCCACGAACCGAAACTTGCCGATGAACTCCGCGATAAGGTCTCTGACTTCATTCTCCACGACAATCTCTTCGGCGTTGACCTCTCACCTGAAGCTGTCGAAATCGCTCAGCTTGCCCTCTGGCTGCGTTCTGCATATAAACGTAAAACTCTTGCAGACCTGTCCAAAAATATCGTCTGCGGAAATTCATTAATATCAAATAAGCAAACTGACCCTCTCGCACTTGACTGGAAAGAAACATTCAAAGATGTCTTCTCCCGTCCAAACCCCGGCTTCGACTGCGTTATTGGAAATCCTCCTTGGGAACGAATGAAACTCCAGGAGCGTGAGTTTTTCGATACCTCTGCACCAGACATTGCATCCGCTGACAATGCTGCAAAACGCCGCAAACTTATAGACAAGCTCAAAACTAAAAATCCAGACTTGTATCAGAAATACCTCGATGCACAGTCAAAAGCTGATAATTCTCTTGCCTATATCCGTAATTGCGACCGATACCCTCTTACCGGCAAAGGTGATATTAACACTTATGCAGTTTTCGCCGAACTTGCCCACTCTATTGTCTCACCAATAGGCCGCGTTGGCCTCCTTGTCCCCACAGGCATTGCCACAGATAAAACCAACGAAGATTTCTTCGCAAAACTTGTCAATTCGCAAACACTTTCTGGCCTGTACGACTTTGAAAATAAAGCGCCCATATTTCCCGATGTTCACCGTTCTTACAAATTCTCCGTCCTTCTTTTCGGCGGCTCGAAAAACAAATCCAAGTCCGCCGACTTCGTATTCTTCGCACGAGAAATGAATGACATCAAAGATGACTCCCGCCACATAGATCTGTCCGCCCGCGACTTCAAACTCCTCAATCCCAATACCCAGACCTGTCCCATATTCCGCACAAGACGAGATGCAAACCTTACCAAATATATTTATAAGCGCGTCCCTGTACTGTGGAATAGGACTCGAAAAAAAGGCGGAAACCCTTGGGGAATCAAGTTCTTTACAATGTTCCATCAGACCAACGATGCCGAATTATTCCACACTGCTGAACAACTAAAAGCAGACGGTTTCAAACGTGAAGGCCCTAATTGGAAAAAACGAAAGCAAGTATTTCTGCCACTCTACGAAGCAAAGATGATTCAAATGTTTGACCATCGCGCCGCAAGTATCATCATGGACGAAGAAAATTGGGTTCGACAAGGCCAACCTGATGCAACCTCCCTTGTGCAACACCAGAATCCCGAATTTTCCTCTGAACCTCGATGGTGGGTTGATAAATCTGAGGTTGATCGCTCTCTCGATAAAAACGTTCGGGCTGCTTACATCTCATATAAAGACGTTACAAGTTCTACAAATCAGAGAACCATGATTGCTGGTTTCATCCCCCACGTTGCGGTTTTAAACTCCGCACCCCTTATACTAGTCGAACCCGATGCGCCTTTTAAAACGACTTGTTGTTTGTTGGCGAATCTTAATTCTTTTGCAATGGATTTTATTGCCCGCCAGAAAGTTGGTGGTGTTCATCTCAACTATTTCATTGTAGAACAATTCCCGATGTTTCTGCCTGATTTCTATAAGCAGAAATGTCCTTGGGACAAAAAACAAACACTCAAAAAATGGATTTCCGACCGTGTCCTTAAATTGACCTGCACGAGCAACGATATGAATCCCCTTGCTGAGGCTGCTGGTTTTAAACCTAAAGTTCACAAATGGGATTCCGCCGAACGTCTCAACCTTATGGCCGAGCTTGACGCCGCTTACTTTTTACTTTACGGTATCAAACGAAATGATGTTGAATACATCCTCTCAACTTTCCAGGGCCTCCAAAAAGAATCCCCCGACCTTCTTGCTGGCTCAACTACTACCGACCGCATCCTCCAATTCTACGATGACTTTAAATCTTGCTCCCGCTCGTCTTGAAGTTGTTAAAAGATTCAATTTTTCCCGAGCGCGAAAGCATCGAACTAATAGTGAGTGCCTCGCCAGCATGCGTCTGGTGACACCCCCTTGGCCGTAGCTTAGTGCGAGAGAGTTATATTTCCTGCTTGTGCTGCCTTCTGCTCGGAATCTGCTTTACCCGTATGCTTACGCATACTCACTGTAGGTTTCCTCGTTGCGGCCTCCGGCAGCACCGCGCAATGGAATCTCACTGCCCCATTTTACCTCGTAGCTTGCCCTGTGGGCAAAGCGGAGATCCCCGCATGCCTGCCCCTGCATGCTGTAGGCAGGGGTCTTTAGCGGGGACCCAGTATCTGTTACCCATGCTACTTTGGCTAAAAACAGGGAACCTATATTTTAAACTCTCTTTTATTTCCCCGCAATCTCAAAAAGTCGATGTTAACTTAGGCAACTTTTACCTGAACTTTCGTTCCCCTGTGCTCTTATACCTTGTGCACCTGTGCGCATGCAAAACCTTCAAAATATTTGAAGATTTTGCATCAGTTTTCATACAGTTTTTGTACGTTTCCATACATTTTTTGTAAATTTCTATATAGTTTTTGTAAGTTTTTGAACGTTTCTATCTTATCTATCTTGCCCAACCGCTGCATTTTAACACCACCACCCCCATTTTTACCCGCCTATGACGGGTTCACCCCCAAAAATTGACGTGCATTACACTTTTTTACTCGCCTCAAATACCTTTACTGTATTTTTACCTGCCTGTTTAGCCATATACAAGGCCTGGTCGGACCGGCTTGTAATATCCTCCGGGCTGCTCTCTGCATCATACTCTCCAACCCCGACGCTGATAGACAGGGCTATCTGCTCTCTTTTCCACGTTATCGGCGATTCTGAGACCAAACCGACCATACGCTCAGCAACAACAACGGCATCAGTCAGCGAAGTATTGGGCAAAATTACCGCAAATTCATCCCCGCCGTAGCGTGCCGCCGTGTCGATTTGCCGGATGCACGCCCTTATTTTTTTGCTGATTTCACTGATGACCTTATCGCCGGCGTGATGGCCGTAGGCATCGTTTATCTTCTTGAGACTATCGATATCCACCATAATCAGTGAAATTTTGCTGCCATATCGCCTTATTCTCCACAGCTCTTTCTCCAGAGTTTCATAAAATGTTTTGTGGTTCGCAAGACCGGTCAAACCGTCCGTTGTGGCTTGACGCTGTATCCTCTCAAAAAGCTTTATATTGCCGATTGAGGCACCAACTAACTGGCTGAGCAGCTCTACAAGTGCAACATCATCGCAACTGAAGCCATCGCCTCCCATTTTGTCCGCCAGATTGAGCACACCGACCACCTTATCCTGGCAAATAAGCGGCGCAATAATGCAATTGCTGGTCTGGTAATTCTCGGCAAAAGCACGCTGGGATTTCCTGATGATAGGTCTTGTATGGGTGTCTATGTCTCGTATCTGTATAAGCATTTTACTCCTTACCGCCACAACCATAGAAGAAGGCGGATTTTGGTTGATTGAGACTATTTTATTTATAGGAAACGGATGATTATATTTCTGAAGGCGCAAAATATTGCTTGTTTCATCAAGTATATACAGTGAAGCAAACCTCACGCCAATCAATTTGGGGATGTTATTAACGCAAACATCGGCTATTCGTTCGATGTCGAGGCAGTTTATCTGCCGGGCCAATGGAGTTATCTGCTCAAGCGGGGAAACGCTGCCGGGAGCAGCGTTACCGGTATTATCGGAACTCTTGCTGCTTTGGTGCATAGTTTTTAACAGTTTCAGATAGTATTATTAGGTTTCGCTTACTGTGTATCGGACATTTTAGTAAGGGCATTTGGCAAAAAACTTGTAACGTCCCGAGCTTTTCTGTATATACCGGCTGGTTATTCGTCTTAGCCACAGGCCCCTGCTCTGCAACAAAATCACCCTTAGAACAATAAGTGTCCAGTCCCTCGTCCCAGACGTACCCATCCTTTGCTTGCCCCTTTCGTTCTTAAAATGTGTCCAAATTTCCCAAAATACTTAATTAACGATATTTGGCGAAAAATACCGATAATAACAACAAATTCAGAGAAATACCGGCCAATTCCCGCCTGCCGAGTAAACAGAAAACAGCTGTCTATAGAAAACTTTTCAAATTTTTTTAAAAAAAATTTGAAAAAAGGTTGACATCCGATAAAAGGTATTTTACATTTTGCAAAACATAAAATATCTTTAATGACTAACATAGGCCAACGGCCGCTGGTTTGAGAAGAGTCAATAAGCTGGATTCGTGATGCAGGTAGAAGCTAAAAATCGCATGTTGCAAATACCTACCAAGCTCTATCGAATTGGTGAGTTGGTCCGTTACACCCCCTTCTCCCGGCAGACTATTCACAACTACACGATAATGGGACTTATTCGTGAGGCACAATGGACCGAAGGCGGACATCGACTATATGACGAGTCGGTCTTTGAAAGATTATCAAAAATCATAGAACTCAAGAAAACAAAAACCCTTTGGGAAATAAGACGGATTTTAAATAAAGAAGAACCGGCCGGTAAAATAACGAAACATAACTCGCGTTCTAATAATTAACAATATACCGGCCCTAACTGGAACAACGAAGAAACAAAAAAGTCAAGGACGATAAATATGGCTTCATTTTCTACGGGCTATCTTTCCTGCATCCCCCCGCCGAGGAAAAAATAATCACAGAAACATAACAGCAATACAGGCCAAATAGGAAGGATTGGTTATGAATCTAACGTCATTGATAACAGATAATATCACGGAACTGCTCGTCAAGATAATTGAGTTCACACAGAGCCGCCAAAAAATCCTTACCCAGAACATAAATAATATCCACAGTCCCGGCTTTGTTCCGAAGGATTTGGCGGTGGATGAGTTCTCCGGCTTGTTGAACAATGCAATCGATGAGCACACGCGGAGCAGGCGACTTCTATTCTGCGATACTAAAAACATCAAATTTGGTGCTGCCGGCAGATTAGAGACCAAACCAGCAATAGACAAATACGCCAAAGAGCTGCTTGAAAAGAATCGAAACGAATATATCGAGCTGCAAATAAATAAGCTTTTGGAGAATTCGCTCAATCAAAGAGTGGCAGCAGAATTGCTCAGGCAAAAACAGGAAATGATTTCTATCTTTGAATAATGCGTATTAGCCACGGAGAAAAAAGAAAACTTTCGTAAGAAAGCTGCTCTCCTAAAGTTATCGGCTGGAAAGTCGATAAGAACTATGTTGGGTACTTTCTTTGTAGATACGGCTGGAGAATCAGGAGACGGGAAAAAATGCTGGCACTTATAGGACTTAAAACCGGCTTTGCAAAACTTTCCAGGGTCAGAGAGTCTCACGGAGGAATCCTATGAAAACCAACCAACCTACGAAAACCAATCAACCTGTGAAAACCGACCAACAACTCGAGATTGACCAAATATGGGAACAATTTTACAAAACTGCTGATACCCATTTCCGTAATCTACTTATGGAACATTACAGACCGCTGGTAAAATATACCGCCGAGCGATTACGCAGCAAACTACCTGAGAAGGTCGAGCTGGATGACCTTATCAGTGCCGGCATTTTTGGATTGATGGACGCTATTGACGCTTTCGACCCCACCAGAGGCGTAAAGTTTGAGACATATTGCTCGCCCCGCATAAGAGGCGCCATTCTCGACGAGTTACGGAGTATGGACTGGGTGCCGCGGCTGGTCCGTGCCCGCGCCCACCAACTGACCAAAGCCATCCATTCGCTCGAAACCCACCTCGGCCGCAAACCCACCGAAAAAGAAACAGCTGAAGAGCTGGATATGAACACAGAAGAGTTTAACAGGCTACAGCATGATGCAAATGCAGTTGGTCTGGTTTCCTTAGACACCAAATACAGCGAAAGCGAGGGTGAAAAAGAAATTCGCGAAATAGATATAATCAAAGACCAAAAAAGCGAAGACCCCCTGACCGAGGCCCAAAAACGAGACCTGAAAAGCCTGCTCACTAAAGGGCTGACACGAGCTGAACGGCTGATTATCGTCTTATACTATTACGAAGAGATGACAATGAAGGAAATCGGCGCAACACTGGATTTATCCGAATCCCGCGTTTCACAGATGCACTCCTCTATTGTCGCACGTCTGAAAGCCCAGATGAACACCCGCAAAAAGGAATTTGCCGTCGAATAAATTTACGGCCCGTTTCTCTCCATCAAGTCTTGATTTTGTTCTCGTTTACGCATATATTTATTTTCCGCAAGGAGAACAAAAATGAGATTTACAAAGATGCACGGTATTGGCAATGATTATGTCTATGTGAATTGCTTCGAGGAGAAAACAGCCAATCCTGCAAAGTTAGCCCAAATCGTCAGCGACCGACACTTTGGCATCGGCTCAGACGGCCTGATTTTAATATGTCCCTCGCAGAAAGCCGATGTGCGGATGCGCATCTTTAACGCGGACGGCTCGGAAGCCGAAATGTGCGGAAACGGTATTCGATGCGTAGCCAAATATACCCACGAACACAAATTAGCCAAAGCAGGAAAGCCGCTTGCCATACCCGGCCAGCCCCCCTGCCCTGCCTCACTAAAAATAGAAACCGGCAGCGGCATTAAAACCGTCGGGCTTACAATCGATGACGAAGACAGGATCCAAAAGGTGTGCGTCAATATGGGCCAACCTGTATTAGCAGCAAAGGATATACCCGTCAACTTACCGGTCAAAGAAGTAATTGAACAGCCGATGCAATTCTTGAGCCGTGCATTTGTAATGACGTGCGTATCAATGGGAAATCCGCACGCTGTATTTTTCTGCGATGATGTCAGCTTAATCGAGCTTGAAAAATTCGGCCCTGCTATCGAAAAGCACAGCATTTTCCCCAACCGTACTAACGTGCATTTTGTTCAAGTTGACAGTCCCACAGAATTTACTATGCGGACATGGGAGCGAGGCAGCGGGGTAACTTTGGCCTGCGGTACAGGCGCTTGCGCTTGCTGTGTAGCAGCGGTGCTTACCGGGCGAGGTGAACGAATATGCACCGCACATCTGCTCGGAGGTGACCTTGAATTGAACTGGTGCCAGGAAGATGACTCTGTCTATATGACCGGACCAGCGGTTGAGGTCTTCGAGGGTATCTGGCCGGAGGAATAACGCAGCGTTTTATAAATCTCTCGACTTAAATATTTGCTAAATCCTAAATAGAAAAAGGGCTGTGCTGTCCGCACAGCCCTTTAATTTGTAACACACAGTTGCCTTTTCACGCTTTTTATGCCCTGCGTTTTCTCAACAGGCCCAACGCACCAAGACCAAGCAGACACATCGTTGCCGGCTCAGGAATGCAGACATCCTTGATGTATATCCACGGGTCAGTATTAACCTCAAAATGGAAACTCACCCACATCGGATTACCCCACTCATGCGGTAAGCCGCTGCCGACAGGATTAGTGCCATACTGCTCCCATTTCTCCCCAACGAGGAAGGTATCTGCATAAAATCCCTGCCAACCTGGTAGGAATGGCTCGATATAAGGGTCCAGAGGCACTTCGAACCGTTCGAGTTCCACATCGCGGGCGGGATCGTTGCTATAATCAACTTCGATTGTTGTCAGAGCTGGGTCGGTGTCGGGTACCCAAATGATTATTTTCCAATCTTTCACTCGGGTCGGGTCATAGACATTCTCCACATAAATATCTATAGCTGAATGCTCTATCTGTATTGGCCCTATCTCTCGCTCGTATGTAAATGGGTCAGGCAACGGAAACACTACTGTAGCTGCCTGAACTATGGGGCTCAAAAGCGTGATTATCCCAATGATGGACAAAAATAAGACGGTTTTTTTCATACTCTTCTCCTCCAGAGATATTATGGATAAATTTCAACCAGTGAGGGCCGATGTTGTGGGAAATAAAAGAGGGATACTCATTCTGACCATGAGTACAAAACTAACGCGCTCTTTCCTTCTACTCATCACTCTCACTCTTCTCTTCCGTCTTTTGTAAGTCCAAAAAGCAGGCTTACTTAGTTTGTTACCACCCCCATTCCGAAATGTCAAGATTAAATTTGGGAAAACTCTAAATTTTTAGTTTTTTTAGGACTAATCCTTCAAAATCCCCATTTTGGGCCTAAAAAACACGGTAAGCTTCATAAAAAATTTACCTTCGTCTCTTTTTTAAGCGGCGAATAGCCCAAGCGGTCTGTCGCAACTCAAATGACGGGTGTCATTGCGAGCAACTCATCCGCCGTAGCCTTGGCGAAGGTGGACAATATCAAAAGTCTATTTCTTCGGTTTAAGTCGAACACAAGGACCGAAAAAATCTGTTTAGTTGCTTATTCTACAGAATGTTGTGCTTTTTACTAAACAGGCGCCTCTTTCAACCCGAAAAAAGAACAGGAATGTTGTTTTTTTACAACATCTATTACACGGCAATGAAAAATACAGGTTTACTAAAACTATGACAGAAAAGAATATACTCCTCATAGACAACGATAGAATCATATTGGATTCGTTGTGTGAGTTTTTATCGCTCGAAGGATTCCAAACCAGCGGTGCTGAAACATTAAAGACCGCTTTGGGCAAGTTACAACAGCAAAACTATTCCCTTGTTATAACAGAGGTCAACCTGCCGGATGGAGACGGCTTTGATTTATTAGATACGGTCAGAAAAGACTATCCCCAAACAGTGGTAATTGTGATGACCGGCTATGGCAGCATTGAAAGCGCGGTCAAAGCCATCAAACGAGGCGCATACGAATACCTTACCAAGCCGATTGTTGACGATGAGTTGCGCCTGGTAGTGGAAAGAGCAATTAAACAACAATCGCTTATAAGTGAAAACGAAAGCCTGCGATTACAGCTCGAACAGAAATACAGTCTGGAAAATATAATCAGCCATGACTACAAGATGGCGAAAATCTTCGAGCTTGTAGAGGCCATCGCCGACAGCAAAACAACAATACTAATGACAGGCCCATCTGGCACCGGCAAAAGTATGCTGGCAAAAGCAATACACCATCGCTCAAGTCGAGGGAACAAGCCGTTTGTAGAGGTTGGCTGCGGCGCACTGCCGGAAACACTGCTTGAAAGTGAATTATTCGGGCATGTTAAAGGAGCATTTACCGGCGCCGTAAGCAATAAAGAAGGCAAATTTCTGGCGGCAAACGGCGGTACGATTTTCCTCGATGAAGTCGCCAATGCCTCACCGGCTCTTCAAGCCAAGCTCCTGCGGGTTCTGGAGGACAGGCAGTTTGAGCCGGTCGGCAGTAATAAGACCGAAACCGTCGACACTCGGATATTACTTGCTTCAAACAAAGATTTGAATGAAGAAGTAAAGCAAGGCAGGTTCCGGGAAGATTTGTATTACCGGATAAATGTGGTAACGATAGACCTGCCGTCTCTGTGCGAGAGGGTGGGTGACGTTCGGCTGCTGGCAAAGCATTTTTTGCAGGTTTACTGCGCACAACACAACAAAGAAAAACTCGGCATCACCAACGAGGCAATGGAATATCTGGAGCGTTATCCTTGGCCCGGCAACGTGCGCGAGCTGGAAAACACAATTGAACGAGCGGTTCTGCTAAGCAAAGATAAATTCATCGGTCCTTTCGATTTGCCGGACTCAATCAGACAGGACCAGTGGCAAAATACATATAGGCCAATGAGCTTGAAGGATGCACTGGCTGAACCAGAGAAAAATATCGTCCATCGAGCGCTCCAAGTCAATCACTGGAACAGGCAGGAAACCGCCAGAGCATTACAGATAAACCGCACAACTTTATATAAAAAAATGAAACAATACGGCCTTAACGCCGAGGCTGAACGATTAGGTCTGACCTGATACTTGTCCGCCTGCGGCGGATTTAATTATTAAAGGATTTGAATTATGAACCAGAAACAATTTATTACTATGTGGTGTGGAATAGCAGCTATTGTATTGGCCGGCCTTAACGTGATATGGTACTACGGCCTTGTATATTCTTACGGCTTCTTCACGTGGGTGTTCATAGTGGCCCTGGTAACAAGCGGCCTGATTTATTCCTTCAAAGACGGAACCGGACGAAAGATGAAAAACGCAATCCAGGACATACGAGGTAATCTTCTCAGGAGGAAACAATCCAAAATGAGAAACGACGACTACGATAAGGATAAACACCTCGTACACAGCGGCAGCCAGATACCATAAAAAACCCCTGCTATGCGGAGGGAGGGGAGAGAGGAAAAAGCAGGGGTTTTTAGGAAAATCCAATTATAGCCGTCCTGCCAATGTGGTCAAGACAATAATATCATAAAAAAAGAGACCCTATTATTCCACTGCCCGGGACAGGATTCGAACCTGCAAGGGATATTCCCACTAGCACCTCAAGCTAGCGCGTATGCCAAATTCCGCCACCCGGGCGAATCCGAGTTTATTATTTACTATTTATTATTTAGTGTCAATCGGCAAGTTCACGTGCCTCTTTTGTTGTTCCAAAGCAAAACTTGCAGGCGCTGGCAAAAAGCAAAGCCGGTGCGTTTGCACATTTGAGCCACCATCGGCGATTTGGCCAAAAGCTCGTCCCTTGTAGCCGCCTGCGGCATTAACATTACTTTTCCCGTATCAACGCCGCCGATTTCTTTTATCGTCTGCTGAATTTCCGCCAAATCGTCCTGTGAAGCCACAACAAACTTTAGCTGGTATTTATAATTATCAATCAGCTTGCGCAAAACGGCTACATCCAATCTTAAAGCTTCGTGAGTCTCTACAAATTCGGTTTTCTCAGGTATGGAGTTACTTAGTTTCGGACTGATGCTCATCAAATCGCAGGCTAAATCCGGCACAAATGCAATACCCGCTGTTTCAATTGTTATATGCCTGCCGGACGTTTTTAATCCTTGCACCAGTTCCGGCAAATCCGAATTTGTCATTGGCTCACCGCCGGTTACTACAATATACTTACAGGACCATTGCTGGACTGTTTTAAGGATTTTCTCGATGTTGTAATTTCCCCCAGCGTTACTGTCCCAGGCGTACCTGGTATCGCACCACCTGCACCGCAAAGGGCAGCCTGCCAGGCGCACAAACACACTGGGAATACCGGCTAAAAATCCCTCACCCTGCAGAGAATAAAAAATATCAATCACCTTCATTATATTTAATCGGGTCTTTCAGACCTGCTTCGGCGAAGCCCTTTAATCTTAATTTGCAGGCATCGCACCTGCCGCAGCTTCTGCCCTGCTCATCCGGGTCGTAACAACTATGAGTCAGTGAATAATCAACGCCGAGCCTCGCTCCTGTAAGAATGATTTCACGTTTTGTCATATTTATAATCGGCGTATGAATCTCGTATTTGCCTTTTCCTTCAACAGCTGCCGCCGTGGCGAGATTTGCCGTTTTTTCGAAAGCCGTTATAAATTCAGGCCGGCAGTCAGGATAGCCGCTGTAGTCGATTGCGTTAACGCCTATGAAGATATCAAACGCACCGAGCACCTCGGCCCAGGCAAGTGCGTAACTTAAAAATACTGTGTTGCGAGCAGGCACATAAGTCGGCGGTATCAGGCCCAACTTGCCTAAATCGGCTCTGTCCCTTGGCACATCAATTGTAAGGTCGGTCAGCGCCGAGCCACCAAACTGAGCCAAGTCAATATCGACGCAGCGATGTTCGATTACTTCAAGATAATCGGCTACCTTTTTTGCAGCCTCGATTTCCTGTCGGTGCCGCTGGCCATATCTGAAGGTCAAGGCGTAGCACTGAAAATCCTCACTGCGGGCTATAGCCAAAGTCGTAGCTGAATCAAGGCCGCCGCTTAACAAAATAATCGCTTTTCTATCTTTCATTTTTTCAATCTTGCCAAAATTATTAATATCTATTATATTAGTTCAGCCGACTTTTTACGAGGTTCAGGAAAATGGATAAAAAGCCCGAACTTGAACTGTTCGATAATCCCAATCCCGAACGGAACTATTGGATAACAATTAGATGCCCCGAATTTACCAGCCTTTGCCCTCGAACAGGCCAACCCGACTTTGGTGAGATTATCATCGAATACTGTCCCGATAAACTCTGCATCGAGCTAAAAAGCCTGAAGCTCTATATGCAAAGCTACCGCAACAAAGGCATCTTTTACGAAGCTCTGACAAATAATATATTAGATGATTTATCCGGTTCCTGCAAGCCGCGCCAGATGAAAGTTACCTCGCGGTTCACTCCCCGCGGCGGGATAACCACCGAGGTAATTACAGAGTATAAAGGAGACAAATAACTAACAAGAAACCGGAGTAAATTGTTGGGAGGTGACAAATGGCTATAACATTTCACTGTGAACATTGCGGTAAAAAGATAGAAGCACCAGACAACGCCGGCGGCAAATGGGGCAAGTGTCCGGCCTGTCGTAATAAAGTGTATGTCCCCGCTGCGGAGGTCAACGAAGAGCTTAAACTTGCACCAATGGATACAAAAGACTTGGCAGAACAAGAACGACTACTGGCTGAAACTCGCAGGATTGAACAGGAGATATTGAGTGAAAAAGACGAGGTTTTGGATGACTCACCTGAAAAAGCCGTCCCCGTATATGATATAAGCGATAAGGAACTAACGAAAAACATAATTATCTATTTACGACTAATGACGGATGGTGACTTAGAGCAGGCCGAAAGAATCTCAAGCTCCATAATTCACTGCGGCAAGCGCGCCTTAAAAATCCTCGATGGAATAGCAGTCAGCGAAATACCTGAGCCGGAGTTGGCCGATATCCCCCGGCAGATACTTTCAGGCCTGATAAGAGCCTTACGCACCAAAATAAAATAACGCAGTTGGAAAAATTCCTGAGCCCGGCTCAAACGTCCTAAAAAATACACCGACAGGACAAATCCGTCACGTTTTTTTCAGACTATAAAATTTAATAGACCCCACAAACCCCTTCTATTTGGCTGTAATGAAACTATTTCCTATATTTTATATGGAGGCTTCTTAACAACTTTGGAGGGAAATTATATGGGTAGTGACACAACAGTAGTACACGTCACCCATGAAATAGTGGGGAAAATCGGCGGCATAGGCGCTGTCCTGCAGGGTCTTTTCACCTGCAATTCCTATCTTGAGGCGGTTGGCCGCTCAATCCTCGTCGGACCATTGTTCTCAACCGAAGGACCTGTATCAAATCGCCTCGGTAATAACGGCGAAGTGCTCTATTCATCCGTCGATGGTCTCGTACAAACAGGGTACCTCGAAGCCTTCCAGAATATCGAAAACGTCTACAATGTGGGTATAGTCTACGGCAGGCGAACGTTCGTTGACAAGCAGACAGGCATAAAAAGCTCACCTGAGGTGCTGCTCATCGATGTAACTCGTACGAATAAAAACGTGGTCAACGAATTCAAAAGACACTTGTTCGAACAATTCGGCATCCGCAGTGACCTCTATGAATATTTGTGGGAATACGAGCAGTATGTCCGGCTGGCACCAGCGGCAATCGCAGCCCTGAAAGCAATCAGCGCAGCCAAAGATTCGACAATCGTTATCTCACACGAGTTTATGGGAATGCCGACGGTATTGGCTGCCATTCTCGAGCCAATGTGTGATTTCAAAACCATTTTCTACGCCCACGAAGTTGCTACGATACGCCGCATCGTGGAAAATCATCCCGGCCACGATACGATGTTCTATAATGCTATGAAACTGGCTCACGAAAATAGACTCTATGTCAACGAGGTATTCGGAGACCAGAGCTCTTACTTCAAGCACGTCCTCGTGGATGCCTCGAAACACTGTGATGCTATATGCGCCGTCGGCGATTACATAGTTGACGAACTGCAGTTCCTGGCACCGGAATTTGAAACCGCCGATATTGATGTAGTCTATAACGGCATACCGGCTTATCAAACCACTGCCGCCGATAAGCTGCAATCGAAAGAAAAATTGCAGCGGTATTGCGAGGCACTGCTGGGTTATAAGCCAGACTTCATCTTCACGCACGTTACACGCCTCGTCCGAAGCAAGGGGCTGTGGCGCGATTTGCGAGTGCTTGAGCATATAGAAAAAGAGTTTAGAACACAGGGAAAAACCGGCGTCCTCTTCGTCCTCTCTACCGAAGTATCGCAGCGGCGCAATAGTGATATTTATAAGATAGAATCGGCCTACAACTGGCCTGTCGCTCATCGCGAAGGTATGCCTGACCTTTCCGGGGGGGAAGCGAATTTCTATACGGGCGTGCAGGAATTCAACGCCAGAAGCAGAAATATAAAAATCATCTTCATAAACCAGTTCGGATTCAACCAGGCCAACTGCGGCCAAAGAATGCCGAACGATATGGACTTTATGGACATCCGCAGGGGAAGCGACGTCGAATTCGGCCAGAGCACTTATGAGCCGTTCGGCATCGCCCAACTCGAGCCGTTGACCTTCGGCGGCGTATGCGTCGTCAGCAGTGTTTGCGGATGTGCCAGCTTTGTTCTGGATATAGCCGGCGCAGAAGGCGCAAAGAATCTCGTCATCGCCGACTACACCCGGCTGAATGGGCACGAAACCGACAAAATTGAAAACCTGCTGAAAATCGACGACTCGGTGCGCAAAGAAATCGAGCAAACCGTCAGCGAACGGGTCGCTATGCGGGTCTGCTCTCGCCTGGCGAAAAGCCAAATCGAGACCGAGGATATGATTAAGGCCGGCTACGCGCTGGCGAAAAATATGAGCTGGGACGCGGTAGTGCAGAACTACCTCCTGCCCTGCCTGCAAAAGGTGCTGGCCAAATCTCACACAGCCAGCTACGCAAAAATAATATAACAATCTGCCTTCGCCGAGGCTCTGGCGGACTTGTCCGCCGGAGGAGGGTAAAATAGTTTCGACAAGCTCACTGCAGGTTGGCTTTGCTTGGTTCGGCAGGCTCACCATAAAGACTGGAGGACGCAACAGCAAAATGATAAGTGGCTGTCCCTAGTTAGTTACCTAATTAGTTAGATGCTCCCTGTTAAAAATTCTACCCTGCGAACCAAACTTTAAAACTATCGCCGTTGCTCACCATATTTTACATTCTTTTCTACTTTCCTGCAGCGATTAATCCTCCTAACAATGCACCGATTATTGTGCTTACAATCGGATTGCTTGTAAAGGGACATGTCCCGGAGGCACATTTACCAAAGTAACCAACCAAAAAACCAATACCGCCGCCGATAAGTACACCTATGATAATTCTCATTTTCGCCGCCTTCATTTTGTATACCGCAGAGCAGCCGGAAACAACCTCAATCACAGTCTACTAAATACTAACAATTAAACGCTTATCACGAACCCAAAGGATGCTTCCTCTCCAAAGTTGCAGAACAAATTTTACCGCATTTTGTAGATTTGCACAATCATTTTTGCTGTTGTTTCTGGAAGCCGCCCGCATTAGAGTAAACGACACTCTAAACAATGGGGCAGGCAACGAGGAGTGTTAGTAT
>CAZBST010000016.1:0-39423 GCA_964494805.1 uncultured Pirellulales bacterium | reverse complement strand
AAGAGGCAGGGCGGATGTTGTGGGGCTTTTTACATATGTTGCTGTTGTTTCCGGAAGCCGCAATGAGGAGCATTAGTATTACGCAGTGGCGAAGCCACGAAGTAAAATGGAAAGATGGCCGAACTGGAGGATACAACAGCAAATGCAGAATAGAACCCCACAATAAATTGTGGGGCTAAATATGCCGTTGGCAGGGATAACGGTTTGGAGGCTTTCGAGTTTGGGGAAAAGAATTCGAGCAGGAGGCAGCACAAGCAAGCGTCTACCACTTAAACCATCTATAAGCGAGATTATAAGAAAGGACCATAAATATTGCAGAGGCAATAAAAAGGCCTACTCCCTCACAACGCCATTGGTTGACTTTAATAAATGGATGAATTAAAGAAGCGAACAGGACTCCAAGTAGATCTCCAACAATAGCCCCAACAAGACAGGCTATTAAAGCGATTAAAGCAGCAAAAAACTTAGGGCGACGCATTTTGAATATTACAATATCTGAAACGAGAAGCCCAATCATACATATTAATAAGAATCTTTTGAGGAAACGAATGAATATTTCCCCCATATTACCTCCTCCTTTGGGCGGCAAAAGGTACATTACAACGATGGAGAATAGCAAAACCGATATAATCTGAATCAATATTTTCTTTATATCACTTTTCATTGAGATAATATTATTGATGGTGATAATTAGGAAATAAAGGGAAATTTGCATCATGCTGCCGGTAGGCCATAGATGCTGTTGCTGTCGGAGGCCGCCCCAAAGGTTAGATAGTGAACGACACATCTAACGGGGCGGGCAATGAGGAAACATACAGTCGTTCGCTGGAGGCGGACAAATCACTATTTATGCGTTAGAAATCGAGACTTATGCCTGCAAAGGCGCTTTACAAAAGCATTTTTGTTTATCGGGCTTGATTTAAATGATGGCGAGAGAGTGACTCGTGAGTATGTGTTTGTACTGAAAACTTGCTTTGATTTCTAATCCTCTACCGTTTTTTGGTCGATTACTGTTCAAGAAAGACCTTTCAGCGGATTTTTGCGATATATACAGAGGGGGCTTAATTGAATTACAAAAAAGCGTCAGATGCTCGGCAATCCTCGGATCGCATTTTTGGGGGGTTTCCGAATATCTGCCCGACCTTTTCCGTGGAATGGATAGTTGTGGATGGTGGTGTATGCAAATGTTAACAATTATGTTAAAAGAAAGGAAATGATTATGGCTGGAAAAGTGAAAGTTATTAGAGAAAGCAGTTCAGGTAGGAATCTGATGTTTCAGGACAGGAAAAGCAGGGGGACGAGAGGGAAGATGACCCGCTCTCAGTTTGTACAGAGGATAGAGGCAGGTTGGTATCCCCATTATCATGTCCGAAAGGTCAACGGGATAAAAACACCCGTTTCAAATCCGGATAGGAGCTTAAACAATAATTTAAACTAGGCAACAAAATCCTGATTTTGGATAGTGTTTTTGTCGTAACTGCTTTAGCAGGAGATGAAAAAGCCCCCGCGGCACCTAAGCGGGGGCTTTTCAATTTGAAATTTCCGGCTTGTGTTTGGTGGGAATTGGGAGGGATAATGCCATTCCTACAGGTTATGAGATAAGAATTGGCGAGAAGAGGAATGCCCCCTGCCGCGAGCGGCAGGGTTAAACATTTTTGGATTCCTGCCTGCGCAGGAATGACAAGGAAGGGGGATTCAAGTATAATGTTTGTCAATGGCAGAAGGGTTGGATAAAAATAGGATACCACGTGGGGTATCCCACTGTGGGACGTTGTTTAGCGGGGCCGAAAGGGCGAAAATGGCGGCGGCGGAGCCATTGGCGGTTCGGATGAGGCCAAGGACGTTGGATGAGTTCGCAGGGCAGAAGCACTTCGTCGGAGAGGGAAAGTTATTGAGGCGGATGTTAGAGGCGGACCGGCTGAGTAGTTTGATTTTCTACGGGCCGCCCGGGACGGGCAAGACGTCGCTGGCAATGGTGATAGCCAATTATACCAAGGCGAAGTTCCATTACCTAAGCGCACCTGCAGCGAGCGTGAAGGACATCCGGGACGTGATAGCACAGGCGAAGGACAGATTGGCGACAGCAGGTGCGCGGACGGTGCTATTTATAGATGAGATTCATCGTTTCAGCCGGACACAGCAGGACGTTCTGTTAGATGACGTTGAATCAGGGGTTTTACTTTTTATCGGGGCTACGACGGAGAACCCATTTTTTGCGGTCAATTCGCCGTTGATTTCCCGCAGCACTATATTTGCTTTCGAGCCGCTTAGCGAGGAAGACATTATGCAATTACTGAAAGCCGCTGCTGCTGATAAAGAGCGTGGGCTTGGCAAGTTTAGTGTTGATGTGGAGGAGAAAGCGTTGAAGTTTCTGGCGGTGATGAGCGACGGTGACGCGAGAAGGGCGTTGACGGCTCTGGAGGTGGGGGTGCTGTCTCAGGCGGCCCGTCAGAAGGGTAAAAGAATAAAATTTAATCTGGAGGTTGCAAAAGAGTCGATACAACAGAAGACAATTGAATATGACGGCACAGGCGATACGCACTACGATTTAGCGAGCGCCTTTCAAAAGAGTATGCGAGGAAGCGACCCTGATGCGACTATTTACTGGCTTGCGAGGATGATAGCAGGTGGAGAGGACACGCGTTTTATTGCCCGCCGGATAGCGGTGTGTGCGGCGGAAGATGTTGGAAATGCCGACCCGATGGCGACAGTTTTGGCGGCAGCAGCCGTTCAGATATCCGAGTTTATAGGCCTGCCTGAGGCACAATTAGCGCTGGCACAGGCGGCAATATATGTTGCGTGTGCGCCAAAATCGAATGCGTCGTCTTCGGCCATCTGGCAGGCGGTCGGCGACGTAAAATCCCAGAAAACGATAGCGGTGCCAAAGCACCTGAAGGACAGCCATTATCGCAGCGCTAAAAAGCTGGGTTTCGGGACGGATTACAAGTATCCGCACGATTTTAAGGATGGTTTCGTGTCGCAGGAGTATCTTCCGGCGGCTTTGAGGAAGAGATATTACAACCCCAAAGAAGCCGGGTATGAAAAAAATATCAAGCTCTATTTACAAAAGCTGAAAACCTTGATACAAAATAGCAAGAATGTCCCAAAGAGTTCGGGAAAGAAGGATAGTTAAATGGACAAAGAACAGTTGCGGGATAAGTTGCAGAAGTGTCTGCTTGCTATGCTGCCGGAACAGAGAAGCGAAAAGAGCCATAAAGCCTGCCAGAACTTGATTTCCACGCCGCAATTTCAAAGTGCAACATCGATTATGATGTATTTGTCGCTGCCGCACGAGGTGGACACTTCCGAGGCGATACTTCACGCTTGGCAGCTGGGCAAGTCGGTTTCGGTGCCGAGGATTTCCTGGCAACAAAGGCATATGATGGCGGTAGAGATAGATTCGCTGGAGACCGGTTTCTCGACCTCGGCAGCCGGCCTTCGTAATCCTGTAATGGGTGTGCCGGTGCCGTTTGAAGAGATTAATCTGGTGGTTACCCCCGCCCTTGGGTTTGACAGAAAAGGCAATCGGCTCGGTCGCGGCGGCTCTTATTATGACAGGTTTTTCACCGACGAGAAATTTAAAGCGTCCAAATGCGGCTTTGCTTTCGCAGAACAGGTGGTTGATTCGATACCTGTGGCTGCTGGGGATGTTCCGGTAGATTTTTTAGTGACCGATGAAGGAATAATATATTTTAACGACTAAGTAAATAGGAGAATAAGAATATGGCTCGCTGGTACAGCAGAGGCGGGAACCGGACCGGAAGATGGGTATATGTCATTTTGGTGTTACTGATTATCGCTGTGGTGGTTGCATTTATTTACAAACCTCGCCCTTCCATCCGAACGAAGGCAGTTGCGACATCAACCGATACTGGTGGGCCGGTGGAGAGCAAGAAAATCCTGCCTGCGGTGGAACCTGAAAAAGACCCAAATTTATCAGAGTTTGCACAGACAACTGCAGAGGATAATCCGTGGGTAAAAGAGCTTATTACCGAAGCGATGTCATACATTGAGGCGAGACCGGCGAGGATTATAGATGCGCGTGACAGGCTAAACGAGACGCTGCCGCTACCTATGAGTGAGCAGCAGCGGGCGATTGTTAAAGAACAGCTCTCTGAGCTTGCAGACAAGTGGCTTTTCAGCAGGACGATTTATCCTCAGGACAGGCTCACCGGCTCTTATAGGGTCAAGCCGGGCGAACTGCTTTCGAAAATCGGCAATCAATTTAAGGTTCCGTACGAGATTCTTATGGAGATTAACAAAATAGAGCGGCCTGAAGCTCTGCGGGCGGGAGAAATGATAAAGGTGATTAACGGGCCGTTCCATGTGAGGGTGTATCGTTCGACTTTTACGATGGATTTGTATCTCCAGGACACTTTCGTTCGCAGTTTTCCTGTTGGTCTTGGTAAGCCTGGTATGGAAACGCCGACGGGGCTTTGGGCCGTCAAGGCAGGTGGCAAGCTGATAGCTCCTAAATGGACGGATCCGGTTTCCGGCAAGACATACGAGTCCGAGGACCCGGATTATCCTTTAGGGTCGAGATGGATAGGTCTGGAAGGTATTAAAGGAGATGCCGTAGGCAGAACGGGTTTTGCTATTCACGGCACGAAGGACCCTAACGAAATCGGTATTGCAGGTTCGCAGGGATGTGTCCGTCTGCATAACGGTAATGCGATACTGGTTTATAATTTGCTGGTGCCGAAGGATTCGCTGGTGGAGATAGTGGAGTAAGGGAGCTGTTTTTCGAGGGTCGTCGGTATGCAGAAAATTAAGCTGATTCTTTTTTTGCTTTTTGTTTTGCGGTGAAGAGCTTAGCTTTGCCTTCGACGATATCGCGGGTGATTATATATTTTGCGGGCTTTGACTCTTCCGGCAGCTGATACATCAAATCGACCATCAACTCTTCGGTAATCGAGCGAAGGGCCCGGGCGCCGGTATTGTGCTCGAGCGCTTTTTGCGCCAATGCGTGCAAGCCATCGTCGGTGAATTCCAGCTCGGCATCTTCCATCTCAAAGAATTTTTGGTACTGCTTAACAAGGGCGTTCTTCGGCTTGGTCAGTATATCTATAAGCGCTTTCTCATCGAGAGCCGACAAAAAGGTAATCACCGGCAGACGTCCCACCATTTCGGGAATCATTCCGAACTCTATGATATCCTCGGCTATGACCTGGCTGATTATGTCGCTATACTCGGTCTTTTCATCGGTTTTCCCAGATAGTTCGGAATCGAAGCCAATCAATTTTTTACCGAGCCGTTTTTTTATGATATTTTCCAGTCCAACAAAAGTTCCGCCGCAAATAAAAAGCACCTGCGTGGTGTCAAACGGTATGTAGGACTGCTCGGGGTGCTTTCTTCCACCCTGCGGCGGGACATTGGCGATGGTTCCTTCGAGCATTTTCAGCAGGGCCTGCTGGACGCCCTCGCCTGAAACGTCGCGGGTAATCGAAACGTTCTGATATGTTTTTCCGATTTTGTCGATTTCATCCACATAGACAATGCCTCGCTGAGCAAGCTCCAGGTCACCGTCGGCGGATTGGAAGAGCCGCAGCAGGAAATTTTCGACATCTTCGCCGACATACCCGGCCTCTGTGACAGTGGTGGCATCGCATATTGCGAAGGGGACTTTCAGGAAGCGGGCAAGGGTGCGAGCGAGGAGCGTCTTGCCGGAACCCGTCGGGCCAATCAACAAAACATTGGATTTATCGATTTCCACATCTTTGTCTTCACTGTCGGAGTGGAATAAGCGTTTGTAATGGTTGTGCACTGCGACGGAGAGGTATTTTTTGGCGTGTTCCTGGCCGATTACATACTGGTCGAGATATTGTTTTATTTCTTTCGGCTTCGGCATTTCTTTGGGACTAAGCGCCGGGCTGCTTATTCGTTTGCGGTTTTGTCGGATGATATTGTGGCATAAATCGACACATTCTGGACAAATAAAGATGTTGTTAGGGCCTTCTATGAACGCATCAGTCTGGCTTGACGACCTGCCACAAAAGCTGCAGATAGCCTTAGGTTTTTTACCATTTGGTTGCTTGGCCATAGTTATTTTCCTGTTCTGAAGTTTAAGTTTTGCTTGCAGATTGTGTTTTTGCGAATTCAGCGCCTTGCTGCATAGCTTCGACGTTGAGATGTATTGTCTTATGGTATCGTTCAGCCAAGACATCAGGCAAAGATTTTTCGGCAGCATCGATGCTAAATAAACCCCGTCTTTGAAGATATGCACCAAGAACTACCATATTCGTACTTTTTTGACTACCCAATTTGACGGCTATATCATCCGCCGGAATTGCTAATATATCCATCGCCCCATCAACGTCCGGCTCGCAGTCAATCAGGGAACTATTCATTATCAGCAGGCCGCCGGTTTTAACTTGAGTGGCGAATTTGTTCAAGGATGCCTTGTTCATTGCAATTAACGAGTCGGGGCTGCTGACCAGCGGAGAAGCAATTGGTTCATCTGCGATTACAACCATACTGTTGGCTGTTCCACCTCGCATCTCAGCACCATACGACGGCATAAAGGTTACCTCTTTGCCGGCATTCATCGCAGTTTGAGCCAGAAGTTTTCCGGCCAGTATGACCCCTTGTCCGCCGAAGCCGGCGATGACTATTTCTTCGTGGAAGCTGTCCTGTGCCATATTCAGCCTTTCAAACGTCCCAACGGGAAGACTTTTATCATTTGGTTTTCCATCCACTCGATTGCCTTTGCCGGCGTCATTCGCCAGGCGGTCGGGCAGGGTGAGAGCAACTCGACCAGAGAAAATCCTTTGGCGCCATCTACCTGCAATTGGAAGGCGTGTTTGACGGCTTTTTTGGCGTTGCGAATCAGGGCCGGGGTGTGTAGCGAACATCGCTCGATGTAAATTGCCCCGGGCAGAATCGCCAACAGCTCGGATACCTGGAGAGGATAGCCCTGCTTCTCGGCGTCTCGGCCCAGCGGCGTCGTAGTTGTCACTTGGCCGAGCAGGGTCGTCGGCGCCATTTGCCCGCCGGTCATTCCAAAGACGGCATTATTAATAAAAATCACGGTTATCTGTTCGCCGCGGTGTGCAGCGTGGATGATTTCACCTGTTCCGATGGCAGCCAAGTCACCGTCGCCCTGATAGGAAAAGATTATTTTGTCCGGGTTTGTTCTTTTCATTCCCGTTGCCACGGCTGGTGCTCTGCCGTGCGCTACCTCGACCATATCCACGTCGAGGTAATCATACGCCAATACGGCACATCCTACCGGTGCTATGCCGATGGTTCGGCCGCGTATGCCCAGTTCATCAATTGTCTCAGCTATCAAGCGGTGCGCTATTCCGTGCCCACAGCCGGGGCAGTAATGCGTCGGGCAATCTTTGAGCGCTTGAGGCCTTGTAAATACTTTTTGCATCATACTACGTTCTCTGGTCGCAAGGTTAATTGCTTGATTTTTTCGAAGACTTGTTCGACAGTCGGCACTCCGCCACCGGGCCGGCCATAAAACAGCACCGGGACCTTGCCGGCTACAGTAAGTTTTACATCTTCGACCATTTGGCCGCAGCTTAACTCGACCGTAAGGAAAATCTTAAAATCGTCAGCAGCCCTGCGTATTTGCTCCGTTGGGAACGGCCATAAAGTAATTGGGCGTATCCAGCCGACTTTGATTCCTTCCTGCCGTGCTTTGCTGACGGCGCCCCGAACTATCCTGGCGGCAATGCCATAAGCAACCACCACTATTTCCGCGTCATTGACTTCGTATTGTTCGCAGAGGACCTCGTTCTTCTCTATCTCTTTGTATTTGGCCTGCAGGTCGTAGTTATGCTGTTCTACCACGCCTTCTTTTAACCAGAGGGAGCGGACGATATTCTGCTTTCTATTACTCGCGCCGGTTAGTGCCCAGTCCTTAGCAGGCAGCTTTCGGCGATTGTTTTTGTTGAAGGTTATCGGCTCCATCATCTGGCCGAGGATGCCGTCGGCAAGGACGAGAACAGGTATGCGGTACTGGTCAGCGAGGTCAAAGGCCAGCGGCATACAATCGACAAGCTCCTGCACACTGGATGGTCCGAGTACGATGGTTTTGTAGTCTCCGTGTCCGCCGCCGCGAGTTGCCTGGAAGTAATCACCTTGAGCCGGGGCGATGTTGCCCAGTCCAGGGCCGCCGCGCATAATATTGACAATGACGGATGGTAATTCTGCGCCTGCCAGATAGCTTATTCCTTCCTGCATTAAGCTGATGCCGGGACTGGATGAGGTTGTCATCACTCTTTTGCCGGTAGCCGAGGCGCCGAAAACCATATTGATAGCCGCCAGCTCGCTTTCACACTGGAGGAATACCCTGCCTTCTTCAGGCATCCGTTTTGACATATATGCAGGGATTTCGTTTTGCGGCGTAATGGGGTAGCCGAAATATGCGTCAAGGCAGGCAATAATGGCCGCTTCCGCAAGTGCCTCATTGCCACACATTAAAATCCTCTTGCTCATTTTTTCCCCTTGATTAGATCCGGAGCGGTTTTTTTGTGTGGCTTATCGATAATATTATTCTCACGATATACCTCAATTGCAGCATCAGGGCAGATAATTGCGCAGACGGCGCAGCCAGTGCAGTTTGTGTTTTTTGTTTCTGCAGGAAAGTAACCGCTTTTATTGGATTGCTTTGAGATGCTAATGCTGCCATTAGGGCACACCTGCACACATAAGCCGCAGCCTTTGCAGCGCTCAGTATTGATTATTATTCTACCAGCCATAAAGTATATGATTGTAGCAGCAACCGGGCGGCTTGTAAAGGCAAAAGGCGAGAAGCCATTTCATAACCTTCTTATAATGACCGAAAGCAAGTATCCATATGCTCTTGAACGGTCTGGATTCCCGCTTGCGCGGGAATGACAGTGGATTAGCGAAGATATGTGGCCTAAGTTGGTGGTTTTTTAAGCTCTTCGATTTTCGGCAGGTCTTTGAGGGAGTTCAGGCCGAAGACTTCAAGGAACTTTTTAGTTGTTCCGTATAGCAGGGGCCTGCCTACGACTTCAGCCCGACCTATAATCTTAACCAGTCCTTTGTACATAAGGTTTCTAATTATTTCGCCGACCGTAACGCCTCTGATGGTTTCGATGTCGGCGCGGATAATCGGCTGTTTGTATGCGATTATTGCAAGTGTCTCCAGTGCTGCGGGACTTAGTTTGCCGGTGTCCCGTTCGCGAAGCAGTTTTTGCAGCCAATGATTGTAAGGACTTAGGGTCATCATCTGGTAGCCGCCGGCGATTTGCTCTATCCTGAATGCGTTGTTGTTGGCCTGGTATTTGTCATTGAGGCTTTTGATGTGCCGGCGGATTTGTGAAGCACTTGTTCCGATAATGTCAGCCAATCGGGTCTCCCTTAGTGGCTCGTCGCTGGCAAAGAGGACCGCTTCTGTGACCGATTCGATGGTCACGTCAGAATTCGGCTGTGATAAATCAGTTTGGTTTTCAATGTCTGCCTGGATTTGCGGCTGTAGTTCGTGCTCTTCTGTCATAGGATTTTCCATTTAAACGGGTCTGTATCTTTTTTGCTTATCTTGATTGTTGCCTGTTTTAGCTGCTTTTGCATCTTGTTGGCGAATTTCTTCAATATGAAGCGTTCAGAAACGCTATGGCTGAGGCAAATGCAGGTAAGATTTGCTTCTTGTGCGGCCAGGGCCTGGTGATGCTTCAATTCACCGGTAAGATAAAGGTCGGCCTTTGCAGCGATAATCGAGTTGATTATTTTGCCGCACGAGCCGGCACAAACCGCAGCGGTTTTTATCAGTCGGTTTTGATTTCCGACGATTCCGAATGCTTTGGCGCCGGTGTGTTTTTTTATTCTTTCGAGGATTTTATTCAGCTTCATCGGCTTTTTCAGTTTGCCGATTCTGCCTAAGCCGAATTTGCTTTGACTGTTATAGAGTTTAAAAACATCAAAAGCCGGTTCTTCGTATGGATGTGCTTTTTTCATTGCAGCTATACAGCCGGTAAGTTTTTCGGCAGGCACAATTGTTTCGAACCTTATCTCTGGAACTTTTTCTAATTTCCATTTTTTGCCGATGGCAGGTCTGGCGCCGGCCAGGGGCAGAAAGGTGCCTGTTCCTTCGGCGGTGAAGCCGCAGTTGCTGTAGTTTCCGATTGCCCCTGCACCAGCGGCAAAAACAGCATTTGCAACTTTGGCGGCCGATTTGGCGGGGATGAAGACAACGAGTTTGTAATTGTTGCCCTGCGGGTTTTCCACGTAGTCGCCAATTGGTTTGCCGTCGATAATGCTGATAATTTCCGCAAGGCCATCGTTTACGCCGCCAGCAGCGGCGTCCAGAGCGGTATGTACGGAAAAGACCGCGATGCCGGCCTGAATCAAATCGTAAACAATATTGTCTCTATTGATTTTCTTCAGGCCGTCCCAGATGACAGGATGATAACTTATAATTAAATCCGTTCTTAATCTCTTTGCCTCAGCCAGCACCTCTTTTGTGATATCGATAGTCAGCAGGATATTTTTCACATTTCGCTGTGGGTCGCCGATAAGCAGTCCGACATTGTCCCAACCCTGTGCCAGTTTGAGCGGGGCTATTTTTTCGATTTTGTCTGCAACGTCTTTTATCTTCATTTGCTTTTTCTGCACTCGGTTTTGATACATTCATCGAACTTTTTTTGCAGTTTTTTAGTCAACGGCCCAGGCTTTCTACTACCAACCGTATGCTTTTCTATGCTATTTACCGGTAAAATCTGCATAATCACGTTCGTCAGGAAGACCTCATCGGCATCCAGCAAATCGGATATGTAGAGGTTTTTTTCGATAAATTCAATGGAATTTTTTAAGGCGATTTGAAAAACGGTCTTCCTTGATACTCCTGCAAGGACCGGCGTTTCAATCGGCGGGGTGTAAAGAGCTGAATCCTTGACCAAAAATACATTGCTTATACAGCCCTCCGCAAGGCGGTTATCTACGGTGAACCATAATGCTTCGGCGGCCCCTTTTTGATGTGCTGATTTGAGTGCAAGCATGCGCGAGAAATAGCTTGTTGTTTTATGCCCGTAGATTGGCTCAGCGGTGTTCTGTCTAAAGGGGCTCAATACCACGAGAACACCATTTTTATAGTATTCGGGCGGGTAGGGTTGTAATTTTGTGGCAGCGATAAGAAGTGTAGATTTACGCTTCTCCTCGGGTTCGGACATCGGTCCGCCGGTCAAGGTTAACCGCAATCGTGCATCGGTTAATTTGTTTGCCTTGAGAACCTTATAAATGGCGTCAGATATATATTCTCTGTTGTATGTGTTGTTTATCGACAAGGCGCGTGCGCTGAAAAAGAGCCGGTCTAAATGGTCTTTGAGTGAAAAGACCACACCGTTATAACTTCGCATCGTCTCAAACAAACCAGCCCCATACAGAAGCCCGCTGTCGGTGACGGACACGCTGGCTTTGTCAGCGTCGACTAATTTGTCATTTAGAAAAACCTTCTCCATTTACTCTACGCTATCCGCTACCTGCTGTGCGCTATTTATTCCTGCTAATAATGCTCTCGCCTTTGTAATGGTTTCGGCCCATTCGGCCTGCGGGTCGGAATCTGCGACTATTCCGCCGCCAGTTTGCGCGAAAGCCGTATTGTCCTTGATGATAATCGTTCGTATGGCGATATTCAAGCAGGCACTTCTGTCGATACCTAAAAAGCCGATGCTGCCGGTATAAACGCCTCTGGCTGTCGGTTCGGTTTCGTCAATGATTTCCATAGAGCGGATTTTGGGAGCGCCTGTGATAGAACCGCCGGGGAACATAGCTTTCAAACAAGCGCAGAACGTGATTTCCTTTCTAAGCTGGCCAGCCACGGTTGCCACTGCGTGAAAGACTGTTGGATAGCTTTCAATTGTTCGCGGCTGAATCACTTTTCTGGTTCCGCATTCGCAGATTTTGGCTACGTCGTTTCGCTCCAAATCGATTATCATATTAAGCTCTGCCTGCTCCTTTTCACTATTAATAAGCTCATTGAAGTTTCTGGCATCTATGGAGGTTTCGCTAATTCGCGGGCGGGTGCCTTTAATCGGCTTGGTACTGATGGTGCCATCATTAATTGTTATGAACATTTCGGGTGACGCGCTGACGATATGAAACCTGCCGGCGTCGATGTAAGCTGCGTAGGGGCTTGGGTTGAAATGGTTTTGCCAGTGGAAAAGTTCTATTGGTCTGGCATTATAATCACACTCAAATCGCTGCGAAAAATTGATTTGATAGACGTCACCGTCATAAATATAGCGTTTTATTTTCTCAATTGCGTTGAAGTAATAATTTTTGTCTATGTTACATCGGATTTGTGAGAAATCAATATTATCAAAGTCAAAAAAGTGCGGTGATGGAACGGTAATCTTTTGAGATTCAGCCAATAGTTGTTCGAGACCTGCTAACTTCTCATCCGGCGTTTCGATATCATTTGAAAGCTGTAGAGCAATCAGCCAAAAGTTATCTTCAATATGGTCGTAGACGATAACTCGGTCGTAAAAGCACAACCGAATCAGCGGTATTTGGAGGTCGTCCAGGGTTGTTTCCGGCAGCTTTTCGATGTATCGGCCGAGTTCATAGCTGAAATACCCAATCCATCCGCCGCAGAAAATTCCTTTCGGTAAGCTGTTTAGATAGTCTCTTTCAAGCTTATATTTGTCCAGAGCATACTGGAGTTTTTCAAATGGGTCTTTTTGACCGGTTCGGAATTCAAATACATCTTTCGGTTCGGCGGCCCAGTAGCTGAACCTGTCTGCGTCTTTTTTAGAAGGGTTGCCGCCGAGAATCGAAGGTGATTTCAGGCGTGCGCAAATTTCACTTAAAGCCGGCAAGTTCACAGAAGCAAGGATTTTCCTGTAATGCAAGTTGCAGGTGATGTTTTTGTGTTTTTCGATTACCGCCGCAGTTGTCATTATAATCGACCTGTTTTGAATTCGTTTATAATCTGTACCCCTGAAGAGGTACCTATTCTATCGGCTCCGGCATCCAGCATTTCGAGGGCCTGTTTTGCGGTTCTTATTCCGCCGGATGCCTTTACTTTACAATTTGGAGCGTATTCTTTCATTAATTTCACATCTTCCACGGTTGCTCCGCCGGCAGAGTTCATCCCTGTGCTTGTCTTTACAAAATCGACGCCAGCTTCATCTGCGATTCGGCAGGCAAATATTTTTTGTTCACGTGTAAGGGCTGCTGCTTCGATTATGACTTTCAGACAAACGGCCGGCTTCATCGAGCGACAAACCTTCAATACCGCCAGAAATTGGTTGGATAGGTATTTTGCATCACCCTCGATTATCGCAGCCAAATCAGCGACCATATCAATCTCATCGGCACCAGCAAAGATATAATCTTCGGCCTGTGCGATCTTGATTTTGGTGGAATCGGTTCCGAGCGGAAAGCTGACCACGCTGCCGACTTGTGTTTTGCTGCCATGTAATTCTTCTGCCGCCGTAGCTATCCATCGTGGATTAACGAATACCGTGCAGAAACTGTAGTCTCTGGCCTGCTGACAAAGTATTTTGATTTGCTCACTTGTGGCCGTTGCACTTAGTAGCGTATGGTCGATACAAGCTGCTAATTGCTTTTCTTTTATGTCCATCACTTTTTTATGTATCCTTTATTTTTGAAAAATGACATTGTCTCATCTGTACTGTTAAAAACTTTTGTGGCGGTTTGAGTGACGAAAACCGAAGGGGTTTGTTTTGCCGTCCAGATGACGAAGACTTCTTTTGCGGCTTCGTGGGCGTGCTGAAGCTCTCTTTCAACGCCGCTGGATACTGTGGCCCGGCCGTCGGCCAACGCCGGGATAAAGCTGATTATCATATCTGACTGGTCAATCAGCAAAAAATCCCGGGCGTATATCTGGCTGTTGATGTCGCGCTCGATTTGCTGTACCTGACTTAGGTCCAGCTGGACTTTTTGCCCCAGAGCTGTGGCCTCGACAAGATATGCCCCTTGTTCGGCGGCTTTATGTGCGTAAAGCGGCAAATATGATTCTTCCAAATCAGCGGGGTCAAAGCAGATAAAAAGTTTTTTCATCGATTGCCGAAACTCGTTGATTTCTTCTCGAACATTTTTCATATCGACAACGTGGGTCATAGGAAAACTCAGATATGCTTTTTTGCCTTGGCTTTCAAAAACAAGTCTATAAAATGTTTCGATGGTTTCCTCTTCGGCCCCGCGGGCAAGGCAATAAAAGGGGACCGATTCGTTAACTCCCTTACAAAGCATTTCTGTGCCGATGATTTCTTCTTCCCGCCAGACAATCAAATCTTTGAGAGAATGTTCTACGGAGTGCTCGTCGATGAGTCGTGTGTGCAGAGCGACGACGCCGTCAATCAAACAAATATACATATCTGCGCCAAGCTGGCGCATCTGGTCGAAGTCCACTGCCGGGAACAGCCCGTGCCGCCAGCGGAAGGTTGCGTGGGTATTGACAATCAGGTTGGGGGTCTTTTGGGCTTTTGCGATGATGTCTTTGAAAACGCTGCGGCGAAGCGAACTTAATCTTTTCATCGGTATATCAAGGATTTTACCGTTTGGAATATCCGGCGCTTCAGCATACATCATTTCGCCGACATTGCATAAAAGCACTTTTTTGTCTTTGCTGGCGGCGAATTGACATACTTGCTGAAGGTAGCTCTTTTTATCAACGCCAACCATTCCGGTAACAACGATTATCATAAGACACCAGACCTCTTAGGGTCTATTACAGATTTTTCAGCCGCTGTTGTCTGTCGTAATCTTTCAGTGCAACGATAAGCTCATCCATATCACCGGCCATTATTTTATCGAGGTTGTAAAGAGACAAGTTGATTCTGTGGTCGGTGACGCGATTTTGCGGGAAGTTGTAGGTCCTTATTTTTTCAGACCTGTCGCCTGAGCCAATCATAGTTTTACGCTGTGAATCGCGCTGTGCTCTTTTTTTGCTCCGGTGGTATTCGTAAACCCTACTCCTGAGGATTCGCCATGCCTTGGCACGGTTTTTATGCTGACTTTTATCCTCCTGCATATTGACGGTAATCCCTGTTGGTATATGTTCGAGTTTAATGGCACTGCTGAGCTTGTTAACGCTTTGTCCGCCGGGGCCGCCCGACCGGCTGACATGTTCAATGACATCGCTGTCAGCAATCTGAATATCAGGCTCTTCCGGCTCAGGCAGTACAGCAACTGTTGCGGCAGAAGTGTGAATTCTGCCCTGTGCTTCGGTTACCGGGACGCGTTGAACACGATGTCCGCCTGCCTCGTAGCCTAATTCAGACCATACTCCTCGGCCTTTGACGCCGAATATAACTTCGCGAAAGCCACCCTTTTCCGTTGCACCAAAACTCAGATTTTCGATTTTCCACTTGCGCCCTTCAGCATATTTTGTGTACATATTGTATAAATCGCGTGCAAACAAGGCGGCTTCTTCGCCGCCGGTGCCTGCACGTATTTCCATTATGACTGAATCAATACCCATCTCATCGCCTGATAGGAGGATATTTTGAGTTTCTTCGAGAAGCGATTTCTTTTTGGCTTCAAGCTGGCTGACTTCTTCTTTTGCTAGGTTTTTGAAATCTTCGTCTGCGGTGGCGTCTTTTAATATGTGTTTGGCATCTTCTAAGCCAGCTGTTGTTTTTTTGTATTCGCGGTATTTTGTAACGATTGTTTTCAGCTTACCTTGCTCTTTGGCAAGCGATATCAGCTTAGCTGAATCACCGGCGATTGCCGGGTCAGCAATTTGCTTTTCGATTTCACTGTAGCGGAGCTCGATTTCATCGAGTTTTGCTAAAAGAGTGCTTTTTTCTTCAGCCATAGTCCTATGGACTCCTTACGGAGAACGGCCTTTGCGAAGGTAAAAATAACGGATAGAAGAAGAAAATTAAACGCTAAATGCCATTACAACTGGAAAGTCAGCTGTTATTTATCTTTTTTCTTGAAGTAATCTTTGCCGTATTTCTTTTGGAACCGCTCTATCCGTCCTGCGGTATCGACGAATTTCTGCTTGCCCGTATAGAAAGGATGGCACATCGAACAGATTTCAGCGTGTATTTCTTCTGCCGTGCTGAAAGTCTCGAAAGTATTGCCGCAGCCGCAATGAACCACTACCCTTTGATATTTTGGATGTATATCTTTTTTCATAACTAAAGCACTCCTAAAACAAGGGATTTTAACAATATCAGCAGGTTTTGCAATAGAAATTTTTTTGCAATTAACCGCTTCCGGCCGTTTTGCCGGCTGCTGGTTGCCCAAAAAAACCACAATTTTTGGGAAAGCGTGCCTTTGTTGAACCTAAAGCTCCGTTTGTTTTTATTCGATAGTATATATGCTTTGTGCCATAAGAGATGCCTCACGGCATATAAAGATATAGGGAGAGCGTACTTTATAGGCCGTAAGATGGAGATGATATAATGCAGATTAGATATGTTGTTTCAACGATGCTATTTTGGGGGCGGGAAAATCATCTTTCCTTCGAGCAGGAATGTCAATTTTTAAGGTCTATGGGCTTCGGCATAGAGCTATGGCCCACTATAAAAGGTGAAAGTGACTGTCGTTATGAGAAGCGTCATTGGCCCAGACTTGCTGCCGCTACTGAGGGTATGCTGGTCTCGATGCGTTCTCGCAATGACCTGCCCACATTAGAAAAATGGGATGAGCAAATCGGATGCGCCAAGCTGCTTGGAGCAAATATCGTGGCCGATTTGAAAAGTTTGGGTATTCCGAATGACCCGGGGCCTGACGACTTTGCTTTTGCCGAAGAGGTGGTCAAGCTGGCCGATGCTAATAAGGTGAAATTGTGCCTCGAAACCGGCCGGTTGTCGGCGCTTAAGCGGGCCGGCGAAAAGTTTGGGTCTGTTTGGTATTGCCTCGATACCGGCTACGCCAGTCTGGACCCTGAAGCTACTTTCAAGCAGTATGTGGATGAGTTGGGTGAGAGAGTGGCTCATTTGCATCTGACTGATAATTACGGCCACGCGGACGACCATGAGCCGCCCGGCGTGCGCGGCGGTATAGGCCGTAAAAGTTGGGAGTATCTGTTGGATGCTTTAGGCAAATACGACAATGATGTAATCGGTTCTTTCGAGATGTGTGCGCCTATGCCGGCTGTGATGCTGCGGCAGGCCAGCAATTTTTTGTTTGGCGTAATAAAATGGCCTAACCGACCTCAAAAACAGCCCGGCTACGCAGGTGCTACTTACAATCCAACGTAACAGGAATTGGCTAAACGGTAACCGGCTAAATGGGTAAATAATTACCAATCACCGTTTAACCATAATTTCTAAAAGCCATATCCCGCCTGTTTTAGCTGTTCTTGTGTCGGCAGGGTCGTATACGTTTCGCCTCTTGGGCCGATGTAAACAACGCCTTGCTTTCTCAGCGTTACAGGGGTAATAGAACCGTTGCTGTTGGTGACGTTGATAGTAACGGTGTTCATTTGCTGCTGCATTTGCGTGCTTTGCTGCTGCATTTGTATGTTTTGCTGGCGGAGACTTTCTATTTCGGCTCGTGTTTTTTTCTTGTCCTGTTCATTACCTATTCCGTAGCCAACGGCGCCGCCCATCGTTGCACCGAGCAGCGTTGATTGCGTATCATGGCCTATCGCCTGGCCGATGCCGGCGCCGGCCCCTGCGCCAATAAGGGCGCCTGTTTGTGCATCGCTCTCACAGCCGCAAGTAAATGCCAGCCCCACGCTTACGACAGCTATAATTAGAATTGTCACTAAACTTTTGACCATTTTACACCTCCATCATCTTTTTTATCTATATATAAAGTATAGAAACCAAATTTCCTTTTTGCCAACTTTCTGTGTTTATTTTACTATTGGTTGGCCAAAATAATCAAGCTAATAATCCTTTAATCTTGTAAATATGGGTTGTAGCGATTATATTGCTATCGACTTATTTGTATTTATGGTAAGGACTTAAGGGAGACAAAAATGGGATCTAAACTAATAGTTGTTGGTGCTGCTGGCCGGATGGGCAGGCGTATCCTTTCATTGGCAGTAGAGGCCGGCCAATTCGATATTATTGGGGCGGTCGAGAGACCGGACCACGCCGACATCGGCAAAGACGCTGGCCTTGTGGCGTCAGCAGGACCGATAAATGTTAAGTTGGATAGCGCATACCTGACCGGCGCCGATGTGGCAATCGACTTCTCACAGCCTGCGGCGGCAGATAAAACTATTGATTACTGTCTCAAGGACGGTGTCGCACTGGTTTTAGGCACTACCGGCCTAACGGAGAAACATCACGAGAAGATAAAGACCGCGTCGGCAAAAATCCCCATTATATATGGAACTAATATGAGTGTAGGGATGAACGTTTTGTTCTCACTGGCAGGTTTGCTCGCTCTGATGCTCGGTGACGAGTATGATACGGAGATAATCGAGCAGCACCACCGTTTCAAAAAAGATGCTCCAAGCGGCTCGGCTCTGACACTGGCTGAGAATATCTGCAAAGCAACCGGCAAAAAATTTCCAGATTGCCTTATTTACGGCAGGAGCGGAAAAGATACGTTAAGGGAGAAAGGAACTATCGGCATACACGCCGTCCGCGCAGGTGATATTGTAGGTACTCATTCGGTAATCTTCAGCACGCTCGGCGAGACAGTAACTCTGAACCATACCGCGCACAGCAGAGACACCTTCGCACTGGGAGCGTTACGAGCAGCACAGTGGCTTGTTGGAAAAGAGCCCGGACTTTATTCTATGACCGACGTCCTTGGAATCGGCTAAATCGAAAATAATAAATAAAAAATGGTTGCTGGTATTTTTTTAAAAGGTCTGGTTGTTGGATTTTTGGTTGCTACACCTGTTGGACCAATAGGGCTGCTGTGTATACAGCGAACTTTGAGTGAGGGGAAAATGCACGGCCTGGTTTCGGGGCTTGGAGCTGCCACCGCAGATGCCATATACGGTTTGATTGCTGCCTTGGGTCTTACGTTTGTCTCGAACTTTCTGTTTAAAGAACAATTTTGGCTCCGGCTCTTTGGCGGTCTCTTTCTTTGCTACCTTGGGGTTAGGACTTTTCTATCGAAGCCGGCTGGACAGACCTCTTCGGCCGATACCCCCAGTTATGTTAGTAATTATGGGTCAACCTTTTTGCTTGCATTTACAAGCCCCATTACGATTCTTGTTTTTGCAGCACTATTTGCCGGCTTAGGTGTGGTAAGTTCAGGGACATATTATTTTTCTGTTGGCTTATCGGTCGCAGGTGTATTCACCGGCTCTGCTCTTTGGTGGTTTATGCTTTCTGGTGCTGCGGGTATCCTTCACGGCAAGATTAGCTACGGTATGTTGACTGCGCTGAATAGAATCTCGGGAGTAATCATAACGGTTTTCGGCCTGGTTATACTTTTGCTTGTAATACTATGAAAATACATAACGGCTTGCTGCGCCTTATCCGCCGAAGGTTATATATTATATAAAGTTCCTATGATGCTGGTTGCGTTAAAAAGGCTGTGTATAAAGATGGGTCGCAGCAGTGAGCCGCTCTTTTCATAAGCGTATCCCATACACAGCGAAAGCACAAATAGCGCCGGCCAGTGTCCTGCGTTTGGATGTGCCAGTGCGAATAAAACGGAGCTTATTGCGATTGACAGCCAGGGTTTTGCTGAAATAGAGCGCAGCATTGTTTGAAACAGGCCGCGAAAGAGCATCTCTTCAAACGCAGGCACTATCGCCACAGCAGTAACAATAATCAGCACTTTAACCGGCAGTTGTGAGTATGCTCTTATCAGTTTGAGTTCCTCGTGTGGTTGTATTTCAAAATCAGGTCCCCATATAGATTTGCCAATATGCATCGTCAGGATTAATATCGCTGCCATAACAGGCCAAACAGAGAGCAAATTCAGTAAAGCTGCGGGAAAATCTTTGTGAATTGTTCTGAAATTCAGCCCGAAACCTTTTAATTTTCGGGCAAAACTGACTCTTGCCAGGAAAATAATTACCGCTATTACTATTATCTCGCCGAGGCAGAGGATGAGATTATCCAGGAAGGCTTTTTGCCAGTCCGGCAGGTCAGGCAGGAGTTTTTCTGTGACTGACATTGTGAGCGAGACAGCCCCAAACCAGATAAACAGCGGAACAAATGGCAAATAGGGAGGCATATTGTTTCGGCGCGGTACTGAATCGGATAAAGCTTTTCTGCCTAAGGATGTTTTAAGCAGCCAGCCGCCGAATAGCAATACCCCTGCCAGGCAAATAATGAAGTCTGTCTGGGTTATGTAGTTGACCAGTTGTTTGATAATCTCAGGAACATTCATCGTTATATACTTTTTGCGTCCCACTCGCCGAAGCAACCTTGTCCACCATAGCACTTTGGCAACGGCGGAGGCTGGACCTTGAAACTAAGCCCGTTCTGTGCTACATTACCAAGCTGTGGTGAGCTTGTCGAACCCAAAACGTTCAGGCAGCACCAATTTTTTGCCTGTTTCTGGTTTACTAGCTTACGTTGGGAGATTGGTGCAGATCGGGGAAAATAGATTATGGATATATTCCGCATCGAAGGGCCGGTTCGGCTTTCGGGGGCCGTTAGTATAAATGGTTCCAAAAACGCTTCTTTGCCGATAATGGCGGCTACTATTTTAGCTGCAGGTAAATCGGTTATAAAAGCAGTGCCCCATCTTTCCGATATTTCCGTTTTTAGCCAACTGCTTGGCCAATTGGGTTGCGAGCTTGCCCGAAGCACAAACGGGGATTTGTGCATAGATTCGAAGGTAATTGATAATCCGGTTGGCGAGTATGACATCGTCCGTAAGATGCGGGCGAGCGTTTGCATACTTGGTCCATTGCTTGCCCGCTGCGGCAGGGCGGAGGTTTCAATGCCGGGCGGATGTGCAATTGGCGACAGGCCCATCGACATCCATCTGAGGGGTCTGTCTGAGCTTGGCGCGAAAATCCATCTTAAAAACGGCTTCGTTGTCGCTGAAGCCCCGCGAGGCGGACTAAGAGGCAAAGATATTTTTATGGGCGGGCCGTTTGGCTCAACGGTATTAGGCACGGCAAATGTGTTAATGGCTGCAACGCTGGCAAAGGGTAAAACGACTATCGAGTCGGCTGCCTGTGAGCCGGAAATCGTTGATTTGGCGAACTGCCTTGTCAGAATGGGTGCAAGGATTAATGGTATCGGTTCACCGCGACTGATTATCGAGGGAGTTAAGGAATTGGCCCCTGCTGAATATCAGGTAATTCCGGATAGAATCGAGGCAGGGACTTTTATGGTTGCTGCTGCTATAACGACGGGCCGACTTCAATTGGTGAACTGTCGGCTCAGCGATATGATGGCTGTTGTCGACCGGCTTCGGAATATCGGCGTAACGGTTGAGTCGGCGGATGGCGGCTGTGTTGTTGCTCGCAGAGGTTCAATTAAGCCGGCTGACATAACCACACAGCCATATCCAGGGTTTCCTACTGATTTGCAGGCCCAGTTTATGGCGCTTTTGTCACTTGCCGATGGCAATAGTATAGTGATAGAAAAGATTTTTCCTGATAGGTTTATGCATGTTGCTGAATTGAATCGAATGGCGGCAAATCTGCGTAAAGAGGGGCCTGCTGTTATTGTGGCGGGTGTAAAAAAATTGATTGCCGCTCCGGTAATGGCCTCGGACCTGCGGGCATCAGCGGCGCTGGTTTTGGCCGGTCTGGTAGCAGAAGAAACCACCATTGTCAACAGAGTTTATCACATCGACCGAGGCTACGAAAAAATCGAAGAAAAATTGAATCTGGTAGGTGCAAGAATCTTTCGGGAACCTGCTGAGAGTATGGCTGGAGATATTACAAGCAGAATGTCAGAAGGAGTTGAAAAATGAAAAAATCGATTAAAAATATTCGCGTTGTTCTGGTGGTTGTTCTAATTCTGGCTATTGTTGTGATAATAGCCATTAATATTTTTGCTGACTATGCCTTAAAAGCCGGTATCGAGATCGCGGCCACTAAAACATTGGATGTCGGGGTGAGTTTGGGGGATGTTGACCTTTCAATTATAGCGGGCAAAATTGGTATTAGTAATCTTTTAATTGATAATCCACCCGGTTATCAACACAAAAAACTGCTCGAACTGAAAAGTGCTCAAATAGAAGTTAATGTAAAATCACTTTTGGGTGATAATGTTCATATAAGAGAAGTTAAGCTCGATGGAATGAATGTCGTCCTCGAGCAGAGAGGTGTTTCGAGCAATAATCTTCAGGATGTAATAAAGACAATATCGGATAAAAAAAAGGCCAAGGGCGAATCTAAAGCACACGGGAAGAAACTTCATATAGACAGGCTTGAAATTTCGAATGTAACAGTCAAGGCAAAATTGCTGCCTATTCCCGGCAAGGCAGATACCATTCCGCTGAAGCTTGACTCTATCGTGATGACCGATTTGGGCGGTGACAACAAATTGGATACGGCTGAGTTGTCAGGCAAAATCTTACTGGCCATAGCGGCCGGCGTGGCTGATAAAGGGACGAATGTTTTGCCTAAGGAAATGACCAACGCAATGAAATCAACCTTGGGCACGACCATAGAGCTGGGCAAAACCGCTACGAAAGGGGGAAAAAAGCTTTTAGAAGAAAGCAAAGGCAGAGGTGAGGAACTTATAGACGGCTTCAAGGGTCTGTTGAAGAAACCCAAGGAAGAAAAGTAAGTCCTGGGCTTGTTGAAGGGTAAGAATCCAATTTCAAATTTTTCCAGCGGCTTTTTTGGCGGATTCCACTGTGTTGTAGAGCAGCATTGTTATCGTCATCGGTCCGACTCCGCCGGGGACGGGCGTAATTAAACTCGCTTTTTCTTTGATCGCTTCAAAATCAACATCACCGACCAAACGGTACCCTCTTTTCGCGGTTTTATCTTCGACGCGATTAACGCCGACGTCGATTACAACGACACCGTCCTTTACCATATCCGCCGTTATGGTGTTGGGCCTGCCGGCAGCGGCAATTATAATATCGGCCTGGCGGGTATGATGGGCAAGGTCTTTTGTTCTTGTGTGACAGACCGTTACGGTGGCGTTGCCGCTTTTGTTTTTCTGAATGAGCATATTGGCAACTGGTTTTCCAACTATGTTGCTTCGCCCGACGATTACTACGTGAGAGCCTTCAATTTTAACACCGCTTCGTTGTAGAAGCTGAATGACACCGTGAGGTGTGCAGGGCAAAAATGCCGCCTGTCCCGCTACCATTTTGCCGATATTTGTTGGATGAAAGCCATCGACATCCTTGTCAGGGTCAATCGCAAGAAGAACCTCCGACTCATCGAGATGTTTGGGCAGGGGCAGCTGGACCAGGATGCCGTTTATTTTCGGGTCTGAGTTCATTCGATTAATTAGGTCAATTAAGTCCTTCTGCGTGGTGTCTGCAGGCAGACGGTTGTCGTCGGAGTAAATCCCCATTTCTTCGCAGGCTTTCTCCTTGGCTTTGACATAAGATTGTGATGCGGGATCTTCGCCTACCAGAATGACTCCCAGTCCCGGTACAATATCTTCTTCTTTAAGTTTTGCCACTTCTTCTTTTAATTCGGCACGCATGTTTGCTGCTACTTGTTTTCCATCGATAATTTTCGCTGCCATTTGTTCTCCAAAGTATTTTTTCAATAATAAATTTCAGAAAAGTCCCTGCACTTTTCCTGTTTTTACATCCACGTCGATACGGCGGAATGCCGGGTCTGAACTCGTGCCCGGCATCAGCTTAATCGCGCCAGCCACAGGCACGATGAAGCCTGCCCCTTTATAAACCATAACGTCCCGGACTGGAAGTTCCCATCCTTTCGGCCTGCCTTTAAGGTCGGGGTCGTGCGATAAGCTTAGATGCGTTTTGACCATGCACGTTCCCAGTTCTTTGGCCTGCGGGTCGGCCTCGAGGGCCTTTGCCTTCTCCAAAGCTTCATTCGTATAAGTTACTCCGTCGGCGCCGTAAACTTCTTTGGCGATAAGTTCGATTCGTTTCCTCAGTGGAGTATCGAGCTCGTAGAGGAACTTGAAATCACTTTTTTCCTCACAGGCCTGGATTACGGCTTCAGCAAGTTCGATTGCGCCGTCTCCGCCCTTTAACCAGTGTTCTGAATATGCAGCTAGAGCGCCGTTTTGTTCTGCAATTTTGCGTACCAGTTCGATTTCTGCTTTAGTATCGGTGTAAAAACTGTTTATGCAGACTACAGGTCGGACGCCGCTTTTCTTAACGGTTTCGATATGAGCGATAAGGTTGTCGCAACCAGCTTCGACGAGTTTAAGGTTTTCCTTTGTGTATTCTTCGCTTAGCGGCAATCCCGGCTTGACGGCAGGGCCGCCGCCGTGCATTTTGAGGGCACGGATGGTAGCAACAATGACTACGGCGTTGGGTTTCAGGCCTGACATACGGCATTTTAAGTTCCAAAACTTCTCAAAGCCGATATCTGCTCCGAATCCGCTTTCGGTTACGTGATAGTCGCCTAACTTTGTTCCAACTTCGTCGGCGATAATAGAGCTTTGACCGATAGCGATATTGGCAAACGGGCCCGCATGGACGAAGACCGGCTGGCCTTCGATGGTTTGCAGCAGGTTTGGGTTAAGTGCCTCGACCATCCACGCTGTCATAGCGCCGTCAACTTCCAAATCCGCGGTGGTAACCTCGTTTCCTTTCTTATCATAGGCTACAACAATTTTGCCCATCCGCTCGCGCAGGTCCTTCAAATCTTTGGCCACCGCTAATATTGCCATGACCTCACTGGAGACGGTGATGGCAAAGCCCGACTCCATTTCAAAGCCGTCCATCTTGCCCCCTTTGCCGATTGTGATATTCCGCAGGGCTTGAGCGCAAAAGTCCAAAACCCATTTCATCTGGACTCGGTTGGGGTCGATATCCAGTCTTTTTAGGTTTCTTTGCGCCAGTTTTGCATCGTCGTAGTTTCTCTCGTGCTGCATTCGGGATGTCAAGGCCACCATTGCGAGGTTATGGGCGTTTGTTATCGAGTCTATATCACCTGTCAGCCGGATTGAAAACGGCGTTAGAGGAATGCACTGAGCAAGTCCGCCGCCGGCGGCAGAGCCCTTGATGTTAAAGGTCGGGCCTCCGCTTGGCTGCCTTATGGCACCTACAACGTGCTTGTCCAGTTTGCCCAGCCCTTCAATGAGTCCGACGGCCGTAGTGGTTTTTCCTTCTCCCAATGGTGTGGGGGTAATGGCCGTAACATCGATATATTTGGCGATGGGTGTGCTCTTGAGCCGTTGGAGCACCTTCATAAAATCTACCTTGCCAAGGTCACGGCCCATAGGCAGCAATTCGTCTTCCTTAAGTCCCATTTCATCAGCCAGCTGGCGAACAGGTTTCATTGTTTCTTCAGCGGCTTCAGCAATCTGCCAGTCTTTCATTTTAGTCGGGTCGAGTTTCATATTTTGTCCCTTAATAAAGATTGCGTTAGAACAACTCGGCGGATATTTCACACGCAGGTGATAAAAAGCCGAAATACTGGGCCGGGTTGGAGTCGAACCAACGTAGGCTTGCGCCAATGGGTTTACAGCCCATCCCCTTTAACCACTCGGGCACCGACCCTTATGCTCGTATATCGTAAAAAAGGGAGTTTATAATCTGTCGAGCTGTTTTGCAAGAAAAATTCGTCTGGAAATACCAGCGGTCATTTACAAGACTGCCGATAAGCGGTATGATGGTCTTTGTTTTTGCCGATGTAGCTCAACGGTAGAGCACGGCTTTCGTAAAGCCGGGGTTGTGGGTTCGATTCCCACCATCGGCTTTGTTTGTTCTGCCGTAAGGCATCCCTTACAGGATTTAGTCAGCAAAGTTGAACACGTCTCTTGCTCTTAGACTGCCACCTGTGCCATAGATGCCATCTCCGCCTGCGGAAATAAGAATATAACTATTCTTATTGTAAGGTCTTTGAATTGGCAGGGCGCTCTTATCCGTTATTTTCTCATAAAATACCTGGCCATCAGGGCCGGGAGCAGATTGATAAAGAGGGTGTATAATAGTTGGGTCCCGAAGCACACCAAGTTTGACAAGCTCGTCGTTGTCTTTGTAATTATATATATTTTCTGGATTAGCAGGGTTATTAACATCGTGCATAAGCTTGGATGTGTTTGCTTTATAATATAATATAGGCATACCGAGTCTTGTTCCTTTGCTGTCTCTGAGTTCACTGCGTTTATAGACATCGCAGAGCAGCGGTAATCCATCTGTATTAGTAGTAAACACTCCGGGACCGGCATACAAATTAGCTAAACGCCCGAGTTGGGCGTCTTTGGCTTCCAGATACTCTCTTCTCTTTCTTAAGTTTTCTGGGGTTGGGGTAGGGGGGTATAATTCAGTTGGACCAGCGCCGTCATCAGCGGTAAATTTTGAATCAGGATTGAATCCCAAACCATCCTGTCCTACCATTGCTTCAGCGAACTTCATTGCGCCACAGTATGGCATACCGGTGATATCTGTTGCACTTGAATCCGGGTATTCCCCATAATCAATTTCGAACGCCTGCAGCCCCGTCTCCATATTGCGAAACTGGTTCTTTTGCGTTGTATATTTGGCATACCACATTATCATGTTCAACCCTGGTAAAAGGACGCCGATAATAATTATAATGATGCTCATAATGGTCAGCAGCTCTATAATAGTAAAACCTGTTTTGGCGTAGGCCGTACTGGTGATTTGGGCTTTTGATTTCATTTTCTTCTCCTTATCCTATAATGACAATAAGCCATAATACCCATAAAAAGGCTCTATTGGGTTTTCAATTCCATCACATTATACAACATTAAGGGCTTTTTGGCAAGGAAATTATAAACAGGACATTTGGTTATTGAGACTACAGAAAATGTTGATTTTATTTCTTTGTATTACCATAGTCTTAGTTGAGAAAGTTACTTTGTCAGGGAGTAAACCAGTTCGTAGATTCTTATGAATATATAGTGTACTTTACGAGGGCCTGGTTTGTAAATAGAATTTCGGGTTTTTGTGGTTTCTCCAGCCAGTTCAAGGATAGGGTGAGCGTTTTTGCTTGCCGAGGCGGGAAGAAGGGTTGTATATTGACGGTAAAACCAGATTTAAGGCAGTGTCAAAACAGAGTTTAAGGTTACTGTGGATCTGAAAGATAAGTACAATTCGCTTCAAAAAATCCTTAAAAAGCTGGATAAGGTGATTGTCGCATACTCCGGCGGAGTGGACAGCACATTCCTTTTGAAAGCGGCGGTTGAGACGCTCGGTGCCGAAAGGGTGCTGGCCTGTATCGCCAAAGGGCCATCGCTGCCTAAAGGCCAATATTTGCAGGCGGTCGAGAGGGCAAAAAATATGGGTGTCGAGGTCCGAACCGTTAAACCAAATGAACTGGCAGATGCAGCATACGCAGCCAATAAGGCCGACCGGTGTTTCCGCTGTAAGTCACATCTTTATAAGATTTTAGCGGACATCACGAAGGAGCAGAAGTTCGGCACCTGTTTATGCGGGTGCAATTTCGATGATAAAGCTGATTTCAGGCCGGGCAATAAAGCGGCGGAGGTTTTTGGGGTGCGCAGCCCGCTAATGGAGGCGGAGTTGACCAAGGAGGACATCCGTAACCTAAGCAGGCAGATGGGGTTACCGACGGCGGACATTCCAGCATCACCTTGCCTGGCTTCGAGAATCGCATACGGGCTGGAAATTACGGAACAAAGATTGAGGCAAGTCGAGCAAGCAGAAGAGCTTATGAGAGGATTAGGGCTGGTGGAATTTCGAGTGCGGCACCACGATAGACTCGCGAGAATTGAGGTGCATCAGGAGGATTTCGAGAAGGTTTTAGCGAATCATTCGCAGATTGTAGAAAAGCTGCAAGAGCTTGGTTTTACATACGTTACGATTGATTTGCAGGGGTTTCGGTCGGGGTCGATGAATGAAGCGCTGACGGAGGATGAGAAGGCAGGACATCAGGATATCAAGTAATCAGGAAATGGCTCGAGGGAGGGAAACGGCGCTATTATACGAGCAAACGTTCTAAACTATCTAGAAACTGTATAGAAATTTACGGAAACTATATAGAAACTTACAAAAATTGTATGGAAATTGATGCAAAATCTTCAAATATTTTTGAAGGTTTTGCATGCGCACAAGTGCACAGGGCATAAGAGCACAAGGGGATGAAAGTTCAGGTAAAAGTTGCCTAAGTTAACATTTGGTAGTTAGGGGATAGTTCCTTCGACAAGCTCAGGATGACAAGGTCATTTTGAGTTTGCGGGTTTTGAGTTTGGGGGTAAAATGGGGTAGTGAAACACTAATGCGCGGTGCTGCCGGAGGCCGCCCACAGGGCAGGCAATGAGGAAACGTAAAGTATTTTGCTGTTGCTAACGGAAGCCGCAATGAGAAGCTTTAGTATTGCGTAGGAGTGAAACTCCGAAGCAAGTAGAAAGAAATTTCGAACTGGAGGCAGCAACAGCAAGAAGAGTGTAGGAAAAGAAAGCCAGGTTCCGGGTCAGGCCCGGAATCTACGCTGCGCTTCGAGAGGCAGCACAAGCAAACTTTCGGGGTTGAAAGTTAGAGGTTCGGGGATTAGAATCGAATGAGCAACAGCGGAGAAAAAACATCGCGAGGTTTCATAATAAAGGAGACTTTTTATGACTGAAAGGCTATGGACTCATTTTGAGCAAAGGTTTGCCTCAGAAGTTTTTTGGCACTTTGTTGGACGGGAATGTAAAGATGATATCGAGGAGAGCTATAAGAGATTAATAAGTATCCTTGAGAATGGGCTAGATGTAGGTAAAAAGAATGTAGAATTTAAGTACAAAGACGATGAAACTGGAGAGATGGTTACTTTATGGGGTTATCGTGTTTCTTGTCTGTCTGATATACCCTTGAAAGATTTACATATCCATGCAAAGAGATATGGAACCACAGCCATTGGATTTCATAAAGAAAGTGCCATAGAAAATAACTTTAACCCTGTTTTATACTTAAATAAATATAGTCACCTGTTTTATAGATTTATGAAACACAGGAAAGAATTGGAAGAGTACATGGAAAAGGCAGACAGAGATAAATTCGAGAAATTTAGAGAAATGCTTTTAACCTTAGGTTCGTTAGCCAAACCTGGTGATTTAAAAGCGAATCCATCTGATAGCAAAGAATTGGACGAATTCCAGTTAAATAATTTTTATTATGAAAGAGAATGGCGATCCGTATATCCATGGAAGTTTGAGCCTTCTGATGTTGCCCTAATCATCGTCAATGATAAACAGATGGTCGAAGATTTGAGAAATGACATTGAAACAAAGCAATTGAGAGTAGATAAAAACATACCAATTTTAGATTTTAGAATGATCTATAGGTTATAATTTTCTACGGTTGATTTTCCTTGTTATTGTTATTCATAGTCAAACTTCTAATGGGTAGTCTGCTTTAACTGATTTTTTCAGGGGAAAAGATGAGCGAGGAAGGAAAAACAGAAGATAAAAAGGAGCGGCGGTTTAGTCAGGAGCAGTATGATATGCTCAAACGCTGCTCGGATAGAAAAGACATGAGGGAATGGAATGAGTGGCGCTGGAAGAATATAGATAAAGGGATTTTTTTAGAGGGAGCAAATCTTTACAGGTGTTATCTTAAAGGTGCGTTATTGAGCGAAGCAGTGGTTAAAAGCGACAGTGGTAAAATTTACGTATTTGAGAAGGAAACCAGTCTGGACGATCCATTATTGGATGGCGTGAATTATAACAACTTTAATAAAAAGGTGTGTCTTAAAGAGGCGAATTTCTGCGAAGCTGATCTGGGGTGTGCGAATCTCCACAGAGCCAACTTGAAAGATGCGAACCTCTACGGTGCCTACTTGGAAAACGCGGACATCAGAACTTCTTGCCTGAAAGGGGCAAATCTTAGAGGTGCTGATTTGAGAGGTGCGAATCTCCGGAAAGCCAATTTAGAAGGCGCGCAATGTCGAATGGTTATTACGAATGGTTTTACATTGCTCAGACGGTGTGAAGTAGACCAACATACGGATTTTCGTGGTGTTGGTCTGGATAGTTGCAGAATAGATTCGGGAATGAAGCAGATTTTGAAATACAATATCCGGCGGAAGAATTGGGAGGAATGGTATAAGGAGCATAGGTTTTGGCGGTGGCCGGTGCAGGCGTTCTGGGCAATGAGTGATTACGGGATGAGCACGCTGCGGGTGATTGGGGTGTTTCTCATATTGGCGTTGTTATTTGCGGCGGTGTATATGAACTGGGCGTATTGGTCGCCGCCGGGGATTATATATGATTTATCGGTGGAGCCGGTAGTGGGGGAGGCGGGGTGGCATTATCTTACGAGGGCGGTGATTCGGCCAGTTTACTTTTCGGTTGTTACGATGACGACGTTAGGGTTCGGCGATATGTATGCGAACAAAGGGAGCATTGCGGGGCACGTACTTTTAATATTGCAGGTGATTCTGGGATATGTTCTTCTGGGCGCTTTGATAACGCGGTTTGCAGTATTATTTACAGCGGGCGGACCTGCAGGGACATTCGTGAAAGAAAAGAAGGAATAATTCTCATCCCGGTGGGATAGCAGCCGAGGCGGAGAACAAGTGAACAGTGGAGCAGGTGAGCAGGAGAAGAAATTAAAAATCAAAATGTAAAATGCAAAGTTGTGGAGCCGCTTCGCGGGACTTTGTTTTGCTGTTGTCTCCGGAAGCCGCAATTGTTTCGTGTTGCGTGAAGCGTATTGCGAAGTGCTGCCGAGGCCGCAATGAGGAAACGAACAGAGAGTATGCCGAAGGCATACGTAAAAAAATTATCCGAACCGCAGGCGGCACGAGCAAATGGGTCCCAGATAACGAATTTCTGGGATCTACGCTGCGCTCCGAGAGGATGCAACAGCAAAAAGGGGAATTTAAAATTTGAGATTTAAGATTTCAGGGTATAATATGGGGGCAGATCGGTTTTAAGGAGACGAGCAATTAAGGTATTGGTTGTATTACTGTTGTGGGCGATTTTGCTGGCGTTGTGCTGGCCGATAGCGCTGCTGGCGCTGGTGTTGTGGCCGATTGTATGGCTTTTATCGATACCGTTTCGCGTTGTGGGAATAGCGGCGGAGGCGTTTCTGGCACTTATAAGAACTATTTTGTTTTTGCCGGCCAGGATACTCGGCCATCAGGGAAAGTAAAAAGGGTATTCTCAAATAATTTGCTTTGCGAGTGCTGCTGCGCCGATGATGCCGGCGTCTTCGCCGAGGGTGGCGAAACAAATCTCGACGGTCTCTTTCTTCAATTTCCAAATCTGCTCGTTGAAATAATCTTTTATTCTGTTTAAGAGGATGTCACCAGCGGCAATCATTCCGCCTGCGAAGACTATGCGCTGCGGCTCGGTGGCGTGCAGGGTGTTAATGCAAAGAATTGCGAGGGCTTTGGCGGTTTCATCGGTTATTTTTTTGGCCAGTTTATCGCCGGTCTTTAAGTGGTCGTAGACATCTTTGCAGGTGATTTGGCCTTTTTCATCGAGGACTTTCCTTAGAGATGATTTTTCTCCGGCCTGCAGAGCTTCGGCTGCTCTTTTTGCGGTATTCGAGGCGGAGGCGTAGGCCTCGGCGCAGCCTTTCTGGCCACAGTTGCAAAGTCGGCCGTCAGAGTAGATTATGGTATGGCCGAGCTCAGCGGCGTTGCCGCCGGAGCCGCGGAGGAGTTTTCCTTCGGAGATTATACCTGAGCCGATGCCTGTGCCGAGGGTGAAAAAGACCATATCTTTGACACCTTTGCCGGCACCTGCGACAAATTCGCCGAAGCAGGCGACATTGGCGTCATTATCGAAGACGATTGTTTTGCCGCCGAGTTTATCGCTGAGCATCTTTCGAACGGGGACATTTCGGAAGGTGGGGAAGTTCGTGGCGGCGTCGATGATACCTTCTTTATATCTGGCAGGGCCGGGACAGCCGAGGCCGACGGCGATAACGTCATTCATAGAAAAACCGGCTTTGGCTGCGCACTGCCCGGAGGCTTTGGCTATATTTTCCACTATTACGTCTGCCTGCTTTTCGACTTCTGTGGGCGCTGAGGTTTTGGCAAGGAGTTTTAACTGCGTATCGAAACAGCCGACCTTTATATATGTTCCGCCTAAATCAATTCCGAGGTAAATCTCGCTCATAAGCTTTCCTTTGAGATTTCAAGAATCAATCCGAATAGCCATTTGGGTATTTGTTATGCCATTTCCAGGCGGTTTCGATTATTTTTTCGAGGTCCGGGAATTTAGGTTTCCAGCCGAGTTCGCTTTTTGCCTTTGCGGCGTCGGATGTCAATATAGGTGCGTCACCCGGCCGACGGTCGGATTCGATTACCTTAAAATCTTTTCCGCTGACCTTTTTAACTGTTTCGATTACTTGTTTAACTGAGTAGCCGTTGCCGTTGCCGAGGTTGTAGACAAGCTGTGACTGGTTATCGAGCTTGCTCAGCGCCAGCAGGTGTGCGCTGCATAAATCCTCGATGTGAATGTAATCGCGGATGCAGGAGCCATCGGGCGTTGGATAATCGGTTCCGAAGATTTTGATTGAGTCAGTTTTGTCCATTGCGGCGAAAATTGTCAGCGGGATGAGATGCGATTCGGGACGGTGGTCCTCGCCGAGCGTACCGTTTGCTCCGGCGCCTGCGGCATTGAAATATCTCAGCGAGGCATAGCGGAGTTTACCGGTTTGGCTTTGGTAGTGACACATTCTTTCGACGGCTAATTTGGTCTGGCCGTAAGGGTTAATTGGTGCGGTCGGCGCATTTTCGGCGATAGGGACTTGTTGTGGTATGCCGTATACGGCAGCGCTACTGCTGAAGATAAATTTTTCTACGCCGGCCGCCTCCATCGCGCTCAACAAAGTTTGCGTGCAGGAGACATTATTGTGATAGTATTTAAGCGGGGCCTGTACGGATTCGCCTACTTCAATCAGCCCGGCGAAGTGGCAGACGGCGTCGATTTTGTATTTTTTAAGTGTTTTGACGAGCAGGTTGTAATCGGCTAAGTCGCCCTTGACGAACTCGCATCCTGCGACGGCGGCCTTGTGACCTTTGCTGAGGTTGTCGTAAACGACGGAGTCGTGTTTTTCGGCGGCGAGGAAAGCCGTCATATTACTGCCGATGTAACCGGCTCCGCCGCAGATAAGTATTCTCACAGCGATTTTCCTCTTTGCATTTTAGCGATTTTATTTTCAATCCGCTTCAAAATCACTGTTGCCAGCTTAGTGTCGTTGCCCAAATCGACCCAGGCCATATCTTTTTTTTGTTCGGGGTTCAATATTAATGTTTGTCTTGTTCGGCGGATCTGCTTATAATTTCGTGAGCGGATGTTGAGCTCTTGTTCGGGCAGGTGCAGTCTTTGAGTATTTACATTGCAGCGGATGCACAGGAGCGTATCCTGCTGTTTTATATTTAATTCTGCGATTCTTCGAATGCTGTGCAGGTTTGCCTCAGCAGAGCTGAAAGACCCGACATTATCTTTGCGCCAGAATTCGAAGAATTGTGCTCCGGCCAAGGGCATGGTTCTTATAATGCCGAGATTGACATCGGATTTGGCGATGGAAAAGTGTAATTTGCCGAGTACGTCTTCGGCTATCTGCATTGCCTGCTGTTTGTCGATGCCAGCCGGGCAGATTTGCTCGACGGTTTCACCCTTGTATGGTTCTGCACAGCCTGATACGAAAAGTGCACAGAGCATAAGAGCATAAGAGCATAAGTTAGTTTTGGGTTTTCTATTCATTTCAGGTTTCCCTAAATTTTGGGTGATTATATATGGAGGGAGCATTTAGCTCAAGAACCAATCCGCCGGCGGCGGACAAGTTTTTTCAAATCCACTACCGGGTCGTTCGGTTCGATTTTGTAACTAAAGATTAACTTGTTTTAAGGCCGATATTTATGTTAGTTGTCGGCATTTAGTTGAAGGGAGCATCCGCCTTCGCCGAGGCTACGGCGGACAAGATGGCGTCAGTGCAGTTACAATCTGTTGGTGAGAAGTTAGTCTCTTTACCGTTAGGGGGGCAGGCAAAAGATTTTCTTGCCTACCTGACTGCTGAGGCAGGTCTGGCGGGCAATACCATTTTGGCCTACGGTCGCGACCTTGCAGATTTTTTGGAATACTGCAAATCCAATAAAATCCGCCGGATGAACCAGATAAGGCCGGCACTTATCCAAAACTATCTGCGAATCCTTACAAAAAATGAGCAGAAAAGTGAAAGCTCAATTAAACGCAGTCTTGTTGCAGTGAGGATGTTTCTTCGGTTTGGCAGACTTACCGGGCTTATCGAAGATGATTTTAGCACAATCCTCGAGGGTCCAAAGCTATGGCAGAGGCTTCCAACTATTTGCAGCAAAAAACAGGTTATCAGTATCATTAATGCGGTTTGTCCGGACGAACCTTTTTACCTTCGTGACAGAGCGATGCTTGAATTGCTCTATGCCACCGGTGTACGGGCCAGCGAATTAGCGGGCCTGAAAACGGGCGATTTGAACCTTGACATCGGTTACTTGCGCTGCATCGGTAAGGGTAGTAGAGAACGGGTAATCCCGGTCGGCAAAGCAGCTATTGCGGCGACGGTTGAGTACTTAAGGGAACTGCGTCCCAAATTGACCAAGCCATTCAGCGGTGATTTTTTGCTGCTTTCTCGAACAGGCCGGCCTATGGGTCGTATTGAAATCTGGAGATTAATAAAAAAATACGCGATTCGCGCAGGTATGCCCAAAAATTTGACCGTTCACACATTAAGGCATTGCTTCGCAACGCACTTGTTAGCCGGCGGAGCCGATTTGCGGAGTGTCCAGGAGATGCTCGGGCATGTGGACATAGCCACTACCCAGATATATACACACGTTGACCAGGAAAGACTGCGAGAGATTCACAAAAAGTTCCACCCAAGACCGTAAAAGGGATATTAAAAATCAAACATCAAAATATAAAATTAAAGAAGTCATCACCGCAAAGGAGCGATTCCACAATTTTGATTTTTAATCTTTGATTTTTGCATTGTTGAAGGTTTTGTTTTATGATAGCTAAGTTAAAGAGCCGGATTTTGCTCAGGGTGAGCACGATGGTTACAAAACGATTATATCTGGTAATACTGCTTTTGGCAGCGGGCTGTCAGCAGGGGGGCGCTGGCCAGGACGAGGCGGCACAAGCTGAAACATCCGCCTTTGCCAAGACTTCCGTCTTCGCTAAAGCTGCGCCGGACAAGGCGGGGGACAAGGTTACCAAGGGCGAGCTTAGCAGGCAACTGAAAATCAACAAAGACGCCTTGCTGCAGGGCGCAAACGAACAGATACGCATCGATGCAGCGACAGTAATGCTGTTTAGCGAAGACCCACAGGCCCGAGAAATTCTGCTGACGGCACTGGCACAGGCAGAAAATAGCGCTGCACGAATGGCCGTCTGTAAAGCATTGAGTCAGGCCAGGGGGGTGCAGGAATCCATAAAGGCAAAAGCTGATTTTATTCAGCCGCTGTTCGATATTTTGGCCACGAAAGATTTTGGCGAGGCCAAGCTGGCCGCTGAAGCAACCTTGCTTTTCGACTATGAGCAGATATCCGGGCCGCTTGAGAAAATGGCATCGGACAGCTCACTGCCGACTAAAGCGAGATTGAATGCAATATATGCGTTGAAACTTCAGCCGGATATGAGGGCGATATTTAAGCTGATTTCACTGCTTGATGATTCCGAAGGGCAAATAGCGACGGAGGCGGAGAATACGCTGCACTCGCTGGGCATACCTGTCGGCAGGGATGCTGAAACTCGCAAGCAAATTATAGATGAGCTCAAACGCAAAGGCAGAAGTGAATTCCTGCGGGATTGGCTGGTTCGCCAGGAAACGCGGATGCGCAAGCTGGAAGCTGAATTGGACTTGTGGCGGGGGATGTATTTATCGGCATTGGATAAGATATATGATGGGGTAAGTGATAATACGGCAAGGGGTGAGTTTTTGGCGGAGCGTTTGGGTGATTCCAAAGAGACAGTAAGATTGTGGGCGTTGGAAAAGGTCTCTCAATGGCGTGTGGGGACAAAATCAGAATTACCTGCAGAACTGGGGCCGGTTTTGGTCAATCTGGTTTCGGACCAGAACAGGGATGTTCGGCTAAAAGCAGCGGAGCTATTGTCTTTAATGGGGCAGTTGAATTCATCCCAGCGTTTATTGCAGCAACTCGAAGTTGAACAAGACGACGAGGTCAAAACGGAGCTTTTTGTTGCGCTCGGCGGAGCGTGTTACTACGCCTTTTTACCTGGTTCAGAAGTCAAGATTCCTGAAGAGATAAGAAAAAAGACGCTTGAATGGGCGACGAAGTTCCTTCTTGAGGAGAATCCTAAAAGAGCGCAAAAAGGTGCGGAAGTTATAAGGAAGCTGCTTGAGCAGGATGGGTTGACTTCAGACGAGGTTGACAGGTATCTTGGCTTGCTTGTGGAAAGATATAATCAGCAAAAAGATAAAGCTGACGGCGCTCTGCGTGGAGAACTGCTGGGCGCAATGGCGGGGCTGTGCGGCCCGCGCAGCGTCCACAAGACCGAAGCTGCAAAGGCATTTGGGCTTTTGTTTGAAGAAGGCCTCAGCGATAAAACAGATTTGGCCCGTGAGGCGTCGGTGGAAGGGCTAATAAACATAGATAAAACAAAAGCGCTCGGCAAGTTGAAAGGGGGTTTCGCTAATGACAGCAGTGCAAAAATAAGGCGGAGGGTGATAGAGCTTGCCGGTGAAGTAGGCAATGGCAATGATTTGACGTGGCTGGCGGAAAAACTCGGCTCAGCCGAGAGTGAACCGGCGTGGCAGGCGATGCTGACGATATTCAAGGCCGTCGGGTCCGACGTACTGAATAAATGGGTAGAGCGATTAAGTTCGCAGGATATGGAGTCTAGGCTCTCTGATGAGCAGATGATTTCTTTTCTTGAGATAGCGGAGCGCAAGGCCAGCGGCGAACAAAGCAGAGAGATGCTTAAGAATGTAAGGGAGAAGCTGGCACAGCTTTACAGCAAGACCGGCAGATTTGAACAGGCGGCGAAATGTTTAGGGCTGCTGCGGGAAGCTGCCGGAAGTCCCGGAGAGAAAGAAGCAATTTTGGCCCAGATGCTGGAGGTGTATTTGAGATGGCCGAAAGTGGAGACCGCAGCCCAGTTGGTGGATAATTGTTTATTGGGAAAGGACTTAGGTCCTGACAATGCTATTGTGCTCACGATAGATAAGTATTTTGCTGAGCTGCCCGCCGCGGCTGACCCTAACGTTGTGTTAGAGGCACTTATTAATATAAAAGCGGCGAAAGATAGACCGATGTGGGCTGAGCAGGTGCAACGATGGACCGAGCGTTTTGGTCAGCCCAGAGACGTAAATAAGCCAAAAAATGGGGGTAGTTAAGGGGGATTTTGTTTACAAGCGGCGAAAATATCTATATAATGGTGCGGTAGTAAAGGCCGTTTTGGCTTGATTTTTCGCAAAAAAACGAGAAATTTGAAGATTTTTAGATTTTTTTGCATTTTTTGCATTTTTTTGGTTTTTATGTTTGCACTTTTACGTTTATTTTCATAAATTGCGTGTTTTGCACTAAATAAAGTTGACGGAAGTTATGAATTCCTGCGCTGAAGGTTTAGATTTATAAAGGCAGGAGAGAAGGTTGGAGTGCATCTTTTGTTTTTTTGACTCACCGTTCGTCAAGGCCTTGCCGAGACCGAAATATCGAACGGTGAATTCGGTATTGCTGCTGTAGCTCAGCCGGTAGAGCGCGTCCTTGGTAAGGACGAGGTCATGGGTTCAAATCCCATCAGCAGCTAAATGAAAGCAAGCCCTGTTGAGAAGGCTTATTTTGCAGTCAAGACATTTTATCCGGTGCCGTCGTCAGATGGTGCGTGATATAGTGGGTTTGACTTGGAGTTTATATAAGGTTTAAGGTTTGTTTTAGAGGATGAGAATAGGGACATAAACAGTAGCCCTGCACATTGGAGGTTTATATTAAAATGGCTAAAGTAGTATTTGAGCGGACAAAACCACATGTAAATGTTGGAACTATCGGTCATGTGGACCATGGAAAAACGACATTGACGGCAGCAATGACAAAGGTGATGGAATTCAAAGGACTGTGCAAGTTCAAATCTTACGATGAAATCGCCAAGGCGTCGGAAGCTCAAGGCCGGCGTGACGAAACAAAGATTCTGACCATCTCCACAGCGCACGTTGAATATGTGACGGAGAATAGGCATTATGCACATATCGATTGTCCCGGACATGCCGACTACGTCAAAAACATGATAACGGGAGCAGCGCAAATGGATGGTGCGATTCTTGTCGTCAGTGCAGCCGACGGTCCTATGCCTCAAACTCGCGAGCACATTCTTCTTGCCCGTCAGGTCAATGTACCGAGAATTGTGGTCTTCCTGAACAAGGTCGACCTTGTAGACGACCCCGAATTGCTGGATTTAGTTGAATTGGAGACAAGAGAGTTACTGAGCAAATACGAGTTTCCTGGAGATGATACGCCGATAATACGAGGTTGTGCGATTAAGGCGATGAAGGCAGAGAGCCTTGACGACCCCGAGTGCAAACCGATAGTAGAACTGCTGGATGCTATGGATAAGTATATTCCCGTACCGGTGAGGGATGTTGATAAGCCATTCTTAATGCCGGTAGAGGATGTTTTCAGCATAAAAGGTCGCGGGACGGTGGGGACGGGCCGAGTCGACCGTGGTAAAATTCATGTTGGAGACGAGGTGGAAATCGTCGGATTAGCCAAGGAGACACGAAAAACAGTTGTGACCGGCGTAGAGATGTTTAATAAAACACTCAATGAAGGTCAAGCCGGCGATAACATCGGCGTGCTTTTGCGAGGCGTAGAAAAGAAGGACTTAGAGCGCGGCCAGGTTATCGCGGCACCAGGCTCGATTACGCCTCATACGCATTTTGAAGCCGAGGTGTATGTACTAACCAAAGAGGAAGGCGGACGTCATTCACCATTTTTTGCCGGCTACAAGCCACAGTTTTATTTTAGAACGACTGATGTTACCGGTTGCGTCAAAGCGATAAAGAGCCGTGAAGGCAAACCGGCTGAGATGTGCATGCCAGGCGATAACATAACGATGGAGGTGGAGATTATTTCGCCAATTGCTATGGAAGAAGGTCTTCGCTTCGCTATCCGTGAGGGAGGCCGGACGGTCGGCGCCGGAGTGGTTACCAAGGTTATTGCATAAACGTATCTTGAATAGTCGCTGGACTCTATAACCGTCAAGAGTCCCCCTGCTTTTTGGCAAAAGCCATCTTGACGATTGCGAAAGCAAAAGTGGGGGTGTAGCAGGGATAGGTTTTATGGCTAAGAAGAGCAAAAGAGAGTATGTCTGGCTTGAGTGCAAGCAGTGTGGCCAGAGGAACTACCGCACGAGTGTCAATACGGCAGAGGGTGTGCCGAAAATAGAGCTAAAAAAGTTTTGTAGAAATGAACGTGCGCGTACCGTTCATAAGATACGGCGCAAGTAAATTCGCCTGAGGCGGACAAGCAGAACCGACCTGTGGTGACAATAGGACAAGAAGATAGGCCAGTAGCTCAATTGGCAGAGCGTCGGTCTCCAAAACCGAAGGTTGGGGGTTCGA
>CAZBST010000015.1:0-55219 GCA_964494805.1 uncultured Pirellulales bacterium | reverse complement strand
GAGCGTCGGTCTCCAAAACCGAAGGTTGGGGGTTCGAGGCCTCCCTGGCCTGTTTCGTTTTGGTGGAACCGATTGAAGGTTATAAATTAAAGTTCGGAAGTCAATCCGCCTTAGGCGGATAAAAAGGGATTGGGCAGATATGATATTTGGTATTTATAAACCCGGGCAGGGTAAATACGCGAGACTGGGCAGCGCTGTTGGCTTTGGGATAATTGTGGTGTTGGGATGCTTGCTGCTTTATCGGAAATTAGAGGGCGCTGATTTGGGATTATGGGTATCAACAATGGTTCCGGTCGGTGTATCTGCCGGGTTTGCGATTTTGATTTTTTGGTTGTTAAGCAGACCTTCGATTGCAGATTTTTTGATTTCCGCTGAAAGCGAAATGAAAAAGGTCAACTGGTCAAGCAGAAAGGAAATAGCGGTTTCGACGTTTATTGTTATTGTGCTTGTGGTTATTATGGCAGTACTTCTTGGAGCTGCAGATTTAGGATTTAAGCTCTTTTTTAGCGAGGTTTTCGGCCTTTAAGGGAGAATCATAAGGCGGTTATTAGTGTATGCGGTGGTATGTCTTACGAGTTGCGGCAAATAAAGAAATGCAGGTTAAAGAAGCTCTTTTGCAGAAAATGCAGAGGGATGATTTACGTGGTATTGTCGGCAGGATAGAGGTTCCTGTTGAGCAGGTTAAACGTATTCGAAGCGGCAAGCAAACAATCCATCGGCGAAAACTTTATCCTGGTTATGTTTTTATGGAGATGGAGCCGACGGAAGACGGTCGGGTCCCGGAGAATGCCTGGTTTATAATTAAGGAAACCTCCGGTGTGGGAGATTTTATCGGCACCGAAGGAATGCCTACGCCAATGCGCGATACAGATGTGGCGAAGATGCTTTTAGAGGCGGAAAAGCCGGAGGAAGCACCGAGCATTAAGGTCGAGTTTAAAAAGGGTGATATGATTAAAATTCGGGAAGGCGCTTTTGAGAATTTTGAGGGGACGGTCGATTCGATCGATTCCAGCAGAGGGATTGTGAAGGTGATAGTTACGATATTCGGCCGAAGCACGCCGCTGGATATAGAGTATTGGCAGATAGAGAAGATATAAAGGACGAGCAATGGCCAAAGAAGTTGCAGTAAAGATTAAGTTACAGGCGCCGGGTGGACAGGCGACACCGGCCCCGCCGATAGGGCCTGCGCTTGGTCAGCACGGCGTTAATATCGGCCAGTTCGTCTCGCAGTTCAACGAGCGGACAAAAGAGCTTAACGGAACAATTGTGCCGGTTGTAATAACCCTCTATAAGGACAAGAGTTTCAGCTTCGAGGTGAAAAGTCCGCCTGCAGCGGTTTTGCTGAAACAGGCGGCGGAAATTGCCAAGGGAAGCGGCGTTCCGAATAAAGAAAAGGTCGGAAAAGTAACCCCTGAGCAGGTGCGTAAAATCGCCCAGACCAAGATAAAGGATTTGAATGCGTACAGTTTGGAGCAGGCTGTAAAAATTATTGAGGGCACCGCCCGAAGTATGGGTATCGAGGTAGTATCTAAAGAAACAGTAGAAACAGCAAGTGAGGCAGCGGATACCAAGCATGAATAGAGGCAAGAGATACAAAAAGGAATTTGAGCAGCGAAGCGAGGAGCCGATAAGCCTGGCTGAAGCAGTAGCGAAAATAAAATCGTTTAACTCGGTAAAGTTTGACCAGAGTATAGAATGTGTGCTGCATTTGGGCATTGACCCAAAACAGACCGACCAGTTGATTCGCGGCTCGCTGTCTTTACCTCACGGGATAGGTAAGCAGAAGAAAGTTATTGCTTTCTGCGAGGACAAGGACATCGAGGCGGCGAAGGCGGCCGGCGCTATTGAAGCCGGCTGTGATGAGCTGATAAAAAAGGTTGCCGACGGCTGGCTGGATTTTGATGTGGCTATTGCGACACCAAAAGTAATGGGTAAGGTCGGCAAACTCGGCCGGGTTCTCGGGCCGCAGGGTAAAATGCCTTCGCCTAAAAACGGCTCGGTGACCGCTGATGTTGCAACCGCAGTAGCCGAGTTTGCTGCAGGAAAAATCGAATTTAAAAACGACGCCGGCGGAAACGTCCACGTCGTAGTCGGTAAGCAGAGCTTCGAGACGGAAAAATTAGTTGCTAATATCGAAGCGTTGCTCTCGCATATAAGGAAAATTAAGCCAGCGTCGACGAAAGGCACATATATCAAAAAAATGTGCATATCTGCGACGATGAGTCCGAGCGTGATGGTCAGCGTTTAAGGCCGTCTTTGCGCAGGATCACAAGGACACTTACGATGGGCACATTGAGATTGAAGGTGAAAAGATGAGCAAATACGTAAAAGAATTGCTGCAATCAGAACTGGAAAAGAAAATCGCCAGTGAAAATATCAAGGATTTTCTTGTTATCAACACCACAGGTCTCGGCGGTGTTGATGCAAACCTGATGCGCGGCGGGTTGAAGGAAAAAGGCATCAGAATATCGGTAGTGAAGAATTCGCTGTTCAAAAAGGTGTTGTCTAATCGTCAGATGGAACCGGCAACGGCTTTATTCAACGGTCCCTGCACTATTGCTTATGGCGGCGACAGCATAGTTGACGTTGCAAAAGAGGTAGTCGAGTACGGCAAGAAGATTCCGGTGATAGAGATTAAAGGGGCCTTTCTGGAAGGTTCGGTGTTGGATGCCAAGGCGGCGAAAGGGCTTTCAAAAATGCCGACGCGGGCGGAATTGCAGAGCGGTATTGTCAGCTTAGTATGGTCGCCCGCCGCAGGATTGGCTGCTGCCTTCGGCGCCGCTGCAGGAGTTATCGCGGGTTGTATAAAGACTATTGCGGAAAGGGCTGAGAAGCAAGCGGCATAAAGTGAGATACAAGATTGCTTGTGCGGTTGCCCCTATTATGGGTTAAACGAAGCGACGGAGTTTCGGCTACCGCCTGGCACTAACTGATAGGAGTTAAAAAATGGCAGAAGAAGCAACAAAAGAAACGAAGCAGACCGAGGAAACGGGAAAATCGCAGGAAGCGAAGGAACCTAAAAAGACAAAGGAAGTTAAAGAGGCAAAGGAAGTTAAAGAGACAAAGAAATGGAACAGTGAGATTAAGAAGCTTGGTGACAAGATAGTCGAGCTGACATTGATGCAGGCTAAAGAGCTTGGCGATTATCTTAAGGATGAATATGGAATTGAGCCGGCTGCCGGTGGCGCTGTTGTGATGGCAGGGCCTGCTGCACAAGGCCAGGCGGAGCAAAAGGAAGAGAAGACCAGCTTTAATGTGGTCCTCAAAGCAGTCGGCGATAAGAAGATTCAGGTTATCAAAGAAGTAAGAGCTATTACTGGATTAGGGTTGAAGGAAGCTAAAGACCTTGTCGAAGGCGCTCCAAAGCCGGTCAAGGAAGGACTGAGCAAGGCCGACGCAGATTCCGCTAAAGCGAAACTTGAGGCGGTGGGCGCGGTAGTTGAATTAGCATAATGAATATCGTCGAACAGTAGTGAAGTTCGTTTCATCAGGCGTTAAATGTAACCGTTACGAGCCGCGCAACCGAAAGACGAATTTAAAGGGGTAGTCAAATGGTTTCACAGAGCGTCCGTAATTTTGGTAGAGTCCGTGATGTTATTGAGATTCCGGACCTGGTAGAAATACAGAAGAAAAGTTATGAGCGTTTCCTGCAGGTGAATGTAACACCGACCAGAAGAAAGTGCGTTGGTCTGGAAAGTTTGTTTCGCGAGGTATTCCCTATTGTGAACTTCGACAAGACGATGCATTTGGAATATCTTTACTACGAACTGGAAAACCCCCGCTACACGCCCAACGAGTGCCGGCAGTTACGGCTGACGTACGGGTACCCGTTAAAAATCTGTTGTAGATTGCGCACAAAAGAGGGCGAAGATTTGGCTGAGCAGTCGGTATACCTTGGCGAGATGCCGGTTATGATAGGCGGCGGAGAGTTTATCTTCAGCGGTGCCGAGCGTACTATAGTAAGCCAGCTTCATCGCAGTCCCGGTGTTGATTTTCTCATCGAGAGCAAAGAAGGCGACAGGGTGCTGCACGGCGGCAGAATCATACCGGAGCGGGGCAGCTGGATAGAGATAAGCGTGACCCGCAAAGACGTTTTGGTTGTCAAGATAGACCAGTCCAGTAAGATACCGGCGACCATTTTTTTGCGGGCAATGTGCCCGGAGTATGGCACCACAGCACAAATACTGCGTTTATTTTATCCAACGAGGACTATCTCGTCGGCGCAACTTACCCCTGCTATGTGGGCGGTGGAACCAATAGCGGATGTGAAAACCGGTGAAATTATAGTCAAAGCCGGCACACAAATCGGCGACAGAGTCTCTTTAGTACAGCAGGCCGGAGCAAAGAAAGTCGAAGTTATCGAGGAAGCACGCGATACGCTTATTTTGAATACCCTTGCGGAGGATGATTGCCAGAGCCAGGAGCAGGCGTTGTTAAAGTTTTATATGAGATTAAGGCCCGGCAATCCGGCCAATGACAAAAAGGCGAAAGTCTTTTTTAATGAGAAATTCTCCGATGTTAACCGTTATCGTCTGGGCAAGGTCGGCAGGTTCAGATTGAATCGTAAATTCGGGCAGACGGTGGACGAAGGTGAAATGACGCTGAGGCCCGAAGATTTCTTCAATACAATGAAATACATACTGGCTTTGCGCGACAACGAAGGAGAGGTTGACGATATTGACCATCTGGGTAACAGGCGGCTACGAACAATCGATGAGCTTGCCGGCGACGAAATCAGGAAGGGGCTGTTGAGACTACGCAAAACTGTTCAGGAACGAATGAGCATGAAAAGAGAGGTTGATGAATCGGTGCGGATAGCGGACCTGGTGAATTCCAAGAGCGTATCGAGCAGTATCAACTATTTCTTTGGTCGCGGTGAACTGAGCCAGATTGTCGACCAAACCAATGCTTTAAGTCAATTGACACATGAAAGGCGTTTGTCGGCTCTTGGTCCCGGCGGATTAAACAGACGGCGAGCAGGTTTTGAAGTTCGCGATGTTCATATCAGCCATTACGGCAGAATCTGTCCAGTTGAAACGCCGGAGGGGACAAACATTGGTTTGATTTCCTCGTTGGCGATATTTGCCACAGTTGATGAGTATGGCTTTCTGCTTACACCATACCGGCGTGTGGAAAAAGGCAAGGCCACCGGCAAAGTTGACTACTTGCGGGCGGATGAAGATATGAAGGCAGTGATTGCTGCGCCCAACATATTTGACCCGGATACACGTGAAATCCAAAAGGGAATGGTGCTGGCTATGAAAGGAGGGGAACTAGCCCAGGTTCCCCACGACGAGGTAAATTATGTTGATGTTTCAGCCAAACAAATTGTTGGTGTTTCTGCTTCGCTTATTCCGTTCTTGGAGCACGATGATGCAAACCGGGCTTTGATGGGTTCAAATATGCAGCGACAGGCGGTTCCGCTGCTAAAAACAGAGGCGCCTTTGGTTAGCACGGGTATGGAGGAAGTAGTCGGTCAAAACTCGAGTATGGTCGTCCGTGCGAAGGGCAACGATGTTGTTACTTCGGTTGATGCCACCAAGATAGTTCTCAACCATACTGAAGAATATAAGCTCGAAAAGTTTGTCGGTCTGAACGAGAGAACCTGCCTTAATCAGAAGCCCGTAGTTAAACGCGGCGAAAAGGTTCAGAAAGGCCAAGTCATAGCAGACGGTGGCGGCACTGCCAACGGCATATTGGCCCTCGGTAGAAATCTGCTTGTGGGATTTGTTACTTTCGATGGTTTTAACTTTGAAGATGCAATTATTGTCAGCGAGAAACTCGTCAGGAACGATAGTTTTACAAGTATTCATATCGACGAATTTACATCAGAGGTTCGAGAGACCCGCCTCGGCAGGGAAGAATTTACCCGTGATATTCCCAATGTCAGCGAAAAGGCTCTGCGGAATCTTGATGAACACGGCGTAATTCGTGAGGGAACAAGGGTGTGTCCCGGTGATATTCTGGTAGGCAAGGTAGTGCCCAAGAGCAAGACCGAGCTGACGCCTGAGGAGAAATTGCTGCACGCCATATTTGGAAGAGCGGGAGAAGACGTCAAAAATGACTCGCTGGAATTGCCCAGCGGATATGAGGGAGTGGTGATAAAAACAGAACGATTCACCAGACGTGGTGCAGGCGGCGAGGAACAAAAGAAAGCACTCAAGGCCCAGATAAAAAAATATGAACAAGAGATGCGTACCAAAGAATGTGCCATATTCAGGCAAATGATTGAAGCCATCCACAAGAAGTTCGACGTTAATATTGTAGACCCATCCACACGTCAGAAAGTCGGAGTCAGCACTGATGATGATGTTATTTATGAGCAGGTAGATGGCTTTGATATTAAGTGGGTCAAGCCCGCTTCGGTCAGGGACGATGTGCAGAAAATTGTGGATAAGTCCTGGGTGAGATTGTCTGAGATTCAAGAAGAGAAAAAACGCAGGATTGATAGTTTGAAGCACGGTGATGAGCTGGCCAGTGGTGTGCTGGAAATGGTAAAGGTTTACATCGCCACTAAAAGGATATTGTCAATCGGTGATAAAATGGCCGGACGCCACGGCAACAAGGGTGTTATTGCCAAGATTGTGCCCGAAGAGGATATGCCGCTCCTCGAAGACGGCACACCTTTGGATATTTTGTTGAATCCTCTTGGTGTGCCGAGCCGAATGAATGTCGGCCAAATTCTCGAAACGCATCTTGGCTGGGTGGCAAAGGTGCTGGGCTTTCGGGCGATTACGCCGGTTTTCGACGGTGCCACTGAGGAAGATATCCAAAAGCTCACGGTCGAAGCAAACGAGCTTATGAGCAAACGAAAGGCCGAGTTGGAAAAAAATAAACAGGCACCGCTTAGCGATGAGCTTTTTGTGCATGTCCCCCCAACCCTGAAGACTCAATTGTACGATGGAAGAACAGGTGAGCCGTTCGACCAGACTGCCACTATAGGATATATGTATATGATGAAGCTGCATCACCTTGTTGATGACAAGATACATGCCAGAGCAACCGGCCCATACAGTCTTATTACACAGCAGCCGTTAGGCGGCAAGGCCAGGACCGGTGGACAAAGATTCGGTGAAATGGAAGTGTGGGCTCTGGAAGGCTACGGGGCGGCTTATACCCTGCAGGAAATGCTGACGGTCAAAAGCGACGATGTTGAGGGCCGAACAAAAATCTATGAATCAACGGTCAAAGGACAAAACAGGCTTGAAGCGGGCACCCCGCTTTCCTTTGATGTGTTGTGCAACGAGATAAGAGGATTGGGATTGAATATTCAACTTGAGAAGAAACGGCTTGGAAGCGCTGCTTTATAATGGTAAATGATAATTGGTTAAATGGTAAATAGTTACCTTAGGAGTTAACTTTAAATGTTGGGAAATATATACGATCGTATTAATGATTATGGTTTGGTCAAAATTTCATTGGCCAGTCCCAATGATATCCGCAGCTGGTCTTTTGGTGAGGTTCGCAAGCCCGAGACTATCAACTACCGTACATATCGGCCGGAGAAGGACGGCTTATTCTGCGAACGAATCTTCGGTCCTGAGCGGGATTGGGAGTGTGCCTGCGGCAAATATAAAGGCACCAAGTTCAAGGGGATAATTTGTGACCGCTGCGGCGTCAAAGTTACGCATAGTCGCGTTCGTCGCAAGCGAATGGGACATATCAATCTTGCGGCGCCGGTGGTGCATATATGGTTTTTCAAGGCCATACCGAACCATCTCAGCACTCTTTTGGCGATGAAAGCGTTAGACCTGGAAAAAATAATTTACTTCCAGGACTATGTAGTTACCGACGCCGGCCAAAGCCCCTTAAAGCTGGGTCAACTGCTTAGCGAAGAAGAATACCGTGAGGCATTGAACAAATACGGCAATGCGTTTAAGGCATTGATGGGCGCCGAAGCCATCAAGGCCCTGTTGACAAATCTTGACCTGGATGTATTGAGCAGTGAGCTCAGAGCTGCAGTAGTCAAAACCAACAGCGCTCAGAAAATCAAGGACCTTACGAAACGTCTTAAGACGGTCAACGCAATCAGGAGTAGCAATAACAAGCCCGAGTGGATGGTGCTTGAAGTTGTTCCTGTTATTCCGCCGGATTTGCGTCCTTTGGTTCTTCTTGAAAGCGGCAACTTTGCAACCAGCGACCTCAATGACCTTTACAGGCGAATTATCAATCGTAACAACCGATTGAAAAAGCTTATAGACCTCAATGCACCTGAAGTGATTATCCGCAATGAAAAAAGAATGCTGCAGCAGGCCGTTGATTCGCTGTTAGACAATGGCCGATGCCGCAGGCCGGTCCTCGGCAGTAATAGTCGGCCGTTGAAGAGCTTGACCGATATGATTAAGGGCAAGCAAGGTCGATTCCGCGAAAATCTGCTCGGCAAGCGGGTGGACTACTCAGCTCGCTCGGTGATTGTAGTAGGGCCTAATCTAAAACTCTATCAGTGCGGCCTACCGAAGAAAATAGCTTTGGAGCTGTATCAGCCGTTTATTATTCGAAAACTTAAACAGCATGGTCTTGCCGATACTATTAAAAGTGCAAAGAGAATAATCGAACGGCGGGATGAGCAGGTATGGGATATCCTGGAGGAAGCCATTCATCAGCATCCTGTTTTGCTCAACCGTGCGCCTACCCTTCATCGAATGGGTATTCAGGCCTTCGAACCGATTCTTGTGGAAGGCAACGCCATTATGCTTCATCCGTTGGCCTGCAGGGGCTTCAATGCCGACTTCGACGGCGACCAGATGGCTGTACATTTGCCGCTGAGTATCGAAGCTCAGGCCGAAAGTCATACCTTGATGATGCCGACCAGCAACATTTTCTCGCCTGCCAACGGCTCTCCTATGGTTGGGCCCTCCCAGGATATGGTTATGGGGAACTACTATTTGACTTCTATCAGCTCGGGTCAAAAAGGACAAGGGATGGCTTTTAGAGACACTTTCGAGGCTATAATGGCCTATGAAATGGGGAGAATCGCTTTGCACGCTGTCATTAGCGTAAAGGTTAATAAGCCGGTCAAGAGCTTTGAAGGAGATGAAGGTACAACCGCCATTTTGAAAAAGGACTCAAAACGCGAACAGCCTAAGGCTCGAAAAGAAACGATTCCGGAAACTGCGGGGATGGGACGTTCCCCTGAGGGGTTATCCAGCCAGATAATTGAGACAACGGTCGGAAGGTGCATTTTCAATGATATGCTTCCTGCTGAGATGCCGTTTTACAATATGACAATGTCTCAGAAAAAATTGAGCGGGGTGATTAGCGACTGCTTTGAACTGGCCGGCAGTGCTAAAACAGTAGATTTGCTTGATAAAATAAAGGATGTAGGCTTCAAACATGCCACGCTTGGGGGCTTGAGCTTTGGTATTACCGACCTGAAAATACCAGTGAGAAAACAGGAGATTATCGACGAAACGGAAAAAAAGGTTAGTAAAATCCATGCCAATTACAGTGATGGTGTTCTGACTGAGGGTGAAAGGTACAACCAGGTTATCGATGCATGGACACATGCTCGCGTGGCAGTTACCGGCGAAATGATACGTGCCCTTAGGGAAGATACAAAGGAGGATGGTTCTCCGTATCTGAACCCGATATATATAATGACCGATTCCGGTGCAAGAGGCAGTGTCGACCAGATTCAGCAGCTCGCTGGAATGCGAGCGTTAATGGCTAATCCCAGCGGTGAGATTATCGAGACCCCAATTAAGTCGAACTTCCGGGAGGGCTTGACTGTTCTTGAGTACTTTAGCTCCACGCATGGAGCTCGTAAGGGGCTGGCTGATACCGCATTGAAGACCGCTAATTCCGGTTATCTTACCCGCAAGCTAATCGATGTAGCACAAAATGTAATTGTCACCGAGCGCGATTGCGGAACCTTACAGGGAATTACCAAAAGTATAGTCAGCAGAGGCGAGCAGGTTGATATACCACTTTCTCAACTTATTGTCGGCAGAACCGCCAGAGATAATATCCGAAACCCGATTACCGATGAAATGATTGTTCGTGAGAACGAGGTTATTACCCCTCAGTCAGCGGCGAAGATCGAGGCTTTGGGGCTTGATGCCATCAGAGTCAGAAGTGCCCTGACCTGTGACAGCACATTTGGTATTTGTGCGAAGTGTTACGGCTGGGATATGAGTACCGGCGGTCTTGTCGAAGAAGGTTCTGCAGTCGGCATTGTTGCTGCACAGTCAATCGGTGAACCCGGCACACAGCTGACACTGCGCACGTTCCATACCGGCGGCATCGCTGCGAGAGCCATACTTGAGAGCGGCCAGAAAGCCGGCGCCGAAGGAAAAGTTGAGTTCAGAAATTTGGGCGTTGTTGAGGACCCGTGGGAATCTTCTCGTTCTTTCACTTCGAGAGGCGAAGCATCCTCTACAGACACAAAGCCCAAGGAAAAGAGGCCAGTCAGGTCTAAAGGAGTCGTACTAAAGCGCACCGGTGAAGTTGCTATATTAGACCAAAAGGGCCGTGAGCTTGAAAAGTATAAGGTGCCTTATGGTGCACTTATGCACGTAGAAGACAGACACTCGTGCTCTGTAGGTAAACTGTTGTTCTCCTGGGACCCACACCGCACGCCGATACTGGCGGAGGTGCCGGGCCAAATTGCGTTTGTAGATGTCATAGAAGGTGAGACAATCCGGCTTGAAGAAGAGCGAAAAGGCCAGCTTGGCAGGCCTGTGGTAATCGAGCATAAAGGAGATACACATCCACAAATTATCATAGAAGATGTGGACGGCAAAATACTTGATGTTCACTATCTGCCTGCCGGAGCCAGGATTGAGGTTGACGAAGGCCAGCAAGTTCGTGCAGGCCAGTTGCTTGCTCATCAACCCCGGGCGGCCGCCGGCACCCAAGACATCACAGGCGGCCTGCCGAGAGTTACAGAAGTATTTGAAGCACGCAAACCCAAAGACCCCGCCGCAATGGCGGAAATCTCAGGCCGGGTCGAGCTGCGAAGCGATAAACGCAAAGGCAAAATGACAGTTATAATTCGCGCCGAATCCGGAATGGAGAAGGAACACCACATTCCGCGCGACAGGCATCTGAATGTTCACGCCGGGGATATGGCAGAAGCCGGCGACCCGTTGACGGATGGGCCGCTGGTTCCACACGATATTCTGCGAATTAAAGGTGAAGAGGCGTTGCAGAGATATTTAATCTCAGAGATTCAAAATGTCTATCGTTCACAAAATGTAAATATCAATGATAAACACATTGAGATTATCTGTTCTCAAATGATGCGTAAAGTTGAGATTGAATCTGTTGGTGACAGTTCGTTCCTGCCGGGTGAGGTCGTTGATAAATTCCAGTTCAGAAAAGAGAATGAGAGATTAGCCAATAGTGTCAAGATAACCAGTTTTGGAGATGCCACAGATTTGCAGGAAGGTCAGATTATCAGCAGCGAAGAGCTTGCTGCGATGAATGAAAGAGTTGAAGCAATCGGCGGCACACCTGCAAAAGGGAGAAAGCCAAAACCCGCAACTGCCAAGACATTACTTTTGGGAATAACAAAAGCTTCGCTGCAGTCCGAAAGCTTCATCGCAGCAGCCAGTTTCCAGGAGACAACTAAGGTCTTGACTGCTGCATCACTATCCGCTAAGATAGATAAACTTCGCGGCTTAAAGGAAAACGTGATACTTGGTCATCTGATACCAGCCGGCACGGCTTTCAAACCGCATCTTGATATTAAGGTCAAGCATCTTGCTGAAGCTCCACTGCCGAAGGAGTTTGCAGATATTAAAGAAGTTGAAGAGACCGAGGCAAAGGCAGAGGCCGCTATTAAGGAAGCTCTGGGAATTGTTGACAGGTAGTGGTTGAGGACCAAAAATTAAAACGGAAGTGAATTATGCCTACTATAAACCAATTGGTCAGGCGGCCAAGAGCAAAATCGAAAGGTCGAAAAAGAGTATCTGAAATCAGCGGAAGCCCTCAAAAAAGAGGTGTGTGTCTGATTGTAAGAACTCAAACGCCCAAAAAGCCGAACTCAGCTTTGCGAAAAATCGCTCGCGTCCGGCTGACCAATGGCAAGGAAGTTACTGCTTACATACCGGGTATCGACCACAACCTGCAGGAGCACAGCACAGTTACAATTCGCGGAGGCCGAGTCAGGGATTTGCCGGGTGTTCGATATCATATCGTTCGTGGCGTCCTTGACTGTGCCGGCGTTGCCGGGCGTAAACAGGGCAGAAGTAAATATGGGGCAAAAGAGCCAAAATAAAGGCGACAAAAGAGAAAAATTATGGCGGAAAAACTCACAGCTTCGGGTCAGCAGTTAAAGCCGGACCCCGTATACAAGAGCAAATTAGTGTCGAAGTTTATTAACACTTTGATGTGGGACGGCAAGAAAAGCGTCGCACAGAAAGTTTTTTATGACGCTATGGATATAATTCGTCGCTCACCGCTGGTCGCTGGTGGCTCGGGCGAGGGGTCAGCGGGCCAGAGAAGCGAGATAGAGGTGTTCGAGACCGCTGTTAATAATGTAAAACCATTACTTGAAGTTCGCAGCAAACGTATCGGCGGCGCCAGTTATCAGATTCCGATGCAGGTAAGACCGAGTCGCCAGCAGTCGCTTGCGTTTCGATGGATAATACAATCGGCTAGGAGCAAAAAAGGCTCCGCTTTCTGTGAGCGGCTGGCCTCTGAATTGATGGAAGCTTATGATAAGCGCGGCGGTGCAATGACCACCCGAGATAATGTGCACAAAATGGCTGAGGCCAACAAGGCGTTTGCTCACTTCGCCTGGTAGTGTTAATAGGGTATAACGGATAGCGGACAGGGCGCAATTTTTTGTCCGCTATTTTTTTACTTGTTTTCAGTTGTGAGATTACAGCTCATAAATCGAATTTACGACAATGAATGAACTGGAACAATTACGCAATATCGGAATTATGGCTCATATCGATGCCGGCAAGACGACGGTGACCGAGCGCATACTCTATTATACGGGCAAAACCTACAAGATGGGGGAAGTTCACGACGGTACAGCGGTTATGGATTATTTGGAGGAGGAACAAAAAAGAGGCATTACTATAACCAGCGCCGCAACGAAATGTCCCTGGAAGGGTTTTGAGATTAATCTTATCGATACGCCCGGGCACATTGACTTTACTGCCGAGGTCGAACGATCTTTGCGTGTTCTCGATAGCGCTGTAGCCGTATTTGACGGCAGTGAAGGTGTGCAGGCCCAGAGTGAGACTGTCTGGAGACAGGGACAAAAATACGCTCTGCCTTGTCTTTGCTTCGTGAATAAGATGGACAAAGTCGGCGCCGATTTCGAGATGACCGTCAAAAGTATTCGCGACAAACTCTTGGCCGATCCTCTTTGTTTGCAGTTGCCTATCGGTGCAGAAGATTCTTTTAGAGGAATAATAGACCTTATAAAGATGCGGGCGGTTTTCTATGAGACCAAAGAGTTGGGGGCGACCTTTGAAGAAGTTGAAATTCCACCTGAATTGCGTCAAACTGCCGAGCGGTACAGAAAGCAGATGATTGAGCATGCGGCTGAGCACGATGAAGCTCTGATGGATGCTTACGTTCATGATAAACCGGTCGATACCGAGATGATAAATAAAGCGATTAGAAAAGGGACCTTAGCCAACAGACTTCATCCGGTATTTGTCGGTTCGGCCCTGAAATATATTGGCGTGCAAAAGCTGCTTGATGGTGTAGTGGCGTATTTGCCCTCTCCATTGGATAGGCCTGATATAGTCGTGCACAAAGTGGGGGGCAAAGGTAAAGACAGGGGTAAAGAAATATCAATTAAATGTGACCGAAATGGCAGTCTGGTTGCTCTTGCATTCAAGATTACTACTGATACGCACGGTGATTTGTACTTTTTGAGGATTTATCAGGGAAAGTTGAAGCCCGGCACCCGAGTCTTAAACGTAAACCGTGACAAACGAGAAAATATTACCAGGATGTTCGAAATGCACGCCGACGAGCGAAAAATTTTGGACTCGGCTGCTGCCGGTGATATTGTCGCAGTTGTGGGGTTAAAAGAAACGCTTACAGGCGATACGCTTTGCGACCCCAAAAATCCAGTTTGTCTGCCGAGCATTACGTTCCCGGAGACGGTTATTAGTATGTCGATAGAACCTAAAACCGGCACAGAGACGGCAAAACTGGCGGAGGCCTTAGCGGATTTGAGGCGTGAGGACCCAACTTTTGAGTGTAAAATAGATGGCGAAACGGGCCAGACAATCATCCGCGGGATGGGCGAGCTGCATTTGGAAATACTCCAGCACAAACTGGTAAGGGAAAAGGGGGTTCATATCAGGGTTGGCAAGCCGAAAGTCGCATATAAGGAGGCTATTACCAAGTTATCTCAGGCAGAAGGTAAATTTGTGCGCCAAACAGGCGGTCGAGGCCAATATGGACATGTGGTTTTGGAGGTTGAGCCGCTGTTGACTGAGGACGGGCATTGGAGCCACGATATTGAATTTGGGAGCAGGGTGGTTTCCAATGCGGTGCCGAGAGAGTACATTCCCGCAGTGGAAAGGGGGGTAAGAGACGCTATGGGCAGCGGCGTGCTGGCAGGTTTCCCTGTTGTGGGGGTTAGGGTTACGCTTGTTGACGGCTCGTTCCACTCGGTGGATTCTTCGGATTTGGCTTTTGAACAGGCTGCCAGAATTGCGGTAGAAAAGGCGTGCAAAGAGGCGGAACCGGTTTTGCTTGAGCCGATAATGCGGCTGCAGGTAATAGTGCCGGAGGCCAATTTTGGGGCGGTACAGGGTAATTTGCTCGGGAAAAGGGGCCTAATTACGGATTGTCGGTTGCATGGAAGTATGCGGGTAATCGATGCCAAAGTGCCCTTGGCTGAGATGTTTGGATATTCCAGCGAAATTAGAAGTGCCACGGCCGGCCGGGGAACCTTTACTATGGAGCCGTTAAGCTATGAAAGGATGCCGGAGCAGATTGCCAAAGAAATTATTTTGTAAAATTGGGTTTGTTTGGGTTCGTTTTGCATAATTTTGTTTGTTTTGATTGATTTTTTCGTTTAGCGCAAACAATCTTCGCTTCCGTTTCTTATCGCTGATTACACTGATGACACGGAATTAATTAATCACAAAAAAATATAAAAGTCTTCGAAAGCCCTATGGAGACATTTTGAAATTTCCTATTTACGATTTACCAATGATTATTTGGCTTGGACCTACTGGGGAAACCTTGCCCTGCTGGGCGAAAGGCGTTCATCTATTGATGAACGGAGGATATTTTATCAAATTTTGGTGTAAAGTCAAACGAAAAATAATTTGCCGCAGCGAAAAGAGATTACTTAGATAAAGATTAAACTTTTAATGCTGCCGATGGCCCCTAAATGCTATTGTTTCCGGAGGCCGTGATGAGGAAACATACAGCGGATATGCCGGAGGCTTACGAATTAGAAACCGTGGTGTTAATGTTTCTTACTCAAGTCCTACGGCATCTTTGTCTATGGAGAAAGATCATAAGTGGCAGCGAATATTAAACCGGCTGCCACTTTTTACCACAACAGAACTAAAGTAATCACTGTCCCAATTGAACCGGCTTCCAGTCATTACCGTCATGGAAATACAGTGTTCCGTCAGTTTTAACATACAGGCAACCTAAAGTGCCGGTCGGTGGAGTCGCCTGAGGTTCAAGCTTAAGGACGCCGTTAATATCGGCTTTTCCATGTTCGACGCGAAAATCCACATCACCGCTACCTCCAACAGCAAAAGAGTGAGGAACATTATTCTGGCAGTTCCCGAGTGCTATTGCATATAAAGCATTTGCGTCGGCACCATGTCCCAAAGCTACCGAGCGTATACCATTTGCTTCGGCATTAAGTCCTAATGCGAGGCCATATTGGCCATTTGCTTTCGCACTCTTTCCGATTGCAACGGTGTAAAGGCTTGCCGCTTCTGCTCCAGTCCCCATAGCAATACTGTAAATCCCTGCAGTTGTGGTTTTAGCATTATATCCTGCAGCTATACTGAGACCACCAGCTGCTTGAGAGTTTCGTCCAACTGCAAAGCTGCCACTACCAACCGCTTGCGTATTATCGCCGACTGCCATGCTGTAATCCCCACTAGCCGTTGTATGATATCCGAGGGAAAGGGCATTTGCCCCGGAACAGTCGTTTGAATCAACTGACTCAAGAGTGCTGAATATTACCTTTTCCGCATCTACCTTACCATCCTGGACAATGACGTCACCGGCAAAGAGGATGGTTGCGCAGATAAGAGCCAATACAAAAGTGATGGTGATTTTTTTCAGATTGTTCATAATATTTCTCCTTTTTAAACTTAATTTTTTGATAATGTTTCGAAATTCTACCGTTGTTCATTTATTTATTCAAAGGTCCATATTCTCATAGACCTTACCCTTCAAATAAAGATTTCCTTCATCATCGATATACGCTATTACATTTTCATCATTGTTTCTGAGAATAAAATTATTACCTTGCGGCGGGACAAGTTCATCGATGACGTTCTCGTACAGTGTACCGGCAATGTACATATCGCCGGTTGAAAGAGATATTGCAGCGACATCATTAGCATCAGTCCTTACCCTGAATGCGCTTAGTTGAATCTCGGGGACAGTAAAATATAGCGAGCCGTCGAGATAAAGATTGCCCGCATCATCGAAGAAAGCGACCAGGTTCTGGTTTGGGTCCTTGAAGGTTAGGGGAAATGAAACAGCCTGTGCGACAAGAGAGTAACTTTGCGGACCCTCTTCCTCTTGGTTTATGGCAGCGGCATATACCCGGACAGACCAAGTGCCCGGCTGGGGAGTATAGACGAGAACCTGTTCGACGTTGTTCCTGTTATCTTCATCTTTGATAGCGGCCACATCCGGGTAGTTGGGGTCATTAATGTCAATCGTCCAGGTATAGTGTCTCAATCCGCATGGGTCATTTACGTCAAGATTGAGATTATTGACGAGAGCCGGGTCGGCATTTAAAGTGCCCGGGTAGTCATCCCAGACGAGAGTGAGTTTTAGAATATCGTGTTTTGAATTGACGTCGATTGTGTAGTCATCGTGGTCGCCAGTTTCTTCAACGCTGTTTTCTCTTTCCTCCAGAAGCAGGAAATATCCGTCGACAAGGTCGATTGCATCTTTAACGTTGATTAATCCCCAGCCGTGACAGTAGTCCGGACCGCTATACCCGAGGTCCTGTGCGGTCTGGATGAGGACGGCTTTGACTGTAGAAGGCAAGGGGTCATTCTGGTCGGGATAAGTATCCCGCCATTTTTGAAGCATAAGGGCAATGGAGCCGCTGACGACGGGAGCGGACATAGAAGTTCCGCAAAGGCCATAGTAGTCATAGCCAAATCCAACTCTTAAGTCATTGCAAGTTGAACAGTTGGTTGACCATATATACTCGTTTGGGTCATCGCCCCAAGTACCCATAGTCAAACCCCCTTTTAGGGACCCGTCACACCCCGGAGCAACAAGGTCAGGTTTTATCCTCCCGTCGGTGGTAGGACCCCGGCTGCTGAACTCTGCAAGTGGATACCCAGGCTCTGTATGAATTGCGCCCACGGAGATAATGTTTTTGGCTACAGCAGTAGCTCTAAGCGTCTTCCACTCGTTACAGTTAGGGTAAGTAGGGCTTGGATATAGGCCACCTTCATTGCCAGCTCCAAAAATTAATGAAATCTTCTTGCCAAATTCGCCACGCACTGCCTCATCTTGGGCAACAGCTTGCCAGAGGTATAGACCCCACAAATTTGGATCGGTGCAGTTGCAACCATACGCCCTACCGTAACCGTGGCCCCAAGAATTTGTGGAAAGTTCTATATCGTAGTTTTGAATTGCAGCATCATATTGTTCCTCAAACTGAGCCGGAGTAACCCACGACCCGAATACAAAAAGATTTGCTGCAGGTGCCATGCCCCTGTATATATAATTTTCACCAGGTTCACTGCCTATGAGAATACCGGCCACGTGGGTAGTATGAGAAGCTAAGCCGGTGCAACCATCCTCAATAATACCTTTGTCACTAAGGGCATTGTGGTCTGTATACGGACACTGTCCTTCCCACATGCCAATATTAACATTTGTGCCATTGAGGTCATAGGGAGGGTACTGAACAGTTTCCACCCCTATAGAATATCTTACTTCATCATTCAACAATTCCGGTTTATAATGCTGGTCAATCCACTGGACGGAGTCGTTTTGGGCGAGGGTGGATACAGCATCCTCAGGCAGGTCCGCGACAACGGCGTTCATGACTTGGGAAAAACCTTCAACCAAGCCGCCATTTGTTGAGATAATATCAGCAGCGTCGGAAAGGTCGACATCCTTAAAGAAGAATATCACGAGTTTGGCGCGGCCGGGACCAGTTCGGGAGTACTCGTTTATGCCATCAGCCCTTATCGCGAGGGCGATTTTGTCTTCGGGGAGGATTTCGGTTATTGCGTGGACACCGGGCAGTTTGGCAAGCTGCCGGGCTTTTGAGGCAGGTAATGAAGCAAAATATGCATTGTTGGGGATGTATGCGAGCAGCTTGATGCCTCTTTTCTCGAGGTCTTTTTTGGACTTTTTGGTGGGCGACTGCTCAAGTTGTATTATCACGTGTGCTCTGCCAAAGGTTTTGTCGAGTTTGTTCTTTGCAGCGGCAGTTATCCCTTTTTCAAGGCTGAATTTTCGGGATTTTAGAAGGATTTGCTTTGTCTTTGACGGGCTGTTCGGAGCTACGGCGATAAAGATAACGACGGACAAAAGAATACATGCAGTCATTGTACGAGCCATTAGAGCACCTCCTATACTTTAATATCTGTATTTTTCCTACTCTTTGGTTTTAGAAGCCGCTTCACGCTTTGATTTTGGGATATCCCGTTCTATATTCAGTGAGCTATACACCACTGTATACTTACATAGATTTCGTTCCTCGATAGTAACAAAGGTAAATTTTGTATATATGTCAAGAAAAATATTATGCATATTTGTTAAAATAGTCAGAGATTCAAATCATCATAGACCCGACCCTTCAAATAAAGATTTCCTTCGTCATCGATATACGCTATTACATTTTCATCATTGTTTCTGAGAATAAAATTATTACCTTGCGGCGGGACAAGTTCATCGATGACGTTTTCATGTAGCGTACCGGCAAGGTACATATCACCGCTGTTTGCATCGATTATCATGACATCATTGCCGTTTGAATCCTGAAATCTAAACTCATCACTTTCCGTTGCTTGCGGGCTTGTCGATTGCGTCAAAGCTCCTTTAAGCAACACAAGATCCCCGGAACCATTGAAATAGGCAACTAATTCCCCAGAGCTATCCTTTATCGAAAACCTGGATGTACTGCCGGCAATTTCAACTGCCTTACAGGCATTTTCAACATTGTCGATATCCTGCTCTGCCAGACCAAGTTCGTCTGAAAGATTCAAAGCCGCTAATATTAGAAGATTACCAAGGTCGTAATAATCGGACGCACTTGTTAAGAGATGAGTTTGACATTCATAAAATAAGTCGGCAGTAACATTAATATCCATGCCGTAGATTGTATAACCATTAAACGTTTCGCCATCCGTCAGCAGATAGCAGAGTTTATTAGCCACGCCGCTGTTAAAATGAACACCGCCGTTATCTTGATCATTAAAATCAGGAAAATATGGGCTTGTCTCACGATAATAATACGGGCTGTCGTATCGGTCCGGGTGGGGTACTCCATTAAAATCGCTGCCATAATCATTGGAATCATACGAATACGAAGGTGGATTTTTCATACTCCGCCTTGCCCCATCCGGGGTATCCTCTCCTATCAGCCATTTCACCGCAGGAGCATCATTACCATCGTTATCGCTATATTCCTGGTCAATCCATTCGCCCCACATATCAGAAAGTGATTCATTAATAGCACCTGACTCGCCATAGTAAAGTAAATTTGACTCATTCTGGGTAACTCCGTGGGTGAGTTCGTGGCCTATCACATCCTCTACCGCATATCCATTACCTAATGACATTCTACTCACCACCCAACAAGCGGTTGATACACTTGAAAATCGTACATGAGCAATCAGATCCGAACCATTATTGTCATAGCTATCGCGATTGTGATAGTTGTAATAGAAATTATAAGAATTTTTTAAGTATTCGTAGGCATGATCAACATCGCCAATTCCTGTTGGGTAACAGGGGTCGTCTCCACCTCCGGGAAGATCTTCAAGTGCTAACACTGGAGGTGATGAGTTAAAATCCCGGATTACTCGGTGCATAAGCTCATTGATTAATGAAAAGTGTAATGCTATATCTCCGTTATGAGCGTTAATAAGGATAAGTTCTTTTGCAAGTGGTTCACCGATGTTACCTACCTCAATTTGCCAGACCAGCTGGGAAAGTCCCTTTGAGCCTACAACTGAAGGACAATAAATCATAAGCGCCGGGTCGGATGCTTCAAAGACAAATTCACCATATTTGGAAGTCATCCAGTCAATAGCTGTTTGAGCGGCCTGCTTAGCGCTGATAATTGGCTGTATTAAAATATCGCCTGTATCAAGGGCCTCGGTATCTCTCATAGTATCACTTAAGACCGCTTTTATACCATCCATAGCGTTGACCTGTATCATCATGCCAGCCCCAAAAACGTCGAGGCCAGCATAGGTTTGCTGATACCTAACATATGTTCGGGGACCGCTTGTATTAACTCGGCTCTTTTTAAATCCAACAAAAAAGCTTTCATTAATAAACAGATTAAGGTGCTGCTGTAGAAACACATCGGCTACGTCTTCAGGTTTGACAAACCTGGGAAGAACGCCACTATCAACCGAAAAATGCTTTAAGCGAGGCGCTGCGATAAAACGTAAGTATCCATCTTTTGTTTTGGAAATGCGCGGAGGTTTTTTAATGTCTTTTCCTCGAACGGTCTTTAACAAATCCTGAAGCGCTGCCTTTCGCTCAACTAACCCCTTGTTAGACGTGTTTTTACCAAAGGTCGAAAAGTTACACATTACCACGAATAAAACTAACGCCGAAATCTTTCTTGGAGAGATAAGTTTGTCCGCCATATTCTGCTTCCCTTCATTTTGAAACAATTTGGGATGAATAATTCCTGCCACGGGCGAAAATTCATACACCACAGTTAGTTATGAAGTACGAAAGTTCAATTTACACACCAATCCCTTGCTATGAATCAAACCGTTCAGGAATGCTCCCATGCAATTTCCCTTAATTTTCCTGGAATCAACGTATAGAGTATTTTATATGCTGTCAAGTAAAAAATGATAGTCAGCGGGCTAGCCAAGGAACATGGTATCCTCCTAAGGAAGATAAGATGTATGACAGATAAATGTTGGGAAAAAGAAGAAAAAATTTTTAAAAAATCTCGAAAGCTGGCAAAACTACAAACAGATTTGATTGAAAAGTGGAATTAAATCACTTGTCTAAAAATACATATAGATGTAGAGAATGCCAGAAAATCAGGGTATCCGCCTTCGCCGAGGCTACGGCGAGACAAGTCAAGAAAAGAAGAAACATGTGGTGCGGCCGATGGGCCATAGTGCTGTAGCTGCCGGATGCCCACGAGTTGGAAACCAATAGTTAGTATGCCGGAGGCATACCAGTAGAACGGTATCCAAGCGGAAGCAAGTGTTTTAACTCTCTCGTCCTCGGGTATTCAGAGGAGGTATTCCAAAGCGGGCTGGTGATGCAGGGGAAAAACAGCATGGAAAAAAGCGAGAAAAACGTAAATTTTTGTGTTTTTTGAGCATTTTTTTGTAATTTTAGCAAGATTTTTTCGATATTTTGTTTGATAAAGACAGATTTGTGTAGTACCATTGTGGTTTTTCAGCCGTAGCGAGCAGAACCATGGATGGGTTTTGCGTTTACGAGTTGGGCTGTTGCATATCTGTAGTGTAGTGGTCAAGGATGGTTTGTTAGTTACTTTTTTGAAGCCAAAGCTGATAAATGGCTTTGGGATGGCCGTAATTGGTCCGAACCCGAATTCTTTAAGGAAGGCGAATTTATTGGTTGGGTGTCGTGTTTTTAGTCGTCAGTAGATAAAAGACAAGTCCGATAAGAAGTGCCTTTCCTGCCAAAATTAAACCAAGATGTATTTGGTAAAAGAGAGAAGCTATATGCTTAAAAATAGCTTAAATAGCTTAAGAAAATTATTTTGTATTTTGTTTGTAAGTATGTATAATCTAAGGTTTTCTAAAATTTTCAGATATGACGTAAAGAGGCAACTTATCGGAAATTTGCCTTTTGGTGATTTCACTGAGGGCAAACGGGAAGGAAAACTGTGCCTGCTGAAACTGAAAAGATAAGAATTAAGATGGAATCCTACGACTCCAGGGCTCTTGATGCGTCTGCTAAAGAGATAGTAGAGCACGCCAGAAGAACTAATGCCCGTGTCAGTGGTCCGGTGCCGTTGCCTACGCGTATTGAAAGATATACCGTTTTGCGAAGTCCTCATGTTGATAAAAAGTCGCGTGAGCAGTTTGAGTTGAGGACTCACAAGCGCCTGATAGATATTCACGAGGCCAACGCACGAACTGTTGAGGTGTTGAACCGTTTAGTGGTGCCGGCCGGCGTCTTTGTGAAGATTAAGGCCTGAGATACGAGGTGAGGAGCAATGGCAATGCTGCTGGGCAAAAAAATAGGGATGACTCAGATGTATGACGAAGCGGACAAGCTTCTGCCCGTTACAGTCATACAGGCCGGTCCCTGTGTTGTTATGCAGGTCAAAACAGTGAATACAGACGGCTACGATGCCGTTCAATTGGGATATGACGATGTAAAAAAATCGCGAAGAAAGAATTCGCAATTAGGACATGCCAAGAAAGCCAATTCGGAGCCGAAGAGATTTATTAGAGAGATGCGTTTGTCCGGCGATACCGCAGCGGAGTATAAAGTCGGAGATTCTCTTACAGTTTCGGTTTTTAAGGAAGACAAATATGTTGATATAGTGGGAACGAGCAAAGGCAAAGGTTTCGCCGGAGTGATGAAACGGTACGATTTTCATGGGATGCCGGGCTCTCACGGTACCGAGCGGAAGCACCGTTCTCCCGGCTCGATTGCCAGTCACGGTACAGACCGGGGTCACGGCGGCAACCTGCACAAGGGCAAGAGGATGGCGGGGCATTTGGGGAATCACAGAGCAACAGAAAAAAACCACAGCTTGGTAGCGATAGACGAGGAGAGAAATTTATTGATGGTCAAAGGTTGTGTTCCGGGTTCTTTTGGTAGTTATGTTGTAGTCCGTAGCTCACAAGGGGCCTGATATATATTGGAGAATTGGATACAGAAATGATTGATATATCTATCTACAATAGAGATGGCCAGGAAGTCGATGTCTTAAAGGTCGACGAGTCGCTTTTTGGCGGCTCGGTTAGATATCCGCTGCTTAAACAGGCAATCGTTATGTACCACGCCAACAAGCGCGTGGGGACAGCTGCGACAAAAAGCAGAGGGATGGTTGAAGGCTCGACAAGAAAGATTTATGCGCAAAAGCACACGGGCAACGCACGAGCGGGAACAGTGCGAACCGGCAAACGAGTAGGCGGCGGTGTTATTTTTGCCAAGACGGCCAGAGATTTCGGCAAACGTATGCCCAAAAAGCAGAGGATATTAGCCAGAGACTCGGCTATTTTAGCAAAGCTTTTGAGAAACGATATTGTGGTGGTTGATGAGCTGAAATTTGACAAGCCCAAAACCAGCGATTTTATAAGTGTTTTGGGTAATTTGAAAATCGAAAGCGGTTGCTTAGTAACAATTAACGGCTATGACGGCAATCTTTATAAATCAGCCAGAAACATCCCGAGGGTGGTTGTTATGCCCGTGGCTGAGTTGAACGCCGGGGATATTTGCAGCCATCGCAAAATGCTGATAACCCGTGAGGCATTTTTGTCCCTTTTGAATAGAGACCAAGGAGACGAGAATTAACGGCGAATGCTTAATAACCTTAATATAATAATTCGGCCTTTGATTACAGAGCAGGGGATGCACTTTGCGAATGTAAAAGGTGCATACTCTTTCGAGGTGAACAAAAAGGCCAATAAAACCCAGATAAAAAACGCTGTTGAAAAAATATACGGTGTTAAGGTAAGCAAGGTAAGAACGGCTAATCACAGAGGCAAATACCGTCGCAGAGGCAGAGATTTCGGTATGACAGCAAGCTGGAAGAAAGCCGTTGTATTTCTGAAGCCGGACTATCATATAGATTTGTTTTAATTTTGGTAACTGGTGAATGGTAATTACCAATTACCAGTGTGAGGTGTGTTATGGGTATTCGAATTTATAAACCGACATCTCCCGGACGTCGAAGCGGCTCGGTAAATGATTATGCCGAGTTGACTGCCGATAAGCCGGCCAAGTCACTTTGTGTCCGCATAAAGAAGGCAGGCGGCAGAAACAGCAGCGGGATGACAATGGTGCGGTTCAGAGGCGGCGGGGCAAGAAAAATTTACCGTATCATCGATTTTAAGCGCGATAAAGATGGTGTTCCTGCAAAAGTGGCAGCGATTGAATACGACCCTAATAGGAATTGCTTCATATCACTGCTGCACTACGCCGACGGTGAAAAAAGATATATATTGGCACCGCTTGGTATAAAGCTGGGCGACCGCGTGGAAAGTGGTTCTGAGTGCGAGCCAAAGATTGGTAATGCGATGCCGCTAGATGCGATTCCCGCCGGTCTTGAGATTCATAATATTGAAATGACTGCAGGGGCGGGCGGAAAATTGGTCAGAGGTGCCGGAGGTGCTGCAAGAATTGTGGCGAAGGAAGGCGATTGGGTTACTATCATCTTGCCAAGCGGTGAGATGCGGATGGTTCGCAAAGAATGCAGGGCTACAATCGGCCAGCTTAGCAACCCCGACTACCAGAATGTTAAGATAGGCAAGGCCGGGAGAATGCGGCACATAGGTCGCAGACCTCACGTCAGAGGCAAGGCGCAGAATCCGGTTTCTCACCCGATGGGTGGCGGCGAAGGCCGAGCAAATGGTGGACGGCATCCCTGCTCACCTACTGGCGTGCTGGCAAAAGGTGGAAAAACCAGAAATCCGCGAAATCGAAGTAATAAAAGGATTATTCGAAGACGAAAAAGTGGACGTTTTCAATTTATAGCGTAATTGCATGATTGGTAATTAAAGTTTGAAGGTTGAGTAAATTCGAATGGGAAGGTCGCTTAAAAAAGGGCCGTATGTTGATGAAAAGCTTTTTGCCAAGGTCAATAAGCGAAGGGATACCGGCTCTCATGAGCCGATAAAAACCTGGGCGAGGAGATGCACCATAATTCCCGAATTTGTCGGCTTTACCTTTATGGTCCACAACGGCAAGATTTTTAATAAGGTTTTTATTACTGAAGATATGGTCGGACATAAGCTGGGTGAATTTTCGCCGACGAGGATTTTTAGAGGTCATTCAAGCAGAAAAATAGAAGTAACACCGGTAGAGTGACGGGGGCTGTGGGATACGGAATATGTTAAGTGCTAATAAGTTAAAAAAGCTTTGCGAACAACAGCGGGTGAGTACAGAGCAGTTGGCCAGCCAGATTGTCGGAGGCGGACTGAACGAGAAAAAGGCAACGGCGGCTGTTAAAAACTGGCAGAAAGGTCTTTTTAAGCCTATGCCCCGTAAAGAGGATATTCGCCGTCTGGCGACTGCCTTATCTGTTGAAGTAAATGATTTGGTTGAATGGTGTTCGTCTTATCGCTTTGCTCCGAGTTCCGTTCGTAAGGTTCAATTGGTTACACAATTGATAGTCGGCCGAAGAGTTCAGGACGCAATGGATATTTTGAAGTTCACAAGAAAACGAGCAGCAGGAATGGTTGACAAGGTTCTAAAAAGTGCCGTAGCCGATGCCGATGAGCAGCAGGCTGACGTTGATAATCTCTATGTCAGTGAAGCTCGTGTTGACGGTGCAGGGCGGCGCATTGGCACCAAACAATGGATAGCAAAAGACAGAGGCAAGGCATATCCTCTCAGGAAAGAGGCCTGCCATATACATATAACAGTAACAGAAGCGAAGGGAGTATAAAATGCACCTCGCCAGCTGCGATACGGCGAGATACGAAATACGAGATTATGGGTCAGAAAACATCGCCAACAGGTTTTAGAACAGGAATAACGCGTGGATGGCAAAGCACATGGTTTGCTTCCAAGAGCGATTACGGCGATTTTCTTGTCGAAGACCAGAAGATACGCCAGTACATTGACAAGAAATTTAACCGTCAGATGCCTAAGGGCGCAGTAGCAAAGGTTGAAATAATCCGAACACGTAATGAAGTGAAAGTAACACTGCACAGCGCTCGGCCAGGTATAGTTATTGGTCCCAGAGGCGGAGAAGTCGACAAGTTGCGGGAAGAGCTTGAGGGGATTACAGGTCGGAAGATGGGCGTCAATGTTATCGAGATAAAAGAGCCGGACCTTGATGCTACTTTGATAGCCGAAGCGATTGCCGAACAGCTAAGTAAGCGGGCTTCGTTTAGGCGCACGATGAAAGAGTATTGCGAATCGGCGATGAACGCCGGTGCCAAAGGAGTTAAGATTGTCTGCTCGGGACGGTTGGCAGGCGCAGAGATAGCGCGTAAAGAGGCGCAAAAACTCGGTAGCATCCCACTGCAGACCTTGGATGCCGATGTAGATTACGCCACGGCAACGTCCAGAACAACATACGGAGCAATTGGTATCAAAGTTTGGGTTTATAGAGGTAAATTTGGTGAGGAAATTGAGCCTAAGCAGACTCGCCGGCGTCGTTCACCGAGGCGTGTTGATGCAGGCCAGAGTTTCAAGAGGCGGACTAAAGCTGCGGTGGCACAGGAAGGTGAAAGCCCTGTCGAAGCTAAAAAGGAGCTAACCCAGGAGGGCTTAAAGGACACAGAAAACCCGGAGAAATCAGTAACTGATAATCAATAATCAATTGTTAATTCGCGAGAGTCTGAAAAATGGCGACGATGCCGAAAAGAGTTAAATACCGTAAAAGCCAGCGTGGCAAAATGAAGGGCAATGCCTCTCGAAGCAATTTTGTAGCGTTTGGCGAATACGGTTTGCAGGCGATGGAAGCCAGCTGGATAAGCGCCAAGCAGATTGAAGCAGGTCGAGTTTCGGCAACCCATTTTTTGCATCGTGAAGGAAAGGTATATCTGAGGATATTTCCACACAAGCCGGTAAGCGCCAAGCCGTTGGAGACGCGAATGGGCAAAGGTAAGGGTGAGCCCGCATTCTGGGTCGCCAGAGTCAGACCAGGCCAAGTTTGCTTTGAAGTCGGCGGAGTAGCTGAAAACGTCGCAAAATTGGCATTGAGCAGGGTTGCTCATAAATTGCCGATTAGGTGCAGGTTTATTAAACGAAGACATTCATTGTAGTGTTGCCATAAGGAAAGTGCCAGATGAAGGCCCAGCAGTATCGTGAAATGAGTCCGGATGAGCTTAGTGACAAGCTCGATGAATTGCAGAGGCACTTGTTTGATTTGCGCTCACAGGCGGTTACGGAAAAGCTGGAGAATTCCAAAGCTTTAATTAATACCAGACGTGATATCGCCAGGATTAAAACGATAATGCGAGAGAAGAGGTCATAGTTCACTGCAGCAGCGGTGATTGGAAAATGAAGATGCAGGATAAGAAATTAAAAACTGTAACCGGCGTGGTAATAAGTAACAGCGGTAATAAGAGCATCAAAGTTGCCGTTGATTTCAAGGTTGGGCATCCGGAGTACGGCAAATACGTAAAGCGTAGAACAAAGCTTGCAGTCCATGATGAACGTAATCAGGCTGGCGTGGGTGATGTCGTTGAAGTTGTTGAGTGCAGGCCCCATAGCAAAACTAAAAGTTGGCGTCTTATAAAGGTTCTAGAAAAAGCGGTTAAAGAGCAGCTGTAGCGTCAGAGAAGCGACGAGAAACGGGAAATAAGGTGATTCAGCAGGAAACAATGTTAGATATAGCTGACAACTCAGGTGTCAAGTTGGCACTGTGCATCAGAGTTCTCGGCAAAGGAGGGTCAAGAGGAAAGTTCAGGCGCACTGTAGCCAGGGTGGGCGATGTTATCTGTGTTGCTATCAAAAAGTCGCTTCCGACCTGTCAGCTGGATGATAAGAAAGTATATAAATGCGTTGTTATACGAACCACGAGCCCTTTGAAACGCCCCGATGGCAGCTACGTTAGATTCGACCATAATGCCGCTGTTATGATTGATAATGAAGGCAATCCCATAGGGACAAGGATTTTTGGTGCGGTTGCTCGTGAGCTTCGTGAAAAAAACTATATGAAAATCATTTCGCTTGCAAGCGAAGTGGTTTGAAGAAGCTGGTTATTATTGTGTAAAGAGAGATACGAAATTTTAAGATGGGCCTACATATAAAAAAAGGTGATATGGTTGAGATTATAGCGGGTGACCATAAAGGTGCTACCGGTAAGATACTGCGTGTCATACCGGAAAAGAACAAGGTGGTGGTTCAGGGACACAATATAGCAAAGAAGCACGTTCGGCCTTCACGCAAAAATCCGCATGGAGGTCGTATTGATGTTGAGCAGCCCATTCATATAAGTAATATTCTGCCTCTAAGTCCAAAAAGCTCAAGAGGCAGCAGGGTTCATTATCAGATGAACGCCGACGGAAGTAAAAAGCGCCTTGCAGCCGATGGTAGCGAAGTCAGCGTTGTTAAGAGAGCTAAAAAGGCCTAAGCGAGATACGAGATGGCACGTTTGAAGGATTTATATAAGTCCAAGATAGTTCCTGAATTGATAAAGGAGTTTGACTACAAAAATCCTATGGCTGTGCCGCGGGTGGAAAAGATTGTTATTTCTATGGGAGTAGGCAAAGCGACACAGGACAAGAAATTTCTGGAACTTGCCAAAAAGGACCTGATGATGATTACCGGCCAGATGCCGCTTGTGTGTAAGGCCAAAAAGAGCGTCTCGAATTTCAAGCTTCGTGAAGGTAACGAAATAGGTTTGAAGGTGACTGTCCGCCACGGGCGAATGTATGAATTTATGGATAGACTGATTAGTCTTGCAATCCCGCGAGTGAGAGATTTTCGGGGCCTTAGCCCGAAAAGTTTTGACGGCAGGGGCAATTACTCGATGGGGTTGCCTGAACAGAGTGTTTTTCCGGAAATCAACCCCGCGAAAGTAGAGTTTCAGCAGGGTGTGAACGTAGCTTTTATAACTACGGCCAATACTGATGAAGAAGCAATGAGAATGCTGTCGCTTTTTGGTATGCCCTTCAGGGAGTCGGCAGCGCCGGAAATGTAGTATTCAGTAACTAACGAGTGATTTGGAGTATGTAAGTGTCGACTAAAGCGCTGGAGAATAAGGCAAAGAAGAAACAAAAGTTTCGCGTCAGGGAATATACGCGTTGCCAGCTTTGTGGAAGAAGCCATGCTGTTTATCGCAAATTCAAAATTTGCCGCATTTGTTTTAGAACATTAGCCAATGAAGGGAAAATACCAGGTGTGAGAAAAGCCAGCTGGTAATGGAGATGGATTGGAACCTGAATTATGAGTGCCAGTGACCCAATAGCTGATATGCTGACGAGAATTCGCAATGCGCTCCGGATAAATAAGCCCGAGGTCAGCATTAAGGCATCGAATATCTGCGAAGGCATAGCAGCTGTGCTTAAACAGGAAGGTTATATCGAAGATTTCAGCCGCATCGATGATAGCAAACAGGGAATACTGAAGGTTACCCTGAAGTATGACCAGAGTGGTCAGGCTGTTATTACTGAGATAGCAAGAGTAAGTAAGCCCGGCAGAAGAGTATATTTGCCTGTCGATCGATTACCGCACGTTTTGGCCGGTATGGGCGTAGCGATTGTTTCGACAAGTAAAGGTGTGATGAGTGATAGAAACTGCCGCAAGGACAACGTCGGCGGCGAGGTACTTTGTACGGTGAGTTAATGAGTCGTATTGGAAAAAAACCAGTTATTATTCCTAAAGGGGTAAAGGTTGAGCAAAAAGGCCTGTGTATCGAGGTTTCAGGGCCGCTCGGCAGTTTGCGGTTGAACTGTCCCCCGCAGATAAAAATAAAAATTGACAGTTCTGCGGGAACAGCGCTGGTTGAAAATGACCATCTTGAAGTACGCCAGAACAGGCAGCTGCACGGCACAATACGTGCCTTGATTGTCAATATGGTAACCGGTGTCAGCAAAGGTTTTGAAAAGAAGATGCAGATGTACGGCACCGGTTATAGTGTCAAGGAACAAGGTGGCAAGCTGATTTTGCAAATTGGCTTTTGCCATCCGGTAGAAAAGCCAATACCAAAGGGTATAAAGGTGAACATTGAGACTGGTGCGACCAAAGGCGATGAAGTTCCCGCCAGGTTTACACTTTTGGGAGCGGACAAGAAACTGGTGGGACAGTTTGCTGCGGATATAAGAAAAGTAAAGCCGCCGGAACCCTATAAGGGCAAAGGTATCCGTTATGCCGACGAATACGTAAAACGCAAAGTCGGCAAAGCGTTTGCTACAGGAACGGTGTAATTAGGATTTGGTTTTTATGGGAATTGACAGGACAAAAAAAGCGGCCTTGAGACGTAAATCTCACGTGCGAAAAAAGGTCTTTGGAACCCCGGACAGGCCGCGGCTGTCGGTGTTTCGCTCAAACAGACATATTTACACCCAGATTACGGATGATGTTGCAGGAGCGACACTTGTTTCTGCAAGCACAAGAACAAAAGTCCTGCGGGACCAATTGCCCCACGGTGGTGACAAAAAAGCTGCTCAAATTGTAGGTGAAGCGCTCGCAAAGCAGGCGTTGAGCGTAGGCATTAAGTGTGTTTGCTTTGATAGAAACCGCTATAAATATCATGGCAGAGTCAAAGCTCTTGCCGAGGCGGCAAGAAAAGGCGGGTTGGTTTTTTAAAAAACAGAGTTAGGTTTGGAGAAGAAAATTGACAGCAGAATCGGCTAATCCTGTTGAAAGCGAGACCCCGGAGAAGAGTGTCGCACCTTTGGTGCGGCCTTCTACCGAGGTCAAACCCTCTGCTCAGGAAGAACAACCGTTGGAGGATACGGTCGTGAAAATATTTCGCTGTGCCAAAGTGGTCAAGGGAGGCAGACGGTTCAGCTTTGCGGCGCTGGTTGTAGTTGGTGACCGCGCAGGCACGGTGGGCATCGGTTATGGCAAGGCCAATGAAGTCCCATTAGCCGTTGAGAAAGGCATAAAAGATGCCAAGAAATCTTTGCACAAAATAACCCTTTTCGAGCGGACGATTCCGTACCAGGTCTGCGGCAAGTACGGAGCGACAAAGATAATACTGGTTCCAGCCAGCCCTGGCACAGGGGTCATCGCTGGCTCAAGTGCGAGAGCAGTTCTTGAATTGTCCGGCGTGCAGGATGTGCTTACAAAAGTTTATGGAAGTACCTCTGCTAAAAATGTTGTCAAAGCTACGTTAAGTGCATTGTTGAAGTTGCGCAGTAAAGAAGTGATTGAATATCTTCGTGGTGTAGAAGTTGAAGCTGTAAAAAGGTGGTGATGGTTCAAATGTTGAATTTTGAAATAACTTCTGTCGCAGGTAAACATAAAGCTCGTAAGCGTGTCGGCAGAGGCACTGGTACGGGCCGTGGCAAAACCTGTGGCCGAGGCCACAAAGGCAGCGGCAGCAGAGCCGGGGCCTTTTCCGTATCGCTTTTTGAGGGTGGGCAGATGCCCTTGTTTAGGCGATTGCCCAAACGCGGCTTTAGCAATTTCAAATTCGAAACGCGATACAAAATTGTTAATGTGTCGCAATTGGAGAGGTTTGACGAGGGTGCCACCGTTGGTGTGGAGCAGTTATCCAGTGCCGGACTGATTGACAGCCTTAAAAATAAGGTCAAGATTCTTGGCGATGGTGAGCTGACAAAAAAATTGTTGGTAACAGCTCATAAATTCAGCAGGACCGCAGAGCAAAAGATTGAGGCTTGCGGCGGCACAGCGAAAATAATAGAGTAACTGACTGTAATTATTATGAGAGCGAGAGATTAGAAGGCGAATATAAAAATGCTTGGAGCAGTATTTAACATATTTAGAATCCCAGACTTGCGCAACAAGATTCTTTTTACTTTGGCGTTGCTGATTATATATAGGATTGGTTTTCATATCCCTACGCCATGTTTTGACCAGTCGAAATTAGAAGCCGCTGTCAATACAAGGGACACAAATAGCCCTTTAGGTAGAGCTGCTGAGTACCTCCAAATGTTCACAGGTGGGACCTTGAGCCATAGTAGCTTGTTCGGTCTAGGAATTATGCCCTATATTATGGCCTCGATTTTCCTTATGCTGCTGGCCGAGGTCGTTCCAGCCTTGAAAAAGTTACGCCAGGAGGGCCAAACCGGCTATAAAAAGATACAGGAGTACACACGTTACCTGACGGTGCCAGTATGTATTTTTCAGGCGATAATGTATATGAGAATGTTTGGGATGGGGGCTTATATTTATCCTGGTATGTACACCCAGGCTATGATAATGGGCATTGTTAGTATGACGGCTGGTACCATCTTCCTGATGTGGCTCGGCGAGCAGATAGACGAATACGGCATAGGCAATGGTATCAGTTTGATAATTATGGCTGGTATTATTTCCAGGATGCCTTGGGCAATCCAGAAGCTTTGGCAGAATGTTGACTTCAGCGTCGGTGCGCCGCCCGGAACCATAGGTCCGGCAAAGGTATTGTTCCTGGTTGCAGCGTTTGTGTTCGTTGTTGCAGGGGCCATACTAATAACTCAGGGCCAGCGCCGGATACCTATTCAGCAGGCAAGGCAGATACGTGGTCGTCGGATGACTGTTGGCGGCAAGAGTTATCTGCCGCTTAGGGTCAATCACGGCGGAGTGATGCCGATAATTTTTGCATCGAGTTTTATGATGTTCCCACCGGTGATTGTCGGCCACTTGGCAAGCAGGTTCCCGGCTTCGGTATTTCTTCAGAGTTTGCAGAATGCTTTGGGGCCTGGTGCTTATACCTATAATGTTTTGTATATGTTATTGATATTTTTATTCGCTTACTTTTGGACCACAATACAGTTTCAGCCGAAGGAAATGGCCAAAAATTTGCGGGATTCAGGTAGCTTCGTCCCAGGACTTCGTCCGGGACGCAGAACCGCTGACTATTTGGAAAAGGTAATGCTCAGAATCACTTATTTTGGAGCTGCATTCTTGGCCATAATTGCTGTTGTGCCGTCGGTGGTTACAATGTTATTAGGAGTTGATTGGAGAATAGCATCTTTCCTGGGCGGCACCGGCTTATTGATAGTTATCAGCGTCTCGCTGGATATGGTTCAGAAAATCGAGGCCAACCTCCTGATGCGCAGCTACGATGGTTTTAGTGAAACCGGCAGAATTAAAGGAGCCTATGCGTGAGGATAGTTTTGTTGGGCGCTCCGGGAGCAGGCAAAGGAACGCAGTGCAAGCGCATTGTTAAAAAATACGGCCTGACCCATCTGTCCAGTGGAGACATATTACGGCAGGAAAGAGCTGCAGGAAGCGAATTGGGCAGAAAAGCCCAGAAGTATATGGATTCGGGTGAGCTTGTGCCGGATGAGGTAATAGTTGAAATGATGGCTGGTGCAATTAAAAAGACATCAAAGAGAGGCTTTGTGCTGGATGGTTTTCCGAGAACCATTAATCAGGCCGAGCGGCTTGACAAATCGCTGGCTTGTAACGGCAAAAGAATAGATGCTGTTTTGAATTTAAAGGTGGACGACCAGATAGTAGCTGAGCGAATGACCGGCAGAAGAAGCTGTCCTCAGTGTGGTGCGGTTTATCACATCGAAAACCTGAGGCCGAAGGTCGAAGGAATATGTGATAACGATGGTGCCAAGCTCATTCAGAGACCTGATGACAGTCTTGAGGTGGTTGCAAATCGGCTTAAGACGTATCATCAGCAGACAGAACCGGTGGTAGATTACTATAGGAAGAACAATACTGTTTATGATATAGATGCCAATAAAGATGCCGATGATGTTACTGCTTTATTGTTCGAGAATTTGGATACTTTCGCCAAAGAGCGAAGAGATTAAATGGCTATAACGCTTCGCAGCCGAAGAGAAATTGAGTTGATTCGTAAAGCAGGTGCTATTGTAGCCGATGTTCTTTCAAAATTAAAAGAGCTTGCAGAACCGGGAGTAACTACCGGCTGGTTGGACAGCGTAGCTTCGCAAATTACAGCTGAAGCCGGGGCAGTGGCTTTGTTCAAGGGCGTACGCAGTCCTTATGCTCACGTTCCGTTTCCAGCCTGCATTTGCGTCTCGATAAATGAGCAGGTTGTCCATGGAATTCCTTCTGAGGCTGTTGTGCTTAAGAATGGTGATATCCTCAGCATTGATTTTGGTGCCAAGCTGGACGGCTATTGTGGAGATGCTGCTGTTACGCTTGCTATCGGTGAGATTTCTGAGGATAAACGCAAACTTATAGATGTTACTAAGAATGTTCTCGATATTGCGATAGCTCGAGCGAAACCGGGTGTCAAATGGAGCCGGATAGCCGCTGAAATGCAGGATTATGCTGAATTAGCCGGCTTTTCAGTAGTAAAGGAATTTGTTGGACACGGCATTGGTAAGAAGATGCACGAAGAACCTAGGGTACCCAATTTTGTCAGCGATGAGCTGCTCAGATGTGATATTATTCTTACCGAAGGTATGGTCCTGGCGGTAGAGCCGATGATTAATGCCGGCACCAGTGATGTGCGAACACTGAGAAACGGATGGGTAGTGGTAACAAAGGATGGAAAATGCTCAGCTCATTTTGAGCATACGATTGCAATAGTGAAAAATGGTTGTGAAGTGCTGACTGTAAAGTAGCAAAAGCAGAAAAACTCGAAGCGAAAAGCTGTGGAAACTTGAAATGGCAGACAAGGGCACAATAAGATTGCAGGCCACGGTGATTGATGCGTTGCCGAATGCAATGTTTAATGTGGAATTGGAAAACGGCCACAAGATTTTGGCACATGTTTCGGGTAAAATGCGGATGCATTTTATTCGGATTTTGCCGGGTGATTCCGTTGTAGTTGAAATGTCACCGTATGATTTGAATAGAGGCCGAATAGTTCTGCGAAATTGAAGGGACCCCGCAAAGCTGGAACTCAGAAGTGCGTCCTGAATGAGATATAGTGTACGAAGGTAGATTGTAAAAATGAAAGTTAGAAGTTCTGTAAAGCGTATATGTGAGAATTGCAAGGTTGTTCGTCGCAAAGGCGTTGTGCGGGTGATTTGTCCCAACCCAAGACACAAACAACGCCAGGGTTAGTTTGTATAGATGGGCTGGATAAGGAAAAGGAGCTGATATGCCCCGTATAGTAGGTGTTGATATTCCTAATGATAAATCCATCTGGATTTCGTTGACTTATATTCATGGTATAGGCCGCCATACTTCGGAGATGATTTTGAAGGAGGCCAAGATAGAAAGAAGCACCAAGGCTGGCAAACTCAGTGAAGACGAGCTTAGCAGGATAACTCAGATTATCGACCATAATTATACGGTAGGAGGCCAGCTTCGCAGGCAGGTCTCCCAGAATATCGCTCGATTACGTGATATAAGCTGTTATAGAGGTATTCGACACAGAAAGGGTTTGCCTGTTCGGGGCCAGCACACTCAGAGTAATGCGCGAACTCGCAAAGGCCCAAGAAAGACAGTGGCGGGCAAGAAAGGTGTGAAGGAACAGCGTACGTAGTTCAATTTTGCTGCTCGAAAATGATAGTTTTGTTATTTGAGGATTTTTCTAATAATGCCGACAACGACTGCAAAGCGAAAAGTTAAGAAGAATGTCGCCAGGGCTATAGTGTATATAAAGGCGACTTTCAACAATACGTTGATTACATTTACAGACCCTGATGGTGATACAATTTGCTCGGGTTCAGCGGGCTGTGTCGGCTTCAAGGGCTCGCGCAAGAGCACCCCTTTTGCTGCGCAACAGGCTGCGCAGCGCTGCGCAGGTACTGCTATGCGTAACGGTGTGCGTGAGATTGAAATTAGGGTTAAAGGGCCTGGTTCGGGTCGTGAATCTGCCATCTCAGCCCTACAGCAGGCTGGATTGCGCATCGCTTCGATAGAAGATGTTACTCCGCTTCCACATAATGGTTGTCGACCACCGAAGCGAAGACGAGTATAGGTTTGATAATTGGTTAAATGGTAATTGGTAACCGACTAAATAATCACCAGTTACCGGTGTTTTGGAGATAAAAATGGGACGTTATCTTGGTTCATCTTGTAGATATTGCCGTCGCGAGGCGATGAAGCTGATGCTCAAGGGTGTCAGGTGTGAGACGGCCAAGTGCCCGATTGAGAAAAAGCAGCGCAATTTGGGTCCCGGTATGCACGGTTGGCGCAGAGGCAGAGCAAGCGAATATGGTGTTCGGTTGCGTGAAAAGCAAAAAGTCAAAAGGTATTATGGTCTCCTGGAGCGACAGTTTATGAGGTATTTCCACAAAGCTGAGCGGATGAAGGGTAATACCGGTGAGATTCTGCTGCAATTGTTGGAAAGACGTTTGGATAATGTGCTATATAAGTTGAATTTTGCGCCGTCACGCAAGGCTGCCAGACAGCTTGTTACGCACGGCCATATTTATGTGAAAGGACGCAAAGTCAATATCTGTGATTATACTATGAAAGTCGGCGACAAGATAACGGTCAAGGATTCCGAAAAAAGCAGAAAGAAGATAAAAGGGCAATTGGAAAGCAACCCAAACTTTACCACACAGGGTTGGTTACAGGTGGATAGTGAAAAGCCCGAAGCTACGATTGTTGCGCTACCCACCAGAGATGATATTCAGATTCCTGTTCAGGAACAGTTGATTGTGGAGTTCTGTTCGAGGTAGCCGTTTGGTTGGATTTTGCTGGTCAATAACGAATTGTTAATGGACGTTGTTATTGGAGGTATATATGCGAGTTACATGGCGTGGTTTGGAATTGCCGACTCATGTTGAACGAGATATAGCAGTGTCAAGCGATAAATATGGCCGATTCTTCATCGAGCCTTTCGAACGTGGTTTTGGCACCACTGTCGGTAATAGTTTAAGACGCGTATTACTTTCTTCTCTGGAAGGCAGTGCCGTAACATCCATTAAAGTGACTGGTGCCGACCATGAATTTACCTCCTTAAAGGGTGTAATGGAGGATGTTACCGAGATAGTTTTGAATGTCAAGAATCTTGTTGTTCGGCTCCAGGGTGAAGGTCCGAAGGTAATGAAAGTTTCGGCCAACAAAGCCGGAGTTGTAACGGCAGCCGATATAGTTGCAGACCCGGCCATAGAATTGATAAACAAAGATACGGTGTTGGCCACTTTAACTGAAGACGTAAATTTTGAAATGGAAATGGTAGTTGAGAAAGGCCGCGGTTATTTGCCGGCTTCGGAACGAATCGCCGTCGCAGACAGATTTGAGCAAGAACTCGGCAGAATATTGATTGATGCGGTATATTCGCCGGTTACAAGAGTTCGCTACACAACCGAAGATACGCGCGTCGGCCAGCGAACCAATTATGACAAGCTGATTCTGGAAATTTGGACCAATGGAACAATTACTCCGGATATGGCGCTGGTAGAGGCCGCCAAAATATTGCGTAAGCACATCAATCCCTTCGTTCAGTATTTCGGGCTTGGAGAGGAAACTGTTGCCGAGCAAATCGTTCTTGAGGAAGCATCGGAAGAAGCAGTGAATGAGGAATTAACCAGAAAGCTGGATATTCCTATTCAGGAACTGGAGTTATCGGTGAGGGTTAACAACTGTCTTGAGTCAATAAAGGTCGCAACAGTCGGCCAGCTGGTGAAAAAGACGGAAGCTGATTTGCTGAATGTTCGCAGCTTCGGTAAAACAAGTTTGCGGGAGGTCAAAAGAAAACTGGCGGATATCGGTTTATCTTTGGGAATGACAGGTATAGGTGATTAATTATGGTAGTAACAGATAAGAGGATTCGAGCGTATGCGTCATAGAATAGCAGGGCGTCAGTTAAATCGAACAGCTGAGCATCGTTTGGCTATGCGCCGAAATCTGGTCGCTTCACTCATCCAGCACGAAACGATTTCAACAACACCCGAAAAGGCCAAGGAGGTAAAGTCCTTTGCTGAGAAGTTAGTTACACTGGCTAAGAAAGGTACATTGTCTGCCAGGCGTCGGGCTATTATGCTGCTTGGCGATCGTGATATTATAGCTTATGAAGATGGCAAGGCTGTCAGCAAGGGCACCATAATCGGAAAATTGTTCAGCGAGCTTGGTCCCAGATACCTTGACAGGCCGGGCGGTTATACGAGAATTATCCGCCTGTCTTTGAGAAGATTGGGTGATAATGGTCGGCTTGTTTTGTTGCAGTTTGTGGGTAAGGACGAGAGCACAAAAAAACAAACCAAAGCTGCCGCCAAAAAAGCCTCTCGTAAAAAGACTAAAAGAGAAAAGGCCGAAGTTAAAGAGGCTGCCGAAGCTAAAACCGAGGCGGATAAAGCCGGCAAGCAGCAGTAACTCATTATCTTAGATTATAGGTATAGAATGAGTGTGAATGGTTGTGTATTTTGTAAAATGGTGGCAGGACAGATTCCGGTTACGAAAATTTATGAAGACGATGTTGTTCTTTCTTTTTTGGATATCGGCCCCATAAGTGACGGCCACACCTTGGTGATTCCCAAGCAGCACTTTGAAAAATTGCATGATTGTCCCGCAGAGCTTTTGGGCAAGGTTTGTTCACAGCTCGGCAGAATTGCCAAAGCCGTAACGGGTGCAGTTGATGCCGATGGTTATAATTTATTGTGTAATAACGGCAGGGCGGCTGGCCAGCTTGTCGAGCATTTGCACTTTCACATAATTCCTCGTAACTCCGGCGATGGCGTCTTTGACCGCTGGCCGGCCTATAAATACGAAAAAGGAAAAATCGAAAGAATTGCCGTTAAAATCCATGAAAATTTATAATTTCACCTTGCTCTCTTGATAAGAAACGCTCCTTACGTTATCCTGTATTTGCTGCGAGATACGAGCGGCGAGAGACAAGTCACGAACGAATGACCGCGGGGTAGAGCAGTCTGGTAGCTCGTCGGGCCCATAACCCGGAGGTCGCAGGTTCGAATCCTGCCCCCGCTATTAGGACCTGGAGATAACTCCAGGTCTTTTTTTGTGCCTGTGGAACGGAAACTCTAGTTCGGCTTGTGGGTTTGCTGTTGCGTCCTCCAGTTCGGCCCTCTTTTTTACTTACTTCGTAGCTTCGCTCCTGCGTAATACTAATGCTCCTCATTGCGGCTTACGGAAACAACAGCAACTTGGTTCTCCCTTCCAGAGTCAATATTAAAAACTCACCATTTAGCACCTACCCAAATACTTTGTCTAAGAAAAATAAACATATATATCCGATATTTGTATTATATCCGTACATTATCTGTATAGCGGTTAGAGCAATTAATGTATAATACAAAATATGTCTGAAAAATCACTTGTACTACCCAATCAAGTAGCCGGAAGGCTTGCAAGCTCAGCACGCGACAACAACCGGATCACTGGTTTGACACACAACTTTTACTGAGAATCTGAAGGCAAATTTTTCTGAGCGAATTTATAAGATTATGTAAAATTGTTATTGTAGCTTTTCTTTTTTCTTGACTTGCGCCGCTGACCTGTATAACATAGTGCATAGTAAAAAAGGGGAGAGGCCATGGAGGATAACAAAATATACTATATTTTTCCAAATAGTCATATTCTCTTCTTTTAGTTCACTGTTTCCGACAAGATATCTTATTCTGGTTCTGGGAGCAAAAACTATGAAAAAAATAACAATTCTACTATTATTTTTCTCTATGACTTTGCCGACTTTGGGGGCGGTTTCGACAAGAGTATGCGAGACTGATGGCAACACACCTTTTGACAGTCGAGATATTATGGTTGGAACCAAGCTCACAATTATTGTCAGCTCAGATGTTGGTGGGTACTGGGCTATGGGTGGTGGTTTGTTCATTAAGGAAGCATATTGGGATTACGGAATTTTATCAGGCCGGGATTACAATGATATTACCATGGACTGGGAAGGCTCTCGTTTCCCCGCTGCAGGTGATTATGCTCGTGTATGGGATTGGGCAGAGGAGGGACTTGGCCTTGGGTTTATGTTTGGTGGGGATGGTGAAGCAATAGCAGGTGATTGGTTCATTATTGATTATAACGCCGCGGGAGTAGGAAACTGCACTGTAGATTTTTATGATTTCAATGTAAAGGACGAGCCGATCGATTCGTTTATTTTCCACCATGTCCGTACACGTGATTTCAATAATGACACCAAAGTCGACTTTCGTGATTATACAATCCTTGCATCCCACTGGCAAGCAACTGACTGTAATGAACCCGGCAGCCCGTGTGAAGGAGCAGACCTCGATATCGACGGGAATGTTGAATTCGACGATTTAATGCTGTTTTGCAAATACTGGCTTGAAAGAACCGAATAACAGGACATGCTTAGTATGTCACTGCTTATTGAGGGGCATCCTGTAAATCGCATTTCATATCGTGTAAAGGGAGCATAGTATTTGTTGGTAGAGTTTAATCCATAGCAACCGGATGGTGTTGTGCCTAAATATCCGGTCCTGCAAGTTCATTTCGAGAAACTTGACAGAAAACAATCTACATTTTCCAATTCAGAATCGCCATATTTGATGGAAAGGCATTCGACAATCTTGCCGATAATAATAGCCTGGTCGTTAAATAAATTTTACCAACCTAAATTTGAGAGAAGGAGGTAATGATGAAAATAAGAAATTTTACATCAATCGCCGTTTTTTTATTGTGCTTTAGCGGGGTTGCCTTTGCAGACAGGCCTATGGAGAGAGCGGAGATTTTACAAATCTTTCAAAAACTAACAAACCAGCCAAGAAAAACTTGGATATCTGCAGGTACAATTGAAGCAAAACACAACGAATACAGAGCTCCAAAGATGATAGATGCAGATGCGCTCAATGATCAAATCAACAAAGAGATTCAGCGATATCAAAACGACCTGAACAAAAGGGAACTTACGCAAGAGCTGCAAAAAATGAGGCTTGATGCCGAACCATTTAATGCCCGATACAAATTGTCTAATGAATATACAATGAGTTCGACTGCTATTGTAAAATTCGATGGCGTTCGATTCTATTGGGAAATCAACGTGAATTCGCGCACAGATTCAGTAAAACCGGGTGAAGACCTGGAAGCTAATTTTATGACCGACCAGTTCAACTTAGAATGGAATGCAAAGCGTATATTCGCTTGGGATGGCGAAAAATATACCACTTATTTTTTGCCCGGCAATCATGCAATTGTTGATGCAACAGGCCGTACCCCACATGTTGTCAACGGGCCACTAACGGCAGGATTGATTCCCTGGGGATACGGCTTTTATTCATACGATAATCTCGCTGCTTTAGATGCCGTTGCAATAGAGAGGCAAATCAACGGCCAAACACAAATACATCTAACACTCAATAATCCTGACGGTTCGCAAATGGTATTTGTAATGGACCCGCAAAAAGATTACGCCGTAATATCCTGTCTAACAAGTAGGCACGGTGATGTCGTTATCTCCAAACAATATTCCGATTACCAATCAACAGGCGGTAGCTGGATTCCATCCACCATTTTGCTGGAACAGTACGAAGCCGGGTCAAACAGATTATTAGCCCGCGACTTGTGGGATATCACCCATATAGATGCAGATGCTCCAAAAAGTTATGATTTCGAGGTTGACTATGAGCCTGATGCGTTGATAGAGCACTTTTCTTTCAGTAACAGTAAGCCGGAAATGTATCGCTATTCGCAGACGATTGATACAGACCTACTCTTGGCTGAAAGATTGATATATGCTGCAGGTAAAGAAACACAGATGCAAAATTGCGCAACGGCAGCATTAAAATACGTTGCTTCGCAGTTGGGTAAAGATGTCATGGACCAACAGCTTGCTCAACTGGTAAATAAACCTGATAAAACCACAAGCCTTTATGAAATGAAGCAACTCGCGCAGGGCTTGGGGCTCTACTGCCGGGCTGTCAGGACCGATGTCCAGACGCTAAAGAGTTTGAACGGTTGCAAGGCAATCCTGCATGTCCCGAGCAAAAAACATTTCGTTGTTCTTGAGGCAATAGACGACAAATATGTCTGGACGATAGATTTGGCTAGCAATAGATTTTATTACCGCACAGATATTAACTTCTTCAGAATGGACTGGACCGAGGGTACGGCTCTTTTGATTTCCAACAGCCCTATTACAGGTGAACTTACAGAAATTAGTAATCAGCAGCTTCAAATAATGACCGGTGCTGCAGGTTATTCCTGCACTAGACTTTTACAGGAGTACAATGTGATATATTGCAGCTACGTAGCCGGGTCATGCGGAGGTTATTACCAGGAGTACCTTACAAGATATGGCTGTAAACTCGCTGAAAGTGGCGGTTGCTGGAGCACCAGAAAGATTAGATACAAAGAGAGTCCCTGCATAGTAGACCCTTATGATCCTTACGCTTGCACTGTAACAGGTGAATGGACATGTTATTTTATGCGGGCGTGTGCTTAGCTTGGCTACCTCGTCGAGATATCAAGGCAAGTGGATGGGATAATTCCCATCTGCTTTTTTGTAGGTGCTTTGTGTTGACGCATCAGAAAAGTGGCAATAGAATAGCCGATTATGAAGCGTTCCGCTTTTACGCTCATCGAATTGCTCGTGGTCATTGTGACAATTGCGCTGCTTACGGCTATATTGTTACCGTCGTTGCGAAGATCCAGACAGCAGGCCGAAGTTGCCCTTTGCAGCTCGAATATCAAGCAGTTGCTGGGCGCCCTGTTTATTTATGAAACCGAAAACCAAACTCTGCCCTACGGTTTTGATAATACTTCTATGAATCCGCCACGGGGTGGTTATCCTGGCTATACCCAATATGATAGAACAGGATGGTGGTGGTTCAACCAAGTGGATGGCTATTTCAGCAACGCCAACAGGGCAGGAACAGTGGTACGGTGTCCATCCAAACGGCTAAGTGATTCTATACTCGAAAGTGAGCCCAAACTCAAAAATAATATTCTCTGTGGCAATTATGGTGTGAACCGCTCTATATGCAAAAGTTTTGATGACAGACAAAGTCTCAGGGAAGAATTTGTTGGAACGCCTTTGCAAAGCAGTGATATACCGCGCCCCGGCCAGACTCTGCTTATCGTTGATAGTGGCTACAGTATAATAAGCTGGTGGCATGCAACCGACAGTCCTCCTGTTGTTCTTGGCAAAGTTGTAATCGAAGATACTGCTTATATACCAGGCCTTTGGATTAACAAAGAAAGAGATTTATGGCCTGGCCAAAAATGGGATGCTATAGACGGCCGACATCCAAATAAAACTGTGAACGTTGGATTTGCAGACGGCCATGTAAGTCGAACAAAAGCCGATGACTTGTTTATTGAGAAAATAGGTGATGACTACAAAAACAAAAGTCCCCTTTGGGTGCCGAAATAAAATGCCACTGCCTAAAAAGATGTCTCTTGGATAACTTCCTGTATCTTATTGTCATCCAAGTATTTCATTACCATTACTGTTTCCAGTCTAAATTCAGCGTCATCAGCGAGTTTTTTATACCACTCGATTCTTTGAGGCAAGTTCGTGTTTTTATCTACAAACGCCCGCCATTTCTTAAATACGACAGAACCACCGGATTTACCCTCGACCCATTCAAGATCGTATACTTCAGTGTTGTCATTTCTTTCAAAGTCATTATCAGTCACATGTCGCCACTGGGCATCGGTAGGGATTTCAGATAGATTAGCAAATGGGACCAAACTGAAGAAACCAGCTATTATATCTTTGATTTCAATTGCCGCTTCAGCAGATAAAGGCACTGTGCCAATCGCACCGGTAGTACTGTTTTTGCTTTTTCTTACGCCATTGTTAATATCCCATAGAACTAATCCTTTCCCGGTTTTCAACAGATAAGTATTTGCTGTCCTTGATATCCATCGCTCTTGTGTTGGTCTTGTTTTTCCGGGGGCAAAACTTGCGATATGGACATTTTTAACTTTTTTGATAGCCTCGTAGATTCTTTCCAGTGTAACTGCTCTGGCAGGTATACTCTGAAATAAGATAGCCATTATCAATATAACTGCCGCTGCCACGGCACCTGTTTTAAACAGTGGCTTTAGTTTCTTTCCCGGGACTTTCTGTTTCAGGGTAGTGGCAAAATTGATGGCTGGAACTGGCTGCCCAGCCTTCGCTTCTTCACGTTGCTTTACGTCTACTCTTATGGGAAAGCCAGCGTAAAGCTCCTCGGTTTCACCGATCGCTTGAGTTTTAGCAGATTCATCTATATGGTATATCGTAACGACATCAGATTCAGCCCGTTCGGAAATTCTATATATAGTCCTGTGCAGTTCTTGCATTTTAGCCAGACATTTTGGGCAATTGGTCACATGTGAGGTGAACGATTCTCGGAATTTAGCGTACTGGTCATTGGCTGGGTCAATTTCATATGGTATGACATAATCGAAAAAATCGCTTGTCGAAGCTGACTCACAGGGAAATCCTGGAGATGGGGCATATTCCGGCAAACTGTCACAGAGTTTTTGTCGTTCTTTATAAACCAGCTTTCGACAAATAGGGCACATACACAAATGTTTCAAGATTTCCGAATCGGTTTCACTAAAAACCATTGATACAACAGATGAGATGGCATTTTGGGCTTTTGTACAGCTGATATTACTCCCCATAGGTTTATCTGCAAAGAGCTGACTTAACCGGCATAACTGTTCACGACCAAGATTCAGACATCGAATTATATCTAAATCTTCGGAACATTGTTGACAATCGCATACATGTGTTACTATTGGTGTTGGTATATGTATCCCCAAGACCTGGTCTAACAGAGTCGGTAGAAAAGGTTTTACAATATTACAGGTTACAGGCTTGCCAATGTAGGCAAAGTGAAGTTTCAGCATTGTGGTAACCGCAGAATTAACTTGTCCCCGTTCCGATTCAAGACCATCGGCTTGTGATAATATCGCTTTGAGATGATTTACCTGTTCCCTGCAATGTAAGCATTGTTCAATGTGGCTAACGATGGACTCTGGAATAAGTCTGCGGCTTTCGTTACAGAGAAAATCATAGTAATATAACTCAGCTTCCTCGCATAACGATTTAGGACCGCGAGCAATCATTCTAATCACCTCGTTTTACTGTTAAAAACTGACGGACTTTACTTAATCCTGTGGAGATATACCTGCTGATGGTTCTGTTATCCACATGCATCTTCTCTGCTATCTCTTTGATATTATAGCTATTTCTGTATCGCAAAGTAATCGCCTGAGCTTCGCTATGTCGCAACCGCCCCTCGATAAGTCTAAACATTTTATTTGTCTGCTCTACTTCAATAAAGGCGCTTTCTGGACGGTTATTGTTGACAGAATAATTAAAACATTCAGCATATTTGTCTATTCGAGTTTTGTACTTTTCCATCCGACGAATGGCATCAACAATATCGTTGGTTATCGCCTTATAAAGATAACCCTTGATATTCTGAATATTTGCAGGGATAGGCTTGGAAATGAGAGAAAGGAAGAAATCTTGGAACAAATCATCTGCCTGGGAATCATTTTCGACATAGTTATAAATAATCGTGCGGATAAAATCCCCATATTTTGAGTAGATTTCTGCCACACGGTCGATATTGACCGGCGGCACAGGTTCTTTCTTTACCCTCGCCACAGGCACTTTGGCTATACTCCAAAAAAAGTGTCAGTTGAGCTTTAACCATTATACCCAATAACCTGTTTATTAACAAGGGATAGGAAATTAATGAATGGCGGATAGGGGAAATTATTACCTGATTAAATGCCGGATTTAGTGGTTTTAAGCAAGAAGTCCATTTTTATATCAACATTTTGCCCTTCAGGTTCGCCCTTATTAAGACGGAGATAGTCTAAACACGCTACTCTTAATGATTCCTCCTTAAAACGCCGGTACGGGGGGGCCGGCTTTGGATGCAAAAAAATCTTTGCAGGTTTGTCATAAGCTATCGCGATAAAGCTACGGTTTTGGAGATATTAGTGAAACGGTAGTTTTTTGTTGAAATCTGGGGATAGGGAGGTATAATCGTAAGTCACGTTAACAAGAGGAAAAACAGCTGGCGAGGCACTTTTTTCTCAAAAAAACCGTAATTTCCATCAACATTTCACCCCCCTCGTTACGCCTTTATAAGTATCAAAGTGTGGGCTTTCTGTACTGAATCGGATGGCACAAGCTGGGAAATGCAGCTTCTTCTCAAAAGATAATGGATTTTGAACCAAGAGGGTTAAAGTGAACCCAACAAGCAGGAAACTAATAGGTCAAATACTTTGTGAAAATGGTTATCTGAAGCAATCTCAACTCGAGCAGGCACTTATAGAACAAATGAAAGGTAAGTATCGGCCGTTGGGCCAGATTCTCTTAGAGCTTGGTTACATAACAACTGAGCAGTTGGATGAGGCGCTCACTCTTCAAGCAAAGCAAAAGGAAAATGTGGTTTCTTAACCCCCATTATTTTTTTTAACGGCAACTCTCTTGCCCTCAGCTAAATCAAACCCGATAACCCCAAAGCAAGCTAGCGAGGTATTTTCCCCAAAAAACCCAGAATTTACATCAACATTTGCCCCTCTGCTACGCCTTTATAAATGCTTAAGGGTGGGCTTTTTGCGCTGAGATCCGGTGGGAAGGAAAATCGGCGGGGTTAGCCGCCGACACGGAAGTTGGTGGCTACACACTCGCCGAGGAAAAAAGGGCAGTTACATCAGCCCCCATGGTAAATTAGTCATTTTTGAAGGTAGGATGACCCCACAAATATTTAGTTTGTTAGTCATGCGGTTATAGATATGGTCTGTTGTACAAAGAACACTGTCATCTGTCAAGGCTGAGATGGAACGCGATTTTGGATAGCACCAGATTCATTATTTAAGCTTTCCAGCAACAAGTATTTGAATAACCAGGAAGGGTTACATTTCGTAAGAAGTACGAACTTTCCCATAAGGGCACGGATTACTGTTGTTCTCTTCAGCATTAAGACTGAAATTGCTAAAGGTTGGCTCAAAGGTTTTGTAGATCCGACTTGTCCTTCTTGAAAATTACATCCAACCATAAAAAGTATCTGCTAAGTTACTTAGTTAAAAGTTGTCGGGGTATAAAAGGGCGACATCGCGTAAGGGTTTGTATAACGAAGATTTATGATTTTTGGGTTGTCCTAATGGCCGACAAATCTGCCGCTCATTTAGGGGGTGATTCGGCAAATACTTAGCTTGTATATAGTATCTCCAGTTCCCCATATGATGCCCCCGCTATTAGGACCTGGAGATGAATCCAGGTCTTTTTGTGTGTGAACAATATTTGAGATTCATATCGGGTGCTCTCGGGCTCATAATGGGCGGTTTTCGACCTCCGAACAAATAGTTTGCGGCGGGGCTTTTCTATATTACTGTCAATCTGCTATCTTTCCCAACTGTGTAACGTTTTTACTTCGTAACCGGTAAGGGCCCTGGAGTAAATCCTGATGTCATCGAGTATGCTCTCTGCGTTCAAGGAGTATTTATCCTTATCGCATTGCTCCCAGCGGCATCCAAATCTCAAAGGCCGGGAATCGTTTTTTATCGAAGTCGCCTTCATCTCCAGCGAGCTGTTGAGCACACCGTCAATATATATCTTAGCGTTTGAGCGGTTAAAGGTAGCAGCGATGTGATGCCAGCTATTTGTACTGATCGGATTGGAACTGATAAGACTGTCATAATCGATGCCCGATTCAAATACCGTGAATTCTACCAAGGACGAATCGGGTTTTATCTGGAGACTATACGAACCAAGGTCGTCAGTATTCGTTGAAGAATTATCGCAGTCGATGGCCTTATATATACCTCCGCCGCCGTTGTCCCGGATATATATCCAGAATGCGATGGTAAATTCTTCACCCGGCGTTAAGGAATCATCATCTTCGATTACTACGCTGTAGTCCACTTTTTCGAAATCAAGACCCTGGTTTATTTTTCCCTCGGTCCATTTTCCTCCATATTTCACTCCGTGGTTTGAGCCTGCTGAGTCTTTGACATCCCCATTGAGTTTCCAGTGCGATACAAGATTTGGAATCTTAAGCTCAAGATATTCAGTTTTGAGCCAGTCCTGGCAAAAGAGAGCGAGGATTTTGAAATCAATTTTTCGCGATAGGTGCTGGGCGAGAATAGCGTAGTCAATGAAATTGACTATATGTTTTTTATCCAGGTCCATGACGTTGTAGTTGATAACAACAAGCTGAATCGACACAGTCTGAGGGTAAATTGTTTCATCGTCAGAATAAACTTCGAACTGGCATGTATAAATACCACTTTCTAATCCTGAAATATCTACAGCGACATTGACGTCATTCACGTTACTCGCTGTTGAGCCGGATTGAGGATCGACACTTAGCCAGGGACATTCTTCTTTTATCTTCCAGTTAAGTACTCCGCCTCCTGCATTTTGAATAGTTAGTATCTGGCTGGGGGGATTTTTGCGGGCTTGCCGATTTTCGAAGCTGAAGTGGTTCTGTGATAATTGCATTATCGGACCGCCTATGTCCAGTTGTACTTTGACAGTTTGCGGGCTGTTCTCTGCATCCTCTGCAGTGACAGTCAGCATACAGGTATGAGTTCCCGTGGTTAAGCCTGATGTATCTATGATAATATTAACGTCGTCGATTTCATTAGTTGTCGAACCGGAGTTAGGTTCGACTCTAAGCCAGTCACATGGATCGCTTATCTTCCAGTGAAGTTCGCCACATCCTATATTGCTAATACCTAGGACTTGGTTTGCGGGATTGTTGCCGTCTTGTTCAGTATTAAAATAAAACTCATATTGAGATAATCCTATGAGCAGGCCAATCACATTGAGTTGGACCGTAACTGTCTGCGGATTATTCTCGGCATACGGGTCGGATATTTTTATGTTTCCGATATATGTATTCGCATCTAATCCATTAAGATTAACGTTTACCGTGACTGTTTTAGCATCATCGTAATGGGCACATGTGCCGGAGGTTGTATCAATATTCATCCAGTTGGCATTGGTAGTTGCAGTCCAGTTAAGAGAACCATTTCCTAAATTCCTGATTGTTATTGTCTGAGAAGCTGGATTTTCTTCGTTCTGTTTCCATTCAAAATCAAGGCAACCCGGCGAAACCTCCAGATAGGGGACATTGGCACCGACGTAGTGATATCCCATATCGACGATTCCGGTATCATATGCCCCGCTCGTGCAAGTGGTGGAAAAGTGCATACTGAGGTTTTCCGCGGTGTCACTACCCTTGTCAACGCATGGGCTTTGAATGATTTGTCCTGCTGATATTTGACTGAGGTAATATTCTCCCATCTGACCGGAAACAAAACAGGGGTCTGCATTGATGTTATCTTTTCCCGGCCAGCCGCCCTGGATGTCGGAGTTGTTTACCTTAACGGAGGAGTCGTATATCTGAGAATCAGATTTAGAGCCTGTGTTTCCCCAGAATATAGAGTTGATAACCGTTGGGCTGCCGTTTGAGTAAAATCCGCTTCCCTGTCCTTCGGGTTTTGCCGTGTTATTGGCAAAAGTGCAGTTATTAATGTCAATTTTGGTTTGCGGTGCATACAAACCTCCGCCGCAGCCGTTTTCCGTATCAGAATTGTCAGCCCAGGCCACGTTCCCGGTAAATAGGCAATTCGTAAATGAACCCGAGCCGCTATACATATAAATACCGCCTCCATAGCCTGTTGTCTTGCCGTTTGACCCATGTGCCTGGTTGCGGGAGATTACGCAGTCTCTCATTATCAAAATGGTGTTTTCGGAGTAGATTCCTCCACCTTCATTCCTTCGCCAGATTTTTTCACTTAAAGAGGCGCTATTTTCGTTTATCCGGCACCTTTCAATTTTAATTTTTGTATAGTTTGTACAATAGATTCCCCCTCCTTCGTAAGCTTGGTTGAAACCGATATCGGAATCAACTATTTTTGCGGTGCAACCGCTAATCGATAATCCTCCGCCACTTCCAGTAGAATTTTCTGCTATCGTATTATTAAGGATATCACATCTTTCGATAATCAGGTTACAGTCGATAGCTGATATAGCGCCGCCCTTGGCCATTTCTTCGCCGGCTTCGTTGTCGGATAATTCACATTCGAGTATAATGACGTTTCCCTGATAAACATATATTGCCCCTCCATCACCGGATGATTTGTTTTCTCTGAAGATGCAGTTTTCAATTCTCGGACTGCTTTTATCAGAGACAATTGCGCCGCCGATACTGCTTTTGCTGCGAACAAAGACGCAATTAATTATTATGGGATTGCTGTAATCCATGCATGCTATTGCCCCTCCTCCGCTTCCGACAGTGCAGTCGCGGAATATGCAGTTGTCGATGGTGGGTGAACTTGAATTAGTGCAGAGAATCCCTGCCCCGGATCCCATTTCGAGATACCCCTTTTGAATTGTAATTCCTGCTACGACTGAATATTCTGTTTCACCGCTTTGGAAGATAAATGCACGACTTTGTTCAAAGTCAGAACTATTACAGTCGATTATTGTTTCTTCTACCCAACCCGGATTATCAGGATTCACTGAGCGTATGGTGATATCTTTACCTTGATAGTTGATATTACGGTTGCCCTTGCCGGAATAAGTACCAGGCTGTAAAACAATGACATCCCCGGCCCTGGCATGGTCGACTGCAGCTTGGATTGTTGCATAATCACCAGTACCATCAGCATCGACATTGTATGTTTCTCCAGATGCCGATATGGCAAGAATGGAGATAATAATCCCGAAGGATAATTTTTTCATAGCGACACTGCCAATTTTTTCCTCTATGGATTTCTACTGCGACAATAACTTGGCATATTATTGAAAAAAAAGAGTACAAGTCAAGTCAAAATTTTACATTCAATTTCGAGAGGAACCACACTATTGATGCTTTCAGGTTGTGTGTTGTGACTCAATTTTCTTGTTGTCTTGGTAAGTTGTATGGCAGGCTATTTCCCGTCGACAACCAGCAGCTTTTATATTAAAAATAAAAAACCTTGACATACTTGCTATTCGACGATAAAAACGGTCGCCAGGTAAAGATCCGGGCAGCTCTTTACTTAAGAAAATCTGATTAAACGAGAAGGAAAGGGAGTTCTCATATGAAGAAAAGAAAGTGGCTTTACGCTATAATTAATTTAGTTGTACTTATAGTCCTCGTGGCAACCGGGATAATATTAACCTCGTCGTGTTCATCAATCTCATCAATAGAAAAAAAACAACACAGAGTTAAACTTCCAGATACACCAGTTATCGGATTAACCGAATTTGTATTAGTCAAAGGCGGGACTTTTAGGAACACAAAGTCCAACTACTATGGGAAAAGTGTAACAATACCGGACTTTTATATCGGCAAATATGAGGTAACTCAAAAAGAGTGGATTGAGGTAATGGGAAGTAATCCCTCAAAATTCAAAGGCGACAATTTGCCGGTAGAAATGGTAACTTGGTATGACTGTGTTGATTACTGTAATAAAAGAAGTAAAAGAGAGGGCTTAAAACCGTATTACAATATAGACAAGAATAAAAAAGACCCGAATAATGATAATGATCACGATGATATAAAATGGACGGTAACGATCAATGCGGGGGCTGATGGTTACCGATTGCCGACAGAAGCGGAGTGGGAATATGCTGCTGGTGGAGGTCAGATGAGCAAGAGTTACACCTACAGCGGAAGCAATGATATAAATGAAGTAGCATGGTATTGGAAAAACTCTGGAGATAAAAACTTAACAGGATTTTGGAACTGGCCTGCGATAGAAGATAACAATAATAAAACAAAATCTATCGGTCTCAAGAAACCCAACGAGTTAGGGCTTTACGATATGTCAGGTAATGTAAGGGAATGGTGCTGGGATTGGCACGAGAGTAATGGTATTGAGCCTAAAGGACGGGCTTGGCGGGGCGGTGGTTGGCTCGGCGGCGGCCATGCCTGCGTTTCATCTTATCGGGGCAAGTTCGAAGCGAATGGCATTGGCCCCGATACGGGTTTTCGTGTGTGTCGCGGCAAGCAGCTTTGATAGTATTTCTCACAAACTTAGTCAAGAGAAAGGGGCTACCCGCATAAGCAAAGGAAAAGGAGCTATCGTTATGTGGCCAATACGTAATATCTCCTGCATAAAACTCGGATTCGTTTTATTAGTGAGTCTGGCAGTTTTTTTGCAGGGCTGTGAGAAATCAACTGAGCCAACACCTATCACGGCTAAGGACATTCAACCCAGCAATGAAGAACCTTCCCTAGTCAAAATCACTGCTCCGCCCACTATCAGCGGTGATAACCTGCACATCGCCTGGTTGCAGCTAACCCAGAACGGCAAGTTGGTCGTGGTAATAGACGGCCAGGCCGAGCCGGAGGAGTACGACGACATCGGCCCCATCCTCTTTAGCCCTGACGGCAAGCGCGTAGCATACCCGGCGAAGAGAGGCTCAAAGTGGGTTATGGTGGCCGATGGTCAGGCGGGGCCGGAGTACGTCGATATCAGCCTTGGCCACACCGTCTTCAGCCCCGACAGCAAGTGCCTTGTGTATGGAGCAATGAAAGGTGACAAATGGTTCGTTGTGCTGGACGGTAAGGCCGGGCCGGAGTCTGGACACGATAATGTTAGCTATTTCATCTTCAGCCCCGACAGCAGTCGTCTTGTGTATGCGGCGGGAAAGGGCAACAGGCAGTACATGGTTGTGGACGGTCGCGCCGGAGAAGTGTACGAGCGAGTGAGCGAGCCGGTGTTCAGCCCGGACGGAAGACACCTTGCGTATCTTGCAGCGACAAAAGATGCAGAACTGGATAAAGAACAGCAGTTCGTCGTGCTGGACGGCAAGGAAGGTAAAAAGTATGACGGCGTGAACAAACCCATCTTCAGCAAAGATAGCAAGCATATTGCGTACAGCGTGATGAAAGGCCCCAAGCGCATGGTGGTAGTGGATGGTAAGGAAGGACCGGAGTTCGAGATGCTCCCGTCCATAGGTATATTCACCTTTGGTCCCAACGACAGCCGCATTGCATATATAGTGCTTAAGGGCGACAAAGGGGCTGTGGTGGTGGACCAACAGGAAGGGCCGGAATATGACGCCATTGGCTTGCACAGCGTCGTTTTAAGTCCCGACGGTGAAAGCTATGCATATGTAGCGAGTAAGGGCGACAAATGGTTCGTGGTGTGGAACGGCAAGGAGGGGCCGGAGTATGATATAATTGCCATCGGCAGTCCTGTCTTTAGTCCCGATGGCAAAGACCTTATGTATGCGGCAACTAAGGACAACAAGTGGTTCCTGGTGTTGAACGGCCAGCCGATAGAGTATGATTATGACGACATCGGCGACACCTTTTTGTTCAGCCCGGACGGCAGGCATTTTGTCTATGCAGCTCTAAAGGACGACGAGTGGTTCTTGGTGGTGGATGACCAGCCTGGGCCGCCGTACGACCAAGTCTCTAAGCCAGCCTTTAAAGCCGATAGAATAGAATACCTGGCTGAACGTGACGGCTGGACCCTGCGCTGTCGGCGGTTCCTGCAAAGCGAAGCCGGCGAGATGATGACGGTCGAAGAAGAAATCGGCAGGTTGCCCGAACCATAATACCACGCTTCGGAGACGGATTGCCCCACCTGCCCTTATGCGGAAAATGACAGAAACTTATGCGCGAAATGACTGATAAATATTGAAGATTTCTTATTGACATACTCTAAACTCTCATTCACAATTCCGCTTTGGCGGGTAAATGTTTACTTGCCCAGCGATAAGCCTGGAAATTGAGTAAACAAGTTTGGGGTGACAAAATTGCCGGGCTTTTACTTGTAATTACTAAGCGTCGGAGAAGAAAAAGATTGAGTTCGCAAGACGGAACATCGCCACGATTAGCAGCGGGGGGTTAGCCAATCCCCGGAAGCAGAACACATTGAGACGAATGCCAAATGCGGTCAGAGTTTGTGCGTTCGTTGAATGGTGGTACGTTAAGGAAAACGTTTATTGGTTTTATGTAAAAGGAGGTTTATATGAGGAAATTAATTTTTCTATTAGTTGTTGCTGTATTGGCGATTTCAGCCGTCGCCCAGGCCTCTTACCAATCAGGCAGCTGTAGTGGCAGTTTCAGTGTCAGTTACAGCGGTGCGAATTTTGTTACGGGTTTGGGCTGGAGTACCGGGTCAAATAGAACTATAAGCTTTTCAGGCAGCGGCAGCGGCCTTAGTTGGGGTCCAGGTGTCTATGGGTGGTTCCGAAACCCACTCGTAGAATATTACATCGGGAATAATGGAGGTTCGGGTAGCTGTGGCTATTCCTGTAATGGTAGGTCATACACCTTGCGTACAGCGACGCGGTACAACGCACCTTCCATTGATGGCACTCAAACTTTTACCCAGTACCTTGCTGGCGGGAGTCGTAGTAGTCCAGTAGATATGGGCTGCCACTTTAACGCGTGGAGAAATTGTGGAAGGTCCGTAGGCAATCAAGCCTATCAGGTAGTAATGGTAGAAGGTTGGAGTCATAATAGTGGAAGCGCTAGTGTATCAGTCAGCGGCAGCAACTGGTATACACATTGGGTTGGCTCCGGCTCAGCTACCTTTCACTGCGGTGGCGGCGGCGGTTCAACAACCACTACAACCAGCGGCGGCGGCAGCACGACCACCACAAGTGGCGGCGGCAGTTGTTTAATGGAGCTGAGAGCACGCAGCACGGACGGTCAGGGTAAGCTTAGACTTGTAGTCGGCGGCAATACAGTCGGAGATTGGACCTTCGGTACAAGTATGAGCACCAAAAGCGTTAGATTGTGGAGCAGCCACGGCGATTGCTATGTTCAGTTCTACAACGATGCTTCAGGAAGGGACTGTCAGGTAGATTATCTGAGAGTATGCGGAAGCACTCGTCAGGCAGAAAGCCAAAGCTACAATACTGCCGTCTGGGAAAATGGTTCCTGTGGCGGTGATTACAGCGAGTGGATGCACTGCAACGGCATAATCGGATTCGGCACTGTTAGTTATTAATGTTTCCGGATCCGACAACAGCTACTTTTAGACAGAAAGTATAGAAAGAGCTGCCCGGTAAAGAGCCGGGCAGCTTTCTTTTTTTGACAAAACTTCTTAGTTTACCTATACTGAGAGTGCATTTTAAAAAAATGATTAGGAAAAAGATTTTATTAAAATGTTAAAAGAATAAAGGATGAATTAAAAATGGTAAGCATCAGAAATGCTCTTAAACTATTTCTCCTTTGTTCCCTGGTTTTTATTGCCTGCGACCAGCCAAGAAGCGAAAAGAAGGAACCTTTCCTTAAAAAGAAGAATGAAATAGCTCAAAGACCATTGATTTTATTCGATGCCTTCAAGGAAGAGGTCT
>CAZBST010000014.1:0-57891 GCA_964494805.1 uncultured Pirellulales bacterium | reverse complement strand
ATTCTGATTCTAATATTGCTGTTGCTTCCGGAAGCCGCAATGAGGAACATCAGTATTACGCAGGAGCGAAGCGACGAAGTAAATAGGAATAGGAGCCGAACTGGAGGACGCAACAGCAAATTTTGCGGAGTTTGAGGTTTGCGGAGCCTGAATTTGGGAGACATCAATTGGCATACTGCAAAGGTAGCATACAACGGCAATCCCTATTGTTTAGCGGAGGAGTGGTGGCACGTGTGGAATATTCCGTTTACGGAGCTTACGGACGTGAATCTGGCCAATGTTAAGACAATCGCAATCGGCTTTGGCGATGGAAACGCCCCTTATTCATATACAGGCGAGGGCACGGTTTACTTCGACGAGATAGTTCTCAGGGACGGGCCTGCAGAGGAGCCGTTTGATGATGGCGCTGTAGAATTGGATGAGGACCCGTTTGTCAATGGTTATGACGATTATCCGCTGTTTCTTAAGCCGGACTGCCCATTGATTGAGGCAGGTGCCGGCTACATAGATGAATATCCTTACCTGCTTGGCAAAGCAAGCTGTGCCTATAGGATTCCGGATACGAATAATCTCCACGGGATTCCCGATACGAACTGGGCCAATATCGGTTTCCATTATTTCGACTGGAGCTATTCGAACGCCGGCGGGGACGGCAATCTTATGCCGGCAGATTTGAGCGGGGATAAGATTGTGAACCTCGTGGATTTTGCGGTTTTCGCTAATTACTGGCAGCAGTCAACCTCAGAAAAGAATGACGTCGACCGCAGCGGCTTTGTTGACTATAATGACCTTTATATTATGGCTGCCGAATGGCTCAAGACAATCAATATCAACCCGCCGATTGAAGTTAATATCTTCGGCGATGCCAATAATGGCTTCGCTGAAGTCGGGGCCGATGGCTACTCATCTGATACGCAGAGGATTTTCCTGCTTGCCGATGGTCAATATACCGGGGAAATATCCGGATTCAGAGGTGGATGGCCTCTGGGAGTGGATGTGTCGAAATTTGACGGCGGCGAGCATCAGTTTAAAGCGATAGGTATTGACAGCAATTGTCTTGTTACCTGCTCAAATGTAACAAATAATGAATTTGCCTGTCCGCTGAATTACCTTCTACTGCCCGACACTTATGAGCCGAACAAGCCGTTGTATTTCTCGGCGTTTAATCCTTCTGCAGGCGATGTTACTGTTAATGTTTACGCAGACTTCAACAATTTAGTGTGGTCGCAGACCTACAGCGGAGACAGCATTTCAGATTCCATCCCTGCTGAGATTATAGACCAGAATGTAATTGATTATATTCGTTTTGATAAAAGCGGTGGAGGGTCTGTTATAAAAATATCCTCTACAGACTCAGTAAAACCCCCATCTGGTGTGAAAGCTTTAATAATCGCTACTGACTGGGGTTCTGTCTATTATGGTTTCACATCAGGGTCAATATGGCGGGTTCAGGCGGCTTTCGAAGAGAGAGGAATTAATTATGTAAATTTGTTTTTGGGAAATGCCACTTATGATAGAATTAAGAGTTACGCGGGAAGTGTAAAATATATGTACTTTTTTGCACATGGTAATTATCAATTAAATGGAGTATTGAGAACTTTAGTTTACCTATCTAGTGGACCTACTGTTTCTATGAAAAAATCTGAGTTACTCCTATATGGAGAGCCTGTGCCTCTCTGGTGTGTAAGTTTAGGTTTTTGGGAAGACGAGTACTTAACAAAAAGCTTTTACTCTATGGGGTTTACAAACCTCGAATTTGCTTATTTTGATACCTGTTATTCAGGCCGTTTGACGATAAATGAATATGATCAGTTAATTGAAGGTCAGCGAGGACGATATGATGAAATTTATCTTGAAGAAGGACCTATTTCAGATATGAGCCTTGCTTTGGGGTTGCATAAGGATATTTTTGCAAACCGAGGTTATCAGGGATGGTATGATAAAAATATATCAAGAATGTGGCCGTGGTGGCCATTTGCAACTGATTTCCAAAATTGGACCAAAGATATGTGGTGGAGGTTAGGCGCCGGAGATACTGTCGGTGAAGCAATGACAATTGCCATCGGCGGACAATCAAGTTCTTCTGATCCTAACGCTACCATAAACTGTTTCAGGTTCAAAGGGAATGGAGAAATTGACAATATACAATTAGTCGATAACTAAGGAGAATATTTGTGAGTAAAAATATATTACGATGGTTTTGGGTTTTACCAGCAGTTGCTGTTATATGTTTCGTATATTTGTATTTCCATCAATCTATTGTTTACTCGGATATAATAGCTATTGCCTGCGTAAATGTAGTGGTTGAAACTATTATTCTCGTTGTGGTCTCAAGTATTTTAGGAAAGCGAAGTATGCTTGCCTCAGGGTGGGGGATAACATATCTTGCAATTGTTGTAGGGGAAATTTTCCTTATTAATTTTTTAACATCTCCGATGGCTAGCTCAAACATTAGGCTTATCGCTCTCTTCGTTTTTGTTCTTTTTGTTTTCTTGAACATGACACTATCGAAGATAATCTTCGCCGTAACTTTTCGGAAGGCCTGTTTACTCGGCACTATTATGGGTTTAATAAACGCGTTCATGGTTATGATGGGGACTACAGTTTATTGTTAAGTTATGTCGTTTCAATAAGAGAAGTGATGGGGACATAGAAACATGATAAAGCGGATATGCATTCTTTTGGTTTGTTGTATAACTAGCATCAATTGTTATGGAGCAGTTGACCCGAATCATGCCACCGATGGCAACGATATAAAAGAGGCAGTATCTAGCAATATCGATTTTGCCTTTGCCTTGTATGATAAACTGAAGAATAATAATCCCAACGGCAATTTATTTTTCTCGCCTTACAGCATTTCGACTGCTCTCGCAATGACCTATGGCGGCGCACGCGGTAACACAGAAAAGCAAATGGCGACTGCCTTGCATTTTACACTGCCGAATCAACGTCTGCATCCTGCATTTGGCGCACTGCAAAAACAACTTATCCAGGATGATAAGTCTCACGGCTATCAGCTTTTTTTAGCAAATGCCCTCTGGGGACAAAAAGGCGAACCAGTACTGAAAGAGTTTCTGGATTTGAATAAGAGTTATTATGGGACAGGGTTTACTCTACTTGATTTTGTTAATGAAACTGAGAAATCCCGGCAGATAATCAATTCCTGGGTCGAGAAAAAAACAAAAGATAAAATTAAAGACCTTATTCCGCCGCGTGGCGTTGATGAATGGACAGCGATGGTCCTAACTAACGCAATCTATTTCAAAGGCGATTGGAAAATCAAATTTGAAAAAAAGGACACCGAACGTGGACCTTTTGCCGTTTCAGCTAAAGATAAAGTCGAAATTGACATGATGCATATAGAAGAAAAATTTAAGTACTACTCTGATGAAAAATTGCGGGCTCTTGAATTACCATATAAAGGTAACGAGTTAAGTATGCTGGTGCTTTTGCCAGAAGAAATAGAAGGTCTTAAGAAAATAGAAGACTTACTTACGTCGAAAAGTGTCGATGAATTATGTTCTAAAATGAGGTCGGAAAAGGTCGATGTATACCTACCTAAATTTAAAATAACATGGGGTACTTTTTCTTTAAATAAAGCTCTTGTTGCATTGGGAATATTTGACGCCCTTGACAAGAGGAAAGCTGATTTTTCTGGCATAAACGGCAAAAAAAATTTATGCATTTCAGATGTTTTTCATCAGGCCTTTATTGAAGTCAACGAGGAAGGCACCGAGGCAGCAGGTACAGCAGTTGTTCTAACAAGAGGTTCTCCTATTTTGCCCGTTTTCTGCGCCGACCATCCATTTATGTTTATTATTAAGGACAATCGAACGGGGAGCATTCTATTTATGGGCCGGGTAATGAACCCCGCCGAGTAGTTTCAATTTACACGAATATTTTGATTTGCTGTTGTTTCCGGAGGCCGAGAGGGGCCTCAGTATTACGCAGTCCGCAGGACGAAGTAAGTAAAAAAGAGGGCCGAACTGGAGGACGCAACAGCAAGATTAATAAGAAGCTAACGAGAACTGTCATGAAAAAGATTATATTTATAGCACTTGCTCTGGTTATTGCGGTTTATCTGCTTTGCCTGGCAGATGAAAATCGGCCGGCTCAGAAACCTGTAGAAAACGAAGGATTGCCTTCGGAGAACTGGAAAGAATATGAAAAACTATTCTATATATGGCCGCGTTTGAAGAAGGAAGGAATAGAAAGCATCAGATTTTGCAACGCAATTAGTTTGGAATATGGATATGACACTGAATCGGATATTCATAAAAACGTAAATGGTTCGGGTTGCAAAGAGAGAGATGCCAATGTTGTCAGGTGGTGGCCTTGCCGCTATAAAGTTCCAAGAGAAAAACTGCTGGAGTGCATCAAGATAATTGACAGGGCGATGAAAAAGGCGAACAGGGAATATCAATCGGTCTCGTTTATAGAAAAGATGCTGATTGTTACAAAAAAAGGAAAATATATTGTTCGTGTAATGGTAATTCCGCCTACAAAGACTGGACCAGAGGCATATGGAGAAGAATGGGATTCGCCTGAATTAGGTGAATTCATTGCAAAATACTGTACTCTATCGCATAAACGTGCCTACTTCGTTCCGCCAAAGGAACAGACAACGGCCATCCTCATATTTTCAAAGCGAAAGTACGATCTAACGCATAATTTTGGTGCCCATGATTCGCGTCTTGCGTGGCCTCCAGTTGCATTGTTCGGCGATAAAAATGAGGCTGAGAATCTTATAGGCAGGTCGTTTGAGCCGAAAATGGTATTTGAAGGCAGCGAGTGGCTGGAGAAGATAGTAAATGAATATGAAATTGCACTTAAAGATGCAGAAAAAGAGCATTACCGAAGAAAAGAAGGCTACTCTCCTAAAGGATGGATTGTATTTTTAACTCAGGATGAGTTTTATTGGATGGGAATCGGTATTGATGATGAAACGATCATCGGTGATTACATAAAAGGATCAAAACCACTCAAAGCATACTTTGATGAACTCGGCTTGACGAAAGAATTACTCGCTGGGGCGAAGCCCAGTGCAGCCCAGTTGGCTGGAGAGCCAAATGCCCGCAATCGAGCTGATTATTGATTAAGTCACTTAGGCACGACCAGTAATGTCATACGCCTTCCGGCCATTTTGCCTGACTGCTCGACCTTGGCCAAATCCTGCAATGATTCGGTAATTTGCTTTATCATCTCATATCCCTTGTCTTTGTGCAGCAACTGACGTCCGCGGAAGAATATCGTGAACTGCACCTTATGGCCTTTCTGCAAAAATTCACGGCCATGATTGAGCTTGATATCCAGGTCGTGTTTGTCGGTTTCGGGCCGGAGTCTAATTTCCTTCAGCACCACCGAATGATGCTGATGTTTTTTATGTGCTTCGCGGACCCTGCGCTTCTGCTGATACAGCCACTTGCCGTAATCCATTATCCTGCAAACCGGCGGGTCGCTCATAGGCGACACTTCCACAAGGTCTAAACCTACCTCGCGTGCTTTCGTGAGTGCATCGTATGTATTTACAATTCCGACTTGATTATTTGATTCATCGATTAGCCTAACTATGTTGGCCCGAATCCTTCCGTTTATCCTTAATCCCCGTTTGCTAATTGTATACCACCTTACCTTTCTAAAAAGAAGCAGAATAATTAATCACTTTATCAATCTTCAAGTGCCAACTCTACTTTTTTTTCGGCAATTTTGAGCTTTGCGATTTCAATAAATTTGTTGATTCCGACCGTTTTGGTCTCTCTACTCCCCCGGATTCTTACATTGACGTCGCCGGACTGCACCTCTTTAGGCCCGACTACCAGCATAAAGGGGACCTTCCTGCTATGGGCTTTAGCGATTTTAGCATCTATTTTCTCATTCGACAGGTCACAATCGGCCCGCAATTGCGCATCTGTTAGCTTGCCCTCAACGATTTTTGCATAATCATTGCTTTTTTCACTTATCGGCAAAACCACCGCCTGCTCCGGTGAAAGCCAAAGGGGTAAACTCCCGCCGTAGTGTTCTATGAGAATTCCGATAAACCTCTCGAAAGACCCCAAAATCGCCCTGTGAATCATAACGGGTGTCTTCTCGGTATTGTCCTTGTCGGTATAAACTAATTCAAATCGCTGCGGCATAGAAAAATCAAGCTGAATTGTGCCGAGCTGCCATGACCTTTTCAGGCAATCTCTTATGTGAAAATCTATCTTGGGGCCGTAAAATGCGCCGTCGCCTTCGTTGATTTTGTATTCAATTTTTTTGTGCTTCAGGGCGTTTTTCAGGGCATTGGTAGAGATATCCCAGATTTCGTCCGAACCTATGTGTTTTATAGGCTTGGTAGATAACTCGATATGAAAATCTTCGAACCCAAAGGCGCGATATATCTCAAAGGCAAGCTCAATGACGCCTATTATTTCGGCTTCTATCTGCTCGGGGGTGCAGAAAATATGGGCGTCGTCCTGAGTGAACTGTCTTACTCTGAAAAGCCCGTGCATAACGCCGCTGGCCTCGTGCCTGTGCACCAGACCGAGCTCGGCAACACGCATCGGAAATTCACGGTATGAATGCTGCCGGGTTTTATAAACCAAACAACCGCCCGGACAATTCATCGGCTTTATCGCATAGCCAACATCATCAAAACGGGTGAAATACATATTCTCCTTGTAATTGTCCCAATGGCCACTCCTGTGCCAAAGCTGCTCATTTAAAATAATAGGCGTTCTGATTTCCTGATAGCCATATTTATTGTGAACGCCGCGCCAAAACTGCGTTATAGCGTTCCAGACAATCATTCCCTTGGGGTGAATGAATGCAAAGCCGGGGCCGGCTTCGTTGAAACTAAATAAATCTAATTGCTTGCCTAAAACCCGGTGGTCACGTTTTCTGGCCTCCTCTAATCTTTGCAGATATGCATCAAGTTCCTTTTTAGTCGGCCAGGCGGTGCCGTAAACCCTCTGAAGCATTTGTTGCGTGGGGTCGCCGTGCCAATAAGCACCTGCCACCGACATAATCTTAAAGGCGGCAACTTTACCGGTGCTGGGCAAATGCGGGCCGCGACACAAATCCTCAAAATCATCTCCGTGTGAATAAAAGCTGATAATCTCGCTGTCAGTGCGATTTATATTGTCGGTTTTATATTTATCGGAGGTCAATTTTGCCAGGGCCTCGCTCCGCGACATTTGCTTTCGAATAAACGGCTTATCGGCCTTGGTGATTTCATACATCTTTTTTTCTATGCGTTCAAAATCGGAAGGAGAAATTGGCTCATCGAGGTCGATGTCATAATAAAATCCGTCTTCGACGGTCGGGCCATAGACCAGCTTTGCCTTCGGCCAAATGCTGCATATGGCCTCAGCCATTATATGGGCGCAGCTATGCCGCAGTATTTCAAGACCTTCTGCATCTGCGAGGGTAATAATCTGCACGGCGGCATCAGCCGTGATAGGCGTGGATAAATCTACCAATTGCCCGTTTATTTTCGCTGCTACAGCGGCTCTTGCAAGCCCTGACCCTATTTTCTCTGCTAATTGTTTTGCTGTTGTTCCGCCAGCAATCTCTAATGTGCTGCCGTCAGGCAGTGTTATTCGCACCATATATCCTACCAATACTACCAATCCTTTATAGCAGAACCCAAACCCGCAAAATAGAGTCCTCTATAAATATAACTGTTTAACCGAGATTGTCAAGCCGGCATCTCTGAGGGCCTGCCAAAAGCCCTAATCAGCAAACACAAAAAAGGAACATCAAACCCCCGCTTCTGTCTTGCGACAGCAAGACGCGGGGGCTGCACAAAAATCGCTTATAACTCCTGAATTAACATATAGTTACATAATTTGAACCTGATGGGGCGGTTTCGTCAACATTACTTGTCAGCGGATTTATCTGTTGTTATATGCTACTTTTGCTTATATAATAAATATAGTTCTGGCTAAATTTAAATTAACCGACCGCACCGTAAGGTGCCCTATGGAGAAGGCGGTATGAATGTAAATTTGGTTTTGCTCAAAAAGAACGGTTCACATAAATTTTTTTCCCTGCCGAGCAGTGTTACGGTAGTTGGCCGGCGTCATAATTGCGATTTATGCATTCCCCTGACGTCGGTCTCCAGAAGGCACTGCCAACTAAACTACGACGATGGAATATTGAAAATTCGCGACCTTGGCTCACGTAACGGCACTTACCTTAATGGCAAGCGTATAAAGGAAGCGGCAATCCAGGCAGGCAATTCTATCAAGATAGGGCCTTTAACATTTGTGCTCCAGATTGACGGTCAGCCGCAGACAATTGCAGGATCCACCTCGGCTGCACAAAGCTCGTCCCGCCAGGATGCAGCGATGGAGGACATCGTAGATGAGCAGTTAGATACTTCTGCAGAATTGGGTGACCTTGATTCGTTAGATGAGATCGGCTCAGCTTGATTTACTGTATTGCTTTGCCGTAAGGCATCCCTTACAAAATATGGGCTTGCTGATGCGGCAAAGATATGGTAGTTTGCGATATATTGTCGGCTGACTTTTCAGTATCTGGCGTCTGGGTAACTATATGGGAACATTGGCTTTGATAAAATGTTTCTCAACTCCCCAACAATTAGGTGCGAGCCTTAGCTCAATTGGTGCAGGGCCAAGTGCAATCTTGTCCCCTACGTCGCTGCCTTTTAATCCAATCAAGCTTGTTTGTTTTGTAGGATGGGTGTATCTCTGTTTATATTTTGTTCAACGTGTCCAGTTCAGTCCATTGGTACCAAAGAACTATAAATCAATAGCCAGTGTTGCCACGCTTTTTTTGGGGCCTATACTTCTATTTGTGCTGCTAATAGTGAACGTAACAAGAGAATCCTATGAGGGTCGCCGCAATATCTTTGAGATACTAAAAGAGCAACTGCAAAGTGTATCTACAGGTGTGAGGTCTTTACATTTTGCTTCCACAGGTAAAACAGCGTTAAGGTTGCTTGATTCATCAGGCAGAAGCATTACGGAAATATACGGTCACGGTAAAGGCAAGCGAGAAGACAGCCACACCCTTGAATTAACCGAGCGAATTGTCGCTGACGCCCTTGAGGAACGAGCCAGTGACATTCTTATCGACCCGAAGAATGAGTTAATCTACACAGTCAGGTTTCGGGTAGACGGCGTATTGAGAATGGTCAAACAGCTTGAGCCAACTGTATGCCAGGCGGTCATAAACAGCATCAAGGCCGTTTCCAATATGGACATTGCTGAAAGACGCAGACCTCAGGATGGTGCATTTCTGGCAAAAACAGGCGATGGTACGGTGTTTTTCAGAGTCGCAAGTGCCGGGGCCGTCAGCGGCGAAAAGTTATCAATCAGGGTACTTAACCAAAACGCTGGGATGTTTACGCTGGAAAGTGTCGGATTGACGGAAAAGCAACGCACCGTTATCGAAAATATGATCGCAAAACCCACCGGTATGGTGCTTATGTGCGGCCCCACCGGCAGCGGCAAAACCACAACTTTGTATGCTATGCTTAACAAAATCGATTTGTTTACACGCAACGTTATTACGGTAGAAGACCCTATCGAATACGTACTGCCGAATGCCAGTCAGATTGAAGTTAATCCAAAGGCCGATATTACTTTTGCAAAGTCTTTGCGAAGTATTCTTAGGCAGGACCCCGATGTGATATGCGTGGGGGAAATACGGGATGAGGAAACCGCAGCGATTGCACTTCGGGCGTCACAAACCGGCCATCTTGTCCTGGGAACAATACACAGCGACAGCAATGCATCGGCATTGGTGCGGCTGCTGGATTTAAACGTAACACCCTTATTGCTGTCATCGGGATTAGATATTCTTGTCTCGCAGCGATTAGTTCGCCAGCTCTGTACCAACTGCAAGGTACCTGCCGAGTTAAGTCAAAACCAAATCTATGACTTCCGCAAAAAAGGCATAAACTACAAAAACATCTTCCAGGCCAAGGGATGTAACCAATGCCACGAAACCGGCTATCGTGGGAGGATAGCAGTTTTCGACATCCTGATTCTCAACGAAGAATTAAAAGCCGATATCGCCAATAATAGATTATCGGTAACTCAGTTAAAAAAAGAAGGTGACAAAAAAGGAAAATCCAACCTCAGGAAACAAGGATTGAAGACAGTAGTATCCGGAATTACAAGTCTCGAAGAGTTAAAAAGAGTGATAGGGTAAAGTTTATGGCGTTTTGGATAGGCATATTAGTTGGCGGAACTTTCGCATGGCTTGCCATAAAACTGCGCTTCTATCAGACATGGACACTTATTTTCAATATCATAATCTCAATTTACTTAAGCTTGTATCTTCGGCCGGTAATTGTAAATATACCTGCGGTCGGTAATACACCATACAGTAACGCCCTGACTATGGCAACTGTTGCATTAGCGTCCTTTTTGATTTTATACGGCATATCATACACATTTCTTACAGGCCAATTTAATGTCTCATTCCCAACGGTATTTGACGTACTTGGTGCCGGCGTTTTGGGCTTTTTAGCCGGTTTTCTCGTCTGGACTTTTCTAAGTCTCTTAATATACATAACACCGGTTTCGCAAAATACCTTCGTGAAAGGAGCTGGTTTTAACGACGGATATCGGGAAACCGCCGTATCGTATATCTCCAGGTTCTGCAATTTGGTTAATGCGGTAGTTTCCTCCCCCGACGAAGAGAGCTCTGCAGAACAGACTATCAGTAAATTGCTAAAAGGCCCCGAATCGAAAGCATGGGAAAAAACACTCGAAAAACCCAAACCAGCTGAGCCCGCAAAACCCACAGATGCAAAAACCGGCATTACCGACCAGAACTCACGCCGCTCGTCTCCTGAGATTGAAGATATGTAGGGTTATCTTCAGCTTTTCGCCTGTTCGAGGATGAGGTCTTTTACTTTCTGACTTGGCAAATTGAGCGCACCATAAGCCGCTGCAGCGGCACTGCGCAATTTCGGGTCAATTTCCCGCGAACTAACCAGCGAATAAATAGCATCTATCTTCTCATCGTCAAGCAGATTGGCATTAAGTTTCGCCGAGACGGCTAAAGATTCAAAGGCGGATATTCGTATGTCCTCAGAGTTGCTTTCGGTAAGAGCCATCGCAGCTATCGCACGCTGGGCCTCGGGGCTGCCAAGATGAGCCAAAATCTGGCTGGCAAGAACCTGAATCTCGGTGCGATTGCCTTTTGTTACATCTATAAGGGTGCTTTGAGCCGCGGATAAATTAATAATAGGATTTCGTGTTTGAGCTAATTTGAGCATAGCTTCAGCCGCCCGGATGGCATAACCGTTTACATCTATCGTCTCTTGCCCCTGGTCTTTTTGTTCGAGGGCCTCGATTAAATTCTTAACGACAAGCTTACTCTCGGCAAAACCTTCCCTCGGACCGACCGCTGCTATTGCTATCGCTGCACTGTATCTTACGGCTTTATCATCGAACGACAATGCCTGAACCAGCGGCTGGGTCGGACCAATTCGATAAAGCAATGATTTTTCACCTGCAGTGGTGGCCAATGCCTCGACCGCGCAAAGTGCAATATGAGCATTTTTATCCTTAATGGCCAAGGCAAGCGCCTGATGCAAATATTCGGGTCCTGCGGTGGTAGCATAAGTCATCGCATCGGCGTGACCAGTACCAAAGTAATCGGGCATACTCAGGCCGGTGGATTCAGCCTTAAAATATGCAGCCAGCCAGAGACCGATAGCCCGGCCGAATCCGGCGTCGGCTTTAAGCGCCCACTCGCATGAACGCATCGCCATAAGTTCGTTAAAGTAGCTTCTGTCAACCTCCTTCCGCACCAAACTTCGGCCATTTGGGTCCCAAAACCAGATATTGGCAAAATTAGCATCTTCCGCCGGAGCTAAAGATGAAGCGTGATTATAATAGTCTTCACCGAGCTGGTAGAATAGCTGCGCAGCGGGAGCTTTCAATGCACCAGGGTCTATCTGCTTGATACTTGCGATGGCCAATTTACTAAGTTCAGCCGAATCGTTTTTCTCGATAATGTATTTCAGATAGGGCAGCGACTGGGGATATTTAATTTTTCCTAGTGCCCGTATTATTTCGGCCTTTAATCCAACATCTTCCGTCTGCAAAGCTGCGGCAAGGGGCCTTATCGCATCTCTGCCGATTTGTGGCAGTGCCCATATAAGATTCGGTAATTCTTCTTTCCGGGACTTGTCCGCCATTGCATCGAGCATATAAGGTATTGCATATTCGCCGGCGTTCTGAAGTCGTTTGACTGCCGCAAGCCGACCACGGGCTGTGCTGCTTAGCCTTCTTATTTCCTCTCCGATAATCTTTGGGTCGGCCCGGCGGATGAACCTGCCCTGCTCGATAACGTCCAGAACTTTTTTGCTCAACTCAACCAGCTCAGCATCAGACGCAGTGTCGACAACCCTTAACAAAATCGCATACCCACGCGGATTCTCTTCACTTAGACTGAGCAGCTCCAGAGGGTCAGGGTTGCTTTCAAGAACAGCTTGTGCATACCCCTTGGCTAAATCGAGCCGGCCAATCTTTGTGTAATGCAAATAGTCGTTCCAGTTCTCCTTGAGGGTTGCCCCGAAAGAAACGCTGACTACAAAAAGTCCAAGTGCTAAAATTGCCCCGATGGTTTTTCTATTAAACATCAAAATATCTCCTCAAAACACACTTACTTCATCAAAAATGCAGGTTCCTATAAATAATCGACCCTTTAGAAGGTATCCTATAAATAAATGCCCTTTTTGTCAATAAAAAAAGCCTTTCGTTTAGCCGTCGCCAGCCCCGTCCTGAGTATAATCGAAAGAGTTAAACCATAATAAATAGAAAAATCCCCCAAAAATCCTGCAATTTGCACTTGACAGATAAACCGTGACAGGTACAATTCTTTCCGGTGATTTCGGAGGCAATAAAAAATGTGCTTATCTGATATAGTAAGCAACAGCATAAACACAATCCGTTCGTCGCTGATGAAAGGTCATTTTCAATGTCTAACAAAACTCATCCCATAGCCTTAGTCTTTGTTGGTCTGCTGTTCTCTGTGGCCGCAGCCGAAGTCTCCGCCGATGCATCAGCCGAACTTGAGCAGGCAAAGTCGAATATCATTTCCCTTGTCAATGGGGGCAATTACGCTCAGGCCCAGACGCAAACCCAGAAGGTGGTCGATGATTACCCTCAATACGAGCACGCCTGGCACGCCCAGTTTACTATTGGCCGTTGTTATGATGCGTTGAAGGATACTGCTTATAAGCAGTTACTTGAGAAATATCCCGATTGCCCTGCCGCGGAGCAGGTGCGCCGTCTATCATCAAATAAAACCAGAGTTCAAAAGGAGGAAGAAAAATGAAGACCAAACTGTCCGCTATCGTTTTAATTTTGACCGTTCTTTTTGCGGTTTCCGAAGTAAGTTACGGATGTTATGACCCGCCGCCGTATGTTTTTATTACCTGCCCGGAAGATGGTGCCCCGTTCGTAGAAGGCAACGATATTACCATCGACGCTAATGCCTCGGATTCTTCCCCCGGTTACATAACTAAGGTGGAGTTCTACAAAGGCACGACGCTGCTTGGTGAGGATACCAATTATCCGTATAGCTTTGTCTGGAATGATGCTAACGATTCTCCAGATGGCAATCTCATGTTAACGGCCAGGGCCTACGATAATGCCGAGCAATCAGCAGACTCTACTCCAGTACAGATGCTGTCCCCACCAACTATATGGTATGTTGATGACGATGCCCCAGCGGGTGGAGACGGTGAAGATTGGACAACTGCTCGTAAATATTTACGTGATGTTCTCGATGATGATTCTATAGCGCCCGGTGATGAGATTCGGGTAGCTGGAGGAACATATAAACCCGACCGTGACATAGACCACCAGGATGGCACCGGCGACCGAACTGCCACGTTCCAATTAGTAAGTGGTATTCCTGTTATAGGCGGCTATGCAGGATTCAGTAACCCAACAAATCCTGATGAACGTGATATAGCGCACTACCAAACCACCCTCAGTGGTGATATTGGCGCTCCTGACAATGACAGCGACAACAGTTACCACGTCGTCAAAGGTGTAGATGATGCTGTTCTCGACGGCTTCGTTATCACCAAAGGCCACGCAGATGGTTCTGGTGATAATTCAAATGGTGCAGGAATATATTGCGACTATGATTCACCGACAATTGCCAATTGCTTCATTACAGATAATAATACCGGAAACGGCGGTAGCGGTGCCGGAATGTATAATTATTATTCCAACCCGACCGTAACTAACTGTACTTTTAGTTACAACTCTGCTCAGCCCTCTAGCGGTAACTATGGTGGCGGCGGTATCTTCAACGAACACTCTTCCCCGAATGTATCTAACTGCGCCTTTACGGGGAACTATTCTAAGTATTGTGGCGGCGGTATGAACAACTACTCTTATTCCTCTCCGAAAGTAGTCAATTGTGTCTTTACTAAAAACGAGGCTATGTACGGTGGTGGGATGGAAAACAATCTGTATTCTAATTCGGCAATAACTAACTGTACCTTCTTTGAAAATTCTGCCACTTCTACTGGCGGCGGAATGGACAATTATTCGCAATCGTCGCCGACTATAACCAACTGCATCCTCTGGGGTAATACCTCTACAACTGGGCCGCAGATAAATGGGACTGCAACTGTTAATTTCTCCGATATTCAAGACGGCTGGACCGGTGCCGGCACCGGCAATATCGACCCGCCCGCCGATCCCTGTTTCGTGGATACAAGCGATCCCGAAGGTTTGGATAACGTCTTCGGCACTTCCGACGACGGTCTGCGTATTATGGCCTACAGTAAGTGCATTGATAGGGCCGATAGTACCGCTGCCGATTTTCCGGAAACCGATATGACCGGCAGAAGACGATTTGACGTTCTTTATGTTGAAAATCTTGGTATAGGTATTGCTGACATCGGCGCATACGAATCGCCAACAGTCTGGTTTGTGAGAAAAGATACGGTTGCAGGTGACGACGGCTATTCTTGGGATACTGCCTTTGATGATCTGCAAGATGCTCTGGCCATTCCGGATCTTGACGATGGTAACGAGATTTGGGTGGCTGCCGGAACATATAACCCAGGCGAGGCGCAAACCGATTCCTTCTTATTGGTTGGAAACGTGGGCCTCTATGGCGGGTTCACCGGAACGCGGGGAATTCGCAACTGGACGATAAACAAAACGATTCTCAGCGGCGATATTGGTGTTACTAATAAGAACAGCGACAACAGTTACCACGTTGTAACTGGGGCTGACAATTCTATCATTGACGGTTTTACGATTGCAGACGGAAATGCCAATGGCCTTAATTTTCCCAATTGGGTGGGTGGTGGAATATATTGCGGTGATGGCGCCTCGCCAACGATAAAAAACTGTGTGATTTCTAAAAATAATAGCATCTGGTTTGGCGGCGGGTTATACATTTCTGGCGGCAGCCCAACAATTACAAATTGCATATTTAAAAACAACCGTGCTAATGAGTCTGGGGGAGGAGCATATGTTGGGTTCGCATCCGCGCAATTTACAAATTGCGTATTTAGTGAAAATACCATTGTATACCCCTCGGACATAATAGATGGCGGAGGCGGAATGAGCATCTGGCTTTCTTCTTTGCCTGTTATTATTAAAAACTGTGTATTTAGCCGTAATCAAGGTTTACATGGAAGCGCTATACAATCTATGCAAAACTCTTCTTCGAATTTAGAGGTTACCAACTGTACATTTAGCAACAACTATGACTTGGGTTATGGTACCATCTACAACTACAGCAGCAACCCAATAATAACTAACTGCATATTGTGGGGCACTGCACAGGAAATATATAATAGTGGTAGCACTCCGGACGTCACTTACTGTGATATAGCAGACGAGACCTATTCAGGCGAAGGCAATATTCACACTGACCCCTGTTTTGCAAATGTAGCCAATCCTGAAGGCCCGGATGGTGTATTTGGCACATGGGATGATGGCCTGCGTATTATGGCCTACAGCCACTGCGTTGATAGCGCCGATGGCAGCAAGGCGTCTACGAGAGATATAATCGGCAGGGCGAGGGTTGACGTCCCTTATGTTGAAAATATCGGCACAGGTGTTCCTGATTACGTTGATATTGGTGCTTACGAATCGCCGACTGTCTGGTTCGTCAAGAGAGATACACCAGATGGTGATGATGGCCAGTCGTGGGACACCGCCTTCGATGAGCTAAAAACTGCTCTGAATATTTCTACTAATCCGGATCTTGCCGCTGGTGACGAGATTTGGGTAGCTGCCGGAATATATAAACCCGGCGCAGCAAGAACCAATTCTTTCGTATTGGTTGAAAATGTTAGCCTCTATGGCGGGTTCACCGGCATAGGCGGCGTCCGCAATTGGTTGGCGCATAAAACCTACCTCAGTGGTGATATTGGCGCTCCCGACAATGACAGCGACAACAGTTACCACGTCGTCAAAGGTGTAGATGATGCTGTTCTCGACGGCTTCGTTATCACCAAAGGCCACGCAGATGGTTCTGGTGATAATTCAAATGGTGCAGGAATATATTGCGACTATGATTCACCGACAATTGCCAATTGCTTCATTACAGATAATAATACCGGAAACGGCGGTAGCGGTGCCGGAATGTATAATTATTATTCCAACCCGACCGTAACTAACTGTACTTTTAGTTACAACTCTGCTCAGCCCTCTAGCGGTAACTATGGTGGCGGCGGTATCTTCAACGAACACTCTTCCCCGAATGTATCTAACTGCGCCTTTACGGGGAACTATTCTAAGTATTGTGGCGGCGGTATGAACAACTACTCTTATTCCTCTCCGAAAGTAGTCAATTGTGTCTTTACTAAAAACGAGGCTATGTACGGTGGTGGGATGGAAAACAATCTGTATTCTAATTCGGCAATAACTAACTGTACCTTCTTTGAAAATTCTGCCACTTCTACTGGCGGCGGAATGGACAATTATTCGCAATCGTCGCCGACTATAACCAACTGCATCCTCTGGGGTAATACCTCTACAACTGGGCCGCAGATAAATGGGACTGCAACTGTTAATTTCTCCGATATTCAAGACGGCTGGACCGGTGCCGGTACCGGCAATATCGACCCGCCCGCCGATCCTTGTTTCGTGGATACAAGCAATCCCGAAGGCCCGGATGGTGTATTCGGCACGTGGGACGACGGCTTGTGCATTACGACCTACAGTAAGTGCATTGATAGGGCCGACGGCAATCAGGCGCCTGCAAGAGATATAACCGGCCGGGCAAGAGCTGACGTCCCTTATGTTGAAAATCTCGGCACAGGTGTTCCTGATTACGTTGATATTGGTGCTTATGAATCACCAAGAATATGGTTTGTGAACGATGATACCCCGGCTCCGGAACTTGATAGAAATGGCAATGATTGGGATCATGCCTTCAAGTATCTGCAGGACGCTTTGGCCGTGGCTGAAGCTGGCGACCAGATTTGGGTTGCTGGAGGCACATACAAGCCTGACCAGAGCACTACGTATCCTGATGGCAGTGGTCTCAAGGAAGAAACGTTCCAGCTCAAATCAGGCGTAGGTCTCTATGGCGGCTTTGCTGGTATAAATGACATTCGCGACATAGTGGCCTACGAGACGATTCTCAGCGGTGATTTGGCAGGTGATGATGGTAGCGCGCCATACTTTGGCAACTACGGCGAGAACAGTTACCACGTCGTAACTGGCAGTGGCACTGACGCCACGGCCATTCTCGACGGCTTCACCATCGAAGATGGACATGCCCTTGATCCAAGGACCGCGCCTCCGGGGGCGGCGTATGGTGCAGGAATGTATAATGATAATGGCAGTCCTACAGTTAAAAACTGCATATTTAGGAACAACTTTTCTTGTACTGTTGGGGGGGCAGTAGAAAATTATGGATCATCTCCAACGTTTACAAACTGCATATTTAGTGAAAACTTAGCTGATTTTTACGGTTCTGCAATAGATGGCGGTGGTTCCTCATCAACGATTACAAATTGTGTCTTTACCAACAATGATGGTTTTGCTATATCCTCTTCTGCCGCTAAGATTGTAAATTGTACTTTCTTCGGGAATCTTGGCAACATTTATGGCGCTGATTCGTCAATCATAACTAACTGCATATTTTGGGGTGATAGTTCGGGAATATCTTGCTTTCCTACCATCACTTACAGTGATATAAAAGGTGGCTACCCAGGTGTTGGCAATATTGACAGTGACCCGTGTTTTGCTGACCCGGGTGCTTATAATTTACGTCTTAGAGACAATTCTCCCTGCATTAATGTTGGTGATAATTCGGCGGTGCCGGAGTCGGTAACGACTGATCTGGATGGCAATCCGCGTATAATGAGACTTATTGTGGATATGGGGGCCTACGAATCTCCATGGTTACAACCACCATTGCCATATATAGTTGTAGCTTGCTCTGGCAGAGGTACGGTAGTAAGAATTGATACTCGTACCGGAGCTGTTTTAGGCGAATATCAGTCTGCTCCCGATGGGCGAGGTCGTAATCCTTCAAGGACTACAGTAGATTTAATTGGTAATGCTTGGATAGGAAATAGGGACGAAAGCAGTGGCAGCAAAGGCTCCGCTATTAAAATAGGATTAGTAGTTGGAGGAACTCGCTGCGACAGTGATGGTACCCCTAATCCTAATGGTGATTATTTGAAACCTCCTTTTGAATATAATACCTGTATAGATAAAGATGGAGATGGTTTAATCAAGACGTCTCGGGGATTGGGTGATATAAGAAGTTGGTCAAATACCGACGGCGCAGATGATAATGGAGGAGTTTCAACTGCTGATGACGAAGCGATATTATTATATGTGAGGGTTAATGGTACTAATGTACGCCATGTGTCAGTGGATAAGGATAATAATGTTTGGGTTGGTGGTTATAGCAATAATGCTTTTGACCTGTTGAATGGTGATACAGGGACGATTCTGGATTCATTTGATGTAGGGCTTGGCGGATATGGTGGACTCGTAGACCGTGATGGGATATTGTGGGCCTCTGGCAGGAATCCAAGTCCATACCATTTACTGAGATATGATATAGCTCAGCGTACTTGGATGAATCTATCAGCTCCTGGTGCTTATGGTTTAGCAGTTGATACTGAAGGGTTCATTTGGCATGCACAATATAATCTGGGTACTATTTACAAACGCACTCCTGATGGGGCTTCATACGAAGAATTTGATACAGGTGGAGGCGGCGGAGACAGAGGCGTCGCGGTTACCCCGGTAGATAATGACGTATGGGTCGCTAATAGCGGTGGCAGTAGTGTTTCGCGACTTGATAATAGTGGTAATTTACTTGGAGTTATTACCGTCGGCTCCACTCCTACTGGTGTAGCAGTTGATGCAGATGGCAAAGTGTGGGTCACTAATATGGATTCACATAATGCTATGCGAATTGATCCAGATCTTGGTACTTATGGTGAGGTAGATCTTACTGTGAGTTTGGGTTCAGGTGCCAGCCCTTACAATTATAGTGATATGACAGGCATTATGGCCAGGTATGTCTTCTGTAGCAGTTTGAATATCTCTAGCGACCCATCAAGCTATGGTAATGTAGTTTATCCCGGTGAAGGCATTTTCACATTTAGTCGTGGTTCTAAGGTTCATATTATAGCTAAACCTGAACCGGGTTTTCAATTTGTGGAGTGGACAGGTTCTGCAGTCGATGCCGGAAAAGTAGAAAATCCGTATCAATCCAGTACAACTGTTACAGTGGACGCAGATTATACCCTTGTAGCTAATTTTGATTAGTATGGCTTAACTACAATTGCTCCTGTAGGACGGGTTAGAGATTCGGCGGCCGAACCCGCTCCGGTTATATACAGTTTAGCAAAATAAAAGATCCGCCCATTGGGGCTCCTCCAGCTCCCGCAAGGGATGCCTTACGGCATAACGACCGGCAACTAACTTTATTCGCTTCACCGGCTGGCCTATTAGCTGCACCCGCGGGATTTAGTAACTGCGGGCGACGAGTCATAAGCTGCGCACTAAATCAATCAAAACTGTTGGTAGTCAAACTCCAAAAACGCATTTTCCAAAAATTTTTTTACCCCTTCTCTTAAAACGAGTTACGAGAATCAAGTATCGAGAATCGGGTACTTTTTTCGCATCAATCGCGCAAGTTCGTCCAATTATAGAAAGGAGCCGGTCTTCTTTGAAAATGAGACCCTTCGGATAAATAACTACCAATTAACTACAGACTAGCGATGAGCGACTAACTTTTCCTTCGTAGCGTAAGTGAAAAAGGAAGCGCAGATTTTCCGCGCAGAACGGAAAATTCAATCAAAATGAATTAAAAATATGCAAAACAAAGCCAATTTTTCAGAAGGCCAAAAATGCTTGTAAGTGTAGTAATGACAATGACTAATAACCAAAAACTTAAAACGGCCAAGCTCAAAAACAAACCCAAACAAAGCCAATTTTGAAAGACTTAATAATGTGTCAAATCTATGTGTCAATAGTTCTATGTTTTCTGAGCCAGTTTTGCACCCACTGCTCGGCCTGCGATTTTGTCTGCAGTAGACCTTCAAGCTGGGCGATATACATCTCTTCAGTCAACTGCCCCAACTCAGGTCCCTGCACCGCACCTAATCGAATCAGGGTATGCCCATCGAGTATAGGTTTCGGCCGCAACTCAATATCGCCCAGCGCCTTTATTCTTTTCCGCAAATTCACCAATGCAGTGATACTTCTGTGTTCGGCTCTTTGTATCGCTCTTTGCAACTCGTACAGGTCCCAGAAATATGGCTCACTGACAATCAGCTTCAACTGCGCTAAAGACATCTTCTCATCGAGCAGTTTTCCTCTTGTCTCTAACAGGAATTTTATATGCTTGGTTTGGCTCCTGCTGAGTTTCAAAACCTTACATCTGTCCATTACAAATTCCGTTGGGCTGCCTGCAAAAAGACAAGCTAACGCCAGAGGAAAACTTGTGCCGAGCGTAGTCGAGGTGCCGCTCTTTTTTCGCAGTTGGCTTATTACCCTGATTCCAGCATCCATCTTTTCGTCAGCGAATCCCGGAAAAATTGCTTCTGCTAATCCGCTCTTGGCTAACAGCGACACGCCTGCGGACCGACCGGGACTGACTAAAATTGCTTCCAACTCCATCGCTATACGTTCGCCGCTTATCTTGGAGATATTTTTTGCACTACTGCAAATCGCTGAAAAGGTCCGCGGCTCAATCGTAAACCTGAGCCGGGTTGAAAACCGCACCGCTCGTAACATTCGCAGGTAGTCCTCACCGAATCGCTCTTCGGGATTGCCGATGGTTCGTATCAGCTTTTTTTTAAGGTCGGCCTGGCCATCGACGTAGTCAATAACCTCTTTTTTCAGAGGGTCGTAAAACATCCCATTGATAGTAAAATCCCTTCGGCCAGCATCCTCCGCTGCGCCGGCAAATTTAACAGCAGCAGGGTGTCTGCCGTCGGTATAGCCTTTTTCAGTTCTGAACGTTGCCACCTCCACCTGCTTATCTTCAATTAGAACTACCACTACCCCAAATTTCGCTCCGACTTTTAGCGTGCGTTCGAATATCTTCATTACATCTTCTGGATGAGCACTTGTAGCAACATCATAATCACTGGCTACTCTTCTCATCAGCATATCGCGCACACACCCCCCTGCCAGCAAGGCCTCGAAGCCATTGCTGTGGAGTCGCCTGATTATCTTTATGGCCGCTTCTTTATTTGTCATTTGCTGCTCTGCTGAAGTATCGTTACCACCATTGTCCCCCACTGACGGCGCTCTATGACTTTGAGCAGGCCGTATCGTTTCAGCAATTCTATCTGTTTCTCTGTCCTGACCACAACAATACCCTCAGGTGACAACTGCTCGGTTAATAAGACTAACAATTTGCTCAAGGGCGAATCCTCTTTTGCGTCCTTTGAGGCTAAATACGGCGGGTCAACAAAAACAAGGTCGCATTTTTGCTCGCTAACTGGCACACCAGCCTTAAACGCATTGGCCCTTATAACTTTTGACTCACCGGCAAAGCCGGCCTTTTCAATATTCTTCTTCAAAGTTGCGATAATCTTTGGGTCTTTTTCAACGAAAATAACAAACTCAGCCCCCCTGCTCAGCGCCTCCAGACCTAAAGAGCCGACCCCGCAGAACAAATCGGCCGCGATTTTACCCTCCGGAAAGCCGTAATTCCAAAGAACATTAAAAAGCGACTCCTTGACCCTGTCGGTAATCGGCCTCGACACGTTCGTCTTAGGACCGAGCAATTTCATCCCTCTTTTCGCACCTGCTATTATGCGCATTTCACATCACAGCAAAAGGTTCTGCATTTGCACGGCGCACCGACGGAATTTATCGGCCGGCAGCGTTACCGTCTGCCATTTCGGGCTGCGCTGTTTCATAAACTCTCGATAGTCGTCTAATTTGACGGCGAAAAATATGTATCTGTTTGCGTCAAAGTCATAAACCTCCCTGCCGTCAAAATCAACATCAATGTTTTCTATTTTGTAGGCAAAGACAAATATAGCGGTGTGCCCCTGTCCGAAAACCTCCTGCCACTTCGTCAGCCCGTCTATGTCCTCAGTCGTGACCCAGCATTCAAACCCTGCTAACTTGGCAAAACTTGTCCCCTTGAAAGCCCTGCCTTTGACCTCTACGATTATCGCCTGCTGATTGCGCGGATATAACAAGAAATCGAAACTTTTAAATTTGCACAGTCCGCTCGCCTCAGCTGAGCGAATCGAAGCCGGGAATTCTGCCCGTTTCTGCTCATCGACCGTAATATATTGGATGTGATTGTCAATCAACCAGCTTTCAAATGCCCGCTCATAGTGATTTGGAGATAAATCCTTCACTTTAATCAGCACTGTAAGGTATCCCTTAGGAAGATTGTTTATTCAGCTCTGCGAAAAACGTATCTATTTTAATTCGTTTCTGCTTACTGGTTGTCATATTCTTGACCACAAGCTCATTATTTTTAAGCTCGTCGCCGATAATAATACACTTCTTAGCGTTTCGGGCCGAGGCTTGTTTGAGTTGTCTGCTTAAACTGGCGGACTTGTAGCTGAAGTCGGCCGAATAACCTTTTGTTCGCAGTTCCGCCACTATCTTAACGGCGTCCTGCTGGGTCCGTTCCAGCTCTACACAGGCAACAAAATAATCTAATTCTTGTGGCTTCGGTTTGAGCAATCCTTTTTCCTCGAGCATCAAACCTAATACGCAGTCACCCATACCGAATCCGGTGGCCGGTACGTTAGGGCCGCCGAACCGCTTCAGCAAATCATCATATCTGCCGCCTCCGCCGATGGCTCGTAGCTCGCCGCGCTTGTCATAAATCTCATACACAATGTCCGTATAATAAGCCAGCCCCCTGACAATCCCCAGGTCGAATTGACAATATTCCACAACTCCCATTCGCTTAAGCCAGTCGAACAAAACTGCAATTTTATCAACGGCCTCATTAATTTTGTCGTCCGGCTCGATTATCTTCTTGATGTCCGAGATTGCCTTTATCTCCATAAATCCCGCAATTTCCCTGGCTATTTTGGCATCTGCTACTCTTTTGCTGAGCATTTGCTTGAATTCCCCCGCCGGCACCTTGTCCTTTTTGTCGAGCACAGGATACAGCACATCCAGGCGCTTTTCAGGAATCCCTGTCTTTCCGAGAATGCTGGCCAACAACTTCCTGCTAGATATCTTCACTACAATATCGTTGGGTGTTAGTCCTATCTCCCGCAGGTAATCCAAAGCACAGAATATCACCTCGGCATCAGCCAGCACGTCCTCTACGCCGATTATGTCAACATTCCACTGGAAGAATTCGCGAAGTCGCCCTTTCTGGGGACGCTCGGCCCGGAACAATCGCGGCACAGAAAACCACTTGATTGGCATAGGCAGCGAGCTGATTTGTTGATTTACCATCCGTGCAAGTGTAGGGGTGATTTCAGGCCTAAGTGCCAAATCTCTGTCACCCCTGTCTTTGAATGAAAAAAGCTGCTCAACTATCTCATCGCCGCTTTTTATCTGGAACATCTTCAAATACTCGAATATCGGCCCATCGTATTCCTCGAAGCCGTTGCGCAGAGATACCCTCTTCCAGCCGTCTGTTATCCAGTTCCTAACGGCCATATCCGGCGGATAAAAATCTCTCGTTCCTTTTACCAGCGGTATCTTCATATTTATAAGCCTCGGGCTTATCGATTTACTGCTTACTATTATCGTTCTGGCTTATTATAATGCGTTCTTTTACTGCAAAAGAGGCCAAATGTCAAAGGTAAAGGTCGAAATAATATATCAGGATGACAATATTCTTGTCATCAACAAGCCCGCAGGTGTATCGGTTACAAAAGACCGTAGTGGCGCTGCCCAGCTTAAAGATTTACTCGGTGCGCAACTGCGTCTCGTCCATCGCCTTGATAAGGACACCTCCGGCGTGATGCTCTTGGCCAAAAATGTTCAGGCGCAGACCAAATTTACCGCTTATTTTGAAAAAAGGCAGGTCCAAAAGGCCTATTTGGCCATCGTCGCCGGCTTCATTCCCGCACCGCAAGGCACAATCGATGCACCTTTAACTCGCGACCCCAAAAATACAACCCTTATGTGCATCGCCCGTAAAAAGGGAAAGGAAACGGTCACCAATTGGCGGTTGCTTGCTGATTTCGGAAGAGTTGCCCTGTTGGCGGTCGAACCTTTGACCGGCCGAACGCATCAAATTCGCGTTCACCTGCCCAGTGTAGGTCTACCGCTGGCAATCGACCCGTTATATGGCAGCAGCCGGCCGATATTTCTCTCCGAATTCAAACCGGAGTATCGGCTGGGTAAATTCCAAACCGAAAAACCGCTTATCGAGCGGCTGACTCTGCACGCATACCAGCTTGTCATCCCAGAAGAAGCAGGAATCCAGCCCAATTGTTTTGTTGCTCGTCTTGACAAAAAATTCGCCGCTTGTCTCAAAATGCTCACCAAGTATAACCCCAAAGGTCCCAACGCCTTTCTCGCCCCCGACGATTTCTCCAAAATCCTAAACGGTGAAAGACTATCGTAGTGCAGATTTTGACCCAAAAATTTCCCCCCAAAAAATACTTGACATCCCGGATGGGTAAGTGGTAGAATCCTTATGTAAGTTCGTTGTTGTGCAGACTTACAAAAGGAGAGCAGTGGTGAGGAGAAAAGGGCCTTTCCGTAATTTTTTCCCCACTAATAGAAAAAAGAGGATTCTTTAATAGGAGGAAAGGAGAATACAATGAAAAAACTGATGATTTTTATGTTGGTTCTTGGAATAGTTTCGACGGCTTGGGCAACACCTTACTTCACAGTTAGCCCGCTGCAAGACCATTTTGTACCAAGTGATGTGATTACGGTTGAGTTGCGCGACGACAACCCGGTTAATGTTTCTGGATTTCTGATTGACTGGATCACTGATACTGATGGTGCCGTACCGCTTGGTACGGCTGCTGAGCCGCAGTTATTCCACTCGAGCTTTGCGTCTACAATTCCCGGTTATTTGAATACAGATGGCATGTTGGTCGAGTACGCGGCGGCTGGCACTGGCGATGCTCCCTCGGGTGAGGTGCTATACAGCTTCGAGTATCACATACCTTCTGTGTGTCTATCAACCATAATTGAGATTCAGACCAAGTGGGATGGCGTAAATTGGTGGATACCGTGGTTTGACTACACTGATGGTAGCCATTATGAAGGTGCCGTAATCCCATTGCTGATTCACATGGTTCCCGAACCGGCAACGATTGCTTTGTTCGGCATCGGCGGTTTGGCCCTGCTGCAAAAACGCAGGTCATAAAAGGTTAGATTCGTGTCGTCGAACAATGGGCTGTGAGCATATCGCTCGCAGCCCTTTTTATTTCTGAATCGTCTTATAATTCTCCCCCAAAATAGCCCAAAAATCTCCCCTGAAAAATCCTTGACATCCCGGATGGGTAAGTGGTAGAATCCTTATGTAAGTTCGTTGCTGTGCAGACTTACAAAAGGAGAGCAGTGGTGAGGAGAGAGTAGCCTTTCCGTAATTTCCCCCACCAATAGAAAAAAGAGGCTTCTTTAATAAGAGGAAAGGAGAAGACAATGAAAAAACTGATGATTTTTATGTTGGTTCTTGGAATAGTTTCGACGGCTTGGGCAACACCTTACTTCACAGTTAGCCCGCTGCAAGACCATTTTGTACCAAGTGATGTGATTACGGTTGAGTTGCGCGACGACAACCCGGTTAATGTTGCTGGATTTATGATTGACGGGATCACTGATACTGATGGTGCCGTACCGCTTGGTTCAGCTAGTGAGCCGCAGCTATTCCACTCGAGCTTTGCGTTTACATATCCCGGCATCTTGAATTCAAATGGCATGTTGGTCGAGTACGCGGCGGCGGCGGCTGGTGATGCTGCCCCGAATGAGGTGCTGTACACCTTCGAGTATCACTACCCTTCTGTGTGTCTATCAACCATAATTGAGATTCAGGCCAAGTGGGATGACGTAAATTGGTATAAACCGAAGATCGATTACAGGGATGGTAGCTACTATGAAGGTGAGGTATGCCCAGCACTGCTTCACATAATTCCAGAACCAGCAACGATTGCTCTGCTTGGTCTTGGCGGTTTGGCCCTGCTGCAAAAACGCAGGAAGTAAAAACTTCCGTTTACTAAATCAAAGGGCTGGGAGCTTACCGCTCCCAGCCCTTTTTATTTTCACTACAAAAAAACCCGCATATTGACTATTGTAACTTATATTTATAAACTACAGCCCAATAAAATCTTAAGGACTGAACATATGAGCGAACAGGTTGTAAAAATCGGATTGGTTGGTTTCGGCACTGTCGGAGCCGGCGTGGCAAAGCTGATACTTCGAGACGGTAATTCCATCGCGGCCAAGACCGGCCTGCGCCTGAAACTGACCTGCGTGGTCGATACCGATACGAAATCGGCCCGCCCAGTGAAATTACCGAAAGGTATTCTTACCAACGACTTAAACAAACTCCTAAAAGACGACTCTATAAAGATAGGCATCGAATTGGTCGGCGGGACAAAAGCAGCCAAGCAAATCCAGCTTAAAATGCTGCGGGCGGGAAAAGACGTCGTTACCGCCAATAAGGCATTGTTAGCTGAATATGGCAGCGAGCTTTATAAAGCGGCACACAAGAACAATCGCTGTATCGCCTTCGAGGCAAGCTGCGCGGGAGGGATACCGATTATATCGGGGCTGAGGACAGGATTAGCTGCGAATAATATTACGGCCATATACGGCATTGTTAACGGGACGTGCAACTATATCCTCTCTAATATGACCAGCAAGAACGAGGACTTCTCGCAAGCACTGAAACAGGCCCAAAAGTTAGGCTACGCTGAGGCAAACCCGACGCTGGATATTAACGGCGGTGACAGCGCTCACAAGCTGGCGATACTGGCTTCGATTGCTTTCGGGTGTGAAATCACACTTGACGATATATCCGTCGAAGGCATCGAGGAAGTTTCGAAGGACGACATCCGCTACGGCGGCGAGATGGGCTACGTGCTGAAACTATTGGCAATCGGACAGAAAACCGAAAATGGCAGGATATCTCTGCGGGTGCATCCATCTTTTATTGCCAAAGATAATTCACTTGCGCGCGTCGGCGGTCCGTTTAACGCTGTCAGTATATTCGGCAACGCGGTCGGCCAGATAATGTATTACGGCCGAGGGGCTGGAATGATGCCTACCGCCAGTGCCGTCGTTGCCGATGTTATTGATGTCGCTCTGGGCAACTCCGCCACCACTTTTGCCCATCTGAACCTGAAATCGCAAAGTGAAACTAAGCGATTAATCGAGAAAATCGGTGATTCTGTAAGCAGGTTTTATATCAGGGTTATGTGCAAAGACCGGCCGGGCGTGCTGGCCAAGATTGCAAAAGTGCTCGGCGATTACCAGATTAGCATTTCAGGGACTCTACAACACGAAGGTGCCGGGCCGGACAATACCGTTCCAGTTGTCATAGCGACGCACCTTACCCGGCAGAAAAACATCTCGGCGGCGATGAAGAAAATTAAAAACCTTGACGTGATTGGCGGAAAGCCGGTCTGCATAAGAATCGTTGATATACCGGAGGACAAGGATTGAAGGCCAAATATGTCATAATAGTTCCTGACGGTGCTGCGGACGAGCCATTGGAGGAGCTTGAAGGGAAGACTGTCCTACAAATTGCCCAAACGCCCAATATGGACAAAATCTGCACGCAGGGCAGGCTGGGGCAGGTGAAGACAATTCCCAAAGGTATGGAACCCGGCAGCGATATTGCACAGATGAACCTGCTCGGCTACGACCCGCTCACGTTTTACACCGGCCGGGCGCCGATAGAAGCAGTGGCACGCAATATTCAGCTATCGCCGAATGACTGGGTCTTCAGGTGCAATCTCGTTACCATTTGCGACGGCAAAATAGAAGACCATAGTGCCGGACATATCTCCACCGAAGAAGGCAGCAAACTGATAAAAGACTTAAACGAACAATTAAGCGGAGAGAGCTTCCGTTTTTATCCCGGCGTAAGCTATCGGCACTTACTGGTTTTCAAGGACGCCGATTTCGATGTCAAGACGTATCCGCCTCACGATCACATAGGCACGGCGGTAGAGAAGATTTTGCCACGCGGCAAAGGCGCTGATGTGCTTATTGATTTGATAGCCCGCTCACAACAGCTTTTTATCAATCACGATATCAACAGAGTCAAAAAAGACCTCGGCGAAAATCAGGTAAGCTCCATCTGGCTTTGGGGACAGGGCAAAAAAGCCCGGATGGAAAGCTTCAAAAAGAGATTCGGACTCAATGGGGCTGCCATCACCGCCGTTGATTTGGTAAGGGGCCTTTCAATGCTCATCGGCTTCGATTTACTAAATGTGCCTGGCGCTACCGGATTTGTCGATACGAATTATCAGGGCAAGGCCTTGGCTGCAATAGAGGCGCTCGATAAGTATGACCTTGTTTTTATTCACATAGAAGCTCCCGATGAGGCATCTCATAACGGCAGCATTGATATGAAAAAAAAAGCCATCGAGCAGATTGATAAGCATATTGTCGGACCTGTCCTTGAGGCGCTGCAGGGCTATGAGAAGTGGCGAATACTCGTTCTGCCGGACCACCCTACCCCCATTTCAAGCAGGGCGCACTCAGCTGGGCCTGTCCCATTTGCTATGGCGGGAACCGGTGTAAAAGGCATTTTGAATACAACTTTCAGCGAAGCTAATGCTGAAAAGTCGGGAATTAGAATAGAAAATGGCTATGAATTGATGGAATATTTCTTAAAAAGTTAGAAAAATTAACGGGAAATATCTAAAAAAATGGCAACAATTGTGCAAAAATTCGGCGGAACTTCGGTGGCTAATGCGGACAAGATTCGCCGGGCAGCCAAAAGGGTAATTAACGCGGTTAAAAACGGCTACTCGGTCGTGGTCGTTGCTTCGGCTCGCGGCCGGCAAACCGATGAGCTTATCGCCGATGCTCTTGAACTAAATCCGAATCCGCCCAAGCGCGAGATGGACCAGCTGCTCAGCACAGGTGAACAACAATCAGTTTCACTTTTCGCAATGGCTCTTGACGCCGCAGGACATCCAGCTATCAGCTTTACAGGCGGTCAGGTCCAGATGCTGACCGACAGCGTCCATACCAAGGCAAGGATAAAAAGCATCGGGGCCGAGCGAATTCAAAAACAATTAGATGAAGGCAAAATCGTTCTTGTTGCCGGCTTCCAGGGAATAGATGAAAACGGAAACATAACAACACTTGGCAGAGGCGGCTCGGACACAACCGCTGTTGCGCTAGCTGCGGCGCTGGGAGCCAAAGAGTGCGAAATTTATACCGACGTTGATGGCGTATATACGACCGACCCCCAGATATTTAAGGAAGCTGTCAAGCTGGAAGCGATCAGTTACGACGAAATACTCGAAATGGCAAGTCTCGGAGCGGGCGTTATGCATTCCCGGTCCATCGAGTTCGGCAAAAAATACAATGTCAAAATTCACGTCAGAAGCAGTTTCGAAGAAAAAGAAGGAACAATAATTATGCACGAGGTACCAGAAATGGAAGGCGTAGTAGTTACAGGCGCAACCGTCCAGAAAAATATGGCCAAGATAGACCTTGTCAACGTAGACAACAAGCCGGGCAATGCCGCAAAAATCTTCGCTTCGCTGGCAAATGCCAAAGTTGTCGTCAACGATATTATGCAAACAGAGGTCAGTAATAAAAAGGCAAACCTGTCGTTCTTGATTGGCATTTCGGATTTGACTGCTGCCAAGAAAGCTGCCGAGCAAATCAAAGATGAGGTTAATTGTGAAAGCGTCTTTATTCGCGATGATATTGCCGAAGTTTCCGTGGTCGGTGTCGGTATGCGAACCCATTATGGCGTGGCCGAGAGGATGTTCGGGTCACTGGCTAAAGCTAAAATCAATATCGATTCGATTACCACCAGTGAAATCCGCATCAGTTGCGTGGTGAGTAAAAACCAGGCTGACGAAGCTTTAAGGGCCGTTTCTGCCGCCTTTGAGCTGGATAAGCCGCCGGAACAACGAGCGAAAAGTTAAAGAACAGAACAGGGGAAGGAGGGAGGAGATGTGTTTCCTGTGGCGGGAAAAAATAAAAACATTTTTGCAATGAGCAAACGCAGACACGCCACTATCTTTATCCTCTGTTTGCTGCTGGCAGCGGCACTTGTCTGGCTCGACCACAGCCCGATTAGACGCAGCTGGCAGGCCCAGCCGAAATCCGGCGAACAGGTAAAAGCCAGCGATTTTGAAAAATATCACGACAAAACCTTCACCGTCCTAAAAATTGTCGATGGTGATACTATTGATATAGACGTCCCTGACGACAAATACAATCACACAAGGATACGGCTGTGGGGAATTGACACGCCGGAGACCAAAAATCCCAAAACCGGCGTTATGTATTTCGGCCCTGAGGCCGCTGATTTTACAACGAAATCAGCTCTCGGAAGGCAGGTGACTGTTTATCTTGAAGAACACCGCACCAGAGACAAATACGGCAGATTGCTGGCATACATCAAGTTGCCTGATGGCGGATTTTTGAATGAGGCTCTGCTGAGCGAAGGCCTTGCCTACGCCGATACGCGCTTTCGCCACAGCTTTTATCACAAGTATAAACAATTAGAAGCCGCTGCACGGCGCCAAAAGAAAGGCCTATGGCCGAAGGTAACGCCGGAGCAAATGCCGAAATGGCGACAAAACAAAGTCAAAAATCAAAAAAAGAAAATTTCGCAATTTGCAATATGACTTAATATTTACTTTCTGAATTTTAATCTTCTTATTATCAAGCCGCCCAAGCCGAGCAATAAAACCGTCGCCGGTTCAGGAACTCCCGCAAGATATTCGTTGCCCGCAGCCATAGCTGTGATAGCTGACATATCAGGATAACCAACTCCCTTTAGGGAATTCGCATAGTATGTCGCGCCGCTTTCCGATACCCAAAAGAACATATTTTCGCTTGTTCCAACCGTGAACTCGGGCAGATAAACATCGAAACTACCGCTACCGATAAAATCTAATGTGAGTATGCAAGCTTCAAACGTTTGAGCTGCACCGGTATAATGGCTTATCCGAACACCAAGATTACCACTTTTTTCATCATAATCCGTAACGGTAAAAGAGCCGCCAGAAAACGACACCCATGCCAGGTTATATTTGGAACCAGGTTCAGTTTCTTCATACAAATCATCCGCAGCAAAAGGCCACAGATAGGTATAAAGGTAAGGATTTGGAGATCCCCAAGGGACCGAGTCAAAGCTGACAGCTGTTGGGCCATCAATATCGAAAGCACCGCTTTTAGGAATGACTCCCTGAACAATACTGCTGCACAAAGCCGCAATAGCTAATATGAAAACACACTGCCTTGTCATCACTTCCCTCATCTTGAATAATCATCACTGCCCAGCAAAAGGTGCAGTTGTCAATTTTAGCTCGGCAGAATTAATAATTGACCGAGACTTTGCCACATTTGAATCAGAGAGTAATTCTCACCCCATTTGATAATATTAGTATACCTGCTTGGAGGAGAAATGTCAAGAAAAAAACCGATAAAAACAGGTTTTTTTACAGTAATTTTGAGTATAAGCCAAAAAAGGGTACTTGGAAACAGTCCACAACAGGCTGGTTTTTCAACAGCAGAAGGAAAAATCTACAGATTGTATTCCTTGATTTTTCGGTAGAGGGTTCTTTCGCCGATACCTAATATCTTTGCTGTTTTTTCACGGTTGTTGCCTGTCTTGGCCAATGTATCAATAATGGCCTGCTTCTCAAGCTCGCTGAGCGTGAGGTCCTGCTTCGGTCGGCCGCCAGTCAACTGCCGCACCTGATGTATCTCAGGCGGAATATCCGCCACATCGAGCTTTTCACGATCGCACATTACAACCATCGTTCTGATACAGTTTCGAAGCTGACGAATGTTTCCTGGCCAGTTGAAAGCAGCGAGAATATTCACAGCTGCTTGTGTGATGCCGGTAACCTTCGAGCCGGTCTCGGCAACGGCCTCTTCGATAAAATACTGGATAAAATCAGGTATGTCTTCCGCCCTGTCAGAAAGGTCCAGCAGAAAGACACTGACGCCCTTGATTCTGAAATACAAATCCTGCCTGAATTTCTTCTGCTCTATAAGGCCTACCAAGTCTTGATTTGTGGCGCTGATTATACGCACGTCCACGACAATCGGCTTATTAGAACCGACCGGCAAGACGACGCCATCCTCGATGACCCTTAGCAATTTGGCCTGCATATTCAGCGGCATATCACCGATTTCATCCAAGAAGAGCGTCCCCTTGTCAGCTATCTCAAACAACCCCTTTCTGTCTGCCGCTGCGCCGGTAAAGGCCCCCTTGACGTGGCCGAATAATTCGCTTTCAAGCAGCGTTTCCGTTAGTCCCGCACAATTAACTGGTCTAAAAGGCTTATTGGCGCGTTTCGAATTATAGTGAATTGCTCTTGCCAGCAGCTCCTTACCTGTCCCGGACCGGCCCTCAATCAAAACGGATATACCGGTCGGGGCAACACGCCGAAGCACCTCAAATACCCCATTCATTGCAGCGCTCTTGCCTCGCACACCTTCAAATTCGAAATCTCCAGCGCCTGCTCCGGCAACCTCGGTTCGACGGCGGGTCGCTGCGGAGACCCTTTTACCTGCCTGCTCCACGAGCGTGCGAAGCTGACCGATATCAATCGGCTTGACAAGATAATCGTATGCCCCCCGCCTTATCGCTTCCTTGCAGGTGTCAATAGTAGCGTAGGCTGTTATCAGAATGACCTCGGTATCGGCATTATATTTTTTGGCCTGGCTGAGTATTTCCAGGCCGTCAATGTCGCCGCCGAGCTTCAGGTCGGTAACAACAACATTGACCGTTTCGCTGCGAAGAATCTCCAGCGCATCAGAACCATTATAAACTGCAATTGCCTTTGCACAGCACTTTTCAAGCGCCTCGGCAATACCATCAGCGTGGTCATGCTCGTCATCAACCACCAGAACTATAATGTCTCTGCTCATATCAATGTTTAATCGACCTGAAGAGGTAATTTTATCGTAAATAATGTCCCTTTGCCCGGTTCGCTGTCAACGGCTATTGTACCATTATGCGCCTCGATTATTCTCTTTGCGGTGGCTAATCCCAGCCCGGTGCCGCTCGGCCGAAAAGAGCAATAAGGCTTAAATAGGTCAGATAGTTTATCCGTGGCGATGCCTCTGCCGGTATCGCTAATCTGAATCACCGCGCTGCCTTCCTGCCTGCTTGTTCTTATCATCAACTCGCCGCCGCTATTCATCGCCTGCTGGGCGTTGATAAATAAATTTAATACAACCTGTTTTAGCATACTCGCATCAACTTTGCAAACCAGCGGCTCACTCGACAAACCCTGCCGAATCGTTATCGAGCGGCTGTAAGCCTGGGGTGAATAAAAATCAACCATATCACTGAGCAGCTCATTAATATCGACTCTGGCAAGCTGCAGTTCGGGTCTGCTGACGTATCGCAGAAAACCGTCGAGAATCTGCTCGAGTCTGTCCGTTTCCTTTTGAACAACAGTGATTTTTTTAAGCGCTCTCGCCGCCGTCTGGTCGTTTTTAGCCTGCCCTTTCAGCTCCTCGGCCGCAAGCTCAAGGTTGACCTTGATGGTGGAAAGGGGATTTTTGATTTCATGAGCAAGCTCGCCGGTCAACTTACTTAACTCTTCGAGCTGTTCGAAATGTTCGTTTTTACTATTTTGCATTTATCTCTCCCTCTCACCCTCACCACGCACCAATTGACTTTTAGAAATGTTACGACTTCGCTATATGGTTAATGCTTTCGCGGCGTAACAACTGGTGTGGAGCTGCCGGCTGCTGCTTTTTCCGACTTGTTAAGCTCAGCAAGGGCGGCTTTGCGGGAAAGTTTAAATCTGCCCTGGTCGTCAATCATCAACAATTTCACAGGTATCAAATCACCTACTTTACAGACCTCATCGACGTTCTTGACGTAACCGTTGCTTAGTTCGCTGATATGGCACAACCCTTCCACGCCGGGAGTGATTTCAACAAAAGCTCCGAAATCTTTCACAGACACCACTTTTGAATTCTCATATATCCGCCCTACTACCGGCGGCTGTGTCATCGCTTCAATAATATCCTTGGCCTTGAGGTGGCCATCGCCACCAACGCAACTTATGTAAATAGTCCCATCCTCTTCGATTTCAATCGTTGTGTCGGTCTGTTCCTGAATACTTTTAATCATCTTGCCGCCAGGCCCAATTACTTTGCCGATAAACTCAGGGTCAATTTCGATGCTTATCAGTTTCGGTGCATATTTGCTTAATTCAGGTCTGGGCTTGCTGATAACATCAGACATAATTTTCAAAATCTTGAGGCGCGCTACTTTCGCCCGTTCTATTGCTTCGACCATAATATTATGTGCCAGTCCTTCGGCTTTGATATCGAGCTGTATCGCCGTAATACCATCAACAGTGCCAGCAACTTTGAAATCCATATCGCCGAAATGGTCTTCCTCACCAAGGATGTCGGTCAGCAATTCGTGCCGCCCGTTTGCGTCACTAACCATTCCGATTGATATGCCGGCGACCGGCTTGCTGATTGGGACTCCGGCATCCATTAGAGCAAGTGTCCCCCCGCAAACCGAAGCCATCGAGCTGGAACCATTTGATTCCGTAATATCAGATACTACCCTGATGGTATATGCAAATTCTTCTTCCGGCGGTCTTACGGCCCCCAGCGCCCGCTCCGCAAGAGTACCATGACCAATTTCCCTTCGACCGGGACCGCGAATCGGACGTACCTCGCCGACGGAAAACGGTGGAAAATTATAGTGGAACGTAAAATTTTGTGTGTACTCATCCAATAAACCATCTATAATCTGAGCATCCCGAATAGTACCAAGGGTCACGCTAACTATCGCCTGCGTTTCCCCCCGGCTAAATAACGCCGAGCCGTGTGTCCGAGGCAGAACGCCCACTTCACAAACTATTGGGCGAATATCATTGTAACCCCTGCCGTCGAGTCTTTTACCTTCCAACAGCAGCTTGCGAACGGCCTGACCCTCTATCTTGTCGAAGGTTCGTTTAAGTATCGCTTTGTCGCACTTCGGCTCAGTGCCATTCACTGCTTCGCAGTATTCGGCGCTAACTTGTTCGAATAATTCTTCAACAGCAGCTTTGCGTTCCTGTTTAGCCGGTATTTGCTTAAGTTCATATAGTTTATTTGCCGTCTGCGAGCGAATTTCTGAATAAAGCTCTTCGTCTATTTCAACAAGAGGAATTTCCTTTTCGACACCGGCTTTTTCTCTGAGCTCCTCAATCATCTCACAAACCTGGACAACCGTTTTTTGTGCTGTTATAACCGCATCAGCAATAACATTCTCCGGCAATTCCTTCGCATCGACCTCAATCATATTTAACGCTTCTTTACGCCCCCCAAGAAGCAGGTTTAAGTCACTTGCCTCCAGTTGCTTATACGTGGGGTTGACCACAAATTCGCCATCGACTCTACCCAATCTGCAGGCGCCGGTCGGCCCCAGGAACGGAATTTTGCTTATCGTAAGCGCTGCGCTGGCGCCTACCATTGCCAGAATATCAGGGTCGTTCACATTGTCTGCGCTCAAAACGTTTGCCACAAGCTGCACTTCCTGAAAATAACCTTCAGGAAACAACGGGCGAATCGGCCTATCAATCATTCTTGCCGTCAGAATTTCTTTCGTACTTGGCCTGCCCTCGCGTTTAATGAAACCGCCCGGAAACTTGCCTGCCGCACAGTGTTTCTCCCGATACTCAACGCTCAGCGGGAAAAAATCAATGTCCTCAGACCTCGGAGGCGCTGTTACCACAGCAACAAGAACAACGGTATCGCCATACTGAACTACAACCGCTCCGTCCGCTTGCTTGGCAACTTTACCGGTTTCGATGGATAACAGTCTACCCCCGATTTGTCTTTCTACTCTACATACATCAAACATATACCAACCTCAATTATGGGTGCAAAAGTCACAAGTTACTTGTGCATTTGGGTTTTCATACTCTTTCATTTTCGCAGGCCGAGCCGGGATATAGTTTCCTGATAACGCTTGACGTCTTTTTTGCCTATATATTTAAGCAATGCCGACCTGGTCCCGACCATTTTCAGCAAACCACGCCTGGATGCGTGGTCTTTTTTATGAATCTTAAGGTGGTCGGTAAGGTCGCCAATCTTTTTCGTCAACAGCGCAATCTGAACCTCAGGTGAGCCGGTATCCCCGTCGTGGGTCTTAAAATCACTGATAATTTTCTCTTTTTCCCGCACTGTTAGCATCTTTTGGACAAATCCTTTCCTGAATACTTAATTGATAATTTAATAATCAATTAGAACACCAACGTGTCGTTCAAATAACCTCACAGAACATTATAAAACACAAACGGAGCATTATAGCCGACCATTATTATATTTGCAAGTCTTTTCTGCAGCAAAGTTTAATTGAGACAAAATCCGCCATAACTGATAAAAAGGAACGGCCCGATTCCGATTCCTTCAAAAAATAATGCTTTTCTTAAAAAATCAAAATGGCAAATCCTAAGAACACAAAAAGGTGGCGGCTCAGCTTCTTCCGGCAGGAAAGCGTGTATCTCACAAGTAACGTTAGTGGCTGACTACGCTTGATATTCTAAACACAGGCAGCAGCAGGGCTATTGCAATAGTTCCGATAATACTGCCTAAAATTGTTATCATTAACGGCTCTATAAGGGCCATAACAGCCCCTATAGAAGCTTCGAGTTTTTTCTCGTAAAAGACCGATACTTTGTCGCAGACCTCACCAAGCTTGCCGCTCTTTTCGCCTGCGCGGAGCATCTGGATAATCCCGGGTGCAATTAGTTGTCTCTCGCATACTTCGCTGTCCCCCGAAATCAGTATCGACTCCGACAACTGATAGCCGTCCCTAATCTTCTTGTCTGTCCACGTCCAGAGTTGCTGGAAGTAGTAATTCTCACACGAACCCTGTATCACTTCTATAGTATCCAGCAGGCTCACGCCCGTATTGATCATTGTCGCCATAATACGCATGCTGCGAGTTACAAACATGTCGATAAACATCGTGCCAAATACAGGTATGTGGATTTTTAGAAAATCTACCACCCGTCGTCCCACTAGTGTCCTGGCCAGGTAACGTAATCCCATCGATGCAAATACAATCGTCGTCAGAATAATCGTCATTATCTGTAAATCCCCCAATATCCTGCTGAAACCAACAAGTATTTGAGTGATTTTGGGAAGGGCTGCGCCTCTGGCTTCGTAAATTTTCATAAACCTCGGCAAAGCAAAAAACATCAGTGTTCCTGTCGCCGCCACAGCCATCACCGCCATTACAAACGGGTACGTAAGAGCTCCTTTGATGCGCTTACGGGTTTCGAATTCAAAGTTTAGATAGCTGCTAAGCACCTCGAGCATTTCCACCATTCTACCGGATGCTTCAGAAGCCCTGACCATACTGATAAACATCGGACTGAAAGTCCTTGGATATACACTCAGCGCCTTCGAAAAATTGTCACCGCCCTTGACCGCCTCCGCCACATCCATAATTATCATTTTGAGGGTACCTTCTTCGGACTGCGCTGCAATAGCATCAAGAGCATCACTGAGAACCACGCCGCTGTCGAGCATTACTGCTAATTGTGTCGTGAACAGTATCAGATCTGTCTGTTTTACCTTCGCCGTATAAAACTCTTGAGCTTTGTCTTGTGACCGGACCTTCATAGACTCCTGCTGTGTTTGGGAATCAACAGACTTCTGTTTCTTCTTTTCTCTTACAAAATCAGGTTTTTCTGCTGTATTTGTTGTCGACACACTCATTTATTTGGCTTCCAAACTCCTACTGCCTGTCATCTGTTATTCGCTATCCTCGCTGTCCGCTGTTGGGACTGTTCTCAACACTTCCTCAATTGCTATTATTCCCGCTTTTACCTTTTCGATACCATCTAATTGAAGAGGAATCATCCCTCTTTTCAGCGCCTCGGTTCGCAGTTTCTTAAGACTCGTCCGGTCACTAATCATTTCTTCGATTTCGTCATCAGGCACAAACATCTCATGTATGGCAATTCGGCCGGCATAACCGGTGTTCCTGCATTTCCTGCAGCCCACACCGCGGTAAAATTTCTCAACCTCCCCATATAAATTTTTCACTGCCTTTCTAATACTGCTGGCAGGTTCGTACTCCGTCTTACAAGCCGGGCATATCTTACGCACCAGACGTTGTGCCAAAACAGCTATCAGCGAAGCGCTTACAAGGTAAGGGGCAACGCCGAGGTCCAGCAAACGCGTTACAGCGCCGGGTGCATCATTTGTATGCAAAGTTGACAGAACCAAATGTCCTGTTAGTGCTGCCTGCATAGCAATATTTGCTGTGGCATTATCTCGAATCTCGCCAATCATTATGATATTAGGGTCCTGTCTCAACAAACTCCGCAACGCCGTTGAAAATTGAAAACCCACACCTTCGCTAACCTGAAACTGATTTATACCCGTTATATTGCATTCTACAGGGTCTTCAACCGTGCAGATATTAACCTCCTCATTGTTTAATTCAACCAGAGCAGCGTAAAGGGTGGTGTTTTTCCCTGAACCGGTTGGCCCTGTTACCAATACTATACCATTTGGAGATTGTATTACTTTCCTGAACAGCTTCAGGTTCTCGTAGGTAAATCCGAGAGATTCAAGATTAAAGAGAATCCTCTGTGGGTCGATAATTCTGATAACCACTTTTTCACCAAAGTTACCCGGCATAACCGACACACGTAAATCAATCGGTCTGCCGTCCTTTAAGACATGAATACCGCCGTCTTGAGGCAGTCGTCGCTGAGCTATATCCAGTTCAGCCATTATTTTGATACGTGAAACAATCGCAGAATGCATCTGATAGGGTGGGCATATCTTTTCATAAAGCTTGCCGTCGACTCTGTATCGGACGCGCAGTTTCTTATCATCCGGCTCTATATGAATATCGCTGGCATTTTCCAGCACGGCGTTATAAAGAAGGTAATTAACTAATTTAACAACTGGTGATTGGCCCGCTATTTCTTCGAGGTCGCTTATATCCGCTTTATACTTGTCTATCAACGAAAAGTCTTCCAGTCCTTCCTCGTCGATAATATCGTCAATGACAAAAACATTCGCCGCCGGCAAATATGTCTCCAGTGTGGCCTTGATGTCCTTTGCCGTAGCGCAGACTATCTGCACTTTACAGTTGCTTATACGCCCTATCTCGTCTATCAAAAATACATTTGTCGGCTCGTTCACCGCCACCGTAAGCTTATCTCCAACCTTAAACAGCGGCAGGATGATATGTTCTTCGAGAAATTCCCTCGGCAAAATATTGAGCACTTTTGCATCGCATATCTTCGGACTAACCTGGGCATAAGGCACATCATACGCCTCAGCAAGCGCCGAGGCTATCTGGTTCTCCGTGCAATAATTCATCTCGACCAAAAGCTCGCCGAGCAGCTTGCGATGCCCCTTTTCTTTCTGTTCAGCAAGAGCCTTTTCAATTTGCTCTTGCGTAACAACACCACGCCTTAACAGCAATTGACCAAGCTGCATCTTGTCCCTCGACTCCGCTCGGACCTGCAGTGAGCTTGCCGAACTATTTTTCGTTGCTATCCGACCCATACTTTCCCTTAATAACCGGTAATTGGAAACCGGTAACTGGTTAAAATTACCAATTACCAGTCGCTAATTACCATTTTCCAATATCTGTTCTTTACGCAAAACTCTTTACTGCCTCGGAAAGTTCCGCGTAGCACTCGAATTCATTTTCCAGTCGCGTAATTTCCAGAATTTTCATAAGAGTTTCATCGAGTCCGGCCAATCTAAGCTGGCAGTCGTTCTCGCTGCAATAATCCCGCACACTCAACAACTGTTCCAATCCCGCACTATCAATAAACCCTACATCGCTCATATTAAGTACAATGCCAGCCTTGTGTGCGGTAATGATGCTGGTAATCGTATTTTGGAACAGTTCCACAGAGTCGCCGTCCAGTTCGCCTTGCAGCTCCACAACCGCAACATCGTTATAGTTTTGTGTTTCAACCTTCATCTGACTAATTCCTCAATAGCGGCAGCGCCATATTCTGATAAATTACCACCCCCATAAATTTCAGCTAATCCCTCTTGCATAATATCCCAGAGTTGACAAAGGTCGCTGTTGATAAATACCCTTCCCACTTTCTCGTCAAACTGTGTGCCTAATCCCTTTTCTATTTCCTCTCGTGCTTCTTCTACAGTCATAGCATCCCTGTAAGTGCGCTTCGATGTCATTGCATCAAAACTGTCCGCCAGCCCGATAATTTTGCCCACCAGTGGTATCTGCCCGCCCGTTAAACCGTTGGGATAACCCTTGCCGTCGGCTCGCTCGTGGTGATACAACACACCGGGCACAATATCACGCATTTGTTTTATTCCGCTTAAAATACCTGCCCCTATCGACGGATGTTTCCTTATATCGTTCATCTCTTGCTCAGTCAGCTTGCCTTTCTTGCGCAACACTGCGTCGTCTACTCCCATTTTTCCTATATCGTGCAGTAATCCGGTCAAATAAATCTTGTGTATTTGTTCTCCTTCTAATGGTTCTTCTCCGTCTATTCTCTCAGCAATCCACCGGGAGATAAATGCGACCCTTTCAGAATGGCCGCGAGTATACGGGTCCTTCGCATCAATACTGCTTGTTAATGCTTTTAAAGAACCTATAAATAATTCTTCAAGGTCCCTGAACAGTCTGCCGTTATCGATAAAAATAGCACATCCGTTGGCCACCGAATTAAATAGTTTTGCATCCGTGCTGTCGAAGTCCGGCTTGTCAATTCTGTTTATTGCGACCATCAGGCCTATTATGGAGTTTTCATTTTCGCCGCAGGGCGTCCCCAGGCAGAGTGCCTCCTCCGCCCCTTTGCTTCCTTTGGAACAAGGAAAGGAGGCTCCCGTTTTCACTTTGCCCCAGAGAGGCACCGCAATAATACTTTTTATGTTCGCAGGCCAGTTATATTTGAAAGGCGAATCCACTTCACTGTCCAGCAATGCCTCGTGCCCGCTGTTTACTTCCTCAATTAATCGGTTCTTTAAAGCACCGACCATTTGTTCGTTCACATCTATCAATCCTAACCCCGCAGCCAGAACCAGCCGTTTTTCACCCTCTACGGTCTTTTCCAACAGTATTGCCATACCCTCGACACCGACAATATCGGCTAAGCTGTCACAGGCCATCTGAAGAAAAGTAGAATCTGGTTCGGTAACTTTCATATTTGTGCTGAGTTTGTGAAGCAGCACCAGTTCCTCGTAGGTTTGCGCCAGCTCATTGCTGACTATTTCAATTTGTTTCTCAGCTTCTGCTGTCACTTGAAAATTCTCCGCCAAAAGCCCAAGCATCTCACTCGCTACTTGTTCTTCACCACTCGTCCACCGTCGCTCGCGGCCGCAGTCTATCAAAGCCGCTCCAACAGCCTCGCCGTCCGATTTCAGAACGGTAGCTAAAACTTGATTGCCTTCGTCGAGTCGGCGAACTTGCGCCTCTGCCTGCATAGGTTTCACAGGCACAGGTGTCTCGGTGCTACTTCCCTCGTCGTTTTGTTTTAAAACCTGTCGGCTCAACTTTATTAACTGCTCTTGGTCACTCTTGAATTTGCTACCGTCGCATAGCAATACCACTTCGCTGTCGGCATTACAAACCGCGAAATTGACACCGAGCTTGTTCATCCTGCCACCAAACCTTTTCAACTCACGCAGTTGTAATGAGTTTAAATCTTTTTCAGTTGTATCCCGCATAGTTCCATCCAAAAAACAAATCACTGTTTATTTTGTATTATCGCCTTCTGATACAGAATGTCCTCGATGCTTCTTAACAGCTCCTTGGGACTGAACGGCTTACTGAGAAGCTCTGATATCTCCAACGCCTCCTTTTCCTTATCTTCAATAGCAAAGCCCCTTGCCGTCAGCATAATCACCGGTATATTTTTTGTCGTTTCGTTCTGCCGAAGTTTCCGCACGAGTTCCACTCCTGTCATACCGGGCATCTGAAAATCCGTAACGATAATATCCGGCTTCTCTTCACAGGCCAGCGCAAAGGCATCAGCGCCGTTCTCTGCTGATATCACCTCATAGCCGTTATTACGAAGTTTTATAGTTACCACATGAACAATATGTATCTCGTCATCCGCAACTAAAACCTTTCTTTCTGCCATTATCCTGTCTCCAAAAAGTCCCTCGTGTCAAAAAGATGCTTCACGTTTTTACTACCTCTGCAGTCGCCAAAGGCAGCTCAAAGCCAAATGTGCTGCCAACACCGGGCTTACTTGTAACAAACACCCGGCCATCATGAGCTTTTTCGATTATTTGTTTAACAAGATTAAGTCCCAGCCCTGTCCCTTCTGCTTGTTTCTTATTTGCGCCGACCCTGTAAAACTTATCAAAGATATGTTCGACTTCATCTTCAGGAATCCCGACCCCGGTATCGGTTATACTGACCCGCGCCAGACCTGCGATTTCGTCAACCTCGGTTTCAATTTTTACCGTGCCTCCGCTGGGAGTATATTTAACTGCGTTACTGAGCAGATTAACAATGACCTGTGAAATCATATCCTTATCCGCATACACCTGATCGAACACAATCGGCTTTTGTCCGATAATCTCAATGTTCTTCTCTTCAGCATAACCTTTTACCATTTGTAGCTGTTCTTCTATTAGTATTGTCAGGCTGACACGTTTCTTATCTATCTTTATCAGACCCGATTCTATCCTCGAAGTATTCAGCATATCTTCAATCAGCCGATTTAGTCTCCTCGCCTGACTTTGAATCACTGAATAAAATTCTTTTCTTGTCTGTTCGTCGTCCGCTTCTCCGTCAACCAGCATTTCGGAATAGGCGCTGATGGAAGCAAGAGGAGTTTTTAATTCGTGCGAAACGTGATTTACAAAATCGTTTTTCATCTGCGATATTTCTTTCTCGCGTGTAATATCGTGCAGTACTGCAACAACTCCGCAAACCCGCTCCCCATCGTCGTAAATACAGGAAACAATGCAGTCAAAAGTCTTTGACCCATTCTCGTTTGAAAAAACAATTTCGCGTCTGGTATGTCGCGCTTTACTTTGCCTGCTTTGACACAGAAAATCTACAAACTCATTCCTGCCCGCCTTTGTTTTTTCACCGCTGACAAGCTCGCCAATAGGTTTGTGCTGTGACCTTTTATAATCAAAATTAAAAAGTTTGCCGGCCGCATCATTTGCCATCAACAGCTTGTCAAACTCATCAATAACGATAACCGCATCACGGATACCGTATATAATCGCATCGGTATTTCCTTTTTGTCTTCGCAGCAGTTGAATCTTAAGTTGCAAGTCCTTGATTTGCTTTTCGAGTTCTTCTATATAACTGCTGTTACCGCCAAAATGTTTATTAATCGCCTCGCTCAGTTCATTTACTATTTTGCTGCCGCCGGATTTAATTCGTGTCGTCTTATCCGCCTTGAGCTCTCTGATTATGGACACAATTCCGCGGGCCATCCTTAGCCAACACCAGCCAAACAAAATCGCGCCTGCTGCTGCGACGCTTGTAACAATAACATATAAGTTTGCTACTGATTCCAAAATCACATCTCCGATTCTTCTTTAATCCGCCGCAGGCAAATTAATCTTCAGTCGTAAATCCCAAATCCTCTACATCTTTTCCTTTAGCCAGAAAATCACCCAGTTCGCTATGGGGTTCTATTTCCAATGCTTTTTCATATGCTCGTACTGCTTCGTCATCCAGGCCAAGTTGTTCATAACATCTTGCCCTCATAAGCCACGAAATACCTGCATTTTTCTCATCTGAGACTATTTTTTCAAAACTTTTGATTGCTGCAGTATAGTCTCCCATCGAATATTGGGCACATCCGACAAGGATAGTAGCATCTACATCACCCGGCTGTAGAGCCAATGCCCTCTCGCCGCACATAAACGCTCTCTCCGCCTCTCTTGCGCCTAACGCCGCCTGACCCATTTTCACCCAAATCTCAGCGTTATCTCTTTCTTCGATGCTTAATTCGTTGTAGTAATTAACAGCCCTGTCATATTGAGCACAGTTCATACTGCACAATGCCGCCACTTGCAGATATAATTTCTTCTTCCCTGATACGGCCGCGTGCTGTGCCGTGGCCGGTTGTTCGTCCTCGCATTGCTCAATCAATTTGTGAAAAATCTCTGCCCCTTCCCTCCACCGACTGCTGAATACATAACAGTACCCAAGTGCTTCAGCTATGCCGCTATCATCGTCTTTCATTAGCATCGCCTGTTTGTAAAGCTCAATAGCCTGCTCATTTTCACCTGCTTGCCACATCAAATCCGCCGCCGCAGTCTTCAGCGAAATCTCTCTCGGCATAGCCGCTATTTTTTCTTCGAGTAACTTTATCGCCTCTTCGAGCTTTTCCTGTTCAGCGTATGTTTCGGCAACGGCAAGAATATAATCGATGTTGGCAGGATTAAGCGACAGCGCCTTATTGTAGTAAAACAGCGCCTGTTCCCCCTTGTCTTCTGTCGAAGACAGAAAAGAGGACGGCCCTTCAGCCGCCAGGCCCAGCCAATACCATCCTTCCCCAAGTTCTTCATCCAACTCAACTGCCAATTGCAATTCCCTCGCCGCATCTGCCTCCTTGTCCTCAGCCAAAAGCAGTTTACCATACAGCAAATGAGCCTGAGCATTATTAGGGTCGGCGGTTATACATTCGGAAACGACCTCCCTGGCCTCACCAAAATAATTATTCTCATACTTTTGCTGGGCTAATTTCAGCTTTATCTCCGCCGAAGCTTTATCCCACCGCTCCGTCGCCAATTTTTTGCTCTCCGAGTGTGATTCACAACCAACACAGCCCAAACAAATAATTATGGCCGCCATTATTATTATTTTGTGTAACATTTTTAATCTTCCTTATTTATTTTGGTTTATTTTCTTAACCACTTTTTCGATTCTTCTCGTTCGATAACATCGAGCATAATTCTTTCTATCGTTGCCGCACCACCGGGAGCGGTTTCGCGAATAATCCTTTCTTTCAGGCGTGATGCCTCCAGATATTCCGGCCGGACATAAGTTACCCAGTTCAACTTGTTCATTGCGGCTTTCTTATTGCCTTTAAGGTAGCATTCTACGGCTTCTGCATAGCAGTCTTCATAAATCCGCACTCTTGAAAGCGAACTTATCCCTTTTCTCGAACCATAGTAAATCCGGCTGATGTCGCTCATTCTGTCTTCAGATTCGGATGCAAGATTTTCCGGCGTACTAATAATATGCGGCGTCATCAATATAATAAGTTCTGTGCGAACATTCGTGTCCTTGGTTTTTTTGGCCAGTGCGCCGAGAATAGGTATATCACCCACAACAGGCACCTGTCCATCAGTACTGGTAATGCTTTCTTTGAATAGCCCCCCCATAATAATTGTCTGGCCGTCTTGAACCATTATGTTGGTCTTAACCTGCGTAATAGTTTTCGACGGTATAACAACACCGGTAACAGTAGTGACGGTGCTGGCAGTACTCTCCTCAGGGTTAACCTCCATACGAACATATCCATTCTCGCATATAAAGGGCCTGAACTTCAAAAGCGTACCGCTTGGGAGAAATGCTACCGATGCTGTTGTGTTGCCTCCTGAAGTTTGTGTTGTGCTCTCAGTATAACCGGTTTCGTTGCCGATGTTTATATAACCGGCCTGTTTATTCAGTGCCATAATCTTGGGGTTAGCTAAAACCGTTACATTGCTTACGTCCTCCAGAGCAGTAATTGTGGCCACTACCTCTTCATTCGAGAAGGTAGCAGTAAGGCCGGTTCCCGCTGGTGTTATCCCGCTTGCAAGACCTACAGCCATTCCAAAAGGAAACCCTGTGCCTGGAACTGCCGTCATTCCGGCTATCCTCGTCCAGTTTATGCCGAATTCTGTAGTCTCTGTGAGCGTTGCCTTGAGAACTGTAACTTCTATCAGAATCTGCTGCGGCTTTACGTCTATTTCCTTAATCATCCGGCCAATCTGCTCGAGTCTTTCGGGAAAATCGTAAACGAGTACCGTATCCCTCATACTGGTCGTATCACCGCCCTTGCCGGCTTCGGTGTCAACCGCAGCAGCAGTAGTCGAGGTAACCTTACCCAACTCGCTCAGTAACGGTGTAACCAGGGCTTTTACCTCGGCTGCGTTTATGTAGTACAAGATAAAAACCTTGTGTTCCATCCGGCTTTTGTCTTCTTTAATCTTCTTGTATTCTTCTGCGGTATATACCATGATTAGCTGACCTTTTTGCTCGTATTTGAAGTTCGCACCTAAAATAGCGTCCATCGCCTCTTCAAAGGTTACGTTGTATAGGCGCGTAAATCCCATTACTCCATCGACCTTCGCCGATGGAACTATATTCTTCTTATACATTGCCGACAAAACACGAAGTCCGTCTTTGATTGTTCTGTCCTTATCGAAGGTGATTGACTGTATCATTCCGCCTGTCGCTATATTTTCACCGCTGCTTACATCAATGTCCTTCGCATTGATGTCTTCTGTTGCCTCGGCTGTCATTGGGCTTTGCTCAACATCGCCAAATGTCGTTGCTGCCGTCACGGCCAATATCATCAAGATAGCTTGCGCCGCAAAGCCCGATATGAACAACGCCCTTTTATTCCTGATCCTGTTATTTGAATTTTTATTGTGATACATAATTTATCTCTCTTTTTTTTGATGTTTTTTTATTTATCAATTATCGGTGCCTGCATGAGTTTTAATGTTATTTCTGTTTCTCCACATCTTATAGACACCGTGTTTTCTTCAATTTTAGTTACCTCGCATTCATATGTACTGGTTCCGTCTCTGACAAACAGCTTATCTCCCGCCGACAGCAGCTTATCATTAATAAAAGCCTGGGGATTTTCGCCCAGCACTATTGCTTCCAGCTTAAGTTTCCCTGCAACCCATCTGGCTGTTTCTTCACTGCTGTCTCCCTTGTCGTCCATCATCTCTCGTCCATCGTCAATCAGTTTTCCCTCTCCGCCTCCCATAAAATCCCACCAGCTGCCCACAGCAAAAAAATCTCTGGTGAGCACATCATTGCGGCCCTCGACTTTCGGCAATTCTATAAAAGATACTTTTAATTCCGGACTCATCCGGTCCTCCGTTATCTCTTGTGTCATTATTGCCGCATTGGCGCTCTGCGGCCCCTTCCTTCCAAGCACTCTGACCCACATAAGAACCATCACCGTAATTAAACATACCGCTATAGCGGTTTTCTTCTTCTCCGCTGCCAATTGACCGAAAACCTTGTTGTTCCTATTAGCACTGTTTCTCAGGTTCTGCTTCATATTTTCTTAACTCTCTTTTCGAGTATGTTTTTTCTCCTATCTCTGCTTGGGGACGTCTTATGGCGATTGTCCGACCTCTGCCCTGTAATAAATAACCGCATTTGTCTGCATAATCACTTCGCCGCTGAAATCACCGTCATTCATAAGCTTTATATGCTCGATGCGAATCAATCTATCCAACCCTTGCACACGTTTATAAAATTCGAATATCTGCGACAGTCTACCTTTACACTGCATATTTATCGGTATGCAGTTCAGCTCCCCTGCTTTTATTTCTTTACCCGGCTGAATCATCTGTCCCTTAAGATTATGCTCATTCATTATGTCAGCGATTCTTTGCAAAAACTCGCCAAGCTCCCTTTGCGAAGGTATTTGTCGCTCATAGTTTCCAACCTCTGCTTGCAGACCCACCAACTGCTCTTTGATTATCGGTATCTGCCTGCTTTCAGCCGAGGCTTCTGAAATAGCAAGCATCTGTGCTGCGTAGGCCTGCTTGAGAAACTTAGTTTTTCTTTGCAAAGGCAGATATCTAAACAGCACAAACCCGCAAATCATCACTGCGGCTGCAACACATATCGCTATTTGTTGTCTTTCTCGAAATAATATCACAAACCTTCCGCCTTCTCCTTTTGTGCTTCTCCTACAAATTTATCCGCTGTGGCAGAACAAGATCTCTCTTGCCGATAATTCGCCAGATTGCAGCTTATCTCAAATTCGCTCACTTGAAATTTCTCTCCGCCAGCATCAGCTGCTGTTTTCACCTCCTTGTTCCGTGTAAACAACGGTATGACCTGACAAAAATATGGCGAATCTTCCAGCCTGCATATCAATGCCGCTACATCGCCTGCATCTGACGCAACACCATTCATCAACACCTTAAATCTGACGTCACCGAGTGGCAGCGACTCTTTACTGCTAAAATTACCACCGACCACTCTAACTGTAGAACGGCTGTTTGGTTTCCCTTCCTGCTTGCCTCCGAACTTCTCGGCGATGAATTCGACTTTGCTCAACACTATCTTTTTATCAATCAAAAAGCTGATCTCAGCTAAAACATTTGCAATGTCAATTTTGGCATCAATTTCTTCTATGGTTCTCGCTTTTGTCTGCAAATGCGCCGCTTCGCTTTTAATCTCGGCGAATTCTCGTGTTGCACTTTCTGTGCTCTCCAATTTCAATTCCGCCTGGGCAAGTGCTGCTTCAGCTTTTGAAAGTGAATGAATCACAACAAAATTCCACACCACCATTGCTACAAATATACCGCCTAAGCCGGCATATTGCGTGCGATAGCTAATCTGCCGTTGTCTGCCGCTTTTGTACCATGTTGGGAGAAAATCAATTTCTTTCATAATCGTCGCTGGTCTTCCCAGCCCTTAAGACTAAGCCCCATTGCTACCGCCCACTCACAAAGTAAATCTCGCCTGTTATTATCAAAATTTACATTCGCATTATCTAAGATATCCAAGCCTTTCAATGGCTGAGCAACCTCAATCTTGGCGGTCAGGTGCCGTCTCAAAACATTTAGCAAAATTCTTTCGTATGCTTCTCCCCCGGAAAAAACTGCTCGCTCAACATGTTTGCCTCTGAATGTCACCGTATAATATCTCAAACACAGCGATATCTCTTTTGCCAGCTCCTCAGCGGCTCCTCCGATCGCATCAACCATTACCTGCTGAGTCGATGTATCGAGAGCATTCCCATCCTGCCCTGCTTGCAGAATCGAAACAGGGTTGTCTCCCCCCGGCGGGCTTGACTGCGGCACACCAAGGCTCATCTCCGCCTTTATCGCACTTTCCATCTGCAATTTAGCCCGCAGCATTTCAGCTTCGTCGATGCTGACCCCTAATTTCGATGCGATTTCGCTGTTAAATTTTTCCCCGCCAATCGGTATCTGCTTGGTAAAACTAATTTCCCCTCCGCGTCCAAACACCACCGTAGTGAACCGGCTGCCGACATCCACAAAAACAACCGTCTGCTCTTTATCTTCCTCGCGCCGCCGTGACCTCTTAAAACTTCTGAACAATGCACCTGGAACCGTATCTATGGCCACAGGTCTAAGCCGCACATCCTCAAGCAGTGCAATATGGCTTCTTATTGTTTCATCGGATGCGGCAAACAATATCAGCTCATTCCTGATCTCATCGCCGCACTGAACATCCCCGGCAACCAAATAGTCAATTGTGTCCTTCTCAGGGTCCAATCCAAAACGTTGACCGGCTTCTTTTTTCAATGCCTGCTCGATTCCGTCTGTTTCCGTCTCGGCCAGTCGCAGACTCGTTATTTTCAATTTGTCATTTGGCAAACACGAGACAACATTTCGTCCGCGAAACTTACCCTCCGCCAGAACTCGCTTTACCGCAGAAACAACAAAGCTCCTTCTTGCTTCTTCATCGCTGTTCATACCTGCCTTAAAACGAACTTTATTCGCTGCAAGGACACTTATATGTTCCTCACTTATCGCCAGTTGAATCATTTTGATAGAGTTGTGACCTATGTCCAATCCTATCGGCTGCAGACTTCGTGTTTTTAGTTTCCAACCTGCCATTTATGATTCCCTTCTTACTTGTGCTACGTAGCAAGCTACTCTGCGAAGTAGCATTACTCAATCGAGATAAACCCTGTAACAGGTTCTACATTTACGGTCATGGTAAAGTCCCCCGCCTTGATACTGACTGTCCCGCTGTTTAATGGATTCGAAATTCCGCTTCCGCTGTAAGGACTGCCAAGAGAATCAAATGTAATCGTATTACTGGAATCAAAATAAGCATCGTCGATAACAACTTTATCTAATCTCGAATCATTGCTGAAGTCCACCTTGTAATCAAATCCCTTCTTGACAGGATGTTTAATTATTCCGTTCGGGTCGTGGACTTCGTAATAATTATTAGCCGTGTTAAAGACCACCGAATAATTTTCCTGCCTGCTGATTGCCATACTTTTGGCGTATTCCAGGTCTGCTGCAATCATATTTGCCGCAGACCGAATCTGCACACTGTCCATAGAGCCTATCATTGGTACGGCAATCATTGCTGCTATTGCGATTATTAACACCACAAGCAAAACCTCTGCAAAAGTAAACCCTCCGTTCCTGTCTTCTACAGAAGACATGGGGGCTCGTAAATCGCATCTGCATTCTTGACTGCAACAGCAACGAATCCTCCGAAGCCGGTGTCGCAAATTCGCCGTCTTTTTCTCTTTGTTTTGGTACATTATGAACCCTTACCTCGCTCTGTCGCCATAGCTTTACAGCATTGGCGACTGTCCTTTTTTCGTCCTCTTTGGGATATGTCTTTACTCCCTCGGAACCGGTGGAAACGACTCTTAAACCACTTATTTTCCTGACGTTACCCAAACCGCCCCTAAGCCTTTGATTTGTCTATCCTCCTTGCTTTTTCCGCCTGCGCCGGAGGCGGTATATCAGCGTCAAATCTCACCCCTCCAGTGGCAAGGTCAGCAAAGTTGATACAATCGTTAAACGGTGTGGTTGGAATAATCGAGTTGTTTCGATGTCTTGTGGTGATTTGGAAATGTAACTAATGTGATGAACTTACTTTGAAATTTTCTTTTTATTATGGATAAAGGCCGATAAGCGTCTCCTCATTTGGCCTTTTCCGTAAGGTCCTATAAGTTGTCCCTATTTTCTTTCGATACTTTTGAAAAATGCACCGACTGCAGGACTCCATCTTGCAGGATTGCCACTTGGCCAGTGCGTAATTGCCGCTTTTGACGGCGCAGCAGTTATGGTCATATTACCACCGCTGTCTGTAATCCTGTTTCCGACAAATAATCCACCGGTTATGTCGGTGTCGGTGTCGCCGTAAATTTGTGCTCTTCCGTTAACAACAACAAGTCCATAAACGTCTAAACCGCCGCCGGTTGATATTGTCAAATTGCCGGTTACCAGCATCGCAGGCAAATCTTCCCCTGCCGTGATGACATTTCCGCTTCCTGTTATTGTCAGGTTGCCGTCAACAATAAGCATACCCTCAATGTTCACACCGCTTAATAGTTCAATATCATTAGGACAATACACTATCCCCGTATAAGAGACGCTGCTAAGATTACTGTCTTCTATTGTTTGGTCAGGAGAATAGTTCCCCACCGCAATTTGTGGCCAGGTCAGCGATAAATCCCCTGTTGTTTTTTGTTGCCCTGTTACGCTTCCGCCTCCGCTTAAACTATTTGCAAACACATCGCCATCGATTATACCGCTGTTTGCTAATCCGCCGCTACAATAAACGTCACCGTTGATTGTAAAACCGGGTAAGATAATTGTGCTCCCTTGTATCCATAATGCTATACATGGGTCAAGCCGCAATTCTGCCTCTAAACTACTGCAGCCGACTCTTTCGCCGTTCGTTTCTCTATACGCATCACAACTTATTTGATAATTACATTCCCCATTTGCATCTTTAACCACATCCACATCGTAGAAATCTCCGCTGCTGTCGACTAACTGCTGCCCGGTAATTGCCCAATTACCCAAATAGTTACTGTCATTAAGTATCAATCCTCTGGCGTGTTCCAGTCCCGATTCAACCAGATAATCCATTTGAGTTCGAAGTATCATATTCTCCCCGCAGGCTAGTTCCACATCGCTTCGCGACAAAAAACCAAGCGATAAAATCGTTATTGCCATAACGATAAGCAGCACTACAAGCAGTGCTGACCCTTTTCTTTCCGCTTTTACCTTCTTGCTTTTCACTTTCTTTGTGCCTAATCCTTGCTTTTTTAATACCGATTACTAATCGTCATCGCTTACAATAGCATCGCCCGCCGCGTTCAGCAGATTTCCTGCCCAGCCGCGAAGCGCAGCATTTATCTGGTACTGGTGGGTAATTCCGTTTTCAACAACGTCAAATGAAATGCTCACAAATTTTCTCTTCATCACCGGCAACGCCGGCTCATCGAATTGAAATTGTACATTGCTGCACTGGGGAATCAGCACCACCGGATCGTTACTGGCTCCGCGAAGCTGTATATAGTCCCGGCTTCCCCCGGCTTCTACATAAACCTGTTCATCACTATCAACTTCGTTATCGCCGTCATCGTCTGCTCTCCAGACAGTAATGTCATCGCCCGTAGCGCCGCATATAAGTTTGCAGTGGCGAATCAGCTCCGAAATCCTCAGCGTCGCATAGCGCACCTGTGCCTGCTTCTCAGCCGTATCGCTTGCAGCGTCATTCACCGCCCCGAGGGTATAAGCCAAAGTAGCCACCGCAGTAAAGATTATACTGGCAACTATCAGTGCCACCAGCAGCTCGACAAACGTAAATCCCTCTTTGTATCTTGTATACCGCATCCTGTTTTCCTAATGCGTTATTTACTTATAAGTCGATTTATAATCGCAATTTCCTTCCCCTCGTAATCTACTTGCACCATCGCAAGAATAAAATTCGCTTCTCCCGTCCCACTTTCCTGCGGCACCCACGCATCCTCACAGGTTACTGCTCTGCTGAACTTGGCATAACTCGAATCGGTAAATACTACATCGTTTGCGTCTTTTACCTGACCTTGTGACTCGGTGTAATTGTATACAGTTACAATATCAATACCATTAGAGTGGTCAGAAACTATTTCCTCCATTAAATCACTTGCTAATTTCGCCCCCAATGTCCGATGCTCACCCTCTGCCCGAACCGACATACCGCTCGTAAATGGAAGCAGCACTCCTGCCGCGGCAATACCCAGCACAACTGTGGCCATTATCGCCTCAGCCAAAGTGAACCCTTCTCGATTTTTACAGCCTCGTTTTTTCATTAATCAATTATCACTTAAATAACAAATCAAAAAGGCTGACCCGCTGTAGGCAATCGCCTCAGCACGGTCAGCCGGTTGTTCTTTTTTGTTGATTACTCAGTCGTCTCTTGACTCTTCACAGAGCCGCACAAGCAGCATCATTGTCTGCCTGAAACAAGCCGGTCTTCGTATCAAGCCGCCAGCCGGCTTTGCCGGCCCCGGCCGGTTCCCCGTCAAAGCGGACCGTTTTAAGACCGTTAAACGGATTTGTCGGTATCTGCTTAATATACGGACCGTGCTGCCCAACCGTTGTTGTCATAGCTGTTTCAAAACTTTTGAATGAATCGACAGGAGGAAGAATATCCTCGTGTTGAGCCCGGTATAAATCCATCTGAGCACGCATCATTTCGAGTCCTTCAACCAGCTCAGAAATTTTTGCTTCGTCATTACTCGCTTGCGTAAACTGCGGAGCAATCATCTTTCCTGCTATACCCAAAACAATTGCCACGACCATTACCTCGACATACGAAAGTTGAATCTTCTTCATACCCCCCCATAATTCTTCAAAAAGGCTGACCAGCTCTCGGCTGTTGCCTAAGACTGGTCAGCCAGTTTATCTATCCCTAAATAATTCGACTGTTACAGGTCATCGTGGTTCGCGTCGCTGGCAGCGAAATAACCGTATTCAGGGTCTGTCGCTGTCACATTCAATGTCCAGCCTTGAGCGCTGCCGTCCGCTTCACACACACCGTTTATACCACGGCCGTCGGTGAACGGATTCAGCGGAAGCTTCTGCACATAAGGCCCATAAACACCGTCACCGGGTGCCGCTTGCGTAGTGCCATCGATATCAGTAAGACCGGTTAAAGCAGCTTCAATGCTGGCGCTACCTTCGCCGGGCAAGGCGCCGTTGTGCTGAACCTTATACAGTTCAATTTGTGAACGCATCGTTTGGAGGTCACTAACCAAACTCGACTCCTTGGCCTGCTCGCTCGCATCTGTGAACTGAGGAATCACAATGGCTGCCAGGATACCAAGGATGACTACGACAATCAGAATTTCCACTAATGTAAAACCACTTTTCGCTCTCATTTTTTATCCCTTTCCTAAAAATAGAAATTTCACTTTTTTTCCTCATTCAAGCTATCGTCTTAATCAAAGCAGCACTTGACTCTACTTACCCTTCTCTTAATGTCGTTAATCCCCTCCAAAATAAAGAAATGTCAAAAAACTCTTCTAAAATACTTCTAAAATCTTATTCAGATTCTTAATGGACAATAAAGCTTCCCACTTCACGTCCGAAAACACTTTGGATTTCCGCATACAAAACTCTATAATTATGTCTAAAGAAAAATATATAAAATAAATGCTGCAATGCCAAATTTTAGGGCGTGTTAATACCGTATATAATCAGGCACGTTTTCGACTTGTATTCTTCTTTTGCTCTCCCCAGCGTGAGAAAGCTCGACCCGAATGTAATCTATATTCTTCAGCGCCAATTCGATTTTATCAGCCCATTCAATCAAAACTACCGACCCCGGCTCGCAGTAATCATCGAACCCTAACATCTCGAACTCAGAAATAGATTCCAGCCGATAAGCATCTATATGGTAGATATCCAACTGGCCTTTATCCAGCCCTTCTGAAGGGCGGGATTTATACTCATTGATTATAACAAACGTCGGGCTGGTGACTTTTTTACTCTCCACCGCCCCTGCACCGGCCGCAATCCCTTTGATAAAATGCGTCTTGCCACTGCCTAATATCCCGCAAACAGCTATAACCTCTCCCCCTTTTAATTGCGAGCCGACCTTCCGACCAACCTCTATCGTCTCCTCTGGCGAATTTGAAACAACATCCATATTCATAATTATTTCAAATGGTCGTACCCCTTGGCTTCCAAATCTCTAATCTGTCCATCCGGCATTTTTATCTGCATCTTTTTTGTGCCGGTTATTTTCCCCATTTGCGTAATCGCCGTCGGCCCGCCCCATTGCTTCAGCAATTTCTGATATTCTCTTTCAGAAAGTGTGAAAAGCAGTTCGAAATCTTCCCCGTCATTCAGCGCGGAATTCAATGGCTCCTTGCTCTTTTTCGCTTCATCCGATATCGGAATCTGCTCCGCATCTATAATGGCCCCCACTCCGCTCTGCTGGCAAATCCGGTTCAAATCGCTGCTCAGCCCGTCACTTATATCAATCATCGAATTCACTGCCGCCTTCTTGGTTATTTCTAACGCCTCTTTGACTCTCGGCTCAAATTCCAGATGTTTTTTAAGGCCCGCCCCGCCCAATGCGCCTGTAACGCAAATTACGTCCCCGTATTTTGCACCAGACCGCCTTATAGGCTTACTCGCCCCCGGCCTGCTGAGCATCGCCACGTTTATCGCCAGCGGCTCTTCTCCTTTCCACCTTGTAATGTCACCACCTATAAGCTCACAGCTGAATTTCCCGCCCGCTAAGGTAATCCCGCTGTGGAGTTGTTTTAATTCTTCCTCACCGAAACCCTTCGGCAGTGCGACAGCAACAACCGCCGCAACAGGAATCGCCGCCATTGCCGCACAATCGCTCAAGCTCACCGCCATCGCTTTATACCCCACCTGCCTCAAAGTCGTTTTTTTCAGCTCGAAGTGTACCCCGTCCAGCAGCATATCTGTTGTAATAAGGACCGACTCCTCTCCCCATTGGATTTGGGCCATATCATCCCCAATCCCTATCGGAAAATCCGCCGCCGCAAGCTTACTCTGCCCGGCGAACCACGCAGTTATCTCATCTTCCCTGCCACTCATCGCTCCCCCAGCCGTTTATTCCAATACGCAATTTGCTCTTTCACCTGTTTCACCCCCGCTGCGCCTTCCGTAACATATTTACTTACAACCCTGCTTGCGCCGAGATGTTCATATACGTCTGTCCCGATTGCGCCGCAGTGCCGCTTGAATTCATCCAGGGTAACCTCAGCTAATTTCTTGTCTTGCTTTTCGCATTGAGCAACTAATGACCCGACGATGCCATGCGCCTCACGAAAAGCAACGCCCTTTCCAACCAGATACTCAGCCAAAGCCGTAGCGTCTAAAAATCCTTCGTCTAATCCAGCCGAAATTTTCTTGGTATCGAATTTCGTATGCGAAACAACCGCGCACGCCGTATCTAACAAAGCTCTGACTGTATCGCTCGCAGTGAAAATATGGACCTTGTCCTCCTGCAAATCACGATTGTAGCTCGATGGCTGGCCTTTCAAAATTGTCAGCATAGCTACCAGTGAGCCATAAACGCTTCCTGTTTTTGCGCGAATTAATTCTAAAACATCCGGATTGCGCTTTTGCGGCATCATACTCGACGATGTGCAGTAGGCCTCGTCAATTTGAACAAAACCGAATTCCCCGGACGAGTAAATAATCCAGTCCTCAGCCATTCGCGATAGGTGCGTCGCAACAAGCGCGCAATCGAAAATAAATTCGGCGCAGAAGTCTCTGTCGCTGACCGCATCGATACTGTTATAGCTGACGTCCGCAAAACCTAACTGTTTCGCCGTGCTTTTTCTGTCTATCGTCAGCGTTGACCCAGCCAGCGCGCCGCTGCCTAACGGCGAAACATCTAAAAGCGCCCTGCAGTTTTTCAGCCGAATAAAATCCCGTTCTAACTGCTCCACAAAACTTAAAAGATACGATGCAATAACAATCGGCTGCGCTCGCTGAAGGTGCGTATAGCCCGGCATCACATCCTCCGCATATTTCCCTGCTGATTTAACAAACCCTTTTTGCAGTAGCGTTACTTTCGCCTGCAGCACTTCGATTTCGTCTCGCATCCACAGGCGAATATCGGTAGCGACCTGGTCGTTGCGGCTTCTGCCGGTATGAAGTTTCTTCCCCGCTTCGCCGATTTTTTTTATCAGTGCTGCCTCAATCGCCATATGAATATCTTCGTATGTCTTATCGAATTTGAATCGCCCTTGCTCGATTTCCTGCGATATCTCGACAAGCCCGTCTTTAATCTGTTTGAATTCCTCTTTGGTAATCAGCTTTTGTTCCGCCAGCATTTGCGAATGAGCAATCGAGCCGACAATATCGTATTTGTAAAGCCGCTTATCGACTGACAGCGACTCTACAAAGTCGATGGTGGTTTCGTCCGGCTCACCCCCAAGCCGCTTCTCCCAGCTTTTCTTCTTTTCGTTTTCCATAACTTTTTCGCCTCGAGATAAATACTATTTACGGCTTAACTATACGTTCCGCCCACCTTTATGTCAACATTTCTGTAGGTACCAATACTTGACAAAAAAAGGACGGCTGAAATAAAGAAAATTGAAATTAAAAAAGCTGCCCGATTAACAATCGGGCAGCTTTGTCTTTTTACGGTTTGAGCGAAGAATTA
>CAZBST010000013.1:0-65948 GCA_964494805.1 uncultured Pirellulales bacterium | reverse complement strand
ACCGACGACCCTGGGCTTATGAATCCCATGCTCTAACCAGCTGAGCTACGCCGCCGAATAAGTCTCTGTAATATAACCAATTCTTTCCGCCAAAACCACCAAATTTTCAAATCAGGCCGATTTCAATTCCTTTTTTAATCTGCGCAAAAAACTTCAATCAAAGACCGGAACGAAGCGAATCGTCAGTTTCTTCTGCTCAATCATTATTTTCTCCACCCGCACTTTTTTATCCACGATCTTAAAAACAGGCCTAAACGGCTCACCATCCAGCAATGACGCCGCCACCTGTGCCTGCATATCCTCCGCACCAATACCGGCCTCGGCAAATTGCTGCTGGCATATCCTCCTAGCCAACACTTTGGCAAGAGGCGTAATATCCACAGCCCCAATCTTTACGCTTGCCACCTGCAGATTCAAAAGTCCTTCAGCATCAAGGCTGGGCTCAGCTACAACAGTGCCGACAAATTCGGCCCCTTCCATAACTACCGTCCCCATCAACACTATGTTGCCCGGTGAAAAAAACACCATCGGTGCCGAAAACCTGATGCTACCGAACTTCTGCGGCCATTCAAAGCGAGCGACAATATCGTTTATCCCGCTTTGGGTAACGACCAGATTAAACGGCTCTTGACGCTGCGCGCCATTATAAAGCTCGGGCAGCAACTCGTTCGTCAGGTACAAACTGACTTCTCTGCTGCCCGCGAAATGAAGTGGCTTATAATAAGCGGGCCTGTGAAAAAGCAGGACAAAAACAATAACTACTACGGCCGATATTACGGCTGAAACAATCAAAAGCAAACGTACCCTTTTTTTGAATCTGGCCTTTTTGTAAGCTTTCAAATCTGCACTCACCTGCACTTAATACTCAATTTCTATTTTGCCATAAACTAACCGCTGCGATAATACTTTTTTGCTTCTGTAAAATCAATTGCTAAAAACGAATCGAGCGGTTATAGTAGCTAAACTATCTACTAAAAAGTATTTTAAGACGAAAGAAAGGAAACCGATGGCAAACCACTTTGCCGACCGCCTCTGCAAGGCCGTAAAAAGCAAAAGAACATCTCTGGTCGTTGGGCTTGACCCTGTTTACAGCCGGCTGCCCGCAGCGATAAAAAACCATTGCAGTATGAACGACGAGTTCGATGCAGCTGCTGCAGTGGATGCAACTCTCGACTTTTGCACACAAACGATACGAATTATCGCCCCGATGACGCCGGCAGTGAAGATAAATATCGCCTTTTTTGAAAAGTATCTCTGGGAGGGCATAGAAAGTTATTACTCGCTGATTTCCGAAGCTGATGACTTAGGTCTGGAAATAATCGGGGATGTGAAACGCGGCGACATCGGCCATACCGCAGAACTTTATGCTGCCGCTCATCTGGAGAATCCGGAACTGGTGGGGCTGGAGGATACGCTTGCTCCCGATGCCATTACCATAAATGGTTTTGCAGGCGCCGAGGGTATAGAACCCTTTGCGAATATGGCTGATAGGCAAGGTAAAGGTGTTTTCGTCTGGGTGCGGGCGAGCAACCCCGGAGCCGCGGCAATTCAGGACTTCGCTGATGCTAATGGTCAGAAGATGTATGAAAAAATAGCTGAAATCGTCAACGAAATCGCAATCGAACCTGAAAGAATCGGCAACAGCGGCTATAGCAATGTAGGAATGATAGTTGGCGGAACGGCGCCTGAGGTTACAACCGCATTGCGCCAAAAATATGATAAGGTATGGTTTCTTGTGCCCGGTTATGGCTCGCAAGGCGCCTCTGCTGCCGACTGCGTAAGATTCTGCAAACCTGACGGCACGGGAGCATTAATTACTGCCTCGCGTTCGATAATCTACGCATACGAAAAGCCGCAATACAAAGAGCAGTTCGGCGACGACTGGAAACGATGCATTGAGCAGGCCGTTATCGATGCGAAAGTCGACCTATCAAACGCAATGCAAACCAAACTTTGAAAAACGCATCCGGCAAATTGTACCTTGGGTAACAAAATACGAACCACAAAAAATGGACAAGCAATTCTTCTCAGGCAAAAGCGTTCTCGTGATGGGTTTAGGCCGCTTCGGTGGCGGAGTCGATGTCGCCAAATTTGCCGCCGGGGCTGGAGCGAAAGTTGTCGTAACCGATCTGGCGACAGAACAACAGCTAAGCAAATCCATAGAGGAGCTTAAAGGCCTTTCCAACATAGAGTATCATCTCGGCTCGCACGACCCTGCTGATTTCAAACAAGCCGATGTTATCATAGTCAACCCGGCGGTACTACCCAACAATAAGTTTCTCAAACTCGCCCAAGAACATAATAAATTTATCACGTCCCAGATAAATATCTTTTTTGAATTGTGCCCTGCTACGATAGTCGGCATAACAGGGACCAATGGCAAAAGCACGACAGCGGCCCTAACTGCTCATCTGCTCAAAAGCGCGAACGATAATAACGTCTGGCTCAGCGGCAATATCGGCAATGAGCCGTTGTTGACCATAGCAGACCAAATCAAATCCAGTGATTTGGTTGTGCTGGAGCTGTCGAGCTTTCAAATAGAACAACTGGCGCAAATCCAAAAGGCCCCGCACATCGCACTATTAACAAATCTTACGCCAAACCATCTTGACCGCTATGGCACGTTTGCCAATTACTATGCAGCCAAAGAGAATATTTTCAAATTGCAAAAGTTAGATGAAAACTCACCGGCGGTTTCCATATTCAATGCTGAAGATAAAATCGCAGCCGAATGGTTTGAAAAATACAAACAAGATGCCGACAGGACTTGCATTAAATTTTCGGCTGATGATGTGAGTGAAGAAATTCGGGATAGTTTCCCACTACCCGGCCGGGCCAATCTTTGCAATCTTGCTGCTGCCCTGTGCGTAGCCAGATATTTTGGCGTTGAGGACCACAAAATAATAAAAAGCCTGCCGACATTTAAGGCCCTGCCTCATCGGCTTGAATTCGTCTCAGAGATAAACGGCGTCAAGTGGTATAACGACTCGAAAGCCACTACGCCGCAAAGTGCAATTACTGCAATAGAGGCATTTGAGCAACCGATAATTATCATTGCGGGGGGATATGACAAGAACATACCATTCGACGAGTTCGGCCAAAAAATAGCCCAAAAAGCAAAGGCAGCTATTCTGCTCGGCCAAACCGCCAAGTCTATTGCTAAAACAATAGAAGAGCATAAGAGCACAGGTGCACAAGAGCACAAGTTTAAAATTGAATTCACTGATTCACTGGCTGAAGCAGTGAACTCAGCCAGACAGCTTGCAAAGTCCGGCGATATCATCCTGCTAAGCCCGGCTTGTGCAAGCTATGATATGTTCGATAATTTCGAGCAGCGAGGCAAGGAATTCTGCAAACTCGTGCGGGAAAGCAGTATTTGATTATAACAATCTTATTCTGAAGTCACGTCGTATTTATTCTTTACTTTCCAGCTTTTCTATATATTCACGTGCATGTTTGAGAGGAAACCTGTTAGGGTCTTGAATACCTTCACCCACTGTAAGACATTTTCTAAATGCCTCAAGAGCTTTGCTTTTCTGTCCTGTTTCCATATAGGCGTCGCCCAGATAAAAATAGGTCGACTCAATCCAGCCCTTCAAATTCGGATATTCGCTAACAGCCTTTTCGAAATATTCAACAGCCTTCTGATGGTTACCCATCCAACCATAGCATATCCCAATCATCATAAGGGATTCTTCAGCAATGTTCTGGTCCGGGTATAATTCATAAACCTGCTGGAAGATTTCAATCGCCTCAGAATAATTTTTATCTTCATCAAACAATTTGAAGGCCTTATCGAAGAGAGTATGAGCCTGTTCCAAATCCTGCTGATTTATAACTTTTGCATCGCCGGGAATCCTGAAATCAAAGATTTGGTCAGGGACATCCTGGTTGTAAACAAAAGAATCAGCGTGTAAATTGGGTATGCCCTCACGATTAGTATTGAACCAGTGTTTGCCCTCTATGATTAATTTGCTCTCTAAGTCAACCACAAACCAGAATGAGGCATTTAACGGCTTATAACTGCACGTAACGATTACTATATCAGAGCCGGTTTGTGGGCCCTTCTCGTATGTTTCCTGCCAATCGTCAGCCAGATATTTGAGAACATCGAGCATCTTGCCAGTTATCCAGGGACTTAATTCTCTTACTTTGTACCAAACTTGTAAGTTCTGATGGACTTTAGGGCCGCTGAAAATCATGACGTCATTGGACCTTGGGTTATACATAAAAGCCAGATTATCACGAACAACAACGACCTCCCTCTCGCACTCATATCTGATACTAAGCGACTTTCCGTCTTGCCCGCCGAATTTAATCCAGCATTTGAAAGGGATTTGCTCAGAGCCAGAACTATAGGAAGATACACCTGTAATGGTAAGAGTTTTAATCCTCTCTAATGCCTCTACGGTTTGTCCAATTGCCCAGACCGGTGCTGTTAATCTGTCTAAAAGTATTACGCTGAAAACAACAATGAAGATTACTGAAGTTACTGTAGCCAATTTTGCCATTCTGCTTTTCATAATTATTCTCCAGATACCCTGCTCAGTTGGAGCTGTGGCTTTCTTTCTCGATTCCTCATATGCCGCCAAAGCATCGTCAAGGATTCTTTTATCCATCTCATCGCTGGACCTGGCGCATAACTTCTCTTTAATGAAATACTTCCTGATTAATTTCTCTATACTGCTTGCAGGTTTCATTTTTTTGCCTCACCATCTAACGCCGATTGCAATTTATTCAGGCCGTATCGATACCGACTCTGAACAGTATTTATTGAAATATCCATTGCATCGGCTATTGCCTTAAATGTCATCCCTGCCCGAAGGTGTAAAATTATTATCTCCCGCTGCTCGTATGGGAGCTGGGCCATTGCAAATCTGATAAGCCGTGATTCTTCTGCCGAGATAGCCAACTGTTCCGGCCTGTTGGAATCGGCCCTTATAAACTCTGCTTCATCCAGTTGAATAGATCTCTGAGGTTTTGCCCGGTTTAAATCACGCACATGATTAGCAATACAAGCTGTCAGATAATTTTTCAGGCTCTTTCTCAACTGAAGTTTTTCCGCAGACCGTGCGAAAGAGACGAAAACATCATGTACAGCATCTTCAGCAAAACTTTTATCATTCGAAAGAGCAACAGCTAATGCCAACAAATCATTTTTGTACTTTTCATAGATACGCCGAAGCGCATCCTGGCTTCCATACTTAAATTTCCAGACAAGCAGCTTATCTTCCAGCATTTAAGGCCTTTGTAATCAGTTCCGAAACTAACAAATACCACTACTATGACAATATAAGCAACAGTTTTAGTCTAAATAAAATCAATTTTTTTGCCAGTATTTATCTTAAATCAGCGGTTAGTTATAGGAACATAAGCGCAAAAAAACCCAAAATGCCGTAAAAAAATTCAATCTGGTCTCCGCCTTATTTCCAAACTAAAATTCAGCCATCTGCTTGCAACTGCCTCCCAGGCAAGGAGCTCCTCCATAACCATCCGTAAAGTCATCCGTTAAATCCGCCGATTTGCAAACAGTAAAAAACTATTTCCGAGGAGGACTTATAATGGACGCTAATAACGAACGCAGAAAAGAACAGAGACTTCGTTATCATTGGCCGGTTTGGTTCGCTGAGGATTTTAACGAAGCTCTTTCACAAGGCCAAATGGTTGATATTTCCAGCACTGCCGCTGCGTTCACCTGCCGCACAGACGAGCATTATCCGTGTGTCGGCCAATATTTAACCGCTCGCTTTAGTGTTCCTCGGTTCCAGCCCGGAGAGGCCTTTGATATGGCGAATTTTACCCGTTTAGGCCGCATTTACCGGGTTGATAACATAAATCAATTCTCTCGGCGTGTTGCAGTACAATTTGCCGAACCACTGCCTTTCAAGCCCGGCGAGCAGGCCGACAGCAAATCAGAAGCACAACAGCTCGAAGCCACGGCGGTATAATCCAGAAACAGCGAAACCTTAACTGCGCTTCAGGAATCAATCTACAATTCACAGATTCCATTTTTACTTTTTACTTTTTACCTTTTACCTTTTAATATACTACTATGTTAGAAAAAGGTCTTGTTCAGATTTATACCGGCGACGGTAAAGGTAAAACGACCGCAGCGTTTGGTCTGGCGTTGCGTGCAGCAGGACAAGGAAATAAGGTTCTGATTTATCAATTCCTGAAACCGTCTTCTCTCGATATAGGTGAGCGATTTGCTTTGCAATTGGGCGCGGTAAGAATCAGAATCGAATCGCTTGATGTGCCCTGGGATATGGCCAAATCTTTCGATGATAAAAAACAGGTTGCTCAGGCCAAAACTGCTATTAGCGAAGTCCTTGAAAGATTAGCTCAGACAGCAGAAAAAAGGTTTTATGATGTACTGATACTTGATGAGATTGTATTTTGTCTGTCAAAAGGATTGGCAAATCTGGAAAAAATTAAAGACCTCATTGACCGAAGAGACCCTGCCGTCGAGATTGTTCTGACCGGCCAAGGGGCAACCGAAGAACTAATAGCGATGGCGGATTTGGTAACAGAGATGAAAAATATCAAGCATCCCTTTGATAAGGGTCTGTCCGCAAGGCGCGGCATCGAATTTTAGACAGCTTATAAGGGTAACTAGCTATGGGTAAGAAAGTTGGCGTGATTATTTGTGCCGCGGGGGCGAGCAAGCGGTTTGGAGAAAAGAGAAAAAAGCCATTCGTCGATGTAGGCGGCCGAGCGGTCTTTCTGCGAAGCGTTGAAATTTTCTCCAATCGCGAGGACGTAAAGCAAATATTATTAGCTATTTCGCCCGAAGACGAGGAGCTGGTAAATGTCAAATGGGGGCCGAACCTGAAGTTTTACAATGTAAAAGTTTGTTTCGGCGGTGCTGAGCGATTCGATACCGTCCAAAAGGGTCTGGAACTTATCAAAGACGATATAGAGCTTGTAGCCGTCCACGATGCCGTCAGGTGCTGCGTTAAAGAAGAATGGATTGATAAAGTTATTGCCGAAGCCGCCAAGACCGAAGCAGCCATATTGGCCTGTCCTGTTGTAGCCACCCTTAAAGAGGCAAAAGATAATGTGATAATCAAAAGCGTTGACAGAACTAGCCTCTACGAAGCCCAGACCCCCCAAATCTTCAAGGCAGAACTGCTCAGAAAAGCATACGAAAACCTGAAAAATCTGGATAGAAGTAAAATCAGCGATGATGCGCAATTAGTCGAAGCAATCGGGGAAAAAGTGTCTATCGTAGAAACAGACTCTTCGAACATAAAAATTACCCACAAAGCTGATATTGCAATTGCCGAGGCCATTCTAAAATCACGTCCAAAGCCGGTGCCGAAAGGCCCCATCGGCCCATACTTCGAAGCACAATGGTAAAAATTCACATTGTGTCGCTCAGGAAAACAAGTTAGGCTCATCCGGCCTTTTTTCTTTTTTTCGGCCTTCCGATGTGATACACTGCCTGCGCATATGACCGAGTCAAATATAGAAATTAGCAACATCAAAGCATCCTGCGGATACGGAGCAGCAAATATCAACAGCGCCGCAGACATAGCAGGTAAGAGATTCCACTTTATCGGGGCAGGTGGCATCGGGATGAGCGGGCTGGCCCAGCTTTTGATTCGACACCACGGCATTGTGAGCGGCTCAGACCAGATGGCAAGTGATGTAATTGAAAAGCTTTGCGAAGCTGGTGCTAATATAAAAATCGGCCACATGGAGCATAACCTCGACCCGGCAACCGACGCTGTTGTTATATCTGCTGCGATAAGAGAAGATAACCCCGAACTTAAGCTGGCCCGGCAGGAGAACATCAAGGTCTATAAATACGCCCAGATGCTCGGTGAATTAATGAACCTCTACGACGGTATAGCCATAAGCGGAACCCACGGTAAAAGCACAACAGGCGGCTGGTTGGTTTATTTGCTCAAAAAAGCCGGGATTGACCCAAATTTTATCATCGGAGCCAAAATCAGCCAATTAGACGGCTCATCCGGTATCGCAGATGCCGCATATTTCATCGCTGAGGCCTGTGAATACGACAGGAGCTTTCTTAATTTAAAGCCCAAAATCGGCTGTATCCTGAATATCGAAGCCGACCATCTCGATTACTATAAGGACGAAGCTGAAATAGTCGAGGCCTTTAAGCAGTTCGCAAGAGGGATAAAGCCCGGCGGCGTACTAATTGCAAACGGTCAGGATGCAAACGCGGCAAAAGTAATAGATTCCTGCTTGCGCAGGAATGACAATGGCATAGGTTGTGAGACCTTCGGGCTTGATGAAAATTGTAATCTCTATGCCCAAAATCTTCAGTTAAATAACGGACTCTATACTTTTGATATTTATCACAATGGCAAACTATTAGGGGCGACGAAAATTTCTCTGCCGGGCGAACACAATGTTCTTAATGCCTTAGCGGTAACGGCGATTGCAGTCAACGTCGGACTTCCCACCGAGCAGATACTACAATTGCTGCCGGATTTTACCGGAGTTGAACGTCGACTGATGCTAAAAGACCAGGTCGGTCAAATCATCGTCCTTGACGACTACGCCCATCACCCGACCGAAATCAAGGCATCACTTGCGGCTATGCGCCAGAGGTATCAGCCGAAGCGAATCTGGTGCATTTTCCAGCCGCATCAATACAGCAGAACAAGATTTTTACTTGATGATTTTGCGGAAAGCTTTAAGCTTGCCGATATAACTATTGTACCGGAGATTTACTTCGTCAGAGATTCACAGGCAGAAAAAAAGGAGATTAACGCACAGATACTCGTTGAGCGAATGCGAGAGAGTGGAACAGAGGCGATATTTATCGACGGTTTCGAGAAAATTTGCGATTATCTGAAGAAAAAAGTAAGCCCCGGCGATTTGGTGGTTACTATGGGTGCAGGTGATATTTGGAAGGTGGCAGATGAATATCTTCAGTGGCTTAGAGAAAATAGTTGAAACCAATTACCCGTTGGCCAAGGACACATGGTATGGTTTAGGCGGACCGGCTGACTATTTTATAAAACCGGAAACGGTCGAACAGCTCAAAACAATAGTCCGGCGGTGTAATGAAAACAACATTCCAATTTATGTGCTGGGCTTTGGCTCCAATCTGCTCATCAATGATGACGGCCTGCGAGCAGCGGTGATAAAGCTCGAAGCAGAAAAGTTTGAACAGACTCAATTCGACGGTGAACAGCTCACCGCTTGGGCAGGCGCAAAACTGAGCGAGCTTGTTTTAACCTGTGTGAAAAAAGGGCTCTCAGGCATTGAAGCTCTAACAGGCATACCAGGCTCGATCGGCGGAGCTGTAAAAATGAACGCAGGCGGCAACTTCGGGGATATCGGCGCAGCCATAGAAACCGTCACACTGATGAACAGCCAAGGCGATGTTTTTGAAAAGAGCAAGCCCGAACTGATGTTCGACTACCGCAAAACAAACATCACCGCCCAATTCATTCTAAATGCGACGTTGAAGCTGGCCAGCGCTGACCCTGAGCAAATTATGCGGACGGTAAAGGAAATCTGGATTTATAAAAAGAACAGCCAGCCGTTAAATACTCGAAATTGCGGCTGTGTATTCAAAAACCCAAGAGGCGTCTCCGCCGGAGCTTTAATTGACAGAGCCGGCCTAAAAGGGCTGCGAATCGGCGGGGCTGTTGTCAGCGAGAAACACGCAAACTTCATAATCGCAGACAAGGGATGTAAAAGCCGCGATGTTATGAGACTGATAGATGCCGTAAAAGAAAGAGTTAAAGAACAGTTCGGCATCGAGCTGGAACTTGAAATCGAAATCTGGGATTAACTATGACCGTTAAACCCTCAACAGCCTCCCAATCACCCTTAATCGAAAGGCCGGTAAAAGTGGCCGTTCTTATGGGCGGTATCAGTGAAGAACGTGACATTAGCATCCAAAGCGGCAATTGCGTTGCCCAGGCATTAAAAGAAGCCGGCCTTGATGTGGTAACCTCTGATGTCAGGCCCGACAACCTAGACATAATTGAAGACAGCGGTATCGATGTGTTCTTTATTGCGCTGCACGGCAGGTTCGGTGAAGACGGCCAGTTACAACAAATACTCGAAGACAAAGGACTTTGCTATACTGGCAGCAAACCTAAAGCAAGCAGATTGGCTTTTGACAAGTTGGCCACCAAACAACGCTTCATCGAAGCAAATGTTGCTACTCCAAAGGCAATTGCCTTTGATGCGAACGCAAAGCCAAAGGAACTTGAAAACCAGCTTCTTCGGTTAAGTGATAAATTCGTGGTCAAACCGGTCCGACAGGGAAGCACCATCGGCATCACTATAGTTGATAGTCCAAAGTCTGCTCTGGCAGAAGCGCGAAAATGCTCAGCCGGGTTCGGCGATTGTATAATTGAAGAATACATACCAGGACGAGAAATAACGGTTGGCGTACTGCTGGGGCGGGCACTGCCAATTATCGAAATTAAAAGTAAAACCGGTTTTTACGATTATCACGCAAAATACACCGATGAGCGGACACAGTTTCTTTTTGATACAATTGATGACCCTGCGATGATAGAAAAAATCGAAGCTGCGGCGATTGATTGTTTCAACGCACTTGGGCTTAAGCACTTTGCGAGAGTTGATTTTATTTTAAGCGATGACGGAACTGCTTACGCCCTCGAAGCCAATTCCATTCCAGGCCTGACAAGCCATTCGCTTCTGCCCAAGGCCGCCGCCAAGACAGGACTGTCAATGAGCGATTTGTGTATAAAAATAGTCGAAGCTGCTCTGGAAAACAAAAAAAACCACGTATCGTTTGAGAAAATCCAAATAAATACCAATGATTGAAATCAATGGCAGGCGCGAAAAAAACAAAATCCAAGACAAAAAGAATATCATTTAAGCTCGGCACATCCAAAAGAAAGAAGCAACGAACTTACACGCCGAGTCTAACAGGCATTCTGAAAGTATCAGCGATAGTCTGCGTTTTCGCTGCGGCAGGGGTATCTCTTTATTTTGTGGAAAGATATGTAAAATCAGCCAAGCCCGTTGAAACCGGTCCTCTGAAGCTGGTGGATGTACCTGAATGGGCAAGTAGCGAGCTAAAGGCAAAAATTCGTGCTGCTGCCGGCGGCAAAACTTTCAAGCTTGACGAAGAGGCCGCTGAGATGGTGGCGGAAAATTTGGCGTTCGTTGCCTGGCTGGACAACATAAAAATACAAACTACGCACAAGCAAGTGCTCATCGAAGCCAGGTGGCGAAAGCCCCTGGCGATAGTCAAATCAGGTTCACAAAACTTTTATGTGGATGATAAGCTGGTTGTGCTCGATTTCGTGCCAATATCTAATCTACCCATCGTAAAAATAGAAGGGCTGTCGGCAAGAGTACCATCACCGGGTGAAATTTGGCAAAGCGATGACCTCGATGCGGCTGTAACTATATTAGCCAAGCTCGACCAGATGGACAAATCTGTCACGCCTGACAAACCGCTGCTTTACGAAATTGACCGTATCGACGTAAGCAATTTCAACGGCCGCAAAAACAGCCGACTCCCACATATTGTTCTTTACGCAAAGGATAATACTGAAATCATCTGGGGCGCCGAGTTCGGCACGTGGCAGCGACATCTGGAAACAACGGACGAGGAGAAACTGGCAAGGCTTTACACATACTACAAAGAATACGGCTCACTATCAGGCAGGGTAAAATACATCAATCTGCGCGACCCACAGGATAATATCCCCCAGCCAGCTGACAAATATTAGGCAACGACAAACTTATTCAATGCAGTCGCCAAATCGGTGTAGCGATAAGGGATTTGAAATTCTCGGCAGATTGCTTTGAATTTCTTCAGGGCTTTTTCGCTCAGCCCACTTTGAAAATTTGTATCGCCCTTACAGGAGAAAATCCTACAGCCGGAAAAACGATGCTCGTAAACGCTGCATTTACCCCCTGCATTATAGGGACATCGTCCAGTCTCCATCGGCTTTAGATTTTCACTATGCAGGTTCGCCCTTAGGTATATCAATTCCGGTGGAGTAACAAATAATCGGTGGTCGAATTCACTGAAATCGCAGCATTTGCCGCAGGCATAACATAGCCCTGTTAGGTCTTTATGGTCTTCAATTTGTGAATTGAGCCAGTTGTAAACTTCAGCCACTTTACTTATTAGCTGACTGTTTGGCCGGTGTTTGTCCACCATTTTTTTGTCTTTTTAATTTTTTCTATTTCCTCGGCACCGAAAATCCGGCCACGATTGATACCATCACATCGCTGAGCCGCTTTGTTCCAGGCATTTGCATTAACTAAATTGTCAGACCAGAACGGCCACGTTCTGCACTGATTCGGCCGAACAGGGTAAATCATACATTTTTTTAGACCATCTGCTCTTCGCAAAAATATACAATCTTTAGTGCTTGGTTGCTCAATAATGGTTGCCCGAAATCCTACACGCCGCAAATACTTCTGCCGCAACTGCTTGGGTTCGATTTTTAAGAAATCAGCGATAAGCTTAATCTCCGGCCGGGTAACCCAGATATAACCCTGATTCGGCCCGGAGCAACACCTGCCGCACTGCTGACATTCAAAATGCAGACCGCCTACATACCATAAAGTTTTCTTTTTCTCAGGCATCTATTTTACCATCTCAGAATAGCACCTGTGTCGGCACTGGTAGCCATTGAGGCGTATTTTGCGAGATAGCCCTTCGTTATACGTGGCTTCGGCGGCTTCCAGCTCTTTTTGCGCTGAGCTAATTCTTCCGCGGAAAGTCTTACACTTATTTTATTATTTGGGATGTCGATTTCGATGATGTCGCCATTTTTTAATAAGCCAATCGGCCCGCCTACCGCTGCCTCGGGACTGATATGGCCGATGCAGGCGCCTTTTGTTCCGCCGCTGAACCTGCCGTCTGTAATCAAAGCGACGGATTCGCCTAACCCAGCGCCTATAACGAAGCTTGTGGGGCTTAACATCTCGACCATACCTGGTCCGCCCCTTGGGCCTTCGTTGCGAATTACAATTACATCACCGGCTTTTACCTTACCGGCCAAAATCCCATCGCAGGCCTCTTCCTGACCTTCGAAAATAACTGCAGGGCCGGTGTGCGTCAGCATCTTTTTAGCGACGCCCGCCGTTTTTACTACGCCGCCGTTGGGAGCGAGATTACCCCTTAGAATAGCCAGCCCCCCTGTCTTTGAATAAGCATTATCCAGTGTGTGAATGCAGTCTGTGTTTGCAATTTCAGCATCAGCTATATTTTCGCCGAGCGTTTTTCCGGTAACCGTGATACAATCGCTGTTGAGCAAACCCGGAACTTTACTTATTTCTTTTAGTATCGCGCTTATTCCGCCCGCCGCATCGACATCTTCGACATGAAACTTACTCGAAGGGGACACCTTACAAATATTGGGGCATTTGGCTGAAATATCATTTATGCGTTCAAGGTCATATTTAACGCCGGCTTCGTTGGCGACCGCCAAACCATGCAAGATGGTATTTGTCGAGCCGCCCATCGCCATATCCAGAGCATAAGCGTTATCAAACGATTTTTGATTGATTATATCCAGTGGCTTGATGTCCTTTTCGAGTAGGTACATAATCTGCTTTCCGGCCTGCTTATAAAGCTGCTGCCGTTTCGGGTCAACCGCCAGGATAGTGCCGTTGCCCGGCAGAGCCATTCCAATAGCTTCGCAAAGGCAATTCATCGAATTGGCGGTGAACATTCCTGAGCAGCTTCCCTGTGAGGGACAAGCTGCGCATTCAAGCTCTCTTAACTGCTCTTCGGTAATCTTGCCGGCATTGAATTCCGCAATGCCTTCAAATATGCTGATAAGGTCAATGGGTTTTCCATCTTTGGTTTTGCCTGCTGCCATAGGCCCGCCGGAGACAAAAATCGTCGGGATATTTAGTCGAACCGCCGCCATCAGCATACCCGGAACGATTTTGTCGCAGTTGGGAATGCAAACCAAGCCGTCAAGACAATGGGCCTGTGCCATAGTCTCGACGGAATCGGCGACAATCTCGCGGGAGGCCAAAGAATACCTCATACCGGTATGAGCCATAGCGATTCCATCGCAGACTGCTATGGTATTAAACTCGAAAGTCGTGCCGCCTGCCTGGCGAACCGCCTCTTTGACGACCTGAGCCACTTTATTGAGGTGAACGTGGCCAGGCACTATCTCACAAAAGCTGTTGGCAATACCGATGAAGGGCTTGTTTATATCGGCATCAGTCAATCCGCAGGCATGAAGCAAACCCCTGTGTGGCGCCCGTTGGAAACCTTTTTTAACCATATCGCTTCTCATAATCCGACTTCTCCTAAACAATCCATCTCGTCAAGACATACCAATAAGCGTAATTTTAACCGCTAATCGGAGACAGATAAAGAAAAATCAGTTGCCTTTGGCGGGATAAAACATATAATTACAAATTTGAATAGGGCCCCGTTTTGTCGGTCTTGGCAAGGCCGAGCCTTGACGGGCAGAGTCCAAATTTGCTATAAAACCGAAGTTTCTAAGGAGACCAACAATGAGACAAGTCAAAATTTCCAGGTGGTCGGCAGGTACGGTAGTCTGCTTACTTGTTCTGGCAGCAGGTTGTGCGCCTTCCGCCACAGTGGCACTGAAGTTCAGCCCCAAGGATTCAACAACCTACAGGGTAATAACCGAGGCAGAACGGAGTATTAAATGGGAAGGGGCCTTGCCAAAGGAACCCGCCTTCGAAGGTGGCCGCACCTACGATAGACGCGAAATAACCTTCGCCCAAGAAATACAAAGCGTCGACAATAAAGGCAATGCTATCGCAAAAATTACACCCAAAGAGATAAAGTATTCCGCCATCGTTAAAGACAGGCCCACCTTTGAGTTTGACAGCTCTAAGCCAAAAGACCCAGACCACCCGCTGGCAAAGCTAATCGGGCAAAGTTATACCATAAAAATCGCACCTACGGGTGAAGTTATAGATGTTATTGACACAAAAGAGGCAGAAACGGCGGCCAGAAAAGGTTCCGTGCCCCCAAAGGTAGCTTTGAGAATGCTGCACCGGCAAACAATTAAGGAACGACATGGAACCCTGCTCTTGCCGGACACCGACAAAAACCAATTACACATAGGTGACAATTGGAGCGTCGCAAAGACCTTTTCCTTCGGTATGCTGGGGTCGGAATCATACGAAAAAATTTATACACTAAACCAAATCAAAGGCCGAGGCAATCGACGGATTGCCATTATAGAGATGAATGCTATTCCTGCCTCAGAAACGCCAAAAGAGCAAGCAACCGATTTTTTAAGAAGGTCCGATAGTACCAAAACGTATACCGGTAAGTTAGAACTGGATTTAACTGCCGGCAAAGTCAAGAAATATCTTGAAAAACTACGGCAAGAATGGACTACCGACTTCCCGTCGACCGAAAAAGGAGCGAACCAGGGACCTGCTATCTTGACAATGAGTACCACTCGTCTCTACAGCATCGAAAAAATTGATTAGAAACAGTTCGTAGCTTACGAAGTCGTTACTACCTGTTATGAACTCAATTAATAAGGAGTGAAATTGAAAACTGCATTAACTCTTTTTACGGTTATTTTCGCGATTGCCTTTGTGGGATGCGAGCCGGAAGTCGAGGGGAAAAAACCGTTAACTGGAAAGAAAAAACTGATAACTGTAAAATTCCAGGAAGGCCAGACCCTGCAGTACAGGTTCGTCTCCAGCAGAAATATTGAAGTTGACTGGGGACCGACGAAAAGAGACTCTAAACCAGGCCCAAACAAGGTCGATAAATCCTCCGAGTCGATGGATATGGTCGTTGCCTACACGCCCACTAAAGTGGACACCAACGGCCTTACAACCGTCAAGGCAACATGCAAATCGATAAAAGCCAAGCGAACTTCATCAAGAAGAGGCCGACAACGCACAAGCAGAGACGCCGTAGAAAGCCTTCCAGGGGCAAGTTTCACGTTCACTGTCGAACCTACAGGCAAAATCAAGGACTACTCGCAATTAAAGAAGTTAATCAAAGGGACCGGCGAAAAAGCCTTCCGACCGGACGACAGAAGAGGCAGGATTAAAGAGCCTGATATGATAGGCGATTTCACCGCCACGCAATGGTTCCTGTGGGATTCTATTTCCAGCATAGAAAAAGCTGCGAGGGGAATCCGCGTGGGTCAAAGCTGGAAGTCCAAACTGCCCGTACCGACCCCGATGGTAACACGAAAAGCAAGAAACGTTACCTATACGCTCGATGAAATCCGCCAAACCGAAAAAGGGCAACTCGCCGTGATACGAAGCTCCTATTCGCCTGCCGAATCGGTCTCGGACAACTGGCCGCCAATGCCTTACTCCGGCAGCTTCCAAATGAGCGGTATGTTCGGCTTCCTAAGAAGCTATAGGCTCCTGGATTTGCAGGGTCAGGGCGAGGAGCTGTTCAATATCGATGCAGGCCGAACAGAGCAATACAACCAACAGTATCAAGCGCAACTGGAGGCCTCTTTACCAATGGGTATCGGCCCAAAGCCCCGGATAACCATCAAGCAAACTTTAACAATGGAGCTTCTCGAATAATTGGTGATTAGTAATCACCAGTTACCAATTACCCTTTACCAACAGTGGAGGTAATCGTAGATTGGAACACAAAAATCTATGGGCACCATGGCGAGTCGAATACATCCAAGGCCTGAGCGAAAGTAGTGTCTGTTTTATCTGCCACGATTTGGACAATCCTCAGGACGACGACAAAAACCTAGTGTTATGGCGCTCAGACAGAAGCATCGTAGTGCTAAATCGCTTTCCTTATAATAACGGCCATTTACTGATAGCTCCCGCCCGACATATCGCCGACCTCGAGCAGGCAAGCGATGAAGAGTTGCTGGAATTGACCAAGCTAATCAGGGAATCGAAAAAGGCCCTTTCGCTGGCGATAAAACCCCACGGTTTCAATGTTGGGATGAATTTCGGACGATGTGGCGGAGCCGGGCTGCCCGGCCACTTTCACATCCATATCGTTCCACGATGGGAGGGAGACACAAATTTTATGAACGTATGCAGTGATACCAATGTTGTCAGCCAAAGTTTGACCGAGCTTCTCAAGCAATTAAAGCAGATAAGCAAAGAACACAACCTCCCCCGTTTATAAATATGTCTGAAGAACTAAGTTGTTACGCCGTTGCTGAAACTCGCAGCCGTGGCCGTAGGTTCGCAGAAAAGCCACATCCGTACCGCTCAGACTTTGAACGCGACCGCGACCGTATAATCCATTGCTCGGCGTTTCGCCGGCTGGAAGGCAAAACACAGGTGTTCACTCCGGGTCTTGACGACTATTACCGAACACGCCTTACACACAGCATCGAAGTATCGCAAATAGGAAGAACAATCGCAAAAGAGCTTCGGCTAAATATCAATTTGACCGAGGCAATATGCCTGGCGCACGATTTGGGACACCCGCCTTTCGGGCACGCAGGCGAAAAAGTCCTCAACCGTTTAATGACTGATTTCGGCGGATTCGAGCATAACCGGCAGGCATTGCGAGTCGTCGATTTGCTCGAACATCCGTATCCGGATTTTGCAGGCCTGAATCTAATGTACGAAACCAGACTGGGACTGGCCAAACACCGAAGCCCATATGATAACCCACAAGATGATACCTTCGCTGAGTCAAACTGCTCGCTCGAAGGACAAGTCGCAGACATTGCCGACCGCATTGCAATAAACTCTCACGACCTTGAAGATGGTATGCGAGCTGGCCTGATTCACAGCGAGCAATTAAAAAACGTTGAAATATTCACAGAAGCACAAAACCGAATAAACGCCGAAACAATTAAAGACCCGATAGTCCAAAAAACAAGAACCGCCAAGGCAATTATCGACATTCTTGTCAGTGACTGCATCGATGCGAGCAGGAAAATTATTGCCGGAGTGAACCTCAAAACCGTTGACCGGGTTTATCGCCGCAGCGAAAATTTAATTGCGCTTTCTGCTGAAAATAGCACCAGGCTCGCTGCGCTGGAAAAGTTTTTACTCGAGAACTTTTATCAACAAAAGGCAGTAACACAAACAGCAAAGCAAATTGTAGATTGGCTCCAGCAGCTCTTTGAAAAGCTTTGTCGCAAACAAGAGCTGATGCCAACTTACTTCCAACAATTGATAAATCGGGAAGGTTTGCAGCGGACGGTATGCGATTACATTGCGGGTATGACCGACAGATTCTGCCTGAAATGGCTGAAAAATCCGGCTGGAACTGTCGATAATCTTTGACTTAATTTAAGTCTTCGGCTAATCTTCGACAATTATGAGAAGATTGCTTACGTCCTGTTTTGGTCTTGGCTGGCTGCCCGTTGCTCCGGGGACGTGGGGCTCACTGCCGCCGGCGATACTCTTTACCTTGATGTGTTACTTCGGCGAAGCTCCCATAGCCATATCAATTGTAATGGCGGTTTTGGCTTCGGTCGGTGCTGCTATCTGCATCAAATTCGCTCCTGCTATAATCGCAGCAACAGGTAAAGCCGACCCGCGAGAGGTGGTTGCCGATGAATTTTCAGGCCAGGCAATTACGTTCTTATTCATAGCTGCGGTTCCGATTAGCAACATTTGGGTTACAGCACTGCTCGGCTTTTTGCTTTTCAGGTTTTTCGATATTCTCAAGCCCTGGCCAATCCGCGAGATTGAAAAGGCACCCGGCTGGCGAGGCATTCTTCTCGATGATTTATTTGCGGCAATATACGCAGGAATAATCTCCCAGATTTGTCTGCTTCTGATGAGTAACTGGCAATTACCCGGAGAACACGGATGACAAAAGAATATTCCATCAGCATCTGCAGAGAATTGGAGAAACAATGTCATCTCGCAGGTTTACATCGTCCAGTTCGGGTTGCTCGTTACGATAGCGGCACTGAATTGGTTTATGATGTTACAGAGATTACAAAACCAAACTCAGCAAAAGTACATCTGGTCGTTGAGGATTTCGTAGGCGGAGGATTCGCTGGCCAAGTTTATAAGGTAAAGATACTGGATATCGAGGGCGGGCCGATAGATGGCCTCAAGGCCGCCGGCACTTACGCGATGAAGATTCTTATTCCGCCTTCAGGATTTGCGTGCCTGTTTCGTAATGTGCTTTACTGGATTGGTTTCCAAGGTCCGTTTCAACTTCAGGTAAATCCGACAGCAATCAGAGCCAGCGCTCTTTGGCAGAAATTTATCCGGCGCGGCGCAAAAATCCAATTCGGCGATGAAACAACGGTCGTAGATATCTACGCAACGTTTGTTGACGATACGCTCGGCAGTTGTGGTGAATTGAGCGAATGGGTTGACGGACGCACCTGGAGGCTGGAGGTCGACGACCGGCTGGATTTATTGAAGCGATGGCGCAAAGGTTTCGAAGTCGACCAGTTGCAGATTGGTTCGCCTGAATATCGGGCAAAGCGACAGTTTATGAGGGAATTTGTCGGTCTCCTGCACGAGATGGGGGCGTATGAACTTGCAAGGCAATATGAGTGGTCAACCTGTAAAAGTCAGCCGAACTGTCTAAAACGTAGAGACACCGAAGATAATCCATCTGCCGGATTGGTGGCAGTCGACTTCAGGGCGGGACTTGCCCTGCTTCCATTTTTGCCGATGAGTCCGGGAGATTTCAAGCTGATAACTCAAGGTGCTATGCGAGGCTCTATCGTGCAATTTGACCGCGGTGATATACGCAAGCTGGAAGCCTTCGTCAAGACGCACAGCGATGATTTCACAGATATGCGCGAGATGCTGGAGAAATTAAAGGCAGATGAGCGGGTTTATCGAGACTCGGTCCCGGATATTACACACAATCATATTAGGCTGCTCTTCAGCCGGAATTTGTGGTCAACAATTTTTAATAGCGCGGTAACCGGCTGGCAGGTGCGGAATCTGGTTGACGAGGAACACGAGCAAAAGCTGCGAAACGGCAAGATTTCGACGCTGTTGTTTTTTATGATTGGGATGATACCGTTTTTGGGCCGGCTCATTCGGCGACTCTGGACACGACCGGATTGGCGCAAACATTACGAAGCAATGCTGACAAGTTGGGAATATTTGCTAAGGGCGTTCCGGACAAAAATTACAGAGAAGGTTATTGTATGGCACAGAGCAGGACGGATTAGTTCAAATCAGGCGCTCAAGCTGGCAGAGCAACCCTGGCGGTTCTTCTGCCATTTGCCCTTTTTGATTCTGATTTTTCCTGTCTTGCACAGATTTTTGACTGACTGGGTGTTCTTCAAGGATAAGCTTCACTATCTCTTCGTTCGGCCTATAAAGCTCTACTTTAGCACCGAACTTCGCGAAAAGTGGCTGCGGGATATGGTCAATGAGGGCAAGAAGAAGCACATTCTGACCGACCAGGATGCGAACATCATACTTTCTCAACTGCACGAGCCATACATCCAACGATACCTTATTAGTTTAGTCGTACACCTTATGACATTACCGCTTACCCAGATTGTCTCAGTTACCTTAGCCTGGATATATTGGCGACAAACAGGCGATGAACTCGGAGCTGGTGGGATACTGGTGTTATTCCAGGTAATCCCGATTTCTCCGGGCTCACTTGCCAGGGGCCTTTACGCGGTAGGAATAGCGATTTACGACCGCAGCTTTAAAGACTATAATATTGCTGTCTTTCTAAGCTTCTTCAAATACATCGGCTATTTAGCATTTCCTATTCAAATGACATACCACTATCCGGCCCTTGCCCGATTTATGGCGGCTCACTGGGCGACCGAAGCGGTACATATTGTCCCGGTCTTCGGTGAGGCAGGTGCATTGCTGGAGCACTGGATATTTTGTCTATTCTATAATTGGCCGTTGACAATACGTCGCCGGATGCGCAAACGCGCCCAGATTCGAGCATCGATTAAGCCGAGATACTGGCACGTTGGTTTGTATACACTTGCTGCGGCATCGATATTTGGGATTGCTGATTTCGCTTACCTTAAAAATACAGGAGAATTACCGGGTCTGAAAAATATCTGGTGGCTTGTTGTAACTGCACCATTGCTTTGTGGAATAGAAATAACCCTCGGCTGCCGAGGGGCGGCATTGTGGAAGCGGATTATCGCCGCCGTTTTCTGTGGCATAGCAGTTGGCGTAATATACACGATATTTTCCGTAATATTGAGCCGCAACAGCGGGATTGCCACTTACAACTTTACAGCGGCTTGTGTGTGGCGAGCGTTTATTTTTGCGGTTTTGTCAACTATCGGAGCAATAGTTACAGAACTTGAACTGCCTGAACCAGCTTCAAAATAATTTTGGTTTGTTTTGTGTTTTTTCTCTTGAAGCAAGTTTGAACTTGTGCAATAATCGCTGTGTAATCGGAGGTCTTTGAATATGTCGTCTTGTTAAGGTTTTGGCTGAATAGGAGAGTCAAGAATGGAAACGGAAGTCATATCGCCAAGACTAATCAGGATGATAAATTATAAGCCCACCCGAAAACTACTGGCGAAGAAAATCGACGATTACATCTATAAAAGTATGGTCAGCGATGCTTCAGAAGACTTACAACAAGTACGGCTGAAAAGATACCAGTTCCTCTCGGCAATGCTGCAATGCGTGGTTAGAAATGTAGATAAAGGCTATGTTTCAAAAGAATTTATAAAAAAAATCATCAACGTGCTGGTTCAGAATAATCTTATTGGCGAAGACCAAAGTGCCAATCAGGCCGTTAAGAAATTCGAAGAAAAATACGGCGAGCCGCCGCCAAGCTTCATTGTTTTTTCCCCTACTCAAATATGCAACTTAAAATGCACGGGTTGTTATGCATCTTCAGCGGCGAATACTCCGGCCACGATACCCTACCATTATGCAGACAGGATAGTAAGTGAGATCCACGATTCCTGGGGCAGCAGGTTTATAACTATCAGCGGCGGCGAACCCTTTATGTACAGAAGTGAAGGCAAAACCCTCCTCGACCTCTATCAAAAGTACAATGATATGTTCTTTCTCTCATATACCAACGGTACGGTTATTAACGAAGAACTCGCTCAAAAACTTGCAGAATCAGCAAATATCACACCGGCAATTTCGGTTGAGGGCTTTGAGAAAGAAACCGATAGCAGAAGAGACCCCGGCACATACAAAAAGATTCTCAACGCATTCGAATATCTCAGGCAGGCGGGCGTGCCTTTCGGCATCTCCGTTACGGCAACAAGCAAAAATGCAAGTTTACTGCTGACCGATGAGTTTTATGATTTTTATTTTCAGGAACAAGGCGCCTGTTATATGTGGCAATTCCAGCTGATGCCGATTGGGCGAGGTAAAGACAAACTCGATTTAATGGTTAAGCCGGAACAGAGAGTTCAGCTTTACAGAAAATGGGAAAACCTGCTCAGCAAAAAGGGATATTGTATAGCCGATTTCTGGAACAGCGGCGTGCTCGTAAGAGGATGCATCGCTTATGGTCGCGACGGCGGATACATCTACGTCGACTGGAACGGCAACGTAACACCCTGTGCGTTTATTCCCTACTATGTTGATAACATCTACGATTTATATAACAACGGGAAAACCCTTGCTGATGCACTGTTCTCCGATTTTATGAAAAACGGCCGAAAGTGGCAGAGAGAATACGGACTGGACAACTGGAAAAAGCCGAAGAACTGGTTAATGCCCTGCTCTATAAGAGACCATTACGAAATTTTCAAAAATTCAGTTTTAACAGAAGATGCAAAACCCGAAGACGAAAAGGCCAAAGAAGCCCTGGAATCCGATGAATACTTCGAGGTGCTAAAAAAGTTTGACGAAGAACTGGAAGCTTTAACCGAAAAAATCTGGAAAAACGAATATTTAAATGTATAATGAAAACGCAGTTGGTATGCGGTCTTTAAGGTTAAAAATATTTTCAGCAAAGTCCTAAGGCCACGGTTTGTACTAAGGCCTGTTCTGGAGGATTTTTCCAATTATGTCAAATAGTTACAGTTCTCTCTGCGATGATTTTTACCTTGATATGTACATCAATACTAAATTGTCCCTGCCGAGGCAGCGCGACACTATTCTGGCTTTTTTCGAGCGGATACAAAAGCAATTCCCCTCTATGGGCTGCTTCTCTCGAGATGAAAATAACAAGTATTATTTAGAAGAAGACCGCAGCAGCGGCCAATGCCGCTGGATTACTCTCGAAACAGACCGTATCGGCTCCGGAGTAGTCAATCCTTCAAATTTTGAAGATGCTTATAACCAGGACAAATTAGTAATCGAACTGGTGCCCTATATGCTCAGCGTAAATCATCTTGATATCGATTCACTGGACGTTACTTTTGCTATGGATTTTGATTACGCAGGTAGCCACGATGAGGTTATCGCCGAAGCACTATTCGGCTCAACCGCCTTTAACTGCCTTCTGGATTTGCCGGAAGCCAAGCCTATCGCGTTTTCCCCGTCTGTGGTGGTAGCCCTTTCCGACGACTGTCTTACGCAAGGCAGAATAAACATAGAGTCAAAAACAAGCGTTTATGAGCCGAGGGAAAAAAGACAAGTTGTAGATGAGGCGATAAGTTTGTCTTTTACAATCCGTCAATATCCATCAAGCACAAAAAAATTCGATGCACTAAAATCTTTTGAAAATCAATGTCGGCTGGCTGAAGAACTAATGGCTGAAAAAATAGTCCCAAATTTTGTCCAGCCGCTAATTAACGTAATCGCTCAAAAACGATTAACATAGACTAAAGGAAGGACGTTAGAATGGCTATTGAAGCACCGGTAAGCAAATTCAGAAAGAACAATCTCAAAATCTATGCCGCTGCCTGCATTATTTTTGCAATCATTTTTGCCTACGACGGCTATTTGAGCAAATACGAATGGTCACATCGTACCAGCTTCTATGAAAAACATGTAAAAGAGGGTCAGCCTGACGATACAATGATATTCAACCGAACAGCCCCAATTTTTCTCGTTGCTCTCGCCGCTGTCCTGATGGGGCGGTTATGGACCCTCAAAGACAAAAAACTTTTGGCTGATGAAAACGAACTTGTCATTAGTGACAAAGAAAAAATTCCTTACGATTCCATACAAAAAATAGACAAAACCGACTTTGATTCGAAGGGCTTTTTTCTCATCACATATAAAAATAAAGATGGCAGCGAAGTTAACCGCAAAATAAGTGATAAAGCCTATGATAACCTGGCAGCTGTCCTGGATAAACTCGTTGCAAAAATTAGTTGAAATTACTGAAATAAAATCTAAAATCTAATTAGTTAACCGCAATGGACTATGCTACTGAACTGTTGCGGTTTATTTTTGGGGGCCACTGACAACATATTTTGAGAAGTGGACGCTAATGAATTCTTGTATTGTCGGATTGCAATGGGGCGACGAGGGCAAGGGCAAGGTTATTGATATCCTTGCCGAGCACAGCGATATTGTCGTTAGATTCAATGGAGGTGCCAATGCCGGCCACACCGTTGTCATAGACGGCAACAGGTTTGCTTTACACCTTTTGCCCAGCGGTTCGATTCGACCGAATATCGTCTGCGTAATCACAAATGCCGTGGTGGTTGATCCTGACACACTTCTGAAGGAAATTGAGACTCTGGCCCAAAAAAGTATCACGCTAAAGGGACGTCTGCTTATAAGCGAAAACGCTCACGTCGTTTTGGATTATCACAAAAAAGAGGACCGGCTGCGCGAAGAATCCCTCGGCAAAAACAAAATCGGCACAACCATTCGAGGTATTGGTCCCTGTTACGCGGACAAGGTCGGCAGAAGTTATGCGGTGCGTATGTCCGATTTAAGAGACCTCAAAAAACTCAAAGCCAAACTGCAAACCATTGTCGGATACAAAAACAAACTCTTCGCAGCCATTTATAACGCTGAGCCGATAAACGCTGATGAAATCTTCGAAAAGTGTAAATCTTATGCTGATAAACTTCTACCATTTATAACTGATACTACCGAATTTTTGCACAAATCAATTGTCGATGGTAAATCTGTCCTCTTTGAAGGCGCTCAGGGAACACTATTAGACCTGGACCACGGCACTTTTCCGTATGTAACCAGCTCAAATTCAAGCGCTCTTGGTATGTCAGTGGGTTGCGGTGTGCCGGCCAAGGTGGTTGATAAGTTCATTGGCGTAGCCAAGGCCTATACAACGAGAGTCGGTGCCGGCCCTTTTCCTACAGAACAAGATAACGAAGTCGGTCAATATATTCGCGACAAAGGACACGAATACGGCACTACCACAGGCCGACCCCGCCGATGCGGCTGGTTCGATGCCGTAGCGGTATCCTACGCCGCAACCATCGGCGCTATCGATTCGGTGGCTCTGATGCATCTTGACACCCTCACCGGCTTGAAAGAAATAAACATCTGCAGGGCATATAAAATTAACGGAAAAGAAACTTCCTTCTTTCCTGCGAATACAACCAGACTTTCACAGGCAAGCCCCATTTATGAAACCGTCCCCGGCTGGGATATTGCTCTTGGCGAAGTAAATGATTTTCACAATTTACCTGCCGAAGCCCAAAACTTTATCCATCTTATCGAAAAACTGGTTAAAATACCCATCACAATTATCGGGGTTGGCCCGGAACGAACACAAACAATATTCAGATAATTTCAGCAGATAGCAAACGTACTAAACGCTGCGTACTATGAGAAGCATCGAAGAAAAACTTAAAAAAACTGCCAAACGTCTCGGCTTAATGACCCAGCAGATGCCCCGCCATATCGCCATAATTATGGACGGTAATGGCCGATGGGCACAGGGGAAAAATCTGCCGCGAGCTATAGGGCATCGCCAGGGCGCAAAAACAGTCGAAAAAATAGCCCAGCACTGCGTTGACTTCGGTATCGAATCTTTGACTTTATACTCCTTCAGCATAGAAAACTGGAAAAGGCCCAAAACAGAAGTCAATTCCCTGATGCACCTCTACACCCAATACCTCACCCATATTCGCCCTACGCTTATGAAAAATAATGTAAAGCTGGTTCACCTCGGCAGGGTGGCTCAACTGCCTCTTTCGGTAAAAAAAGAACTCGCTAAAACCATAGAATTAACAAAAACCAATACAGGTATGATACTTGCCCTGGCGTTAAACTACGGAGGCAGAGTCGAGATTACAGATGCAGCAAAAAAAATTGCTCAAAAATACAAAAAGGGACAGCTTGCTCTCAAAGATATTGATGAACAGTGCATAAGCCGGCATCTATACACCGCCGGCCTGGCTGAACCGGATCTTTTAATACGAACCGCAAATGAGATGAGAATCAGTAACTTCCTGCTCTGGCAAATCTCATATAGTGAATTCTATGTTACAAATACCCTTTGGCCCGATTTCAAAAAGTCAGATTTGGAAAAGGCGATACTCGCTTACGCAAAGCGAAATCGACGTTTCGGTGATATCGCAAAGAAGGATATCAGAAAATCAGGATGAAGGGTATTAGAGAATCAGGAGACCGGGAAAAAGTCTATCTGATACCCGGATAATCTTATTTATGCTCAAATATAGATTGGTTTTTGGTACATTGATGACGGTATCTTTTGCCGCCATAGTAGTTTTCGACGGCTGGCTGGACGGCACCCTGACAGCCTCAGCAGCCGACAAACCGGTGCAGGGAACGTTTCTTTGCATCCTCATTGCCTTATTAGTAATCCCTGCCCAACTGGAATTATCAAAACTCGCCGCGGCAAAAAATTTAAAGATTTTCAGCCCCGTTACAATCATTGCATCGATTTTACTCGCAACCAGCTGGTACTGGCCGCAATTTCTCCAAATCGAACCCAGGATTTGTCTATATTTCATCCCCGCATTTGCATTGATGGCATTGCTCTTATATCAATATATCCGCTATGGCACCTCAGAAGTGCTGGCTAATTGCGGAGTAAGCTATTTTTCCATTATTTATCTTGGGCTTTTAGGTTCTTTCGCACTTGGCGTGCGAATTGACTTCGGCCCCTGGGCATTGCTAATGTTTGTTTTTGTTGTAAAGTCTGCCGACATAGGAGCTTACTCGTTTGGAAGTCTTTTTGGCAAGCACAAATTTTCGCCTGAAATCAGCCCCGGCAAGAGCTGGGAAGGTATGGCCGGTGCCGTAGCAACCGCAACTATAGTCGCTATTCTCTTTGCCATAAGTTGTGATATAATGGTTTGGTGGTTAGCAGTAATCTTTGGCTGTTGTTTTGCCTTTATCGGCCAAATGGGCGATTTGGTTGAGTCTATGATAAAGCGAGACGCAAGGCAAAAAGATTCGGCAATCGCTGTGCCGGGCTTCGGTGGAATACTGGACATTCTTGATTCACTGCTGCTGGCGGCACCGTTTGCATATTTGTTCTTTATGTTCAGCTATCGATAGAGAAAAACTTTGGAAGTTACCATACAATTAGATTCACCTGGTAAGCAGCTCGAGTTGTTCGGCCCTGCCGACAGCCACCTTCGTCTTTTGCGCCAATCCATCGGCGTCCAGATTACCGCCCGCCAGTCTAATTTAATAATTACAGGCAAAGCCGAAAACGTAAACAGAGCCGCCGAAATTATAGACAAAATGGAAAAGCGATTAATCAAATACGGCTCACTTACCAGCGCAGATGTAAACGCCCTACTTGCTCAAGATGACTCGACCGTAACTGCCGAAACCAGCGAGGCCATTACCGTGTATTCCCACAAAAAGGTTATCGAGCCGTCCACAAAGGGACAGCTAAAGTACGTCGAAACAATGCTGGCCAATGACCTTACATTTTGTATAGGACCCGCTGGAACCGGCAAAACATACCTGGCCGTCGCAGTTGCAGTCTCGATGCTTAAGAAAAAACAAATTAGAAAAATCATCCTCGCCCGTCCGGCTGTAGAAGCCGGCGAGAAACTTGGCTTCCTGCCCGGTGACATCCAGGCAAAGGTAAATCCATATCTTCGCCCGCTCTTTGATGCTCTCGAAGATATGATGGATTTCGACCAGATGAAGAAATTTATGGAACTGGACATCATCGAAATCATTCCGCTTGCTTTTATGCGTGGCCGAACTCTAAACGAAGCCGCCGTTATCTGCGATGAAGCACAAAACACTTCAGCCCTGCAAATGCTGATGGTCTTGACCAGACTGGGCCACGGCTCCAAAATGATAGTAACAGGCGACATAACTCAGATCGACCTGGGTGCCGGCCAAAAAAGTGGAATGGTGGAAGCCATTGAAACGCTGCGGCGGATAAAAGGTATAGGTTTTGCAGAGTTGACACAGATAGATATTGTGCGACACCGACTGGTTCAGAATATCGTGCGGGCCTACAAAAAAAAGGCAAAAACTAAAAGGCAAAGCGAAAAATAGCCCTACCTTTTTCGCAACCTTATATAATGAAAGTAAAGTAAATAAATGTGGTTTTTTAAAAAAACAAGCCCGCGACTAAGCCAGGTGCGCGAGAAGAAAACCATCGAGCGACTTTCACAAATAAGCCGGTTCGCTAATGCCGACCGTCTAATTTCGGTCTCATTAATGTCCCTTTTTATTGTTTTTTTTGTCTTTATTCTCTCGTTCGAACTAATCCAGCAGGCCCACTACCTTGAGCTGATACCCAAAACCATCATAGTGGTGCTGATTTCTCTTGGTGCAGCTTTCTATATCCATCACTACCAAACACGAATAATAAAAAACCACGCCAGAGCCGCAGCTCTGGCAGGGCTGTTTATCTTACTGTTAATCACAACCAAACTCGGCGTGTTAGCGGCAAATCAAACCTTGTGGGCCACCGGCACCGCCGTCACGGCAGCTATCATTTTGACAATCGCCTATGACCAGCGATTTGCAATAGGTATGAGCATATTCTATTGTCTCTTTGCCTATTTCGCCGCAAGGCCTCTATCAAATATCAACCTGTTTTTGACAATGGCTGCCGGCGCTTTCACCTGCTGCTTTTCCTTAAGAGAAATCCGCACAAGGATGAAACTGCTCGAGGTCAGTGCTCTGGCCGCGGTAATAGTGTTCATAACAGCGGCTTCTCTGGACTTTTTTGCCGAACAACACCCTCGGATTGGTAACATTTTCAGCAATGCAGGCTATCACGCCGGCATCACACTTGCGGTCGGCGTACTCATTCAAGGTTTGCTGCCGCTCATTGAAAAAATCTTTCGCATAGCGACAAGTATGACGCTGCTGGACTACAGTGATGCGAATCAGGAGTTACTGAAGAAACTCGCTATGGAAGCGCCGGGCACATTCAGCCATAGCTTGCTGGTGGGCTCTATCGCTGAAGCCGCCGCCGAGGCAATCGGCCGAAACGGCCTTTTGTGCAGGGTCGGGGCCTACTACCATGACATCGGAAAAATCAACAAACCCAGCTACTTCACCGAAAACGAACCGAGCTTTATGAGCCGCCATAAAGAACTCTCACCCGCAATGAGCCAATTGATTATCGTAGGCCACGTAAAAGACGGAATAGAAATGGCCAGGGAATACCGCCTGCCTTCAGTGCTGCGACAATTTATCGAAACGCACCATGGCACAACACTGATTGAATATTTCTACAACGAAGCCAGGAAGAAACACGATGAAAAAGAATCTGACGGCTCTCCCCTGCCTTCTGAAAGCGAATTTAGATACGCCGGCCCCAAGCCGCGAACAAAAGAAGCCGCCATTGTAATGCTGGCCGATGCCGTCGAAGGCGCCGTTAGGGCCTTAACCGAAATAACACCGACAAGAATAGAGTCAACGATACACAATATGGCTATGAAACGTCTGCAGGACGGCCAATTCGATGAATGCGATCTGTCCTTGCGCGAGCTAAGCCTGATAGAAGCAAGTATGGCTAAAACTCTCGCAGCACATCATCACGGCCGAATCGCATATCCAAAGCTGGACTCTGAGTCGAAGCAGCCTTCTCCGCAAGGAAACCGTTCCGCCAAAGAACCACAAGCCAAACCCACAAATCACAAAACAGAAAGCCCCGAATCTGCAGGACGCCCTACGGCGAAAACAAAAAAAGAATCACAACCTGAGCCTGACGAGCAAAAACCTGAGCAAACCGAGCAGGAAACCACCTGAAAATTATGGCCTCTGCCAAGCAAAAGCCGGATTTCGTTGTCCAAATCGCTAAAAATTTCAAAAATATAGATATCCACCCGCCAAAACTAAAAAAAATAGTCAAGGCTGTCTGTAATCGTTTTAAGCTTTCAAAAGCAACAATTAGTATAGCAATAGTTGACGACACCCAAATCCGAAAACTAAACAAGCAATTTTTGAATCAGGACCGCCCTACCGACTGTCTAAGCTTCAACTTATCCGAGAATAAAAAAAACTCCATTAAATCGTTTGAAATTGTCGCCAACGGTGAAATGGCTGTTAGATATGCAAAGCTGCGGGGCCACTCAAGTGAAGCGGAGTTGGCACTTTACATAACCCACGGCCTGCTGCACAACCTCGGATTCGATGATTCCACAAAAAAACAGGCTGAGAAAATGCACAATGCCGAAAACCAAATCCTACAGCAGCTCGGTTACGGCCCCATATATAACGGGGGATGAAAAATAATCTTCTATGCTGACCAAAGATACAGCTATTTGCATACGGGTAACGGATTACTCTGAAACATCTCAGATAGTAACACTTTTCACCAGAACAGCCGGCAAGATTAGCGCTATTGCCAAAGGCTCTAAACGGCCTAAATCGGCGTTCGATGGGCCGATAGAAGTTTTCTCGTATGGCCAGATTGTTTTCTCCGATTCGAGCAGAGAAAAGCTCGCAACCCTGACAGAATTCCAGCAGCAGCCCAGCTTCACCGATTTGGCCAATAATCTCTTTGCGTTGAATTGCTGCCTTTTCGGAGCGGAACTTATAAACGCTCTGACGCACGACTACGACCCTCATCCGCAGCTTTTCGATAGTTTTCTACAGTTTTTGCAAAACGAGCATCGAGAATCAAGTATCGAGAATCGAAAAGCGTTATCGCTGCTGATACTGTTCCAACTGACCTTGCTCAAGGAAATCGGCCTGATGCCTATATTGAACGCCTGCGCAAACTGCAAAACGAGTCATGGGTCACAGGTCACGAGTCACGAATTTTACTTCAGCAGTTCCGCCAACGGCTTCATTTGTGGAGATTGCGAAGCAAGCTTCCCGGACAAAATTAAACTAACTAACAATGCGGCTGATTGTTTAGCTAACGCTAAATTGATTGCAGAAGCGCAGGAAAAAACACTCAACGAAATACAACAGGTTTTAGTTAAACACTTTACGGAAATCCTCCACCGCAAGCCTAAAATGGCAAAATACGTACTAAGTTCATAGGACAGGAGTTAGGATTGGAAATGAGAGAAAATCCTTGCTTTTTTCGGGCAAATTGTGTATAGTCAATATAACGAGGGGGTAGAAAATGATGAAGAGAGCAGTAAACCTGCAAAAAACGCCTGTTTTATTCGTAACAATATTACTGACAGTGGTAATCCCCGCCCGGCCTGCGCTTAGCCAAACACCCCTTAAAATCGACTTCACGCGAACGGGCGGGCCGGTGTATGCGGGATGGGAGGGTTACTTCGCTGACCATGAAGTATTATCGAGTTTCGTAACGCAAAGCTACAGCGCGTTTGGAACAACGATTTATATTACTCCAACGTGGGCGGCAGGAGCTGTCAACGAGACTTCTCAAATGTATGACCGCGGCGATGGAGTCTGGACAGATGCCAATGATCTTCTGAGGGATTGGATTGGGACCGACGCGAGAACAGACGGGGACCCGATGACATTGACAATCGAGGGGCTTCCGGCGGGGGCCTATGCATGGAAGTCTTATCATCACGACACTCTCGACCAGACGGGGCTTTTCGATGTAACGATAAACGACGCGGTCAGCTCGTTTACGATAACCAATATTGATATATCCTCCACTCAGTATGATGGGATTAATCACCTTGCGGATGTAACGGTATTCGATACGAATATTATATCGAATGGAACGGACCCGGTTTCGCTGGTATTCCATTGCCAAGCTTCGTCAGGACCTGTCTCGGTAGTGTTCTTTTTGATGAATGGCTTCGAGCTTGACGAGGGGGATGTTGACCCGAATAAAGCTTTGAGGCCGTCGCCTGCAAACGGCGCGGAAGATATTCCAATTTCTGCCGATCTATCTTGGCTCGCGCCTTTCGGATACACACCGAGCAGCTACGACGTATATTTCGGGACCGATTCGAACGCGCATAATAATCCCAAACATACGGTTTATACGAACAGTTACGACCCTCCGGGCAACCTTTCATTCGGAACAACGTATTACTGGGCAGTCGATTCCAACAACGCCGGAACAATATTCCCCGGCGACGACTGGAGTTTTACGACTATGGTCCCTGTCGAGGTCGGCGATTACGTAACCGGCAATATGATGCTGATAAACGACAACGCCGGATGGTGCTGGTATCAGGACGAGAAGATTATTTACGACCCTGTGAACGGCAGCATTATTACAAGCACGTCGGGGCAAGGTTACGGGCTTGACGATGGTTCAGGAAGAGGCAATGATGTGGATGCCACCACGTTCAATATAGCTACAGGTAAGCGCACAAGGGTAAAAGCGTGCGACAGGGGTGGCGACGACCATAATATGGGAGCATTGTGGATACGGCCGGACAGAAGGTATCTGCATATATATACAGGCCATAATGCCGACGATAACAGCTACTATCGCACCACTTTATACCCGAAAGACAGCAGCACCTGGAGTAATGAGTTGTATTATAACTGGGTGAACATCAGCGGCCTTCCGGACGATACCAACATCACTTACAGCAATGTTCTATATCTCTCGGCAGAGGGCAGCGGCAACGGCCGATTGTATAATATAACACGTGGATTCGGGCGAAATCCTCAAATCTCTTACTCGGACAACCGGGGCGCGTATTGGCACTATGGCGGCAGACTTTCCGTGCCTTCAGGCAGCAGCAGCTACTCAAATGGTTATTACAAGTTTAACTCCAACGGCGTTGACCGCATAGACTTTATCACCACCGAGCACCATCCCCGCGATTACAATAACAGTATTTACCACGGCTATATTAAAGGCGGCAAGAGCTACAATTCTTACGGAGAAGTAGTGGACGACAATATCTTCGACCAGAATTCACCTACGCCGGAGGATTTTACGCCGGTATTTCTCGCCGGGCCGCAGGTAGCTGATTCATGTCATACAGCGTGGACTGCCGAACTGGAACTGGATTCGCAAGGTCATCCCGTCTGCTTATTTACCACACGCTATGGCACAGACCCATATGGCAACGGCAGCGGCCAGGCCACCATAGGTGCGGCGGACCACCGTATCTTCTATGCGCGTTTCAACGGCTCGGCGTGGAATTACACGCAGCTAAGCAAGATGGGGACAGGGCTCCATCTCCCTGAACAGGATTACACTGGCATCGGCTGTATCCACCCAAACGACGCCAACCTGATTTATATCTCTACATACTTCGACCCCCGTGATGATACAGAGCTTGCAAACCATGAGATTTTCAAAGGCGTAACAAATGATAATGGTGCAAGCTGGGAGTGGACACAAATCACGACAGATTCGACGGTCCGTAATTTGCGGCCGGCTATTCCGAAGTGGGACGCAGATAATACCGCGGTCTTCTGGTTGAGAGGTTATTATCCATACTCGGTCACTGGGCCGGCGCCCCAGTCAAACTATGACCAGGTCCTCGTGGGAATGATTGACCGCGAAAACGAGAAAACCGGCAGGGTCAGATACACTGACGCCGACGGAAGTAATACCACAGATGCAAATGGTTCGCCATTTTCGCCGACCGGCCCGAGCGACAGCGCAGGCGCCACAGATAACCTCTGGCACGAATACACGATATATGGAAATGCAGGTAGCTGTTTCACCGCCGGCGATTCGGGAACTGAAGATGCTCCCGCTCTGAAGACCGCCATAACCGGCCTGCCGGATGGAACGTATGATGTATTTGCTTACTTCTGGAGCGACCCTGAGGCGGATTGGGGCGTAAGGGGTGGATTCGCATCTGATGCGAATATGCTGAATTTTAATAAACAGTCCTCTCAACACGCAGAGGCTACACAATTCTTCGGCTCCGTCGAAGTAGTCGAGGACGAAGCTATACTTTACCGTGTCTATATCGGCAGAAAAGAAATAAGCGGAGGCGCTTCGATTGATGTTTATATTGACGACTATGATGGCTCTTTTACTAATGGACCCACTCACACCACGTATGACGGCGTTGGAGCAGCCATCGTGATACCGAAAGACGGCGACCTCAACAGGGATGGAAAGGTAAATCTGAAAGATTTTGCAATACTCGGTCAAGGTTGGCTGACAATCTACGATATAGACATATTGGCTGATATCACCAACAACTGGCTGTCGGGAACTTAAAATCCAATCGCACACCTGTCCCGCCCGCCCTTTGAATCCGCCGAGGGCTGATAAAATTGGGTTTGTTTGGGTTCGTTTTTGAGCTTGGCCGTTTTAAGTATTTGGTTATTAGTCATTGTAATTACTACACTTACAAGCATTTCTGGCTTTCTGAAAATTGGGTTCGTTTTGCATTTTTTGTTTGTTCGTAGTTTGTAGTTCATTGTTGATAGAGAATCTCCGATGGGGTTTCCGTCTGTCTTACAAACGGCCAAACTCCACTACAAGTAAACTATTAAGTCGTTTCTGACCCGGGCCTGCTGGACCTGAGACCATCGCCCTGCTGGGCGAATAGGAGCAGAATGCGTCCCTTCTATAATTGGACGAACCTGCGCGTTTGATGCGAAAATTCTGGAATTTTCGGGAATGTGATTTTGGCTAAGTCGTTGCAGCTGAAGGAATAAAAAAAATTTACAAAATTTCAGGATTTCTCAAAAGGTACCCACGTTTTTGATTGATTCTCCTTCGTAAAACTATGGAGGACAAGTTGTTACGAGGAAAATTTGGCGTTGAAAAGGGGATTGTAATAGGTAAAATTAAGGGGTAATTAGAAATAAGGCTTCCCCGGAATCCCTCTATACCATAAGGAGATATTATGAGTACTAAAAAAATCCTATGCGTTTTGGTGTTATTGTTAATTACAAATTATGAAGCGCTTTCTAATGAAAGTAATTCAATACCAATCTCGGATTTTAAACCATCATGGCATATCGGCCAAAGATGGCTTGTTCAAATGACCAAATTAACAGAACCTCGCGCAACTCCGGAAGACGAGAAACATTTCGTTCCCAAGCCAATAAGTAGTTATTATGAATTATCGATTGAAGGAATGGAGCAGATAGAAGATGAGAATTGTTTTAAAATAAGAATAGATGGAACAAATGCAAAAGGTGAAAAAGAAGGTATAGATTCATGGGATTATCCATTCTGTAGGTTTTACGTTAGAGAGAGCAGTTTTACTATTAAAAAAGTTCAAAGATTGCGTAAGATAAGAGGGGAAGTTATCTTGGAATTTGAGCGTAGTTTTCCTATCGGGCCTGTGGACGCAACCGATACGATCTGGGGTTTTTTGCCGATGGCTTTCCCATATTTCGAACCTAATGCTTTGAATTATGAGCCAAAAGGAAAAGTAAGAAAGGAAAGATTGAAATCTGGTGAAGAGATAGAAATAGCAGAAAGGCCTCCTATGGATTTAATCCCGCAGAAGGTTAATAAATCAGAAGTGCAAATTGACAATAAAAAACAAGAGGCCATTGAAATAACATTAAATGATAAAAATGATCTTCAAAAAAGGGTAACAAAAGAAACGTGGACTAAAGGTTTGCCTTGGTGGACTAATGCTACGGTCATACGTGACGGTAAAGAGTGGGGTACCGCCAGATTAATTAAGGTTGATGACAAAGATATTGTTTTTCAAAAGCCTGAAAGTATTAGAGATTAATGTAATGGATAGCGGAACTGGCAGGACAATTCAGTTTGCTATTTATTGTTTACGGATCACAATTCGAGTTGAGACTGCCGCGCTGCCGCCTACGCTGCGCTACAGCGAGACAGGGCGCTCGCAATGACAAATGATTATTGCTTTTCGAAGAGGTCGGGGGTATCTTTCTTCTCGCGGTATTTGAGGTTCAGATGTTTGCAGGCCTTTGCGGTGATTTCTCGGCCGCGTTTGGTCCTGCGGAGAAAGCCTATTTGCAAAAGATACGGCTCGACGACGTCTTCGAGCGTGTCCCTTTCTTCGCCGAGGGTGGCGGCTATGGCTTCGATTCCGGCTGGGCCTCCGTCGTATGTAACAGCCAGCGCACGCAGAAATGCCCTGTCCAATTCATCGAGGCCGAGCGGGTCGATTTGCTCCATCTTGAGAGCGCTCTCTACGATTTCGGCGGTGAGTGCGCCTTCGCCTTTCACCTGAGCGTAATCGCGGACGCGTTTCAAGAGTCGATTGGCTGTCCGGGGCGCGCCGCGCGAGCGAGCGGCAATCAATTTCAAAGTTTCATCCTCGCAACGCAGACTCAATAACTTTGCGGACCGTTCGAGGATAGCGGTTAATTCATCGGCGTTGTAAAATTCCAGGTGATACAACATTCCGAATCGGCCGCGAAGAGGAGCGCTCAATAGCCCGGCGCGGGTAGTTGCGCCGATTAAAGTGAAACGCTTGAGCGGGAAATTGATGGTCTTTGCGTGCAGGCCGCTATCGACGGTGAAATCAACCCTAAATTCCTCCATCGCAGGATAAATAAATTCTTCGACGGGCGTGCTGAGGCGATGAATCTCATCTATAAAGAGGACGTCGCCGGTGTTTATATTGCTCAAAAGGCCCATCACGTCACCCTGCTTTGTCAAAGCCGGCCCCGATGAGCAGCGGATTCTTGCTCCCATTTCGTTTGCGACGACGTTAGCCAGCGTCGTCTTACCCAGCCCCGGCGGGCCGTGAAAGAGGATATGCTCCAACGGCTCGGACCTTTTCTTAGCGGCGGCGATAGCGATGGCGAGCTTTTCCTTAACGTTACACTGGCCTACGCACTCATCGAGATGCTTTGGCCGAAGAGAGATGTTAAAGTTCTCTTCTGCCTCGTTCAGCGATTGAGCACTTATGACTCTATTTATTGCCATAACTTAAAATCAAATATCAAAAATCAAATAGCAAAATTACAAATCAAAATTCAAAAATGATAATTCCTTTTTTGCCCTTAAACTTCTATACCCTGCTTCAGCCGGTAAACCAACGGCACCAATTCTTCGGCGGATTTTATGTCGGGGTGCTTTTTGCAGGCCAATTCGATAAGCTCGATACAATCGTTTCTTCTTTCACCCCAGGCGATAAGAATCTCCAGCGCCTGTGCCTGGAACGGTTTAAAAGCCGACCTTGCCGCCGCCTGCTCCACGCCTACGGCGAAGCTGCCCAATTTGCCTTTGAGCTCGGCGATAATCTGCTGAGCCATTCTCTTTCCAACGCCATCGAGGGCCATCAACATTTTGTCATCGCCTTCTTCGATTGCCGCGGCGATGGCAGCAATAGGGACGCTGAGCGAGCGCAAGGCCTTTTTCATACCTATACCTTTTACGCTGGTAAACTTCGTAAAAAAATCCCTCTCGCCGGCATTGAGGAATCCGACCATTCTCGGAATAAGATTGCCGCCGCCTGGGGTGCCTTCGAAATATTCCATCGTGCAAAGGGCAACATCGGAGCCGATTTTGTCGGCAAGGGCATTCACACAGTAGCTCGGCAGCATCACTTCATATCCGACTGAGCCGACCTGCACGAGGGCGGAACCGCTATCGAGCTTAACAAGTTTTCCTTCAATTCGAGCTATCATCTGCGAGCATCTCTTCAAGGATTTCCGCAGCGTCCCTGACCAACGGCGAACAAATGCTTCTGAAAAGCCTTTCTTTAGTGGCTTTTTCCATTCCCTGTTCGGTGCGTATGTCACAGCCAATCAGGGCCTGACAATCTGTCGATTTATTCCTGCGGCAAAAAGCATCGGCGAACTTAATAATCTTATCGTAGGGCCTATCTTTTCCTTTTGCGAATTTCAATCCGAGGACCATAAATGCGCCTGTAACTGCTCCGCAGGTGCCGTCGATGCGCATTCCTCCGCCGAAGCCGGAGGCGATTTTAAGGGCCTGTTCGGATGGAACACCCAAATCCGGACTGTATGTGGAAAAGATGGCCTGCGAACAGTTGTAGCCATCCTCAAAACATTTCACCGCTTTATTTACTTTACTCATTTGTAATCTCCACTAACTGCTTCGAATTTGCACAGCACAGGGCTGCCGCTATGGCATCGGCAACATCGGGCGGCTCAGGCAAGCGCGACAGACGCAAAATCGTCTGAATCGTCCGCTGCACCTGCTCCTTCGACGCCCGGCCGTTGCCGGTAAGCGATTTTTTTATGCGCGTTGCGCTGAAGCTTTTGACTTCGATGCCGGCTGCGGCACAGGTTTGCAGTATAACACCTCTTGCGTGCCCCATCAATATCGCCGTTTTTGGATGCGCATAATGCGAATACAATTCCTCCACAGCAACAATTTCCGGGACAAATTTTTTCAACAGAGATTCGATGTCTTCGGCTATCTGGTTTAATTTTGTTTCAATCGGCGCTTTTGCATTCGTCCGTATCGCGCCGGCCTCAATCAAGCTGTCGCCATCCACCACTGCATAGCCGCATACCTGCAAACCGGGGTCTATGCCGAGAATTTTCATTTGAATCTCCAGACGGTTTCGCCGGGCGTATCTTCAAGAACAACACCGGCCTCTTCGAGCTTATTTCTCAAAGCATCCGCTGTTGCAAAATCCTTCTTTTGCCGCGCTGCGTTTCGCTGCTCGATTAGCACTTTCACAAGTTTGTCTAATGTTTTCGTATCCGCACCGCCCTGTTCAGTATATCGTTCTCTAATAATCCCCAGCACGTCGCCGCCAAGTTTCACAAACATATTATCAATCGCCGTCAGTGTTTCACTCGTGGCGTTTTTGGCAAGGGAGTCTGCGGCCGAAGCGGCGAGGTCAAACATTACCGATAAGGCGATAGCGGTATTGAGGTCGTCATTCATCGCGGTCTCGAATTTTTCCTTCAATTCCTTCAAACGTAATTCAATATCACCGCTAATCCGGCCGCTTGGCGCACTTTTGATTTGCTTTCTCACCGTCATTACAGTGTTTGTAAGTTTTTCATAGCCGCTCTGGGCGGCGAAGAGCGCAGCATCGGAGAAATCGAGGGGACTTCGATAGTGACTATTCAAAACCAATTGCCTGATTGCCAATGGGTCATAAGCCCGTGTCAATCTTTCGTGAGAGCCGGAGAAGGCCTGCTTAAGGTTAATAAAATTATTCAAGCTTCTGCTCATTTTCTGGCCGTCGACGGTAACCATATTATTGTGCATCCAGTATTTGGCGAACTGTTTTCCCTCAGCGGATTCAGCCTGGGCGATTTCGCATTCGTGGTGTGGGAACTTGTTATCGAGGCCTCCGCCGTGGATGTCGAACGGCTGACCAAGATATTTTGTGCTCATCACGGAACATTCGAGATGCCAGCCGGGGAAACCCATCCCCCAGGGGCTCGGCCACTGCATAATATGGTTCGGCTCGGCTCTTTTCCAAAGGGCAAAATCGGCAGGATGTTTTTTATCAGGCGAGACCTCGACGCGTGCACCTGCCTGCATCTCCTCGACATTTCTGCCGGAAAGTTTACCGTAGTCTTTGAATTTGGAGATGTCGAAATATACAGAGCCGTTGGCTTCGTAAGCAAAACCCTTTTCCAAAAGCTTTTTAACTATCTCAATCTGCTCGACAATATGGCCGGTGGCCCTGGGGCTAATATCGGGGCGAACGCAGTTCAAGGCGTCCATATCCTCAAAGTAGTTGCGGGTATAAAACTCTGCGACGGCCATCGGATGCTTGTGCTCTCTTTCGGCGGCGACGAGCATTCTGTCTTCACCTTCATTGGTATCACCCAATAGATGGCCGACGTCGGTAATATTCTGGACGTAGGTGACATCGTAGCCGAGGTAACGCAGGTATCGCACCAAACAATCGAAGCTGACATAGCTTTTGGCGTGTCCGAGGTGGGCGTGGCCGTAGACGGTCGGGCCGCAGACGTAGATTCCGACTTTGCCTTTTTTTAACGGCTTAAATTCTTCTTTTTTTCTGGTCAAGCTGTTATAGAGTTTTAGTCCCATCTGCGAACCTCTTACAGTGTTCTTCTGAATTTCTTTTTCAAAAGGACTATTGCGGTTGCTGCTATTGCATCGCCTGCACCGACATCACCGAAGCCGTTGTCCGTCTTTGCCTTGACGTTAACGGTAGCGAAATCAATTCCCAAAATCCCGGCGACACATCTTTTCATCTGTCCCTTGAAAGGCTCCAGGCGCGGCTGGTCGGCGTGGATTATCACGTCAACATTGGCTATCTCCCAGTCTTTTTCCTCGAGCTGCCCTTTGACAATGGCCAAAAGGTCTTTACTATCGGCACCTTTCCACCTTTGCTCGTCATCCGGAAACAATGTCCCTATATCACCCATTGCGGCTGCGCCCAGCAGGGCATCAATAACTGCGTGCAAACCCACATCGCCATCACTGTGACCAGCCAATCCCGAGGGATTAGGGACGTGAATGCCGCATAGCATAAGCTTTCTGCCGACAACCAGTTCATGGATATCGGTGCCGATTCCGCTTCGATACTCGGGCTTGGGCCGCTCAATCACAATACCCCCTTTGTGCTCGGCACATCGGTGCCGACGATTTTGACCGCTTCGGCAAGAGCCTGGCCTAATCCCTTGAAGATTGCCTCGGCAATATGATGGCTGTTTGTGCCGTAAGGCACGTTTATATGCAGGTTGAATTTGCCGTTATTCGCGAAACTGCGCAGCATTTCTTCGAGACACTCGACCTCAAAATCGCCGATTCTATCTGTTCGATAGTCCACGTTATATACGCAACTGCCCCTGCCGGACAAATCTATGGAGACATTGGCCATCGCTTCTTCCATCGGCACGGAACTATGGCCATACCTGGCAATACCTTTTTTGTCGCCGAGGGCCTTGACCAAACATTCGCCGAGGCATATCGCTATATCCTCAATTGTGTGGTGCGCATCGACATTCAAATCGCCTTTGGCCTTCAACGTCAGGTCGATTTTGCCGTGTTTGGCTAAGTGACTGAGCATATGGTCTAAAAAACCTATGCCGGTATCAATCCGGAATTTACCGAGGCCGTCGAGATTAAACGACAAGCTCACATCGGTTTCTTTGGTCTTTCTGTGAATTTTAGCGGTTCTCTCTTCCATAAGAATATTCCTATTCCTGTAAAATTTCTTTCAAAGCCGAGAGTAGTTTATCATTTTGTTCGGGCATGCCAATAGTGATTCTCAATTTATCTTTAAGCTGCGGGTAAGCAAAATATCTGACGTAGATTTTCCGCTGAGTCAATTTTTCATAGATTTCGGACGCCCTGCCGTTTTTACATTCTGCCAGGACAAAGTTGGAGCTGCTGTCGGGGACATCGAAGCCGAGATTTCTTAGCTGCCCGGTCAGTTTTGTGCGTTCGGCTATTACCTTTTCGACCGTCTTTCGGAAATAATTTTGGTCGCGGATAGCGGCTGTCGCAACGGCAACAGCGACTGCATCGACATTGTAGGAGTCCTTGAGCTTAATAAGGCCTGTGATTAAATCCGGCCTGGCAATCGCATATCCGAACCGCAATCCCGCAAGCGAATACCCTTTACTCATCGAGCGAAGTATAATCACATTATCAAAATCCTTGACCAGAGCTGTGCAATTTTTCTCTGCAAAATCCACATAGGCCTCGTCAATCAATAATATGCCGCTGGTTTCATCAGCTAATGAGGCCAGCTCATCAACATTTATAAAGCTGCCGGTCGGAGCGTTCGGATTGCAGACAATCGTTAAGGCGGCGCCGGTTCCGGCCAGCTTGGCCGGCAGATTAAATTCACTATCGAACGGAATTTCAACAGCCCTGCAATTTTGCAACTTGGCCAATACCGGATAAAGTGAATAAGTCGGAACCGGATAGGCGACGGGCCGATTCTCGTCACAAAACGCCTGAAAAGCCATCTTCAGCAACTCATCTCCACCGTTGCAGCACATAATAAAATCTGGGGCAACGCCGTTAACTTCCGCAGCTGCTTTTCGAAAAGCGTTTCCTATAGGGTCAGGGTAGCGACGAAGCTGCTCGGCGGTTATTTCAGACAAGACTTTTAATGCCGCAGGCGTTGGCGGATAGGGATTCTCATTGGTATTGAGCTTTACAACGGTGCTGTCCTTCGGCTGAAAGCCCGGCTCATAGCCATTTGCTTTTTCGATGTTTTCCCTGAAATAACCCATAGCAATTGATTATCGATTCCCGCCCGCGGCGGGTAAAATTGATAATTGATTATTATTTGTAGATTATACGGATATTTGGTCGAAAGTGAAAGAGAAGATTTTGGGATTATTGGTAAACAGCCGGATGTGCGAAAATATTTATTTTTTGCAATAGTCGATGAGGCGGGCGATTTCGCTGCGGAGGTTTTTACGGTGGACAATCATATCGACAAAGCCGTGCTCAAGCATAAATTCAGCCGTCTGAAATCCCTTCGGCAGCTCTACTTTTATAGTTTCGGCAATGGTGCGAGGCCCAGCAAAGCCGATAAGCGCTCCAGGCTCGGCTATTATACAATCACCTAACATAGCAAAACTGGCCGTCACCCCGCCGGTAGTCGGGTCTGTCAGAACCGAAATGAAAAGCCCCCCGGCTTCATCATATTTAGCCAATGCTGCAGAAGTTTTGGCCATCTGCCCAAGTGATACCACACCTTCGTGCATCCTTGCTCCGCCGGAGCAGCTAACCACCACCAGAGGCAGATTCTCCTCCATCGCCTTCTCGACGGCTGCGCAGAGTTTTTCGCCGACCACAAAACCCATAGAGCCCATCAGGAAATTCGGCTCCATCACGCCGAGGATAACACCCCTTCCCTTGATAAAGGCCTTGCCGATTCGCATAGCCTCTTTAGCACCGCATTTCTTCTCGTCGTCTTTGAGACGTTGCTTATAGGTGGTTTCTCTGAACCTAAACGCCAACGGGTCATCGGTTGCCAAATCGCTTAAAACTTCCTGAAAAGAACCCTCATCAGTAAGATACTTAATTCGAGTTGCCGCCTCGATGCGAAAATGATGATTACACTCCGGGCAGATGTTCATATTCTGCTCGACAGCGCTTTTGTAGAGCATATGCTCGCAGGCCGGACAACGCATCCAAAGCCCTTCGGGCATTTCTTTACGCGGCCTCAATGAAAAGCCGTTCCATTTATTTTCAGCTTTTTTGGACATAATTACACTATTTTTGCCAAACATTGTATTTTACCAAAAATTCGCCGGTTCAACTACAAAATTACCTGCAGGCATCCCGAATAGCGTTTATTGCGGCGATACGGTCGGGTTTCGAGAATATAGCGTTGCCTGCTACAATAGTATCGGCACCGTAGGAAACTACGGTCGGCGCATTTTGAGGGTTTATACCGCCGTCAACCTCAACGCGAATGTCAGGGCCGACAACTTCTCTGACCTGGACAATTTTTTTCGCCGCTTCCGGTATAAACTGCTGCGCACCGAAACCAGGATGAACGGTCAGCACCAGAATCATATCGCAAAGAGAAGCGACCTTTTCTATCGCTTTTACAGGCGTTTCCGGGTTAAGACACACCCCTGCTGCGGCGCCCATATCGTGAAGCATCTTTATCAGCTCGGCAGGGTTTTCCTCGGCTTCAATGTGAAACGTTAAATTGTTAGCGCCGGCCTCAATGAAAATAGGAGCAAATTTTCGCGGGTCGGTAATCATCAGGTGGCAGTCGAAGAAAAGTTTGCTGTGCTTTCGCAGTTTTTCGACCACCGGCGGCCCGATTGTGATATTGGGAACGAAATGACCATCCATAATATCCAAATGCACCATATTCACACCCGCCGAGGCAATCTCAGCTATCTCATCGGCCAACCTGGCAAAATCAGAGCTCAGTATTGACGGCGCAATCTCTATTGTACCTGCTTTGGGAAGTTGCATTTTTATTGATTATTTATTACTGATTATTTTTTGAACTCTATTTTTCATCGAGGATTTCGAGGCAGACGAATTTTTTGCCTTCGAGAAATTCAAGCGAAGCGCCGCCGCCTGTTGAGACGTGGCTGACGCGTTTAGAAAGGCCGAGCTTCTTTATCGCACTTGCGCTGTCCCCGCCGCCGATAACGCTTACGGCACCGCTATCGGTCGTCTTTGCCACTGCCTGGGCGACCGCTTTTGTGCCTTCATCAAAAGGCGGCATTTCAAAGACCCCCATAGGGCCGTTCCATACGACGGTTTTTGAACCTTCGAGTTTCTTGACAAATAGTTTCACTGTTTCCGGCCCGATATCGACTCCCTGCCAGCCGTCGGGAATATTGCCCGCAACGGCTTTATTCGCAGCGCCAGCTTCGAGTTTCTGTGCGATGACCGAATCGGTCGGCAAAACTAATTCGCATTTGCCTTTTTGGGCGCCGGCGAGAAGCTGCTTTGCCTTATCGACAAAGTCATCTTCGCAAAGACTTTTTCCGACCGTCAGTCCTTTAGCTTTGAAGAAAGTGTAGGCCATAGCGCCGCCGATGAGTATGCGGTCGACTTTTTTCATAAGATTTTCAATGACTTTCAGCTTATCGGAAACTTTCGCTCCGCCGAGGATGGCAACGAACGGCTTTTGGGGTTTGTTCAAAGCATCACCCAGGAATTTAAGCTCTTTTTCGACGAGAAAGCCTATAACGCGGTCCTTGCCTTCCATCATAACAGGGACTGTGTACATAGAAGCATTATCGCGATGGGCCGTTCCGAATGCGTCATCGACATAAACGTCGCCGAGTTTTGCTATTTGCTTCGCAAAGCCATCTTTGGCCTCTCGCAGAGCTGGGTTTTCTTTTGCGTCTTTATCTTTGATTTCCTCCTCGTTGTGGAACCTGACATTCTCAAGCAGCATACAATCGCCTGGCTTGAGAGCTGCCGCTTTTTTCTCTACTTCCGGCCCGATGCAGTCATTGGCAAAAATCACGTCTTTTTTCAGCAACTCGCTTAATCTTTTAGCGACGGGAGCAAGAGAGTATTTTGCAACCTTTTCGCCTTTAGGTCTGCCGAGATGGCTCATCAGGATAACGGAGCCGCCTTCATCGAGGATTGTTTTTATTGTCGGCAGGGCCGCTACAATTCGAGTATCGCTGGTGATATTGCAATTGTCATCGAGCGGGACGTTAAAATCGACCCGCATCAGGACTTTTTTCCCTTTTACGTTTATATCCGCAACTGTTTTTTTAGCCATTTTCTTTCTCTATAAGCTATCCGCTGCATGCTTATTTCTTACATTTTTGCCATTTTTTCCATAATATCGACCGTGCGATTCGAATAGCCCCACTCGTTATCGTACCAACTTATCACCTTGACGGTTTTGCCCTTTACCATAGTCAGCAGAGAATCAAAGATGCTCGAAGCGGGATTATTAACAATATCACTGCTGACAATCGGCTCATTGCAATAAACCAAAATACCCTTCATAGGACCTTCGGCAGCCGCCTTCATTGCGGCGTTCACCGAATCGACTGTAACATCCTTCTTTACATTAACCACCAGGTCAACGACACTGCCGACCGGAATGGGGACACGAACGGCAAAACCATCGAGCTTGCCGTCGAGCTCCGGTATAACCTGCCCTATGGCTTTGGCAGCACCGGTAGTAGTAGGTATTATATTCACCGCTGCTGCACGTGCACGGCGAAGGTCTTTGTGTATCATATCTGCGACTCTCTGGTCGTTGGTATAAGCGTGAATGGTGGTCATAAGTCCCTGCTCGATGCCGAACGTATCATTAAGAACTTTTGCTATAGGCGCCAGGCAATTAGTGGTGCAACTTGCATTCGATACACATTTAATATCCTTGGTCAGCTTATCACCGTTAACACCTAAAACGATGGTCGCATCGATTTTGTCTTTCGCGGGAACACTTAGCACGACCTTTTCAGCACCGGCTTTTAAATGGTCGCCGTAACCGCCCTTGGGTGACTCCTTCGTGCGGAAGATTCCCGTAGACTCCAGGACAACCTTTACGCCCATATCCTTCCACGGCAGTTCAGCCGGATTCTTTACCGCCAGAACCTTGACGGTTTTACCGTTAATCACCAGGCCGCCGTCGCCGGCTTTTACCGTGCCATTCCATTTGCCCATGACCGTATCGTACTTGAACAGATGCGCGAGACTTTCCGCATCTGAGAGGTCGTTGACAGCCGCCAACTCCAGCTCTTTTGCTCTTTGCATAATAATTCTCGCCACGGCTCTGCCGATTCGGCCGAAACCGTTAATTGCCACCTTTGTTGCCATTCGTAAATCTCCTTTTCTGATACTTTAAATAAGCTTTTTTTGCCTGTTTTTCACTGTTTTACAACAAACGAAACGGCTACTTTATTGATTATTTGTTCCTTTTGCAAGATTTTTTTACGATTTCGTGTAACATATCTGCTTAAAAAGCCAACCGCTAAGCTCTCCCAAACCTATTGGAGGTAATTTATGAATTGCCATTACACTCTTTCATTAACAACCCACTTTTCCTGTTCTACCTATCATTCAAAGATTAAAATCCTCTGTAATTAAAGGCAATTCTTTATCCAGCGTAAAATCCTTTAATAGTGGAAATAATTTTAACCATTTTTCCTGATAGTAGTGTGCCTTAAGATTGCTCTCTATTTGCTCCTTCTCTCTCGAACTGGTTTCGAATTCTTCTTCTGTAATTAGCTTGCTCTTGTATCTCAAAGAAAGCTCTTGCCACTCCTCAAAGAACCGGTCATAGACCTCTATGGGTACAGATTTTATCTGTATCATCTCCGCCCAATATTGGAAATCCAAAGTTGCTCCACCGATAACTTTTCCCTCGGTATCTTTATAGGTTATTCTCACCGCTTTTAGGTTAGGCAGCCTATCGAAAAGACAGCAACGGGCTCCCTCCTGCAGAGCATTAAAAGTATTAAATATCAGTTCGGTCATACACCTAACGCGTGTTTCAGCATATAAAACTTGCGAGACCTTATCATACTTTTTATACTCGCCGAACAAGTAAGGCCAATCATTACAAAGTGATTCGTAAAGCCCCTCTTCACTGAGAGATTTTGGCTTCGCTCCGTTCGCCCGCTTGCCACTTTCCCAGAATGAATTATAAGATTGTGACTCTTCGTAATAACCTGCGTCTTGGCTGGTTCTAGCTACATTGATGTTCCAATAGATTAGCATCTTCAGTCCCTGTGGCTCAAAGCCTTGCATTTCAGGTATTTGCTCAAGCAAATAATCCCCTAAAACTTCTACCTCAGTTGCGGTCATTGGTGTTGTATGAAGCGTCAGCCACGAACAAAATAGCCCTTCATTTTTACATCGCAAAACTGATTTTACTTTGCTCAGAGCGGATCGTAGCACAACGCCTCTGTCCTCATAATCTAAAGCTCCGACCGGCTTAAATATATACTCTTCTGGATTTTCGTTGATTTGTGGACTTCTTGAAGCATTGAAAAGTCCGTTGTCGGTTGAAATGCTCGACCCATCTTTAGAATATTGCGGATAGGCGGTCTTTCTCTGAGAATTTTTAATCCCATGATGGTGACTAATTAACCCTATTAAAGCAAGAATACCCAAGAACAAGAATATGACAAGAATTTTCCACTTTGTTCTTGGGGGAATGCTATTATTCTCGTTTTTACTATCAAGCACAAAAGCCTGTTTACACTTAGGACATTTGGTATTCTCACCTTTATACTCGTCGGGAACTTCAAATGTAAAGTTGCAACTTGGACATTTTGCTTGCATGTCAAATCCCTTCATATCCACCCTGAATATAGTGCCAAATTCAACTTTCAAATGTGCAATAATTCGGCATCAGTAGCTTGTAATTGAAGGATTTTTCGGGTCGAACCTGTAACTTTGGCCTGTTCACTTATTCTAACCGGCCAAACCCAGATTATCTTCTCGGCATCGGCAATAATAAATACCTTTTTACGTATCTCTCGCGGTGTTTTTGCGGCGGTCAGGAATTTGCCCACCTTTTTTTCTTCACGCAAACCCAAAGGGGCAAATCTATCCCCATCCTCACGAGAACGAACAACTAACGGCAGCTTTATATTATCCAAATCAAACCACTCAATAAACTCGATTCTCGGTTCTCGACCCTCGAGTCTCGATTTTATTTTTCTACGAGCATCCAGCATCGAGTGTTCAGCATCAAATATAGTGGACTCTATAAGATACCGGCCAAATTTTGTCCGACCCGGAACTTCCAGCTCGATGCTCTTGCTTATTTGCACTTCGGGCTTTGAAACTTCTTTAGCCCGTTCAAAAATCAATTTCCCGTATTCGCACCAAGCCACAAAACTATCTGGCAATTCGATTTGTTTGCCGCTTGTTTTTTGCTGCGCTAGTTGCAATACTTTTTCATAGTGCTGATGCGTCAAATCCCTCTCTCCGCCGCCTAAGTGGGACAAACTTCGCCGGACTATTTCAACTTTTACAGCCGGAATCTGTGCCAAAAAGCTTTTCAAATTCAGCGTAACGTTATCAGCGGCACAATTCGCCAACTGCGGCCAGATTTTATCTGTGCTGCTGCAAACCAAACCATAAAACCTTTGTGCCGATTGGGATAGTTCAGCTAATTGCTCTACGATAGAACCGCTGCACTGCTGCTGCAATGCAGGAAGCAGCCGATGGCGGATAAAGTTTCGCCTGTAACTGCAATCAATGTTCGTCCGGTCCACCCGCCATTTTAAGTTGCGTTTGTTTAGGTACTCTACAATTTCATCTCGCCTGACACAGAGCAGCGGTCTTACAAAGCTGACCCCCGCGTCTTGCTGTCGCACGCCCCCACGCTTTGCTTCGCAAAGCGAAGCAGTGGGGTGCAAGACAGCAGCGGGGGCAAATTCTCGCACCGGCCAGATACCCCCAAGGCCGCGGAAGCCTGTCCCGCGAACCAATCGCTGTATAACCGTTTCAGCGCTGTCTCCTTTTTGATGGGCTGTTGCCACCCACCTGCAATCATTGGCTTTTGCAATATCAAGCAAACTCTCAATCCGCAATTTGCGAGCGGCCGTTTCAACTGATAGTTTATTTTTGCTGGCAAACCCATGCACATCCAGTCGCTTTGTTGTTATAGCCAGGTTCAGTTTATTCGCCTGCGCAATAACAAAAGTTTCATCACCATCACTTTCCGAACCTCTTAACTGATGATTTATATGCGCGCAGAGAAAACAGCTGCTGAAAATACCCTCGGCCTTTATCGCGCACAGAGCATACAAAAGAGCGGTCGAATCAGCTCCGCCGGATACGGCCAGCAGAATTTTATCAGCAGGGCCGAAAAGGCCCTTTGCTTCGATAAAGCCGGCCACTTTTTTCTCAAATTCCAGCAGCATCTCTTATACATCCACCTTCAGCGGATAAATAAAAAAACGGGCCTGATATCCAACCAGGCCCGAGATTCCGAAACAGGTGCGGGGCTGCAAACGTCATTTGTTCTCTTCAAGGCTTCCGCCGCCCTTGGTCAGCTCGTCTATCCGTTTTTGCACAAATTTCCGTTCATCCTTACTGAGCTTTTCATTTCCGAGGGCATACCGATAAAGCGGCAGCGCTTCTGCTCTCCTATGGAGGTACTGGTCCAAAATATATGCCGCCTTATACCTCGCAGGATTAGGCGTAGAATTGTCCCACTGATACGCTCTTTGGTAATACAAAAGAGCTATGGTGTAGTCCTTGAAATATTCATAAATTCCGCCGGCCCTGTATGCCGCTTCATCAATCTTGTCAGATGTGGGATACTGCTTTATTAACTGATTGTATTTATCCAGAGTCACCCGCAATAAATTTTCGTCTATAAAAGGCTTAACAAGCAGTCTCTTGGCCGCCTTCTCAAGCCGGTAGGCCTCGTCATACAAATAGTTAGCCGCATTAATCGAATCTTTTGCTTTCAAATTAGGCCCGGCCACGCTCGCTTCAATAATGTAGCTATACTGCGGCATTTTATTCAGTCTCTTAAGCTCATCTTCGGCCCACCCCAATTTCATATTATTGCCGGTCTTTTTGTAGTGCGCTACCAGTGATTCGAGATATTGCCGATACGCCAGTCGGCTGGTTGCCATATGCTCAATAATATCAGCCTCGCTGGCCTCAACCACCGAAACGGTCTTCATTGGGGTTGGCAGAAACTGACTCCTGCCGCTGTCTGGTCCGTAGCAACCCACCAATACGTTCAATAAAACTATTAGCAATACAGTCAGAATCGTCTTTGCCATAACGGCCTCCTTTCTAAAGAACTTGTCTTTCGCATTTCGGTTGTGCGGCTTGTATCGACTGCGCCAAACGTCCAACATTCTACGAAGCGAACACCACAACCGCAACCATTTTACGAGCCTTTAGCTGCCCGTCAAGAACAAACATTGAAAAAAACTGCTTAAAAAAGACAAAAAAAGGATGATATCGTAACAAAACAGTAACATTTATAATAAAGAATAACACTTGTCAAATACTACTCCCTCAGGGATATTAGAAAGGAGAAAAAAATGAAAAAAGACAATTCCCAAAAGATGTTCGTGGTTTTCCTGTCGTGCTTTGCAGTTGCTGCTATGGGCTGCAGTACAGATGGTTGTGAGCCGAAGGCAAAATACGAAAGAACGGTGCGTCTTTCAGCACCTATGTCAGAGAACAGTGTCTTCGAAGCTCAAACCCATAACGGCCACATTGACATCACCGGCTCGAACGTTACCGAGTGCAGTCTGACAGCAACCATCGTCGGCAGGGCTCTTACTGAAGAAGAAGCTCAAAAGATTGCGGAAGAAACAAAGGTAGAGCTTGTCCCATCCGGCAGCAAACTCACTGCAAAAATCGAAAAGCCCGAATTGGCCCCGCACCAAAACGTCAGCGTCAATCTCGATGTGACTGTCCCCAACAAGACCGGCACCGACCTCATCACGCACAATGGGGCTCTAAGAATTAAAAATTTAACCGGCCAAATCAAAGGCAAAACACATAATGGCAAGGTCACAGCAAAAAAACTTTCCGGAACAATCGAACTTAAAACACATAATGGAGAAGTAGACTGCGGAGAAGTAACGGGCAAAACACAACTCGAAACCCACAATGGTTCGGTAACTTGTGAAGAAGCTTCAGGCGATATGAATCTTCGAACGCACAACGGCAACGCAAAGGCATTTTACTCCGCCTCTGCTCCGCCGGTATGCAATGTATCATTAGTTACTCACAACGGCAGTGTTAATCTAACCGCTCCGCCGAATTTGTCGGCCAAGGTTGAGGCCTCGACGCACAACGGCTCGATAAATACCGATTTGCCGATAACTGTAACAGGAGAGGTAACCAAGAAAAAGCTTGCCGGAACAATAGGCGCAGGCGAAGGCAAGCTCTACCTTGAAACCCACAATGGCTCGATAGACATAAAATAACTAATAAACAACATATAGAACTCTGAATTAGGAGAAACTAAAAATGAAAAAACATTCCTTCAAAAAATATGCTGTGCCGCTTTTACTATGCTCGCTGTTAGCAACCGCTTTTTCCATAGGTTGCGGAGGCACAGACGACTCCTGTAAAGCTAAATATGAAAAAACCGAACACTTATCAGCGCCTCTTGCATCGGGACAAACTCTGTACCTCCAAAACAACGTGGGTGAAATCACAATTACCGGCGCAGATGTCGAAGACTGCGACGTTACCGCCAAAATTACTGCAAAGGCAACAACAGAAGAAAAAGCTCAGAAACTTGCCGAAGAAGTGCGGATAAAACTGCAGCCTCAAGACAATGAACTTTACATCAAAATAGAACAGCCCGACAACAAATCCAAACAGTCAATAATTATCGATTTAAATATAACCGTGCCGAAGGAAACCGCTTTACAGCTTACAAATGATGTTGGAGAAATCAACATTACCAACATCAACAAATCGATAAAGGCCGAAACAGATGTCGGAGCTATTACCTGCAAAGAAATCACAGACGAAATTGATATAGAAACAGATGTCGGCGAAGTAACTGTCCTTTATTCACAAACCGCTCCGGGCGCCTGCAATGCCAATATAAAAACCGACGTCGGCAAAATTGACTTCACCGCCCCGCCTAACCTCTCTGCCCAGATAAACCTTTCAGCAAATCTCGGCTCGATAGAAACCGACCTGCCGTTGAACATAAAAGGTATGGTCGGCAAAAACTCAAACGGCACCATCGGAAAGGGCGAAGGAAAGGTAACTTTGAAAACAAATATCGGCTCAATAAAAATAAAATGATTCTCCGGCATTAACTTGCAATTGAAGGAAAATATGTTATTACTTGCGATGAATTTGCATGATTAAGGCTGACAATCTAAAAAAGCGATACGGTAAAATCGTTGCTCTGGACGATGTGAGCTTCGAGGTCAAACGGGGAGAAACCTTTGGTCTGCTCGGACCTAACGGCGCTGGAAAGACGACCACAATTCGGCTTCTCTGCGGACTTCTGAAACCTGACAGCGGGGTGGTTACAATCAACGGCAAAACCAACCCCACCCTCGTTGATGTGCGTTTGTCTCTGGGAATGGTGCCGCAGACTCTCTCGATATACGAGGAGCTCTCCGCGGAGCAAAATCTGTACTTCTTCGGCAGAATATACGGATTAAGCGGCTGGCGATTAAAAGAACGTGTCAGGGACTGCCTCGAAATAGCAGGCCTCTCGCAGCGCAGCAAAGGGCGTGTCTCCAAATACAGCGGCGGAATGAAACGCCGGCTGAATATGGTATGCTCCTTTTTGCACGAGCCGCCGCTTCTGCTACTCGATGAGCCGACGGTCGGTGTTGACCCCCAATCTCGCAATTCGATATTCGATACAATCGAGGATATAAAAAAACAGGGCCGGACGATTATCTATACCACCCATTATATGGAAGAAGCCGAGCGTATTTGCGACAGGGTGGCAATTCTTGACTATGGCAAAATTTTGGATATGGATACCGTCCATAATCTCATTGACAAACATGGAGGTCTTTCTCATATGGAGGCCGAATTTGAAAAAGGCCTGTCAGACCTCGAAAAAACAAGGCGGTTAATTGGTAACAACAATATTCAGCTCGAAGGAACAAAGATTAAGTTAGAGACCCTCCGGCCGATGGAGTCTCTGGCATTGCTGAACCGCAACGGAATACATCTTAAATCGTTGAAAATCCAGTCCGCAAATCTCGAGGATGTTTTTCTCAATCTGACAGGGCGGAGGCTTCGAGACTGATGAAGAAGGTGTTTTTCCTCGCCCTCAAAGACCTGAAGGTGCTGCTAAGCAATAAAGGCAACATTTTCATGGTATTGGCCTTCCCAGTCTTGTTCGCCTTGTTCTTCGGTGCAATATATTCCGGCTCCGGCAATCAGCCAACAGGCATAAAAATCGCCGTAATCGACGAAGACAATTCAGAGTTCTCTAACTCTTATATATCAAAATTGAAATCTGAAGAGGCATTAAAAATAATCCGCATCAGCCGTGACGAAGCCGTTGAGCAGGTAAGAAAAGGCCAAATCGCCGCCGCCGTCGTCCTAAGGAAAGGTTTCGGAGACGGTCTCGAAGCGATATTTGATAAAGATGAGCCGAAAATAGAAATCGCCTCGGACCCGTCGCGAAAAATGGAAGGCGGCTACCTTCAGGGACTTCTCGCCAAGGCACAATTCCAGGCCCTCGGCGATAAACTCACCGACCGTAATTGGATGCGGCAGCAGATTAAACTCTGGGATGGTGATGTGAAAAACTCCAAAACGCTCAGTACCGGGCGGGCAACACTGTATTCCAATTTCTTCAATGCTTTCGACACTCTGCTGAAAGACACCAACGATAATGACTACAAAAAAAGTTTTGACGGCGACATGCTGAACTTCGACAAACTGGATGTCAGCAGGGAATATCACGGCCCCATCACGGCGTTCCAGATTACGTTTCCGCAGGCCCTGCTCTGGGGAATTCTTATGTGCTCGACAACATTCGCAATTTCGATTGTTAAGGAACGAACGCACGGCACGTTCGAGCGCCTCCGAGTCGGCCCCATCAGTCGCGCACATATACTCGCAGGTAAAGGCTTCGCGTGTTTTATGACCTGCGTCTTCATAACCTGTGTTTTATATGCCGGCGCTAAAGTAATTTTCAAGATGCCCATAGGTAGTATCGCTCTCTTTGTCCCGGCGGTAATCTGTGCACTATTGTGCTTCGTCGGCATTATGATGTTTATATGCACGTTAGGCCGCACCGAGCAGAGCGTCGCTGGTGCGGGCTGGGCGATTCTTATGATTATGGCTATGGTCGGCGGAGGTATGGTTCCATTGGCCTTTATGCCCTCTTGGCTCCGCCCGCTCAGCCATATCAGTCCGGTGAAATGGAGCATTCTTGCCATTGAAGGCACTATCTGGCGCAAATTTACACCGATGGAAATGCTCACCCCCTGTCTCATTTTACTGGCCTTCGGAGCTGTGGCCTTTCTCCTCGGCGTATTCTCACTACGAAGACAGGATAAATAAATATGAAAAAGGAGATACATAATGGTACGTAAATTGGTCTCAATTCTAATAATTTTAATGATTATCCTGCTTGCCTGGGTGCTGTTTAGTTCAACTGACGTCTCTATCATTATAAACGGAGAACCTATCACCGGCCCTCTCGCACCAGCAATTGGATTATGGAAATTTATGTTGGCGATAGTCATTCTCTTTTCTGTTGCGATACTCCTCGCTTTTGTTTTAGCCGGTGCCAGCCTTATCATTTTGGGCGTTCTGGCGCTGGTGGCCCTTATACTTGTGGCTGTTGCCCTGCCTTTCCTGCTGCCGCTTCTTGTCCCGCTGTTCATCATCTGGGCACTTTGCGCGCTTTTGTTCGGACATAAAAAGACTTAAACCAGGCATCGTGGAAAGCTCAAAGTCCTCAGCACTTCGGCCTGCCGATTTCCAGCAACGACTCACCCACAGCGCCCGCCGAAACGACCAGCAGCCGCAATCATTTCGAGGCAGGCTTAATGGGCTCCCAGATTGAATATGAGCCGTCTCTTTTGTCCGGCTTGGGGCCGGGACAATCATCGCTAACTGCACGGTCCTCCGGATTGATACGAAGATGACGGTGTGTAATAAGCGAAAGTAGCATCAGGTCTCCATAGACATTTTCCGTCAATTGGAATGTTTCCGCTTCGCCGAGTTGGCCTTTTTTCAATGTGACCTGTCCATTGCTGCCGGACGTAATTCTGTTATGGCAGTCTTTAGTTTCACTTAAATATTTTAAAACTCGGCGTTATCCGAAACCAGTCAAAATCAACATACCCGCCAAGTTCTTTCGTAGCGTAGTTAAACAGGCAAAATTTATTCCCTGTAAAAACAGTAAGTTTGAATTGCATTTGCATTTCATTGCCTATCTTTGTAAACGACTTATTATCCAAACTATATGAAAAAGTTGCAGTACCGGTGTCTTTAACCACCTGCCCGCCGTAAGCTTTAGCGGCACCGGAGCCATAAAAAGGCTCAGCACGAAGATAAACTGTCGAAGCGTCTACCGCTGCTGAATCAATGGTTTCTCCATTGTTAACCATGATAACACAATTCTGTCCGTTTATTTTCTTTATTCCAATGTACGCATAGGGGTCCTGAAAAATAGCCAAACCAGCGATATCACCCTCCTTCATATTGCTGAAATCCATTTTAGCCGTCCCAACGGTAGCGATTTTATCCGAATAATAGGCAAACATTCTTTGGGTGAGCGTATTGCGGGCTTCGGTTAAATTTTCTACTACTTTGACTGTTTCTAACCTCAAGCTGCCGTGATTTTGCGTCAGTGACCATTTCGCAGGGTCTGGATTATGGTTCCATCCCCATTGCATACCTAACTTTGCGTTTTCAAATTCATCAGAAGTTGGTAAAGTTTTTATGGGGGTTTCTTTTCCTACATCCGGCTTTTTGTATTTTACAACCGCCTTTGAATCCACTCCAACCATTGGCCAGCCATCCTGCCAGGTAACGGGTTGTAATGAAGGGAATCTCCCAAACGGGCCGCTGTCAACAAAAAGCATGGTCCACCATTGCCCGGTTTGCGTTTGTATAAGAGCTCCCTGATGTATTCCATAGTTCGGACCTTTTGTGGTGTCCCTGATTACCACCTTTTGTTCATAAAGACCGTATATATTTTTTGAACGCAGTGTCACCTGAAATCCGTCCAAACCTCCATACGTGCAATATAGATAATAATAACCATTGATTTTGTATAAATGAGCCCCTTCGAGCCCTTTACGAATATCACCAGTATATACCAGAACATCTTTATCTTTTGCGGCGAAATTTGAATCAAGCTCGGTGATATAAATTTTATTATAGCCCCAGGCCACATAAATCTTCCCATCATCAAAGAACAGCCCCGGGTCATGGAATCCTCTTGGCAGATGCTTGATTTCCCAAGGGCCTTCGGCCTTGTCTGCCGTACAGATAAATCCGCCTTCATCTAACGTATTGAACAACAAATAAAATTTGCCTTTATGATACTTTAAACTGCTTGCCCATTGGCCATGACTATATCTGTTACAACCGTCCAGATTGTAGCATGGACTATAATCCATACGCTCTACAACATTGCAGCAGTACTCCCAATTTACAAGGTCGTACGATTTGAGTATGGTTACTCCGGGAAAAACAAACATGGTTGTCGATAAGAAATAATAGACACCGTCTACCAGAATGACATCAGGGTCCGGGAAATCCGCAGCTATCACCGGATTGGTATAAGTGCCATCACCATTGTCGCTTTGCATCTTTACGATACTCTCCTGTTGACTTGCACAGGAACAGGAAAAAAGTAAAAACACAAGCAAAACAGGAATTACTTTTTGTGTCATCTTCGTAATATCTCCCTTGAACACGTCAATGATATACAATCTATTCTTCATACTTGTTCATCCTCGCGAGAATTCATCTCTATAAAAATTACTATGCCGCTGAGGATTGAATTTTCCAGCGTTTGTTATTCTATCGCAGGCATTATAACTGCTGAATATTGAAAGCTATTGAACGGCTGCTTTTTTCTGCTTAAACAAATTAAGGTCAATGGCATCGGCCATCGCCTGATAACCTGCCGGATTTAGGTGCAGCCATTCGAATTGATAGGCCGGGTTCAGTTGGTCCGCGTCCGCCGGATCACGAACCGCCAGATCGAAATCAATGACTCCGTCGAATTGACCGCTGGTCCTTATCCAATCGTTAACTGCATCGCGCACAGCCTCATGTTCAGTTGAGTAATAACCATTTCCTTTAAAAGCTGTTATTGTCGCTCCGTATATCAGTAGGCCTGCGTTGTGGGCCTTAGTTATGAATGTCTTATATGCGGAAATTATACTGGCCGCTGTTTGGCCGCCGCCAATGTCATTAACCCCCTCAAAAATTATCACCCAGCGCACCCCGGCCTGACCGAGCACATCATGCTCAAAACGCTTCAGCGCGGTCGGCCCAAGCCCGCCGTTTACTATGGCATTGCCGCCAATCCCTTGATTTAATACCCCAATCTTCGCGGTCTCCGGGTTCGCCTGCAGCCGTCGCGCCAGGGCATCAGGCCAGCGGTTGTTACCGTTGGTGGTGGACCCCCTGCCGTCCGTAATCGAATCTCCCAGCACCACCACACATGCGTATGAATCATCGAGCCATAAATCAATCCCGCTCAAAATCCACCAATTGGTTTTTGTTCCGTCCGGTGTAAAATTTGTCGATACTGCATTGCCGGTTTTTATATAGGAATCGGTCCTCGAGCCCGGATGCCCCGTGACATTAGTTGATGACGCCGAGCCGAAATAAATACTTACCGCCAGATTGCTCAATGGTGCCACATTAAAATCTAAAGCATCCGAATAAAGTTCTTGTCCTGCAGGAATAGTTATCGATGGCTTCCCCTTAAACGTCAGTGCCGTATCCGTCGCCGTATTAATCGAACTGCCGCCCGTTGATAACGCTATATGGGCTGAATTAATAGTTATTGGGCCGGACGAATACTTATTGGAAAATTGCACCCGTATTCTGCTGCCTCCCAATGTCGCGTGCACAACCTGACGCAGCGTATTATTGGCTAAATACGGCTCAGGCGGAGTGTTGTGAGGTTCCGCCAGCTGCTGGCCGCTCACCCAGGTGCCTATCCAGCAATTCTCCGCCGCTGTACATGAGATGCAGCAAACGCTCAGTGTTAAAAGAACAAGTCCCGCTGCTCTCGTTTTCTTCAATATTCTCATTTTTATCTATTCTCCTGAAAGTGCTTAGTTTTATCTACTATCCAAAAATATGCCCCGGAAGTCAAGAAAATTACCCACCATTCACGCCTTTCGTAGCGCAGCGAATATCCCCGATTGCTGCTCACTTGCTTCTCTGTCGGAGACCCAGTTCTTCTACTGCTCTACTGTTGTTACCTGTTCTCTGCTTTGCGGCGGAAGGCCGCCGCTGGTAAACCCGCATCTAAAAACCTCTGCTTTTATCTCAACGGCCAGTCATACGGACAATAATACAGCCATTCATCGACAAACAATTTTAGATCGAAAAAGTCGACGGCATTATCCTCATACAAATCGGCAGGCAAGTCACTTCCGCTTTCAAGCCAGTATTCTGCGAACTTGGCATAGTGGTGAAAATCAACTATACAAACAGGAACACCCGACCAGAATCCGCCAAGCAGTTCATAATCTCCACCGCTGATCACACCCGCATCCGCCTGACCTGTCGTCCCGCGAACTATATATTGACCGCCGCTGCTCACACCACCGCCGCCGTCTATCGTGTGCCGGCTAATCTGGTAATCGCCGATGGCAACTGACGCGAAAACCATTACAGACAAACATATTACACTTTCATAGCCGTTGCTCTTCATTTTTTGTCTCCTTCTTCACTTTTACCAATGGCCGCTTCCAAAACTTCCAGCCGTCTCTTGAGCTCGTCATTTTCTATCTTCAGCGCCTTTATCGCCTCAACAAGAAGCGGTGCCATCTTGCTGTAGTCCATACCAATGGTATATATGCCGTCTTCCTCGTATTGTACTATCTCCGGCAGGACTTGGCCAACCTCCTCAGCTATCATCCCTACATCGTGCTCTCCACCGTGCCCTTCGTCCCAGTCAAAATAAACACCCCGCAACTGAAGAACCTTATCGAGGGGATTATCGATAGGCTGAATGTTCTTCTTCCAGCGGATAGATGAAAAAGAGCCGTAGTCATCGCCGGGACCCATGGCCATAAAATCCCAAGCGTGTCCGTCGGCGGCGACGCCTAATCCGTAGTAGCCGCCAGCATGGCCATATACACCTACTCCTCCGTCGCTGTTGCTGTCATAGCCATAGACGCCATATCCTTCGCTGCCGGACGTCCAGCCTTGCACGCCCCAGCCCGAGGTTCCGCTGGAATGCGCGAAGACACCTAATCCATTGCCGTCGGCCACAAAGTAGCCGCCGTAAGTTGTTGTCCCAACGGTATTACTGGCATAGCCCTCCACCGCCTTGTATTCGGCATTAGCCTTGATGGTGCCCTCCACAGTGAGCTCTTCACCAGGAGTTGCAGTGCCTATGCCGACAAAGCCGTTTGGTTGAACCGTCAAAACTCGCAGTGCTCCGGAACCGAGAGGTTCATCCCTGTTGATAAAGAGCTTGTCATCAGGAGCTCTCCCGATTGAATAACCATTCGTGGCCCCGAAATTCATATACTGATAGCTTGAGGAATCGCTTGACACTCGCAGGCCAAGACTTCCGGAAGACTTGTAGATATGCAGCATCTCAGCCGGACTCGTAGTCCCGATACCAACATTGCCACTAAAATAACCTCTACCACTAAAGTATCCGGCGTAGTTGGTGTCGCTGCTGCTGTTGCCGTACACACCATAGCTGCTGGTGCCGAGTAGACCGTAATTGCCGCTGCTGTAGCCATAGGCGCCGCAAGTGCTGCCTCCGAGAAATCCGGTGTTGCCGCTGCCGGCGTGTTGGCCATAAACACCGTAGTCGCTGCTGCCAAGAAACCCGATGTTGTCGCTGCTGGCGTGTTTGCCATACACTCCGTAGTCACTGCCACCGAGGTAGCCATAATTTCCGCCGGTATTCGTACCTAAAACACTGTATCCGCTTGTACTCTGCCCGCGTACGCCATAACCGGCCAGACTAATGCCGCCAAGAGCCGGACCATTTCCATTGTTGATAGCACCGATAATCCATTCTACATCCGTCGAACCTGTTAAACTCAGTGGAACTTCAATGTCTGACCGCTGTGCATAAATTGCATAAGGCGTCGGTGTTACCTCCTGCCGAGAACCGAGCGTGGTGTAAGCATTGGGGTCGTCAAGGTTCCCCGCCCGAACGCCGATTTCCAGCCAGCGGGCATCCCCATTAAATGCGTTGACATCGTTGAAATCCAATTCCACCGTAAAATATGCGTCAACAACATCCACATCAGCTACGTTGACATCAGTTCCTACTTTGCTGCCTCCGACATTTGCATCATAGAGCTTGAACGCAAAGTCATACAAGCCATTTGCCACATAGTTGGCGTCGTAGAGATGACCCTGGTATGTAAAAGCCGTCCCCATCGACGACGCCTCACTGACTTCGGTCAAACAAACCGTTACGCCTAAAACCATAATTGTTAAAATTCTTCTGCTTCTCATTTGTGTCCTCCTTTGTGTTTTAGAGATATTTTACTTGTGAGTGATTCCATCTCGTTAACTCTGGCATCTAGTTCCATCAGCTTGGCCCGAAGTTCCCTGTTCTCCTTGTTCAATTGCTCAATATATATGTGTGCTTTTTCCAGCTCTTCAACGATGCCCCTTTGGTGAGTCCCAATTTCAATGATTTCCTGCCCGTCATCACCCACTTGCACTTTGGGAATCGCAGGCAAATGTTTATCCTGCCACATTAATTCCGAATGCTGTTCGATGGTCTCCAGTTTATAGTTCGGCTCAAAAACGTAATCAGCGTGCAGTAACCCGCCCCTTTGATAAATTGAGCCGTTTACATCCAATTTGCCGGCCGGACTTGTCGTGCCGATGCCGACATTGCCGCTTTGTGTCATAGCCACCACATCAGTCCAAGTTATGGGATTTGCGCCTGATGCGGCAACTCTGAATCTGACATCGCCTGCTGGTGTAATCTCCTGTAAAAAAGCTCCAGAATTGGCGTCAAATCTCTTCCAGCCGAAATCATAATAAGCATTTTTCACCAGACTTGCATATTTTGAGTTTGCTGTGTGCAGTCCAATCTCTGAACCCGAAGTACCCTCAGAATCAATCAGGATTCCGAAATTGTCGCTCGCTGTCCGAACATGAACCTTTGTTTCACTACTCAGGTTGTCTGTGCCGATGCCGATGCTCCCTTGAAAGTAATTCCGTCCTCCTTCAAAGTAACCCGCATAGCCAGTTGGACTATTGGTCTTACCGTAAACTCCACGGTACAGGCCCTCGCCCTGGACACCAATCGCGCCGCCATTGCCGTAGACGCCCACATTATATCCGGCATTGCTCGGGGCCTCAAAGTAGCCGCCATAGGTGAAGGCAGAGTCGTCGGTAGAAGTAGCGATGCCATAGACACCCCGGCCTTGGGGGCCTGTGGCTATAAAGTAGCCGCCATAGGTGGGATCTTCAGTCATACCATCGGCTCCGCCCCAGACACCACGGTACGAACCCTCGCCCTCGACACCGGTACTTCCGCCAAAGCCGCGGACACCAGTTCCAAAAAGGTCTGTAGTTTCGCCGTAAACTCCAAATGAACCTTCACCGCGAACACCAATATAGCCTCCATTGCCGTAGACGCCCACATTAGTCCCGGCGTTGCTTGGGGCCTCAAAGTAGCCGCCATAGACGAAAGCGGAATCGTTTGTAGAAGTGGCTATACCGTAGACACCTCGACCGTAAAGGCCTGCAGCCTCAAAGTAGCCGCCGTAGTTCAATACAGATGGGTTTGTAGCCGTGCCGTAGATGGCCTTGCCCCCATCCGCAGAATTGGAGGCCTTGATAGTACCGTCAGCAACAGTAAGCTTCTCGGCGGGAGTAGATGTTCCGATGCCGACATTACCTGATACCCCTGAGTACATATCGACCCCTGAGATAATCCAGTCAGAATCAGCAGCACTGCCCGCCGTTTTGGCATAAATTGCATAAGGCGTCGACGTTACCTCCTGCCGAGGTCTGAGCATAGTGTAAGCATTGGGGTCGTCAAGGTTGCCCGCCCGAACGCCGATTTCCAGCCAGCGGGCATCTCCGTTAAATGCGTTGACGTCATTGAAATCCAGCTCAACCGTAAAATAGGCGTCGATTACATCAACATCATATACGTTGACGTCAGTTCCTGCTTTACTGCCTCCGATATCTGCATCATACAGCTTGAACGCAAAATCATACAAGCCGTTTGCCGCATAGTTGGCGTCGTAGAGATGACCCTGATATGTAAAGGCCGTCCCCGCCAGCCCTGCCGGCGCAGCGCGGCCAAAGCAGAGAACTGCCGCAATGAAAATTATCAGAATTTGAAAGATTCTTGTGTGGTTCATTTGTCGACCCTCTCAAAAAATAGGTTATGTTTATCGGCGCGCACCGCGCACACTGATACTTTCTCGTAAAAAACTTCACGTAATCATCACAATAATGATGAATGCCACACACTGCCTCCTCCTTTCGATGCTTTTTCACACAGCAAAAGGTAATAAATTTCTACTCTTTTTACCCACCGCCGTCAAGAACATTTTTGGGGATGCCCAGGAACTGAACTTCTGTCCTCTGGCAGAAAAATCAATCAAATGCGCAGGTAGTTATACCTCTAAAATCCATTTTTTAAAAAATTTTTTATCCCTTTTGCTATAAAGACTTAACCAAAACCGCATCCTTGAAAACCTCAAAATTTTCGCATCAACCGCGCAGGTCCGTCCAATTGTAGAGAGACAGTCTCTCTTGAAAGGAATAACCAATGCCATCCGGCTAAAGTTCAGTAATCTTTTAAATCTCGTTTAGCTAATTCGATTATTCGTTTAAAACTTCGGATTTATCGCCGCTGATTTTCTGCGCGGAAGGAAAAAATCAATCAAAATAAACAAAAATATGCAAAACAAAGCCAATCTTTAGTGAATCAGCTGACGTCTGTTCTCAGCAGTTGTTCTGCGATTTTAGAAGCGGCTTTTGTATTCGCAACCGCCTTGCAGCGCTCCGCCATCTTTTTCCGCTTCGCATCGTCTTTCATCAGCTCTTCCAACTCCGCCCACAGCCGCTGGGCTGTTTCTTCTCGCTGGGGCACATCATCCACTATAACCGCGGCGCCCACATCGACGAGTTTGCCTGCGTTCAGGTACTGGTGCCTGTCTTTATGATACGGGTAAGGAATACAGATGCTCGGCACACCGGCCACAACGTACTCAGCCACACTGACCGCCCCGCTTCTGCCGACCACCAAGTCCGCAGCCGACAACAGGTCCGGCATATCGTCAAAATAATCCACAACTTTATGATTTATTCTCGCACCGACGTATCTCTTCTGCACATTTTCAAAATTCGCACGTCCTGTCAAATGAACCATCTGCCAATCATCTGCAAAACTGGCCAAGTTTTCCAGAAGCGAACAAACGGCCTGGTTGATATTCTCCGACCCGCTCGATGCCCCGGTTATAAGCAAAATCTTCTTGCTTTCATCAAGACCCAATTGCTCTATCGCTCTTTCGGCTTGAGGATTGTCGAAGCCGGTTCGCAGCGGACAGCCGACGATATCTACCTTAGCTGCATTTTTGGCGAAGTATTGCTTGGTATCTTCGAACTGCACGAAAATCTTATCCGCCCAGCGGGCTATTATCTTATTTGCCCGTCCTGGCACGATATCAACATTTACAAGCACAACAGGAACTTTGAGTCTATGTGCAGCGAGACAAACCGGCACCGATACAAAACCGCCGATGCCGATTACCACTGCATCCTTACTTTCAGCAATTGCCTGCTTGGAAATCCTGAAACTATCTATAAACGAAGTGTAAAAGCTAATCAGTTTATCAGGCTGGATGGAAAAGCTGCGAGCTGGCAAACTCGTGTATTCAAAACCGGTTTTGGAAAGGATTTGCGAATCGATGTCACGAGTGCTGCAGAAAAAATGCACTTTCGCCTCAGACGCAAGCTTGATTATCTTTTCTGCTATTGCAATAGCTGGATATATATGTCCGCCTGTACCTCCGCTGGCAAAGAAAAAACATTTTCCACCCATCATTCATCCTCTCCTGCGGGCGCTTTGGCAGATTGTTTGGCAATATTGAGCAACACACCAACCGCAACAGCCGACAGTAGCATACTGGTTCCGCCGGCGCTTACAAATGGCAGTGGTATACCCTTCGTCGGCAGCACAACCGTCACCACGCCAATGTTCAGTGCCGCCTGGATACCTATTGTCAAAACAATTCCGGCAGCTAAAAGCTGTCCGAAACGGTCCCTGCATCGCACGACCACCAGAATTCCCAGCCAAATAAAAATAATGAATAATAAAATTACTGCCAAGGTTCCGACGAAGCCAAGCTCTTCGCCTATAATAGCAAAGATAAAATCTGTTGTATCTTCCGGCAAATGTCCGTATTTGCAAATACCTCTGCCCAGCCCTTTACCCCACAATCCGCCTGAGCCGAGCGCAATCAGCGACTGATTCGACTGATAATTAGCCGAATCTATCAATTGCCGGGGGTTTAGAAAAGCGATGATTCGCTGCAGCCGGCTGGGTGAGCGGAGCAAAGCAGCACCAAAGGCAATTATGCCGAACGGCACGGGGGTCAGAATATGCCACCACCGGACGCCGGCGATTATTAACATCAGAAAACTCAAAAGTGATATAAATGCTGCTGTACCGAAATCTTCGGTGATTATCAATCCAACTACTACGGCTATGAGCAGACAAAGCGGAACAAATCTTTTCCAGTACAACTTCATACTATCACCGAACTTGTCGCAAAATGCAGCAAGGAAAAAGATAAGCGCCCATTTTGCCAGCTCGGAGGGCTGAAAACTTATCGTTATTGGCCCGGCTGGGATTCTGAGCCAGCGGCGAGCCTGATTTATCTCTGTGCCGAACTGAGGGAACAAAACGAGTATGAGTAGCGCTATACTAATAACCAACAGATATGAAATCGGGGAGTAAAAAAAGCCGGCAGTTAAAGTGAAACTACGATAATTGAAAAAAGAGACAGCGTAGAGAATCGCACAGGCAATAGGAAAAAAGAGAATTTGTCGCAGGGCAGGAAAATCATAAAATCTCCGTAAGTCAAGGTCCTGACTAATATTAACACCAGCTGAGAAAACAAAGACCGTGCCGAGAGCCATTAAAAGAACAACCACCATTGCGATAGAACCGGGTAGCGAATTGTTTTTTGTTGTTGTAAGCACTTAATTATACAGTATTTAGTAAAATCAGTTATACAAACTAAATGAGTTTCTCAAAGTTTATCTTCGGCTTGCAAGGACTGATTACAGCAAAAATTGTTATATTGCGGGTGTAAGATGCGGTGATCAGACAAGATGGGATAGCACCAAACGCGCAAGTACGTGGTTGAAAATGTTCGAAAACCTACAAAAATTTACAAAAATCATTCCCAAATTTACAAAAACTATACCGAAACATTCAAAAATATTCAACAATTTTTCACCCCCTGCGCTTTTGATTGAAACTTCTACAATCCGGAGATTACCTAACTTGATATGGACTTTTTGACATAATCTGCTCTTAGTATGCTTGCGTCTATTATTACTGCAAGTACTATGCGCAAAATGACGATATATTATGCGCAAAACAACGGCCTTATTAAGCCGACATAGATTATTATAACAATAAGTATGCTATACGCAATTCAATAGTGTTGTTAGGAGGATGGCTTGTTATCTCATATCTCTAACAGGACCAATCCTTTTTACTTAAACAGAAGAGCGCTATAAGTAAAAGTTGAGGAAGTTTTTACTGGTGAGTAGCCAAGAGGCAACCATTGATAACGGGGGGCTAAATTGAAGGATGAATATCACGTATAAAAAATCTCTGTTTTTAACTTCTTTTGTTTTGGTGCTAAGTCTGGCGTATAGCAGCTCCGGTGCTACCGATGGCTATGCGCCAAAGCCCAACCCGATGAAATGGAGATTTGTCCCGGCG
>CAZBST010000012.1:0-77212 GCA_964494805.1 uncultured Pirellulales bacterium | reverse complement strand
AATATAAAGTGCCCGCGTCAAGGCCGGAAGCAAGATATGTCGTGCCTGATTGCCAACCGCTGCTTTTGCTGCCGTCGGTGGTGCATTCGAAATAATACTGCACAGGCGGACTATCACTATCAGTAGCAGTCGTTGCAGTCATCGTGATTGTGGTCTGTCCTGTTGCTGCTGGTACCGAATCCCAAGTCATCGGGTTCGGTGTCGGCGGCGTAGTGTCCGGCGATTCGGTTGTCGCAGATTCTGTGCTCGACCAGTCCGTCTCATTCAAGGCAGCAGCACTATCGCGTGCCTTGACCCTGAACGAATATAAAGTGCCCGCGTCAAGGCCGGAAGCAAGATATGTCGTGCCTGATTGCCAACCGCTGCTCTTTGTACCGTCATTTGTGCATTCGAAGTAGTACTGCACTGGCGGACTGTCGGCATCGGTGGCGGTCGTTGCAGTCATTGTGATTGTGGTCTGTCCTGTTGCCGTCGGCAATGTTGACCAGACAAGCGGGTCAGGTGTCGGAGGTGTCGTATCAGGAGCGCCTGTGGGCGTAGCAGAATCTTCATTTGAATATCCAGACTCGTTTGAATTAGTATCTACCGCTGTAACAACATAGTAATAAGTTATGTCATTGCTAACACTGTTGTCGGTATAATCCGAACTGCTTAAGAGCGAGCCGTTTATCTGACTGTAGCCGCTGCCTGAGGTTGTCGAACGATATACATTATAGCCGTCTAAGTCAGGTTCGTTATTATCGTTCCAGTCAAGTGAGACGGTATTATCGCCTGCTGTCGCTGACAGGCCCGTCGGTACGGCAGGAGGCGTTATGTCACCTGACAAAAGCTCTATCGCTGTAGCTGCCCAGATAACCGCCGCTTGACCATGAGGATTACCAACTTCTCTCGACCGGTCAAAATAATACTGCGTTGTACTGCCTGCACCGGTTCCTGTGCAGACTTCTTTAACACGACCCTGTTCGTCCACATAATCCGCCAGAGCTGCCCAACCATCCAGGGCGGCCTGTTTATAAGGCACTTCAGTAAGCCACCCTTGTTTTACTCCGGTTGCCAGTGCAAAGACGAACATACCTGTACATGATGATTCCAGCCAGTTATCGGGATCGCTGCCCATATCAAGCAATTGATACCACATCCCGCTTGCATCTTGGTAGGTCACTAAGCCGGCCATCATATTCTGATATTTGGTAAGCAGCAACGGACGGTTCGGGTCGTCTTCCGGGATAGCCAACAGGACCTCCGTCATCCCAGCTGCCGCCCACCCATTACCTCGTCCCCAGAAAAATGGGGCATCCAATGTATGGTGGAAAAGACCGTTAGACTGTTGCAGTTGCTCTACTTCTCCCATATAACCTAAAAGCTGGGTAACCGCACGGTCGGCGTAATCGGGATCTCCCGTGGCCTTATAGGCTTGGGCCTGGAGTGAGCCAATCATATATATATCATCTACCCAGAATCGTGAGTATTCGCTCAAACCATCGGAACGCGGATTCGCAAATTCCGCATCGGCCAAATATAGCGCCGATGTAAGATAGTTAGCATCGCCAGTCTGGCGATATAGCTCAAAAGGAAGTATCCCATATATGTTTTCATCTACGCTGCCTTCCGGCGGCATTGTTGCGCCTGTGTAATAAGTGGAGGGAAAAGCTGCAATTACGCTATTTTTAAGATCGTTATCTCCTACTACTTCAGAATATACAAGTGCCCCGTAGTAAGAACAAGCGGATGCATAATAGGTTGAAAGTGCTTGGCTTACTATATAATCCGCCACGAGGTCCCCAATCTGGATTGGTTCATAAGTCGTAAAACTCCAGTCGTCCCCCGGATACATTGTCCCGGCATCGCTCGAATCAACTGCCCAGTAATATGTTGTCCCTTCTAAAAGGTCACCCGGCGGGTCGTAACTTTCTGTATAAACCGTCTGCATCGGATTATTGTGCGCAGTAGTATCGGTTCCGAAGTATATATCATAGCTGGTCGGCGTATATGCCGTAGGAGCATTCCATGATAAACTGGTGGACACGGAAATATTACTTGCCCCGTTAGCCGGGGTCGGATTAGTAGCAGTATTCGTATCAGGAGGTGTTCCTCCTTTAACTACTAAACCGATAATCACTTGCCGATTAACGTTAGTGTGTGATGCACTGGGTGTTTCAGATGCCCCCGTTGCTGATTTATAACCGGTTACACCGGTAGACGATTCGGAAGATTGGTGAGTCCCCTGTGTAAAGCCGTTGTTTAATGTATATGTGCCCGTATTACCGCAGGTAGCTGCCTCAATAACCATATCACCTTCACTTGTTACAAGTGCAGAGGTCGTCACTGGATTGCTTGTGCCTCCGCCGCTGTCAGATGCCCCGAGAAGGGTTGCCTGGTTAACGTTTTGAAGAAATACACTGGCGTACTTAATTTCAGTCGGAGTGGTGCTCCAGGTAAGAGAAAATGTGCTACTGGATGCTGCTGCGACACCGGCCTCGTCAAGAATAAATGCCGCGGCATAAGCTTCGATTGTGGCAGTATAGTTTCTATCAACGACCTTTGTCATTGCCTGTCCACCGTAGGTTACAGCAGTAAGATTCATCGTCCCATCCATCTCACCATGTGCGATGAAAACCAAAGCACGGCTAACGCCGGATTCCTTTGTATGAGATGTACCTGTCGTCCAGGAACCGAGGATTTCAACATCAATCGGAGCTGCTTCGGTAGTTACTGATTCGGTGCTTGAATAACTTGTCTCATTCTGGGTAGCAGCGCTGTCACGAGCTTTTACCCTAAACGAATACAGGGTGCTCGGCGTAAGACCAGAAGCAACATATGTCGTGCCTGATTGCCAGCCGCTGGTTTTGGTGCCATCATTGGTGCATTCGAAGTAATACTCAACCGGTGGACTATCAGCATCCGCAGCAACCGTTGCCGTCATCGTGATTGTGCTCGGCCCCGTCGCCGCCGGTTCTGTCAGCCACGTCATCGGATCAGGCGTCGGCGGCGTTGTATCCGGCGCATTGGTTGTTGCGGATTGCGTGCTCGACCAGCCGGTCACGTTCGGAGTAGTGGCGCTGTCGCGTGCCTGGGCCCTGAATGAATACTGGGTGTCAGGGGTCAGGCCAGTAGCTGTATAAGACGAGCTTGATTGCCAGTCGCTGCTCTTTGTGCCGTCATTTGTGCATTCGAAGTAGTATTGCACCGGCGGACTGTCAGCATCGGTGGCGGTCGTTGCTGTCATCGCTATTGTTGTCTGTCCGGTAGCCGCAGGAACCGAAGCCCAGGTCATCGGGTCAGGCGTCGGCGGAGTGGTATCGGGCGTCGGCGGTTCGGTGGTTGCGGATTGCGTGCTTGACCAGCCGGTTATGTTCGGGGTAGCAGCACTGTCACGTGCACGGACCCTGAATGAATACTGGGTGTCCGGGGTCAGGCCAGTAGCTGTATAAGACGAGCTTGATTGCCAGTTGCTGCTCTTGGTGCCGTCGTTGGTACATTCGAAGTAATACTGCACAGGCGGGCTTTGGGCATCGGTGGCGGTTGTTGCGGTCATCGCGATAGTAGTCTGTCCCGTTGCTGTCGGCAATGTTGCCCAGACAAGCGGGTCAGGTGACGGGGGAGTAGTATCAGTCGGGCCGCCGCCGGTAGCAGCCTGAACAACGAAGCCGAGAAGCGCCTGACGGTTGGTAGAAGTGGAGTGGGTTACGCTCGGCGTTTCAGAAGCGCCTGTTGCGGATTTGTGTCCGCCCATTCCATCGAAACCGGATACGCTAAGGTCGATGCCTTCGGTAAAACCATTATTAGCTGTGTAGGTCCCAGTCTCGGTGCAGGTTGCGCCTTCGATGACCATATCGCCGCTGCTGGTAGATAGTGCAGAGGTTGATAATGTCGAGGAGTTCGACACGCCTGCAGTTGCATAAGCACCGACAAGGTCTTCCTGGTCAACGCCGCCAAGAAATACGCTTGTGATGGAAGTTGAGGTTGGCGAGCCACTCCAGGATGCGCTGATGGTGCTGCTGGTTGCGGCACTGACACCAGCTTCATCAAGAATAAACGCCCCGACGTATGCCCTGGTTTGCCAGCCGGAGGACTGAACTATATCGGTGATTTTGGTCATAGTTTGTCCGCCGTAAGTAACAGTGGACAGGGTGGGAGTTCTCCAGAAACTTCCTTCAGCGTGCGCAATTACAATAAGTGCGCGGTTGCTGCCCGATTCTTTGGTATGAGATGTGCCGCTTACCCAGGAGCCGAGGATTTCAATATCCGTAGGAGGCGGTTGGGTAGTTGCTGATTCTGTGCTCGACCAGCCCGTCTCATTCGCAGGAACATAGTTGTCACGTGCCTTGACCCTAAATGTGTATTGGGTATTCGGAGTCAGACCTGTAGCTACATAGGTTTCACTTAGTTGCCAGTCGCTGTTGGCGTCGCCATAGTTAGTACATTCGAAGTAATAGTACACAGGCGGACTCTCAGCATCGGTAGAGGTCGTTGACGTCATTGTAATCGAATACGGTCCCGTTGCCGTCGGCGACGAAGCCCAGCTTGGGTCCGGTGTCGGCGGCGTAGTGTCCGGCTGGTCGGTTGTCACAGATTCTGTGCTCGACCAGTCCGTCTCATTCAAGGCAGCAGCACTATCGCGTGCCTTGACCCTGAACGAATATAAAGTGCCCGCGTCAAGGCCGGAAGCAAGATATGTCGTGCCTGATTGCCAGCCGCTGCTTTTGCTGCCGTCGGTGGTGCATTCGAAGTAATACTGCACAGGCGGACTATCGCTATCAGCAGCGGTCGCTGCGGTCATCGTGATTGTGGTCTGTCCTGTTGCTGCAGGTACCGAATCCCAGGTCATCGGGTTTGGTGTCGGCGGCGTAGTGTCCGGCGGGTTGGTTGTTGCAGATTCTGTGCTCGACCAGTCCGTCTCATTCAGTGCAGGTGAGCTGTCGCGTGCCTTAACCCTGAACGAATACAGAGTACTCGGACTCAGGCCCGAAGCCACGTATGTCGGATCTGTTTGCCAGCCGCTGCTGAAGTTGCCGTCAGTGGTGCATTCGAAGTAATACTGCACGGGCGGACTGGTGTGCGTAGCTGCGGTTGCCGTCATAGTAATCGTCATAGGCCCGGTTGCGGTCGGTACCGTTGCCCATGTCATAATACTCGGTTCAGGTGGGGTAAGATCTTCCTCATAGTTGACACTGGCCACTCCAATACCATCATACGTCGTGCGGGCAGGTTTATTGCCGGTATAAGAACTATCATAGTTATCAAGATAAACAACTATCGAACCGCCTCCGCTTACTTCCTTCCGCCCAATGTAAACACGGTAGAGCTGAACTCCGGAACCGGTAACTGTTACAGAGCCGGAAAATTGAGATGCCTCGGCAAACTGAGATGATTGCTTGCTGAAGCACAGCATATCAGATTCAGCTGATGTAAAGCCGCCTCTTATGCCCCAGTCGGCATCCGGGTCACACCAGAAGTATGCGAATACATCATACGTCCCGTCGGACAAGCCCGTTACAGTTGTCTTTATCGTCGGGACGTTTTCGGTCCCGCCGTCACCAGCTGTGAAACAACTGCCGCCGTTGCCGTAGCCTGTGTATTCGTGCCACTCACCATCAGCAGCGCCGGCGCTGCCGCTCGGACCAGTTGGGCTAAACGCCGAACCATCTGCGTTTGTAGTATTACTCGGGCCGGCATCGATATAGCTGGTTAAGCCCAGTGTCATATCCTGTTCCTCGACCATTCCAACGACCACGAAGTCGTAGTCTTCCTGCCCGGGATAGGCGCCTCTTGTCCAGAAGACTGCCGTATTATTGGCGTTCCATTTCGGGATAGCAGGACGAATGTTATCCTCTGTAGAATTGATTGTGATTTGTGTCCAGTTCCACGTCAGGCCCTTGTCGTAAGTTACTCCTTTGAATATCTCGTGGTGAGCTAACGGTGAATCGTCACGCGGGTCAAAAGGTGTTGAAACATAAATCAGGTTCGCGTCGTTAGGATGTATACAGCCAATACCTAAGTAATCTTCTTCAGGGGTATGAAGCCCTGTTCCCATTTTGCATAGCTCCGTGACAGTCCAATTTGGTTCTGGTGCTGAGCCGTCGAAACGCCCGTAGAAGAAACGGTGATCCGCCGCACCGGGGTCGCCGCCGTATGGGTCTAAGCCGTAGCGGGTTTGAAATAGACATACCGGGTAACCGTTTTTGTCGAGCTCCAGCTCATTAGTCCACCCCGTATGATATTCACCCTCTGCCACCGGACCAGTGAGCCATACCGGCGTAAATGCTTGCACGGAAGGGGCATCCTGGTCGTTAATAGTGTCTATTTCATCTCCGAAAGAGTTGTAGCTCTTGCCGCCTTTGATATAGCCGTGATAGATACTGTTAGTGTAATTACGCGGATGTTGTTCACAACCGATAAAGTCTATCCGGTCAACTCCGTTGCCTACGAATTTGTGATAAAAGTTGGAATAAGTCGTGGTACCTGTAATACCGTTAAGCCTGCCCATATAGGTCCAGTTCTGGCCCCAGTCGTCAGAGTAAGCGATGCACGGAGTCCGCTCGAATATGCGGTGAACATTATATAACCTGCCGTTGCCGGTTCCTTCACCCGTAAGATAGATAATATTGGTATAACTGCTGGTCATGCTGTCTGAGTCAGGGCTGCCGGGGATAGTCAGCCAGTTATACGATTGCTCTGAGCCCCATGCGCTTCCGTCATTCGGATTGGTCGCCAGACGATAGAAGGTTGTTTGGTTGGTGTAATGCGGGCAATACAAATGCAGATACCTGCCGTCAGGTCGTATCCAGAAGGCACCCATATTATGGTCATCGCCGCCGCCGTCACGCATAAGTGACCGCGTGCGCTTACCTGTATCTATGTTAAATGTCGTGGCGTCAACATCATTGGTTCTTGACCCGCTAACGCCGCCAAAACCATTCCCTTCCGCTGCTGTGCTCGTAAGAACATTGCGTCCGACTGGGTCATAAACAATCTTCTCGTCCTGGTACCAGCACCACCCGCCGTTATCGTTTATCAGCATCATATTGCCCGCTACAACGTCGGCGCCTTCTTGTTGCTGTTGCTCAAATAAAGCAAGGTCAATGGCATCAGCCATCGCCTGAAATCCCGCCCCATTGAAGTGCAGAAAGTCGTTTTGGTCGCCTGGAGGATAAACGCGGTATGCCGGATTCAGGTAGTCATGATCCGCAGGGTCCCATACTGCGGCATCAAAGTCAATGACTGCGTCGAACTCGCCGCTGGTCCGAATCCAATCATTAACTGCATCGCGCACCGCCTCATGTGCAGTTGAATAATAACTGCTTCCTTTAAAAGGTGTTATTGTCGCTCCATATATCAGCAGGCTTGCGTTGTGGGCTTTGGTTATGAACTCCTGATATGCAGTAATTATATCAGACGCTGATCGGCCGCTGCTGCCTATGTCATTAGTCCCCTCAAAAATTATCACCCACTTCACGCCGGGTTGCTCGAGCACATCATGGTCAAAACGATCTAATGCAGCCGGCCCTAAGCCGCCATAGAGGCCGTTGCCGCCGATTCCCTGATTTATTACGCCAACCTTTATAGTATCTGGGTTTGCATGCAGCCGGGTTGCAAAGTCATCGGGCCATCGGTTGTTGTAGTTGGGATCGCATCCCCTGCCGTCTGTAATCGAGTCTCCCAGTGCTACCACACATCCGTAGGAATCATCGAGTAGCACATCTATCCCACTCAAAATATACCAGTGCTCTGTTTTATATCCCGACTCCATTTCGGCATCTGATACTGTATTGCCGGTTTTGAGATAGTATGCGGTCCTCGAGCCCGGATGTCCCGTGACACTCGTCGACGACGCATCCGACCCAAAATAAATGCTTACCGTCAGGTTGCTCAATGGCGCTACGGTAAAATCTACAGCGTCAGAATAAATTTCCTCTCCCGCCGGAATAGTTACCGATGGCGACCCCCCAAACGTCAGTGCCGTGTCCGTTGCCGTATCTATCGAGCTATTTATTGGGATGCCGCTGTTTGATACCGCTATATGGGCGGAATTAATTGTTGTCGCACCGGACGAATACTTATTAGAAAACTGCACCCGTATTCTGCTGCCTCCAAGCGTCGCGTGCACAATTTGGCGCAGTGTATTATTGGCTAATCCCGGCGAAGCCGGATTGTTTTGGGATTCCACCAGCTGCTGGCCGCTCGCCCAGGTGCCAATCCAGCATTCCTCCGCAGATGCAATATTTGAAACACAGCAAACACTCAGTACTAAAAGAACAAATCCCGCTATGCTCGACTCTTTCAAAATTCTCATCTTTTCATCTCCATCTTCTTTAATCTGTTAAAAATACCTTTCAATTTAACTGCTTTTCTGCTGTCAGATTTTACTCAATAGACCCCCAAAACCTTCATAGGCATTGAACCGGGAGCGCTTGCCGCCGGGTCTGGGGGATTGCTGCACATGGGTCATTGAATCGGTCAAGATAGGTTCGTACCTCTTGATATAACCTTTGCCAGTCTATTTTTAACCGCTCCTCAAGAAAAGTAACCAACAAAACACCACACTTAGCAAGCGGTAGTTAACAGTGCTTATTTGCAGGACATCTCCTCACTTTTCGTCAAAATACCACCTTCACTTTAGAAAAGCAAGTCTTTTTTTAGTTCTTAGATCCAGTCAAATCGCCAAGAAACTCATTTGAAAAGCGTCCTTTGGCATGGGGGTTTGCAGATAAAGGAGTTCTGGGGGAAGGACAAAAGAGGTCCCTGACAGAAGAGCAAGTAAGCAACAGTGGAGGACAAACGGTGGGGGCAAGTTTTTGAGATTTATCTTGCAGTTTTGGGAGGTAAAGGGGAAAATAATCGGGATTGTGGGATGTGAAAGCTAAGATAATCGTGAAGGGGTAATATGCTAAAAAGATATGCGGCATTTTTTTCACTGCTTCGCTCAATCATCGATATTATAATCATTGCCGTCGTCTGGATTGGTGTCTACTTCGTTCGATTCCACTCAGGAATATTCGCAACCACAAAGGGGATACCAAGTCTGCGCAGGCATCTAAGTCTGATGGTGCCGGTGATTTGTATCTGCTATGCAGGGTGTTTGTGGTCGGGGCTTTACAAATCCAAGCGAGTTCAGAGTATGCTCAGGCAGTCTATGGATATTTTGAAGGCGAGCCTACTGAGCGGCCTATTGGTGCTGGCATTTCTCTATTACCTCCAGAATATACCCTACTCAAGGAAGCTATTAGTATTGTTCATAGCGATGCTGTTCGCAGGGCTGTGCATCTCACATTTACTGGCGATAGAAAGTTTACGGTTTCTGCGAAGAAGAGGATATAACCTGCGCTATTACGCCGTGGTTGGAGCGGGGAAAAAAGGACAACTGTTGGTGCGGGACATTAAGCGAATGGGATGGCTGGGTTTAAGATGCGGGTTTTTCGTGGACAATAATCCGAATCGAATCGGCACTAAATTGTCAGGAGTGCCTGTATACGGCCCCATTGAAAATTTAGAGGAATTGGTCAAAGATAAGAGGATAGATGAGGTTTTTCTTACTCTTAGCGGCAATGAAGCACAGCAGGCATATCCGATTCTTGAGTCTCTCCAAAGTGCCGGTGTGACTATACGAATTGTTCCTGACTGGGGCAACCTTATGTCTATAAGCGATGCGGAGGCGGTGCCAATTGGGTCGCAACTATTGTTTTCGTCGGCGGATTCGCCATTGAGCGGGTATAACATTGTACTGAAAGAAATTTTCGACCGCGTAATGGGGCTTGTATTTCTTATTATATTTTCGATTCCTATGGTAATAATCGGCGTGCTTATAAAGTTATCCAGCAAGGGGCCGGTTTTCTATAAGCAGATAAGGGTAGGTATGGACCAGAAGGAATTTGAAATGCTGAAGTTTCGCACAATGAGAGTCGATGCAGAAAAAGAAAATGGTCCACAATGGGCCAAACCGGACGACCCGAGACGGACGGCAATCGGCGCCTGGCTGCGGCACAGAAGTCTGGACGAACTGCCCCAACTTATAAATGTAATAAAAGGCGAAATGAGCCTTGTCGGTCCGCGGCCGGAGCGGCCGCACTTCGTAAAGCAGTTCTCCGAAGAATACAAAAAGTATATGCTCAGGCATAAACTGAAAGCAGGTATGACTGGATGGGCGCAGGTCAACGGTTTTCGCGGTGATACTTCTCTAAGAAAAAGATTACAATACGATTTATACTACATTAAGAACTGGTCGTTTTGGCTGGACCTTAGAGTACTGCTGTTAACTCCCTGGCGTATTATAAAAAGCAAAAATGCGTATTAAAATAACGGATAAACAATCCAGTAGAAGTGAAACTGCCATTCATATCTCAATTCTGCTGGCGGTTGCGTTTTGTGTCGGCATATATCTTATCAGTACGACAGTTCTCATTGCAAAAGACGGGATAACCTTTATAGAATACGCCAGAGGACTTGAGACTTCCCCCATCGAGACAATGAAGAGCAAATATCAACACCCCGGGTATCCCTTTCTAATCGTTGTTGCACATAAAATAGCAGAAACAGGACAGGATAGCTCATCACTGTGGAGCTGGATTTATTCTGCCCAAGCTGTGACGCTTGTTTCCAGACTGCTGGCCGTAGTATTACTTTATTTTGTGGGCAAAAAGATTGTGGGAGAGAGATTTAGCTTCTGGGCTATTTTAATTCTTATCCTGCTTCCTAATGCTGCAGAGTATGGAAGTGATGCCCTCAGCGATTGGCCATATATTTTCTTTTTGTCAACCGGCTTTTTGCTGTTGATACAGGGAGCGGTAAGCGGGAAATGGTGGCTGTTTGGTTTTTCGGGACTGGCGGCTGGAATGGGGTATCTAATTCGGCCTGAGTGTGCTCAAGTGGTTGCGTTTGGTACTCTGTGGCTTGGACTGCAAGTGTTTTATCCCGGACGGATTATCAGCAAACGTAAGGCGGTATTTGCGTTCGCCTTGCTGCTGGTTGGCTTTTTGATTACAGCCGGCCCGTATATGAAACTAAAGGGAGCGGTATTTCCTAAAAAACAGTTAGTCCAGTTCGTACCCAATACACAATCTTCTGAAGTTTACAAACAGGAAATCCCAATTTATACAAATAGTATATATGCCGCCGGCTTTGTGCCATCAGATATTGCGGGAGCTTTAGGCAAACTGGTGCAGCGAGTCAGCGAGACATTGATGTGGTTTTTTGTGCCGGCTTTACTGATAGGAGCTTATAAGGGCTTTAGAAAGCGAGATTGGCGTGAGCCGGAGAAGTTTTTTGTAATCGTTCTTATTGCTCTTAACGTGCTTGTAATGACACTATTGTACTGCAAGTTCAGCTATATGAGCAGAAGACATACTTTAACGCTGGTGGTGTTTACAATTTTTTATGTTCCTGCCGGCCTTGAAGCATTGGCATCCTGGCTCGATGATAAATTCTCCAACAAGTCCAATACGGACTTCTGGTTTACGGTTTTGGTGGTAATCGGAATTGCTATATGCGCTCCGAAATTACTGAGCCCTATCCGCGCAGAAAAACAAAGCTATCGGGATGCTGCCCGGTGGCTTGCAAAAAATACCAATGAGAAAGATATCATAGCAGTTCCTGATAATCGTATCGGTTTTTATTCCGGCCGAAGAAGCGTTGAGTACAATGGTCGGACTGTTCCAAAAGAAGCCCAATATGTGGTAAAAGTATCCAAGGATAAAAAGGATATGCCGGGCGGCGAAGGGATGCTACGGACAAAAGAGGTTTTTTCTACTAAGGGAAAAAGAGAGAAGGTAATTATCTACAGTCGGTTAGATTAGCATAAATTCAGCAATTCAGCAGGTGAATTGAGCGGTTTCAGCCATTACGGATTGAATATAATTCCGCATTGATTGCTGGTAGATGGAACGGTCAAATCTAAGCACATTATCACGACATCTCACGGGGTCAAACCGGTCTCTTACCTCTTCAAACAGCAAAATACTTTTTCGCAGCGCTTCGGGAGTTTGCTCATAGAAAAATATTCCCGTTGCATCTGCTTTTGCAGCTTGAGCGTGGTCCAAACCTATTATTGTTTCTAATGCTCCGCCTTTGCCAAAAGCTATAACCTGCTTACCACAGGCCTGTGCCTCAAGCGGGACGATGCCAAAATCCTCCTCACCTGGAAATATCACGGCCCTGCATTTTTTTAAGTATTCGACGACTTCATTGTCGTCAGCATTATCAACGAAAAAGATATTAGCAGATGCCATACTTTTCAGGCGCGGCAACTCAGGACCATTTCCTACAATTACGAGTTTCTGACCGGTAGCAGCAAAGGCCTTAACTGCTATATCTATTCGCTTATAAGGCACCAATGCGGAAAGAACAAGATAGTAACCATCATCACTGTTGGAAACGGCAAATCGACTGCATTCAACCGGAGGATAAATAACGATGGAATCCCTGTTGTAGGCCTCTCTTATCCGATTTTGAGTATTTTTGCTGTTAGCTATGAAGTGCGTTACTCTGGATGAAGCTCTCGCATCCCAATTTTTGAGCTGGTTTAAAACACGTTCTGCAAGCATTCTTTGGGGACTACTCAGTGTGTTCAGATATGAGTCCCGCATATGCCAAGCATAACGCATCGGCGTATGACAATAACATGTATGTAAGAGGCCCTGCGGCACCTTGACGCCTTTTGCGACACAATGGCTAAAGCTCAGGATGAAGTCGTAACCACTCAAGTCAAATTTCTTTATCGCATGTGGAAAAAGAGGCAGATATCGTCTGAAATTTTCCAAATTGCCCGGCAACCGCTGGACATAAGAAGTTTGTATTTTGTGCGTCTCTATGGTTTTCGATACGGAGCCGGGAAAGTGTACCAACGTGAAGATGTCGGCATCAGGGTAAACATCGCATATAGCTTCGAGGCAACGTTCACCGCCCCGCATGGCAGTCAGCCAGTCACAGATAAAAGCTATCTTAAACCGTTCCTTATATTCTGTTGCTGCGTCTGACGGAAGCTGAGGTGTTATAACAGGCTTAGTTTTTGTAACCAACGGTCTTATGCGTTCATAACCTGTCCCCAACTTATATCCCAAATATTTCATAAAGGTTCTTAATATAAATTCGGGAAACAAGTAAAACTTTCTTTTTCTCAGCAAAAACCTGAACTCCGATTTTGCATACCTAATTCCTTCACCTTCAGCTTTTCCGAATTCCTTTAAGAGCCAATTTTCCGTTTTATGAAACATTCCCATATCAAAATACCGTCTGAAGTCCTGCCAGGCGGTGTAATTATGGGAATGGAGTACCATCGCTTCGGCAATATAAGCGATTTTATACCCTTTTAGAAGTATCTTTGCGCCGGCACAGGCATCTTCCCCAAACTGCAAACCGCTTTTAAAATATCCGATTTCTTTCAATGCGGACTTTCTGTAGGCCGCAAAGGAGTTGGACAAGAAAGCTGTTTTAATACCATACTTTTTCTTGTCATCCAAAACTCTTGTGTAAGAAGCATCAGGATAATTAAACAACCTCAAATGCTCTGCAAAGGCAGATGCCCGGGGATACGGCAATTGTCTTCCAAAAGCGGCTCCAATTTTTCTGTCATCAGTAAAAGGCTTAATGATATTTTCAATGGCATATTCATTGTACGGTAAAGCATCCTGGGTCAAATAAATTAAAATATCTCCTTTTGCTTCCATAGCTGCTAAAGTTCTCGTTCCGCCATGGTCGAATTCGGATTGTGAAATGGTTACAACGTTAGCTCGGTGAGATTGAGCAATATCGACAGTATCATCGTTTGAGGATGAATCTACTATCATCAGCTCATAATCCCTGACTGTTTGCGATTCAAGTCTTGCAAGTAAAGAAGGCAGATATTTTGAGGCGTTGTAGGTAGGGACAATTATGGTAATCATCTTTTAGTTATGGGGTTAACCGATGTGACTATCTGCATCGTTGAGCAATTTTAACGAGGATCTTATTCAACAGTAGCAGCCAAAAACTGACATGAGGGTCAAATCTTTTTAACATCCGATAGTGAGGCAACAGTAGCTTTCTTATGCAGCACAGCTTCTTCAAAAGATGAATGATATTTATCCTCCGTGCCTTTTGCGCACCCAGCTGGTTGTCGGAATGCTGCCGATACAAAATGGACGGAATCGACACATAAACAATTTTACCATGCCTGCACACGCTAAGAGCGAGCCACCAGTCATACATTATAGCTTCGCATGGAACAGGCATAGACACAACCCTGGCTTTTGTGTTTATCATTACTGTGCAGCCCGTCACGACATTCTGAGCCATAATCCTGTTCAAATCATCACCCGCCTCCGGAAAAAGCTTTTGATAGATCCACATCGAATTTGCAATAGTGTTCAATTCAGAATCCATAACCTGCAGGTCTGTGTGTATCAGTACAGGTTTGTCCGGATAAAGCTGCTCCGCTGCTTTCATTGCATTCAGGGTCAGTTCAATTTTGTTCGGCAGCCATACGTCATCCTGGTCACTGAACATAATGTATTCAGTATCGGCATACTCCAGCAACTTTCCGAAATTCAAACTTGCTCCCAAACGACCTTCATTATCCGTAACTAACCTGATTTTGCTCGGCAGCCGAGCCGCGTAGTCTTCTACGATATGCACGGTATTATCATTTGAACCATCATCTCTGATTAAAAGCTGCCAGTCCTGATTAGACTGAGCGATGATAGATTCCAGTTGTTGTCTTAGAAATCGCTCTCCATTATATGTTGCCATACAGATTGAAATTGTGGGTTGAGCCATTTTATGCCTTCTGTCTGCTACTTGTTATGCTGCGAAATATACGGACAACTTTATCATAAAGGCCGAAAAACGCCAAAAAAGCCGCCAATAGCAAACGCATACTAAATAGACGTAACCTAAGAGCGTTAACTATATAGCGACGACCTTTTTCTACCCTGTCTTCTGCGACCAACAAATTACCAATGTTTATCCAGTGTTTTGCCAGCAGTTTTTTCTCCACTTCAAATTCTTTGCGGTTCTTCTCCAAAACCAGCTCCGTCGCGTCAATTAGGCTGCCAAGATTGTCAGAAATATTATCCGAGTCATAGTGTGCAATTACTAACGGTTCATCGACGCATCTAAAATGATATTGCTTCGATATTCTAAGCCACATTTCCCAGTCTACGAGATTGCGGAGCCTCTCATCAAACAGTCCCACTTCGCTGAAACATTCCTTTTTTATAAGAACAACCGGACTCCCTATAAAATTGCCTTTTAATAGTTCCTTATGTATATCCCCGTTCTTTTGCTTCACCCAAGAAAATGGAATATAAGTTCTCCTGTGGTTCTCCGTTTTCCAGAACCCCGTATATATAACGCCTACCTCAGGTGATGCGTGTTCTAAAAGCTCTATCTGCCTGGCCAGCTTTTCAGGAAACCATTCGTCGTCACTGTCCTGATATGCTATATAGTCTCCTCTGGCAGCCTTTATGCCTGTATTCCGTGCCGCCGCCTCACCTTTGTTTTCCTCGTGCCGAATGTATCTAATCCTTTCATCATCGAAGCTATTTACAACTTCTTCAGTATTATCGGTTGAGGCATCATCGACAACAATGAGTTCGAAATCCTGATAGGTTTGGTTGAGTACGCTCTTAACAGCGCGAACTATTAACTGGCTTCGATTATAAGTCGGGATGATGATGCTGATGGTTGGCTTGTTCTCTGTCTTGGCCATATTTGTCCCGTAAAAATACCACGAACATCGGCTAATTACCAGACCAATCCTGCTTATATGCCGGACTTAACGCCATTAGTTTCGTCGGAACCAACTCAGATGCCAACTTTGAAACCCAAAGTTTTTTGAATTCTTGAAGTATATTTAACAATCCGACGCCGAACTACAAATTTGACTCATACTGAAACTGTTTTAATTTCTTCCTAGTAGGCAACAAGTTCACAACTACACTCGAAGGTAGTAGAGATAAGCAAAGATAAACATAGAATTTAATCTTGCGTGGATTCAACTTTATAGCCCTTAGCAATAGATTAAATGCCTTATTTATTTTCTTTTGCTCCAAGCATAAAATTGCAGCATCAAGAAGCTGAACAGCCATCTCTTTTGCGGTCAAATTCGGGATGTTCGTGTTTAGTCTTCTTTTGTAAGCCTTGTATTTAGCCAAGAAATAAGAGATACGACCTATTTGACTTTTTTGAAGGTCGCTTGATTGCGACTGAGGCAGGCCCCTGTACTTATACAAAACCTTATCAACGAATAGCAAATTGGTTACTTCTTCCATCTTAAAGATTAAATCTTTATCTTCGGCATATAAGAAGTTTTCATCGAAGCCCTCTGTTTTGAAATAATCTTTTTTTCTAAAAGTTCTAAATGCACTTACACAGTCACAACGAAGATCGCCTTTGTCCGGGGATACTGAATCACAGAATCCCTCCGATATGTGGTTCAACTTATTGTCACACCAGACAAACTGGGAATAAATAAAACCACAATCAGGATTCTTTTTGTAAGCGTCATATATTACTTCAATAGCGTCATTAGTAATCGCATCATCACTGTCTAATATACCCAAAAGTTGTGCTCTTGACTCATATACCAATCTTTTGAGAGTACCTATATAGCCCTTATTAACTTTATTTTGAAGCAATCTTATCCTTCCATCTTCTAGATAAGGCTCGATTACCTTTATAGAATTATCAGTAGAGCAATCATCGACGACTACCAGCTCCCAATCCTGAAATGTTTGTTCCAGAACGGATTGGATCGCCTCCGCGATATATTCAGCATTATTATAATTTGCCATTAATATTGAAAATTTGGGCTTACTACAATAGTCCACCTTTCTATTTTCTGATTTTCCCTCAGCCCTGATTTTAATCATTTCGACAAAGTGTTTTTGCTCATTTCTATGTTTTTCAGATATATTCTCTTTATGACTTCTCCACATATAGAGGTACTGTGGGATATTGGCCAGCTTGTAGTTTTTAGATATCCTCAGCCAGAGCTCGTAATCCTGCGATTTATCTATAGACTCATCGTAGCCCCCAATGTCCTGCAGGCATTTCCTTCTTATCATCGCTGAGCCGTGCCCAATACAGTTGTCTTTGTTCAAGAACTCACAAATATCAGCGTGCCAAATGGGTTTTTCAATGGTGAAAACAACCTTAGAGTCCTCATTTATCGCCTTCAGGAAAGTGCCCACAACTGCATAATCTCGGTGATGATTAAGAAAATCCAACTGGCTTTCAAATCGGTTAAGCATAGAAACGTCATCGGCATCCATTCTTGCTATGTATTCACCTCTTGCGATTCCTAATCCTTTATTTAACGACCTCGTCAGGCCTATATTTTCCTCATTATCAATCAGACAAATTCTTGGGTCATCGTAGGACAAAATTATCTCTCTGGTTGAGTCAGTGGAACCATCATTAATTATGATAAACTCGAAATTCCTGTAGGTCTGTCCAAGAATTGATTCAATTGATTCACGCAAGTACCTTTCACCATTATAAACTGACATCACGACGGAAATTACAGGGGCATCAACAAAGTTCTTGGGTCGTATAAGTTCGCCATGCTTTCTATCGTTTGAAAGTATTTCTGTCATTTGTCACCGCAACAAAACCAACGGGTCATAGCTCCAATTAGCTTCTCCATTATTCAAGAGACGTTCGGGGCCTGAACAATCGGCACTTTAGGTTTTGAACCAAAGAATAAGGCAGAAGCCACAAAAGAAGATTACGCGTCAACCCGTAAAAAGCCCAGAACGAAAAATCAAAGTTATCGAATATAATTCTAAGGCGTGCCTTCACCTGCCGATCGCGCCAGCCCAACGAGATGCCACCCGGCGTAACAAATGTGCGCACTAAATACTCAGGAATATTGGCTACTTTGAATCGTCGAGTAACCTTAAAAAACAGAGCGAAATCCTCAGCAGAAGGATGCTCGGTAGAATAAAACCCGATTTCTTTGAATATTTCCAGGCGGCACATCACGGTGGGGTGGCAAAACATATTATTTAAGAACATTCTCTTTCGGATGTGTTCGTGCTTAATGGGCGGACAAAACCTCCAGAGCGGTTTGCCGGAGCGGTCAACAAACAAAGCCCACGAACCTACCAGAAAAACATCGGGATTGCTTTCCAGAAACTCTCTTTCTTTAGCGAAGCGGTCCGGAGAACAAATATCATCGGCATCAAGGCGAGCAACATATTTGTACGGCTTATGGTCGCAGATAAATGTGAGCCCACGATTGAGGGCATACTCGATACCTTCATTTGTCGGCGAGTACAACACGGTGGTCGAAGGATATATTTGCCGCAACTGTTCCTCTTCAACCGAGGTATTGCTGCCATCATCTACAACCAGCACATCAACCGGTATGATAGACTTAGACACGGCAATCAACGATTGTTTTAACCCTTCGAGATTATCGTAATGTGGAATCAGAACCACAATATCTGTGTCCTGTGGTGGAGAGCATTTTACATCCATAGTTCCACTTCACGCATCAAATTCAAATATCAGTGCTCTTAGTTGCCTATATATATTAAGCAATCTCGTCCCGAGCAGGCTTTTTAAGAGCAAATAGAACATCTCCGGCCTTCGGCATCCCAACTGCCAGAGTTTCCGTAATTCGCTGCGTGCGTCCTTCAACTTATTGCCGCATACGAATTCCCTGGCTAAAAAAAGATGGTACTCATATTTGCCTGATATGTCATCACGAACAGGCAACCCCTCTGGGTAAGACCGGACGAATGTGTCATACGAATCCTTGCCAGTTGCAAGCCTTTCTGCATGGAGCTTTCTGGCAATATCGGCGTATTGTTTTTGAATCGGCCAGCGGGCAACACTTATCGCCTCAAGGGTAACCCTATACTGGTACAGGTTTTCAGGCAAAACATCGATGTCAAAATATTGTGATAATCTCAACCACAAATCATAGTCCTGTGAGTGGCGAAAAAATTCACGATAGAAACCAACTTTTGCCAAGCATGATTTTCTCATCATTGCTGAGCCGTGCATAAACAGATTTTTACTTGCCAGGTGTCGCTTCATTCCCTCCCGAGAGTGCTTGGGGTCTCTTACTGCTCGAAGCACACCATCGACATTGAAAAAGTCTCCGAGACAGCCAACTACAGCAACTTCTGGATGATTTTCCATAAAATTGAGCTGCTTTTCAAGCCGGGTTGGGAGGGAAATATCATCGGCGTCCTGCCGGGCTATGTATTCAGATGCAGCTAATTTTATCCCCCTGTTCAGCGAACGCGTCAGCCCGATATTGTTTTGGTTTACTATTGTGATGCGTGGGTCCCTGGCCTCGTATTCAAGAAGTATGTCCAGACTATTATCTTCTGAGCCGTCGTTGATAATGATAAACTCAAAGTTTTTATAGGTTTGCTCCAGAATTGAGTCAATCGATTCACGCAGGTATTTTTGGCCATTGTAAACCGACATTACAACCGAAATCACAGGGGCATCAATAAAGTTGCCTGGTTTTATAAGCTCAAAGTCTCCGTTCCGGTCTGAAAGTGCTTTCCTTACTGAGTTCAATTTGTTCCAACCTTCTGCGTAACAAACAGGCATATATGGTTTGCAAAACGCCTAAGTACAATATCTAGCCCTCTTTTCACCAGGTTTGAAGCACGATCTCTCTTATCATACAGATACTGCAAAAAAGGTTTTAATACCGACACTTCATCTTTCAAGCCTTTAATTCCATCATAAGGTTTTACATCGACTAATTTGAACCCTTTACTCTGCAAATCATTAATAATATTCTTTGGGTCAAATGCAAACTGATAAAAATTATCCCTTATTTCTCGGGACTCTTTATACTCAGGGTATTTTTTTCGCCTTACCTTAGCTTTTCTCAACGGGGACATTACAGGCACTGTCAGGAAAAGATATCCTCCCGGCTTAAGCACTCGAAACATTTCGCTAACAATTTTTTCGTAACCATCGTAAAGATGTTCTATCACTCCTAATGACCAATAACCATCAAAAAAATTGTCTGGAAATTGTAAATCTCTGACATCTCCAACTTTAATTTTCAACTCCGGAGCACATTGATTGACCTTTTTAACAGTTTCCTTCGCATAATCAACCCCATAAGCATCATATCCCTGATAATGAAGAGCACAAACTTTCTCTCCCAGTCCACATCCACCTTCAAATATTTTAGTCCCCGGAGGAAGATACTTTTTGGTATAACCAATTATAAATCTATCGTTCTTAACTCTGATTTGCTTTTTAAGTTTTGAACTTTCAGACTTCCAATGCTGGTCCCAATAGGTATCACTGGCTGCTTTGCCTACATAAACGAGTCGATTTTTGCTTTTATCAAAATAGCATATCATATTTTCAAGTTTTCGATTATTTCTTTTTCCCGCTTTGCTACAGTTTCGAGTGAGAAGTTATCCCGAACCCGTCGTATTCCCTCAGCCGTAACGGAGTCGTGCGGCAGTTGGATAGCTCTTCTTATTACCTCAACAAGAGCATCGGCTTGGGTTCCTTTTGCCAAGTACCCGCTGACTCCATCTTCTATGATATTATTGATTCCCTCAACATCTGTGCCGATACATACCAAGCCGCAGGCCATTGCCTCAAGCAATGTTTTTGGCATCCCTTCGTGGAAAGAAGGCAACACATAATAACGATAACGATTAAGAACCACTGGCATTTCATTATTAGGGACAACACCCATGAAATTAACCTTCACATTGATTTTTTTTGCGTGTACCTCCAGCTTATTGCGGATACCACCTTTGCCGTAGATATCAAGCGTTAAGCCGGTTTGGGCAACAGCCTCAATCAGATTAAAAAGGTTCTTCTCACCATCGAGCCGGCCGACAAAAATGAGTCGGTCGGAGTACTTTTCGCCCTGCTCTCCGGGTGTAAAAAGTTGTGTATCAACATAATTAGGTATTACCCGAACAGTTTCTTCAGATAAGCAGTAGTTCTCAAAAATATAATGCGCCTGCGTTAGAGTAGTAACGGTTACCACTGATGCGTTTTTGAATGCGAGGCGCTCGGCTATTCCAATCATTCTTACGTTGTGCTTTGGTGCGTTATGCGTTTTTCTCAAAAGCGACCAAGTGAAACCGGTTCTGACAACCAGAGGTTTGTGATACAGCCACTTAGCCAGGACAGCGGCCCAACTGCCGTCCATCTGATTGGTCTTGAAGATATCCACCAATTTAAGCCAGCGGCGGCAAAATAAAGGCATAAGAAACGAATAAAGCAAGCAACCCCATTTGCCCGAGAAAAAACGCGCCATAGGAAGCACCACTATATCCGGATGCAATCGGCCAGCAGCCCTAAGCTTACTCGCCATCGCCGCATCATCTGTGCCGTAAGTCAGCCAATACACTTTCTTGAGGCTGCCCCTGCGAAGATGCTCCTCATACAGTTGTTTTTCACGGTCGAACAAGCCGCTGTCAAACCAGAGCTTAAGAGAAACACCACGTGTGAAAAACAGGGCAAGCTGCATAGAGCATTAGGTATGAAAGATTAGTAACCGGACGGTAATTAGCACCATCCCTATATTCTCACGATATTATTAATCCGCTCAGAAAGCTTCCAGGTGGCAACCACTGCCTGAATACGAATACGGCTTGTCCAAGTAAAAGACGCCGGTTTTTCCTTGCCGGATTCAACGCAAGTCATAAAATCATAATATCGCTTTCCAATATCTTCTATTGACGGATTACCAATATTGGTCTGATATTGGTGATAATTCTTTTTTATTTTTTCGAGCAAATCAGGAATTTCGGTCGGTTTGGAAAAAGTCTCACCTCCCCTGCCGATGATTTCTGGAGTGCTGCTTTGATTGGGCCCGATGGCCGGCAGTCCGCAATGCAGCGCTTCCAATAAGGAATTGGAGCAGGCCTCAATTGGTGAAGCAAAAATGAAAACATCGCTTTCTTTTAGCTTTTTAGCAATATCTTCGCTGTTTAACGGCGAAATGGTTTTGATATTTTTGAACTGAATAGGAGATTTGCCGACAAAGACCATTTCGTAGTTACTAAAATCAAGGTTCTCATCCAGCCATTGATAAACGTCAAATCCTTTTTTCCAGTTTGGAGACCAGCTTGTGGCAATCAGTCGAGTTCTGCGGTCTGTTGAAAAAGGTTTGTTTTCGCGGCGATTGAAGATTGTCGATTCAGGTGCGTTATGGATTATAATTTCAAAAGCTTTTTGATGCAGTCCCAAACGATGGTTTTGCTGCTGTGACCAAGTGGACTGAAAAACTGTGGCATCGGCTAAGTACCTATTGGCTGCGAATACAACATTGTCCCGTCTATCATTTGTCTGATTATAAAGGCGAATTGGGCCATCAATTCGATGAATAAATGTTTTTTCAGGGTGGTTTAACTTTGCTTTGGCAACTTTACCGATGCACTGGTGGCTATTGAATAAGATTGCCTGCGCTGTTTCAACATCCTCATCGTAGGCCCCTATAGAGTACAGGTATTTCTTCAGAGATTTAAGAAACTGATTCCCTCCTCCCCAAGGGCCTTCTTTGAATTCAAAAAGAATATGAACCTTTACCATTCCAAGCGGTCCAAAGTGCTTACAGTTTCTCCCAACATCGCCTTCCAGAATCCTTCGGGGTATCCGGGGCAGGCCCTTCAAGGAGTTTGTAGTTTGCGCGAATGCAATCAAAGACGGCAGATCTCTGCTCCTGAGCCTGCCGGAAAGATGTCCAGGTTTTGGTGCGGGGGTCATCCATAACGGTATAAGTTTCCCATAGCTTACCGCCTTTACAGATGTGCTCCGTGACGTGCTTAACCACCTCGAGCGGATTATGAATTAAGACAAGTGCCTCAATGATACTGACCACATCATATTGGTCCTTCAATGGCAGAGGGGCATCGGGCCTGACAATCAGCGCCTGCAATGTGAACGGCCTGCCGCTACATTCAATCCTTCTTCTGAGGCGCCATTCGCCAAATGTTCGATGCTCACAATCAACGTCAACCGTCGTAAAATGAAATACTCTATCTTTCACATTTTCCACAATCCAGTTGCATATTGGCGCAGTGCCACAGGCATACTCGCAATATTTGCTTCCGGACGGCATAGATTTGACGAGCCAATCAAAACGGTCGTTGCGATGATAATAACACTGACGAAAAGAAATCCAAGACCCCATATCCTTCTGCCACTGGTAAATTTCCTCAGCGGTATTACGGGGTCTACTTTCCCAGATTTCGGCCATTGTCATACCGGATACGGCAGCTGTTGTGGGCGAGGCTGGCAGGTTTGGCCTGCGCGTAGCAGAACGAGGTCCTAATTCTTTAGCCTGCTTCGGTGTCACACCATAGTATTCACATAAATCTTCATACCACTTTCGCTTATTGCCAAAGTTACAAAACTCTCTCAACGCCGTTACGCTACCTACCATTTTTGCTTTAATCACTTTTGCTTTGTCTATCATCAGCAGTCCTCATAAAAGCCGACGGTAAAGATTATTTTCATACTGCTGCGCAATAACAGCCCAATCATATTGCTGCACTGTCGTCAGCCCATTGGCGATAATTCTTTCTTTCTTTTTTTTGTCTTCCAAAATCATCGTGCATTTTTGCACCATCTGGTCAACATCATCAACATCGCACAAAAAGCCGTTTTCGCCGTCGGTAATAATGTCAGGGGCCATACCGGCTTTTGTAGAAATCAAAGGGACGCCGCTGGCCAAAGATTCAACCAAAGATTTGGGCCCGCCTTCACAGCGGCCGGTCGCAACATAAATATCCAGCGCCTTGTAATACAGAGCAACATCATCGGGGGCGTTAAGAAAATGGTGTGAATAAGGAATGTCTGAACTTTCAAGTCGCCGTTTGATGTAGCCGCGAGCCGGGCCTGTAAGTACTACAAATAAATCATATCGCCGACGTAATCTCTCAACCACATCGCAAAAAACATCGGGCCCCTTTATCAGTTTAGGCTCCAGTCCTTCGCCCCATCCTACGCCATCTTTTTGAAAAGAGCCGACAACAATTTTCCCCTTTGAGATACCTAATTCGGCACGCAGATTTTCTTTTTGCTGCGTCGTCGTCACGCCGAAAGCACTTAGATTTACACCAAGAGGAATGACCGTTATTCTTTCCTGTGGTATTCCCAACTCTATCAACCTGCTGCGGGTGATGTTACAGGAAGTATGCCATAAATCTACGTATTTGACTGCCGTTGGGATAAATCCGGTGCGTTTGTCACCCGGCGAAATATGAAACCAGGTTACTATTATTCTGTTACTTTTATGGGGAAGCTTTGGGCCGTCGCCGCCCAAGAAAGTGTTGACTGAGCCAAAATGCACTATGCTGTCTCTTATGCCGCGACAAGTAGTAACAACTGCCGAACTAAGAGAAGGTAAATTCGCCGTGATGGAACGACCGTCGTGGTCTACAGACCAGCTTGCTCCCTCTATTACATAGTAAATATCCTTGCGGTTTATTTTATTTTTTATAGAGTCTTCGACTGTTCTTATGTATCTTTTACTTGTTTGTAGCCACATATTAACCTAAAGCACTGCACCGAGATTACTCTTGGGAAATGTTATTCATATCTTTTTCAAAATCAAACCGTGCTGACCTCCATACAATAAGAATCCATCCGGGACTTTTCTGTGGGAAACACATTTTTTCAATATAAGAAATCCGCATTTCCTGGCAAGTTTTTCAGCATATCCTAAAGAGACTATCAAATTTTTACAATTTATTTTCGCCGGAAGCTCCTTAAACCCCTTTCTGAGCAATAACCTTTCAAGGAAACGGTCAATCAAATAACTAAGATAAAAACTGCTATCCAAAGAGTAAAAGCATCTTCGACCAAAATACAATATGGCAATTCCTCTGGATTTTAACACGCGACGAGTTTCATTCAAATAGCGTTTAAAAACGTCAATTTTTTCTACATGCTGTAAAACAATAAAAGAATAAACAATATCTACTGTAGAATCTTCAACAGGTATCATATTGCCATCAGTTTTGAACAACTCAAAGTTAGACACGCCACGACTTTCAAGCTCCGCTTCAACCAATTTATTGTTATTGTGAACATCAATTCCTATTGCTTTTTTAAAACTTCTGCAAGCAGCCAATAAGATTCTTCCGCCACCGTGTCCTATCTCCAGGGCAACCTTATCTTCAGGATTGCTAATGTATTTAGACAGAGGCCAACCAATGTGAACCATAAAATCCCATTGTCCTCTCAAAAACGCCACGTCGGTGTTCTCGGCGCTATCAAACCAGGTGAAAAAGGCATCCTTACCGCGGCGGGAAGCATTGTCAATCTCCTCCCTGAAACCTATAATATGACCGCGTGTTTCTATTTTTCCCCCTGTTGCCATATTGTATCTACTCTGTACGTTTTAACAAGATAGCCCTGGTTATTTTGGGGCGTCTCGCGGCCACTTTTAATAAATCCAAGGCCTTTATGTTATCATACAAATAATGTATGCCTGCATTAACACCAATAGTCCTAAACGGCTGACAGTTCAACTCATCAAATCTTTTTTTAGCATCAACGTGAGAAGACGAAATAACCAGTTCAGGGCAATATCCCAAGTCTAATATATTCGTCAATGGCTTTGTAAACGTTGGGTCAGGGTCAATGCTACCCAGCGGGTGAATCTCAAAAAATATTCGAGCCGGCAGAAACGCTTTAATGTCACTGCTTAATCTATTAAAAATCTCACGCTCGTGACCTTCGATATCCATTCTTAATAAGTCAATTTTTCTGTCGGCATTCACCAGAATTTCTCTGATATCCTTAGTTTTAACCTCAATATAGTCCGGATTGCTGTCGCCGGTTTTGTAGTTTAGTAAGGTGTGAATATTCGTTGCGCTGCCGAGGTATAACTTTTTAACGGCATTTTCGCTGGAAACCGCCAGGTTGTGGACTTCAACAACGTTAGTAAGATTATTCAGACTGAGGTTACGAATAAGGATGTCAACACTGCGAGGATACGGTTCATAAGAATATATTTTGCCGTTTTCACCAACTAATTTCCCCATAAGAATAGTATAGTACCCGACATTTGCACCTATTTCTAAAACACACATCCCCGGCTTTACAATTTTTTTAATCGTCTCGGTTTCTGCAACTTCTCTTTCTCTGCGAATCATCAGACTTTCTGACAATCCTTCTTCTTCGAAGTTAAGAATCATCGGGTAATTGTTTACTTTTCTGATAACCTCTCTTTTTTTAAGAATCTTTATGTTGATATGATGGTCTATTCGATTAAGAGTCTGTGTCAGATGTCCTCTTTTTATGTATGGAAGCAAATTTTTCGCCGCTGAAATAATACTCACTGAATTATCCCTGCTAAAAAATATCTTATATTCCGGTTTTACCCTGTAACAATATCCACACCCAGTGGGACTCCGTTTCCACCTTTATCAGCTTTTTGAAATATTTGAGCATCAAAAAAAACAATGTCTCCTGTGATTTCCAGCTAACGGCCTCAAACGGGCCAAGCTCTCCTCCTACGGCAATATCATACAAGACGTACCCAGTCGGTTTTATTACACGAGCATGCTCATGGAAAAAAGAGTCGAGGTTAAAAGCGTGGTCCAGGGCGTTACTATAAATCATATCTAAAGAAGAGTCCTGGTTCTCCAGATGCATAAAATCACCGACGCGAACAAATTTATTATCAGGTCCTGGATTCAGATCGATGCCATAAGCATTTTTGAAACCAATATCCCGTAAAACTTCAACCTCTGTCCCCTGGCGTGCACCGGCACAAAGAATGTGCGCCGATTCCGGCAAAAGACCTGGCAAATGACTGAACCGACGATAAAACCTGTAGCGATAACCTGTTATCGCCCGATTCGTAAAACCGCCCATTTTCAGCATCACGTCAAGCTTCCGGCTCTGGTGGTCTACGTACTCCTGGTAATCATTATAATCGCGATAATGGAAGCTGCTTTGATTTTGCTCTTTCCCGCCGCCTTGGGCGTGATGTTTATCGCGAACGCTGTGTTTATCGTAGCTGTGAACGTAGCTGGTGTCGCGTAATTTACGAAGATGACGCACATATCCATAACCGCCCGGCATATAATAGTAAAGAGCTGTTTTGACCCAGAATTTCAAATGCATATTAATTTTCTAAAAGAAACAAGCCGGTGCTATCTGTCTTTGAATAATGAGTAATGACGAGGATATAAAGGTTCATCTATCGTAACAAGATTGGCAAAACCCTTAAGCAGCAATGCATTATATTTGGGGTCGATAACATTCTTTGACACATTGCCGGAATAAGTAAAGTATCCTTCGGAAGAATAATGCAGCTCGAGAGCCCTTTTTGTCAATTCTACTGACTTGTCTATATAAGCCCGTTGGCCCGAAAGCTGAGCGTATCTTCTGAGAGAAACACCAAAATCGACCTGACTGTCGATATGAGCAAATTCGCCCCCATCACGATAGGGAACCAAGCCGTTATCTAACCGATTCCGCCATGCATAATCTATTATTTCTTCTGCGACAGACATAAATTTGTTTTTGTATGGAGCGATGTAATTTTCAGCAAAATAAACCGTATCACAGATAACATCTACGAGAATAAATGCAGGGGTTATCCCTGCACCTCTTCTGACCCGGCTTTTGGGAATACATTCCATATATACTTTTCCATTGTCGCAGAAGTTTTCGATCGCGCTATTAATCCACTTGAGCAGGCTCTGCAGCCAGAACTGGTCTCCTGTAGTCTTGTAAAACTCCAGAAGCGAGAAGGCACAAGTGGAATTGGACTTCATCAACTGGCTGTATAAACCGTTACTTGAGTAAAAAATAAATTGCTTCACAAAACTTTTAAGCAAGTGAGTCCTGCATGGTCCCACGACTCCGGGCGGTCTGCTGCCACGCTGAGAAGGAAAAGCCCTTGAGAGGAATTTTTCCTGCACAAAATTCTTCAAAGGCGATAAATACACCCTATATGGGAAAAGATGGTACCGGCTGAAATAATCATCCTGAACCCAGTTTCGCAAAATCTTCTGAGCCTGCTCGAAACCAGCCGGGAACTCCTCTCTCATTTCACAGAAGGTCTCCAACAAACCAGCCGACCAAGGCTCATAATAAGCAACAGCCTTTTTAGTGTTAGGATAAAATGCAGCTGAGAAAAAACCATCTTTCATCAGATGTTCAAGAACGAACTCAACAGATTCCCTAAGCAGGTTATAGGCAACATCATCTGCTGTTGCTTCCCAAAGGGCGTAAAGTCCGCCGAACCATTCATCAATGGCGCGAGTCACTAAAACACCATCTGCACTGCAGAGCGAAAGAAAAGTTTTATTCTTCTCGCGAATAAGCCTGACCTGCGATAATAAAAATTCGGTTTCATTAAAAAAGATGAAAAAAGGCGCAATATCGTCAAAATCAGTAAAAAGCGTCCGACTGGTAACGGGATAATTCCTTGCTAATAGCCCGTCTGAAGTAATAAAACGGGTTTTTATAAGGTTAACCAGCTCCTGAGCTTTTTGTCTGATATCCAAATCGCAGCTACTTATTTCCATAATAATTGTTCCAAAATCTGCTTTGCGGCGACTCCCTTGGAATTTCACACACAGCCTGGTTACTTTTTCCAACAGCCAGAGAAGCAACTATTACATGTGTATCAGGAATTCTAAATCTCTTTCGCACCTCACGTTCCCGACCAACGGTCCCGAAACTCGTATATGAGCCCCAGCAACATCCCAAGCCCATCGTCTCACAAAGTAAATAAATATTCTGGACAGCTGCAGCACCTTCAATAAAAGGCACCATTCTATCCTCGGGATATCTGTAGTCACCTGCGTCAGAAACAAGCAGCAGAATGCACGGCGCCCGAGAAAAAAACTGGCAGCCGCCGGGTATTGTAGAAGCTATGAATTCCTTTAGCTCGCGTTCTTCCACAAAAATTAAATAAAGAGTTTGCCGGTTGCAGGAAGAAGGAGCATATTGTGCCGCCTGGCAAATTGCAGCTTTCTCAGAATCTGTGAGAGGTGTATCAATAAAAACTCGTCGTGAACGACGCTGCCGTATTAAACTCATCAGATTTTCGGCGGTAACCGTTGGTTGCTTACGAGCTGTATTATTTATCAACATAGGGCAAAAAACAGAAACATTCTGTTGGGCTTTAGTTTTGTATTCCTGAAGTATTTTCTGCGCCCATTTTTTTTGTTCAGACGGAAGGCCATTATCATCAGCTAATATTTTTTCAATTTCTTTTGCCGCACTTTCTGCTGTATGAGATGGATATAAATGAGGTGCAAACAGACAACGTTCCAGATGATGAGCCTTTTTTCTCAAGAACAAAGAAGGGTTGTTCTTCAGATACCCATCATGGACGTAACGTTTTTTAGCTCTAACAAAACACCTTATTTCCCGTGCATGCTGTATGAAAGCTCTTTTCAAAATCGAAGCATAAAGAAGAAAATCACCGGCCATCTTTTTTGCTTTCGCTAAAAATTCCATTTTTGTAAAAGTTAGATTTCCTCATCGAATCTTACAACTTTTTTGTCCAGCTTAAACAGCTTATAGGTTGTCAGCCGTTGCCTCCAGCCATGAGCCGGGGAGAAAAAAATATCCAGCAACAAATGCCAGATGGCAAACTTATACATTCCTGCACGAGTATAACTTCGCCATGCAAATCGGTGAGCGGTTGCGAAGGTTTGCTTTTTTAATCTCATGATGGAGGGTGGCAAGTCATTACGGCTGAATATCTTGTTGGCAACACATATCCGTTCTCTCGCTCGCTGGGAATTCCATTGAAGGCTTTTTGTATCAGGGTGGATTCTGACATAACTTAAAGGGGAGTTTATATATATGGGCCTTTTGATAAGTGCAATTCTTAACAACAGGTCAATATCCATAATATAATGAAGGTTTTCGTCAACCTTTCCTGTTTGAATTACAAGTTCCCTGTCCATCAAACAAGTCGGCTGCGACCCCGTCTTCAAAGCAGAAACCGAAGTTGCCAACTCGGGTGAAAAGCTGATTTTATTATCATAACCATGCTTGTTTCCACCCCGCACTTTACCTTTATCATCAATAAAAATACGCCGCCCGTGTATATAACCAGCCTGGGGATATTTAACCATCGCGCGGACCATTGTCGCCAAACCGTTGGGGGCAAGTACATCGTCTGAATTATACCAGTTGAAGAACTTTCCGGTACTTTTTTCCAGCCCTTTGTTGATTGCATGGCTTTGCCCCCTGTCCGACTTACTCTCCCAGTAGGCCAACCAGGGCTCATATTTTTTTATGACATCAACGGTTTCATCCGTGCTGCCACCATCTATGACGATATATTCCAAATTGGGATAACCCTGCAGCAATACGGAGCGAATACACTCTTCGATGAACCGGCCGTGGTTATAAGTAGGTGTAACAATACTTACCTTAGGCCAAGGTAGACCATCTGGAGCTGTATCCGGCAGAGGCTTACTCTGCTCGGTCCACGGCCATCCACTTTTGCCTTCCAACGGGGCGGGCAGTTCATTAAGTAATGGGCAACGCATACCTACAGTATATATTTAATCCACCGTTTTACGGGCCTTCCGACTCTTTTGACAACCTTTCCACCAATGGACGCTATTCTTAAAAACGAACCCTTGTAAACCGAGTCTGATGCCCGATTATTTCTATTGAGCACCTCACGTGTAAATCTCCTGTAGAGCGAGAAAAAGGCAGGGTCAACAGAAGATAATGATGGCGAACACTCTTTATTTTCGGCTAACAAAGAATCGCTTCCTATACCGGCACGGTCTCTTATTAAATCATTGAAAAGCTTCAGATACCCGTTCGTTTGCATTTGCATGGAAAAGTGGTTTTCAGCCAGTTCTCTCGCATTTGAAGACATTCTTTTTCTGATTTCAGGCCTGAATAGCATATCAAGAATATAGCTTCCCATTTCATCCGTATCGAAAGTGGCGGCAAGATAACCTGTTTGGTTATGCTTAACGGCATCAGGTACCCCGCCAGTCTCAAAGGCAATAACAGGCGTCCCGCAGGAAAGGCACTCAACCATTATATTAGGCAGATTATCCTCAAGAGACGGAAGAACCATAAAATCAGCAGCGGAGTAGATAACTGCAAGTCTTTCGTCAGAATTAGTATGACCGAAAGAAACAGCCGGAATCCCAACTTCTTTCATCAGTGAATCGGCGGTGCCAAACGTCATTATTCTAACTTTTCCCGTTCGAATCAACTCGGCAAATTTCTCGCTTTTGTGACAGTAATCAAACGCTTTGCACAACTGCTGGAAGCCTTTCCTTTTTTTTGTATGAGAGATTGCCCCGAATAATATCGTTGTGGTTTCAGGGTTGATGCTTAAATCTTTTTTTGCCTGAACTTTATTTGTTGGCCTGAAAGTATCGATATCCAGTCCGTTGGGTATCACTTCAATCCTACAATTTTTAAACACTGTGCTTTTGCGAGTACACTGGGCAAGCCAGTTGCTTGGTGAAACAATTACCAGACTACGGTCAAAATAATTGAGCTTATTTTTCAATATCATCTCAGGCAGCCGGTCCGAATCATCCAAAAGCTGCGGACATCGTTCGCATTGTTGCGTATATTTCTCACATCCAGCCGAATAATGACATCCGCCAGTAAACGCCCACTGGTCATGCAGTGTCCACACAACAGGCTTGTGCAGCGAAAGAAGAGAAGCTATAGACTCCACCGACTGAAAATAACTGACCCAATGCAGATTGATTACGTCGGCACTGCGGATTAGATTAGTGTCCGAAAGGTCGTAGCCTGGATATGGCAACGAGAATAAGGTGTCAGAAATATCTGTCCTGTTCTGATTAATCAGTTGCTTCTGAATGACTGAAAAAATTTCTTCCTCTGCTTTGTCTTCGTCGCTGATGGTATCCAGTGCAAGAACACTCATATCTTGCGACTTTTTCTTGCGAACGAGCATAATAGAATTGTGATTCTGTAACGTCAAACCTTTATGAAGACGATAAGCTGCTCTTGCAGCACCGCCGACGATATCATACGTATTAATCAAACATATATTTAATGGTCTTTCCATATCAGGGTTTAACGCCCTCCATATAGAGGGAATCCGGTTTGTAGATGGTTCCGTCCGGTTCCGTATCCAAGTTAAAACCGGTCCAGTCCGGTATGTAGCTCTCGGTAGCTACTTGTTGTTTGATACTTTTCAGGCCGCATTTGCTCAGCAAAACCGACAGTGAATAACGGTCGTACATCCACCGATGATTCTCTCCATTTTGGCGAAAGCGACCGACCTGTAGCATACGGTATTCCCTGCCGCAAAGGACTTTCAGCAGCAACTCTCTACAATGTCGCAGGGAACAAACAAAACGATAAATCCGACCAAGCAGCTGTTTAGAGTGATATTTCTGCTTGGCCAAATTATGCTTTTGTTCGCGGTGATAACTGGCACGGTTTATTATATTTCTGGCTTCTATCCCACAGCGTTTCAATATAAATTCCTTATTAGGAATGTGGTCTTGGGAAAGATACGCAGCCATTTCCCCTCCGGGATAGTCCCTAACTGCCTGGTCATACATCTCCAGCAAAATCCACTCATAGTTGGCAGCCCATTCTTTGGAACCCGAACCGGCTTGTTCAAGCGCCGTCAAATACACTTTAACTATCTGCTCTAAATCCGGCACTACCACTCTCAAGATACCATTGGGACGCAGAAGACGGTAACACTCCCTCAAAAAGTGTTCAGCTTCGCTCTTGGAAAAATGCTCGAGCAAATGAGAATGGTAGACAACATCAAAGGATGCATCAGGAAACGGTACACCTCTGGTTAAATCCACAACCATTACACCTTCGCCCGTGGAGATAAAATCGACATTTGTCCAAGTGGGATGAAAGCGATGGCCGCAACCAAGATTGAGATAATTGCTATACCTTGCAGAACTGGACGTAAAGGCTCTGTCCAACTAACAACCTCCTAAGACCCATCCTAAGACAAAGTTTGTAAAACGGATTTGTGTAACGATTGAACAGAATTTTTGCTGCAGCAAAACGGGAACAAAAATGACAACCGTAGGACTTTATGTAACCAGCCGTATGATAAGATGCCAGCGGCTCATACCTCACTTTTTCCAGCCTTAGGGGAAATAATTCCTGCATCGCTACAAATGTATCTCTCGAAAACTGCAGCATATGGTGAGGTGGCATATCCAACAAATTATACTGGTACCTGAGAAAACTATCGGCATTTGGAACACAGTAAATAAGCTTCCCCTGCGGTCTTAACATTTTCACTGACCAGTTAATAAAATCACACGGATTAGGAACGTGCTCAAGCACCTGGAAACCACACACTGCGTCGAAAGACCCGCTGTATAATTCGGCAGCATGTTCCAGACTCAGCCGTTCTACAGGCAGCCCTATCTGCTGCGCTCGTGCAACGGCAGCTTCGTTAAGTTCGATGCCTCTTGCGTTCAAACCCCTGTCGATACAAATCTGCACAAAAGCGCCGAAACCAGAACCTATCTCCAAAATCTGCTCACACCCGGCTAAATCCTCGACCGCTGTACGGTGTTCCCATTTATCCTCCATATAATAAAATTCGTTGCTCTGCAGTTTCTCATATAAGCTGTCTGAACCGGCAATATCAGGGGGATAAAAGAACTTCAACTTTGTTTGATTACACTGATAAAGATAAATCTCTTTATAGCCGTGCAGCTCTTCTGTAATATCTATTTTTAGCCGACCATCCTGCCAATCACGGATTAACTGTTCTGCGGGAATAGTCTTGAGCAAGGTTACGTTATCCAAACCGGTCAGAGGGCTGACACATCTGCTCTTACCTAAGCCCTGTTGTTCAATTTGTGTTTTATCCAATATGCTTGGCTGACCCCCATTCTCTCCAGAAGAGGCTTTTCGTTATGCCTGACACAGAAATCGTAGAAGGCTTCTCGGCATCCCTCCCAATACCCGAAATCATCAAGCACAACGCAGCCCCCCTCGGATATAAGAGGATAGAAAGTATCCAGTACCAACGTCACCGAGTTGTACCAATCGGCGTCACAATGTAAAAAGGCAACCTTCTCAGGCAGAATCTCACAGAATGTATTCTCAAACCATCCTTCTACAATAGTATAACGACTATCATCTGTAGAAACCAGTTTCATAGCCTCGCGGACGTCTTCGACCGTCCCCCGACACTCGCCTACCCACTTTGCAGCCTCTGCTCCATCTTTGTCCGATGTCGGCGGCATACCTTTGAAACTATCATACAGATACAAATGCCTGTCTGCCCCCATATATTTTGATAGAATTGCCGCTGTGCCCCCTTTATATGTCCCGCATTCGACAAAATCGCCTTCTATTTGCTGTGAATTAAGGTATAAAGACAGGTCTATCAAAGACTTGATTCGCTCGAAGTCGCACATCGTATATGCTCTGAGGCGATTGACCAACGCCTTCGCTTTGTACACCTGGAATTTCCGCTTTACCTCAACAGCAGGTCCTCTAAGCATATATTTTAGCTCTCCTTTTTATGTCGAAATTCTTGTTCAACTCGCCACTAAAGAACTAAAATCGGCACTTCGATAAGCAGAAGTAACTTTCCGGTCCAATTTTGATTCGAGGTATTCATTTACATAGAAGCATTCTCTATTTCCATCGGCAACAAAATCCTCTATTCTGCCGAGAAATTCAAGGATGTCAGGACTCTTTAATTGAACGATGACATCAGCAAGAAGTTTATCAACATTGTTTTTCATTCTCTCTTCGTGCGACGCGGAGGTCGTGCCAAAAAACGAGTTGCCTCGGACGGTTTTGCCGAACACCGATGCATATTGAAGGTAAAATAATACTCTGGCACGGTCCTGCACTTCCTTATCCAAGGGCTTAACACTATCAATTATGCCTTCCAAAAGTTCCCGATAGGCCTGATAAGTTTGCGGTTCGTAACAAATGCCCTGACCCGAATACCAATTATCGGCGGCAATTATAGCAGGGACTCCGAAACAACTGAATTCCAGCCCGGCTGTGCCTAAGCACGTGACAACTGCGTGGCCAATGTAGCGTAAGGAAGAAGAATTAAAAGAGGAATCTTTATCCAGGAACAGAATGTTCGACTCATTACAAAGCTCGAAAATACCATTCAAATTGGCGTCGTTAGGATAAAATTCAGCCGAAGGATGCTCCTTAAAAATCCAATTGACACTGTCAACATTTCTGACAATTTTTAACGTTTCAATAAACCAGCGATAATAGTCGGCAAAAATATATCTCTCGAAATGATGTGGGAAATCGTTGAAGGCATGAAGCATTACAAATACACAGGGCTTATCGGAAGAAAGGCCGTATATCCGGCAGAATTCTTCGCAACTCTTATACTCCTTCTTGACTCTTGCAAACGCCCTTTTGGAATCCAGGTCATCCAAAAAAGTACCAGACAATCTTTCCGCTATATATTTGTCGGCTTTAGCAAGCAGTAGCGTTTTGGCTTCATTGTCTCTCATAATACTGTCGAGCCAGACTTTACCTATCGTATCGCGGTACTTCATACTCTTACCGTTAAATAAAAGGTACTTCCGAATAGGTCCGCCGGCGACGCCGCAGTAGCTTTCAATCACTTGATTGGCAAAATATCTTATCAGCAGGCCACTAAACCCAACCGTATGCGAAGACAAAGCCGCCCTGACATTGTATTTGTCTGAGATAAACGCCAGGGCAAACAGCATGCTAACTACTTTCACCAAGGTATCATAGACCCTATCGTCAATCTCCCAAACTGTTGCCTGCCAGTATCCGTTTCTCATTGATAAATCATAAACTATATCGCCTATCAAAAGCCCCTTATACTTGAGCTTCAATATATCATCCGGCTTTCGCAAAGTGTCATAGAGCTTGTGGACATCAGCATCTATCTCTTCAAAATGGCCGTTGACTATTTCGTGTATACTTTCGTAATAGCTATTAGAGAAGCTGCTTCGCAGCCACTTGAAAATTATATGTTCTCGAGGGCCGTGACTAACGTAAAGCACTCGAGCAAGGTGGACTTTGGCGACAATATTTGCCGCAACGGCAGTTCCAATCGCTGCGTAGACGTTGTTGCTTACTTCTGTGACCACCACCGAGCGCGGGTCAGCTTTGCTGCCACGGAGATACTTACACCAGAAAACCTTATTTCTCAGGGCAAATCTGATATGACGAAGCAGAGAATAGAAACTTGTGCAAAACGCAGCAACGTTTGACGATATTCTCTTTATCTTATTTTCCACGTTATTCTTTGCCACCGGTTAATTTTCTCTTTGAACTACAAATGCAGTTACCCCTCAAGCTCGTTTGTTTCCAAGATGCAACAATATAATGTGATATGCCGCGAAGTGATAAACCCTACACCGTTAAAGACTTTCGTCTGAGTCTACTATATTCCTTTATGATGGTATCGCCGTCCAACTCACAGATATTTCCAACTGAGCCGTCAAAATTGTAATCTTTCCAGTCAAAGCAAACATCTCCATTAATAGAAATGCATATAAAATTTCTCTTGCTCTCCCCACCCCATTCATCTTTTTCTCTGGAGGTCTGTAATGCTACATTACTCTTGTTCCTGATAGTTTCTTTTATGGCATCGGCATCTTCTGAAAATGTCACTATACGGATTTTGTCGAACATTTCATTTTTGGATAAGAGATTGAATAGATTACTGCTTGCGCTTTTAAAATGGTCGGTTCGCACATATCTCTTGTAGTCCGACTCGTTTGTATAAAACATGGATATCCATATATTCTTCAAGCCCGCCTGATGCAACCTCTTTATCCTCTCATCCGTCAGGAGCACACCATTAGTGCACACCCACAACTCCGCATTGGGCAACTGCAGCATCCCGATATAATTTTCAAGACCGTCATACAAAAGTGGCTCCCCAACAAGGTGAAAATATACTAAAAACTCCTTAGCAGGCCGTGATGAAATAAATTCCCTCACTTTCTCCCGAACCAAGTCCTTTATAAAACCTTTTCTACGAACCTTATCCGTGGCACAGAAGGTACATTTATTATTACAGTATGATGTAACTTCCGTGTAAAGTATGATTTGCTCAGAACCCTTACCCTTGTGGGGTATATAAAAAAATCTTTGGGACAAACTCAGCGCTTTAGGCAAAAACTTTCGTGCATATAGACGCAGTTTACTCATTTCTTATCACCGCTGGAAAACATCCTGTTTACTAATTATCTTTTCACCAAAGCTAAAAGGCCGTCGTCAAACAAAAACCTGCCGGAGTAGTCAAGATCTGCCTTGACAATTCTATATTTGCCAAAGTGTTTTGTACAGATGTATCTTACCAGTCCATCGAATCCATCTATGATTTCTTTTCCATATTTTTGTTCTCTTGGAAAGCCATTTGAGAAAATCAAAAATCCCTTGTCCTTCAACAAAATATCTATATTCGCAAAAACCTTAGGCAACCTCTCCAAGATATACCACAATACTTCGACCATTAATACAATATCATATTTTTTCCCAACATTCAGATATTCGGAACGAATATCACCGACTATAAACTCCAGCGACGGAAACAAGGTCTTGGCCTTTCTGATTGCTGTAGGGCTAATATCCATTCCTGTTATATTCACATTTCTGGAAAGCTCTTTATGCAATTTCGACGAAACATAGCCAAAACCGCATCCAACTTCCAGAATATCCACATCCTCCGCTTTTGAATCGATGACGGATTCAACAGCTTTAAGAATATTGTGTCTTGAAAAAGCATAGTACTCACAAAGTCTGTCATCATCTCCTCTTTGCCCCCACGGGTCGCCGTTGCTCTTATAATACCCCTCAAAATCCCCCACAAAACTCAGGGAGCCATTCTTTTCTGCTCTAAACACAAAGTCTTTTGATACACGTTCGTTTTCCATACGCCGGCTTCTTAGTTAAACAGCCCGGGATGTTTATCAAAATATTCTAGAGTCTCAACAATAGAACATACAATTTTTTCTATGTGCTCTCTTTTGTGCGCTGTGGACAAAAAAAGGATTCTATTACCGCTTATATGAACACCTTTCTCAAGCCGGAGATAGGAATAAAACAGCTTCTGCAAAGCATCGCCCACTTCGTATTTATCCCGCTCTCGGCGCGACTTTATCATTTTGTCCGTAAATATTATTCTCGACATCGAACCGATACCCATCATTCTTACAGGAATTTGATTCGACACACAGAACTCATTAACTTTGTTTCTGATATACTGGCTATTTTCATTAAGGTAACTATAGATGTACTCCCTATTTTCAATCAAATGTTGCAGCACTGTTCTGGCTACACGCATAACCAACGGGTTTGCTGAGAAGGTCCCACCCATAAATACCGGCTTTTCTTTGTTATATCCTTTGACAACTTTCATAACATCCTCTGTTCCCCCTACCATCCCTACCGGCAAACCTCCTCCTAGCGTTTTCCCGTAAGTGGCTATATCCGCTTCCACCCCGTAGTATTCCTGGCACCCTCCCAAAGCAACTCTAAATCCTGTAACGATTTCGTCAAAACATAACACAATATTATGCTTTGCGGTTACTTGACGCAATTCCCGTAGGAATTTACCAACATCATCTCTGGGATTGGAGCCCTGAGAAGGCTCAATGATGACCATTGCCAACGCGTCTTTATGCTGTTCTATCAAATCAAATGCAGCGTCATTATTATATGGTAGCATCACTGTCATTCCCATCAACTCTTCCGGAACACCGGCTGATTTGAACATAGGCATAGGTCTGGTCTCATCACCGTTGTAGTCTTCCTCAAAGAGCAGCATATCATTTCCGCCGTGCCATCCACCGCTAAACATAGCGACTTTCTTCTTGCCGGAATAAGCTCTTGCAATTCTTGTTGCGCGAATGGTTGCTTCTGTACCGGAATTGCAAAAAACAAAGCCGCTAAAACACGGTACAGCCTGCAAAAGGAACTTGCCAACTTCATGGGCACATTTGTTTGGCAAAATATATAAAGTGCCTTCTCTTGCTTGTTTTTCAATTTCTCTAACTATTAGCGGATTTGCATGACCTAAAATGTGTGTCCCGGCTCCCAGTGCAGTATCAATATAAATATTTCCGCTGTAATCCTCTATAAAACATTCATACGCTTTACGTGCATACAAACAATCCTCGTCGTCATAGCCGGCATTCAAAATGGAAGAGTTATTATTCAGAAGCTCTGCTATAGGACTATTTCTTCTGCCTATTTCCTCACGCATTTTATCAATCGAAATAATGGACCTACTTTGAACGCTCATAGACCTCATTCCACTCTTCTGCGTGATTCTTTCCGTGTAAAGTGCCGTTGACGTTGCAACGGTCACAGGGATACATAACCCTCTTACCCCTTCCCAAAATCTTTCTGTATTTACTTATGTTCCTTGATTTCCATATCTCCAATAGAGACTGAGCGTAAAGATTTCCGAACTTGATTTTTTTGTTGAAATCCTGCACACAAAGCAAAACATCGCCGTTCCAGTCAATCTGCAGCGAATAATGCGTATAATAACACGGCTTGTTTTCGTCAAAGGCCGTCTGATGACCTTCTGTTACCGTCCCTGCCCGATTAGTTAACTTTACGCCATAATCCGCTTCGACATCATACCATCTGTCCCTGAGCACATATTGCTCGCTACTCAAACCAGCTTCTGCAAATATCTCCTTGAATTTATCAACCTGATGTGGCCCGTCATACATACTCACAAGAAGCACGCTCAGACCGGCAGCAAAAAGCTCCTTCACAAGCTTTACACTAAGTTTGTCTCCGCATGTGACCAGTTCGGTATGAATGCCACTGCCGAACGTTCCGACCAGACCCACTATATCATTATGAAGCAGTGGCTCACCGTGCCCGGAAAATATAACGCCTCCACGATACTTTAAGCTTCTTAACTCATCGGCTATCTTCTTCGCCAGCGCAATCTGCATGTGAAGATTCTGATTAGGGTATTCAGCTGGGTCCTTCCTCGGGCAGAAATCACATTTGCGATTACACAGCTCTGTAGGGTTTATGTCTATCCAGCTAAACAAAGGTATGCCGTCCACCATCTGCACCTGGTCAATGTAGCGTGACTTGCGCCTGACGTTTTTCATTATCGTCTGTTCAAAAATCTCTTCTTTTGTCTTAGAACCTCTTTCCATCTTTCACTTTCTGCAGTGGTTCCAGCCAGTCTAAATTATTTATAGTCGGTCTTCGGTGTGCAAACCGTTGAAATCGGCAGCAAACCAACTAGTTCTCCTTCCCCACCGGAGACGAGCAGGGTAATGATTTCATGCGTATTGAATATTTGCTCAGCTTCGTAGAGTTTTAAATCTTTATTGATGGTCTTGGGATTTCTTGTCATAATATCCTGCGCTTTGAGCAGGAGTATATTCCCTCGCTTATTCATGGCCCTTCGCAGGTCTCCGTCGGTAATTATACCGATTATACGTTGTCCTCCATCAACAACAACCGCTGTTCCCCACCGGCTAGATGTCATAACCTGAATTACATCTTTCATATTAGAATCTTCTGTGATGATTGGCAGATTGCTCCTAATCATAACATCCTCTACCCTTGTCAGCAGCATCCTCCCGAGGTTCCCACCCGGATGAAATCTCGCATAATCTTCGCTATCGAAACCTTTTTCTCTCATCAGAGCAACAGTAATTGCATCGCCCATTACCAACGAAACAGTCGTAGAAGTAGTCGGGGCTATTTTAAGCGGGCAGGCCTCTCTTTTGACGTTCACATTTAAATGATAATCTGAGTTGTTTGCTATTGTGGAATTGGGGTTTCCCGTCATTGAAATAATCTCGTTATCGTTGTTCTTTAAGAAGGGTATAATTTTCAATATCTCTTCGGTCTCCCCTGAATATGAAATCAGCAACAGAATATCCTCTTTCTTTATCATACCAAGGTCACCGTGAAACGCCTCCGCCGGGTGCATAAAAAAGCTCGGCGTACCTGTCGAGGCAAGGGTGCACGATATTTTCCGGCCTATAATGCCGGACTTACCCATCCCGCAGACAATAACCCTACCTTCGCAATTCAGTATCGCTCCCACAATCTTTGGAAAAACATCGCCAATCCGGTGTGAAAGCGCCATTATTGCCTCGGCCTCTATCTCAAACACTTCCTTGGCATAAGATACAAACTTGTCTTCAGACTTTTGCCGACGCAGCTCTACCACTGCTTTTTTCTTCGTTCCTGTTTTAGACATTTGCTTTGTGTTGGAAACTACCTTGTCCATAGAACCTCCCTGAGTGAATTAACTCATCACAGAAAAGTGTTACCTTCTCCAATTGTTCAATGTGTTCAAGAGACGAATTTTCTTCGTATACAAAATTCTTGATAAAATAATTCATCTGGTTCAAAAAGCCCGGCTTAAATGCATCCTCAGCATACCATTCGCTTTCTGCCAGTGGCATATAAGTTGCTTTGCCTTGACTTTCTTTTCTTTCAAGGCCATTGTATACCACCATTTTCTCAAATGGGCACATTTCTACAACCTTTTCTTCAAAAAAGATTTTGAAATAACTGTTCTGAGGACAGTCCATCAGTATCTTCAATTGTATAGGGCACTTACGTTCAGTCGAATAAAGCTCACATACTCGGGAACTTTCTTTTCCTTTCACGATACTGACCGCATTTTTAATCTCAACATCACCAAAAAGATAATACATCAGGTCAATTATATGAGATGTGTAAAAATATAACATATACTCACATACTTTCTCGCCCTGGCTTTTCATAAGCATCTTGCAGGGTTCTGCGGACAGAATATCCGCACACACGCAGGTTTCACTGCCTATCAATTCTTTCAGATATGGAACAAAATCATAAAATCTGCGGTTATACGCAACAAAAAGGTTTTTCACTTCGTATTTTTCTTTCAGATGTTTCAGCCCAGCAATCGAAAGGACTGCCGGCTTCTCTGACATTATCGGCATACCAAGCGGCAAAAGCTGTCTTAAAACTCCCTCGGTTACATCCCAAGGTGTGCATATAAGAATACAGTCAATCGCGTTATCCGAGCTGTCACAGTATTTCAAAAGTCCCTCCACCCCATATATCTTTCTGCTGATGGCATACTTTTTCGCAAAATAGTCTATGTTCGCTGAACCCGGCCGAGCAACAACAGCCTCTATAGTGTGCCCCAGATGCTTAACTACGTCAGCATGACAATGAGCAATTTTACCACAGCCTACAAAAGCGAATTTAACCTTCTTCAATTTTGTAACTCACACCCCGTAATACTTTTTCCACGCCTCAAAATGCAACTTCGCATACAATGTCCCGTCGATGTCGCATTGTGTGCAGGGCGGCTTGCTTCGGTCCTCGTTAATAAGCCGCAGCCGCACCTGTTTCATTATGTCCGAATTCCACAGTTCGAAGATGTTATTCCTGTGCAGATTTCCTACGACCAGTTTCTTCTCCCAATCACAAGGACAAATCATAACATCCCCATCATAATCAATTATCAGCTTGTGAAACGGGTAGTAGCAGCTTCGCTTAAGCGGCTCTTTCAACGGCACAATATTATACTGTTGGAGATTAACCGAGCCGCCTCTGTTATTTATAGTCAGGCCGAAATTTTGGTCGGCTGACAGGTAACGTTCTCTGATAACAAACTGCTCATCAGAAAGCCCGCACTCTTGTTGTATCTTTTTGAAATGAGGAATCTGTTCAGGGCCATCGTACATACTCACTTTCATATTGTCCAGACCGGCTTCAAACAACGCTCTGGTATTTTCGACCGTTGAAAAATCGCCGTTAGTCAGGATATCCAGAAAACAATCGGGACAATACCGCTTGGTCATCTTCACCAAATCCAGCAGCTTTTTGTGTATAAGCGGCTCACTTAATCCACAGAACGACAGCCGGCCCTTAAAATTGACACCGGCTAAATCTTTCAAAAGGGCTTCATAAAACTCCAAAGACATATACTCTCTCTTGTTGGGAAACAGCTTACGGTTGGCTTTCGGGCAGAAAAAACATTTCCTGTTGCAAATGCCGCAGATATTTATTTCCAAATTCGTAAATGGCGGCACATCGCCGAACCAATTCGACTTATCCAGTATATGAGTGTCATAAATATCTCGCGTAACTACGATATTTTTATCAAAAAACTTCATATCATCCTTCTTTTACGATGCCACGTCTCCAACTTAAATGACTCGTTATTTGTGTATAGAACCAAGTGATGCATTGCTTTTTTTCGGCTTGTCAATTTCTACTATATCTTTGGTCGATTTGGCTTGCTGTAGTTCTGAATCCGACGGTGTCACCAAAGCTCGCCGACGATTGGCTGACGTAAATATACGAAAGGCCTTTCGATATTTGGTAAGATTAGTCTCCTGCATCGCCCATATATCTTCATAAAAACTATACCCGCGTATCTTTAAGACCAATTTGACAGGCACTTTGAGCCTATAAGCAGATAACTTTTTGCTGTAATTATCCGCAATCCATCTGCGAACATCGAATGGGCTTTCGATAACTACCTCACGCTGCACCCTGCGATGTACGGGAATAAATGAATTGAATATTATTTCCTTGATTACCGCCAACTCCTCTTCGAAACCTTCAGGCAGGCTGCCCGATTGTTCTTTGCAAATCATTGTGCCAATAGCAGCCACTTCATCGATTACATCGGCGAATTTGTCGGCCATCAGAAGCTCTATCATTATCTTTCTTCTGAGGTCATAAAAACCCAATACTTCTTCACCGTTGGTTATTTTCTTTTGCACATAATCCACAACCTGCTCGGGGGTCTCATGAAGGAATTCCCGTATTCCCACTTCATACTTCGCTGCAGTCGACGAGAGTATCGGGCAGATGTCGGGGCTGTCAACAATCCGCATAAGAAGGTCGGTGGTACGAACATCGTAACATTCAAGAAAGAACAAAAATTCTTTTAGATAGCTTCGATAATGGGCAAAATCAAGAAGATAAATAAATCGCAGAGTTTTGAAATGTTCCTCCTTGGAAATAGTGTTATTGGCTACGACCCATTCGTCTACTTCGATATTTTCCAATGCAGGGTGTTTGGTATAGCCCTTTTCAGCCATAGCAAACATCGTTTTAACGCCATATTTGGCACGGTCCTGCGGGGTATCCATCTCAGTACCTTTTAGAATCTGCAACGGTTGAATTTCCATACTCTCAAATCTAAGGTCTATCAGCTTTTGGACAGAAGCCAGAAACGTCTCCACAGTTTCGCCGGGAAGCATAAATATCAACTCGCTCACAAGAATTAAATTGTTCTGACGTGCAAAACTGATAACATCCAGCACCTCCTGTTCGCTAAGATTGACCCGCTTTATGTTCTTAAGTACCTTCGGCGTCAACGATTGATAGCTGACACAAAGTGGTATAATCTCCCTCATTAGCCATACAATTTTCTTCACCCGCTCCGTTGGGTGTTTATCTGTATAAATCGAACCGCTCTGGGGAAAGCCGGTTTCTGCTTTCTTTTTCATCAGGTATTCGATAATTTCCAGATGACTTGGCAGAAGGCCTAAGTTCTCATCAGCAAACCTCATAAAGGAATTTTTCGTCTGGGCGGCTACATAGTCAATCTCCGCCTTAACGCGCTCTACGTCGAACGTATTTAGTTTGCACCAGTTCTTCTTGCCGGACACACAGAATGTACATCGATATGGACAGCCTCGTGTAATCTGTATACTTGGCATATAGTCAATATCACTTAAAAAACGGTCCATCAAACCATCAAAATAAGGAGATGGAATTTCATTGATATCACCCTCAAAACGGTCTATCGCTTCACCCTGCACCTCGGACGTGCCAGGATTAAGTGAAATACAACCCCTGATTATAGTTCGCCGTACTTTTTCGGAATCACCGAGACCTAAAAACGTTTCCGTCAGGTTCGCAGCGGGCATCTCACCTTCATTCGGCAGATAAAAATCAACATGTCGATTCACCCGCAAATCTTTGTCTAACATACCTGGAAAAGGCGAGGCATCTGGCCCCCCAATCGCAATCACCGTATCAGGACAACAGCTGCGGACATATTTGGCTGTGTTAAGAGTAAGCATAGTATTCCAGCAGTAGGAACCAAAAGCAGCAATGTGTGGAGTTTTGTCCCTGAGCGCTTCGTATATTTCTTCAAACCGGCGGAATAGATGGACTTCAACATCCTTTCCAAATCGCTTCTTTAAATACGCAGCGACATACCCCACACCAATCGGCACGGAATTTCGCAAATAACGATAGTAGGAGTTCTGTAAATCTGCCAGAAAAACAATCATTTCTCAATCCTCTGTATAAAAAGTTTCACTTTCTTCTTTCTATTCCATATTTATGGCTTATATGCTCTGCTATTTGTTCACAGGAAGAAAGGCCTTTTTGGCCCGAAGCTACCACAAAATTGGACAGAAAAGTTTCATACTTTTCTCCATCGAGCCTAGGCGAACGGGCAGCTTCTCTGATTTGGTCATCTGTGGCCTCATATATGTCTATAGTCGTAAACGAAAAAACCTGCTGAAAAACTTCACAGTTATTCCGGACAAAATCATTAAATTGACTTCCAGTCAGCTGGACAACCTTTTTGCCATAAACAACAGCGCTATTAACGGCGCTACTGTCGTGGAAAAGTACCAGTTCCGCCTTTGCAATAAACTCATCTGTCCTGTATTTGACGGCTTTCCGCCTCCCGAAATCTCTGCTTATATTGTCTTCATCATAGCTCGGATGTAAACAGATTACCACTTCCTTGCCGAGCGTCGATTCTATCACACTCAGAACCCTGTTTAAATTCTTGAAATACGGTTCCCTGTCGGTAGGTTTGTACCCATGATGTATCTGGTCCGTAGCATACGGTACAATAGAATCAACGAAAACCACATAGTCGTTCAAGACCCTATAGCTATTGAACAGCATACTATCATAAAAACTACTGTTAGTTAAAACTATTTCATTGAAACGGCGGTCGTTTTTCTTGGCTTCAGCTTTTGCTTTATTGGAAAGAAAATAAGTATCTACCTTCGAAAAGAAACCACATAAAACAAGGGCCCTGAAAATACGGTCAACTATGGTATTCAGCTTTCTCGAGGCAATAACAGAAAGCGACTGCCTTTGTAAGTCACGAGGCTTAAAACTCAGTATTATCGACAATGTTTGGGCGTATATAAGGGGAATTGAGTACTTCCGTAAATAATAATAAAGCCACCAGTCATACCATCTTTGAGAAAAGTAATGTATTACAATCATAGGCTGAGACTTCAAAAAATTTTTGCATTCTGAAAAACTTCCCGGAGAAACAATCCTGAATTTCGACGGCAGCCTGTCTAAACTGCCTCTGCTAGACCTGCCGTGTACTAATGCCGTTGTGAATACGTTACTGACATCCAGTAAAATCAGGTCGTCAAATACCTCAGCAAAATATTCACAAAGAGAACCATCACGATTTACAAGCAACTCGGCAGTCTTGCCCCAGCATATAAAACAAATGCTTTTTTTATTCATAAACGCCTTTGTTTTTACTGCCTTACTGTGCAGCTTCAATCAGGCCCCAGCTCAGCGGAGTTCCACTTTTTATATTTACTTTTGCCTTTCGACCTAAAATTGCGCTTAGCCATTTTGGTTCAAGGCCGTCTGCTGGCCTGATAGACCTTATGTTTTTCTGAGAAAAAACTTCTCCTTTTTTAATATCTTCGACTGCAAACAAAGAACGTCTGAAAACCTTGCTTTTGTTCTCTTCTTCAGTTAGTCCATAATAAACCTTGCCTAAGGCCTTCTCTGCAATCCTTATATTTGTCACCAGCTCTTTTAATTCTTCCGGCTCTATTGAAAAGAAACTATCGGGTGTTTTAATCTCTCTTGACAAGGTAAAATGTTTTTCAACAACATTTGCGCCCAAAGCCACTGCACAAATAGAAGCTCCAATCCCCAAACTGTGGTCGGAAATGCCAACCGGACAGCCGAAAAGCTCCTGCATATGTGGAATTGTTCTCAAATTCATCTCTTCGGGATTGGCTGGATAGCTCGATACACACTTCAATAAGACAATCTCTTTTGCCCCGGCTTCTCTGGCGGTATCAACTGCTTCACGAATTTCAGCGATTTCAGCCATGCCCGTCGAAAGTACCAACGGCTTTTTCGTCCTCGCGACATACCCTATCAAAGCCAAATCCACCAGTTCAAACGACGATATCTTATGAGCGCAAATATCCAGCTCCTCAAGCAGGTCGACACTGGTCTTGTCAAACGCTGTGCAAAGAAAGGTTATCCCGATATCATCAGCGGTTTTTTTTAACTGCTTAAACCACTCCCACGGGGTGAAAGCTTTTTGGTAAAATTCGTACAAGCTTTGGCCGCCCCACTGGGGATGCTTGATTTGAAAATACTTATTGTCGACGTTTATAGTCAAAGTGTCTGGTGTGTAAGCCTGGAACTTTATCGCATCAGCACCGCATTCTTTAGCCGTCTCTATCAACTTCACTGCCAAGTCAAACTGTCGGTCGTGATTCGCCGAGACCTCCGCAACTACAAAAACCGAATCTTTTATTCTCTCTACCAAGTTGAAAGTGGCGCTGTCACCCATTACCAACACCTCTTCCATAAACCCCCGCCTTACACCCCTTAAACATTGTATTCCCTAAAAACCCAAAACCGGCCTTTCCAAAGGTCTTTGCTGAGGCAATATTGCCATCTTTGACATAAGCTTTAATCAGTCTTACATCACTGCGCACTTCCAGAAATTCTTTTATCGCCTTGTTTATAATAAAGGCTGACAAACCCAGGCCTCGGATACTCTTGCATAAACTGATATTTATCACTGCCTCACTTTGCAGCGGAATCACATCAAAACGTACCTGGCTGGCAAACTTGCCCAAATAATCAACAATTAAAAATAAGCAATTGCCGTTGCCAAGTTTTTCATCTAACCATCGTGTGTGCTCTTCCCACTTTATTTTGCCCTGTGAAAATGAATTTTGCCTTACAGTGTCCTCATTTGCCAAATTAAATAAATCCTCAGCATCGGCTGCTGTTGCTTTCCTTAAAACAAGCTGCCTCTTATATAAATCAGATAGCACCTCCTTGACTATCCTCGTGCTGCCGGCGCCGTCAATGTTCTTCCTGCCGAGTTTACTTTTGCACTCTCTCGTGTTGTTGTCTTTCAACAGTTCTATTTTCTGGTTTATCTTTTCCGGCAGCTTTCCGTTTGCTCCATCTCCGGCATACTCAGCAAATCCCGCCTCCTGCCAGCCGCGAATATTGACCGACTGATTATCAGCAACAGCTACTACAATAGTGGGAACCCCTACTCGCGCCAGCTCATATAATGTCTGTCCGCCGGCGGATATCGCAATATCGGATTCGAGCATAACTTTTTTCATTTCAGCGGCATCAGGGCAGTATATCAATTCGGTCCTTTTGTCTTTGAGCCTTTCTATCTCAACTGTGTTCTGAAAGCCGCTTCCCACAATTACCTTTTTGGACAGCCGCGGGTAAGCATCCTGCAGCAACTCCAAAACTTTTGGAGTAAGGTTGCATATATCTGCCCCACCAAACGTTATCATCGCAGTTTCAAGAATAGGGCGTATGGGTTTTTCCGGCACATCCCAGAACTCTTTTTTAAGAGGTGTGTACCAAGTGCCTAAAAGATACCTGATATCGCTTCTTTCCGGATATGGCATCCGTTCGGCAAAAACAACACCATTGACCACAAAACCTGTTGGATACTCAATCCTTATATCATCATCAAAGTAAACACCTGTCTTTGCGACACTCGAAATCTTTTCATATAAGTCATAATCTGCAAGATATGAGTCAACAAAGACAATATCTGCATCTCTTATGCACAAAAAGAGCCGCTCGATATCGTTCAGCCAGTTGAAACTAATGCTGCTGACGCCGCCTTTGAATTGCTGCCGGACTGATTCATCACAGTTGATTATAAACGTCGGCTGAACTGCTCTTTCCTGAAGCGCCTGGTATATGGCCGTGCATCTGGTAATATGCCCAAAGCCTATATTTTTACCGCCTTCGGTTAGTATGCAAACATTCATCCCAGATAACTTGTCAAAAACTTTTTTGCTCTCTTAAGGTCCTGCAAATCCAGCAAACGAACAGCTTCTGCGAGCTCATCTTCGAGTGTCTTGAATACCTTTTTCTGCCCCACCTTATTATTAATAATGGCTAACCATGGCTTCTGTTGATAAAGCGAAACAAGCTCGTCAATTCCAAAATAGTTGTCTTTCTCATACAGAAACTCGAATATACAATTCAGCAAAGCGTAATCTTCTTCTGTGTCCAATGTTACTCGTATATCAGGGCGCTTGTAATTGTTTGGTGCTTTCTTTTCAGAAACCTTAAATGCCTCTGGATGCGTTTCTATATATAATGTCAGATGCTCTCGCTCTTCCGGCTGCTTTGCATTCTCATAAACGACCCTCAACGCTCTGGATGACAATACCTCTACATTGATTCCAGTGGGATACTGCCGGGTAACCGTATAATCGTTGTCCTCCTGCAAATGCGCCTGAACCACCTGTTCAACCAGTGCATAATCTATACAAGGATTGTCACCTGTCACCCTTACAATCTCATCAAGTTGATATTTTTTCACAGCATCAAAAAAGCGAGCTAAAACGTCTTCCTCTGCCCCACGGTAATGTTCTACCCCCTCAGAACTGGCTACATCTACAACTTTGTCATCACTCGGATTGGAAGTTGTCGCAACGATAATCGCATCAACGCTTTTTACCTTCTTCAGTCTTCTAATAATATGTTCACACACCGAAACCCCGCTGCCGCACGGCAGCGCAAGCAAAACCTTGCCAGGCAACCTCGATGATGATACCCGGGCCTGAATAACAGCACCAACCTTTTTTGTCCTGTTCTGCTTTACCAAGCTGTCCATCCACCGTCTATAATGATATTTTGACCTGTCATATATGATGAAGCGTCCGAGGCAAGAAACACTGCCGCTCCTTCCAAATCCTCCGGCCTACCTAATCGACCCATAGGTACCTTGGCTAAGAGTCGTTGCGCAAATTCCTTTTGCTCCATAACCTCAGGTTTGGGAAACGAACCGGGGGAAATGCAATTAACCCTGATGCCGTAACCGGCCAAATACACGGCGTAATATCGCGTCAACTGAATAACACCGGCCTTCGCTGCATCATAGTTCGGCTGACTAAAATACTCCTTATGCCCCTCGTAGATTTTAAAATCCGGCGAAACAACGCCATACATTGATGAGATATTTATTATGCTGCCCTTTTTCATCCGTTTCATATAAGGAACAACTAATTTTATACATCGAAAGACGCTGTTTAACGTCCCGTCAATTCCGCATTCGAAATCCGATGAACTCATTTCCGCAGGGTCGCCTGAACCTTTCGAATAAAACGCGTTGTTTACCAAAACATCTATACGTCCTGTTTTTTTGTAAATTTTCTCAAATGCCGCCTTAATGGACCCTTCAAAAGCAACATCCATTTGCTCAAATATAATCTTCGGGTTATTCTCTCTCTCGAACGCATCCTTAAACTTATTGTGGTGGGGTCCGGCGACAACCACACTCGCCCCTGCATCTGACAGTCCCTTGCAAAAACCTTTTCCCAGATGGCCGTATCCGCCCGTTACGACCGCCACTTTTCCACGCAGACTAAATAAACCTTCCTGCTTCACGAATTCACCTTTTAACATTCCACCGCGTCGGAATAATGATATCTTCGTCGTCTACCTGCAACCGCACATCCTCAATTATCTTTTTGGGCAGCTTAACACTCCCGAGCAACGAGAAGTTTTCAATCATCTGGGCACTATTATCTACACCTATTACCAGAGGTTGCTGCAGCGATTTTGCAAATCCGATTGCAAATTCTATCGGCTTCAAATTATAACTCTCAGCAAGTTCATGCCATCGTTGCGAAACTCCTGTCGCCTTTGAAAATTTCTTCCTCACCTCCTCCACTGACATTATGAGTAATCCCTGCAGATAAATGCTACGGACAAAACAAAGTTTGTTTAAGCTTTTGGCAAGCTCAAAGATACTGGCCCTCTTCATTCTCTGGTCCCACGCATTACAGGGTACCTGAATAATCTGTATCTGTGGATTTTCCAAGGCCCCGCGGGCTTCATCAGGCCAATAAGTTGAAACCCCAAGATACCTGACAATCCCACTTCTCACGACATCGCTTAGGACCCGGCCCAATCCTTCATCCCAGACATCAAACCAGTCACCCCTATGCAGCATCAAACACCATAACTGCTCTACGCCGAGATTTTGACACGAAGTTTCAATTGATTGTTTGATAGCTTTGCTGTCCCTCGGCTGTAAATCAGGTGAAAGCTTGGATACAATTTTTATATCCGGATCAGCCTCGCAATCTCTTAATGCTCTCCCCAAAACAACTTCACTGTTCCCGTATGCTGCAGCAGTATCAAAACAGTTAACACCATACCCCAATGCTGTCTTGACAATCTCAAAAGCCAAATTTTCGTTCGGCTGTCCACAAACATTGGCAATACCGTAATCCATACCCAACTGGGCAGTGCCCAGCACAAATATAGAAACCCTCTCACCTTTCCAATTTATAGTGAGCCTGTCGAACCTATCTATGTCCTTCATACCCCCTATATTACGATATGGCTTTTTTTACAGATGATATAACCGTATCTACATCTTCATCGGTTAATGCCGGAAACATAGGCAGCGAAATGATTTGCCTGTATACGGCCTCCGCAGCAGGACACATTCCTTTCCGCGTGCCAAACCGCTCGCGATAAAATGGATGTAGATGCACGGGGATATAATGAACATTTACGCCTATACCTGCTGCTCTTAAGGAACTGAAAACCTTGTCCCGCTCTACATCACGCAGCTTCACTACATACAAATGATAAACGTGCGACACATCCGAAGTCACAGCCAATGGCTCAATTAGACCCAGACTCTCGAAAGCATTGTCATATCTTGAAGCGATTTCCTGACGCCGTTTTATCCAGCCGGGCAGTTTCTTCAATTGGCTCGTCCCTAGCGCACACTGGAAGTCTGTAATCCTGTAGTTATAGCCCAAATCCACCATCTCATAAAACCAGGAACCTTTCTCGCTGCGCTGCCGATGGTCTGTGGTAATACCGTGGTTGCGGAACATAATCATCCTCTGGTGATACTGCGGTTTATTTGTCACTACCATTCCGCCCTCGCCTGTCGTAATATGTTTTACTGGATGAAAACTAAAAACAGTAAGGTCAGCTAATGTCCCGACTTTCCGCCCCCTGTATACAGCGCCTAAGGAATGACACGCATCAGCAATAAGAACCAGCTTGTTTCCATCGGCAATTGTGCGAAGTGCATCATAATCGCATGGCTGACCGGCATAATCAACGGCAGCTATTGCCTTGGTCCTTGAGGTAATTTTTGATTCAACCAGCTTCGGCTCAACAAGCAATGTATCGGGGTCAACATCGCAAAATACCGGCGTAGCGCCCTGAAACACAACCGCATTGGCCGTGGCGGCAAACGTCATTGCTGGCACAATAACTTCATCACCTTGCTCAAGCCCTATTGCATACATAGCGGTGTGTAAAGCCGCGGTTCCACTTGAAACAGCCACCCCATATTCAGCGCCGACAAACTCAGCTACACTTTTTTCGAAAGCTCCTACCGCCGGTCCCGTTGTAATCCAGTCAGACTTTAAAACTTCAGCCACCGCTTGTATATCATCTTCTTCAATGCACTGGTGGCCATAAGGTATAACTCTACTCAATCTCCACTTCCTTCAGCATCTCTTCAAGCTCGTCCTGACTTAACAATATATCATCCTGGTTGCTGCGAAGTACGAATCCTTCCGGAACCGAAGGATAATGCCCATATTTTGGCAGGGCCCTGGTCGTCTCAAAAGCTTGAGGTAAAATCACATATATTCTGTCAAATTCCTTAACGTAACGTGCCTCATCATACGAAATCAAACTCTCATGGAGCTTTTCGCCAGCTCTTATTCCCGTAAATTTGAATGTGCAGTTCGGCTCAATCACTTTCGCCAAATCCACAATCCGCGTAGAGCGAATCTTCGGCACAAATATCTCTCCCCCCTCTGCTTCTTCGAGCGCCTTTATGACTAGAGCAACACCCTGCTCCAGTGTTATCCAGAAACGCGTCATTCTTTCGTCCGTGATAGGAAACTCTTTGATGCCTCTGCTTTTCAGACCCATAAAAAATGGAATAACGCTTCCCCGTGAACCCACAACATTGCCGTACCTGACTGCCGAGAATTTGACTCTGCCTCCGCCATAAGCATTGGCTGCGATAAATATCTTCTCAGCAACTAATTTTGTTGCACCATATAGATTTATGGGATTCACCGCTTTGTCTGTAGAAATGGCCACAACTTTTTTCACGTCTGTATCTATAGCAGCATCAACTATATTGTCCGCCCCCATCACATTGGTATTGACCGCTTCGGTCGGATTATATTCTAAAGCTGGTACCTGCTTCAAAGCCGCGGCATGAACAACATAATCCACCCCTTCAAATGCTCGACAAAGCCGCCCTTTGTCTCTTATATCACCGAGAAAAAACCTCAACTGTCCTTCATGTTCGGCAAACTTCTTGCGCATCATATATTGCTTATATTCGTCTCGCGAATATATAATGACTTTGCGAGGCTTGTACTCGGTAAGTGTCTTCTTCGCAAATGCCTGGCCGAATGAGCCTGTGCCGCCTGTAATCAAAATCGTTTTACCGCTTAACATTTGTAACTTTCCGCCCGAACTAACATATTTTGAGAAATCTAAAACTCCCACCCCAGGATTCAATATCATTTTTACTTTTTAAGAATACTTACCTCTCCTCTATCCACAGGCTGCATCGTCCATTTTAACTGAGGCCTGACAAAAGCATCTCCGACATCGCTGAAAGCATCATTATAGCCCCTGAATGTGACCTCGAATTCCAGAATCTTATTAACGGTAATGTGTTCTGTTTTTGGATACACAAGGTGAACCGTCAGGAAAAATCTCTTTCCGCCGAAGGTATTCGCCGGCAGGATACAGGAGGCCTTAAACACTCCCCTGTCAAGTCGACGAAAAACCGGAGCGGCGCTCGGGTCATCCAGATTATGGCTTTCCAGAACAGGAACAGCGTCCTCATCGACAATATCCAGTATAATAAACAGGTTCTGAACCGGCTGCAGACATTCAAACGCAATTGACACAACAATATCTTCATCGGAATGAAATAACCGTCTCGGAAGACCGGACCTGTCACGTACCGCAACCTCGCACATACGCAAAAAAGGATTACCCCTCCTGATTTTGCCCTCCATCCTTTCCTCTATATCGGCACTTGATGCAACTGTCCCCTCAACGAGGTTCTGGTCCAGATAATGCGCCACCGTCTCGTGCGTAGCCGAGTCCATTAAAAGCCTACCTTTTTCAAGTAATATCGTTCGTCGGCACAGACTGCGAATCGCCGCCATATTATGGCTCACAAACAATATGGTTCTGCCGCTTTTTGCAACATCACCCATCTTCCCGAGGCATTTTTTCTGAAACTCAACATCCCCAACCGCTAACACCTCGTCAACGAACAAAATTTCGGGCTCCAGATGCGCCGCCACCGCAAAAGCCAGTCGAACATACATCCCTGAAGAATACCGTTTCACCGGAGTATCGACAAATTTCTCAAGACCCGAAAAATCAATTATCTCATCGAATTTACTGTCTACCTCGGCTTTTGTCATTCCAAGAATTGCACCGTTGAGGAAAACATTTTCACGGCCCGTCAGCTCCTGATGAAAGCCGGTGCCTACTTCAAGCAATGATGCAACCCTGCCCTTAAGCTTAACCACTCCTTTTGTTGGAGTAGTAACACGTGATAGAATCTTCAGAAGCGTCGATTTACCTGCGCCGTTGCGCCCGATAATGCCGAGCACCTCACCCCGCTGCACTGCGAACGAAATATCTTGCAGCGCCCAGAACCGCTCCCCGTCCAGACCGGGCCCAATGTGTTCCGTAATCTTCAAGTTAGGGTCTTCCTTGCCGCGAAGACGTGCCCACCAGCTTCCTATATCCCTGTATAAAGTCCCGTGCCCTATCACGCCGTAGCGGTACTGCTTGGAAAGCCCCTCAACTTTTATGACCTTCTCTGGCATTACTTACACCGTATCCATAAAGCTCTTTTCAATCCTGCCGAACAGAGTAATTCCCACCAAAAGAACAGCTAAAGTTACTGCCCAACCAATAGCTACATAAACAACATCTACAACCCCGCGACCGAAAAATGCGTAGCGAAACATCTCTATTACTGATGTCATCGGGTTAAGCATATAAATCGATCGATACTTTTCAGGAATTGTTGATGCAGGGATAATCACAGATGAAACATACATCCATAACTGAACTGCAAAAGTCATCACAAAGCTCAGGTCGCGGTATTTGGTAGTAAGAGCCGAAATTAAAATACCCGCACCTAAGCTCAACACCGCCATTTGAAGTATTAAAACAGGAAGCAGCAGAACAAGAAAGGTCGGTCTAATGTCCGAACCCCTTACAATAAAATAGGCATAAAAACAGAGAAAGAGGACGAACTGTATCCCAAATTTCACCAAATTGATTATAACTACTGAAACAGGGGCTGTAAGCCGCGGGAAGTATACCTTGCCGAAAATACCCGCATTCTTCACGAATGTGGTCGATGTCTCATTAAGACAGCCCGCGAAATAACCCCAGGCAACATTACCCGCAAGAAGAAAAATAAATTTCGGAACCCCATCCATTGGAATACCTGCAAGGTTCCCGAAAATCACAGTGAAGACTATGGTGGTCAAAAGCGGCTGAATAATATACCAAAGAGGCCCTAACACCGTCTGTTTGTAAAATGTGACAAAGTCACGCTTGACAAACAGAGCTACCAAGTCCTTATACCGCCATAGGTCACGAAGATGCAGGTCAAACCAGCCCGTCGTGGGCTGAAGGATTATGTCCCATTGTTCTTGTTTTTCGTTTGTTTTGTTCATGAGAAATTGAGCTACTTTATCCTGTGCTTTTCATTGTCTGGACTCCGTCCCCGTAGGTTGCAATAAAACCCTGTAAGAACCAATACAGTAATTTCTTGGCTGCCTCAGATAAGTCCCCTGTAAGCAGCAGTTGAGCTGGAAACAAATATTACTTGCTTTATAGCCAATAATCAAGTCTTTTTTAGTGCTTCCGGGGTTGCTTTCTGCCGTAGGCAAGCAGGACTTTCATAAATCTGGATAGATTTCTATAGGCTATCGTTGACATCGTTGCTTATGGGCTTTAGAATTTTCAGATTATAATAACTCGTGGAAATGAATATGGATTTAAAAGGTGTTATTCTCGCCGGTGGTAGTGGGTCGCGTCTTAGGCCGCTAACCAAGGTCACAAATAAGCATCTGCTTCCCGTTGGCCAAAAACCTATGATTTATTACCCCATTGAGAAACTAACCTCAATCGGCATTGAGCAGATATTGATTGTAACCGGTGTTGAATATATGGGCGATGTAGTCGGCCTGCTCGGCTCCGGCAGGGAGTTCGGCTGTCAGTTCACCTACAAAGTGCAGGATGAGGCCGGCGGGATTGCCCAGGCACTCGGACTGGCTGAAAATTTCGCACAACGTCTTGCCGTTATCCTCGGCGACAATATCTTCCAAGCAAACCTAAAAACCTATGCCGATAGGTTTATCTCCCAAAAAACCGGTGCAAGGATACTCCTCAAGCAAGCGCCAAATCCTCAGCGTTTTGGCGTCGCTCAAGTATCTGGTAACAAGGTTATTAGTATCGAAGAAAAACCAAAGGAGCCGAAATCGGGTTATGCCGTAACCGGCATATACTTTTATGATGCCTCGGTTTTTGATATTATACGAACGCTCAAGCCGTCAGCTCGCGGAGAGCTTGAAATCTCCGATGTCAACAACACATATATAACAAAAGGCCAATTGATGTATGATATTCTCGACGGCTGGTGGAGCGACGCTGGAACGTTTGAATCTTTAAAGATAGTGAATGAACTGGTTATAGAGGAGCCACCACAGTGACAAAAAAAATAGTGACGTTAAAAACGGTTTTTGCAGATGAGGGACTGATTATTCGCAGTTCAGGTAAGCTTATCGACGGCGTAAAGGCTCGATTGGCAAAAATATTATATGATGAACGCGGCTGGCTCGGCGAAATAATGAGAGCCGATGACCCCTGGTTTGAAAAATTTGGCCAGGTTTATTTTACCACAACCTATCCCGGCGTTGTCAAAGCCTGGCACTGGCACAAAAAACAAACAGATCTTTTTTACGTCATCAAGGGGATGGTAAAAATCGCACTCTACGACGAGCGCAAAGATTCACCTACTTACGGGACCGTCAACCAGCTTTATTTGGGTGAGCTCTGCCCGGGAATAGTTCGTATACCGCCTGGTGTTCAGCACGGCTGGATGTGCGTCAGCGACACCAAAGCTTACATAATAAATGTAGTCTCCGAGTTGTACGACTACTCCAATCCCGATGAATATCGCACCCACCCTCATGACAACCATATCCCGTACGATTGGACGCGTAAGGATGGATAAGGGCAGAATTGCCATCTTGGGCGGCAAGGGTATGCTCGGCTCGGATTTGGCGCTTGTCTGTCAGCAACATCGGCTTATTACAACTGTGCTTGACCTGCCCGAGTTTGATATCACAAATGAAAAGCATCTCACTAATGCTCTCAAAGGTATTGACGCTGTAATTAACTGTGTTGCCTATACTAATGTCGAAAAGGCAGAAAGTGAAAGTGAGCTTGTCTACAAAGTCAACGCTGAAGCTGTAGGTAAGCTCGGCTTTGCCGCCAAACAGGCCGGCGTATGGGTTCTTCATATCAGCACTGATTTTGTCTTTGATGGTAAATCTGGGAGACCTTATGTCGAGACCGACCCACCGCACCCAATAAACATATACGGCGCAAGCAAACTGGCCGGTGAGGAGCTTTTAGTTGAAAGCCGCTGCCGCTACTGTATAATGCGCGTCGAATGGACTTACGGCTCAACAGGCAATAATTTTGTAACTAAGATAATTAAACAAGCTAAAATAAACAAAGGGTTAAAGGTTGTCGATGACCAGATAGGTTCGCCGACTGCCACAACCGAAATTGCTAAAGTAATTTGCACGTTATTACCAAAGAAGCCCGAAGGATTATTTCATTTTGCAAGTGCAGGCTACGTCAGCCGTTTTGAAATGGCAAAATTTATTTTTGATAAGCTCAAATGGCAAGTGGATTTAAAGAGTTGCAAAACCACCGATTTCCCCACTGTTGCTGCAAGGCCCTTAAACAGCCGTTTCAACTGCAGCAAAATTGAAGCTTTGCTTGGTGAACCGATTGCGCCTTGGCAGGTGCCGTTAGAACGTTTTTTGGAGAGGTTATGAGGAAACTTTTAGTCACAGGTGGTGCCGGGTTTATAGGAAGCAATTTCGTTCGAATGGTACTTTCAGAGCATCCTGATTGCTTTATCGTCAATCTCGACAAGCTCACCTATGCGGGCAATCTTGAAAATCTCGCTGGCCTTGAAAACCATCCCAATCACAAATTCATTAAAGGCGACATTTGTGATGGTGCTCTGGTAGAAAATATCATCGACGAACATAAAATAGATATGATTATCAATTTTGCCGCAGAAAGCCACGTGGACCGCTCAATCACCGCTCCGAAAATCTTTATCGAAACTAACGTTACCGGCACATTGACTCTGCTCGAAGCGGCACGCGATAAAAAATTAGAGCGATTCATTCAAATTTCGACCGACGAGGTGTATGGCTCGCTCGGCCCGGAAGGTAAATTTACCGAACAAACACCGCTTAGTCCGAATTCGCCGTATTCCGCCAGCAAAGCCTCTGCCGATCATCTGGTCGAGGCGTTCGGCCACACCTGGGGCGTAAAATACAACATCAGTAGATGCTCAAACAATTACGGCCCTTATCAGTTTCCTGAAAAATTAATCCCACTAATGATTAACAACGCTCTCAATGACAAAGAGTTGCCTGTCTATGGCGATGGCTTATATGTGCGTGACTGGCTGTATGTATATGACCACTGCACAGCTATCTGGAAGATTTTAGCTGAAGCACCGCCCGGAGAAGTTTACAACATCGGTGGTTGCAACGAAAAGACAAACATAGAGGTGGTAACATTAATCCTGGAACGGTTAAAGAAACCAAAGTCGCTGATTAAGCATGTCAAAGACAGACCAGGCCACGACAGGCGATATGCAATAGAGGCTAAAAAGATAACGACCGAATTACACTGGCAGCCTTCGGTAAGTTTTGAAGAAGGAATCAGCAAAACAATAGACTGGTACCTGCAAAATAAAAAATGGCTGGCAAACGTTGTCTCCGGCGATTACCAGAAATATTATGATGCTATGTATTTGAATCGGTGAACATTATCCCGCAACAATAAGATATGAAAAGCATAAATTCAGCACCTGCCGTCAGCATTTGTATCCCTACATATAATAGAAGAGACTACCTTAAAGAGACGCTTCAAAGCGTATTTGCCCAAACATACAAAGATTACGAAATTATCGTAGTTGACGATGGCTCGACAGACGGCACAGAAGAGATGATAAGAAACACCGCCTACCCTGTCAGATATTATTGGGTAAACCGCATAGGTCAATATGCTGCGCGAAACAAACTAATCGAGCTTGCACAAGGGAAATATATCACATTCGTCGATTCTGATGACCTCTTATTTCCGGATACCGCTGAGAGATTAATAAAGGCAATAGAGGAGCACGGGCCTAATGTTATCGCCTATGGGGCGCACGTGGGCATTGATGAAAAAGGCAGGCTCGTAAAGCGAAAACAACGTCCGTTGCCGTCGGGTAATATCACAGCGGAATTATTTGAATTCATTTATGTTCATTCTTGCGGGATGATGTGTGCTAAAAAGCTTTATGAAGAGGTTAGTGGTTTTGATACGTCTCTAAGGTGCTGTGCTTTTTACAAACTCTTGTTAAAAATGTCCGTCAACTGTAAGTTCATCCCCGTCAAAGGCCCAACTTTCAAAAGGAGACGTCATAGAGACAATGTTTCTGTCCGTTCATTTGCTAATCGTAATACCGAATTTGATGTCCTTGAGGATTTCTACTTCAACGGCGGCGGTAAAGAGCTAATACCTCGTTCTCGGGCAATGAAGAGACTTAGCCAGGAAGGCTACAGAGCAGGTCGGTGTGCAATTAGGGAAGGGATGTATGACCAAGCACGCCAACTGCTCGGCCAGTCTTTTCGCCGACACCCGAATATTAAGTCATTGATTCATTGGTCACGAGCAATCCTAAAGATGCAGTGCGTATAACTTTTGAAAATCACCTGCTTGCTGTTCGCTAACGTCTTCGTAGGACCTTTTGCCTTAACTCCTTAAAAGACCATCGGATACCGATAGACCTTCCTGCCTCCGTAATCGGTTCGTATTTTGGCATCAGCTCTTTCCATTTTTGAGGATTGCGCGATGCGACAAACAAAAGATATATCGCAGCTTTTTTGTGCTTGCTTTCGGCTTCGTACACTATCTCCAGCTGATTTTCCTTGAAAAGCTCACGAATACATGAAGGAGTAAATCGCCAATAATCTTTGTAAGATTCCTTTTCATGCTGTGCCTGAGAAAAAGGCACAATGATAATGGCAATATCTCTCGTCATTTCACACAAGTTCTTGAAAGCTCTTCTGACCTCGAATATGTGCTCCAAAGTAGTGTGGTTAAAAACTACGTCAAAACGCCTTTTCAATTCTTCCGGAACGTCCCTGGTAAGGTCGACAAAATATTCGTTTTCCCTTTGTTGATAACCTCTGACACCTGCGTAATTAGTGCAGTAATAACCGGATGCATTTGAAAAGTATTCTTTATAATATCCGCCTTCTTTGTCCCTGTCGTCCCACGCCGATACATTGACAATATCACCGGTGAAAATTGGTGCTAACTTTCTTATCTGGTGATTAGACCAAATCCGTGCGATTCTAAACTGTCTGTCAACCATTATTCCCATCTTTTCGCCCAGTAGTGTTGTTCCTGTTTTAGAGATTGAAATGCTCTGCGGCAATTTGGCTTACCGTTTCCCCGATGGCTAGCGCCGCTGTCGCAGCAGGTGACGGCGCATTCAAAACGTGAATCGCATTGGCGCCTTTTTCAATCTTGAAATCCTCAATCAGCTCACCGTCGGGTCCGAGCGCCTGAGCACGTACTCCCGTTCTCGATGGCTTTATGTCCTCGATGCCGAGCGAGGGTATAAGCCTTTGTAATTGTCTCAGAAACCGGCCTTTGAAAAAAGCCCTTTTGTACTCATTAAAGCCATATTTCCAGTGCCTGAAAAACAATTTCCAGGTCCCCGGGAAAGTTAGCGAATCCCACGAATCTTTCAGACTGAAGTCCATTTTACCATAACCCTCCCTTTTTAGTGAGAACACCGCATTGGGGCCGCACTCAACCGTTCCGTTTATCATACGGGTAAAATGAACTCCAAGAAATGGAAAGGTAGGGTCCGGAACCGGATAAATCAGGTTCCTGACTTTCTGCCTCGCCTTTTCGGTCAGCTCGTAATAGTCCCCACGGAATGGTATTATTCTTACCGTGGGATTTACTCCGTCCATTTTTGCAATCCTGTCACATTGCAGCCCGGCACAATTTATAAGATATTTTGTTCTGAACTCACCCAGGTTGGTTATAACCTTTGTAATACCGTCGTGTTTGTCAATTGCAGTTACCTCACGGCATATCAACACCAGACTCTCTTGTGCCTGTGATTCAATTAACTCAGCTAATTTCTTTGCGACTTCCTTAAAATCGATAATCCCTGTGCAGGGTACGTATACGCCCGCTATACCCTGGCAGAACGGTTCGATTTCGCGGATTTGTTCAGGTCCTATTTTTTCAATGCCCTCAATCTGGTTTACCAAACCGTTCTGGAAAAACTTTTCGAGGGTAGCCAGTTCCGCCTCATCGGTGGCGACGATTATTTTCCCGCAAATCTCATAAGGGACGTTATGTTCTGCCGCAAAATCAACAAGCTCTCTGCGGCCTTTGACGCAGTTCTTCGCCTTATACGAACCGCTCTTGTAATACAGCCCCGAATGAATAACGCCCGAATTGTGCCCCGTCTGATGTATCGCAAGCTCCTCTTCTTTTTCCAGCACGCCGATGCGAATGTCGGCGTAACGCATTTGAATCTTATACGCCGACGCCAACCCGACAATGCCGCCGCCTATCACAGCAATATCAAAATCGGCCTGTTCTTGAGTATTTACTTTCTTCGTCGAGGCTATCTTCACAGCGTTATTAACTGGGTTTCGTACAAACTTTGATATAATGGGCAGGTTTGCATCAGCTCCTCGTGCCGGCCCTTGGCGGTAATTCGGCCGTCATCCATTACAACTATAATATCCGCTGTAATGATGGTGCTGAACCGATGCGCTATTACAAAACTGGTCCTGTCATGCATAATTTCTTCGATGGCCTGGTGAATCTTCGCTTCGCTGTCGGCATCAACCTGGCTGGTAGCCTCATCGAAAATCAGAATTGCGGGATCTCTCAAAATCGCCCTTGAAATAACAATTCTCTGTAGTTGACCTCCGCTAAGGCCGACGCCCTGCTCACCGATTACCGTATCGTAGCCGTTGGGCAGAGGTAAAATGAATTCATGGGCAAATGAACGCTTGGCTGCGGCTATTATCTCTTCTCTGGTGGCGCCGGGTTTACCGTATGCGATATTTGCCGCTATGGTATCATTGAACGTCACTACATCCTGCGTAACCATTCCAATCTGGCTTCGCAGACTAAACAGTGTCGCATCGCGAATGTCTTTGCCGTCTATCAAAACTTGGCCGTTATCGGGGTCGTAAAACCGAGGCAGCAAATTTGCCAGCGTTGTTTTACCTGAGCCGTTAGGCCCGACAAGAGCAACATTATGACCTGCCTTTACAGTAAGATTGATTCCCTTTAATACGGGTTTGTCTGTTCCAAGATAGCTAAATACCACATTTCTGAATTCTACCCCCTGGGTCATTGGTTTAAGTTTAACCGCATTGGGGCTTTCTCGCTCGAGGGGCTCATCTACGATATTGAATATCCTCCCTGCGGCTGCGTTTGCTTGTTGTATCTTGTTCCAGATATCACTTGTTTTGCGAACAGACTCAGCACTCGCGCCCAGCAGAATCAATAAGCCCAGAAATTCGCTACTGTCCATTCGGTTCTGTGCGACCCAGAAGACCCCTACTATCAGGGCTGCCGAACCTGCCGCCATTCCAAGAACTTCCAACACAGGCATCGTAGCTGCATCGACTTTCGAGATTTTAAGCAATTGTTTCAGCAATCTATTATTTATGCTCTTGAAAGTGCCCTGTTCATACTGCTGTTGGTTGTAGACCTTCACGACTCTAAGCCCCGCCATTATCTCCTGCAGCTTTCCGAGCATTTGCGAGCTTGCCTCCAGAGACTTTCTTGTGGCCTTTTTCATCTTCCTGCCAAAAGCAGCCAGCAGCTTGAGCACAAGCGGTGCGGCACACAGAAATATTAATGTAAGTTGCCAGTTCAGCAGCATTGCAAAGCCGAGCATAAACAGGGCGTTGAGCGGCTCGCGAAGTGCTTTACCAAGCATTATTTTAATAGCCGCACCCATCACGTTGGTATCCCGAACTATCCTGCTGACCGCGTCGCTGGGCCGTTCGTTGACGAAATATCCCATCGGCATATCCATAACATGTCCGAACGTATCTTCCCGCAGGCGGTTTACTGCAATCTGCACCACTTTCTCAGCCATATAACCCTGATAAAATTTCGCCAAACATCGAATTACCGTAACCACCCCCATAGCCAATATTATGAAAATAACCGCCCTTGTTTTATTTGCCTGGCTTTGTTCTCTTGGCAGAAAACTCAGCGCCCATTGTGCAGCTTTGATAATTTTTCCTTTGGCGGAACTTTTTACATTTCTAAACAACTTTGCTGACCGGGATGAATCATCAACCCAGCCCCTGCTCAGCACGACAGTTTTACCTTCCGGTTTACTATTCTTACCCAGCCGCTTCACTTGCAACGTTACCTGGTCCTGCTTAGCTAAAGCTAACTCCCTAAGAAGCTCGGTAAACGGAATCTTGGGGTTATCTTTTGTAACTAAAAGTCTTCCCGCACCGATAATACGGTCGGCAATCTTAAGCCCCGATGTCTCAGCAGGGCTTTTCTTTGACACCCTTGTTACGAGAAGATAATATCCGACCTCCTGGTCGTCTCCTCCGACAAAAAAGTCCGTTCTCTCAGGTATGGAAAATTCCAGCCCGTAACGCCATTCACAGCTTTTCCTGTCCACCCAGCCGTGCAGCCCTTCCTCGCCCATCATTACTTTCAGCAGCGGTATGACCGTCATAAAGCTCAGCGATAAAAGAATGGCGATAAGCATAGCGCTCACAACGACGACGATAACTTGAGGCCATTGCGGCCAGATATACTTAAATATTCTATTAAATGCCTTCATAATAAATAGTTTCCTTATGGCTCACCTTTAACTATCCCCGGTGCGATTCGAACGCACAACCTCTGGCTCCGGAGGCCAACGCTCTGTCCAATTGAGCTACGGGGACGAAAACCTGATGCTATTTATTATGCCAAAACGGCGAACAAGTCAAGAATATAACTGGCTGTATCAGGTCTTCGTGGCCATATTGGGAATTTTATACCTGCAATTTTTGCATAAATATGTTATAATACTACCTTAGAGAAGGGATGATAGTAATGTTAGAGAATAAAGGTCTTCCGTACTGCAAAAGATACTTCGTTTCGTTGCTCATAGCTGTCCTATGCTGTATTCCTGCCGTCGAAGCCAAGCGGCCAGGTTGGCAACGACAGCAGGTTAATTGGCGTATGACCGGCGGTAGCTCTATCAAGGCCGTCAATTATCCTCAGGGAAAACCACTGCCGATGCTCGGTAAACGAGACGGTCGCCGACCAAAATCACTGCGCAAAAAGATTCTCCCAGCCGAAGCTGCCTTCCGCCTTGCACCCTTTGCTCAGCAGTCCTCTGCCTCTCTTATTGCCCTTGTGATTGACTCGCCTCCCATAGATGGATTCATTCCTTGGATAGCCGTTGCCGTTACCGATGAGCGTTTTGATGAAATAGATGCAAGATTTGACGCCGTACCCACAAGTTCTGTCATCGGAAACTACCTGACTTCCAACCCTGAAACTGACTATGCCATCGGTATTTTTGACACAGGCGCCAGTGCTCACGTAATGAGTTATGCTGCCGCTGACCAAGTGGGTCTTTCCGGTCTTTACCTTACCTCAAACACGGTCGAACTCATCGGCGTAACCGGTTCGGTTTTCGCCTGGGTAAGTTACCCATTGGGCCTTTTCATCGATGGACTCGGTGCAATAGAACCTAATGGATTGCTCCAAGATACTTCCGGAATGGTCGGCGAGACCAACGTCTCTATCGCCGTAGGCGATGTGGTCGATTCACCGAACTTGCCCACAGCAATCGGTTCGCCTCTGTCTGTTTACTTTGCTACAGATTTCCATAACGACCGGCAAATCACTGTTTCCCATAACGGCGAAGATTTCACAGGTCCTGATATATCCTTTTATGAACTTTCTGACCCCTGCAGCTCAACCTATTCCGATATAATACCTCTGGAACTGCGCCCTCTTGGCGGCGTCGACGTAGAGTACTTCCCTGACCTGTCTGACCTATTTGAAATTGTTCCTGCAAGCCCATCTGTAATAGTAGGCAACCTGTCCCAGAGCGTCTTTTTTGTTCACAGTGTGGACCTTTACGAAGGCAACAAAACTGCAATCGACAAAGACCGCTTTATGCTCGATACCGGTGCCCAGGTATCCGTTGTTGGCTCAAGGATAGCTGCCCGCCTCGGTCTCGACCCTGCTGACCCCAACTTCGAGGTCGAGATACAGGGGGTTACTGGTGATACCATTATGGCACCGGGCTTTTACATCGACTCAATTGACATACCTGCATTGGGCGAATGGCTCTCCTTCACAAACATCCCCGTTGTTCTGCTTGACGTTGCCTCGCCGGAAGGCGGAACCGTCGATGGTATAATCGGTATGAACCTCTTCGCTGAGCTTAACTTCGTACTTCGCGGTGGAGGTCTCTTTGGGCAGGATGACCCTTCCATCGAATTTGAAACCATACCTCTTATTGCTGACATTGCACCACCGGGTGGTGACGGCAAAGTAGATTTCTTGGACCTGGCCGAGTTAGTCAGCCACTGGCTCCAGACCCCATCCTCGCCGGATTGGAATCCGCAATGTGATTTGGCCCCGCCTTCAAGTCCTGACGGCATAGTCAACTTCCTTGATTTCGCCGTGCTGGCTGAACATTGGCTCGAAGGTGTAGAACCTTAATTAACCACCATTTGTTTGACAAACCCAAACTTCGCAAATATCATTTATCATTATGAAGTTCATCATTAATTGTATATATCTGCTGGCAGCTTTAGCAATAACTCCCACCGTTGTGTATCGGATGGTCAGATACGGACGGTATCGGGCGGGCTGGCCTAATCGCTTCGGCAAAATTGCCCGCAAAGACCCGGCCCTGAAAAAATGTATCTGGCTCCACGCCGTAAGTCTCGGCGAGGTCAATGCCGCCAGAACCCTCGTCGAAGACCTTAAAAACAGATTCGACAATTTTGAAATCGTAATAAGCACTACTACCGACACCGGCTTTGCCCGTGCAACCGATGTCTTCGGCGCCAATCATAAAGTCTTTTACTTTCCGCTTGATTTCTCCTGCACGATGCGCCGTGCTTTTCACGGAATCCAGCCGACAATTTGCATCCTGATGGAGCTGGAAGTTTGGCCCAATTTCGTCCTCATCGCTAACGAATTGTATACTCCCGTCATTGTGGTCAATGGCCGAATAACCGATAGAAGTTTCTCTAAATACAAAAAGATAAAACCGCTCGCTAAGGAAATATTCCGAAGGTTAAGTCTCGTTCTTGCCCAGACGAACGAATACGCTCAGCGCTTCATAGAAATCGGCTGTCCCCCCAAAAAAGTATTCGTTACCGGCTCACTGAAATACGACACCGCTCAAATCACCGGCAAGGTCGAAGGTGCAGATGAGCTCGCAACTCAGTTGAACACTGGCAACGAAAGATTGTGGGTCGCCGGCGCAACCGGCCCAGGTGAAGAGCAGATTATCCTCGATGTTTATAAGCAATTGACGCAGCAGAAGCAATTCAGCAACCTGCGACTGGCAATTATCCCCCGCAAACCCGAACGCTTTGACGAAGTCGCCAACCTAATCAGGCAAAGCGACCTCGACCTTATCCGGTACAGCCAAATTAAAAACAATACCACGGAAAAATCAAACATCGAGCAACCAGTTACGAGCGACGAGGCACGAGTCATCCTCGGCGATACTATGGGCGACCTGCGTAAATTTTATTCACTCGCAACTATAATTTTTGCAGGCCGTTCTCTCGTTCCAATGGGCGGCTCGGATATTATTGAAGCTGCGGCGCTGGGCAAATGCACCATATTCGGCTCATCTATTTATAATTTCCAGCAGACCGCTGACGACCTTTTAGCTGCCCAGGGTGCAGTTTCAGTTAAAGACAAACAGGAATTACTTGAAACAATGCAGAAGTGTTTAAGTGACCCTGACCTCGCCGAAAAAATCGCCCGCAATGGCCAAAACGTAATCCGTAAAAACCAGGGTGCCACTGAGAAAACAGTAAACCATATCGCAAAGTTTTTAGACGATGCCTAAAAAGACAAATTTAAATCTCGGTACGAAAAAAACCGTTTTTTGTTTTTTATTCTTCGCTGCTTGCTTAAACGCTGCCGAGTCGCCAATCACCGGACGAGGAGGAAAAGGTGACGATAAAATTGACCCGCTTATCGTATCGTATATGGAAAAGTACGGCGCCAAAGCCGCTGTTTTAGCAATATCCTATAGAGGTCGTATTATTTACTCAAAGGGCTACGGCTGGAGCGATGCGGAATGCAAAGAACCTGTTAAGCCCAATGCCGCTATGAGAATAGCAAGCGTATCCAAGCCCATCACTGCAGCTATGGTTCGCAAGCTGGTTCGGGAAAGTAAAATATCGCTGAAAACAAGGGTTTTCCCCTTTTTGGGTAAAGACGTCACACGTCTCATCGAAGATGACCGGCTGAATAAAATAACCATAGGAGATTTACTGGAGCACAAGGGCGGCTGGGACAGGGAAAAATCATTCGACCCTGTATTCGGCCTGCCCGAACCCGATGCAAAACTTCCCCGTTACGAAAAAATGGAGCCAAAACATTTGGTCGCATATATGGCGTCTCGGCCTCTTCAATTTGACCCCGGAACAAAAAGCGTATATTCAAATTTTGGGTATGTTGTCCTGGGGCAAGTTATTGAGAAAGCAACGGGTTTATCATATAAGGAATATCTTCACAACAGATTTCTGCCCTTAATACATACAGTTGGAATAGACGTCGCTGAAGAAGACCCGAATGAGTTACTTCGTGAAGTGTCGTATCCGCCCTCTGCTCGCTCATTCAACATTAAAGTAATGGATGGAGCAGGCGGACTTATAGCTTCTGCTCCCGCGTTATGTGCTTTTATGAAATATTACTGGATAAGCGGCGAGAAGAGGCAAGGCGGAATTTACACTTATACTTTTTTCGGAAGTATGCCTGGCACCTGTTCCGTGATAAGACAGCGGCCGGACAGAATTAACTACGCGGCTATATTTAATAACCGCCTGGATAGTCCGGCCGGAGACCTTAAGCTTTTTGCGGCAGAAATGGACAAGCTGCTCGACGAATTATATAAGAGGAAATAACTGGAACAATCAGCTTATTTAATTCTTTTTGCCAACGCCTTGATATGTTCCGGCCCGGTTCCGCAGCAGCCGCCGATGATATTCACGCCCGCTGAATATATCTTCTCAGCCGCCGCTGCAAAATCTTCGGGCGTAACCTTATAAACCGCTCTGCCGTCAACTAACTCCGGCTTACCTGCATTCGGCTCAGCAAAAACCAATACCTTTTTGTTCGAAGTCTCTACTGTAGAAACAAACTTCTTTGCTAATTCTACATATTCATCTAATGACGCCGTTCCACAGTTAAATCCAACAGCATCAACACCCAGCGAAACCATTTTTGTGATTGCCGATTCGACGTCAACCCCCATCATCGTTCTAAAATCACTGGCAACCCGGTCAAAAGCAAAAGATACAAACACAGGCAAATCTCCGCTCGCCTGTTTCACCGCTTCGATCGCGATTGCCGCTTCATCGATACTGGTCTGCGTCTCTATTATAAAACCATCCACCCCCCCTGCCGAAAGCGCCTTCGCCTGCTCAGCGAAAGCATCTTTTAATTCTTCCGGCTTTAGGTTTCCCAAAGGCTGCAGAAAATCACCGCTCGGCCCAATATCACCTAAGACGTATTTCCCCTCACCCGCAGCCCGCCGGGCTATCTGCACCGCCGCCACATTTATCTCTTTGACTTTATCGCCCAAATCGTGCCTGCCTAAAGCAAATTTATTGGCACCAAACGTATTTGTTAAAACCGCATCGCTGCCCGCTTGAAAATAAGCTTGATGAATCTCGAAAATGGTATCGCCCTGCTCGATGTTCAGGTAATCGTAGCATCGGCCTAATTCGATACCGTGGGCAATCAACTGTGTCCCCATTGCACCATCTAACAAAAATATGCCTTTATTTATTCTTTCTCTCAAACCTATTTTGGCCATAAACAAACTCTGCCTCTATTTGGGTTGTTCGATAACCTTGCCGTTAACAATTTTATAAATGCGCTCAAATCCTTGCGATTGCGGACGAACAAAAAGTCGCCATCGCTGCTTATCGGTGAAGTTCGCCGGTCTCACAGAGCCGAGAGTAATTTGCACCAAATCTCCCTTGCTGCCGCCGGTGCAGTTGACAATCTTTACGACACGGGGAACAGAAAAGTTCTTCGATATCTCCTTGTATTTATCCAACTCCATAACAACAGCAGCTTGCTCGTCTCTACCCAGATATTCGATTTTTCTGACTAAATAATCACAGGTACTAATATATATTTTCCTGGTTTCGATGCCGCTTTCCCGTTTTGTAAGCACGTCGAACGCCCCCTCCTTCGACAGCGACCAGCCCTCTTCCTCCCCCGCCGCTGTGGCCCCCAAAGCTTCAAGAACCATTCTCGGACTAATCATCAGCTTTTCAAAACGGCTTTCCTCTGACCATTGCCCCCACCAATAACCGCTTATCCCTTTCAGTCTCACTGCCAGCCAAAACTCCTCTTTATTTGAGCCGAGAACAATTCCTTTCGGGTCGAAAGCAACATCGCCCTGCATATATATTTCAGCCGGCGGATTCACCCACAGTTTCACCGGAAAATTTTCTTTTTTCGGCTTTCTATCCCCATTGTAATACTTTAAGAAACACTGCCCGTTGGCTCTTATCGACACCGCACTTTCTAATTGTGCCCTTAGTGAAGATAACGACTCAGCCACAGATTCCTTCCCCGGGCATATCCGCATCTTCTTTTCCACCTGGGCAGCACAGCCGGTAAAAATCAACATCGCCAAGACAAAAAACAGAAAGTAGAACAACCTCACATTCTGCATTCTGTATTCTGCATTCTGTATTCTGCACTCAAACATTTATAAATCCGTTTGTAAAATCTCGCCTACCTGGCTGGTCAACTGCTTAACCTGTTCATCATCAAGATTGGGATTTGTTACCTCGACGAATTCCTTCTCACCTGCTATTCTCAAACGCCAAATTTCTTTATTATCTTCGATTTTGGACGAATCGTATTTCAGGCGTCTTTTACGCATCAGTATCAATGCCAGCACAAAGCGAAAATTTATCTTCTCCTGCTCGGTCTCTTTCTCTAAGCGCACAAAAAACGCCATAAGCATTTCGTCATCGACAAACTTGTGCTTTTTCTCATCGGGCCGCGGTAGTCTGGTTTTCCAGTAACAGTATACATTCGGCTTTTCAGCCAGCCAGTAATCGGCGCAGAAATCCCGCCGCACCAACCCTTCGTTGGTTTCCACCAGTGCGGCAAAATATTCTTCGCCGTATTCGATTTTTTTCCCTGTTCCGCTGCACTGTCCCAGCGGTTTATCTATTTCCCACTCACTCATTTTTTCAACTCTCTGCTATTAAACCAGCATCCCCCGGATAACTTATCTCCAATAAACTACGGCTGAACCGTATCTTTTGATTGCTCCTGTTGTGCCAGCGCGGAGGCCAGACCTTTACGCGCTTCAGGAAAATCCGGTTTTAGCCGCAGCGCCTCTTTATACTGTTCGATTGCCTCGTCCACCTTACCCTGCTCTAATAGTGCCGTCGCCAGATTACTATGGACGATAGGATAATCCGGCTTCAGCCGAATTGTCTCTTTATACTGTTCGATTGCCTCATCCAGCTTGCCTTGCTCTACAAGCGCCGCACCCAGATTATTATGTGTAATATATTCAATAGAATTATCCAGCTTCAGCCGAAGTGCCTTTTTATAATACTCGATTGCCTCACTGACCTTACCTTGTCCTCTAAGCGCTTCGCCCATATAGAAATATGTTTCGTTATAATCCGGTTTCAGCCGCAAGGCCTCAGATAAACACTCCATTGCCTCATCATTAAGACCCCGCTTAACCATCCCATGGCCAACAAACTGGAAAAATTCAGGTTCGAAATCCACACACTCTTCGCAGAATGGTCCCGGCAGAGTCGATAGTAAAACCGTTCCCACAACCACGGCGGCCGTTATCATAACCTCTCGCCACCGTCTCAGCCGGACCATATTGGCTACACTAACCAATCCCGCCGCTGCAAGGACAGCAAGTATTGGGACCATCGGCACCTTATAACGGCCTGCGACAAAAACCAGAATTATGGACAAAGGATACAGCACTATAAAAAGTATCACTGGTGTCGGAATCCGTCTCCAGTTGAAAATTACGCCCAATACCGCCGCCGGCAAAATAAGCCCGAATGGAAACCCAAACCCACCGGCCTTCCACGTCAGCAGACGCAGTAACCGCGACCATCTGCCGAACATATATATATTTAAGTTTCGCGGGATTTCTCTTGAGCAGACAAACTCCAGCGTCTTGCGCCCCAGCCCCTTGGCAAAGTCAAGTGGTTGATTTATTACATATTCCATCACTTGCTGCTTAAAAAACTTGTCCTCATCCCATACACTCTTACCCTTCCCGGCTCGCGTCGGAAGTTTAATAAGCAGTCTGTCCCACTCTTCGCCTGGTCGTATGGTCAGCGTTTCACAATAGTTTGGATTATTCCCGATGTATAAGTTAAGCCCGCCGGAAGAAGATATAATCGAAAATCTCCCTGTAGCGCATGTCGCCGCAATACCAACCGGCACTATAACTAACGCTATACCCGCGAAAAGAGCGCCAAACCTGGGTACAAGCGATAACTCTCGCGGGACCCGAAGCCACAGCCAAATACACCCGGCAAGAAAAATTAGAAAGAACTCCGGACGGGTAATGATGCCCAAAGCGCTGCTTAGACCCAGCAAAAACCAGTGCAAACTCTTATCTTTCTCCTTCACTTCCAGGAAAAGTGATACAATCACAACCGCCCAAAATGCTGCCCACCCTGTTGCCAGAAGCTCCGAGTCATAAAAGAACATCGGTCCGTAAAATGCGGTTATAAGACCCGCTATAATACCGGTCCGCCTGCCGAAAATCTTTTCTCCCAGCTTATAGGTCAGCGCACAGGTCAAAGCCCCCAACAGCACCTGAATAATCTTTACGGAAATGATTGAGTTGCCGCTGAAAAAATAGACCACAGACAGGAAAAATGGGTAAAAAAACGACTGCCAGAAAAAGTTACTTCCAAGTATTTGGTTCTTGGCAAACATCCTGGCTGTTTCATCATAAGTTTTGGAATCCACTATTGGAATTTGAAACGATGGATTGGCCGAGCTTTCATAAAGGTAGATTAACCGAATGGCAAGCGCAAGAGAAAAAATAATACAAGCGGCCAAAAAACCACGTTTAGCGAAGCTTTTTGCCCCCTCGGCAATTTTTTGACCCTCGTCGCGATTATTTACTTCCCACTCGTTCATCTCATCTCTTCTCTGCTATAAGGATACCAGTCCCGAGCAAGGTCGAGGGAGCGGATGTGTTATTCTTATTCAAACTTCAGCCATTCGCATATATCCGCTGCCACTTTGGGCCCTATACCCTTGACTTTCTGCAAATCATCACAATCCTCAAAGGCCCTGTTGTCATTTTCTTTGCTGAAATTCTCTATCGCCTCGGCTCGTCTGTTACCTATGCCGGGTAATCTCGCCAAACTCGCCCGCGGCGCATAATTCGGATTTATTCGGCTCTCTAATCTGATTTCGCTCGACTGCTCTATTCCGCCTGCGCTCGAAACCACTAAACAAATAGATACAAAAACAGCTGCGCTCAAAGCTAAACAGAATGCAAATGATTGAATCTTGTTCTGCGACGTACCGGCTTGTTGGATAAAACTATCGGTTGCCACGGTTAATTTTTCAGCTCACTTTTTACCTACCCCCTGAAAATAGCGCTGCGAAGCTTATTCAGGGTTTGAAATGATTCCTTGGGTTCTTGCTCGGCCGTTAACAAACCGCTGTTGGCTATAGTGCTGTTATCCACATCGGCAAGGTTCGAATATGTCACCCTCTCGACGAATGGTTTGCTAAGGGCTATCTTATAGAACTGCTCAATCCATTGTCCCTGTCGCGAATGGTCCCATTCCTCGTGCCATACCCCGGCAACCTTGCCGTCGTATAATCCGCTGCCGTTTTGGCTCGGAACTTCCACCTCGGTTATATATAAGGGCTTGGCTACGGCCGCAAAGTAATCCAATCCTGCTGATACCTGCATCATATCTCTGATGTGCATACCGGCTTGATTCTTGCCGAACTGCATTGCCAGCCCGAACGCGTCAAAACTAATCCCGCTCTGAACTACCATATCTACATACACTAATGGCGGAATGGCATTTGTTGTTGTTGCATAATATTCGCCCCACAGATTGCTGACTTCTACTATCTTCAAGGCTCTGTCGCTGCCTTGTTTTACGGCCATATTCGCCGCACGCGTCATTTCCAAAACCTGCTCGAAGCTGAACCCGAAGTGATTAAACACGTTAAGGCCGCTTACAACACGCCACGCATAAATACTGCCCGAGTATCGAGTAACCATCCTTGAAACGAATTGATACGCAGCTTCGCGAATCTTTTCAAACCCGGCTCCGCTCCGCAGCAGCCACTTGGGCAAATATTCTTTCGAGAAGCAAAGTAGTGGACCTGCTCCAATTGCCAGTTTCTTTTTACTAAATGCTTTAACGCAGACATCAACCGTTGAAAAATCGTAAGTGCCTTTATGAGATTCTATCTTGGCCCAATTTACAGGTATCGTTACAAAGCTGAATAATTTGAGCAGTCTCTCAAGATACTTGGGACTGGTAATTCCTCTGGTGTCTATTCGGCAGCCGAGGCACCCCTTGCCGAAACCATGGGTTTGGCTTCTTGCATCGAAAAGCGATTCGGCCTGCTTCCCCGCCAGCTTCTCGGATAAGACTATGGCTTTCTCGAGTGACTTGTCTGCTAATTTAGATGCCAGCGGAGCATCAGAAACGTTTTGAACCGCCTGGATAAATAAATCCTGTGCTTCTTTGGAGAAATCCGCCAATTCCTCTAACTGATTGAAATATGACCAATCCTCTCGCTTGTTAATGATTTGCATTAACTTCGCCCGTGCTATCTCGACATTCAAATTATATGGCTGCTCTCTTTCAGGCAGGAAAGTGGTCGGTAAAAGCACCCTCCCAAAACCATCTATTGGCCACAATAACGACAGCCCTGCTGTCTCGCCGGTCGGCTTCTCGCACTCGATAATTCCGTTTTTGAATGTAATCTGCGCTCGACGAATGGCTATCCCGTCGCCCCCGAACAAATATGCTCCACACAGCGCAAATTTATCTACGACCTTGCCGTTCTTAAAAACCTGAAATCTCATTTTGCTCTCAATATAAATCTGTCTGTTTTGCGTAACTTGTCGCCGAATTATAACAGTTACACGCTTGAACGCAATTAAATTATAGCTGGTCAGGGATAATTGTGCCTGTGATTTTATGGTTATTAAACAGAACCATGAACGTAAGTGAGCGGTAATTACTGAGGTCGTACTATGTTTGTCAATTTGAGGATGTTTCTTTCTGTGTGTACGAGCTGAGCTGTTTTCTCTGAAGTTCACAAAGAAGATTGTTTTTCTCAATCAGTTTGGCTATCAAACCTGTCTGATTGAGCAATGTTTCTATCAGGTCGATATTCGTTAACATTGATTCAGGAGTGTATCCCGGCAGAATAATAATCACATATCCGCACTTGGTTTGTTCGGTGGCCAATTCTGCCGCCACAATGCCGTAGTCATCTGCCTGTGTTATAACTGGCCCGGTGCCGTCGTCGACTTTTGCGCAAAGTTTACTCCAAAATGAATCTTGGACGCTCAGTTTGGAAAATTTCTCAGGGTCGCTGACCCACCTATGGCCGTCTCTGTCCATAATTACCACAATGGGCCCGCGCTCTGGCAGAATATCGAAAATCTCCTTTGCTATCTGCTCATCCAACGCACAATTCGGTGAAAATAGCCAGTCCCCTATATCCATTCGTTCGGTCCTCCATGGTAAATAGTTCTAACCCGAAACTTCGGTATATTTCGCGCGCAACTTCCCTCGACCGCCCAATTTCTTGCTGAAAAACGAAACTTTCGATGCAGGTGGCTGGCTTATAGGACTCGTTCTTTCCCTGCCTCTCCGGCAAAAAATGGTTGCATATTACTTTCAAAAAACTTGTTTTTTGATAAAATCATTGCCATAAGCTGATAAAACCGGCTGCTTGATTATCTATTTTTTGGTAAGCACGATTTAAATGAAAGGGTATAAAATGAAAACGACGGTTGGAATAGCATTTTTCTTGTTAATAAGTGGCTGTTCCCTGAATACGAAGGTCAACGACATTGTTAAACAAGATTATAAAGGAGGAGACTTTAAACTCGTTTTCAACAACACCTCCGCCGCCGTTTACTATGACCCAAACGACTATAAAGTCGTTGAAATCGCAGCAAACCTCCTCGCTGAAGATATTAAAAACGTTACTGGCCTGATGCCCCCTGTCTATACCGATTTAAAACAAATCAAAGGTAACGCCGTAATCGTTGGGACCATCGGACACAGCAAACCTATAGACCAGTTAATCAAAAAAGGCAAAATTAACTGCGCCGGTATCGCAGGACGGTGGGAAACATACGCCTTGCAGGTTGTCGAAAAACCTTTCCCTAATGTTAACTCCGCTTTGGTCATTTTTGGCAGTGACCGAAGAGGAACTGCCTATGGCGTCTTTGAGTTGTCTAAACAAATCGGCGTTTCCCCCTGGTATTGGTGGGCCGATGTACCTGTTCAAAAAAAGAAAAATTTGATTATCAAAAAAGCATTCTACTCCGATGGGCCGCCTTCGGTAAAGTACCGGGGCATTTTTATCAACGATGAAGATTGGGGCCTCAAACCTTGGGCTTCAAAAACCTTCGACCCGCAATTGGGCGACATCGGCCCCAAAACTTATAAGAAAGTTTTCGAACTTTTACTAAGGCTGAAAGCAAACCACTGCTGGCCTGCGATGCACGAATGCACTAAACCATTCAATTATTACCCCGACAATAAGAAAGTTGCGGATGATTACGCCATTGTTATGGGTTCGGCGCATTGCGAGCCGCTGCTGTTTAACAATGCTACCGAATGGGACACGGAAAAGATGGGCGAGTGGCGGTATGATACCAATAAAAAGAATATCTACAAGGTATTGGATAAACGTGTCTCTGAAAACGGCAAATTTGAAAATGTTTACACCGTTGGTATACGAGGAATGCACGACCGGGAGATGAGGGGTAATTTGAAACTGGAGGAGCGTATTGCCCTGCTGGAGCAGGTTTTCGCGGATGAGCGAAAAATCCTGACCACGCACATAGATAAAAAAATTACTGAAATCCCTCAGGTTTTCATCCCCTATAAGGAAGTCCTGACACTTTATGACAACGGCTTAAAGGTTCCTGAAGATGTCACGCTGATGTGGGTAGATGACAATTACGGGTATATCCGGCGTTTGAGCAACCCGCTCGAGCGTAAACGGCCCGGAGGTGCTGGAATATATTATCATCTCAGTTATCTGGGGCCGCCTCACGAATATCTATGGCTGTCTTCAACACCGCCTGCGCTAATTTGGGAGGAGATGACAAAGGCCTACCATTTTAACGCCCGGCGGGTCTGGATAG
>CAZBST010000011.1:2500-79997 GCA_964494805.1 uncultured Pirellulales bacterium | reverse complement strand
GAGCATGTGGATTAATTCGAAGCAACGCGCAGAACCTTACCTGGGTTTGACATGCTTGGATGCTTGCCTGGAAACAGGTTAAGCTGCCCGCAAGGGTGAAACTTGCACAGGTGCTGCATGGCTGTCGTCAGCTCGTGTCGTGAGATGTCGGGTTAAGTCCTTTAACGAGCGAAACCCTTACTGTTAGTTGCCAGCCCACTGAAAGGTGGGGGGACTCTAATGGGACTGCCGGTGTTAAACCGGAGGAAGGTGGGGACGACGTCAAGTCATCATGGCCTTTATGCCCAGGGCCTCACACGTGCTACAATGGCCGGAACAGAGCGACGCGAGACCGTGAGGTGGAGCAAATCGCAAAAATCCGGCCCCAGTTCGGATTGTAGGCTGGCAACTCGCCTGCATGAAGGTGGAATCGCTAGTAATCGCGTATCAGCGATGACGCGGTGAATGTGTTCCTGAGCCTTGTACACACCGCCCGTCAAGTCATGGAAGTCGTAAGTACCCAAAGCCGGGTTGTTAACCTTCGGGAGACGCCTGTCTACGGTAAGTGCGATGACTGGGACTAAGTCGTAACAAGGTAGCCGTAGGGGAACCTGCGGCTGGATCACCTCCTTTCTAAGGGATAATTTAGACGGTAGGGTGGTTTCCATCCTGCCGAAGTCAGGCACTCTCGCTGCACAGCTTAACTGTTCTTGATATTAAAAAGCCCTGTCATTCGACAGGGCTTTTTTTATGCTGTATCGCAACGAACGAAAATTTTTTCATTTTAGTAGCCGTAACTCATATATAATTTTAAAATTAGGGAAAAATGAACAAAATAAAATTTATAAGCCGTTGGATTTTCGCTGTGGGGATAATAATTACCATTATAGGTATAATACATAGCAGCTTCACACCGATAGGGTATCAGCAAATGATGAAGAACGAAACACTAAAAGATAAAGCGCCAGGATTTGCTTACTTTTTTGCTTTTTGTGGATTTGCGATTATTTTTGCAGGTCTTCTAACAATATACTCTTCGTTAGGTTTGAAAAAATCAGAGAAATGGGCTTGGCTGATAGCCATAAGTTCCACACTGTTTGTTGCGATTGGGATGATTGGTGCCATTACATTTGCGAAGTTCGGAAACCCTATGATCTATGTTGCGTCTATAAGTTCCATATCTAGTGTACTTTTATTACTGTTCTTTTACAGAGACTTTAGAACCCGTTCTTGAATCAAAAAACCCTGTCGCCGGACAGGGCTTTTTTGTCTCTCAAAAATAATTTTTTCTGTGGTTGCTTTTATTTCAGGGATATGGTATTAGGAGAAATCAGGCCCAGCGCGGTAGTTGGGCACTTTTAATTGAAAAGTATCAGAACACACAGGCAGATAGGCGTGATGACGCGCAGTTATCTGGTGGCAGTAAGCAGTTCCGGTACGGATTTAAATGAAAGGAAACAGATAATATGAATATCTATGTAGGTAATTTGTCACCTCAGGTAACTGAAGACGATTTGCGCAAGGCATTCGAGGCCTTTGGACAGGTGGAATCCGCCAATATCATTAAAGACAAATTCAGCGGCGAATCAAGAGGGTTTGGCTTCGTCCAGATGCCCTCAAAGCAGGAAGCCCAAAGTGCTATAGAGCAAATGAACGACGCCGACTTGATGGGACGCAATATCAAAGTTAACGAAGCCCGTCCCAGACCGGAACGTCAAGGTGGCGGTAGAGGCGGCAGAGACAGAGGTAGAGGCGGCTTCGGCGGTGACAGAAGACGCTACTAAACGCTTCCTCACGCAGCAAAACAGATAATACTAACAACTGTTTTACCCTTTTGTTTTGTACTCAATAGTAGGTGTTGTGATTTGCTCGTTCAATCTCACTGCGCTCTCGCAGTGGCTGATTTCTCTATGACTGGCAATTTTCTCTACTTCTTGCCTTGCCTCCTTTTGCTTTATTTATTCCACCTAACGCCCATAAAATCAAGGGGGCAGCCCCGCCGCACTAAGCCGCCCCCAGAATGTATATGTAGAAATGTCTACAACCTCTAAATTTTAAGATTTTTGGCCCCATCAGGTCAATCGTGGTAACTACGGGATTTTGGAGAAAAATTGCTGAATTTATCTCTTTTTCCGTCCTGATTTGACAAAAACTCCCACGTGACGTTTCCTCCACAACCCCATACGCCGCGTTACGGTAAAGGATAGAAGAAAACCTCCAGCAGGTTAGGGGACTAAACATTTATGATGGCCAGAAGGCAGCGAAAGCGACGATGAGCCAAATCAAGATTCCGAGGGCCATTTTGGCGGTTGTGCCAAAAAATCGCCCTAAGCCTGCCCCGAGTCCTAAATTAATGGTATCTTCCATTCGCCGACCACCTGCCACCTCAAAAACGCAGACCCCGATAGCTGCACCGGCGCAGGAGCCGAGAAGCGTTCCGAGTATGGGAAATATGAAAGTGCCTATAATAGCACCAATTACAGCACCGATAATGGCTCCGAACGAACCGACGAAGCGGGCACCAGCTTTTTTCGCGCCCGCAACCGCTCCGAAAAATTCGACCAGCTCACCAAGAAGAGCCAGCAATGTTATAGCAATCAGGGTATAAGGAGAGAAAACCTTGTCTTCCGCCCGCCACCAGGCGAACAGAGCAGTTGTTATGACAATAAGCCAATTACCCGGCAGCGCAAAGGGAACCAGTAAAAGCCAAAAGGCATTAAGGATAATCAGCATTGTTGACCAAAGATAAAGCATAAGCCAATTGTAAACGAATTAAGGGCGAGCGTAAATACAAGTTCTTTTAAGTTATGGGTTTGCAACGGCTGTGAGAGAGTGTATAATGCTGCAGTGAATTAGTAGTTGGTAATTAGCAACTGGTAATTGGTGGGGCAGGATTATGCGAAAACATAAGAGGTTATTTGTAATGTTAGTAGCGGTGGCCGGACTATTTGTTTCACCGGTGTTCTCGCCCATACTGAGCAACGTCGAAGGAGCAGAAACGTGGCGTTTGGGTGAAGAGGGGCAGTGGAAAGCCGTATCGGCTGAGGATAAATATCTGCTGGCTGTGGCTGAAATAAAAAAATTGGTCAATACAGACCAAACCAAGGCGGTTAGGCAGGCAGTAGATAAACTTAAAAAAGACTTTCCGGAAATTGCAGGGCCTGATTTGGACGCCTTTATGAAGGCGGAGATACTGTATTCTGAAGGGAAATTCACCAAAGCGGCGATGGTCTACGATAAGTTTTTGACGGAATTTCCCACAAGCGAATTTTACGAAGCAGCTTTGGACAGACAGTTTGCCATAGCTACGGCTTTTTTGGGTGGACAGAAGAAAAGGGTGCTTGGGGTATTTACTATGAGCACATACGACGAGGGCGTTAAAATTATGGAGAAGATTAGCGACCGGGCGGGGAATACACCCATTGGGATAAATGCGGCTGTGGTAGTGGCTGAGCATTATGAGAAAAGAGGAAAGTTTACCGAGGCATACCTCAAGTGGTCGCAAATATCGTCGCGATGGCCGACAGGGCAAATTGGCAAAGAGGCGCTACTGAGTATGGCTCGGTGCAAGTACGCTGCATATAAGGGGTCGAAATATAATAGCGCCGACCTGATTAGTGCAAGAAGCTATTACGAGAATTTCAAATTGCGGTATCCTGAAGATGCCAAAAAGATTGATGTTGATAAAATACTGAAACAGATAGATGAGCAATTAGCTTACAAGGAATTTAATACGGGCAAGTATTATCAGCAAACCGGTAATAAGCAGTCAGCTAATCTTTATTATCAAATGGTTGTGGATAATTGGCCCGACAGCGCTGCGGCCGATATGGCAAAAGCGGCGATGAAGGAGAAAGAACCGGACGCCAAAAAGGGGAAAAAATGGAAAAAGGATGTCACAGAGAAACTCGAAAAACTGCTTTTATAATTTTATTCGGCATAACTATCGCATCATTTGCAAGTTTTTGTGGATGTGCCGGCTATTCCAACAAATCGTTGTTTCCGGAAGATGTAGGCAGCGTCTACGTGGAGATGTTTGATAATCAAAGCTTTCGGCGTGGAGTGGAATACGAGCTGACTGATGCTCTGGCGAAGCGCATCGAGGCAGAGACACCATATAAGATAATCTCCAGCAGAGACCGGGCTGACACCGTAATAAGCGGCCAGATTATGTTAGTTAAAGAATCGTGGCTCAGCACGGAACGACAGACCGGCAGGCCTCTGGAGAAAGAGGTGGAAGTGCAGGCTGTAGTTAACTGGAAAAATCTAAAAACAGGAGAATTGCTGATAGACAACGAGTCTGTTAGCGCCTCGGCCAGCTTCTCCGAATGGCAGGAACAGGGATTTCGGTATGGGGCAACCCTTGCGGCAAACAATCTGGCGCGAAGAATCGTAGAATTGATGGAAAAAGAATGGTAAAATCGCAAGTTGCAACTGATGAGCTAAACCAATAGAGACGAGATATAAATGATGGGTAAAAAACAAAATAAGAAGCCGTCTCGGTCACATCGTGGTCTGCAAGAAGGGTCAGGCAAAAAGTCTCCACTGCCGGCCTATAAATATGGGCCTTTTACCTACTTGATAATTGGAATCCTGATATTCACAGTGATGCTGCTGCTGCAACAGTGGCAGAGTGTCGAGGAGATTCGTTGGGACGAATTTGTCAATTATGTTGAAAACAAAGACGTCGAGAGCGTTACTATAAAAGACACAGAGATAACAGGTAAATTCAACGAGCAGGGCATTGCCAAACAGAAAGGCAAAGGCAAGGACAGTTTCATAGTTTATTATAAGCCGGAGGTGTATGGTGAGCGGCTTGGAAAACTGCTGGAGGAAAACGGAGTAAAGACTGTTAGTGAGCCGCCACGCATCTGGTTGTGGAATCTGGCAAGTATGATATTCCCAATACTTTTGATGCTTGGGGTTCTCTACTTTTTGTTTGCCCGTAATCTTCGCAGCGGTGCGGGAGGAATGCTGATGTCGTTTGGCCGAAGCAGACACCGACTACAAAGCAAGGACCGTGTCCAGATAACATTTAAGGATGTTGCCGGTATCGAAGAAGCGAAGGAAGAAGTAGCAGAGATAATCGAGTTTTTGAAGAACCCGAAAAAGTTTCAACGGCTTGGCGGTCGAATTCCACGCGGCGTTTTACTTGTAGGGCCGCCGGGCTGTGGTAAAACACTGCTTGCCAAAGCAATAGCCGGCGAGGCCGATGTTCCGTTCTTCAGTATATCCGGCAGCGATTTTGTGGAGATGTTCGTCGGTGTGGGAGCATCTCGTGTGCGAGACTTGTTCAAGCAGGCCAAAGAAAATTCACCCTGTATTATTTTTCTCGACGAAGTTGATGCTATCGGGCGCAAGCGTGGAGCCAGCTATGTCGGCGGCGGACACGATGAACGTGAACAAACGCTAAATGCAATTTTGGTTGAGATGGACGGCTTTGATACGAACGACCAAGTAATAGTGATAGCAGCGACAAACCGTGGCGATATTTTAGACCATGCGTTGACTCGGCCGGGAAGATTCGACAGGCAAATTTCAGTGCCCCTTCCGGATTTGAAAGGTCGGCTTGAAATCCTCCGCGTTCACGCGAGGAAAGTAAAATTAGCTCCTGATGCCAACATGGAAAGATTAGCTCGCGGGACACCGATGTTTAGCGGGGCAGACCTGGCTGCTATTATTAACGAAGCGGCTCTGGCGGCGACTATGGCTGATAAAGATTATGTTGAGACGGCCGATTTGGAAGAGGCGCGGGACAAGGTCCGCTGGGGAAGGGCCAGAAAAAGCAAAGTTGTCGATGAGTCTGACAAGAAAATTACCGCTTATCACGAGGCAGGCCATGCATTCGTTCAATCGATGCTGAAAGATGCAGACCCGCTGCATAAAGTCAGCATTATCCCCCGTGGTCCCTTCGGCGGGGCGACTTTTGCACTTCCGGAAAAGGACCGCCTGCATTATACGAAAAGATATTGTATGGCGCTTTTGCAGGTCTGCTTTGGCGGTCGCATTGCGGAAGAAATATTCTGCGATGATATATCCAGTGGTGCACAGGCCGATATCCAGCAGGCCACAAGTATTGCAAGACAGATGATTTTGACCTGGGGGATGAGCGAAAAACTTGGTCCAATCAGCTACGAACAGGATTCAGGGCTTAGAGACCTTTTGTATATAATTCCGACTGAGAAAGATTATTCAGAGAAAACAGCTGAGGAAATTGATAGTGAGGTGAAAAGGCTTCTCGACCAGGCTTATAAAAAATCAAAGGAATTAATAGAGGCAAATAAAGATAAACTTGAGAAAATAGCAAAGGCCCTGCTGAAATACGAAACTCTTAATGCCGATGATGTCAAATTGATACTGGAAGGCGGCGAACTGGACAAGCCTACGGTTTCTGATTTGTTAGCTGCCGAGCGGGCCAAGAATGGGCAGCCGAACTCTGAGCAAAAAGGACAATAAGAGTAGTCTTAAAAAAGGTAAAAAGGTGAAAGCAAATTTTACCGCAAAGACCGCTGAGTCCGTTGCTATTTTGTGCCTGATTTTATTCCTCGCCATCAATGGCCTTGCTGCACCGCAGGATAGCGGTGTTATTGAAACCGACGTCGTTACCATTTCTGTTGAGAATCAGCATGATATGGTTATGCCTGGCGGTAAATCCGCATTGGCGATTCATTTCGAACTGAAAAAAGACTGGCATTTCTATGCGTCCGGTAAGACAGCTCCTGGTGGAATGAATCTTAAACTCGTTCCTTCTGCGGAGCACATAATTTTTTCTGAGCCGATATTTCCACCCTTTCATTTCTATTTCGACAAGACCCTGAACGAGAAAATTGAAGTTTTCAGTGATAAATTCACGGTGTATCTGCCTTTTAATGCCGCGATGATTTCCTTAATGGTTGGTCAGGTTGTTAATGTCGACGTTAAGGTTGGCATCGAAGGTGCAGTGTGCTCAGATATTCAATGTCGAGTTCCGGATTTTGGCCAATTGAGCACGGAGGTCAAAATTTCTTATCCTCCGAGCGAAGCAAAATTCGTTCTGCCGGAAGCGACAGAAGCAATACCGTCAAGTGCACCGAGTACGACAAGACAATGGGTTGATTATCCGGTCTGGTTTGCACTCGGTTTGGCGTTTTTGGCTGGTCTATCTCTAAATATTATGCCGTGCGTCTGGCCGGTGCTGCCTCTTATTGTGATGCGAATTGTCGAGCAGGCAAAACAGGACAAAAGTAAATCAATGATAATGGGGCTTACTTTTTGTCTTGGGATATTACTGTTCTTCGCATGCCTTGCAGGGGCGAATATTGTTTTACAGGTTTTCTATGGGCAGGTTTTGCAGTGGGGTGACCAGTTCCGCAGTCCCGTCTTCGTTACAGTTATGGCGCTATTGCTGGTTGTGCTGGCTCTGTTTATGTTCGACGTTTTTACCGTAACTGTTCCCTCATCAGTCACCGCCAAATCCGGCTCCGGTAAAGGTTATTTTGGAACTGTTGGGATGGGTTTTCTGGCCGCTGTCCTAAGCACACCCTGCAGTTTTGGTATTCTCGCGGCAGCATTCGCCTGGGCGCAGGCCCAGCCTTTGCTGCCGGCTACCATTGCAATAATGATTATAGGTGTCGGGATGGCCGTGCCGTACGTAATCCTGACTTCAATTCCGGGGCTGCTCGAAAATTTGCCCAAACCCGGAAAGTGGATGGATATTTTCAAAAAAGCGGTCGGCTTTATTCTCCTGGCCGTTGCCGTATGGATGATAACCGTAATCCAGCAGGAACGACGGACCGGCGTGCTTTATTATACTGTTGTTCTTGCGTTTTGCGCTTGGATGTGGGGCGGCTGGGTCGGTTTTGATTCCAAAACTTCAAATAAGATTATTGTTCGGGCTATCGCTGTATTGCTTGCTGTCGGCGCAGCTTTCTGGCTGTTGTCCCCTCCAAAAGAGATGATAGACTGGCAAAAATACGACGCCGGTCTCATAGAAAAATCCCTTGCAGAAAATAAACCCGTTCTAATTAAATTCACGGCCGACTGGTGCCTGAGCTGCAAAGTCGTCGAAAAGCTGGTTTACCGGCGCAAAGACATCGCGGAACTGATAAAGCAAAAAGGAGTTGTCGCCGTAAAGGCCGACACGACGGCAACAGATGCCCCCGCGACAAAAGCCCTTAAAGATATATATCACGAGCCGGGTGTCCCTGTCAGTATGTTATTTGTCCCCGGCAGAAAGGAGCCGGTCAGATGGCACAGCAAAACTTTCGGAGACGAATTGAAAAAAGCCCTCGAGAATATCAATCACTGATTTCTTATACAGTAAGATTATCTTTTATATTATTGGCAGTTATGCTTATTATGACCTCTTGTGCGACAAACCAGTCAAAAGACCTCGACGAAGGCGGTTCGTCGATATTCCAGCCGCAGTCCCTCAATGACGATTGGAGCAGGTCCCTCGTCGGCGAGTGGGAAGGCTCCGGCGAATCAAGCGGCGGAAAGGGCAAAGGCCTGACAAAAATAGAGCTGGCTTTGAACGGTCAATTCCTGATTATCTCAGGCCGCGCCACGATAACCGAAATAACCCCAGAGCAGAGAAAATACAACAAGGAGACTCTGCACGTCTCTGACGAGGACATCACGAAATTTATCGGCTCGACTTTCAAAAGTATCGAGCTTCGCACCGTCGACCCGGCTACCGGTGAAATCGTCGGCTATATCTTCGACAGTATGCGCTGTATAGCCAAAGGCACCGGCAGGCTCGAAGGAAATAAGGAAATTATGGATTGGCAGTGGTCCCTGCAGGGACAGGGCACATCGAGGCGCGTTATGGAAAAAATCAGCGACGATAAGATAATTATGACCCAAAAATATGATTTCCCCGACGGCGGCACGATGGAGGATTATTGGGAGATGGTTCGAAAAAAGTGACGCAAAAATAAACTATGTCAAAAAAAGCGAAGATAAAAATAAAAGTCGATAAGGCCGATGCAGCGGTAAGGGTGAAAAAGATTCTGCCTCTGCTGGAAAAGTTATACCCTGATGCTAAGACCGCCCTTAATTTTAAGAATCCTCTGGAGCTTTTGATAGCGACGATTTTGTCTGCTCAGTGCACAGACGTGCGTGTAAATATGGTGACTAAAGAAGTGTTTAGAAAATATAAGTCGGCCAAGGACTGGGCGAAAGCCGACATAAAGGAAATTGAATCGGATATAAAAAGCACCGGCTTTTACCACAATAAGGCAATCAGCATTAAGAATAGCTGCATGGCCATACTTGAGCGATTTGACGGCAAAGTCCCTGATACAATGGATGAACTTGTAAAACTTCCCGGCGTAGGAAGAAAGACGGCAAATGTCGTATTGGGTAATGCCTTCGGGCGACCCGCGATAGCCTGTGATACGCACGTTATTCGGCTCAGCCGGCGATTGCAGCTTTCCGAAAACAGCGACCCGGTTAAGCTGGAGTTCGATTTGGCCGAAATAATACCGAAGAAGAGCTGGACACTATTTAGTCACCTGTTGATTCTTCACGGGCGAAATGTTTGCCAGGCACGTAAGCCTGATTGTGAGAATTGCCGGATTGCCAAGTTCTGCCCCGCAGCGGATAAGGCTGCTTTATGGTGAAATTTCTTGATAAAGAAGGATTAACCGCAGAGAGTGCTAAGACCGCAGAGATTTTTAATACTTGTCATTCCTGCGAAAGCAGGAATCCAAATTCTCTTTTTTCTCTGCGAGCTCGGCGTGCTCTGCGGTAAAAGTTGAGAGGTTATTATGATGAATATTACCGAAAGCCCGGTAAGAGACCTCTGGCGCATATTCCGGATAATGGCCGAGTTCGTCGAGGGTTTTGACGAGCTTGCCGCTGTTGGGCCGGCAGTGTCGTTTTTCGGTTCATCGCGTGCAAAGCCGGGCAGCCGATACTATAAGCTTGCAGAAAAAACAGCTTCGGGAATGGTCAAGGCCGGCTTTGCGGTAATAACCGGCGGCGGTGGCGGAATTATGGAAGCGGCCAACAAGGGGGCCGCCAAAGCGGGCGGTAAAAGTATCGGCCTGAATATTGAAATACCGCTGGAGCAGATACCAAACGAGTATCAGAATTTCTCACTGCACTTCAAGTATTTCTTTTGTCGCAAGGTTATGTTCCTCAAATACGCCCACGGCTTTATAGTTTTCCCCGGCGGTTACGGAACTATGGATGAATTCACCGAATCGCTTGTTTTGATTCAGACATTAAAGCAGGCATCATTCCCTGTGATTCTGATGGGCAGCGACTACTGGGATGGTCTCATTAACTGGATGAAGAAAAAGATGCTCAAGGAGCACCATCATATCTCCCCCAAAGACCTCAAGGTATTCACGGTAGTGGACAGGCCCGAGGACGCGGTCAAGATTATCGTAGACTTCAAAGAATCAAAAGGCCGAGTCGGCATCGAACTGCCCTCCGAAATGAAAAAACGCAACCACCTAAGAAGGCGATAAATCCCGAATAATCCGAAGTGTATTTAGCTCCGCAAGTGCTTTATCCTATCATACTCTTGAAAAAAGCATAAGCTGCCGTCTTGGCAACAAGCGGCCCTAAATCTTTACCAAGTTCGATAATCTGTTTCGCTGCCTCTTTTACTTGCCCCTTAGCGATATCTTTTATCGCTTCGCTAATAATATCTAACGCCCTTTTCTTGGCAACTTTCGCAAAGCTTTTACTTTCCTCCGGCTCATCTGCAATATCTTTTTGCAATTCAAGGGCATTATGAATATACTGCTGAATGTTAATGGTGGAGCCATTGGTCGCCACAATAGCGCCGGGACCCGCAGTGATAAACTCATCACCAGCCTTGTCGATAGCTTGTCCTAATAGTTGATAAAGACGATCCTTTTCCACTTCCGAACGGTTGATACGTTCGCCATATTCTTTCTGTACTTCATCCATCGCTGGTTCTTTATGCTCTTTGTGCTGAACGGTAAATTTTATAGATGGTGCCAGTCCTCGTGCATTTATGGAATCTATTTTGATGTCAAACTCTGGTCTTTTTTCGCGAATCGCTTGCACAACTCTATCCATTATCATGCGAGCAGATAATTATTGACAGTAGTGCTCGCGTCTAGTATAAATTAAATACGGCAGTTTTGTGCACTTGATAAGAAACTTTGTGTCATGTTTCATTGCAAGGAGGCACATCTGCCCATTATAGGAAACATATGTTTGAGAAATCACGTAGAATAGGTATGTGGAAACAGTATATGGCATAAGAAAAGTGGAGATGGCTGACCATAAAAAATTCGAAATGTCCTGGCGCAAACCAATTCTGCAAGCTTTGCAGAATTGGTTTGCCAAAACATACGATGTTGGGACAGGGATACTTGACGAACGGGTTCGCCCCTTGACGTTTGAAACAAATCACCGTGCTTATTGTACTGCTATCCGGTTAACATCCAAAGGTCTCCTTCGCTGCAGGCATAGCGACGCACGTCTCGTACAAGAATGCAAAAGAGTAAGAGATATTGTCTGGCATGTCTGCGATAATGGTCTATTAGATTTTGCTGTCCCGATCACTTGGAGGAAGCGCATTGTAGCATATTTCTTTGCAGGTCAGCTTCGTGGAGCATTCGGAGGCATTCGGACAGACGGTGGACTGCCTTTTATTGGAAAGATCGTGTCAGATTGTGGCGTTGCCACCAAGGACCGAAAAGTAGCAGCAAAGGGGCTTGAGACTGCCTTCAGCGGTATAAGGCTCCGAACTCCAGATCAGCTTGCTGAGATAAACCAAGCCGCAAGGCGTTTTGCCAAACTGTTGTCTTGGGTCATAACAAAGATGGCTCAATGGCAACCTGCTCCAGATATTCTGAGGATATATCTACAAAAAGCTGTTCATGCCAAAACTGTGGACGAACTGTTGGAATTGTCAGTTTATTATTTGCCTAAGATTATTGGTGCCAAACATTGTTCTATTTTCCTAGTCGGGGAGGACGTAGATTATGGGGAACGCCTAATTCTGAGAAAAACTTCATATAAGAAACTCAAGACCATGGAAAACAGTGGTTTCTATGCAAAAGGTGTGGGTTTAACTGGCTGGGTGTGGAGGACTGGGCGTTCGCTCCGCTTAAATAATGCTTCTGACAAGGCAGAATTAGCCGCAGTAGAACCGGATGAGCCTCCAAAGCCTAGTGGGCATCTAAGAGACAGCAAACACCTACGAGAATTTCTCTGCGTACCGCTAATGGGCCAATCAGGAACAACAGTTGGTGTTTTACGGGCACCAACAAAGCCAGACGGATTTAACCTAGACGATGAAATTGCTCTCTCAACATTGGGGGAGTATCTGTACTCGCTAATAGAGAGTTGTCAAAGTCGGGAAAGAGAAGCTGATGTAAAGAAAGCTCTTGATATGGCACTTTCATTTCAAAGGTGTGTTACGGAAGTAGATGTCTGGGCCAGAACTGTCTCATCAGCGGTAGCCTTTTGGGGGAAACAAGAGAAGGCCTACTTATTGAATATCATCGATCACCTTCAACACGCATTTACGACCGAGGTGATTGATGGCAGGCTTGCGACAAGAAATCTCTGCAAAAAACGTTACAACCTCATTCGTACAACCACAGGTTATGTCGTTAAGAATAAGACCTCTATTCTTATTCATGATGTGGATAAGGCCACTAAGATGGGACGGTACATACCAGCAGTTCGGCGCGCAATATCTGGTATGGCCGCACCGATTTGCCCATTTGGGACCACAGTCATCGCGGTGATGGCTGTCGTAGCAGGAAAACAATACGCTTTCTATGAAAAGGATAAGACATTTCTTACCCAGCTATGTCAGTGTGCATCAGAAGCTATTGAGCGGATTCGGGATCGGAACAAGGCCGCCGAATATGAGAAACTCGTTGCCTTATCCAGTTTGCTGACCGGATTACGACATGACCTAGGTACACCAATGGAATACATAGATGTCTACCTCCGGGAGCACCTATTGGCAGATCGGGAAATCATACTTCTATCAGATTTTATACTGACCGGCCTTGCTGCATACCAGTTTGTGCCAGTAGCATCCAGCAAAGAACAATTCTTGGGACTTGACCAGTCACTAAGAGAGCGGGTAGGGCGGTTTAGGGCGAAGAGTTTTCCTCTTCGACAGATGCTTGAGAATTGTATAAGAGTGCTTGATGTGTGTTTCAGGCCTTTGCCAAAGTGTCACATTATATGTTCAAGTAAATACCTAATGAAAGCAGATCCCCAACTTATGATGCTTGTCCTCTATAATCTAATAAAGAACGCCCGCCAACATACTCCAAAGAAAGGCTTGCACAGGAAGGTTGTGTCTATATCTGTAAAACGTAAAGGCAACCTCACCATTATTGAAGTTTCTGACGGCAATCGACTAATCAAAAAAAGAGATCGTGACAGATTGTTCCAGTTCTGGACCTTAGATGACGGACATGGCTTACAAGCAGGATTGGCTCTCGCTCGGCTATTCGTACAGGCACACCCAGGTCCATCAGAAGGAAGACAGGGAGTAATATCTTATAATCCACGCCGAGGTCGCAATGTGTTCAGTATCACAATAAGGGGTTAGCGTTATTGGAAGTGAAGTTTTTTAAGACCGCCTAATAATATGGAAGAAAGGAATAAATCATGAATGAGCCTTCTGTCCTATTGATAGATGACACACCTGTCCATGGGAAATACCTTAAAATGCTTGATTTGGAGGCGAAGGGGTGGATTGTGAGAGCAGCCATAGACCAGACGATTGAAGGTGTGGTCAAAAAAGCTATTCGTGAGATCGACGCTAACGACGGATTTACTATTATTCTCCAAGACATCTTGTGGCCTGGCGATGAGTACGGTGGCGTAAAAATTCTGAATAAACTATCTAGAAAGTACGGCCATAATATGCCGGTTCGTAAGGTGATCATAATGAGTAGGGCAGGTATTTACTCCAAACCGGAATTGGTGAAACTCGCTAAAGTACTCGGTATGAAAGATGAATTATGCGTTCTCCAATTGACAACGGAGCTTGAAAGACAGCAACTAAAGGAGGCTTTGCTCAAGATCTGGAGAAAAATCAGGAAAACATTAAGAAAATGAGCCATGTTTGAGTTAAAATTCTGTGTCATCTGTATATGTGTGATCATTGCCTCAAACGACGATAGCTATACGTAAAAAATTACTCGGTATCAGAAAAATCCGCATCTGCTGTTTGTGTTAACCTATGCAGCTTTTTATTTTTTCTGTCCTATACCGTCCGTCCTTCATCGTCTCTCACTTCTATATCTTGCTCCCGAGTCAGGAGCCACAAGCCACATGCTAAATCAATCAAAATCGCGTCGGATTAAGAGCAAAAATCCATTTTTTCAAAATTTTTTTTACTCCTTTCCTTACATCAAGTTACGGGCGACAAACGACAAGAAACGAGCACATTTTTCGCATCATTCGCGCAAGTTCCTCCAATTATAGAGGGGATGTATTCTGTCCCTAATCGCCCAGCAGGGCAAGGTTTTGGGGCCGGCAGGCCCGGGTCAGAAAAGACTTAATAACTTTAATCTTGTAGTGGAGTTTACCTCGCTGTTTATACAGCGTATGTAACCCCCAACGGAGACTCTCTGTCAACTATGAACAATGAACTGGAACTTACCACCCTGAAGGGTAAAAATATGCCAAACGAACCCAATTTTCAAAATGCCAAAAATGCTTGTAAGTGTAGTAATTACAATGACTAATAACCAAAAACTTAAAACAGTTAACCGTTCAAAACGAACCCAAACGAACCCAATTTTACCCGCCTATGATAGGTTGGCAACCTTGCTCATCGCATCATTTAACTGGGTCAGTAGTTTCCCCTTCACCGGGCCGCCGAGGTGCTCCCAGGGGAGGCTCTCTCCAAGTTCGAATTTTCTTTCCGCAAGGGCATTCAAACAGAAGCCGAATTTTTCAAAAGCACTCTGCCATATAGCAGGGTTAAAACATTCATCCCATAAGTCGAATTTAGCCCCGTTCTTCCAGGCTTCTTCGATTACATTGGCAAGTTTCCTATCGCCCCGGCCGATTGCCGATTCCAATACGCTGCGCTCTATGTCGTGGAACTTGAACTGCACCATTTTTGCCCGCAGTCTTTTCTTCTCGTCGAGTATTATTTGTTTTGCCCGTTCGAAATATGCCTTTGGTTTCTGCGCCAGCCAGCCGAAGGGCGTGTGCGGCTTTGGAACAAGCCAGCTTATGGTAACGTTAATTTGGCCGGTTTTCCCATCGACCTGTCTTCGCAGATTAGCTAACAGGAATGAAAGTTGTACGATACTTTTTACGTCTTCTTCGGTTTCGCCGGGCAGACCAACTATGAAATATAGTTTCAATCGCTGCCATCCCGCTTTATATGCCGATTCCGCCGCGGCGAATAAATCCTCATCTTTCAGGGGCTTATTCAAAATCAGCCTTAATCTTTCACTTGCTGCTTCAACAGCGATTGTCAATCCGCCTTTTCTCACAGACGTTACCAATTCCGGAAGCAGTTTTAGCTGCCGGTCAACGCGCAGACTCGGCACAGAGAGCCCGACGTGCCTGTCTCGAAAGTACTCATTCAGTTTGGCGATTAATTCTTCAAGGTCCGGATAATCAGCCGTTGATAAGCTAAGCAGACCTATCGTATCGAAGCCGGTCGAGTGGTAGCAGGCCTTGGCGATATTTATGATTTTCTCAACGCTGCGACGTCGGACGGGTCTTCTGCAGAAACTCGCCTGGCAAAACAGGCATGAGCGAGGACAGCCGCGCATAATCTCGACGCTGACCCGCTCGTGAACGGCCTGAGTAAAGGGGACTATTGGTTTAAGTAGGACAGGGGCATTTTCGAAATCCTTAACAACGGCATTACTTAGTTTCGAGTTTTGAAGGGCAGGGACATAGGCCCAGTCGAATTTTTCAGCGGCTTTTGCTAAAATTTCTTTTTTTGATGTTCCCGCCTGTTTCTCGGATTTTATAAGCTCAGCTAGCTCCACGACTGCTTCTTCACCTTCGCCGAGCAGAAACAGGTCGAGAAAATCTGCCATCGGCTCACAGCAATTAGCCATCCCGCCGCCGGCAATTACTAATGGTTCGTTTTCGCCGCGGGCGGCACTTCGGATATTAATTCCGCCGAGGTCGAGCATATTAAGCACATTGGTGTAGCAAAGCTCATTGGTTAAACTGAATCCGACAATATCAAAACTTGCCAGTGCTGCTTTGGATTCGAGACTGAACAGCGGGATTTTTTTGTCACGAAGGATTTTCTCGGCATCGAGCCAGGGCGCGAAGACCCGCTCGGCAGCTACGCCGTCGAGATTATTTAGAATATCGTATATTATCGCCAAGCCCGTATGGCTCATTCCGATTTCATATATGTCAGGAAAGCAGAGCGCAATAGTAAGGGCGCATTTTGTGAGGTCTTTTTTGATTTGGTTTATTTCGCCTCCGATATACCTGCTTGGCCTGCGGACAAAGGTAAGGAACTCTCGCTCAACCTGCTCAGCTAATATTATTATTTCTTTTTTATTCACGAACGTATTATACAGTATGGGAACGATTATTGAATATAATCTGTTAAGAGATTAGAATCAGTGTTTCAGAGGCAATTTGCTGAAAGGTTTTTATGCAGAGAAAGTACCGGATTGCGATTGAGATTATTGTTTTTGCCGCTTTAATTACGGCGTTGTATTTTTTCGCTCCTGCAGTTTGGTCTGTTGGTCGGGTTGATGTTGATAGCGGTATGCGCGAGGTGATGGGAACGTTTGCCCGCATCGTTGCCGTTGCAGCAGATTCAAACACGGATAAGGGGTGCATTGAAGCTGCATTTGCGGAAATCGAGAGGGTTGACAGACTAATGAGCAAATACAAGAGCGATTCGGAAATAAGTGAGCTGAACCGTGACGGATTCGGACGGGCGGTGAAGGTTAGCAAATCGACATACGAGGTTTTACAAAGAAGCATCGAGTTCAGCGAACTTACCAGCGGAACATTCGATGTTACGGTTGGGCCTTTGGTGGACCTCTGGCATTCGGCGGAGGATGCGAATTCTATACCTGCCGATGCTGAGCTGAAACAAATCCGCTCAAGGGTCGGTTATGATAAACTTATACTCGATGCGAATGAAGAAAGCATCCGATTCGCCGTAGAGGGTATGGAGGTGGATTTGGGCGGGATAGCAAAAGGGTATGCGATTGACAAGGCGGTTGAAGCAATGCAAAAGGGCGGGGCGGTCGGCGGAATGGTCGATATCGGCGGCGAAATTCGATGCTTTGGTCTGCCGCCGGGGAGTCAAAACAAGTGGCGAATCGGCCTGCAAGACCCCGATAAAGCAAAAGACGGATTTGATGCCGGCACGCCTTTATTAGTTTTGAATCTGACGGATGTTGCGGTTGCCACCAGTGGGCATTATCGCCGGTTCGTTACGATAGGAGGAAAAAGATACAGCCACATAGTTGACCCTGAAAACGGACACAGCAGCGAGAGTTTAGCGAGCGTTACTATTATTTGTCCAAGTGCGACTGACGCAGATGCCCTATCAACGGCGGTAACCGTAATGGGCAAGGAAAAAGGTCTTGCTTTAATTGAGACGATACCGCAAACCGAGGCGATTTTAATAACTTCGGCGCCGAAGGAGAAAATCATAAAAACCCTCGGCGCAGAAAAATTTATAGATTGATTTGGTAACGTTGTTTAAGCGATTGCAGCAGCAGGTTTTTGACCGGGCAGACGGGGCTGAGGAGCAGTTGGACCCCGATATACGATTACACCGGTGGGACATTTTTCCATAGCGGTTTCGGTCTGCTCATTGGGCTGGTATTTTTCATAATCCAATCGAGCTAAATTCTCTTCGACCGTAAATAAATCAGTTTGCTTGGCGCAGACGCCACAGCCGATGCAGCCGACTTTGCACATCGCGCGGGTGGTTTTGCCGTTCTCTTTACTTTTGCAGGCGACGGTCATCATATTTTCATAGCTGAAAGGCACCATTTCAATCAGATTGCGCGGGCAGGCCTTCGAGCAGGCACCGCAGCCGGTGCATTTCTCGTAATTGATTGTCGCAAGGCCATCAATAATAGTCAGTGCATCAAACTTGCACGCTGCCACGCAGTCGCCAAATCCCAGACATCCGAATTTGCAGCTCTGGACATTTGCCAGTGCATTTGCAGCAGTGCAACTGACAATGCCGGCATACGTTGCCTGATAAGTCTTGTCGGCGGTATGGGCACGGCAATGAACAATGGGCCTTTTGGGTGCATGAGAGTCGCTTATCCGAAGATTCAGTATTGTTGCAACCCCGTGCATGGTTTTTGGTCCCCCCGGAAAACATCTGCCCAGCAGGGTAGGGTCGGCGACCACGGCCTTTGCATATTCCAGGCAGCCGGCATAGCCGCAGGAGCCGCAATTGATATTGGGCAAAGCCGCAAGGACTTTTTCAACCCTTTCATCCTGCTGAACCTTGAGTTTTTCACTGGCAATCAATAAAACTATGGCAAAGCCCAGACCCAGCACAAGCATTGTAACTCCTGCTAACATTGTTGTTAATGACCTTCTTTCTCTTACAAAACTACTTTTACCTTCCGTTAAACAGCTGCTCAACTCGAGTCGGTCAGTATAGCGGCTGCGGTTTTGCTGAGCAATGTTTTTATTTCAAATGTGCAGAGGCAGGATTGCTGCTTTTTAACCGCTTGGTTTTCTGGTGAGTACATTATGCAATTCACGGAACTTCCAGTTTATGGCGTGAAGCAGTATTCCCAGAAAAATAGATACGCCGGACAGAATTACCAGTCCTGTTGCCAGAATTGCAAGCGGAACGTGACGTACAATATGACCCGGCTCAGTAAGATAATCTCTAAGGGGCGGAACCCCTGCCAGCAAACCCAAAAATAGAAACAATAATCCTGCGCTGCCGAAGAAAGTCAGCGGCTTAAAGGTCCGCAACAAGCTGAACAGTTTCCACAGAATGCGAAAGCCGTCGCTAAAAGTATGAAGCTTACTTGTGCTTCCGGCAGGTCTTTTCTGATATGGTATATTAACCTCGACAATTTTCATTCGGTAATACAACATTTGAACAGTCATTTCGGTTTCGACCTCAAACCCCGACGAAACCACAGGGATGCACTCTACCACATGCCTGTTGAACGCCCTGTAACCACTCATAATATCCGTCAGATGAGCGTTTCCTATCCAGTTGACCAGCCGACAGATAAGATTATTTCCAAACACATGAAGCGGACGAAATGAGTCCTCCTTATAGTTCGCAAGCCGTGCGCCGACAACCATATCGGCATCTCCTGCCAGCAACGGTTCGATAAGTTTGTCGACATAATCGGTCGGATAAGTATCGTCTCCGTCAATCATTACATAAATATCCGCATCGATACGGCTGAACATACTTTCCACGACAAAACCCTTACCGAGCCGAGGCTCCTTCATTATGATAGCGCCGTGCTCGGTGGCTACACGAACCGTTGAATCAGTCGAGCAATTATCAAAAACATATATAACCGCTGTAGGAAGCCGGCTGCGCAACCCATCAATTACTTTCCCGATGGTGCTTCCCTCGTTATGACATGGGATTAATACCGCTGTTCTCAGGTTGATTGTCTTAACATCATTTACGTCGTTGTTTTTATCGGCCAATTGATATTATCCATCCAAGATTATAAGCTTTGTTTAGATATCACTTATACCCAATTGTATTGCAAAATAATCAAGGAAGCAATCTAAAAAATCCTTGATTGCTTTCGAGAGGGTTAACTTGTAGGTTTTGGCTGATGTAAAGTAAAAACGGTCGGCAAACACGCCCATATTTAGATTCCTATAATCGCCCTCAAAGCGCGAAAGGCGTCTGCAACATCGGTAGAACTTCGCAGCCGACCAATTCGCTTGATAATATATCTTGGCCGCAAAAAAAATTTAATGTGTGCCTTACGGTAAAATTTTTGCAGTTTTTCACAGGAAATCGTAGGCAATTCCATAACAGGATGGGCCAAATCATAGTCAGCCCAGTTTTTGGTAATAAGAAATCCCTTTTCATCAGCCCATTTGAACATTTCAGTTCCGGGAAAAGGAGTGGTTATATTAAAAGTAACCAGTTCCGGGTCAAGTTTAATTGCAAAAGCGAGCATTTCTTTCAGAGTTTGCTCGGTTTCACCAGGGTTGCCTATCATAAAAGCCGTACGAACATCAAGACCTGCTTCTTGCGCAACACGCACAGCATATTCGGATTCTTCTATGGTAGTGCGCTTTCCAATATTATTAAGAATCTGAGCGCTGGCGGACTCAATGCCATACATAATCTGATGACAACCAGACTTTTTCATACGCTCTAAAAGCTTCTCGTCTACTGTATCTGTCCGACTGAAACAACTCCATGTGATATCCAGTTTAAGCTCATCTAATGCCTCACAAAAAGCGTAAACCTCTTTCTTGAGGACGGTAAAAGTATCATCATAAAAACATGCTTCTTTGATACCATAGTTATCCTGCAAAAACTTAACCTCTTCAGCCACTTTACGACCGGAACGAACTCGCAGCCGTTTACCGAAAATCCGATAGCAGAATGTACATCGTCCAAAACAGCCGCGAGTGGCCAGCACGGAAACAGCAGGTTGTCTTTTAGCAGCACCTATGGCGGGATGATATTTATCCATAGGCAAAAGATGGTATGCTGGAATGGGAAGCGAATCAAGGTCCTCAATGAGAACCTGGTCGGGATTATGCTGAATCCGCTGTCCTTCTCGAAAAGAGATACCTTGAATTTCCCGAAGAGGTTTTTCAGTTGCAAGCTGGCGAATAGTTTGTTCTCCTTCGCCGCGAACTACCAAATCCACGGCAGGCTCGGCCAACACCTCTTCAGGAAGAACCGTTGGATGCACGCCGCCCAAAACGACCATCGCTTGCGGGCACCAGGTCTTTACCATCCTGGCAATTTCGAGACCATTAATTATCAATGCGGTTGTGGCGGTGATACCGACGATATCAAACCGGCCTAATCGGGACAGATAAGACGGAAACTGGTCAAGGCCAACACGCTTTGCGTGGGCATCGAAAATGCTGACTTGATGCCCGTCACGCTCAAGTACAGCAGCCATCCATGCCAGCCCAAGAGGTGGCATAATTGAGGCGACATTGTGCCAGACATTGTCCTTGCGCCTAACCCAAGGAGGATTTATAAATAGAACTCGCACATAAACATCCTATTCTTTCAATACCCAAACGGAAATATCTATTCGATATTTCTCATATCAATGCTTACCTGCGCAAATAACGCTTCCATGTTCCAGTGAATTTATCTATACAGTTAGCAGGCAATTAGAAAATATCTTCAATCTTTATTACAACGATATTATATCAAAATGCGCTGTTGTCATAAAGCGTCAAAATTAAAAGATTTATTGTTCTTATACACTGCGGGGAAAAGAGCTGCGTTTTTCTATATTACAATTGGCTTTCAGGCAAAAACATATATGACGACATTAAGATTCATAGATGGCAGCACGGACTATTGCTGTTGAGAATGGGTTGGAAGGCATTATTTGCAGCCCATTATTTAATCATTCCCGTAAAGCCCATAAACGCCAGCGTCAGCAGCCCCGCGGTGATAAGCGTTATGGGAGCGCCTTTGAAGCTGTCGGGGACATCGGCTAAAATCAGGTTCTCGCGAATGGCCGCCATAATGCAGATTGCTACCGCAAAGCCGAAACCGGTTCCGGTACTTAGAACAGCTACTTCCAAAAGATTGTCTATGCCCCAGATATTTATGAAAAGACACAAACCCAAGATAACGCAGTTGGTGCAGATTAACGGCAGAAATATACCGAAACTTCTGTACAGCGGTGGAAAGAACTTTTTTACATACATCTCGACAAGCTGGACCATTCCTGCGATGACAACTATATAACAGATATACCGCGTTACTTCCAGATTAAACTGTGCAAGCACATAAAAATCTATCAGCCAGGTTATCATACCGCTCATGGCCGTAACAAATGTCACCGCCAGCCCCATTCCAAATGCGGTGTCGAGTCTGCCGGAAACACCCAGGTACGGACAAATACCGAGGAATTTTGTAAAGACAAAATTATTAACTATAACGACCGACAAAAAACCCATTATTAAAACATATACTCTATCCATATTTAACTTGTCCTCTTTCTGGTCAGCACGCTTGCAAGCCCGAGCAGCAGACCCAGCGTAACAAACGCCCCGACAGGCATCTGCATCGTAGCCCAAGGGACAAAACCAGCAGGCATAACAGTGAAACCTGCAAGGGTGCCGGCGGCGAGGACCTCGCGAATACCGGCTATGATACATATCGCGACAGTAAAACCGGCGCCGGAGCCGATCCCATCAAGAATACTCACCAAGACATTATTCTTACTCGCGCAGGCCTCGGCACGGAAGATAATAAGGCAGTTGACGATAATCAAGGGAACATAGGGACCAAGCGTTTCGCTCATCACCGGCTGAAAGGCCCGGAGGTAAAGGTCGCAAATGGTAACAAAGGTGGCAATCGAAAGTGTGAACATAATAATCCGCAAATGCGGCTTGAGCAGATTGCGCATCAGGCTGATGGCAATGTTGCTGCAGACCAACACAAAAATAACACTTAATCCCATAGTCAGTGCAGGCTTGACTGCGGTCGTTACGGCAAGGGCGGGGCACATACCAACCAGCAGGCGAAACGTTGGGTTCTCGCGCCACAGGCCAGCGGTTAGTGCACCGAAATAATTTACTTTTACAGAATTCTCATCTGCCATCGGCAGCTATCAATCCTTTCTCCTGCAATTGCTCTTTTACACGTATGACAGATTTGTTAAGAATATCTATTACGGCAGTACTGGTTACGGTAGCGCCGCTGATAGCAACTATCTCGTTGTCGATTTTGCCGGAATCGCCGACTTTCACAAGCGAAAGCTCGCCGGCGGGGGCACCTTTGAACTGATTACGAAAACTGTCGTTATTCATCTTGTTTCCAAAGCCGGGAGTCTCGTTGCTCGAGAGCACATTAAAGCCAAGAAGCTTGCTGCAGCTTGCATCGGTCGCCACGACCAACTCGATTTTGCCTGCAAAGCCTGTGCCGGTTGCTACGAACGAAAAGCCAACACAATTACCCCGAACATCGAGGGCTTTGTAAATATCTGTTTTTACAATCTGTTCCTTGTCGCCGGGCAGGTTGGCATCCTTTATTGCAGGCTCGAAGGAGTTGGCATCGCTGATAAGACCGGCCATCAGGCCGCGAAGCTTTTCAGCTTTATTCTGCTCTATCTTGGCCGACCAGGCAGCATCCGCTATTGCTATCAAAAGCCCAAACAGAAACGACATAACAAGCAACAGCCAGCTTTGCTGGATAAAGTATTTTATTTTAGACATTTGGCTTACCTCCCGCCGGGACCAGCTTATAGAACCTGTCAATCAACGGTGTTACGGCGTTCATTAGAAGAACGGCAAACATCATACCCTCCGGATACTCTCCGACGATTCTTATAAGCATCGTCATTGTTCCGACTCCAATCCCGAAAATCCATCTTCCTTCTGTGCTCAAAGGGCTGGTAACAGGATCGGTGGCGATAAAAAATGCGCCCAGCAACATTCCGCCACTGGTCAAGTGAACCAGAGGCGATATATAAGCATCGGAATCTATCAGATAAGCTATCGTTCCTATGATGAAAGACGAACTCAAAACAGCTAACGGAATATGCGGGTTTATTGTTCTCCTTATCAGCAGGTAAAACCCGCCGAGCAAAAGAGCCAAGGCGCTTGTCTCGCCGAGACAGCCTCCTCTTTGACCAAAGAACAAATCCTTAAGCATCCCATTGGCAATAGAAGCGTTTATTTTTTTAGAGCTGTCTTTGATGTTTTTGGTCTTTATCGCCTGTTTGCTCCAGGCAAGAGGCGTTGCCTGTGTTATAGCGATGGTGTTTTTGACCGAGACTTCCGGCATATTCTTGTCTATCGTTGCCGGTACCGTCCAGGTGGTCATCATCATTCCGAATGAAGCAGTCAGAAAAGCACGGCCTATCATTGCAGGATTAAATATATTGGCACCAAGTCCGCCAAAAACCATTTTGCCGACCGCTATTGCAAAGACAGTCCCAATTATCGCCGCCCAGAATGGTATTGCCGGCGGAAGTGACAAGGCGAGAATTATGCCCGTAATAATTGCGCTGAAATCACCGAGGGAACTGGTCTTTTTGCGGATTAGATTACAAAGCCACTCGGTTGCGACCGCTGATAAACAGCAGGTAGAGATAAGGATAAGCGCATAAATGCGGAAATAATATCCTGCCGCTGCCATTGCGGGGGCTAAACCGACTATGACGTCTATCATCACGCTGCGCGTAGAAAGTGGCTCACCTATATGAGGCGCACATGAAACTCTCAAGTCTCTCAGCATTTACTCGTTTTCCCTTAAGAACCTCTATATGTCATCTTTCTGTCGTTAGAATAATCAGCTTGGTATCTTTTTCTTTTGTCTTGCAAGAGTAATTTTGCCTGTTTTGATATATCCTGCCACTTCAATTTTGGCCGGGCAGACGTAACTACAGCAGCCGCATTCGGTGCAGGCGCTGATATAATAGCTTTTTGCTACATCCCAAAGATTATTTTTCACTGCGTGAGCGATTTTAGTAGGCATCAAATGCTCCGGGCAGACTTCTAAACACCTGCCGCAGCGAATACAAGGTGTTTGACGGCCAGCAAATTTAGCACCTCCGATTTGCTCTTTTGTCAATATGGTTATAGCACCGGTGGTTTTTATGATGGGCGTTGTCAAATCTGCCACTGCTATTCCCATCATTGGACCGCCGAGGATGACCTTTGTCGCCTTTTGTGTGATTCCTCCGCAGAATTCGATGAGTTCACCGACCGTTGTTCCTATCGCAGTGTAGTAATTACCCGGATTGGCGATTGCTTCACCTGTAACCGTTACTACCCTGTGGGTTAGTGGCTGACCATAGACAACCGCCTCCGCTATCGCCGCCGCCGTGGCTACATTTAGCACCACTACCCCAATCATTGGAGGAATACCACCTGTGGGAACATTCTTACCCAGAATCGCTTTTATGAGCTGTCTTTCACCGCCTTGAGGATATTTCGTCTTGACTACGACGACCCTAATATCATCGTTTCCGGAACTTCTCAGTGCTTCACTAAAACCATTGATTGCCTGCGGCTTATTATCTTCGATACCGATGAATACCTTCGAACAACCGGTTACCTTTTTGGCAAGTTTGACACCGGTGATAATCTGGTATGTCCACTCTAACATAATCCGATAGTCGCAGGTGATATACGGCTCGCACTCGCAACCGTTAATAATCAAAGTTTTTTTCGGCTGTTGCGGATTTGGTTCTATCTTTACTCTTGTTGGAAATCCCGCACCACCCATACCGACAAGACCTCCTTCGCGTATGGCCTCGCATATTTGTTTGACCGAGTATTTTTCTTCGTTGAAACTGCTTGTGAATTTGCTAAAGGCTGGCTCTTTGGATGGATTATTTTCAGTGTTTGCTTCGATAATTACTGCTGGACTTCGTCCAAGAACAGGGTGTGACTGCAGCGAGATTTCCTTTACTTTGCCGCTGATTGGTGAATGGACCGGAGCTGATACAAATGCGTCGCTGTCACCGATTTTCTGCCCTGCCTGAACAAGGTCTGCTTTTTTTACTGTCGGCTGACAGATAGCCCCTGTATGCTGGCTGAGCATTATTGCAACTTGTTTTACGGCAGGGCCTGGCTGTATCCTACTTTCACAAGCGAGGTTTTTACTCTGGGGAGGGTGTGTTCCGCCGGGGAAAGTAAATCTACCTTTAATATCAATTTTCATATTATCCTGGTGCTATTTGTTTTTATTAAGGCGTTTGTTTATTGCCTTTATAATCAACATCGTTGTAAGAGTTACTGACAACGCCAGCAGGAAGTCAAGGGCTACTCGCAAGCTTTTTATATCCGTTATTCTGGATAAAATTCCTTCGAAGACTGCTAAAGAGACTATCAAAATCAGCAGGGGCAGCAAGAAAGCAACCACAGCCTTGAAAGCGACCGAGGGACCATGGGCTTTGCCCAACTGTTGGTAAATATCCTGACACTTGTGTTTTTGGTCGCATTCCTGACAAGGTTTTGGCTCTGCCATAGCTTTTACTACCGTCCGTATAAAATAAACCATTTCTTGTAATAAATATCAGTCCGGTTTTCAAATAAAAATTCTATAAATTTGGGGCTATGCGCAAAAAAAGTCCGACCTCATCGTTGGAAGTCGGACTTGGTAAAACTAAATTATTCGTATCTTTGAACCTTCACCCAGGAAGACGGCAAGATGCTACGGCGGTGAATGGCTCATCAGTTTTGTTATTCCTTTTCTTCTGTTGTCGCTGGTTCTGTTGTTTCGCCGCGAGCTCTCTTTCTTAGATCTTCCATTGCGCTAAAACCACATTTAGGACATCTATCCGGCTTATCATTAGGAACAGAACCTCTTTCGAATATGAACCCGCACTTTTCACATTTTTCGGCTCGATAACCACTTTCCTCACCACATTTGGGGCAAACAACTCCCGGTACTGTCATTCCTATCCGGTTCTTTTCTACATATTCAAAGTAATCTTTCTTATCCATTTGCCAAGTATTTTCACACTGTGGATTGCGGCATTTTATCCAAAACATTGCCTCGCCCCGTTTGATGGAATCGATGGTTCCCTGGTCGCTACTCCGAGTTACAATAGTTATTATGATAGCTGCAACTATGCATACCACAATAACTCCGATCATAATCATTTTTTTCTTGCCTTCTTCCATACCAAAATCTCCAAATAATAAACAATAATATGGTTAGCGATTTACGATAATAAACTATTACTTATTGTATTATTTGTCAAATGCTTATTTTTTTATTATTTACAGGCTGGCCGAATATTTATCGGTTCGGTCTGTGCCATTTTAAGGATTCTGCCGGGCTCTTCTGGCATCCCCGTACGGGCCGAAAGATAGGCCGCTTCAATAACAGCCATATCGTTTAGGTTCTCTCTTGCGCTGCTGCAAAGCTTGTTTTTATCAGGCACTAATATACTTAGAGCAAAGTTTTTCAACAAGGCCATATACCAGATAAGCTCATCGTCGTCGTATTCTGATTCCTTGTTCGTTTGTCCAAGGTTGTCGCTGACGGTAAATCGCGAGCCGCTGACCGTTAGAATTTTATTCTTTCCGTAAACCTTCAAAATTTCCTGTTTCGGGCCAAAGGCCTTGCTTGCTGTCAGATCGCCGAAGGAGGTATCGGTAAACTTCATCGTTACTACCGCCGTATCCTCTGTCAGATAAGACCGCTGCTGTCTGTCGCCGGCTGTGTTGTTGGTATTCAAGGAATAGACCTGCTGCGGTATGGCAAGGTTCCAGACTATCTGGTCGATTATCTGGTAACAGTTGTACAGCAGCACCCCTCCGCCAGCTAATTTCGGGTCGGTTTGCCACGTGCCGATTGGCTCATCACCAACGGCACAGAAGGCGCTTATCAAAAAGATTTGCTCAAGTCCACCTTGCTGTAAGAGCTCTCGTAATGCAAGGTAGCTTCGTGCAAACCGTTTGGGGGTTGCTATGGCGAATTTTATGTTTTCATTCTCGGCAAGGCGGACGAATTCCGCTGCCTCCTGAAAATTTCTTGCCGGTGGAGCAAGCTTGAGGATATTTGTTTTCTTTTTCATAGCCATTTTGATGTATTCATCGCAACTGTGAATGCCAGCGGCGATTAATAAACAGTCGAATTGATTCTGCATTATGAGCTGGCGGTAATCGTCATAATGGTCGCATTTGTATTTATAAGCTGTTGATTCAGCAAGAGTTGCGTCTTTGTCGGCGACGGCCGCAATTACGAAGTGGTCAGCCTGCGCTGCCACTTCGAGCAGCAATCTACCCTTATCGTCCAAGCCAAGCACCGCGGTTTTTAATTTGCCTTCGCTCATTATATCTTGTCTATAAAATAGTTACGAGAAAAACTGAGACAAAGTTCGATAGCCTGATATGATAGATTAAATTGGCTGATAGCTCAAAATGTTTTTAAAAAAATGAGGAATTTTTAGTTAAAAATGGGCAATCGGGAATTTCACAAGAAATTTCCTGACAATGGCGAACAAATAAATGGAATATTCAAGAATATTTAAATGTGTGATTTGTGCGCAGAAACAAGGCCAATTTAAAGCTGTTAGGAGGGACTTACTTTGGTGCGAATTTTTTACGGTAATCGAGTGGGCTCATACCTTTTAGCTGCTTGAAGTAGCGGGATATGTTATTAGATTCATAGGGATAGCCCAAGAGCTTTGCAATCTGGGATATGGATAGATTGGTACCGATGAGCATATTAGCCATCTGATTAACGCGGGTATATTTGATTTCATCGTGAACCGAGTGATCAAGGGCTTTTCGGAAATGCTGCTCAAGGGCCCTTCGCGACAGGCTCACCGCCTTAGCGACATCGCCGACTTGGAGGACTTCTCTTGAATGCCTGCGAATGAAGCTGATGGCTTGAGCGACGGTTTTGTCTTCGATGGCCATAATATCCGTTGATTGCCTGGTAACGACATACAGGGGCAGGATGGTGACCTCTTTTTCTTCTTGTGTTATTTTTTGACCTTTAATCATCTTATCAAGGACTTTGGCAGCTTCATAGCCGGCTCTCTTGGTGCTTAAGGTGATGCTCGATAACTGGGGGTACGAGAAATTGCAGATTAATTCGTCGTTGTCGACGCCGAGGATAGCGACATCTTTTGGGACTTCGCATTCTGCGATTTTACAGGCCGCCAGTACATCTTGGCCGCGGTCGTCGTTACAGGTCATAAGAGCAAGAGGCTTGGGGAGAGATTTGAGCCAAGCGGCGATGAAGGGCAGTTCCTTAGCCGGTTTGCGGAGGTGCTTTGCTTCGGGCTGGCGGTAAATGGAAGTTTTAAATCCGGCCTTGGCGAGGGTGCGTTTGAAGCCATCGCACTTTTGCTGGGACCAAATCATATCGTCAAAGCCGCAGAAGGCAAAACTCGTAAAGCCTCGGTCCATAAAATATTCGGCGGCCATATGGCCAGCGCCGGCTTCGTCAGTGGAGAGTCGACAGGCTTTGCGTTTTGGTTTATCCAAGCCGCAAATAACAGCAGGAACGCCGAGATTAACGATGCTGTCAATGAAATCGGGGTCCCAGGTGTGTGCGATAACACCATCGGCATCGAGGCCGGTGAGCCATTTGTGGGACTTTTCCTTGCCCTGCCTGTAGAATTCGGGCTTCATATAGTAAAGCCAGGGGCCGTGGAGATTGGAATACTGGATAATACCATGGAGCAATCCTCTGCCAAAGCTTCTTGACCTTTCGATGACCAATATGACTTTGGGAATTTTTGGCATAATTATGCTGGTATTATACCTTTGCAGCTAATGGGAGCACAAGAGAAATGCGCAAAATGACGACGCATGTTGCGCGAAATAATGGCCAATTAATGGTCTGATGAGAAGTTTATTCCGCCAGATTTCTATTGACATTTGCACGGTCAATTGTTTAAATAAAATAAGAAAATTTGGGGATTTTTGGGTTTTTTAGGCAGAAGGGTTGATTAAACAAGCACAGTGTTCCGTGAAGGTCTTTATTGCTTGTTTTGTTAAAGGTTGTTTGAGACAAACGCCGAGTAGAGTGAAGGTCTTAGTGTTCACTGCACGGGGAAAGTGCAGGTTTTTGCGCTTGTTGAAAACAACAAATGTTTGGCGCATAGCTGAAAGAATGTTTTAAGGTTTTTTTAGGAGGAATATCATGTATAAAAAATTTCTGTTTTTAACTTCTTTTGTTTTGGTGCTAACTCTGGCGTATAGCAGCTACGGCGCTACCGATGGCTACGCGCCAAAGCCTGACCCGGAGAGCTGGCGGTTTGTCCCGGTGGCAACGGGGCCAAACACAATTTATATGAAGGCAACGCCTGCTATAGACGTGAACAATCCACCCGCAAAGTACTACTTCGAATGCATCGAGGACGGCAGCAAAAGCAGCGGTTGGGTATCAGATGCGAATTACACGGTTACAGGCCTTACTCCGGGCGCCACGTATTCGTTCAGGGTCATAGCATGCGATGATGATGGCGGTGACCCCAACACTCAGAATCGCTGGTCGAAAACCACTCCAGCTGCAACCACCGATCTTGACACTACCCCCCCTGTGCTCAAGCTGGACCTCAACTATGACCCAAACAATGATGATGCAAACACCCAACTAAGCTTTACTAAATTTATCATACCGGACAGCGGCAGTGAAGTAAATGGCGTCGTAATCGACCTTGAAGGGGAGATTACATCAGCCCGACGTGAAGACCCTTGTGGTGCAATGGAGATGTATGATAAGTTCTTCGGCTCAGTCGTGCCTGACCCGTGCTGGTATTCCCCGCGAGCCGGCGAGAGAATTTATCGTGATTTTATCTATTCCCGTAGCAGTATAGAGGAGGATGTTGGAGTTACAATCACGCTATGGGGCCTGGGGGTCGATCGAGACTGCAACATAACGATGTGGGCATATGATAGCAGTAGCACAGGAGAAGGCAATCGAGTCGCGAACTGGTATGCCAACGGCGAATATATTTTTGACACCAACTTCATAGGTGGTGTGGCAGGTTACCCGAAGTATGATAACCAAGACGTTCCTCCGCCAGAAGGCTGGCTAGATTTATATAAGTACGCCTGGAGTGCAAAAGTCACATCAGATAAATTTGGTAGAATTATCCTGACAAGCCAGAGGGACCCCAATGGCTCAGAAACCGAGCCTTTTTCTTTTATCAACGCCTTAAGGGTGGAGCCTAACAACCCCTCACAAACATTCATCCCGACAACATATGCCCATCGTCCTGTGCCGTTTGACGGCACAGAAGACGTGCTCGTAAATACAGAACTCAAATGGAGAAATGGCGACGGTGTTGTAACCCACCAATTATATCTCGGCACCAATTCTAGCGATGTGAATGACGCCAACACCGTTTATCAGGGCCCTGGCGTGCTAATTTACGCATCAAGCGCTACTAACCCCTATGACCCTTATGGTGCTACCGGCTTCCTCGCTTTAGACACAACCTACTACTGGCGTGTAGATGAGGTCAATGCTGCACCCGCAACCTACAAAGGTGAGGTCTGGAGCCTTACGACAGGTCCGAATTCTCTCGTGGACAATTTCTATACGGCCTATGGTGCTTCCTACCCTGATAGGCTGAGGGATACATGGAAGGATTATTGGACACAGGATCCTCCCTATACCGGCGCGACAGTTTACCCTGTGACGGACCCGAATCACGGCGGTCTACTGGAACCAAATGATCAGTCGATGAGGTATTTGTACGAGAATCAATACGACCCATACTACTCTGAGGCCAGAGCGGATCTCGGTACCGGAACTGGTAAATTGAATATCGACCCGAACTGGCTTGGGATGAACGCTAAATCACTGGTGCTGTGGTTCTATGGCACAGCAACCAATGACGCCAATCAGCAGATGTATGTGAAAGTAACCGATGGCGACAACCCGGCAAATACCGGGAAAGTGGACTACCCCTACATGAGCGAAATAAGAGAAGCAGAGTGGCATGAGTGGAATATCGACCTGGCATTGCTTGATGCCTGTGGTGTAAATCTGACCAATGTTGCGCAAGTTACTATCGGCTTCGGTGACGGCACCGAGGCTGAAGATGATAGTATTGAGGACGTCGTGTACTTCGACGATATCCAGCTGTATGCAACCAGATGTGCCCTTGTAGAGCGTTCAGACTATTTTGCCAATCTCGACTTCGCTCCAGGCGGTACCCTTGCCGGGGATTGCGTGATAGACTATCAAGAGATTGATGAAATGGGACGTGCCTGGCTTAACACGGATCTGGTCATTGCAACGGAGAACCCGGGCGATGCCAATCTTGTTGTGTACTACCCGCTGGATGAGGGAGACGGCAATAGGGTGTTTAGCCATCCAGATTTAGACTATCCTGATTCTTGCGATACTAAATTTACCGGGACTTTCTGGAATAGCGGCCTTAATCCGCCGGGATATTATGGCACCACATGGGGAGGACCCGGTTCACCCATAAGCGAGGCCAACTGCGTCTACCTGAGCGGCGAGCAGGGCGGCAGGGTTCAGTGTGGAACAACCTTTGGAGATCTGGCTCTCGGAATTGGAACCCATCCGGAGCTAGGTGATGTAAACGCAATCACTGTATCCGCCTGGGTCAAGTCGTTAGGACCACGCGACTGGGACCCCTATCTGAGAAGCAAGTTTATGGGTATAACGGCTAAACGAGGCGGCTGGGATGACACCAGCGTGATATGGATGTTTTCGATTACTCCCAGTGCCCAATCGTTTTGTTTTACGTCCTATGATGGTGGAGTATATTCAGACGGTGGACTGCCTCCGTTTTGGGGCCAATGGGTACACTTAGCCGCCACGTTTCCGCATCCTCCGACGGAGACAGACGCAAACAGCCAGGCCAGGATATATCTCAATGGCGGCCAGGTAAATTCCGGGCCATTTAATTTTACCCATGGGTACGATGCCAATATATTCTTGTCGATAGGCGAAACTATGGATCAAAATGCCTGGGTCGATAGTCCCGAATCCTTATATGGCTACATAGATGAAGTCCGTATCTATAACCGTGTTCTGGGGCCCAATGAGATAGGATACCTGGCTGACGTAGACCCTGAAGATGGCCAACTGTGGGTTCCGATATCGTCACCCGCTAATGTGACCGATGTTAATGAAATATCTCCGTATCAAGGTGAACAGCCGAAAGGCCAAAGGGCGGTCAACTTCAAAGACTTTGCTGTTGTGGTAAAGGAATGGCTTACCGAGGAGATGTTCCCGCCTTCCCATCGTTAGCGATCTGATGCGGGAATAACCATAAAGACTCGCACCAATCCGGGGCCTATACTAATTGGTATAGGCCCCGGCTGTTTTTGTATAGTGGGTAATGGGCTCACGGCCAGTGCTGGCTTCATCGGTGGACAGGCGATAGGCTTTGCGTTTTGGTTTATCCAAGCCACATATAATGACTGGAAGGTTGAGGTTGAAGACCGGAACACTGGACGATGTCTTATAGCAACCCTCTGCCGAAGCTTCTTGGCCTTTCGATGAGCAATATGACTTTGGGAATTTTTGACATAACTTACGTATATTGTGAGCCTATAAGGGATATACGCAAAATGACGACATATTATGCGCAAAATAATGCCTTATTAAAGCCGACAATAGATTATATTATAATATAGGTGTGCTACAAGAAGCGAGTTAATGCTGTTAGGAGGATAGATTTGCATACCATGTTACGGAGTTAGTTCTCTTATCAAGTAGAACAAGGGCGCTCTGAAGAGGAAGGTGTTTATTGGCGTGAAGCCAAAAAGCAAATAATCATTTATGGTCTTTTTTAGGAGGAATATCATGTATAAAAAATTTCTGTTTTTAACTTCTTTTGTTTTGGTGCTAACTCTGGCGTATAGCAGCTACGGCGCTACCGATGGCTACGCGCCAAAGCCTGACCCGGAGAGCTGGCGGTTTGTCCCGGTGGCAACGGGGCCAAACACAATTTATATGAAGGCAACGCCTGCTATAGACGTGAACAATCCACCCGCAAAGTACTACTTCGAATGCATCGAGGACGGCAATAAAAGCAGCGGCTGGGTATCAGATGCGAATTACACGGCTACAGGCCTTACTCCGGGCGCCACGTATTCGTTCAGGGTCAGGGCATGTGATGATAATGGCGGTGACCCCAATACTCAGAGTCATTGGTCGAGAACCACTCCATCTGCAACCACCGATCTTGACACTACCCCCCCTGTGCTCAAGCTGGACCTCAACTATGACCCAAACAATGATGATGCAAACACCCAACTAAGCTTTACTAAATTTATCATACCGGACAGCGGCAGTGAAGTAAATGGCGTCGTAATCGACCTTGAAGGGGAGATTACATCAGCCCGACGTGAAGACCCTTGTGGTGCAATGGAGATGTATGATAAGTTCTTCGGCTCAGTCGTGCCTGACCCGTGCTGGTATTCCCCGCGAGCCGGCGAGAGAATTTATCGTGATTTTATCTATTCCCGTAGCAGTATAGAGGAGGATGTTGGAGTTACAATCACGCTATGGGGCCTGGGGGTCGATCGAGACTGCAACATAACGATGTGGGCATATGATAGCAGTAGCACAGGAGAAGGCAATCGAGTCGCGAACTGGTATGCCAACGGCGAATATATTTTTGACACCAACTTCATAGGCGGTGCGGTAAGTTATCCTCGCTATGATAACCAAACTGGTGAAGGCTGGCAAGATTTGTATAAGTTCGCCGTTAGCGCAAAAGCCACATCAGATAAATTTGGTAGAATTATCCTGACAAGCCAGAGGGACCCCAATGGTGAAGATGATGAGCCTTTTTCTTTTGTCAACGCCTTAAGGGTGGAGCCCAACAACCTCTCGCAAACATTCATCCCGACACCATATGCCCATCGTCCTGTGCCGTTTGACGGCACAGAAGACGTGCTCGTAAATACAGAACTCAAATGGAGAAATGGCGACGGTGTTGTAACCCACCAATTATATCTCGGCACCAATTCTAGCGATGTGAATGACGCCAACACCGTTTATCAGGGCCCTGGCGTGCTAATTTACGCATCAAGCGCTACTAACCCCTATGACCCTTATGGTGCTACCGGCTTCCTCGCTTTAGACACAACCTACTACTGGCGTGTAGATGAGGTCAATGCTGCACCCGCAACCTACAAAGGTGAGGTCTGGAGCCTTACGACAGGTCCGAATTCTCTCGTGGACAATTTCTATACGGCCTATGGTGCTTCCTACCCTGATAGGCTGAGGGATACATGGAAGGATTATTGGACACAGGATCCTCCCTATACCGGCGCGACAGTTTACCCTGTGACGGACCCGAATCACGGCGGTCTACTGGAACCAAATGATCAGTCGATGAGGTATTTGTACGAGAATCAATACGACCCATACTACTCTGAGGCCAGAGCGGATCTCGGTACCGGAACTGGTAAATTGAATATCGACCCGAACTGGCTTGGGATGAACGCTAAATCACTGGTGCTGTGGTTCTATGGCACAGCAACCAATGACGCCAATCAGCAGATGTATGTGAAAGTAACCGATGGCGACAACCCGGCAAATACCGGGAAAGTGGACTACCCCTACATGAGCGAAATAAGAGAAGCAGAGTGGCATGAGTGGAATATCGACCTGGCATTGCTTGATGCCTGTGGTGTAAATCTGACCAATGTTGCGCAAGTTACTATCGGCTTCGGTGACGGCACCGAGGCTGAAGATGATAGTATCGAGGATATCGTGTACTTTGAGGATATCGAGCTGTATGCAACCAGGTGTGCCCTTGTAGAGCGTTCAGACTATTTTGCCAATCTTGACTTCGCTCCGGCCGGTGCCCTTCCCGGGGATTGCGTGATAGACTATCAAGAGATTGATGAAATGGGAAGCGCCTGGCTTAACGGAGATCTGGTTGTTGCAACGGAGAACCCGGGCGATGCCAATCTTGTTGTGTACTACCAGCTGAACGAGGGAGACGGCAACAAAGTGTATAGCCGTCCAGATTTGGACCAGCCTGATGTCTGCGACCCTTGCATGACCGGGACCTTCTACAATAGCGCTGCTGGGTCAAACTTAGGCACCTCATGGGCGGCAGAAGGTGCACCTGGCATAGGCGGAGGCAGCTCCGCCTACTTCGACGGCTCCGAAGGCACCAGGATTCAGTGTGGAGGAACCTTTGGAGATTTGGATATCGGAATTGGAGTCCATCCAGAGATAGGTGAGGTAAACGCAATAACTCTGTCTGTCTGGGTCAAATGGTTAGGACCGCGCTACTGGGATCCCTATCTCCTGTCTAAGGGTTCGGGTATACTTGGTAAAAGAGGCGGCTGGAGTGATGACACCGTGGTATGGACGTTATGGACCTGTGGCTGCCCCACGGGCTATTGGGGTATCGGGAATTATCCCGCCGCTCACCCCGACAGACCTGATGTGGGTTCGGGGGACAACGGTTCACTGAATCCATTTATCGGCCAATGGGTACACTTAGCCGCCACGTATCCGAATCCTCCGACGGAGACAGATGCGAACGCCCAAGCCAAGCTCTATCTCAATGGCGGAGAAGTGGCAACTGGGCCATATACATTTGCCCATGGGTATGATGCCAATATCTGGTTGTCAGTAGGCTGCACCATGGATCAGAATCATTGGGCCATGAGTCCCGAATCCTTCTATGGCTACATCGACGAAGTCCGTATCTATAACCGTGTTCTGGAAGCCAATGAGGTAGGATACCTGGCTGACGTAGACCCTGAAGACGGCGAACTGTGGGTTCCGATATCGTCACCCGCTAATGTGACCGATGTTAATGAAATATCTCCGTATCAAGGTGAACAGCCAAAAGGCCAAAGAAGGATCAACTTCAAAGACTTTGCCGTTCTGGTAAAAGAATGGCTTACCGAGGAGATGTTCCCGCCTTCCCATCGTTAGCGATTTGATGCGGGAATGACCATAAAGACTCGCACCAATCCGGGGCCTATACTAATCGGTATAGGCCCCGGCTGTTTTTGTATAGCGGGTAATGGACTCACGGCCAGTGCTGGCTTCATCGGTGGACAGGCGATAGGCTTTGCGTTTTGGTTTATCCAAGCCACATATAATGGCTGGAAGATTGAGGTTGAAGATTGGAATACTGGACGATGCCGTATAGCAACCCTCTGCCGAAGCTTCTTGACCTTTCGACGAGCAATATGACTTTGGGAATTTTTGACATAACTTACTATACTTACGTATATTGTGAGCCTATAAGGGATGTGCGCAAAATGACGACATATTATGCGCAAAATAATGGCTTGTTAAAGCCGACATAGATTATTATAATAAGTAAGGAGTGTGCTACAAGCGAGTTAATGCTGTTAGGAGGATGGATTTGCATACTGTGTTTCTAACAGAGTTGACCTTCTTATCGAACATAAGGAAAGTGCTGGGGGTAAAAGTAAGAGGAGAAAGGTGTTTATTTTGGTTGGCATGTAGCCAAGAAGCAAATAATCATTAATAACAATAACAACGGTTTATTTTTTAGGAGGAATATCATGTATAAGAAATTTCTATTTTTAACTTCTGTTGTTTTGGTGCTAAGCTTGGCGTCCATTAGTTACGGTGACGACCCCTGCATGATCAAGCTGGACCTTAACAACACTGATAACAATGATGATGCAAACACCCATCCCGGCTTTACTAAATTTATCATACCAGACAGCGGCGGTGAAGTGAATGGTGTTGTAATTGACCTTGGAGGCAGTATTGACTCGCGCCTGCGCATCGACCCCAACGGCAGAGATTTCGATGATATTTATCGAGATTTTATTTTTGGGATATCGCCGAGCGGAGTTACAATCACATTATGGGGCCTGGGGGTCAATCGAGAATGCGACATAACCATGTGGGTATACGATCACCAAAGCGAACCGAACCGGCTGGCGGACTGGACAGCTACCTGGGATGATATTAACGACGTAAACTATATTTTTACGACCGACTTCAACGGCGGTGCGGACAATTGGCCCGCCGGGGATGGAAGCACCAATTATGTCGCAACAGCCAAGACAGACTATCTGGGTAGAATTATGCTGACAAACACCAGGAACCCAGACAGTCCGGACGGTCAGCCTTTTGCTTTTGTCAACGCCTTGATGGTGGAGCCGAAAGGCACTTTCGTCGAGACAAATTATGCACACCGTCCGCAGCCGGTTGATGGTGCAGAGGGCGTGCCTGTAGATACGATACTTAAATGGAGAAAGGGCGGACTTTCTGAAAAGCGGGACGTATATTTGGGCACCAATTTTAACGATGTTAACGATGCCAACAGAACGGATCCAAGGGGCGTGCTCGTCAGCGAAAACCAGGATGCCAACACCTTTGACCCTACCATCGAAGTAGGCAAAACATACTACTGGCGCGTCGATGAGGTCAATACTACTCCACCGCCTAACTCTTACTGGAAAAGTGAGGTCTGGAGCTTTAATACATTTATCGTCGGTCAGCCCATTGCCTGGTGGAAGTTAGATGATGGTTCCGGCAGTATTGCACAAGATTCGAGCGGCAATAATTATCACGCCACCATCTACGGCAACCCGGTGTGGAGAACCAGCGGCAGTCCACACGGCGGAAGCGGCTATCTGGATTTTGACGGTGATGGCGACTACACAGACGCCAACTACATCGATGGCGGCAACATCGAACTTCCTGATGTATACACGGTAACGCTATGGTTTAGGTCTGAAGGCGAAGGCCTCGAAGCCAACAGAGACATATTCGCGGCCGTTGGCATCAACGACGGCCACGGCATTCTGCTGGAGCTCCGCGGAGACGATAGCCCGCCCGGCAGGATTCGCTATATCCACCGCTCTCCTGTACAACAAACTGGCACGTATAATGAGAGCATTTATACCCCCGCCGGATACAATGACAATCAGTGGCATCACATAGCGGTGCAAAGGTCATCAACCAACAGGTATATATATATTGACGGGGAGCCGGTAACCTCGAGTACCGACCCTCGCTCAGGGTTCGATCTGCCCTTGAGGATAGGATTAGGCGTACTTAGGCCCGGTTATCTAGCACGATTTTGGGACGGTGGAATAGACGATGTTCGAATTTACGACAGTGTGCTGTCGCAGACCGAGATACGAGAGGTAATGCGTTCTCCAATTGCCTCGGGGCCGAATCCGTCTAATGGCGCCATAGACGTGGAGAAGATACTTACTCTTAGCTGGATTCCTGGATTATACGCAGCCAGTGTGAATGGGCACAAGGTATACTTAGACGCCGACGAGCAGAAAGTAGAAGAGAGAGGCGGCTGTCAAATTAATGGTGTTGTCACTACTGACCCGTGCTACGGTCCTATCGGTCCGCTCAGCGTAGGCGAGACTTACTACTGGGCTGTCGATGAGGTCAACGATGCCTGCGCTCCCTACCTATGGGCAGGCGATATGTGGAGCTTTACGACAGTTCCATATCATGTTTTGGAAAATTTTGATGAATATAGGCCGCCCATGACCACTGCGGATCTGAGGAAAGTATGGAAGGACTATTGGACTCAGGATCCTCCCCTAACCTCCGCGGAAGTTTATCCTGCGTCGGATCCGAATCACGGATCGGGACCGGATAACTGGTCGATGAGGTATGTGTTTGGGAATGCTTCGTATGAGCCATACTATTCTGAGGTCAGAGCGGATGTTAATACTGCGCGGCCGAATGGCTTGGGATTCGACATGAACTGGCTTGAGCTGGGCGCTAAAGCATTGGTGCTGTGGTTCTACGGCCAGGCAGGTAATGACGCCAGCCACCCGATGTATGTGAAACTGGTCGATGGAGACGTTTCCCCACATACTGGAAGAGTGGATTACGATGGCGATATGAACGACATAAAGGAGCCAGAATGGCATGAGTGGGTTATTGACCTGCAGGACTTCGTTGACGACAATGACGTAAATCTGGCCAATGTTTCGAAAATTATTATCGGCATCGGTGACGGGATCCCGGCTGCAACTGATGGTACCATATACATTGAGGATATTCAATTGTGGGCGAGCAAATGTGTCCTTTCGGAGCGTGACCCCAATTTTGTCTTAGTAGACTTTGCTCCGGTCGGTTACCCTGCTTCCGGGGATTGCAAAGTAGACAATCGAGAGCTTTCGATACTGGTGGACGACTGGCTGGTTGAAGATGAAGTCGTTGCTACACAGAATCCTGGCGAGGCCAACTTAGTTGCGTACTACCCGCTGGACGAGGGGGTCGACGTTAACACTGAAGATGTTGCCGGTGACAACAACGGGACTTTAGTCGGTGATGTGAGCTGGATAACACCCGGCTGGATAGGCAGCGCTGCCATCCATGTGCCCTTCATCGAGGGCAGCAGGGTTGATATTAATACCTGGAATCCCGTTGGCAACTGGGAGCCTGACACCAATACAGGCGACCTAACTCTGGCCGTCTGGGCCAGGTGGGCCGGCCCGACAGGCGTGCCTCAGGGCCTGGTTTGTAAAAGAGACCTCGTCTGGGATGTTAATGGCTTGATGTTCGGACTTGAAGTCACCGCCTGGCCTGCCTACACCACTAGTATGCTTGCCTTGCGCGGAAGTAACGATGTTACTTCCGGAGGCATCACAATGGATAATTATCTCGGTAAATGGACGCACCTTGCGGCCACGGTTGACGTGAACGTTGCTACGCTCTATATCAATGGCGGAGAAGTGGCATCCGGGACATTTACATTTGGCCCCAATAGCGTTGCGAGTATGGCGATAGGCAACACCACTGGCAGAAACGGGGACGCTGACAACCAGACCTTTAACGGCGACTTGGACGAAGTCCGAATCTATAACCATGCTTTGGAACCCAATGAGGTAGCATACATTGCTGATATGACCCCTCTCGATGGCCAACTGCATATTCCGGTGCCGTCATTCGCTGAGCTATACGAGGGCGAGCCGCCGGGCCAAAGAGTGGTCAACTTCAAGGACTTTGCTGTGGTGGCGAATAAATGGCTTGAAGAGGATATGTGGCCGTGAGGGGAATAGTCGCTGACTGTTGGTCGATAGTCACTGGTGGAATGAGCTAAAGGGAATTGGTTAATTAGGGAATTGGTTAATTAGTTAAATGGCTAATTCGCTCGCAATGACGGTTTTCACAGAGAGCTTTTAGCCATTTCACCAAGGCCTTCTAAGCATAACTGCGACCAAGTTTCCATAGAATCGCTGACTTGGTATAACTCGGCAGGCGTCATAAAGGACATCTGGGTAATCATTTGCTCACGCCTGTTGACTTTCGGGGCGTCGAGTAGCCAATAGTGAACGACGCCGAGGTGGACGCTGCCGACCTCGGTAGAATCATCGTTGAGCAGGGCGACAATCCGGTCGGTGTGGGCGGTATCTACGGATACTTCCTCGGCGACTTCACGTTCAACAGCAGTAAGATAAGCTTCGTAAAAGTTATCGCTGAATAAAGGCATATCATCGCCGGGGTTTATATGGCCACCTATGCCAATAGAACGCTTAGCGATAAGCCGGGCCTCGCCCGCACGTTTACCTCGGACGTAGGTGAGGTATTTGCCGTCGCAGGTCATAATCACATAGGGAATCAACTGCTTATAAGAAGGGTCCTTTTCCGCCTTTGAGCGAGGTATAAAGCGGGGGACGCCAGCGGCGAAGATTTTACTGAGGTAGCGGTCAATATCAAATGCGAGTCCATTGAATGAACCAACCTGCTCAAGAACCTTTCGCTCGATGACAAGAACCTGCTCTTCTGAAGCCACGCTGTTACTCCTTAACTTAGAACAGCCAGGGTGTCATAGTATCTATGGGCTGCAGTATACCCGGATTATCTCTATTCGGAATAATAAAGTGCTCGGGCACAGGAAATTGCGAGGACAAAAGCAAAACTTCTTTTCCAACCTCTTCAATGACGGATTCATTATCGATGTTATCTACGATTTTGTTTATAAAGCCGGCGATTTGCTGAGCCTGCGCTTCCTTCATTCCGCGAGTGGTAATGGCCGGCGTACCGATACGCAAGCCGGTAGGGTTAGCCGGATGGGCGGGGTCTAAAGGAGTAGTGTTATAATTGGTTGCAATTTTTGCCCTGTCGAGGGCTTTTGCCAGCTTTTTGCCTAGGACTTTTTTATTTCGCAAATCGATAAGGATTAAATGATTGTCAGTTCCGCCGGATGAGAGGTTAAAGCCATATTCGAGGAGCTTTTCAGCAAGGGCCTTAGCATTTTTGACAATCTGCTTTGCATAGGCGATAAACTCGGGCGTATCAGCCTCGGCTAACGCAACGGCGACGGCGGTGAGGGTGTGCATATGAGGACCGCCCTGGAGGCCTGGGAAAACGGATTTGTCGACTTTATCAGCGTATTCAGCTTTGCAGAGCAACATTCCGCCACGAGGGCCTCGCAAGGTTTTATGTGTTGTCGTAGACACGATGTCGGCATAAGGGACCGGGCTTTTGTGTATACCCGCCACGACAAGGCCTGCGATGTGCGCAATATCGCTGACGTGGTAGGCACCTACTTTTTTTGCGATTTGGCCGAATATTTCAAAATCGATTTCTCTGGGATAAGCGGTTGCTCCGGAGATGATAATTCTGGGTTTGTATTTTTTAGCGAGGTCTTCAATCTGATTGTAGTCGAGCCGGCCGGTATTGGCGTCAACGGTGTATCTGACGGAGTTAAAAATCCTGCTTGAGACGGAGACCTTCCAGCCGTGTGTGAGATGTCCGCCGTGCGGCAGAGACAGCCCCATAATGGTATCTCCCGGGTTGATTAAGGCAAGATAAGCAGCGAGATTGGCCACAGAGCCGGAGTATGACTGGACGTTTGCGTGGTCGGCTTTGAATATTTTTTTTGCACGTTCCCGGGCCACAGTTTCGATAAGGTCGGTTACCTGCTGGCCTTCGTAGTATCGTTTGCCGGGATAACCTTCGGAGTATTTATTTGTAAGACAGCTTCCGCTGGCTTCCATAACGGCTCTGGAGACATAGTTTTCGGATGGGATAAGGCGGATACAGGCGCTCTGGCGTGCCTTTTCCTGTCTGATAAGCTCATAAATCTGAGGGTCGTACCGTTCAAGAGCTGTTGACATTTAGTTTCTCCTTAAGAGCATTTTTATTCAGGTTGTTTTGGAGTCCAAGTTCCCATTTTATGCATATTGCAAAATGGAATGGGTTTCTTATAGCATAACCTTAGTTTTTATACAAGTATTTATTATTTGTTGACAAATTTGAGCCGAAAGTTAGTATAAATGCTTTAAAAACGTGTCAGGAAAAGGTAATCGGTTAAAACTTATGCCGGAAAAAGATATTAGTCAGGTATTGGCAAAGGCCAAGGATTTTTTTGAAAGGGCCTGGGCAGCATCTGAGCGAAACGAATTTGATTACGCTATCGATATGTATATCGAGGGTCTTCGCTGGGTGCCGGATGCAGTGGAGGACGGCCATATAAGGCTTCGTGAATTGGCACTTTATCGCGAGAAAAAGGGGGGTGCAAAACCATCTGCGGCAGAAGTAGCGGAACGACTTAGAGGTGAAACAGCCCTTGAGCAAATGCTGGGAGCCGAATACCTGCTTGCCAAGAACCCTGGCCATTTGCCATACGCTGAGGCGATACTAAAAGCTGCGATAGCAGGCGGTTACAGGGAAACGGCTAAATGGATTGCCGATTTGGTGTTTCTGGCAAATAATAATGCCAAAAAACCATCCGTATCAATATATCTTTTGTTAAAAGATTCGTACGCAGCGATTGATCAAGTAGACAGGGCGGTCGCGGCGTGCCGAAACGCCATCAAGCTTAAACCCGGGGACAAGGATTTGGTAAAGGAATTAAAGAAGCTCTCAGCAAGGATGACTATCAGCAAAGGCAAAAGTGGCGAAGGAGACGTTGTGAAGGCGCCGGAGCACAATGAAACAGGCAAGGCAAATCAGTCAGAAGACGTACCAGAAGGAAACGATGACAAGTTATTGGCTAAGGCCAGGGCCTTTTTCGAAGTAGCTAAAAAGTCAGCGGAAGTGGATAATTTTGACTATGCTATCGATATGTACCTCGAGGGTTTACGTTGTGCTCCCGATGCACTTGCCGAGGGTCATATACCGCTTTGTGAGATGGCGCTTCGACGGCAGGGAAAAGGTGGCAGAAAGCCCTCGATGATGGAAAGAGTAAAGCGTCGGGGAGGTAAAACGGCCCTCGAGCAGATGCTTAACGCCGAATATCTTTTCGCCAAGGGGCCCGACCATTTGCCGTATGCCGAGGCGATGCTGAAAGCAGCGGTGGCAGGGGGGTATAAGAAAACAGCGGGCTGGATTGCTAATTTTGTGTTCCAGGCAAATAATGCTGCCCCAAAACCATCTGTACACACATACGTGCTGTTAAAGGATTCTTACGAAGCCCTCGGAGAACTCGATAAGGCGGTAGTAGCAAGCCAACGAGCATGTAGAGTTAAACCTGAAGACAAAGACCTGGCGGATGAATATCAACGTCTCTCGGCGGAACTGACTGTTGCCAGTGGCAAATATGACCAGGAGGGGGATTTCAGAAAAGCCATAAAGGACCGCGAAAGTCAGGAAAAACTTCAAGCCCAAGAGAGTATTATCAAGACAAAGGATTACCGTATCTCGGCGGTTGAAGAAGCCAGGAAAGCTATGGCACAGGACCCAAATCTGCCTAAGAACATATTTAGTCTGGCGGAGGCTTTATCAGATTTGCAAAACGACGAAGCTGAGAACGAGGCAGTAAAATTGCTGGAAGATACATATAAACAAACGAGTGATTTCAGCTTTAAGCAACGAGCAGGCCAGTTAAGGATAAGACAACTCAAACGCAAGATAAAAGAGGCGGAAACCGCTCTTGCGATCAAAGGCGGAGATGCGCAAATTAGGTCAAAGGCAACAGAATTGTCGGCGCAGCTAAATGACACCGAACTGGAACATTACCGTCTCTGTGTAGAAAATTATCCAACCGACCTTCGGGCCAAGTACGAATATGGCGTTCGGTTGGTCCGTTATAAAAAATATGACGAGGCGATACCTTTGTTCCAGGAGGCCCAGCGAGACCCGAGACACAAGATTTCAGCAATGGATAAAATAGGCCTTTGTTTTTTTATGAAGGGCTGGTTTACAGATGCAATCGACGTTTTTACGCGGGCGATAGATACCTACGAGATAAAAGATGATAACATCGCCAAGGAATTGCGGTATAATCTTGCCCGTTCTTACCATGAACAGGGTAATACTGAGAAAGCTTTGGAGATTTATCGCAAAATTGCCCAGCTTGATTTTGCATACAAAGATATTCGCCAGCAAATAGATAAACTGAGAGGTGAGAAGACGGAGCCAACATCTCAGTGAACGGATATTTGTAAATAAAGTGACGGTGATTTTCAGGAGATTACAGTGGCACATTCGTTATCAGCGAAAAAAAGAGTGAGACAAAACGCTAAAAGAAAGATGATTAATCGCTCGCGTAAAAGCCGAATAAAGACGCAAATTAAGCATTTTGAGTCTGCTCTGGCCAGCGATGATGCAAAGGCCGCGAGCGAACAATACCGGCTTGCTGTCAAGAAATTAGACAAGGCCGCAGCTACAAGCACAATGCACAAAAGAACCGCTGCACGAAAGAAGTCCCGCCTCGCCAAGCGACTTAACGCTCTTAAGGCAAAAGTTGGATAACACCGGATTACAAGCACAATACACAGCAGGATTTCTGGTTTGATTTCAGATGAACATATCGCCCGGTCGATATTAAAATTGATTGGGCGATTTTTTATAAGTGGGCCAAATGCCTGAGATTTTCAAAAGACGAATAATCAAATTTTTGAAGCACCGGGACTACACGCCGCTGAAAGTTGCGCCGTTAGCTAGGGCGCTGGGGGTAAGCTCGGAAGATTATCCGGAGTTTAAGTCAGCTTTCGAAGAACTGCGGCGGGCAGGCCACGTAATGATAGGCGCGGGCAATTTGGTCAGGCTGCCGCCGTTATCCGGCCAAATCATAGGGACATTCAGGGCAAACCCCAGAGGATTCGGTTTTGTAACACCGCTGGAGCCCAATTCGCAGGGTGATTTATTTATACCGCCCGCCGCAACGGCCGAGGCAATGACCGGAGATATTGTTGCAGCCAGGGTTGTTAAAGAAGGTAAGCGCGCCGGACAAATGCGGTGCAGCGGCAGGGTGGTCGAGATTCTGGAACGAGCACAAAATAAGGTTGTTGGAACCTTAGTGAAACGGCCCGAGGGATGGGTGCTTGAGCCGGATGGGAAAGGATTTATCGAGCCAATAAGTGTTGACGACGTTACAGCGAAGAATGCGAGGGAAAAAGACAAAGTAGTTGTCGAAATACTGACGTGGCCAACGGAGAAGTATTTAGCTCGCGGGGTAATTATAGAAGTGCTGGGCAGGGCGGGGCGATATGAAAGTGAGATAAAGTCGATAGTCCACCAATATCACCTGCCGAGCGAATTTGATGCTGGCTGTATTGAGCAGGCTCGTGAGGCTGTCGTTGAATTTAATCCCGAACATATCGGTGCCAGAGAGAATATAACAGATAAGGTTATTATTACGATTGACCCGCCGGACGCAAAGGATTTTGACGATGCGATAAGCTTAGAAAAGAATTGCGAAGGTAACTGGGAGCTGGGTGTTCATATTGCCGATGTAAGTTTTTTTGTAATAGCTGATTCGCCATTAGATGCGGAGGCAAAAAATCGCGGAAACAGTGCGTATCTGCCGGGCAGGACCATTCCTATGCTGCCGGAGATTTTAAGCAACGGCATCTGCAGTCTCCAGCCGGGACAGAAACGCTTTTGTAAAAGCGCATATTTAACTTACGACCAAGAAGGTAACGTTCTGAGTCGACGTTTTGCAAACAGCGTTATTAATTCGACACAGCGTTTGACCTATGAACAAGCAGACAAAACTCTGAAGGGGCACACTAAGGGAATTAAACCTGAAGTAGTTAAGCTGCTTAAAAGTATGGAGATGCTCAGCCGAGCGATTGAGAAGCGACGGGAGAAAAACGGGATGATACATTTAGATTTGCCGGAGACGGAGTTGGTGATGGATAAAAGCGGAAGAGTTGTCGATGCTCACCCAGCCGAGACAAGCTATCCGCACACGATTATAGAGATGTTTATGGTCGAGGCCAATGAGGCGGTTGCGTCACTGCTTGATAGATTAAATGTTCCGTTTATGCGGCGGATTCATCCTGAGCCGGACGCTCTGGGAATGAAAAACTTATCGCAGCTTGTCAGAGCGTTCGGAGTTAGTGTGCCGCGGGTACCGGACCGGGCCGCCATACAAGAACTATTAGCTGCGGTCAAGGGGACAGATTGCTCATTTGCGGTGAATTTAGCGGTCCTGCGAAGTTTCGAGAAGGCCCAGTATGCACCATTGCATATCGGGCATTTTGCATTAGCCTCAACCCATTATTGTCATTTCACCAGCCCGATACGGCGATATGCGGATTTACTTGTGCATCGCGTTCTGGAGTTTTATCTGCAAAATCGTCTCGATGCGGCTAAAAGTATCTCAGCGGGACTGGATTTGACCGAGATTGGAAAGCACCTTACCTTTACCGAACAGCGAGCAGACGATGCAGAGAACGAGTTGAAAACCGTTTTGATATTACAAATGTTAAGCAAACGCACCGGTGAGGAACTTAACTGCGTAGTAACGGGTCTGACAAACTTTGGCGTGTTCTTGCAGTCGCAAAAGTTCGGCATAGAAGGCCTTATTATGATGGGTGATTTGGGGGGTGACACCTGGAAGCTCAACCAAAAGGCTCAATGCACTGTCGGGCAACGGTCAGGATATACCATCCGTATGGGACAGGCCCTTAAAGTGCGAATTGTTTCAGTGAATGTCCCTGCCCGGCAGTTAAATCTGGTTCCTGTCAAGCCGCTGGTAACATCTGCCGTAGAAAAAAAGAAAGACAGGAGAACAAAAAAATTAAGATACCACGTGGGGTATCCCACTGTGGCCAGAAAGGCAAAACGCAAAGAAAAACACAGATGAAACCAATCGTAAAGAATATCATAAAGAAAACTATCGGAATTATACTGATTGTGTGGGGTCTTGTAGCTCTGGTAACCCCTTTTACTCCCGGCTCATGGCTTGCGCTGATAGGACTGCAGCTTTTAGGTTTTGGTTTTTTGTTAGAAAACAGAATTGTCCGAGCGATAAGAAAAAAGTTTGAGAATTTAAAAAGAAAGTCCACGAAAAATTCCACGTAAAACACGGAACGCCAGCTTTCTTGACATCCTACTGATATTCTGTAATATTTATCTCGATGCTGGATAAACTAAGCAAAATCGTCATAAAAATATTTGGCTCCCGCAATGAGCGATTGGTAAAAGCATACTCTGTTGTTGCTGAGCAGGCAGGGCAATTTGAAGAGCAGATAAAAAAGCTCGACAACGAGGCCTTGAAAGCGAAAACGGCTGAGTTCAAGGCCAGATTAAAAGCCGGCACCGGAGCGGAAGATATTTTACCTGAGGCCTTCGCGGTTGTTCGTGAGGCGGCAAGACGAAATGTCGAGATGCGGCATTTCGACGTGCAGCTCATCGGCGGCAATGTCCTCTACGACAGCAAGATTGCGGAAATGGTAACCGGCGAGGGCAAAACGCTGGTAGCAACCTTAGCAGCATACCTTGTTCATCTTACGGGACGGCACGTCCATATAGTTACGGTTAATGATTACTTAGCTAAGCGTGACGCAGAGTGGATGGGGCCTATTTATAAAGCGTTGGGATTAACCGTAGGGGCAATTCAGGCGGATATGGATACGGCCGGTGACGAGCGGAAAGGCCAATACGGCTGCGACATAACATACGGGACAAACAATGAGTTCGGATTCGATTATCTTCGAGATAATATGAAACTGTCCCTCGAGCAGATGGTGCAGGGGCAGCTGGAATACGCCATAATCGATGAGGTTGATTCAATTTTAATCGACGAGGCGAGGACGCCTCTGATTATATCAGGACCAGCCTTCGATGATGTTACTAGGTACAAAAAAGCAGACGAGGTGGCGAGAAAACTAATCTCCCTTCAAAGTAACTATGACCGTATAAAGAAACAAATTGATTCTTCCGAGCGAACACGAGCCAACGCCGAGGGGGAACTGGCCGAAGCGAAGAAGGACAAGGATGACGAACGAATCGAAAAGGCACAAAAGGCGATTGACAAGGCCGAGCGAGAGTTTGGGGATGCACAGGCCAGACTAAGCAGCGCTACGCAGTATTACGAGGTTGAACACGACAGAAAAGCGGTTCACCTGACCCATGAGGGAGTAGGTGCGGCGCAGGATGCAGCGGGAGTAGGGTCGTTTTTCACAGGCTCAAATATGGATTGGCCCCATCTATTGGAGCAGAGCCTGCGGGCGCACGTAACTTTTGAGAGAGAGAAAGATTACGTTGTAATGGATGGCAAGGTCATTATCGTAGATGAGTTTACGGGGCGGCTTATGCACGGCCGGCAGTGGTCAGACGGGCTGCACCAGGCGGTTGAGGCAAAAGAAAATGTTTCGGTAAAGGAAGAGACACAAACGCTGGCGACCATCACACTACAGAACTTTTTCAAACTCTACGGCCAAATAGCGGGGATGACAGGCACGGCTGCTACCGAATCAGAAGAGTTTATGAGGATTTACAAGCTCGAGGTCGTAGTGATACCGACCAACGAACCCTGCATCAGGAAGGATATGGACGATGTAATCTACAAAACGATGCGGGAGAAATTTAATGCGATAGCGGAGGAGATAAATAACATCAGCGTCTCTGGTCGGCCGGTGCTTGTGGGGACGGTGAGTATCGAAAAGAATGAGGCATTGTCCAACGCCCTTAAGCAGCGATACGGAAAAGAGTATCCGCATGAGATTCTAAACGCCAAAAACCATGCAAGGGAGGCAGAAATTGTAGCCAAAGCCGGTCAGCAGCACGCGAGCCGGGACGGCCGGATGCAGGGTAATATAACAATTGCAACAAATATGGCGGGACGCGGCACTGACATAAAGCTCGGTCCCGGTGTAGCTGAAATCGGCGGTCTGCACGTTCTGGGCACCGAGCGGCACGAGGCCAGAAGAATTGATAACCAGCTCCGAGGCCGGTGCGGCAGGCAGGGGGACGCCGGTTCGAGCCAATTCTTCCTTAGTTTCGATGATGAGCTGATGCGAGTTTTTGCCCCGGAATGGACGGTCAAGGCGCTTTCGTGGATTGGGTGGGAGGAGGGACAGCCAATCTATCACGGTCGGATAAGCAAGGGAATTGAAAAGGCACAGAAGAAGGTCGAGGAACGAAACTTCGAGACGCGCAAGAGCCTGCTCGAATACGACGAGGTAATGGACTATCAGCGAAAGATTTTTTACACCCGCAGGCGCAAAATTCTAACGGGCAAGGGCCTGAAAAATATTATCGAGGAGATGATAGAACGCTCCATCGCAAATAACTGCGACACTATCCTTGCCGGCGATTATCCTCTGAAGTGTATCGTCGAATGGGCAAGAACCAACTTTGGTGTTGACTTGAAATCATCCGATATAGCCGGCGCCGAAGCAGCAGAGATTGAAAAGTTAATTAAGGAGCAGGCAAAGAGCACTACCGCCAACGAGATATCGCTTTCTATGGGAGAATATCTGGAGGACTACTCAGACCGGCAAAGTTGGGACGTTGCTAGTTTGTGCAAGTGGGCAATGAGCGCGTTCAAAGTTAATTTAAGCCCTGCCAAAGTCAAGCATCAGGAGCCGGAGGAGATTGAAGAGCAATTGGTTGCGGCCTCTGCCGAGCAGATTGACAAGAAAGATTGTTCGCAATTAATTGAATTTTTGAAGGAAGATTTTCCCATCCGCACATTTGCCGAGTGGGCACGAGCTAAATTCGACATAAAATTAGATATTGCCGAAATAGCAAACCTAAACGCAACTCAAATCCGAGAGCTCGTCGGTGAAAAGGCCGCAGCCAAATACAAACAAAGGGAGATTGAATATCCCGTTGAATTTGCGATGAATATGGTTTACGGACCGCAAGGCACCAACGTATATGCATTCGAGGCACTGGCTAACTGGGTGAACAAAAAATATAACGCTGATTTTTCGACCGAGCGAATACAAAATACCAAGCCCGCGGTCCTGCACAAGCAACTGCTTGAACTAAGCAAGAGTTTTAATAACGGTCAATTAGAAAAAGAGCTTGACGACAAAATTGCCAGATTAAATATTGCCGAACTGACGAAGTGGGCCAATGAAAGATTCGAGGCATCTTTGAGTGAAGACGACCTTTCAGGCGAAACGGAACGCAAAGTCAGACTGTCCGAAGCAGCGAGAGAGTTTTTGCGAGCGGAACTGAGCGAGCTTGAAAAATATGTCCTGCTGCAAATTTACGACAGCACCTGGAAGGACCATCTCTATTCGATGGACCACCTGAAAGACAGTATATGGATGCGCTCTTTCGCTGAAAAAGACCCAAAGACCGAATACAAACGCGAAGGTTTCCGAACGTTCAACGAGATGCTCGCATCTATTGAGGACCGTGTTACGGATATTATATTCAAGGTTCACTTAGAAGCCGGAGCCAGGGCAAGAAGTGTTTGGAATGTAAGTCGAACGGCCCATGATGAGGTTGGCCAGTTCGCAATGGCCGAGCAGCAGCGGGCCGCAGCCCAGGCGCCACAGGGAGAGCAAAAGGTAAAACAAATCCGGCTGGAGCGACCTAAAGTCGGCAGAAACGACCCCTGTCCCTGCGGAAGCGGCAAAAAATACAAAAAATGCTGCGGAAAGAACGTATAAAGCAGGTTAAGCGTGAAGCACAGTGTATAAGTGCAAATAAAAAAGAAAACATCGAGCAAAATCAGCTACCCGATGTTTTCCGGAGGGGAGAAAAATTCGTTTTTCTGTTCTGTTATCGGCAACAATACAGCAGCTACTTTACTTAAAAAATTTACACTTTTATCTGTTCCTATAAAGTCCTACGCTGTTGGTGTATAAAGGTTCTGCATTTTCTCACCGTTGTGGATTTGCTTATCGGACAGGGATGGATGAGAAGCTAATAAAGGCTCATCGGCTCACTGGCTCTGCTGTGGCGGCGATAAATCGTAATTCCTTTACAGCCAAGCTGATAGGCTAACTTATAGGCCTTATCAACCGCTGCAACGCCGGCATTTTCGCTGAAATTTATGGTCTTGCTGACTGCTGCGTCACAGTGCCGCTGAAAAGCCGCCTGCATCTGAATATGCCATTGGGGCTTAATATCGTAGGCACATTTGAAGACTTTGCGTATTTTGGCCGGGATTTGAGGGATTTTCTGAATGCTGCCGGCTTTGGCAATTTGTTTTTCGAGTTTCCTGTTGTAAAAACCGCTTCTTTCGGCTATTTGTCTGAAAATCGGGTTTACCTGCAGCATCTTCGAGCCATTCAATATCCGGCGGACAAACACCAGTGAATAGGCCGGCTCAATTCCGCAGGAACAATCTGCAATGATACTTATGGTGCCGGTCGGAGCTATGCAGGTAATAGAAGCATTGCGGACCTTCCTGCTCTTCTCGGTCCGCCAAGTGCTGTCATTCCAGTTCGGAAACGGCCCTCGCAAGTCGGCAAGATTGCTGCTGGCCTGGCGGGCATTTTCGTTGATAAATTTCGAAACAGTTTCGCCGAATTTAATACCCTGCTGTGAATCGTAAGGAATACCAAGCAGAAACAGACAATCGGCAAACCCCATAACGCCGAGGCCTATTTTGCGGTTGGCCTGGGCGAGGCGAACGGTGTCTCTGACGGGATAATTGCAGACATCGATAATGTTGTCCAGAAATCGCACTGCCAATTTAACGGTTTCTGCAAGCGCCTGCCAATTCATTTCTGCTTTTTGCTGGTTTGCCGTCACGAACTTGACAAGGTTAATACTGCCGAGCGTGCAGGCCTCATAAGGCAGCAGCGGCTGTTCGCCGCAGGGATTGGTCGCTTCTATTCGGCCCAGCGATGGAGTCGGATTGTCACGGTTGATTCGGTCGATAAAAGCCACGCCCGGCTCACCGGTTTTGTGAGCACATTTGACTATCATTTTCCAGATGTCACTGACACTGAAAAACGCACCTGCCTTCGGTGGTTTGCCGGCCAATTTGTGCAAATCGTCTATTGTATAGTTGGCAATATCAATTCGTCGCGGCAGTAAATATCGCTGTTTTGTGCGGGGGTTTTCCACGACGTGAAAAGCGTTCGGCGACCTGATTAGCGTCTTCATCCAATCGTCGGTAATTTTGACGGAGATATTGAAATTGGTAAAGGCCTTTAAGTTCTGCTTGGCGTGCAGGAATTTTAGTATGTCGGGATGGCCGATGCTCATCATACCCATATTAGCGCCGCGGCGAAAAGCGCCTTGCTGAATCGCATCGGTGGTCTCGGAAAAGACCCGCCAAAAACTTATTGGCCCCGACGTTGTGCCGCCGCTGGATGCGACAAGGTCGCCTGTGGGCCTTAATTTATCGAGGGAAAATCCGGTGCCGCCGCCTGCTTGTTGAATCAAAGCGGTCTGCTTAATCGTCTCGAATATTCCTTCTATGCTGTCTTCAATCGGAAGCACAAAGCAGGCGCTGAGCATTCCTCGCCGGCCGGCGTTCATCAGGGCAGGGGAGTTCGGCAGGAACCGAAGCTGCCGCATAAGGTCATAATATGTTTTGTGCCACCGGTTAACTTCGGCTGGCGTCGCTCCATATTGGGCCTCGGCCTTGGCTGCCAGCAATGCTACCCGGCTGAAAAGCTGGGCTGGCGTCTCGATGCATTTGCCCTGCCGGTCTTTGATTAAATATCGGCTTTGCAATACAGTCAAAGCATTTTCGCTAAGCACCGGCTCTTCGCCCGGCGGAGGTATGACATTAATCTCGACCATAATAAACCCCGACTTATCAACCAATGTCATTCCAGCGGAAGCGGGAATCCAGTCATTGTAAAATTGTCATTCCCACGAAAGTGGGAATCCAGTAATTTTATCAGCGTTTTCTGGACTCCTGCTTGCGCAGGAGTGACAGTCTAATCCACTTAAACCTGAAAACGCTGCGAATTTTTTCTGTAAATCGCACTCCCAGATGTTGCGTGCTGGTCTTAAACTCTATTCGCCGCAAATCCTCCGCAGTCGGCTTGGCTGCCGGCCGGCCGAATAAAGACGAAAACCACCCGGCACACAAACCGAGAAACGTTCTTTTTTTAGAGCTAACAGACATTTCCTTAATTTTAATACAAAATAAACCGCAGAACAAATGTTTTTATGACAGCAATTTATTGCGATGGTTACAGAACCGCGACAGTTATGGAGCGGTAAATCCTGCCAATCCGAAAGCCCCCAATTTTATTGGGGGTCGTTTTGCTGTTGCGTCCTCTCGAAGCGTAGCGAAGATCCCCGAGAGATGCTATCTTGGCTAAGTACAGGGGACCCATTTGCTTGTGCTGCCTTCTGCTCGGATGCTTGTTTACCCGTATGCCTTCGGCATACTTACTGGATGTTTCCTCGTTGCGGCCTCCGGCAGCACCAGCAACTCAGGTAAAAAAGCCCCCGCGGCGATTGAGCGGAATTCAATCAAATGCGCAGGAGGTTAAAATCAAAAATCCATTTTTTTCTAAATTTTTTTTACTCCTTTTCCCACATCGAGTTACGAGAATCTGATATCGAGAATCGAGTACTTTTTTCGCATCATTCGCGCAAGTCCGTCCAATTATAGAAGGGACGCATTCTGTCCCAAGTCGCCCAGCAGGGCGATGGTCTTGGGGCCGGCAGGCCCGGGTCAGAAACGACTTAATAGTTTATATCTTGTAGTGGAGTTTGCCTCGCCTTTTATACAGCGAGCGCAAACCCCAACGGAGACTTTCTATCAACTATGAAATATGAAAAACTTAAAACGGTTAACCGTTCAAAACAAACCCAATTTTCAAAAAGCTAAAAATGAACATAACTTCAGTAATAGCAATGACTAACAACAAAAAACACCGAACAGCCGACTTAGAAAAACGAACCCAAACAAACCCAATTCTTGTCCCGAGCGCGGTCGAGGAATCTATCAAAACAACTAAAGAAACACTTTTTAATTTTGATAATATGCTGGGTCGGAGGCGAGGTCCCGCCAAAAGCGGACGCGAGAAATTTTACTGTTGACAAAGGGTACAGTCTGGGTAGAATTATAATTTAATTCAAAAGCAGAAGACCATATACCATTTTCCATCAAGGCAAGATTATGAAAAAGCCGGTTTTCATTATCATATGTCTATTAATAACTGCTTATTGTGCTGCAGACACATTTACCAACCGAAAGACCGGTAAAGCCGTACAAGGTTATGCTACTCAACGAAAGAAAGGCAGCAAAACTATAGTTCGTGTTGGGGACAAGCAAGCCGCCCGATACCTTGACCTTACGGACTATGATATCGAATGGAATACCTTAGGCCGGAGAAATCAAATTATTACACTGCCGATAAAAGACAGCATAGAATTAGAGTGCGTGACAAAAGCATTTGAAAAGGCGATTAAAAACGCCTCTAACCAGGGTCCTCTGCTTATTCTCATAGAAATCGATACACTCGGGGGGCGAGGAGATTTAATGAGGCGAATTTGCGATGCAATCATTTCAGCGGACAATTGTCGCACAGCTGCATTCGTCAGTGGAGGTGAATATGGCGGTGCGTATTCAGCCGGTGCAATCATTGCATTAGCTTGCGATTACATATATATGGCCGATGGAACGGCCATCGGCGCAGCCGCACCCACTGTGGTATCTTCATCGGGAGTCAAAGACGTAAAATCAGCCTTTGGCAAAAGAGTCGGTGAAAAACTCCTGTCAGCCGACAGGGGTTATATTGCCACCCTTGCAGAACAGAACGGCAGATCTGGTTTGCTGGCCAAAGCTATGGTAGATGAAAGTATCGAGGTTTTGGAAGTGGTTGAAGATGGCAAAACCATTTTAATCAACGGTAAAGACAAGAAAGAATCTCATTTAGTAAATCGTGTTTTGAGCGAACGTGGTAAATTGCTTACTTTGACCTCTGCTGAAGCTGTTCGATATGGGATAGCTGATAGAATGCTGAACAGTGAGGAAGAGATTATTTCTGCGTTTGGTTTCGAAGAACCAAGGATAATTCATAATCAGGATATAACCAACGCTCAACAAGAGTTTGAACATATCAAGGTCATGGTAAAAGATTTATATGATGATATTGACTTTCTAAAAAAAGACATAGATATCAAGCTTAAAAGCTTGGAAAGGATAGTTATTGAAATCAACCGAATCAGGCGGATACGTACATATTGGGATGATAGATATATAGAAGGAAGAACGGCAAAGAGGCTAACATCTGAACGAGGTACTATTAAGAGTTTTCTAAGAGAGTCCTTGAGAGAGTTGAGATTAAAATACGCAGGACTAATTTCGTTAAATAGTGCTCACCAGGATTTGCATATTGACGTGGATAAAGTGAAAGAAGAAATAAATTCAGTTGATGCGATGCTCAAAAATATCAATATCATGTAAATCTGAATTCTGGAAAACCAGGGGCGCCATACTAACTCTTTAACGGCAGGCACATTTTTTAATCCTGATAATATGCGGGGTCTGTGATTAGCCAGTTTTCAGCTAGGAGTGCAAAATCCCTGAAGTCAATGAATCCGTCCTTAAATAAGTCCGTATCAGAGCCGGGGGCTGGCTGCAGCCAGTTTTTGGCGAAGATGGCGAAATCCCTGAAATCAACAAAGTCGTCTTTACATAAGTCCATATTAGAGCCAGCGGCCGACTGCAACCAGTTTTCAGAGAAAAAGGCGAGAGCACCGAAATCAAAGAAGTTGAAGCCCGTATCGAAGCCGGGGACCGGCTGCAGCCAGTTCTCAGCGATATCGAAAAGGTCATTACTGTTAACAATATAGTCGAGGTTAAAATCCCCCGGAATCGGTGGCAGCAATTCAAAAGCAAGACCATAGTGAGCGGTTTCGTTATTTGAATTATTCACAACCTTGAGGGTATATTGGCCGGAACGAGGGAGCAGGAAATCAGCTTTTATAAGGTTATCGTTAGTGCTGAAGCCGCCGATTTGTTTATTAAAGATGGGATTCAGATTATTCGGTTTGTAAATTCTCAAATCGAGGTTGGCCAAATACGGATGAAACGTATCGGTCCATTCCACTCTGCGGTCCCAGGTTAGGGTGGCTACGAGGCGGTATCGCCGCGGAGCGTAAATTGTGTATGTGTGCTGCTGTGATGGGGCGATGGCGTCGAAAGCCCAGCCTTTTTCTTCTGTGATGGTAACATCAGGGAAGACGCAGTTCGAATCGAGTAACTGGTATGCTCTTAGTGCGTCAATCCTGCCATAGCCTCTATCTTCGTTCCAGATGGCTGGGTCAGTTTGGCTGCCTGATTTATCGTCAATGTTTGGAAAAGTTGAATTTACAATTACAGCCCTTATGACTTCGTTCTGATTGTAGCACGGGTCAGGTGTGTTATCAGCCAATCCCAGCAGAAGGGCAGCAACACCAGCAGTATGCGGCGCTGAAAGACTCGTATGACCGCCGTCCGACGTCCATTCGTACCAACTGGTATCAGAGCCGGCACTTGGCATTGTCTGGTTTTGAGAGGGTGCGACAATATCGGGTTTCCCTCTGCCGTCGTAAGTAGGGCCTGAACCGCTTAAGTTGCCAACCTGACCGTAGTTATCATCATAAGTAACTCTAAGTCCGCCGGTTGTTATTCCGTTGTAAGTGTCTCCAAGTACAGCTATTCGAGTATCTTCATTGCCAGCGGCGTTGGCAAAGGTAACGTTATAGTGATACGCATAATAGTCGTACAGCAACGTCGTAATACTTTGACCATCCGAGGTAGTTGCTGTAAAAGAAATTCCTGTAACGATGACTTTACAGCTTCGTCCGATTATCAATTCGTTCAAGGCATTATTGAGCCAGGAAAAGTAAATTTCGTTGGAATCGTTTGCTACCCGTGCACAGTGTAAATAAGCCCCGGGGGCAACGCCTATATCGTAAGGGTGCGAAACTCCTCCGCGACTTGCTACGATTCCCGCCATCCAGGTGTCGTGGGAAGCGCTTACAATGCCACTGCCTGAAAAATCATAATTGAAGACGTGCGTAGCACCGATGGGATTACCGTTTATATCTTTATCGTAAAATGCCTCGTGAGTAGCGAGAACGTTCCGTGCGGTAATCAAGCCGACATTGACATCTTCGCCGGTCTCGCCAAGGGCGTGAACCGCCTGAGCGTTCGAACCATCGTGCGCGGTAGAGCCGGCCAAAGCATAGGCCTTTTGTATGGTCAAATCACAACAGAAAACAACAAAACAAATAACCCCCCTTGTCAAAGCGTATCTGTATCTCAACACATCACCCTCATAAAACAGGATAAAAAAGCATTATAGTATAATTTCAGCGGCTTTTCAAAGTAAATTCGGTCTTATGGGTGAAGCACTTAAGATTTTTGTCTTAGCCACTGGACGAATTTTGCCAGGCCATCCTGAATTGTTGTATTTGGCTTATAGCCAAGCTCGTTGACGGCTTTGGTTACATCGGCAAACGTGCGTTCGACATCTCCGGGCTGGGGAGGCAAATATTCTTTAATTGCCTTTTTGCCGAGGGCTTTTTCTATCTCGGCGATTAAATCGTTAACTGATATGGGGCGTGATTCTCCAAGATTGTAAAGATGGAAGCCGGTGCATTTATTCATAGCTGCGATGGTGCCGTCGATTATATCGTCAATGTATGTAAAATCGCGCATCATAGAGCCGTCACCGTAAACAGGTATGGGTTTATTTTGCTCGATGAGTTTAGCGAACTTGTGAATGGCGAGGTCTGGTCTTTGCCGGGGGCCATAGACGGTGAAAAAACGCAGGACAGTTATGGAAATGCCGTAAAGGTGATGATATGTGTGGCAGATAAGCTCACCAGCCTTTTTGGTAGCGGCGTAAGGCGAGATAGGAAAATCAACGCTGTCTCCCTCAGAAAAGGGGACCTTTTCATTGTTGCCATAGACGCTCGAGCTTGAGCCAAAGATAAACTTGTTGACTTTGTGTTTTTTTGCTGCTTCGAGCAGGACCATCGTTCCATTTATATTGACATCCGTGTAAAGCAGAGGTTTTTCAATCGAAGGTCTGACGCCTGCTCTGGCGGCGAGGTGCACGATTATTTCGACGCCGCTGCTAATGGCTTTATCTAAAGCTACGCTATCACGAATATCGGCTTCAACAAGCTGGAAATTCTTATTCTTAAGGCAACCTTTGACATTCTGTCGTTTGATTTGAGGGTCGTAAAAGTCGTCGAAATTATCAAGCCCGATTACTATCAAGCCGTCGTCAAGAAGTTCCTCACTGAGATGTGAGCCGATGAAACCGGCTGCGCCTGTTACCAATACTTTCATTATAGTCCGAGCTTAAGCTGAATAGATAATGATTGCGCCGAGGATTAGAATGATCACCGCCATAAAACGAAGAAACAGGGTTGATTTGTTCTGGAACCAGTCGAGCATAGGCTTTAGCTTTTCGGCGCCAATCATAAATATCGACAGAGCTGATATTAAGAAAAGAATTCCAAAGACAACTATCACCCAGGTGATGTCGCATTCACGGGCTGCAAGTAAAAATACAACCGCCAATATCAACCTTACCAGTCCTGCAAAGTATACGCGTTTTCCATGTTTGAAGAATTTCAATATGTGTTTCATAATATCAGGCCTTAACAAGGCCAGGACAGCGAGAAGAACTATAGCTATACCTATTATTTTTACAACGGAATCCATACCCATAATATCTTCCCTCTATTTCTCCAGGACTTCATCCTGCACTTTATCGTAAGGTGCAGGTCCCTGCAAGGCTGTAATCTTAAGCTTCTGCTCTTTTAACCGCTCTGGCACAATAGGCACCCTTCCAATGCTGTAATACTCAATTCCCGCTTTTTTAACCACACCGGGGTCGTAGAGGTTTCTGCCGTCAAAGACGACGGGGGTTTTCAGCTTTGTTTTGATAACTTCAAAGTCAGGGTTCCTGAATTCCTGCCAATCGGTAAAGATAACCAAGGCATCGGCGTTATCAAGCGCATCATATCCATTCTGGAAGGTTTCGATTTTGCCATCCAAAGCCGCTAATGCCGCCGGGCCGGCTTCAGGGTCATAAGCCCTAATTTTCATCCGGCAATCGAAAAACTTCCTTATACAGTAAAGTGCCGGCGATTCTCTGACATCATCAGTTCTTGCCTTAAAGGCAAGTCCCCAAACAGCCAGTATAGTTTTGTTTTCCCGGCCTGCGAAGAAATCGGTAATGCGTTTTGCGAATCTTTCGTGCTGATTTATATTTACCTGCTGTACCGATTTGGCTATTGCCATTTCGACTCCGTGTTTGGAACCGGTATGAATCAGCGCCCGAATATCTTTTGGAAAGCAGGCACCGCCAAAGCCGACACCTGGAAACAAAAAGGAGCGTCCAATTCTTGAATCGCTGCCGATGCCCTGCCTGACCTGTTCGACGTCTGCTCCAACCTTCTCGCACAAAGCCGAGATTTCATTCATAAACGAAATTCTCGTAGCCAGCATAGTATTGGCTGCGTATTTTGTCATCTCAGCAGAGAGAGGATCCATAAATAATATCCGGTTGCTCCTTCGCATAAAAGGACTATACAACTGCTTCATTATTTCCCTAACAGCAGGATTAGTTGTCCCAATAATTATCCTGTCAGGGCGCATAAAATCCTCAACGGCGGCACCTTCTTTCAAAAACTCCGGATTGCTGACATAATCAAACGGCGTTTCCGTTTTAGATTTTATAATATTCGTTATCTTCTTGCAGGTGCCTATTGGCACAGTACTTTTCGTTGCAATGATACGATAGTCGTTAAGATTTTCGCCAATTTCACCGGCAACTAAAAGGATAGCCGATATATCAGCTGAGCCATCCGGCGCCGATGGAGTGCCAACCGCAAGAAAGATAATAAGCGAATTGTCTATCCCCTCTTTGAGGTCGGTTGTAAAGTGCAGCCGGCCGAGCTTCTTATTGTGTCCTATCAATTCAACCAGGCCCGGCTCATAAATGGGCATTACTCCATTTTTCAAGGCTGTAATTTTGCCACCATCCACATCCACACATATAACGTTGTTGCCGGCCTCGGCCAAACACCCGGCCGTAACCAGTCCGACATAACCAACCCCAACTACACAAACCTTCATTTTATTAGCTCCTGTTTTTCAATATGTAAGTTTTATAATCACAAGAGAAGATTGATGTTCCCCTTTTATCTTATCGCCTATCATAGAATTTTCAACAGGGTTCATCAACAATTTCTATCATATCAGTATCTATCTCGACACTTGTTGCCTGGCCAAGCATATCTATCTGTAAAAGCAAACGAGCGGTACCTCTGGTTTTGACGACAACGCCATGCAAATCGGCCAACGGTCCTCCTATAACCCGGCAGCATTGGCCCGTTTTGATGTACTTATGCGGTGTCAAAGCAGCGCCCGTTTGAAGAGCTCGCTCGATTTGCGATAATTCGCCAATTAATCTTTGCTGGTCCTTGACTGTGAGGAGATTTGCAACGCGATTGGTTCGCAATACCTCGATACGCTGGCTCTCCCGACCGCAAAAAAACAGATAACCGCTAAACAGGGGCAAAAACGAGCGTATCGTTCTGCCCTTTTGCCGCCGAACCTTCCAGCTCATAGGAAGAAAGTAGCTGATATCCTTCTGGAGCAGATCTTTAGCGAGGGCTTTTTCATTTCTGCTCTTGGTATGAGCAACCCACCACTGACCAGTAAAATCACGAAGCATCTGCCCCTGGGGCCAAGCAATCGGCGGATTTTCATTTACTTTCAACAATCTTACGCTCCTACACTTAACACCACACCAGTCGATTAGTCAAATCGTAGCAATCAGTTTACAGGCATATAAGCAAAAAGTCAAAAGAATTGGCCATCTGGCATCGACTATTATTAGATTGACGACAGGAAATATGCAGTTTATTATTGAATTAAATCGTTAAGTCCTTAGCGAATTTCTACGATTTATTATATCGAAACAGATGTGTATTGGGCATAAACTATGGCTAACTTGAGTGTTTTATTTACCTGCATCGGCAGAAGGGTCTCCCTGCTCAATAGTTTTCGCAAGGCAGGGAGACAACTGAAAATAAACCTTTCGCTGCTCGGCACAGATACTACGGAGTTGAGCTCTGCCCTCCAATTGTGCGATAAAGGTTTTCCGGTTAGGCCAATAACACATACCAACTATGTCAAACAGCTGCTGAGTATTGTCAGGACCAACAATGTAAAATTGCTCGTCCCAACCGTTGATTTGGACTTGAAACTTCTGGCGCAGAACAAACCGAAATTTGCCGCAGCGGGCTGTCGTGTGCTTGTCTCAACACCAGAGGTAGTTGATATTTGCCAGGACAAGAGAAAAACCTTTCGTTTGCTACTCAAGAACGACTTTGATACCCCTGTTACTATGAGCCCTCGTGCTGCGCTATCAAAAAAGAAACTCAACTGGCCTTGTTTTCTTAAACCGTGGGATGGCTATGCCAGCAGAGGAAATGCTATCGTGCATAACCGCAAAGAGCTAGCGTTCTTTGCAAAGATAGTACCAAACTGTATCGTTCAGGAGTTTATCAAAGGCACTGAACACACCTGCGATGTATATGTTGATTTTAATATGAAAGTCCGCTGTGTCGTTCCGAGAAAACGTATTGAGGTAAGAGCCGGTGAGGTAAGCAAGGGACAAGTAGTAAAGCACCCTCGCATTATGAGCGAGGCTGCAAGATTAGTTAAGGTGCTTGGGGCAGGACCAGGCGTTATAACTTTGCAATTGTTTCTAACTGGCGACGGGAAAATAAAGTTCGTTGAGATAAACCCGCGATTTGGCGGCGGCGTGCCTTTGTCAATCAAGGCGGGGGCAAACTTTCCAAAATGGATTTTGCAGGAATTACTCGGCAGAAAAACAAGTATTCGTTTCAACAGCTTTAAAGACAATTTGATTATGCTCCGCTACGATAGTGAGGTCTGGCTGGAAAACCTTTAACGAGAAAAGTTTCGAGATGATATTCGATAATATAATTGGACCGAACAGACCGATTACATGGGTTTTTCGCTTTTGGCCCGTATTGGTGCTTTCCTTTGCTGGTTCGCTGGCAGCTACGTGGCTGTGCAAGAAGATAGCTATAAAATTTGGAATCGTTGACAAGCCCGATGACCTGGTGAAAACACATAAGGGGCCTATAGCATATCTCGGCGGTGTCGGTATGCTCATCGGCTTGACGGCTGGCGTCTTGGCAGGCATCGGCTATTTAGGAAACGAAGAATTTTTCAGCCCGATGCTAAAATGGCTTCTGGGAATACTGGGCGGTGGGGCGATAGCATGTTTTATTGGGCTCGCCGACGATATATTTGATATGAAGCCGAAGCAAAAAATCCTCGGCCAAGCCGCTGCAGCTGTTATTCTGCTGCTGGTGGGCATTACACCAAATTTATATCGCATTACTGACCCGTTAAATTTACCGATGCCCCACAACCTCGAAGTGATTCTAAGTATTTTTATTGTAATATTCTTCGTACTTGGTGCGACAAATTCACTAAACCTGCTTGACGGACTTGACGGACTTTGTGCGGGAGTAACGGCAATCATTACCGTCGCTATGCTGCTTCTGTCGATACATCTGGCAACGTGGGGGTACAGTAAAGTCGGTGACCCTGTGCGAATTATAATTTGTCTTGGGCTTGTAGGAGGCGTTTGCGGATTTTTGCCCTTCAACAGGTATCCGGCTAAGATATTTATGGGCGATGCCGGCAGTATGCTCTTAGGCTTTATGGTAGCTGCACTGATGCTTTTATTCGCGGAGCAGATTCCGCGATGGTGGATGGCTTCAATCGTCGTATTCGGCTTGCCCATTCTTGATACTGCTGTCGCACTGGTGAGAAGATTGCTTAATCACAGACCTTTGTTTGTTTCTGACCGTGGTCATATTTACGACCAGATGATAGACAGAGGAACACCTTTGAAAAAGACCGTTGCAATTTGTTATGTAATCGCCAGTATTTATGCGGTAATCGGCTTAGCAATGAGCCAAATAAGAACAAGATATGCTGCGGCTGTGTATGTTTTTGTTTTTGTGGTCTCCGGCCTGGTTGTGTGGAAAAAGGGTTACTTAAAGATGGAAGGATTACGGGGAGCAATACACGACGACAAAAATTGACATAAATTTGGAATTTCAGGCAAACCCGATGACCACATCAAAAGCAGAAAGAGCTTGTATCATATCCGGACAACCGATATCCGAATGGAAGCGAGATATAGTAGTCCTTATTATTCTGCAGATTGCATTGGGATTAATCTATCTCAAAACTGTACCTCGCCTCTACACGGATGAGGTGTGGGACTCATCATTAGGTTATAGTTTGGCCTATTTCGGCGAGCTGAGGCATCAATTTATCGAAGGCTTCGGCGGTATGCACATCCATTTTGTGCAACCCCGTGTCATTTTACCTTTAGTTTGCGCGGTTATTTTTAAAATAGCAGGTTATAGTATTTTAGCCAGCCGGGTGGGTTCACTAATATTCAGCTTATTGGCCGTTGTCAGCCTTTATGCTCTGATGCGGCGCTGGTTCGGAGAGAAACAAGCTTTTTGTATAGCGATAGCAACTATTTTGCATCCATGGTTTTTTACTGCAAGTCGAACAACTCGGCCTGAAATTTATTGTATAGCATTATCGATAGCTACTTTATGGTGTATGGTGTATTCATTTGATGCTGGCTCATTGTGGGCTGCACTTCTCACAGGGATACTTGCTGCATTGGCGTCTCTGGCACATCCGTTGGGATTTATATTAGATGTTGCTATTGTTATCTCTGCAATCATATGGATGAGGAATCGAAAAGCCTGGCGTCTGGCTTTATGGGGTTGTTTTGGTTTTGTAGCAGCTATTTTACCCTATATTGTTTATGTATTACGGTCTATTCAGAACCCCGAGGTGAATTTCTTCGAACAGATGCACAGCGGCTGGGGCCAGAGAAGCACGCTCATAGCTGGTGAAATCAGTCGCTGGACAAATTTCCTGCAATGGCCGAAAGGAGCACCGTTGGCTATAATTATGGTCGCTTCATGGCTTTTAGCATGGCATCGGTCCACCTATGCAGATAAAATCCTTGCCACCATTGTTGGCTTGTATGTTCTTATATTACCTTTTGCATCAACCAACATTGCTGGCAGATACCTTGTGCCGGTGGTGCCTTTATTCTGTGCGTTGATAACTCGTGCAGTCTGGCGTGTTATGACCGGTCAAATTGTACTACTGCGAAACTGGAACAAACTCCGTTTTATAGTCGGCACAGGTGTCGCGGTTATTTATGTGTCAATGTGCATCACTGCCATATTACTGATGATTTATCGGCTTCGTGGAGCTGATTTTGATAAGGTGATAACTCGTGTCGCATCAACAGTTGGCGGGGAGACCCGCGTGTATGGAGAGGGAATTTTCTGGCTGGGTCACAACCGTTACCGTTACGGACCTTATCCGGTAGATTCCAGTGTAGTTCCTCTCCGACAAACAGTTGATATGATACGCAAACACCGGTTCGATTATGCTATCAGAGCAGCCTGGTCATTTGCTTCCAGCTATGGTATTGCTTCACCGCCTGCTAATATGCCAGATTTTCGTCCCTCATTAACGATAGACCAAGTATGTGAAAGATTCGGCACTAAAGTAGACGAGTTTCGCGACCCCTATTTCGGTCCAATTGAGATTTATAAGCTTAACTGGGACGAATAACTCCGACCCTAAAGGCATAAATATGGATAGCGTTAGTTAATTACCTTCCAGAGAACGCCTTTTCGTTCAAATTTGTATCGCTCCAATAGAAACTGCGGGCAATAGCCTGCCACAGGAGATACAACATAAACCGCCCGCTCCGCTACCAATTTATCAATAGTCTCTGCTGTAGGAAATGCAATAGGACTCTCATAACTTCCGTGGTTGGAGACAATCTTTACATTTGGAGCCATTCCCTTAATTTTCTGGACGTACCAAAGCGGATAAACAGTAGTTCCGTCAGCAATTATTATTGCCTCTTCTTTTCCAACATCAGATAAGGCTTGCTTGGCGAATTGTTCCGGGCCGTTATAACCGGTTTGCCACGGTCGCAGGAACCATATATACTCATTGCGATAGGGGATATCTCTTCTTGCAGAGAGATTAAACTGCATTTTTTGCGCTATAACAGGAGCAATGATATAAGTCGGGACTGGCAGCAAAGCAAAGATAAAAACTATTCGACACAAGGTTCTGCGATTGGGCTGGGTAACAAGCAAATTAAAACCAACGCCAATCAGGACGGAAACTAAACAATAAAAGGGCATAAAAAAAGTGTATCTATCCGGCACTGTATATCTAAAAGCGAATACAAAAAAAAGAACTAACAATGCCAAAAGGATATTTCTGAAACTGCGACCTGGTGATACTTTCTTCAAGCCATAGAGACCCGCAAAAAAGAAAAGACAGTTGGGTGTGGGAAAATTGTATGCCATAAATATCAGATTCTCTCCGGCAAGCCTAATTGAAAGACGAGTGTTAAAAACAGCTCCGCGCCAGCTGTTTCCAAAAAGTGCTGAAGCCACGGTACCTGTAAAATCGCCGGTTTGAACGATATTCTTTATGATTAGATATTCGTAAGGGACTGCACCGATAACCCATAAGCCGACCAAAACTGCAAGGTTCTGCAGTCGGATTTGTTTTTTGATTAATAGAACCACCACAAACACAATGTAGCAAGCAAAAGGGATAATGCCCCACATATGGTCGGCAATCGCTAAGCCATTGAATAACGCCAATAGATATAAAAAACCGACTCGCCTGGTTTTAATATACTGCAACAGCATTATCAATTCTGCAAACAACAATGCCAAATACAAGGTATAGACCTCGGCGATCGATGCAGACTGCCAAATTGTCCAGGACAGAGCAAGTGTAATTGCCGCCAGCAGGGCGGGGGTGTTTTTGCCGAGCCAAAGGCGCACAAGCAAAAAAAGATTTGCAATGGTAAATGCTGCGGCAACAGCAGAAATCAAATTCACCCTGTAAGCGAATTCACCAAGCGGGATATATTTTACCGTGATGCCAATAATATGATAAAGCGGATGTGAGAGAGCCAGGCCGAGTTTACCCTCGATATCGTTGTGCCAGATTCGATACTGATACATACCACTATCCTGCCACAACGGCCCCGGCGCACAGGTCGCTATATAAAGCACAGCCGCAGCTAAAAGAACCACGACATAATCAACAGCAAGACTTTTTGAAATGAGAAAGTCAGTTTCGTTCTTTGTTGTTTGCATACGTTTTAGCGGAACTGCTTAATATCCTCAAGCCAGGCTTCAAGCAACTGTAATTCTTCCCGACCGATTAGGGACATACTAACTAATTTCTCGTAACAAACTTTAAGGTTATCGCCGATTTTTTTAACGCCCGATTCCAGAGACAAAGACTCTAAAGCTTTGCAGATTTCGCTATTATGCAGATAGCCGGGTATTTCGTCGTTGAAATCACGCAAAAGATTATGCACGTTGCGTTCCTGCCGCATAGTGGGCTCGTGGAATAAAATTGCCCAGTCATTGAGCCAGGCAATTCTCTGGGCAATAAAACTGCGCCAGATATCCGTCATTCGAAAAGAGCAGTATGACGGCAAATAAAGCAGTTCAAATGCATCCGGCCACCACGTGGTATTTTGACTATTAAATGGACACCATGTATTAACCAGCGCAATTCGATGCCCTTTCCTGAATGTTCGTGGAAGTGGCAAAACGAGACGATACACTGCATCAACGTCAGGATTTTCGTCGGCTAAGCCCTGCTGGATAGGACAATCGATGTTCATCAGATTAAGTGACTCGTACGGAGGTATCTGTTCCTGAACTTTCTCCAGAGGAAAGCCGCGAGGCCAAATATTCTGGTCAGTAAAATAACGATATACGTTCACCCAACCACTATTCTGGAGCACCGGAACGTTTTGGATTCGCTGCCGTTGCTGCCAAAACTGTTGGAAAGGTATGTTATCATCATCGGTTTCAATAATAATCGATGCACCATCGCGAATCGCAAGAAGATATCCAATGTTTTTGCGAGCGTAGTGCTTTGTTGGACACAATTGAGCAAACTTTAACTCTGTTTGCTTTTGTCTTTTTAGACTGTAAAAATCACAGCCGTCAATGTGAAATTCGGTGGGACTGGACTGGTCGCCTATAACGATGAAATGATACTCTCTTTCACTACAGCCTTGAGCCAATTGCTGAAGAATCACGTTTTCTGAACCGGCGATAGATGTTACAACAACGTAAATTTTATCTTTCATAAACTTAAGCGTTTTCCTGTCAAGAACTACAAATTACCGGTGAGACGTCTTCTAAATAATCGAAATAAATTGCTAAAGGCATCAATAATAACCGCAAAATTTACGTTTTGGCTGGGTGCACGGTAATGTATCGGCACCTCAATTATACGCATATTTCGACAATATGTTTTTACTTCGGTCTGAAAAAAGTGTCCCCGTGACTGAATTCCCTTTTCCAGAACTTTTCGCAGGGCGGCATTAGTGAACATCTCGAAGCCACTGGTCATATCTTTGAGTTTCGTGCCGAGCAAAAGATTGGTAAGAACGCTCCCAGCATAACTAATAAAATAACGACCTAACGGGGCCTCTGTAAATTTCCCGCCTTTACAAAAACGGCTGCCGAAGACACAGTCGAAGCCTTCAGCCATTTTATCAAAAAACTGCGGTATTTGTGAAGGATGATGGCTAAAGCTCGCATCAATCTCCAATATCCAATCGCAATTAGCATTCAGGGCTTCCCGATATCCTCTGACATAGGCATCCACGACACATTTATCTTCGGGAGCCCAGATTACTTTAAGCTGAGGTAATTTATTTTGCAGCTCTTTGAGTAAATCGACGGTGCCATCTTTGCAGGCATTGTCAAAGACTGCGAAAAACGTTACAGATTTGAAACCTATGCACTGTTCCAATACCGCGTTCACGAATTCCACAGCGGTCGACCGTTCGTTGGCCATCGGGCATACGATACCCAGACTTATCTCAGATTTAAAGCTATCCATTTCCTTCTCGTGAGATTACTGTCAAGTATTGTGTATCGTCGGCGAATCGCATCGCTCCTTCATAAACAGCAGGCACAAGCAGGCAATCGCCCGCCTTGAATTCAACGAAAGTCCCATCTGTCCCCAGAATCGCTCCAGAGCCGGTTAAAATAATCAGCGTTTTCATCTTGTCAGGCGAAAGAAGCATCTCACAGCCTTTGGCCTGGTGTCCTTTGTCTATTTTGAAGTATTCGCAATCAACCAATCGACCTACCGTTGTTACTGGAAGATTGCTACCGGCGGCGTCAAAGTTAATGCTTTCCAACGCTTCCTCGATATGTAGTGGTCTGGCTTTGCCCGTCTCGTCAACTCTGTTCCAGTCAAAAACGCGATACGTCGTATCTGACGGCGTTTGAATCTCAGCTATCAATAGACCTGCCCCGATGCTATGGGCGGTGCCGGCGGGGAGGAAATGGCACTGGCCGGCCTCAACAGGCACCTTTGCCAATAGTTCAGCAACGTCGCCCTTTTTTATCGCTTTGGAAAACTTCTCTTTTGTTACGCCTTTTTTCAACCCTTTATAAATTACCGCTCCGCTGACAGCAGATACGATATACCAGCACTCAGTTTTGGGGTTGCCTTTGCCTATTCTCCGGCAGGTTTTCGAATCGGGGTGGACCTGCACGCTTAAGATGTCCTCGGCATCGAGGAATTTAATCAGCAGTGGAAAAGTACCTTTGAAATTTTTATCACCTGTTATTTCTTCCGGATATTTTTTAATTGCGGAGTTAAGAGTTTGACCTGTCAGTTCGCCGTTTGCAATTATGGATTTATCGTCCGGCAAATCAGCCAATTCCCAGCTTTCGCCGATTTTTTCAAAAGGCGGAATATCTTTGTTGAATACTTCTCTCAGCTTCTGTCCGCCCCATATTCGCTTTTTGTAAATCGGCTCAAATTTTAATGGATACAAACCCACACCAAAATCTTTCCTTCGTTACTTACAAGCGCCGTCTCCACCAAAGAAGTACGAAAGCGAGGGTCGATAAAAGCGCTAAGGTAGTAATAATCCAGAAAGAAACAGGATTATCCTTTCCAATCGGTAATCTGACATTCATAGAAAAGTAACTTACTACAAATGTCGGCAGCATAATTGCAATTGTTAACAGCGTAAGCATCTTTATCCTGATGTTCAAGTTATTGGCGACAATAGACGCCCTGGCATCCATCAGACTGGCCAGCACCTGCGAATATATGTTGGCCTGCTCGCGGCACTGGTTGTTCTCAATAGCAAGGTCGTCAAGAATCTCAATATTTTCCGGACTAAAATCTATCTTGCTGGCACTGTTCTTAAGTCTTTCTATAAGGACGCCATTTGAGTTCGTGGCATTGAAATAATAGACCAGACTTTTTTCAAGCGTAAAAAGGTTGAGCAGATACTTGTTCTCCATTGAAGTGCTTATCAACTGCTCAATAGAGCCGGCAAGCGTGTTTATCGCCTTTAGGTGTTCGAGGAAGTGAAGAATTGAACGGTTAATCATTCTGAGGACAATATCCTGTATGGACTGAACCTTCAAAAAAGGCCTTCCCTCAAACAGCGGTGCTTCATCCGCCGATACAACTATCAGCCTGTCTTTAAATATAAAAACACCGGTAGATGCCACTCTGAACAAAAAGTCGTCTTCAGCAGCATAGTGTTTTGGCCGTTTGAAAATCATTGCGACGTGCTCTGGTTCAAACTCAAGGCGTGAGAGCTCGTCCGGGTCCAGCGAGGAATTCAGCGTATGCTCGTCAATCTTATACTGCTCGATAAGCTGCTTTTTCTCTTCGTCGGTTGGGGCAGTATAGACATAAACCAGCGACTCTGCCTTGTCATCTTCCTGCAGCTTGCCATTGTCGGATATATACATTCGTCTCAACATCTTTTTGACCTCGAAAGCCGATTATCATAAAAGCTTTAGTATTTTATTTGACTCTATCTATCTAAGGCAAACAAGTCAAGCATGGTGATGGATTTTCTATTGTTTTTTTCTGTTCTGTGCACCGATAGGACGGGGCACATCGGCTTTAGAAATGCTTTAGGAATTTCACGCACACTTGGGGCAAAGACCTTCGAGATGCACCTGCTGACGATGGATAATGAAACCTTCTTCCAGGCGTTTAACGAGCGGGATAGATACTCCAACCATACAGTTTGTTGCACCACAGCTTACACAGGTAAAATGTGGATGGCATTGTGCATCGGTACATCGGTCGGCAAGCTCGAAATGCTCCGCTCTTTTACGAACAAGCGCCCTATGCACCAACCCCGTTCTGACCATACTCTCCAATGCCCGGTATACCGTTACTTTGTTCGCATGGCCCTTGCTTATCGCTGTCATAATCTCATCGACCGTTTGCGGTTTTTTAGCATTCAGCAAAACAGCAAGAATTGTTCTTCTCTGGTTTGTCCGCCTTAGTTTCACCGAACCTAATAGATTGTCAGCGCTCTTTTTTGTTTGCAACTTCATTTTTTCTCTCCAATACTAATGGCCGTGGTCGTGATGCCCGCCGCCGCAGAATACACATTGCTCGCCTTCGGCTTTGACAAATAACATCGGAAAAATTATGTCGCTGAAGCAGCAGGGCAGCCACACGGCTGTAAAAAGAACAATGAAAATACCAAGAGCCAGCACCGCAGTCATCGGCTGATGCGTATTCATCATAATATGTGCCGTTGATGCCCACGTGCTTATCAAAATATGAAAAGCGTGCGGCAGCTTCGACCTCGGCAAAAAATACGCAATAATTATCCCCAGCAGTGCTGCAGGATTCACGATATACCATTCTTCTATAAATCCGATATGTAATTTTTTTTCGTGACCCTGTTCCGCCCCGGCTTCGTGTTCGTGCTCGTGATGGTGAATTGCTGCCTCTGTCGGAATCACTGCGCCAAGTATCTCCTCGCCCAAAAATGGGAGTACTGAATCACTCAAAGTAGCAATGCCTATCGAACCAACATAACCAACAATCAGAACAATCAGAAAACCTTTTGTTTTCTCGTGCAACCGGAACAGGGACGCAGTTACCATCGCGCTTAATACAACGTGTGCCGGGTGGAATATGTAGAACAGCCGGTAACTCGCCTGATGGCTGATACTCCTAAACAAAAGCATCAGCATTATTCCTGTAAATGCGCCAAACATAGTAAATGGCGAGTGGGCTTTTAGCTCAATAAGAATATGTTTCAATCTGCTCAATATTAACATCTTCACGGTACCTCAAATTCTCAATGCCTGCCTGCAAAATTTTTGCTGCCGGATATTATCTCTAAATGCAACTAAGTTGCAAATAAATTTTTTACTTTCAAATGGAAAGTATAAATAGCCGCCCACCAGCTTAGAAAGCCATTGCAGAATCAGGCACAAACAGGTAAATTAATGTTTTACTTTGCCGCCGGCAGCGGCAGAGACCCGATTGTTGCAGGCTGGAAAAGACAGGCATAGGTTAAATGCAGATAATAAGAACAGAATCGGACCTTGAGCAAATCAGAGCAGGGGTAGTGCTAACCATCGGTAATTTCGATGGCGTGCATACCGGGCATCAGGCGATTCTATCTGCCGCCAAACGCATTGCAGTGCAAAAACAGACAGAATTGGTTGTAATGACGTTTCAGCCGCATCCGCTCAGTATCCTGAACCAAAAAAAGGCACCGGGTACCCTTACGCCACCGGTGTTAAAAAAGCATCTGCTTGCCGAGTTAGGTACAGAGATTCTGTTTGTGGCAAAAAGCGAGCCGGAACTTCTAAGTCTTACGGCAGAGGATTTCGTAGAGCGATTTATTGTGAAAGGAGTCCGGCCGAGCACTATTGTTGAGGGTGAAGACTTCAACTTCGGCAGGGGACGAACAGGTTCTGTGCATACGCTGCAGAAACTCATAGAAGGAAAAGACATCGAGGTCTTTATAGTTGAACCTAAAAAGGCCAAGTTGGCAGGTGGGCAAACAGTTGAAGTTTCGAGCACAGTGATTCGCGAAGCGGTAACAAAAGGTAAAGCAGCAGACGCAGCTATTTTGTTAGGCAGACCATATAGGCTTATCGGCAATATTGTGCCCGGCCGAGGCAAAGGAAAACAACTGGGCTTTCCGACACTGAATTTAGGAAAACCGGAGCAGATTATCCCGGCTGAAGGTGTTTATGCCGGCACCGTCGAAGTTGCAGAAACTATCGAAGGAGTTTGCAGCACAAAAGAAAAGATACCGGCGGCCTTCAGCATCGGCCAGGCAGCTACCTACGGCGGGAATCAATCCTTACTTATAGAGGCACACCTGCTGGTGAACAATGCCGGGCAATTCACCAGCCAATATATGGCGATGGACTTTATCGAACGAATCCGCAGCCAACTGAAGTTTGAGACGGAAAAAAAGCTTGCTGAGCAAATTGATAAAGATTGCCGGAAAGTGCAACAAATTTTAGGTAATGAGATTATGAACCTTTAGGCAGGGGGTATGCAATGTTTGGTTATGAATTAGTTGTAATTATAGTAATGCTGGTTTTCAACGCTGTTTTCGCAGCCTACGAAATGGGGCTTGCCTCCATATCTCGCGCCAGAATTACTATTCTGCTCAATGAAAAGAAAAAAGGCGCTGCGGAGGCCGCCTTTATGAAGGACAAAATGGAGGCCAGTCTGGCCACCATCCAGCTCGGCATCACAATGGTAGGGGTTGTTGCTGCTGCGACCGGCGGGGCCGGCGTGCAGGAAACCTTTGTTCCTTACCTTCAGCTAAACTTGGGTATCTCCGAAACTTTTTCGAGGGTGCTGGCAATAGTGCTGCTTATGATTCCGCTGACGTTCGTCATTATAGTTTTCGGCGAGCTTGTCCCCAAGATGCTCGCCTTAAATAATAAGGAACGGATAGTGCTGCGGCTTTCACCGGCTATGAAGGTTCTCTCGCAGGCCATTTATCCGATTGTTTCGATAATAGAAATTACAGTAAAAAAAGTGGTAGGTCTGCTGACCTTGCTTAGCCGCATAGAGCCGAGCAGCCAGAGGCAATGGCTGCACGAATTAAGGGCTGCTGTCTCGCTTGCCAGAACCTCAAAACTTATGGGCGAGAGAGAGGAAAAAATAGTTTTAGCCGCTGCACATTTATCTACTCAACTGGTACAGGACATTATGATACCAGCCAAGGATATAACAACGATTTATGTGGGCAGCAGCCTGGAAGAAGCGCTTATCAAGGCACATCTCGATATGCATACAAGATTTCCCGTCTGTATGAAAGAAAACGACCCACAAAGTATCGACGGCTACGTCAATTTCAAAGACATCGTGGCAGCGATAAGAATAAACCCGTCCGACCCATCTATCAGAGGTATATTGAGGCCTATAAAAAAGGTCAGCGGGGATATGGTGTTGTCCTCGCTGCTGGAGATAATGATACGTGAAAGACACCATATAGCAATCGTTACATCTTCCGTAGGGGATGCCTTACGGCACGAAGAAGAAACTATCCTTGGGCTGGTGACGCTGGAGGATGTCATCGAGGAGCTGGTAGGCGAGATTGAAGATGAATTTGACCGCTTACCCGCGCATATTCATCCTTACGGCTCATCCTGTTGGATTGTGGGAGGCGGCGTCTCAATGGGCACGGTTGCTTCCACTGCAGGACTTGACTGGTCGAATAAGTTTGGCGACGGCAGGGCCCCAACCGTTGCTGAATGGTGCGTGCAGCAGGTAGGGCAGTCCCTTAAAGGCGGCGAGGTCATAGAAAGAGACGGTCTGCGGGTTGTACCACGTAAATTCCGCAGAAATAAGGTGTCGGAGGCTATGGTGGCCGTAGGCGAGCAGTGAAAGGACTTACAAAATGGATTTTCAAAAAGCCATTGAACTGATTAAAAAAAGCGACAATGTTTTGCTTACAACACATACCCGGCCGGACGGCGATGCGTGCGGGTGTATCGCAGCTATTTGCGAGACATTAACCGCTCTCGGCAAAAACGTTAAAATACTACTACTGTCGGAACTGCCGGCGTGGTACGAGTTCTTATTTAAACAAAAGCCGGAAATTTTCAGTGAAAAAACAAATGGCGTAAGCCTCGCCGGAGCGGAAATAGATTCCGACTTAATCGTTATAGTCGATACCGATGCTTATAACCAATTGCCTGAATTTGATAAACATCTTAAAAAAACGGATAAGCCGATTCTGGTTATAGACCATCACGTAACCAGCGACAATATCGGCGATTGTTACCTGATTGACAACAGCGCTGCGGCTACGGCGCTGATTGTCTTTGATTTGTTGAAATATGCCGGTTGGCCGATTACAAAAAAGATAGCAGAGGCGCTTTTTATAGCAGTCGCCACTGACACTGGTTGGTTTCAGTTCGATAATACCGACAGCAAAACATTCAAAGTTTGTGCCGAGCTGATTAATGCCGGTGCAAGTCCTTCGCAGATATATCGTCAGTTGTATCAAAACTTTTCACCGCAGCGATTTAAACTGATGGTAGCGATGCTCAATACGCTCGAACTGCATCTTGACGGGCGTTTTACAATGCAGCACCTGACACAACGTGATTTTAAGCAAACCGGTGCTAAATTTAGTGACACGGAAAATTTAATCGACGAGTGCCGGCGAATAAGCAACGTTGAGGCAGCAGCTTTGTTCGTGGAACAGGCTGACGGACAGGTGAAAGTCTCACTGCGAAGCAGAGGTGCCGTCGACGTCTGCAAAATCGCCGCGAAATTCGGCGGCGGCGGGCACAAAATGGCAGCAGGCACTCATCTGCCTGGGCCGATTGAAAATGCAAAAAAACTTATCTTCGATGCCGTGGCGGAACAGCTTTGATACTTCAAAAAGCAAATTTACATCCGGCGATTGTAAATCCACATTTGGGACTTATAAATTTACACTATTACCTATAAGGCCTTATTTGTAATATAGTTAAGTGTATATAAGCTTAATTAAGGCCCATTTTTCAGCTATCAAGCTAAATACATCATTCCAAACAGCCGAAGAAGTTTGAAAATAAGCAATCTCCTTTAATAGGGGGCAATATAGATGGCTCAATACCCCAGAACTCAGGCCGAGATAATTAATTTGGCAACGTCGATACTTACAGGTATAGAGTCAAGGCAAGCAATTTTTCGGCTCAGAGTATGCCCAGCAATACCATTGCTGTTGTATTATAAATTAACCGCCGAGGTCACAGAGAAAAGATAAGGAGAAAAGATATTTATGAATCCTATAGAATTAACCAGGACAGATGTACTCTGGGTCGTTATTGGTGTAATGGTCTGCCTTACATTGGCATGGAGCGTTACTTTCTGGATACTGCGAAATAAAGATAAGCAAATAAAGGCGCTGCTGTTGGGTGGTAATGCTCTAAGGTTATTGACTGTGATATTAGTAGTCTGTGCCACATCGATTCTTGCGGTCATCGGCGTTTTAAGTGAGGCAGTCTGTGCCATATTCAGCGGGATTGTGGGATATGTTCTGGGGTCTTTGACAAGCAAAACGCAAGACAATATTGGCTAAACGCTTATTCGGCGTTTTTACCCCCAAAAGCAATGGCAAAACCGCCAGTTTCTCTGTGAAACCCTTAAAATCTGACTCTTCAGGCCGGTTTTCCGCCTGCCGTAAGGTGGCGCAAGCCATCCCTGAGCGGACATCCCCAAGCGGAGTTAGGCGTCCCAAAGGAGGAACAATACCTTGAAATTAACCGTAAATAAGGAGAGGAAGGGCAAAAATTTAAAAAAATACTAAAAAAATATTGACTGGCTGTCGATACCGTAATAGAATCATATATGAGTGTTGGGTGGGATTAGAGCATTTAATCGCCCAATCCAGAAAGGGTTAGTTAGGATTTTAAAGAAAATCTTGATAACAAGTGTTTTTTTGCTTTGAACTGTTAGTAGACAGATATTAGTGTCTGCAGAGGCCGCTGACAGTTTCGAGCGGCCTTTTTTGTTGCTCTTTATTAACTGAATATGTAAACTATCCGACCTGAGTTGATTAAATGGTAATTGGTAATTGGTTAAATGGACAATTAACCGGTTACCAATAACCAGTTACCAAATGGTCGTCGGGCTCGTAGCTCAGCTGGTTAGAGCGTACGCCTGATAAGCGTAAGGTCGGAAGTTCGACTCTTCCCGGGCCCATTTCCTTCGGCTGTTAGCCGAAGGAAATCCTAAACTCTAAACACCAAATCCTAAACGTTGGGATTTAGTAATTAGGATTTAGGGTTTCCCGCGAAGCGGGTCCGGGGACGTAGCTCAACTGGGAGAGCGCCGGCTTTGCAAGCCGGAGGTTGCCGGTTCGATCCCGGTCGTCTCCATTTAATTCGCCTCCAGCGAATTAAATGTCCTGAGCAAATCCCGATTTATCGGGATGCATCAAAGGGCATTTGCTCTTTTACAAGTTAATATGCAGATGCGTGGAAGTTTTTCTCCTCTTTTCTGTCTTCGACAGAACACAAGGAGGCAACGAAAAACTTTACAATATGAGCGATAACTTAGGGAGGGTTCTCCCTTAGGGAGAACCCAAGCACGGACCAATACAATCAAAGATTGATATGGTCAAGTTACTAAGGGTGTATGGGGGATGTCTAGGTGTCGAGAGGCGACGAAGGACGCGGCTGGCTGCGATAAGCCCGGGGCAGGTGTCGAGCAACCGTTAATCCCGGGATCTCCGAATAGGGAAACCCGTCAGAAGCGGGCAACCGTCTTCTGTCATCTGCGGCTGAATGCATAGGCCGTATGAAGCTAACGCAGGGAACTGACACATCTCATTACCTGCAGGAAAGGAAATCAACCGAGACTCCGTTAGTAGCGGCGAGCGAAAGCGGATGAGCCCAAACCAGAGAGCTTGCTCTCTGGGGTTGTGGGCACCGGTAAGCAGTTACAAAGGC
>CAZBST010000010.1:0-86291 GCA_964494805.1 uncultured Pirellulales bacterium | reverse complement strand
AATGAAATAGCTCAAAGACCATTGATTTTATTCGATGCCTTCAAGGAAGAGGTCTGGTCTATTAAAGATACCGGCTTTGCAGGGTATTCCTCATTAAATCTTTTTCTTAAAAACCTTGGCTATCATACGGAGGAAAATCACAGGCCATATAAAGAAGCGCTTGCAGGTCTTGGTCCGGAGACACTTCTGGTAATAGGTGTGGCTATGGAAGCTGAGTTTACCAATGACGAAGTAAACCACATACTCAACTTTTTAGACCGCGGAGGAACAATACTGGTTATTGCTGAACATGAGAATAAATATAACTCTTCGGACTTTTTAAGGCCGATTATAAATGCGGGGGGCTGGGAAATAAACAATGACCGTGTTATTGACGATAAAGGTGGTGCTATTCCAGATACTGACGGCAGATGGATAAGAACTCTTTTGCCTTCTGATGAATTCGGGCCTGTCTTGCTTTGTGCGGCGACTCTAACAGCACTTCGAGATGATGTATGCGAGGTTCTTCTTACGTCGTTATACGGTGGTTATGTTGTTGCAGGGCTGGGTAAATATGGAAAAGGCAGGATAGCAGTCGTAACGGACTCGGAATTTTTATGGAACGCGAATCCTGATTATAGGTGGCTGGGTGATTACACATTTGCCTTCAATGAATTAAATACCCGCGCATTTATAAAGGACTTAATCTTTAAGATTCTCCCACCCCCAAATATGCATGAAGCAGATGATTTTTTATTTTCCAGCGAGCTGCGAAGCTCAAAGAGAGTTTTTGTGTATGGGGATGGAGGAGATTTTGAAAACTATTCTAAGTTTTTCGAAGCTCTTAAAAAGGCAAACATATCGGTTTTCAAGTATCAAGAAGGGATAAAAGTGTCCCCCGAAGATAGAGTTATTGTGATTACCCCTCTGATGAAAATTCCGCAGCAGGTTATAGACGAGCTATCTAAATCCGGAAAGATGGTTTTGTTTGGTGATATGTATTCCAGTGTTAAGAGCTATGCGGACTCGTGGGAGCACTTTTTCAAACCTCATGGAATATATCCTGTTTCTTATCCTGCCAATGAGCTCGCTGATAAATACGGCGTTAGTTTTCTCCCCTTTTTTGGCGTGAATTTCGATAATAACGAGAATGGAAATATTTTATATGTTCCTGTTTTTTTTAATGGTCAGCAGCTCTACCTTCACAAAGCTTGTGCTGTAAAACTTTTAAAAGAAAATGAAAAAACAAGATTGAGCTTTGAAAATTTTGAAGGAACATTTGCCTGTGGTGCAGGATTTGGTTTAAACCATACCCTGAAAAATATGAACCCGAACGACATGAAAAATCCTGATTTCTTAGTTGTCACTGATAGTGTTTTCGCAATAGGGGATTCTGATATCATAACCGACGTTTTTTTCCATGAAGCAGAGCGTGCAGGTATTATTGATGATATTATTAAGTTCTTAAAATGATATAAAACATATCCTCCTGATAGAAACAAAATAATGTTTAAAAGATTAGCACAAATACTTAGGCACTCTTTTATCATATTTGCCATAGTTGGTTTTGGAGGAATGGTTACAAATCTTACCATTTTTTTTGTTTTTGCGGATATTCTAAATTTATGGGCAAGTGGTGTTGCTGTTATGGCTTTTTTGATAGCCGGTACACAAAATTATGTTTTACATCACAGGTGGACATTCAGAGAGGTTACATGCGGCGAAAAACTCTCTTTTTCTGGGTGGGTTAAATTTAATCTGACTACTTTAGCAGGACTTGGAATTAATCTTGTTGTATTGAATCTTATATTGTACTTTTATGATGTTCCTTATAAAGTAATTGCGCAGTTTTGCGGGGTTGCTTTTGGAACAGTTTTCAACTATTTAGGTTCAAAGTTTTTTGTTTTTAATAAAAGTAACTTCAGAAGAGAAAATGTAAACTGTTAATAGAATCAAGGTAACATACGCTTTAAATATGTTAAATGTGACCTTTCGGAAATGCCCACTTTTTATTTGTTTTTCAAAAAGTAGTACAAATAAAATCAATCTTTTCGGCCTGTAATTTTATATAATGCGTATTTATAATTCTCACGGTGATATTCTTTTATCAATTCATGATTGTAGCGATTTAAAATGTTTGTCGTGAACTCTCTTTGTTGTGGGTCTTCCACATTGGACCAGTAATTATAGTCAACGAACATGCCGCCCCTGAACTGCTCAAGGAGCCTATCAACAGTTCCGGGATTGTAAGTTTCAATTGAGCTCTGGAGGGCACTTTTTTTATATAGAAGAAATATATTAGGGGTGTGGGTAAAAATTATCGAATTTTCAGGAAGTAATTTGGCAAACTCTACTGCATACTTGTGGCCCGTTCTTGCCTGCCAAGCTTCCCGCCCTTCAGCTCTGACGAAAGGCAAAAACCAGGTAAAGTTAAATACAACAAGCAATATCAGGATTAATGCTATTGGTTTTATTCTTTCTTCTAAAAGAATTTTTATGAAAGAAATACCTAAGCCGACAAAAATCGAGATGGGAGCATACGACAATATAGAGAAACGAACATCTTGTCCAAATTTATAACTGCCAGCATAGAAAAACAAAAATATTCCCCAGAACACCAAAAACCAGCTCAATAAGAATATCTTTTCTTTTATGTAATCTCTGTATTTGTAAAACAATAATCCCGTAATTGAGAATATCGTAAACAGTAATGGAAATGCCTTGTTATTTAGATAGAACATCGAATTTGTATGAAAATTATGAGAGAGATAATCTATAGAGAATTTTGGTCCAGAGGCCCCCCAGCTCTGGTTCTTCATGGCATATGTGTGGAGCACAATACCTGAAGACAACAAAAGCAAAAGAACGCCGAATATATACAGTTCTTTTCTTTTAAATATCCCGATATACTTGAGCAGAAATAGCAGTCCGATTATAAGAACTACTAAGAAGCTCTCTGCCCTGAAGTTAAAAGAAAACGCTACAGCAGTAGTCAATAGGAACAGATTAACGGGCCTTTTGTTTTTTAAATAGATTAACGCAGCCAGTATTGCCATACTTGAAAAAAAGGTTGTTGAAGGCTCTACGGCGCATGTATTAAACCAGTGTAGATTGACAGGGATAAGTATATAAGATAGAGAGGCTGCTAAGCCTGCAAAGGTATCGTTAAATAGTAAATACACTATTAGGAATATGACGAATACCATAAATCCATAAATAAGATTGTTCAAAATGAAAATAAACAGCTCATTGGTACCGAATATTCTGAAGACCACACTTATTAAATAAGGATAACCTTGAGGTTGTTTGTTATATTCTTCCGCTATAACTTTTAATTCGTTGTTTTCATAGTATCCTTCATTGCACATTACTGCTCGTTTATGCTGTGCTATGCATTGCCCAATGTCGTTATAGATATCTTCGTCGTAAAATATTCTATGAATTCTTGGAGCTATAAATGATGTTGTAAATACTCCAGCTACTGAAATTGATATTAAAAATATTAGGGACCTGCGTTCGATTCTTGTAAGAATATCTTTAATGTATTTGAAGTTAAATATTAAGGCAATAATCAGAAGAAAAAAGTTAAGCTCAAGTAGGTAAACGTAATAGATTGGTAGAAATGTTATCAAGTTGTGTATTGGCATATTTAATATGTGTCCTAAAATATAAGAGCGTTAAAATAGTTATCATTCCACAGATTAGAAATCTGAGGTGTAAAACATTTCTATTCTAAAAATAAAGGTACTTGATGAAACTGTATACATATCTAAAAAATACCTTTTTGATTTTGATGCTGGACTCACCATATTTTCTTTTATGTTCATGCGTTGGAACTTCAGCCATTATATATTTCTTTTTCAATGTTTTTATAATCATTTCCTGCTCTATGGTTGTAATATTTTCCTTCAGGTCAAGGTCCTTTAATACCGCGCCGCGAATAGCCCTGAATCCATTTTGACTGTCACTCAATTGTACTTTGAATCTGTGATTAATACAAAATGTGATAAATGAACTGCCTGCAAGCCGCATAAATTCATCAAAACCACCATGGAGTTCGCTTGAACCGCCAATCAATCTTGAACCTGTGACATGGTCTGCTTTTCCATCCTGGATCGGTTTTACCAGCTTCGGTATATCGCCAGGGTCGTGAGAGCCGTCTGCATCGATAAAAACAACAATGTCTTCATCGGATATATGTTCTAAGGGAGCTCTTATACCAGAACCTTTGCCTTTTCCTGAATCTGTAATTACTTTTACCTTGAGTTTTTCCGCAATCTCTCTTGTTTTATCTGTTGAGTTGCCGTCACTGACAATAATTTTATCAGTATATTGTTTACACTTGTTTATTATCTCTCCAACAGTTGCTTCCTCATTTTTTGTCGGGATTATGATACACAGATCTTTGATTAACGCCATTTATCTTCCTCCTGATAAACAGATTACTCAAAATATTTTGATATGCCTCACAGGGCGTCCAACAATGTGGACAATTTCCCTTGTTTATTTTTTCATTGGCAGATACAGCGTTAGCATTTGAAAGAATTTTAAGAAGATTATAATCGTTTTCTCTTATATTACCAAGAATAACATTAAATGCGGTACAGGGATAAACATTTCCAACAGGGTCTATAAAACAGGATATTTTCCCCGATTTGCATTTGTATGGAGATTTATTTTTCAAAAGATAATTTCGAACATTCTTGAGATATACGTATTCCATTAGAATAATTGGATTTAGAGAAGCAAATCCTTTCTTTTTGATGAAATCGTTTATAAGTTCAATGATCCTGTTTTTATCGAGGGATAACTGTTTGTTTGAATAAAGGATTTCAGAAAAATGATAAATGTTTAAATGTATATCAGCGTACATTAAATCTGGTATGTGTTCCTTTAGTTCTGTGAACATGGTACTGAAACCATCTATATTAAACGGTGACAACGTACAGCCTAAATATACTCTGATACGTTTGTTTTTCTTTAACTTTTTGTATGTTTCTATGCACCTTTGAAAGGCGTGCTGATTACCCCGTATGTTATTATGTGTTTCCTCATTTCCATCAAGGCTGACGGTTAAAACTAAATTATTAAAATCCAAAGATGCTATTTCCTCGGTAATTTCGACTATCTTATCTGTTAAAAAACCATTTGTGGGATAATGTAATATTACCAGATTTTTAACATTCTTTTTTATGCTCTTTGTTATGTCCAGCAAGTCCTTCCTTAAGAATATTTCACCGCCTGTCAGGTCTATCCAATTAAAGTATTTGTTGGCCGCAAAAAATCTATCTATTTCTTCTAATGACAATTCATCGACCGACTCTCTAGTCCAAATATTACATGTTTTGCATTTGAGATTACATTTGCTTGTAATAGCAAATGTTAGTTTATACGGGTGCTTTAATCTGTTAAATGCAGACAGCAGGATGTTTTTTGAAAATATCGAATAGCTTTTTGTTCGTTGGAGGAGATTCATTGTAAATCTATAATTTACTCTCTTCGATTAGTCAGCTTATACAGCCCGTACTTATAATTATTGAAATAGTGTTCTTCCAAAATGTCATATTCGTATTTATTTAAAATGTTTTCCGTGAAGGATCTTTGCAGCCGGTCATAGGGTACACCAGACCAATAATTATAATGAACAAATACACCTCCTTTGAATCTCTCGCGAAGTCTTTCAACTGCCCCTGGATTGTATGTCTCAATTGAGGTTTGCAGGGCACTGCGCTTATGTATCAAAAACATATTTGGATTATGTGTAAATATTATCGAATTTTCAGGTAGTTGTTTAATAAATTTCATCGCATAGACATGGTCCATTCTGCAAGCAGCGCTTTCGCCCTTGGATTGCGACCGAATAAATGGTAAAAATGTATGTACATTAAATATTATAAGCACTACGAGGACGAGGATTAATTCGATAGGCTTTACCTTTTTCTCTAAGAGACTTCTGACAAAAGAAAATCCTAAGCCAACGAAAATGGAAATGGGAACGTACGAAAGGATAGAAAAACGGGCGCTTAAACCCAAGTCGTGTTTGTAAGTGCCAGCATAAAAGAACAAAAATATTCCCCAGAATACCAATAGCCAGCTCATTAATATTATCTTTTCTTTTATATAATCCTTATATTTGTAAAATAATAATCCTGTAATCCCAAATACTGTAAACAATAACGGGAATGCCTCATTATCAAGATAGAAAATTGAATTGGTAAAAAAATTAAAAGGAAAATATTCTAAGGAGAACTTTGTCCCCGAAGCTCCCCAGCTTTGATTCCTCGTCGCATACAAATGAATTATAATTCCTGTTGATAAAACCAGCAAAAGAGCTCCGAACATATACAGTTCTTTTCTTTTAAGTATCTCGATGTCTTTTAGTAGAAAAGTTAATCCAATCACGAGAATGATTAAGAAGCTCTCCGGCCTGAAATTGAAAGAAAAAGCTGTGACGGTAGTTAATAAGAATAAGTTGATAGGCTTCTTGTTTCTTATATAGATTAATGAGGCCAGTACTGCCATGCTTGCAAAAAAGGTTGTTGATGGTTCTATAGCACAGGTATTAAACCATTGCAGATTAACGGGAATAAATATGTAGGATAGACCGGCTACCAGGCCTGCAAAAACATCATTAAATAACAAATAGACTATTAAGAATATGACGAATACCATCAGTCCGTAGATTAGGTTATTTAAAATGAAAACAAACAGTTCATTAGTGCCGAATATGCTGAATATGATGCTGATCAAGTATGGATAGGCTGCAGGTTGCTTGTTATATTCTTCCGATACAACTTTTAATTCGTTGTTTTCGTAATATCCTTCATTGCACATCACTGCTCTTTTATGGTGCGCTATGTTCTGCCCAATGCTGCAGTAGATGTCTTCATCATAATATACTCTGTGATTTTCCGGATTTATAAGTGAGGTGAAAGATATGCCAACTATTGAAATTAACCCTAACAATAACAAGGACTTGCGTTGGATTTCTAAAAATATTTCTTTGATATACTTGTAGTTTAATATAAACGCAACCACCAAAAGAAAAAAGTTAATTTCAAGCAGGTAAACATAATATATAGATAAAAATGTTGTTAATTTGGTTGTTGGCATGTTCGAAGTTATTTTCTAATTCGAATGATCTTGCCTTTCTTCTTCACTTTTCTTCACTAAGTAGTTTTCTAATACTAAGTATTTTGCAGCAGTTCTCGAGAAGGTGCTTAAGGCATCTTCCGGGGAACAAACAAGCGGCTCGCCGTGTAGATTGAAGCTCGTATTCAGTAAAATTCCACTACCGGATAGTTTTTTATATTCTAATAATAGCCTTGCATATCTTGAATCAGAATTAGTTATGATTTGCGGCCTACAGGAACCATCAATGTTAATTACACCTTTGACTGATTTTTGCATCTCCTTTTTTACCATATATCCCATTGTCATAAATTCATTTGGCGTGCCCTTTAAGTCTTCTAAAACCTCTTTTGCATCATCTAAGAGCATAGTGGGGCAAAAGGGTTGATACCATACGCGTTTTTTCTGTATTAAGTTTAGTTCGTTTTTTATATCTTCGGAGTGAGCTGGGGCCAGTATACTTCTATTGCCAAGCGCTCTCGGGCCATATTCCATTCTCCCTTGAAACCAAAGTACGATGTTTCCTTCGGAGATGATTTTTGCCACATCTTTTTCGATGTCTTTTATATAGTTGTAGCTTATATTTTCTAATTCATTTTTTCCCAAGGCAGTTTTTATATAGTCATTTGAAAACTCTGGCCCGAAATAGACATTTTTAAAGTTGTATTTGGAAATGCCGTTCAGTTCGTAGTTAGCAACCATGGCGCTGCCCATTGCAAGGCCGCCATCGCCCATATGGGGGAAAACGTAGACATCATCTACTTCGGGCAGGTTCTTTATTAGCATATTTACCTTTATATTCGAACATGTGCCTCCTGCTAAACATATTTTTCTCAAGTCTGTCTCTTTGATGGCATTTTTTACTAATGTGGTAATCATTATTTCCAGAGTTCGTTGTGCCATGTATGCAAACTGCTCTGACGGAAACTTCCATAAAATCTTCTTTAATTCCTTATATGTTTTCAGGCTTCCATATTTAGCTTTGACATCCAGACCTTCAATTGTAAAAAAGTCCAGAAGCGGATTCTTGTCGTCTTCTATTTTCAAGGCGTAATTGGCAAGTGCCATGACCTTGCCTTCATCTTCCAGTTCCCTCATATTCATAAGGTTTGTAACATGCTCAAAAAATATACCGAAGGAATCTTTTCCGGAAATTGTCTTCAACCTCTCCAGTTTCCCATTTTCAAATTTGCTTATAGTTCCTGATAGACTATCTCCGATTCCATCTATTGTGATTACTAAAGATTTATCAAAACCGCTCGTAAAAGCGGCGCTGGCCGCATGGCAAAGGTGATGGTCGTAAAACAATAACCTGTAATTCTTAAAACCTAATTTTTTTAGCTTATTATTTATTATGAACTTGCTTATACCTTTTGACACCGGGTCGAGTTGAAGCTCGGTTATCTTGTATTTCAGACTTTTTTTGAGAGAGTTGAGGCTGGAATAGTCCTTCTTCTTCCTGCGTATTAAGTAGTAACTCTCCTTTAGAAATGGAAACACCCTCCATAAAGTCTTGGCAAATTCTGATGTTGAAACTGCTATAACATTTATATCTTCCTTTTTAACACCTGAATATTTTAGGGCGTATACTATCGATTTTTCGGGGAACGCTATTTCCAACTTTCTTCTGGAAAGCCTTTCTTCGTTAATTGAAAAAAGAACTTTGTCACCTTCTAATAGTGAAATACCAGAATCATGTCCATCCCATATCCCTAAAATGAGCATTGATTGTATCCCTTTTTATTTCTTAATAATAACTATTCTTTCACAGAATTAGGACAAAGCCGATTGCATCTTAGAACGTTCACAATTTCATAAATCTATTTAGCCGCCCCCTTGGTTTTCTGGAGGTCGTGCTGTCAGTATTTATCATCAAAAGGCTGGTCTGGAAAGCAACTTCTCAATATACCGGTTTTCAGCAGTGGTTAAATATATAACATGTTTGTTAATGTTTGACAACATTTTTATACCCCTACTTGCCGCTAAGATAAAAGCGGACCAGCCTTGGCAATATCCCGACTTGTGATTTTATCTGTTCATTTAGGCTCATATATAACATCTCCAGTTCCCCATATGATGCCCACGCTATTAAGGGACAGATATTGATTTTGCCCCTTTTTTATGTGCCGCAGGAGGTAAATTGCTTGATATTAAACGAGCGTTGTTGAAAATTGCTTTAATGTTCAGTATAATTTGCCGTGGCGGTAGCGGGTGGTGTGGTTTGGATAAGAAAGGGCCTCTTATGTTCGCGAAATGGATAAATTTTATCAAAACGGATATCTGGCGAATACGTCTCAAAGACCTTTCACGAAGCAAATCATTTTTCATCCGAATTATGCGGATAATTGTTCTTGCAGTTCGTGGTTTTGACGAAAATAAATGTGTATTCAGAGCTTCTGCCCTGACCTTCTACACATTACTTTCCATTGTGCCGGTTATTGCCTTAATGTTCGGAATTGCTAAGGGATTCGGTCTGCAGCAGCGATTAAAGACAGAGATTCTCGCAAAGATGAAAGGTCATGAGCAGATTGCTAATAAGATTGTTACTTTTGCTAATTCACTTCTCGACCAAGCAAGTGGCGGTGTCATTGCTGGCGTGGGTGTCGTCTTTTTGTTCTGGACAATTATACGGTTGCTCGGCAATATCGAAAACTCATTCAATGATATGTGGGGAATAATTAAACCTAGAAGTTTTGGCAGAAAATTTGCTGATTACCTGGTAACGATGCTCGTATGTCCGATTTTGCTGGCGATAGCGGGCGGTGTAACTATTTTTCTCAGCAGCCAGATTCAAACTCTAATCGGAAAATTTCCTGCTTTGAAGAATTTTGGGCCGGTATTTTGGTTGGTAATGAAACTGCTTCCTTACATTACGACTTGGGCAGCTTTCTCTTTCATTTTCATTTCCATGCCGAACACGAAGGTAAGGTTAATATCGGGGTTAATAGCAGGCATAGTTGCCGGCACTTTGTTTCAGTTTGTTCAGTGGGCATATGTGAATTTCCAGGTTCAGATTACTACAAGATACGCTATATACGGCAGTTTCGCAGCGCTGCCGCTTTTTTTGCTTTGGCTTCAGATAAGCTGGCTTATTGTGCTGTTCGGCGCAGAAGTGTCATTTGCGCATCAAAATGTCGAAACTTATGAGTTTGAGCCCGATTGTTTGTCCGCCAGCAGGTCGTTTAAGAAGCTGCTTTCGTTACTCATTGTTCAGCGATTAGTGAAAAAATTTTGTAATGGTGAAAAACCGGCTGATGCTACGCAGCTTGCGCATGAGTTGGAAATACCCATTCGGTTGGTCAGACAGACTTTATACGAACTGTCAGAGTCCGAAGTGTTATCGGAGGTCAGGAATAGCAAGGACAGGGAGTTTGCCTATCAACCAGCCGTTGACGTTGAAAAAATCACGGTAAAGTTCGTCACCGACCAGCTTGAGCAGCGCGGCACTTCCGATTTACCCGTGGCCAAAGTGGGCGAGTTGGATAGACTCACCGACTGTCTCAGACAGTTAAGTGAAATTATTGAAAAATCACCTGCTAATGTTCTTTTGAAGAATATATAGTCGTTATTACTTGTTCGGCTCTTATTTTTTACCGCCTAACAGTCCCTTGATGTCTTCGACGGCTTTTTTCCCAGATTCGAGTGCTTTCTTACCTTCCTCGGCTGCCTTGTCAAGCGAAGAACCGATGCCCTTAACCATATCATCGGGCAGCATAACCACCTTTGGTGATGGCAGAGGTGATTCTGAGGGTTTCACGGCCTCTTTCCTCGGGAACAACCTTTGAGCGAGGAAACTGAACCGCTGCTGCGATAGCTTTCGGGCGGGCCGGGATAGCTCTGGGGCTTTTTATGCGCCTTTTAAGCACCAATCAGTAGGTTACAGATTCTTCGCTATTAAGACCTGCAGATAAGTCCTGAGCTTTGGGGGTGGGCACCCGGCCCGGAATGGCGTTATAATCGTTAAAGGTGGTGCAGGTGTAACAACGTAGGGCGTTATTGTCTTGACAAAAATTCTGAGAATAGCTATAATAATGTTTGGGTGTGGTAGGGGGAGGTGAGCGCTGTTGAGATGGAAAGTATCCCGAAAGATACAGGGGCGGATCGTACTCTTTGGTGCCGCTATGAGATGAAGTATGTTATCAGCGAGTCCAAAGCAGCGGCGATTGTGCAGTTTATTAAGCCGTACCTGAAATTGGACCGTTACTGCAGGGTGCAGCCGAGTGGTAGCTATCCTATTGTTAGCCTCTATCTTGACTCTGACGATTTGCAGCTTTGCAAAGAAAGTCTGCGAGGCCTTCTGCAACGCTTTAAGCTCCGCATACGCAGTTACAGTGATGATCTCGACTATCCGCAGTTTTTTGAAATCAAACGCAGAGCGAACGCTGTTATCATCAAAAGCCGGGCGAGAATTATGCCTAACGATGTGTCGGTTTTGCTGTCAGGACAATATATTCCGCCGCTGCGAAACCACCAGACGGAGGCCGATACGATTAAGCAGTTCCAATTGTATATGAAGAGCGTTGGTGCCCGGCCGAAAATACTGGTTCGCTATATGAGGCAGGCGTATGAGGCAGAAGGTGAAAACCGCGTCAGAGTAACCTTCGACCGGCAGCTCATTTATAAGGTTAGCAGTGACCCAGAGATATCATTTAACGGTCAGGGCTGGCAGCATAATCTCAGCGGCGTAATCTTGGAAATCAAGTTCACGGGACGCTATCCTGCGTGGTTGGGACGAATGGTGCGGTATTTTGATTTGCAGCATCGGTCTGTGTCCAAGTATGTTACCTCTGTAAAAAAAGCTTTCCGCTCGGGATTATGTGTGCCCAAAGTGCGGATATTTGTGGATTAAACTATGACTATAAATCAATTATGGAAAATTTTAGAGGGTACTCCGTTAGCAGGAGGGTGGTTCACCCCGGAAAATGTAATTCTGTCTTTATTGTTGGCGTTTGTTCTTGGGCAGGTTATTGCTTGGGTTTATTACTTCACACATAGCGGCCTGTCTTATTCTAAAACCTACGTACAATCGCTTATTTTAGTGACCGTTGTGGTGGCTATGGTTATGGCTGTTATCGGTGACAATATCATCCGTGCCTTTGGTTTGATGGGGGCTTTAGCGCTCGTGCGTTTCCGAAATGTAGTGAAAGACACCCGTGATATTGTGTTCATCTTCTGTTCGCTTGTCGTGGGTATGGCGGCCGGCTCTCAGCGATATGCCATTGCCGTAATTGGCACCGTTATTTTGAGCATAATAGCGATATACCTTTATCTGACCGGTTTCGGCACACATCTGCCTCATAATGGCTTTTTAAGGTTTAGTCTTCCGGCTCATATTGGACCAAAGCATCCCATTCCAGACGTTCTTAAACATTTCTGCAGCAACTTTACCCTCATATCGGCACAGGATAGAGGATATGGCGGTTCTGAAGTCGATTATGCTTACCAGTTGATGGTGCGAAACGCCGAGAAGAACGAGCAGATGTTGTCTGAACTGGAGAAGATTGAGGGTATTGGCAATGTCAGCCTGACTATGCAGGAGCAATTGCTGGAGATTTAACCGGAGTATGAAAAAAATAAGAAGTTATCGACCTGGTCGTTTGCGTTTGCAGATTCTGCCTTTTCTGGTATGGTTGGCCGCAGTCGTAGCTGTGGGATTTTTGTTCTATCATCGCTCTCAGCGTTTTGAGGTCCTGGGTATGGCTCAGGGCGAAGTACATCAGGTTGCAGCCACGTGTACGGGTCGTTTGAAAAATGTGCCAGTTAAGTTGTTTGATGAGGTTCGCAAAGGTGACGTAGTTGCTGTGCTTGATACAGTCCCAGACAATGAACATTTGGAGGCCGAGTTGGCTACGGCCAATGCCGAGATACAACGCCTGATGGCCGAGTTGGCTCACACTCAGAAAACCCTCCTTGCCGAAGCAGCTAACGTGGAAACTGGTAAGACCGTGACCCAGCGGCGGTTCTTCGTCGACGTGGAGAATGCGAGACTTCGCGTCCTCGAGCTTAAAACGCAGCTTGAAATCGACAGGACGATGTTGGATGAGATGGAGCAAAATGCCAGGACCTACCTCGTTCAGAATTTATCAGACCAGAATGATACCATATATTATGAGCTGAAAAAGATGAAAGGCCAGCGCGATGTCTTGGCAAAAACGATTGAAGAAAATCAGCGCCTGTTGCGGCAGGCTGGGAGTGATTTAGAACGGGCTGAGCAGCGCAAAGATGAATTTGCCTCGCTGCAGCCGCAGTATCCCCCTGTGGATAGTGCCCTTGAGGTTATACGCAGGGAAATAAAGATTCAGGAAAGGAAAATAGACGAATTATTGGCAAGACGCGAGCCAGTGCTATTAAAGTCGCCAATTGATGGTATAGTTGTTCAGCTTCACGCCAGGGCCAGGGACGTCGCCGCTTGGAGACCGGGTGAGTTCGTTGTAAGAAGGCAGGATGAGGTTGTTTTGGCCGGCGATTCGATACTCAGTATAGCAGAGAGTAAGCCTCGGGAAATAATTGCCTATGCAACCCAGAATCAATTGAGCCGCCTTCGGGAAGGATTGCCGGTGCAGCTTGTCAAAAGCACCGAGCCGGCGCAGATTGCAAATTCTAGGGTAGTATACCTCGGTCCAACCTTGGAAAGATTGCCGGAATGCCTCTGGCAGGTTCCGAATACCCCTCAGTGGGGATATCCTGTTCTGATACCCATTCCTCAGGGTTTAAAACTGATTTCAGGCGAAACGGTGGGAATAAGAGGAATATAGCTGATTCTGCAATCCTGTGGTAAGACCGCAAAACACACCTGTTCTACGGCTCTTCTTTTTCTGATAACAGCTTTAGCAGTTCTGTGAGTTCTGTTACTGTAGGTTTGTTATCCTTGGTTTCCGACTGATTTCCATTAAATTCCGTTGCATCGAGTTGTTTTTTCTCGGTTTGCGAGAGCACAGCTTCAGTAACAATTCGAGGCGTTATAAACACCACTAATTCACGGGTTACCTTTGATTCGGTTTCGGATTGGAACAGGCCCCCGACAATTGGCATATCCCCGAGCACGGGCACCTTGGAAACGTCTTTTGTTTCTTCCCTTTTTCGCAGGCCACCCATTACGATGGTCTGGCCGTCTTTCACCATTGCTGTCGTATCAGCTCGGCGGATGTCCACTGTCGGCACGCCTAATACATTCTGGTATGCATCCTGGCCCGAGTTGTTCTGGCCTATCAGGACCCTCAGTGAATCCTGGCTGACTAAGGTGCCGAATTCAGGCACGATGTGCAGTCTTATCAACCCGTCCTTTGCGACGTGCGGTGTGACTTCAAGGTTAACACCGACATCTGTAAATTCCGTATATGTTATTGGGTCTTCCCTTGCTACCTGTCGTAACTCCCTGTAGGGTATTTTCCGAATAATCTCGAATCGGGCGGTTTCATTATCAAGCACTAAAACGCGAGGATTGGCGAGAAGCTTCGCTTCAATCTGCTGGTGTAAAATGCTCAGCATAAAATCTATATCGACAGCGTCGTTGAGTAAACTAAATCTCAGAGTTCCGCCGTTGATGCGGTCAAAGGAACCACCAACAAATGGCTTCCTGCGACGGGTTGTGTAGCGTTCGGTTGTGGTATCTCTGTTGACATTGTATGGTCCTGTCCCGGAAAGTGGAAAAGCATTCGAAAGTTGAGGAAGGACTCCATTACGAATGTCCGCGAGGTCTGTAAGTTCGAAACCGCTTCTTTCTGAACGGATTTTTTCGTGCTCGGTGGTTTTCTCCGGGGTATTGCGGCTGACACTCCACTCCGGGCTTAATTCGAACCCTTCTTGGCTTGTTATATCATAGACTCTTACCTCTACCATTACCTGCGGCGTCGGCTGATCTATCTCCTCAATGAACTTGTCTATGCCTTTGATTCTGCCTTCGGTGTCCGTAACGATGATGTGGCTGGTTCCCTTGTTGATGGCTACTTTACCCTGCGGTGATATGAAATTGCCCAATGCCCCGGCTGCTTCATTAGCATCTGCGTATGTAATCTTATAAATTTTCGTAACAAGTGGCTCACGGGCAACCGCAAGCTCGGAAAGCGGAACCACTCTAATCATACTTTCTGTGGCTATGTATGTGTAATCGTACGCCGCCAGAATGTTGCTCAGCGCTTCTTCCAGTGGAACGTTCGTAACTTTTACTGTAACATTGCCCGTAACTTTTGGGCTTTTGACAATGTCTATCTTCGCCTGTTCTGCAAGATCCATCAGTACCGTGTCGATGGGTAAATCGACGCAGCTGTATGTAATCCTTGTTTGTAGCCGTTGCTTGGCTTGTGTCTCACCGATGGAATTAGGTTCGGCGCAGAATGTAACAGATGTGGTTAATAGCAAAATTATCAAGAACGCAAAAACTCGGCCTTCGCAATATCTTTCTATTGCTTTACACATAATGTCTTCCTGTTTGTTTTGAGCCGGTGAAGGTAGCTAACGCCCCCAAAATGAAGAGGTTTGTTCACCCACTTCCCCAATCCCTGCTCTCCTGATTCGTCCTTTGCCTATTATAGCAAATCCGGCCTACCAACTCAAGAGCAATTCACATCCGCCCTGTTTTTAGCATCGCCATATAGGCGATTTTATTTGCAATAACCTGTTGCCATACCCCTAAAAATGATATTATAGGACAGTACAACTGATTTTGGATATTCTTTACTTGAAAAATCATAGATGGGAAGGACTTGTAAAATGAAGATTATAAGTAAAGTGGTGTTTCTTGCATTGATATATGGTGTCACTGGTTTTTCTTATGGTGATTCAGCTCGGAAAGCTCTTATGTATTATGGAATGAGCGATGCCTCTGCTGCAGTAGCGCTATCTGAAGATATGTTTGTCGTCGCTGACGATGAAGATAATGTCCTGAGGGTTTACAAAACGACTCAGCCGTCTCCTGTTTTTTCCTATGACCTTACGTCCTTTCTCGATATCGAACCGGAGCATCCCGAGGCCGACATCGAAGGTGCAGCGATGCTCGATGACACTATTTATTGGATAACTTCGCACGGTAGAAATGCAGATGGCGAAATGTGCCCGAACCGATATCGCCTCTTTGCTGTTAAAGTCAAAATCCAAAACAGGAATGTTACTATCGAGCCAGTGGGTAGTCCCTGTCGGACCCTTGTCCAAAGTTTGCTCAAGGCCGAGAATATGCGCAGTTTGGGATTAGACCGGGCAACGCAATTTGATGCAGCCGGTCTTACAAAAAGGCAGCGTGAAAATCTTGCTCCGAAGGAAAATGGCCTTAATATCGAAGCGCTCTGTGCCTCCGCCGACGGAAACATGCTTTATATCGGCTTGCGAAACCCTCGCCCTGATTCAAAAGCGATTGTGGTCCCTCTCAATAATCCGAAGCAGGTGCTCGAAGGCCGCAAGCCTCCGGTTTTTGCAGACCCCATCCTCTTGGATTTAAAGGGTTTCGGCATAAGAAGTATGGAGTATTCACCTTTCCACAAGGCCTTTTTTCTTATCGCTGGTCCCCATAATGACAAACCTGCCGAATTTGTCTTATACCGTTGGTCAGGCCGAAAAGACGAACCGCCGCAGGTTGTCCGGTCGATAAATTCGGATTTTACCCCTGAAGCGTTGGTTCCCTTTAAGAATTCACCTAAGTTATTATTGCTTAGTGATGACGGCAGTTTGGTAGTCGATATATCAGATGTCTCTGAATGTATACAGGGCACGTTGCTCAAAGATGGAAAGTGCCTTAATAAGCACCTGACCAACCCTGCCAAAAAACATTTCAGGGCAATCTGGCTTCAGCCATAATTTTACTGAGTTATCTCTACGCCTTGATTTAACCAACACTCGATTTTAAATTTCACCGGCGATAGCTTTCGGGCGGGCCGAGATAACTCGGTTTAACGCCGCTGGTATCGATAACTATCTTCTGCAGCACGATGCCAGGGTCAACCATCCAGAATTTCAAAGTATGCTCACCCGGCTCATTGAGCATGTGCTCGGAGGTTGTTATCTTAATATTCTCCATTACCGCTTGGTTCCAGTACGGAGGATACTTCCAGTCGGGAATAGTTTCACCCTCGTGGATGTTAATAATTTGCGGTGCTTGGTCATCGAACGAAACAGCATACCGCAATCCTTGGGCATCAAGAAAGTTTTCAGTGGGGGACAGATATGTTTTCACTTTGACTGGGCCGCTATCGAAAAGGTACATAGAGTATTCAAGGCGGGGACTATCGCCCTCCGGCTCTTGGCTTGGAGATGTTACCGGTACAGGGGTTATGCCGGAAAGTGTTCGACCTAAATCAGGGATAACAAGCCACTTGATTGGGCCTGCATCAACTGCGCGGGAATAGTGTTCGGCTTCGATGGAGACATAGCCGTTGCCCTCGACAAAACCGGTAACCTCTTCCGGTTTCGGAGATGCAGGATTGTTAATCGGGGCTTGGACTACGACCTGTTTGTTATCAGGCCCGGTTATGCTAATCGCGGCGCTGTTCTCCCCGACCGGCGCCTTCTGCCAGTCCACGCTTACAAACACTCGCTGCTGTTTGTCGATTTTGCCCTGATTAGGCGCAACAAGCAGCCACGGCTGCTCCGATTCGATTTTATAATTGAAAGGCGTCTGTCCGCGGTTGAATATCTCGACGTAATATGTCTGCTGGTTAAACGGGTCGAACTCCGGCAGCACAGCATCGCTCTTTTCCATCGGCCACCAACCATCCGAGTCCTCAATCGCCACGCCCATATCTGCATCACTGGGCACTGTAATATTACTGACTTCGGGCATAATATTTTTGGGTGGTGGGTTCCAGGATGTGTAGCCGATATGCGTCGTGTCCGCCAGATGGTTCCATTTTCCACCGGCCAGAACCGTGTTGTAATAGTTAGTTATCTCGGCGTCTTTCTTATATAGCTCTTTAACCTTGTTGGCCATTTCGTTGGTAGCGGCGCGTCCCTCTTTCGCATAGAGGAGGTTTTTGCCGAGGGCCAAATAAAGCTCGTTCAAATTGGCACAGGCAGACACCGGATACATCACAAGCTCATAATAAGCATCCTTGTATTCGGCGGGAATGGCCTTATAAATCTTCTCGGCCTTTTCAGCAATTTCGTTGTACTCGGCGACAACTGTTTCTGCCTCGCGGTAGTTCACAAGACTATAGGTGTCCGGAGCCAGCGATTCGGGTTTGCGTCGACCGTTGTATTTTGTATATTTGGTGAGGATGTCAGCGATTTCCTCTGCGTATTCCGGGCCGAACTGTTGCTCTGCCCAGGCTTTGGTGTATTCGGGTAATTTCTCTGCTGGCCATCTATCGGGATTCCAGCCGTAATCGATGAAAAACGAGATTGGAAACTCCATCGGTTTGATGTCGCCGACGTTGACAATCCAGATTCTATCGGCCCCGTAACGATATGCTAAGTGCAACTGTTCCCAGACTTTTGGTATCGGATTGGTATTGAGCCATTCGTATGAGCGGGGCCCGCCGTGGAAGTCGAAATGATAATAGATGCCTGCTCCGCCGCTTCTTTTACGCTCCTGTTCCGTAGGCAGTCGCCTGATATTGCCCCAATTGTCGTCGCACCACAGTATTGTTATGTCGTCGGGGATTTTCGCTCCTTTTTCATAATATTCTTGTGCCTCCTTATAAGGACACCATAACTGCGGCACTTTGGTTACGTTCGGATTGATTTCCTCGGCTATGATTTTACGCTGCACGTCAATGATCTTTTCGAGCATTGCCGCACATTCTTGGACGGTTTTGTTTTTGGCCATTGCGGTGTCGTTTGCCCCGCGCAGGCCCATTGAAATGATGCTTTCGTAATTTTTATTGCGCCTGACGCCTTCACGCCAGAATTTTTGCATATTATCGGTATCGGTCCAGTAGTCCCAGGGTTTACCGTAACGCCTGTCCCATTCTGCTTGCGCCCGCAGCATCGGCTCCTGATGTGAATTTCCCATTACGATTCCATATTCGTCCGCTAAAATAGGATTCTTCGGGTCATCCTCGTTGAAGGCGTTGCCCCACATCGCCGGCCACATATAATTTGCTTTCAGACGGAGCAATAATTCGAAGACCTTCGTGTAAAACTTGCTATTAAAGCCCCCGAATTTTTCGCGAACCCAGGGGGCAAGTGCCCAACCCTCATCGTTAATAAAAATACCGCGATACTTAACGGCCGGCGGTCCCTCTACATATTTCCCGGCCTTTACAAAGAGAGCATCTTTATGTTCAACCGGCACGTCCGCCCACCAGTACCAGGGTGACACTCCAATTTTCTCGGACAGGTCATATATGCCGTAAATAGTTCCTCTTTTATCACTGCCTGCGATAACAAGAGCGTTCTCGACCCCAGCCGAAGGTTTTGGCACAACCTCCAAGAGAAATGATTCCCACTTGCCGGCTATTTGTGTTGCATCAATTTTTCTATCTTTGACTAATCGGTCGATGATTTTGCTTTTTCCGATTGTTCCTATGATGACTACATCTTTTCCGAGGCCGGTTTTTTCGTGTGTTATAGTGGGAGCAAGGCCGGTAACGCGATTAACATCCGCCTGCAGGTCGCCTGCCGCGCGGACTACGCCGGGCCAGTCTTCCGAGTCGACGTAAATGGTTGCGAGATTGTCTTTCTTTGCAAGCTGGAAACTGCCTTCACTGGGGACAGTATTCACGTAACCCCCCGGGCTGATGGGGCTGACGGCCGGAGCTTCACGGGCTTCGCGCTGCGCTTCGGGGGCCATACACGAAGAAAGACTTAAAATAAACAGGCACAATGCAGTTTTCGAAATGGTTTTAGTTAAACTGGTTGCTCGCATGAAGACACTCCTTGCTTAATAATGGTTAATAATAGTCTTATCAGTTATGGGCAGGTATCGGCCTGTTGCTGAATTTCTGGAAATAGCTGGTGCACGTATCCCGCCAGATGGCGGCGTCCTCTTCCTGTGTGGATAATTTCCTCTTAACGTGCAGATATATTTCAGGGTCGACATCCGTTTCCAGCATGGCCCACGTGTGCTCCATCTCTTTTACATAATCAACGCCCGTATAGTATCTGCGGCACAGCTCTTTCCACAACGTTCTGCCCGATTTCATCTTGTGGTCCCAGGGGACGTGGTGAAACCAGAGCAGATATTTTTCGGGACATTTTTTCAGACTGTCAAATTTTTTGGCATTTGGTGGAAAATATTGACTTGTCGCATTACTGCCTGTCGAGCTTCGGTCAAAGCCGATGCCGTTGGCGTCGGCACGATGGTAATAAACGCTTGTCCAGTCTATCCTGCCGCTCTTGTCGAGTGACGGCTGTGGGCCGTAATGGAAACCCTCCTGCATAATATGATGCAGGCCGAGCGGCGTCATATAATTAACGCACGCCTCTCGCGAGCCCATCATCATTGACTTGATTTTCTTTACAGCTTTGTCCTTCCGGGTCAGCGTCATACGAATCCATTCTTCAGCTATCGTTTCGCTGGATAAGCTGGGGTCCCACGCCAGCCGGCCGAATGCGTACCAGTTGGCCTGACCAAAGAGATGCCCGCACCAGTTTCGGTCATCCCCGATATTCGTCACACCAGCTATGCCGGTCATCTTATAATTGTGTAGACTCCCATCGATAATTGAAGCAAGGGTCGAGCCGCGGCCTTTGGCATAAGTATCAAACTCTAGGTATTCCTTCCACATCGGTGCAAGGTAAACCAGATGTTTCGAATGCCCAAGATATTCCTGCGTAATCTGTAATTCCAGCATCAAAGGCGTCTTCGGCATAGCCCCGAACAGAGAGTTAACTGGTTCGCGTGGCTGAAAGTCGATTGGCCCATTTTTGGATTGAATAAAAACATTTGGGCGAAACTGTCCGTCGAAGGGAACAAATTCCAGATATGCCCGTTTCGAACGGTCCGGGTCTACATCAGCGTTATATACGAATGACCGCCACATTACTACCCCCCCGTATGGCTCCAGTGCCTCCGCCAGCATGTTCGCCCCATCGACGTGGGTCCTGTTGTATTCCTGTGGGCCGGGCATGCCCTCCGAACTGGCCTTTACCAGAAATCCGCCGAAATCAGGAATGAATTGATATATCTCTTTTACTTTATTCTTCCACCATTGCCTCACTTCCGGATTGCACGGGTCAGAGTTTGGAAGATTACCTATGCCGCCTCTTCTGTTGCTCTCTATTGCGAATTTGGCCGAAATCGGAGAGGAAAAATTAGCGGAAAGAAACACCCTTATACCGTAAGGACGAAAAACATCGGCCAGCTTGGCGACCTTTTTGAGGTATTCGGTCTTAAGGATGTCGGGGTTGGCGTTAACACTATTGATGACCGTCCCATTTATGCCAAGCGATGCGTTCGCGCGTGCGTAATCTTTATACCGCGGGTCTACTGTCCCCGGCAGCTCATCCCATTTCCATAATGATTTGCCGGCATAACCTCGCTCTACGGAACCGTCCAGATTGTCCCAGTGATTCAAAAGCCGGTATTGAATTCGTGGCTTTGAGCAGATATTTATATTCTTAAAATACTGCCCTGTTTGCGTAAGCCTTAATAGATGGAGAAGATCATACAGCCCGGCAAAAGTGTCTCGAGCGGTTGTAGTTTGCATAAGCCTCAATAGATGGAAAGAACCGTACAAAAGGCCTATGTCCTTGTTTGCAGCGATGACTACCGTCGGAATGCCGTTAATCTTGACCGATTTAATCAGGAACCCTTCTCGTCCTAAAGTCGCCAGCTTATTAGATAAATTTAGTTTTTGTATGAGCTGAGACTGCCTCGGCGTGCCGATGACAAGAGCACCGCCTTTGGCTTGCCCGCCGGGGCGGGTGAGCGTGCTTTGTATAGGCACATCAGCTCCTAAAAGTCCATCCAGTCCTTTTTTCATTTCCTCTCGGATGATGTCGAGCGTTTCAGACTGGCCCTCGACTACGATAGAAGAAAAAGCCTGTCGATATGCTTTCAGCGTTTTTGCGTCATCCAGTTTTTTGTAAGACAGCCAAAGGCCGTAGCCGTCATCAGCACCGGCCGTCGGACAGACCAAAACCACAGTGCACAGCACGAACAATATGTTTTTTAATGAGTATTTCATAATTCACTTCAATTACGCGGTGCGATATTACAATACTGTTATGCAGTTGTCAAGCGACATTGGGACGCCTCGATTGTGGCGATTAAATGCAGCGTATCTACTTAACAAGCCCGAGTTTATCAGGCAGCCACATAGTTATTTCAGGTACGTAAATAGTGATCAGCAGCGTAACTACCATCGAGGCAAAAAATGGCAGAATGTGGCGGATTACTTTGGTTACTGTGGTTTCCGCTATACCGCAGCCGAGAAAAAGACAGGTCCCGACCGGCGGTGTGCACAGACCTATACTTAAATTCATGATCATTATGATGCCGAAATGCAGTGGGTGCACCCCAAATTTCTGAACAACAGGTAAAAAGATAGGTGTAAATATCAGAATAGCGGGTGTCATATCCATAAAACATCCTACCATCAGCAGGATAGCATTAATTATCAGCAGAACGATAATTTTGTTGTTTGTAAGACTTATCAGGCCGGCGCTTATATTCTGGGGAACATTTTCTGATGCCAGTACCCACGACATCGCCATACTTGTCCCTATGAGTAGAAAAACTACCGATGTAATAACGCCGCACTGAAGAAAAATCTTCGGCAGGTCCTTGATTTTAACTTCCCGGTATACGAAGACAGCGAGGATTAGTGAATAGAGAACGCCGACTGCCGAGGCCTCTGTCGGCGTGAACCATCCCATAAGGATGCCGCCGACTACGATAATCACGAGCATCATTGGCGGAATTGCCTGCAGGAAACGAAATAGGGCCCCCTTGAAAGCGAAGGTTTTACCTTTGCCGTAGCTATGTCTGATGGATATCCATCCGGCGACGACCATCAGTCCCACCCCCATCAGAATCCCGGGCAGGTATCCTGCTACGAACAGAGCCGCAATCGAAACAATACCGCCGGTGGCCAGCGAATAGACAATCATAACGTTGCTTGGTGGTATCAGCAGACCTGTTGTTGATGCGGTTATGGTTACCGAAGCGTTGAATTCCCGATTATAGCCCATCTTATTCATCAGCGGTATCGTGAAGCCCCCTATTGCGGATACCGCTGCTGCTGCAGAACCTGATATCGCACCGAAGAGCATGCAGGTCAGCACATTTACGAAAGCTAATCCTCCCCGGAATCGGCCCACCAGCACATTTGCAAAGTCAATAAGACGGCGGGCAATGCCTCCTTGTCCCATCAGTAGACCCGATAGGATGAAAAACGGTATCGCCAGCAAAGTGAAACTGTCGATTCCAGTGGCTATTTTATGTGCTGTAGCCACAAATGCCGGCAAATCTCCCATCGCTAAAAGTGCCAGAACCGTTGAGATACCCATACAGAAAGCCACCGGCACGTTTAAGGCAATTAATATGACAAAGCTGACAACCAGAACTAATATGGGAAAACTCACTATAAAATCCTTTCGCGCATTTTCAATTTGGTATCAGTATGCACCAGTTTGTTCGTCCGGCGGTGCGATTTCTTGCTGTAGGGCAGAGCCTGGCTTGGATAATTCGACTATTCTCTCAACCAGCCCGATAACAGAATAAAGCACGAGAAAAAAGCCGCTGATTGGTATAGCAAGATATACATATCCGATTTCAACTCCCAGGGCCGGCGATACCTGTCCAAATTTCAAAGTGCTTATAACGAGGTTCGTTCCACCTATAATCATAACGCATAGCGAAAAGCTCGATGTGCAAAGGAAAACGAATATTTCCGTACAAAGCCTTTTCCTTGGCGGCAGCTTGCTGACAAAGTAATCGATACCCAGATGAGCACCGCGACCCAGTGCAACCGCGGCGCCGAGAAGTGAGACCCAGATGAGCAGGAATATCGCCAGTTCTTCCGTCCAGGTGCTGGGGTTTTTGAGTATAAAACGCGTAAAGACCTGCCATAGCACGTCCACCGTAAGCACTGCCATAACCGTCATAACTAATATCTCAAGTGAACGGTCTAATATCTTTTTTATTGCCTTGAACACCGTTACTTCACCTCCTGTATTTGTTTAATCAGCTCGCCGATGTCAGTGCCCTCGAACTCGTCCCATACGCATTTGACCGATTTCCGGAAGGGTTCCTTGTCTGGGTATATGACCTTGACTTTTGCCTCCTGTATTTTTTTCATATCTGATTCTTCTGCTTCAGCCCAAATCTTGCGCTGATATTCGACGGACTCATCCACGGCCTCCTGAAGTATCTGCTGAAATTCGGGTTTGAGATTATTCCACACCCGCACACTTATCATCAGTATATCAGGCAGTCTTGCGTGTTCGTCCAGTGTGTAATATTTGCATATCTCGTAATGCCGGCTCGTATAAAATGACGGCGGATTGTTTTCCGCTGCGTCCACGACGCCCTGACTGAGCGCCGTATAAAGTTCGCCGAACGAAATCGGTGTTGAAGAGCCGCCCATAGCTTCTATCATTTTTATTGACATAACGCTGCGCTGCACGCGGATTTTTAATCCCTCCAGGTCGGAAGGTAAATGGATTTCTTTTTTGGCGTAAAAACTCCTGGCGCCGGCATCGTAATAGCATAGCCCTCGCAGCCCCTTGGATTGACCCGCAAGAAGCAATTCTTTACCTATAGGTCCTTTCAATACCTTCCAGAAATGTTCGGAGTCTCTGAACAGGTATGGAATACCGAAAATCCTCATTTGCTGCACGAACCCTTCCATCGGTGCTGAGGAGGTTTTGGTCATCGCCAGATAGCCGAGCTGCAGTGCTTCTATTAATTCCTTTTCGGTGCCTAATTGTTCGTTCGGAAAGACTTCGACCTTCATTCGCCCCCCTGATTTCTCTGCCGTCCTCTCGGCCATATACACCATCGCCTTATGTACGGGATGGGCTACATCGAGAACGTGGCCCAGCTTCAATACAACCTCCGGTTTGGTAGCATTTTCCTTTTTGCAGCCGGCAGAGATTGTCAAAGCCGCACATATAAAAAGCCAAAACAGTATCGCCTTGCGCTTCATCGCCTTTTCGCTTCGTAGTGAGCTTGTCGCGCCTATTCCTGCGGGATAGTTATCTCCATCGATTTCAGCTTCGGATTAATTGCGTGAATTATCAGAAGGGTTACCACATACGCGCAGGATGCGATAATCAGCACTAACTGGTATTTGCCGGTTGCTTCGAGAATTTTAGGTACGTATATCCCGGTAAAGAATGTGCCGATGCAGGCCGCCGTACCGCCCAGGCCTACGATTGAACCCACTACTCGGCGAGGCGCGGTGTCCGAAACCATTGTAAAAAGATTCGCGGCAAATCCCTGGTGCGCCGCCATTGCAAGACCCATCAGCATCGCTCCTACCCACGCGTTAGGGATGATTGATGCCGAAAATACAGGCACTACACACAGGGAGCAGACCAGCATTGCCATCTTGCGGGAAACGTTTATCGACCAGCCCAGCTTCATAAACCAGCCGGATAGCCACCCGCCTGTGATACTGCCTATACCTGTTATCAGGTAAACAAGCACCATCGGCCAGCCCAGACTTTTCACATCCAGCCCGTATTGCTTGTGCAAAAAGTCAGGACCCCAGTAGAGCCAGAACCACCATATTGTGCCGCTGATACCTGTTCCCACAATATACATCCACGTTTGGCGATATTTCAGCAGCGTCCGCCAAGGGACTTTCATGCCCGGTGGGTCAGGAGGGTCTTTGTCGATATGGGCAAGTTCCGCCGCCGAAATTCGTTTATGCTTATGCGGATTTGCATAAAGCGGCAGCCAGAAAACAGCCCAGAACAAGCCCATAGCGCCTGTTACTATGAAAGCTATCGGCCAGCTGAAATCAGTGGCAAGCCACAATATCAGTAATGGTGCTGCTATGGCGCCGATAGCGGTGCCGGAGTTGGCAATCCCGAACGCAAACGCACGTTCTTTTTTGGGAAACCATTCGCTGACGGTTTTGTTGACCGCCGGGAAGCTGCCTCCTTCTGCTATACCAAGCACAGCACGCGCAACGCAAAAGCCGAACGCCGTTGCAGACATCGCGAACATGCCTATCTTTAATTCAACCGGAATATACCAGTTCAAAGCGTGGGCCATCTCCGCCAGGCTCCATAGAATGACCGCAACGACAAAACCGACTTTGACGCCTACTCGGTCCATAAACCATCCTCCGCAGGTATAGCTTATCCCGTATGCGATGGTAAATGCGATGACGATATAGCCGAAATCTTCTTCAGTCCAGTTCAGGCTTTTCTCCAGCATCGGCTTTAGAAGACCGAGGATTTGCCGGTCAATGTAGTTCAGGGCGATTGCGGTAAATAGCAGTGCACAGATAATCCATCGAAAGTAGCCGGTTGATGATGATGTGGTTGTTACTTCTGGTACTCGTTCATTTGACATAAAGAACCTCCTGTCTTTATAGTGTTACAGTGGGACCCACTGTAACTTGGTTTTGCTCTTTCGCGGCCTCCTTACAGAGCTTACCATTAATCCTTTACATTTTTCAGAACTGAATTTTAATCCCGCTAATCGTAATCATATGAACCGAAGCCGGTCAAGGTTTTTTTTCGTATTTTCCATTTTTCTCAAAAAACTCCCGAGACAGGCATTTTCCCCTTGTAGCAAGGCAGAAATGTCATTACGAGCGAAGGAGATTACCCCGAGCATAATCGAATGGGCGGCAATCTCAATTTCTCCCAACCGCGAAAATATCGTAGTAAACCAAAAAAATTTAGCCCCGCAACCTGTCCCACCGACTTGTCCGGCGTAGTCTCTTAGTCCCCTTGGGGAGCCGTAAGTGGGATGAAGACGGAAGCCTCGGCGACCTGTCCTCCGGAGCCCTTTAGGGCGAAGAATGGAAGGGGGATTTATTGCATGGGTTATTACTCAACGCCCCCTGTTCGGGCGTTTGTGTATAGCTCCGGCACCCGCCTGTCCGTCCGGAAATTTATCGAAGCTTGCCCGCCTTGGGCGGGGCGGTGGCTGGGGTTCTTTCTCAGCCTTGTATCACCTTGATTAGCGAGGGAACATCTGCTCTTCAAGCCATCTATTCGCCGAAAGGGCAAAGTCCTTGAAGTTTACCGTGCCATCGCTATCTAGATCAGGCGGTATTAGAGGCGGCGGGAATGCAATGCTCAACAAACCTGTGTTTGGTGACACATCCATCTCGACATAATTTTGTGCAGCAGCTCTGTATGATATTACATCTCCTGCTCTCCTCTGTAATAATGTCAGAGGCGATTCGAATTTTACCCCAGAGGGAATTGGTGGAACATTAACATCTGGGTTAATGTATGTAAATTCAAAAGATATCCCACTGGTGTCCAAAGGTATCCAATACGTATCATATCTCTCGAACTTGATTTGATTAGACGAGGGCTGCAGGGCCACATAGTAGTCTAATCCCTCTGGCGGTTGGCCGGTGGACTGATTGCTATCGGATTCAATATAGAATCCAATTTCAGAATAATTTTCAAAAGAAAGCAAATCAACCTGTGCCGTCAAATGAAGCACGTACGTATCCTGTATCCACTCTATCCAGCCCTGCATCCAATTTAGGTCGATATATTCAAAATTCACATCTCCTACGTTGTCGTATGTCTCATCACCATACCCGCCGAGCACCGCGTCCGATGCTTTCTGGCATTTTTTCGCACCTTCGCTGATTTTCTTTCGCTGCCACTCTTCCAACTTTGTTCCCTTTCGATGGCAAGACTTAAGTACTCCGTTTGCATCTTGGTCATTATCTGGATACATTTTGTTATTAGGGTCCGTAATTGGATTATTATTAACGTCATTGTGGTCGAGCCCCAAAAAATGATTCAGTTCATGTGCACCGGTAGAAGGCTTGATGTAAGTGTTATTGCCATCTCCAGGAACTAAAATAATTACCTTGCTCCATTGTGCCGATACATTTGGGTCTACTAAACCTGGAAATCTCTTATGCCAAGGATTTTTCTTCAACCCCCAGATATTTACCTTACATTTCTCGTTGAAATTCGCATCGTACGGCGTATTGGGCTCGTAAATATGGACACTGGTCACAACAAACTTGGCATTGGGGTCGTCAGCTTCGTTAGCATTTTTTATTTGTTCCCTTATTTGCTCTTCGGTGATGCCTGAATCTTTCACGATATGAATTTCGATTTTTATCTCTCCAGTTTTAGTCGCCTGAGCAGGCTCCAGCCAGTCATCGTACATCCACTTAAGCTCTTTATCGTCCACCTTGCAATCCCCGCAAGGATAACCGTACATATCGAACGGAGCATAATCAACCTTGGCAAACTCGGCAGAACGCTTCGCAAGAACACATCTGGTTGTATACAGTTGAATATCTTCAAAGTACATGGTACCATCGATTGGTGCCGGTGTTCCGTCGCCGAAGCCGATAGTGATTTTCTTAACATCGGATAGATTAACGCCGAAGGCGTCAAAAAGTGCCAGGTCAATATTCCATTCATGCCAATTCGCATCCTTCACATAATTCGGGTCCTCGTCAGGTTGGTCGCCGTATGTCACTGTCCCGAAATTGTTGTACCCATCAGTCAGTTTCACATACATCTGCTCGGTGGTAGGATTATCTGCCTGACCATAGAACCACAGCACCAGTGCCTTAGCGCCCATCCCGAGCCAGTTCGGGTCGATATTCAATTCATCAGCTCCGGTACCAATAGTCGCTCTGACCTCAGAATAGTATGGTTCATATGTATTCAGGAAATCATACCTCATCGACTGGTATGGCGGTCCGCCGCGATTCGGGTCTGTCGCAAGATAAACTTCCGCGCTGGTCCTGGGTTGACCCTGGGTCCAATAATCCTTCCAGGTGTCCCTCAGCCTATCAGGGTAGGAGGGACCATACACCTTATTAAAATTGTCCACGACAGAATTCGGACATGTCGTAAAGCTCCAGACCTCACCTTTATAGATGCCGGGATTTTCATCGACTCGCCAGTAGTAGGTTGTGTCTAAAGCGAGGAAGCCGGCAGCATCAAAGGGGTCATAACCTTCGTTAGCACCAGTAGGAAGGTCTTGTTCGTAAATCGACACGCCGGGCGGCTGAAAAGCTCTAGTGGCATCGTTGACATCATTCCAACTGGTACCGAGATATAAATCGTGTGTTGCAACACCGTCGCCATTCCCCCATTTAAGCTTCGTATATACAGGCACATCTTCTGTGCCGTCAAACGGCACAGGACGATGGGCATATGGTGTCGGAACAAACGGCGTCAGGGCATTCGGCTCCACCTTTATGGCGTTGACAAAAGCAAAAGGCTCGGTTTCCGGACTGTTTGGCCCCCTGAGACTTGTCAGGGCAATTCTGCCAAATGCATCCGCCGTGGCTCTCACGTGACAGGCGTACTTATATAAATCTTGCCAGCCTGCAGGAGGTTGGTTATCATACTTCGGATAACTCGCCGGACCACCTATGAAGTTGGTGTCAAAAATATACGTGCCATTGGCGTACCACATTGCGACTCTATTGGTGCCTCCTGTGCTTTCGCTATCGTATGTCCACATCGTTATGTTACAGTCCTGATTGACCCCAAGTCCCCATAGCGTGATAGTAACTCCGCTCGGCGGTATCCCGTAGATAAAATCGCGATAAATTCTCTCACCGGCTCGCGGGGAATACCAGCATGGGTCACCAGGGATTGAACCGAACCACGGATCGTACTTCTCCCACGCACCACAAGGGTCTTCACGCCGGGCCGATGTAGTCTCCCCCTCAATGTCAATTATGACACCATTTACTTCACTGCCGCCGTCTGGAATGATAAATTTAGTAAAGCCTATCTGGGTGTTCGCATCATCATTGTTTGAGTCATAGTTGAGGTCCAGCTTGAGCACAGGGGGAGTAGTGTCAAGATCGGTGGTTGCAGATGGAGTAGTTAGCGACCATCTACTCTGAGTATTAGGGTCGCCACCATCATTATCACATGTTCTGACCCTGAACGAATACGTGGTACCCGGAGTAAGCCCTGTAGCCGTGTAATTCGCATCTGATACCCAACCGCTGCTGGCTTCGGGGTGGTCGGTGCATTCGAAGTAGTACCTTACGGGTGGATCGTTCACGTCTATAGCGGGCGTTGCTTTCATATAAATTGTGTTTGGCCCCATTGCCGCCGGGACGAACCTCCAGAACTCCGGGTCAGGCTTTGGCGAGTAGCCATCGGTAGCACCGTAACCGCTATACGCCAGACTTAGCACCAAAACTGGCAATAAAATAAAGAATGACTTTTTCGCCTGTTTTTTCGTAGTTTCCATTTTTTCTCCCTGCCTATGGCATGGCATAGCCATTTCAAACTTGTTTCTATTTACACAGTTGACTATTTTTTATTACCGCAGCGCAGACTTTCTGCACCCTCGGCGCTTAATAAACTCTTAAAAAATCGAGATGATAATTCGCACTTTTCCAACACCGCCTCCTATTCTCAGAAGACAAGGGAAAACAATTATCGCAATCGCATTATGCGGATTATATGTCCTTGTCCCCCGTTGTCAAGTATATTCTTGCAAAATCCATCGTAATCTGTGATAGATTTTTCCCATAAGGAGTCCATAGGACTTCGCGTCTTGGTGTCTTCGTGGCATCCAAAAATTGTCGAATATTTTCAAACGTTTCCTATCAAGTTCTGAATATTTCTATACAATTTTTGTAAGTTTCTATGCAGTTTTTGTAAATTTCTATATAGTTTTTAGATAGTTTAGAACATTCCTGAATATTTTTGAACGTTCGCTCTTATAATAGCACCCTTCCCTCTTTTCTCTTGCAAATTCGAAATTTTTATCCACCATAGCATAAACGAAGGCGGACTACATTCTAGATTCTAAATTTCACATGCTTGCCCAATCAGCCCATTTACACTATTTTTAATTAACCTTACCCTCACTAACTTGCCTTTTTGCGGGCTTTTCCCTGTTTTTTCGAGATAAACCATAAAATATCTTTCACTTCTGCCTTTACACTGCCCATCGCTATTTTCCATCAAAATTTCAGATGTTTCACCGACAAATTGCTGCCGAAATTTGTAGCCCAGCTCAGCATCCAAATCCCGCAATATCTGGGAGCGTTTCTTCATAACCTCATTATTTACAACACCTTGCAAAGTTGCTGCAGTCGTGTCCGCCCGTTTCGAAAAACTAAAAACGTGCATCTTTGCAAACCCTACTTCTTTTGCCAGCTCAACCGTCTCCTTGAAATCCGCCTCCGTTTCCCCCGGGAACCCAACGATGATATCAGTAGTGATAGCAGGCCTGTCGAGCCGACTTTTGATTAACGCAATCTTTTCTTTAAATTCATCGGCGCTGTATTGTCTGCACATCTTTTTTAAGACTGTGTTTGAACCTGATTGCAGTGACAAGTGTAGATGTGGCATAATCTTACGATTGTTACAGAAAGTATCGAGTAATCGCGGCGTTACATCGCTCGGCTCCAGCGAGCTTACTCTTATTCTTGCAAGATTCGGTATTTCTCCCATTTTATCTAACAGATCTGCTAATTTGTCGTTTCGTTGATTGGCCCAGTTTTTTCGCCGGACGCTTTTTTGGCCGTAAGCCCCGACGAATATGCCTGTTACGACGATTTCCTTATGACCCGCTTCAACCAGGGCTTGTGCCTCTTGGAGGACCGCTTCAGCCGGCTTACTGTGAACAAATGGGCGGGCTTTAGGTACTATACAATAGGTGCAATATCCATCGCAGCCGTCCTGAATTTTAAGAAATGCCCTTGTATGGCCCTTAAATGATGTTAATTTGGTAAGTTTTGGCCGCTCAACCTGGTTTTTAAGCTTGATTTTGGGGCTGTTTTCTGCTTTAATAGTATTGTTTTGGCCTTGTGAGTTCGAGACAGCAACTTTGCCGTTATTGATTATTCGGCTTAAAGTTGCAGCTATGCTTTCTCGATGTCTAATGAGATGGATGTTTTTACCAAGGTTGTGTAGCTCGCCTGCCTGTCCAGAGCGCAGTTGAAGGGTTTGTACCGTTGGTAGGCAGCCGCAAACAACTATAACAGCATCAGGACTTAGCTTTTGGGCTTTTCGGATGCGTTGTCGGCTTTTTGCAGAGGCCGATAGTGTTACGCAGCAGGTATTGATAACAACTAGGTCGGGCTCACTTTTGAACGTTTCGACCTCGTTGAGTCCGAGCCGTTCGAGCAGCTCTCGAATCTGCTGGCTTTCATATTGATTGACTTTACAGCCAATAGTATTTATGGCAAAAGTTTTCATAGTATGTTATAATATATAATATAATTGTTGAGGCGAGCTTACAACACCGTTCAAATCATATTTGGACCATAAGTGTGAGGGTTTAGTTATGGCTGGAGAATACAATTCGGTTTGGGCGATAGATATAGGCAATAATTCCCTGAAGGCATTGCGGTTAAGGAGCGAAGGGGACGTTGTTGAAGTAATCGGCTTCGACAATATCCAGCACGGCAAAGTTCTTACCGGCAGTGGTGTAAAACCGCAAGAAAGGGATGAGTTGATTGCGTTGAGTTTACGCCAGTTTGTGAAGCAGAACGATTTGGGCAGAGACGATGTAATTGTTTCTGTGCCGAGCCAGAATAGTTTCGCTCGCTTTGTGAAACTGCCGCCTGTTGAGCCGAAGCGCATTCCTGAAATCGTTAAGTTTGAGGCGGCTCAGCAGATTCCTTTTGATATCAACGATGTGCAGTGGGACTGGCAGTTGATGACAGAGGCTGGCAGTCCTGAAACAAGGGTGGGTATTTTTGCGGTTAAGAGTGAGGTGGTCAGCTCGGTATTGGAGCATTTTGCCAGAGAAAATGTGACGGTTAGCTTCGTTCAGATGGCGCCGATGGCTTTATATAATTACGCATTGTACGACTACAGTGATTTGGCTAAGTCCGACAATCAAGCTACCGTTATCCTTGACATAGGTGCAGAAAATAGCGATTTGGTTGTCTGTACGCAATCAACAGTTTGGCAAAGAAGTGTTCCTATGGGAGGTAACGCTTTTACTAGGGCGATAGCGGATGCGTTTAAACTCAATTTTGAAAAAGCTGAAAAGCTAAAACGCACTGCTCCAATGAGCAAATATGCCAGGCAGGTGTTTCAGGCGATGAAGCCGGTTTTTACGGATTTAGCTTCTGAAATTCAACGGTCGCTGGGCTTTTACAATAGTTCTAATCCAAACACTAAGTTATCGAGGATTGTCGCCTTGGGAGGCGGAACGAGGATGCGAGGCTTGCTTAAATACTTACGGCAAACGCTGCAGATGCCCGTTGAAATGCCGGATTCGTTTAAGAGACTTACGATAAGTTCAGCTATTTCAGCAGCGAAATTTCACGAGAGTGTTTGTGATTTTGGTGTTGTTTATGGCCTTGCTTTGCAAGGTTTAGGATTGGCCAGAATAGAAAGTAATCTCTTGCCCCGCAGTATCGCAAGGTCAATGGCCTGGGCAAGAAAAACCAAATATTTTACTGCTGCAGCGGCTGCGCTGTTGCTGGTTTCGCTTATGTGTTTCGCAAGGACCGCTCTGGATAGAGCTGATTATACGAAGAACAAGCAGGTTCGACAAAGGATCGGCAGTATCATTAATGCCGCCGCGCAGGCCGACAACAAGCTCAAAACTGAGGAAAGCAAGGGTCTGCAATCCGAAGCAGTTATAGAAAAAGAATTTAAACCTTTTGAATATCGCGATGTGGTTCCACTATTGCTTCAAACCATAATATCAGTTTTGCCGAACGAAAAAAATAATCCCGGACAAAAAGAGCTTTATGAGGCCTTTGCCAGAGGTGATGTAGAAGGAGTAAAGAAATTTGAACGCCAGGAACGGAAGCAAATATTTGTAACGGGTATGTCAGTTTATTTTGCAGGTGATATTGCTTCTGCGCAATTTGGTGCCGCAGATTTCATGGGGCGGGGTGGTAAAAGAGGCAAGACGGATACAACCCAAATTATAGATGATTTAGGAGTGCATATGGGAGGGGGTGGCTCGCGTGGGACAGCGTCTAAGTACGGTAGAAAGGTATATTCTAAAAGGGGCAAAGGCGAGGGAGAAGAGGTTGAAAGCGGCCACGGATTTGTGGTAACTATAACCGGATATAGTCCCTACAAGGACATAGGTGAGCTGATGGACCCTGTCGGAGTGGAAGGTGACCCGAATAAATGGGGAGTTGTTACTCGACTGCTGCATCTTGATGATATTGTTAGCTGGAAAAATCCATTTGAACTGTACAAAAAAGCCGACTTTGAGCATTTCAAGTTGGAGACAGGTGAAGTAGATTTGGAAGCTGAAATGCCTGTAGGGATAGGCCTTGAAGAAGAGACCAAATCTGAAAAAACGGGAAAGCGTGGAGGTAGTGATGAGCGGGTTTTGATTGACCCAATGACAAAGGAGATTATCAGTAAGGTCGCCGAGTTGGACGAGAAGGGAAAAAAGAAAACCGACAGGTCCGGCAAAGTTGTTTATAAAAGCAATGACCACTGGTTCAAATTAGATATCAAATTTACCTGGAAAGGTGCATCGGAGGAGGTTAAGGAAACCGAGGAGATTAAGGAGACCGGGAACATTTAGGAGGATTGAGGAAAATAAGCGCACTGAGGGGATGGGAAAACCCGGAAGAGGGAGCGAAGATGTTGGTATATGAGGTTATAAAGGCATTTGGGCCGAAGAAACGACGCAGTAGAGAATCCAAAAAGCAGATATAGATTGGTGAGTTGAAATGGGTATCCCCAAATTTAAAGACCTTATACGGAGATTAAGTTTTCTTGGTAATTATTCATCGCTGATACTGCCGATGATTATAATTCTGCTTGCAGTGCTTCTTTTTATACCTACCCAATTGATAAGCGGTAAGCTCAAGAAACGGGTGGAAGATGAAAGCATTTCTATAGGCAGGAGAATTCAATCCCTAAGCAAAAGTACCGTTTCCCGTAACCAATGGGAGGTTGAGCAAGAGTATCAGCAGGATTACGAGAGAGATGCCAATCAGATAGCACTTTTAGCCAAGCAAAGCAGCCAGAGGCAGTTATTAAGTTATAAAATATTTCCTAAGCCGAAGGAGACCTCCACGTTGATTTTCAGGCAATTTGGCCAGCGGTTTCGCAGCGGGATAGACAAACTAATTACCTGGGTAAATGCGCTTGATTGTCCAACGAATGCTGAGTTGCGAAGAGGTTTGCAGGGTTCCAGCTTACCATCTTATCGTCGGGGTCTGAATTGGGACATGGGAAGGTCGGATTCGACGTTGAGCGAGGTTGAAGCTACGATAACGGAGGTTCTTTGCCAGGAAAAAGCAGAGCATGCGTCTGTTTATGCTAATCCGGCAGAATTAAACGGATACGAGTTCTGGGAGGGCTATGAATATACCGGGATGGACACAGCGGTTGAGGATTGCTGGTATTGGCAGTTAGCTTATTGGATTATCGAAGACGTTTTCGATACGATAGATGCTCTGAATTCCGGGTCGAATAGCGTCTTCACATCGCCGGTGAAACGGCTTTTGAGTGTAACTTTTCCCACCAGTGGCGGCGGGGCGGTCGCTGGAAAAGCGGCGGCGGCTGTAAAGCCGAGTTATGTTCTTTCGATTGAAAAGGCGATTATAGAGCCTCACACAGGAAGATTTTGCGATGATGATATTGATGTTGTGCATTTTAATGTTGTTGTTGTTGTTGATGCAAAGGCGGTTTTGCCGTTTATGCAGAAACTTTGTAGTGCAAAGCAGCATAAGTTCAGAGGATTTTCCGGTGAGGAGCAAGAACAAGTTTTCAAGCATAATCAAATAACGGTTTTAGAGAGTAATATCAAGTCGGTTGACCGGCAGGATAGGGCTCATAATCTCTACCGTTACGGCGAGGATGCTGTGGTAGAGTTGGATTTAGTTTGCGAATATATTTTTAATAAAAACGGTTATGATGAGATTAAACCAGAAGCGGTCAAAGAATTGCTGAAGAAAGGATAAGCCGAAAGGTACGTTATATGGGATATGAGGCATGAGTAAAAAGGACAGCAACTTTTTTGAAGAACATATTGAGAAGATAGTTTTGGCCGTGGTGGCGTTGGGATGTGTCGTTCTTTCCTATTTCTTTGTTATTAAAAGTCCCAATGTGGTCAACTATGATGAGCATAAAATTGGCCCCGGCGAAATTGATAATTACATACTAAGTAGGAAGGCCGAAGCTTTGGAGGACAAATTGAATCGTGCTCCCGAGCCAAAGCATCCATACCAGCCGCGGGTTGATGATTTTATTGCTCGGCTCGACTCTGCTGTAGGCGACATTGACGTTGGCCTCGGTCTGCCACTGCCTATTATTAGTTCGAAGGACATAAGTGATGAGAGGGTGTATCGTATTCCGCCGATTGGTGAAGTCAACGAGGTGTTGGTTGAGAATATTAGAACGGTGGCTTATGTGCCTGTTAGAGAGGTTAGTGAGAAGAATATTTATGACTCAGATAATAGTGAGCCAAATGATATTGATTTTGTTACTGTGGAAGCGAAGTTTGATGTTTCGGGATTGTATAAAAGATTTAACATAAGTTTTGCAGGTGAGAATATTCCACAGGATTGGCGTGACCCGTGCCTTGCAAAACCGGTTTTTGCATCTGTGCAATTACAAAGACAAAAGCTGCTTTCCAACGGCGGTTGGAGCGATTGGCAAACCGTGCCTCGAAGTAAGATAGACCCCCGCAAAAGAATGTTTGAGGTCATAGAGGATATTAATGATTTGCCGGCCGGCGGGATAAAAGTGCGTCTGCTTCAATTTGATGATGCGCAAGTGAGAGCAGACCTGTTGCAGCCGGTGGCTTATCGGATTGCCTCTGCAGAAGAAGAGTGGTTTCCTCCTTCATTACACGCAAAATACCTGGACTATCAAAAAGGGATAGATATGATGAAAAGGCGTGAAGCTGTTGTGGGGAGAAGGGGGGAGCGTGAGGGGGGACGCTCAGAGCGGCGCAGCAGACAAGCAGTGGCAAGAACGCGCCTGACAGACGGAATTGGAAGTGGTTTGGGGGATTTGGGAGGGGAGCCACCGTCATCTATGTCTGTAAGAAAAACGCTGCCAGCAAGGGCAAGCCAGCCTGAGCGCAGGAGTGAAAAGGAACGTCCGCAAAAAAGTAAGGAGGTTTCGAAGACAATAGATGATATTTATCAGGAATTTAGTGAGATTTCGATTGCCGAGGGCGCAGACATCGCTAGGATGGACAAACCATTACTGTTATGGGCGTATGATGATACTGTTGAACCCGGGCAAAGCTACCGCTACAGAATTCGGTTGGGTGTTTTTAATCCCATAGCGGGGACAAATCAGTTCAGTGAGCAGGACAAATCGTTGAAGAACAAAGTTATTTTATGGAGCAAATTTTCTGATGCAACGGCGGCTGTGGATATTCCGAGAAGATTGTACTTCTTCCCACGTGATATACAGGAAGCCACAAAAGCTGTAACAGTGCAGGTCTCCAAGTATGTGTTGGGTTATTGGTACAGTAAGGACTTTACGGTCAAACAGGGAGAACTTATAGGAAAGGTTGGTGAATACAAGATTACGGAGGAGGAAGAGAGTAAGAAAGTTGTAATACCGTCGACGGTTGATTATACTACCGGTGCAGTTGTGGTGGATACCGTGCCTGTAACTGATTGGTCGGGTGGGAATAACCTGCATGTCAATCATTTTTATGACCTGCTTTATAGTTACAATGGAGAGGACATAGAGCGTCTGCCTATTAAATCGAGATATTGGTCCGAAGCATTGCAGAACAAGTTTAATGAAATCAGAAAAGAGGAGAAAGAACCGAAAGAACCTTTGCGAAGTTGGGAAAGTAAAGCAGGTCAGCTCGGGCGCCCGATAATAGGAGGCGAAGAGATGCCTATGAGGGGAGGTATCTGATGATGGGACTCCTTGTTGGCTGCTAAAGGGTGTGTTTTAATTGGTTTGAAATACCCGTTTAAGGCAGCGTATCTGCAATACCGGCTCAATTGAAGATATGGGTTGCCCATAGTAGATTGTTATCTCGAACTCATCTGGGGGTATCAGGTCTATAAAATTATCGCTGAGTTGTGCTGCCGCAGAGGTGCTGATTTGCACATCTTTTGCGATTGTATTTGTCTTTAATTTGAGTTTCCATTGTTTGTCGGTTATTTGAGAAAAGCTCTTGCTGATTTCTACCCTGGGCCAATCGATATATTTATCGGGCAGGTAGAAGAATAGATTTTCTGCGATTTTTTCCCCATTTCTGTCTATCACAAAATGCAGACAGGATTTCTCCGGCTGGGTGGGGGAGATAATCGTTTTTGGCAGTTTCGCCGGTGTTGATGTGCTGAACGGCCCAATCGCTATAGGAACTGTGACCTCTTCGAGCGGCTGTCCGAATAAATCAATCAGTCGGCAGTTTAGCGTTGCGTTTATTCGTTGTTCGCTGTCGTTTATCACAACAACTTTGAGCGGTTGCAGTGCTGACGTTTGTTTTTCCCCCGACTCGGGTATGACTGCAATCAGCAGCTTTGAAAAAAATCGCTTCGCATAGTAATAAAGCGCCTTTGGTTCCCCTGTACAGTCTATTGCCGACCAGCTTATTGCGGGGTAGCAATCATTGAACTGCCAGAATAATACGCCGTTGTTTCTAAAGTTGTGAGCCCTTAAATGTTCGACGTATGCCTTGACGCCGCGGGCCTGTGCGATTTGTGAGAAATAAATAAATTCCTCAAAATTTTCAGCGGTGCCGAATAAATCGCCTATGTAATGGTATAGACGACTATTGCCGTCTGTTTGATAGTTGTGCTTTTCGATTGGGAAGCTGCCGATGTGCAACTGTTCCACGAGACAAAAATTTTTGACTGTTTCTATGCTGGGCAGCGATTGCATCCCGAATTCAGTAACAAATCGTGGGACATCCTCAGGCCGGCAGATATATTGGCGAACCGGTTGATGACCCGACCAGACACTCCATTGATGTGTTGTCAGTGTCCGGCCGGTTTTGAATTTGTCTTTTTCATCTAGGGGTGTTGTCGGTATGTAGTCAGTGTCGGCGTCCAGTTCGGCAACAAGTTGTGGTAGAAGCCGATGATAAATTGCTTTGCCGTAGAATTTTTTACCCTTGCCAAGTCGGCCGTTGTAATGCATCCAGTCGATTTCGTTGTTCCCACACCATAGAACCAAACAGGTGTGATTGCGCAGCCGCCTTATAATTGTGGCTGCTTCTTTTTTTACTTCTTCCAGAAACCACAGCCGGTCGGGATAATAGGCGCAGGCGAACATAAAATCCTGCCAAATCATTATGCCTAACTGATTGCAGAGTTCGTAAAATTCCTCTGTTTCATAGTACCCACCGCCCCATACACGAAGCATATTTATATTGGCCCTCGCCGCAGCGGACAGAAGCCTTTCTACATCGCCTTTGCTGACCGCCCCTGCAAATACCGATGCCGGTACCCAATTTGCGCCTTTGGCAAATACCGGCTGGCCGTTTATTTCAAATTGGAACTTCTCTCCGTATTCGTCCGGTGAACGGTTCAGTTTCGCTGTTCTTATCCCAATCTTTTTGTGTGTTTGGTCTATAATTTCATTGCCGTTCAGCAATTGAAGTTCAAGATGATAGAGGCTCTGTCCCCCGTAGCCCGCCGGCCACCAGAGTAGCGGGTCTTTAATCCGAATTACCGTCGATTGAGAATCCTCGCCTGCCCTGAAAGTCAAATTATGCTCGATTACCTGTTCCCGACAGGATAAAGTCAGCTTGCAAAGAAACTCTCCTGCCGTTACCGTGTCTAATTTCACTGCGATTTTAATATCAGCATAGCGTTTATTGCAGTCAACCGTCCGCACGTGCAGGTCGGCCAATCGGGCTTTCTTAGTTCCTTCAAGGCGGACAGGTTGCCAAATCCCGCAACCGGGCAGGCTGGGGCAGAAGTCCCAGCCGAACTGGTATTGGGCTTTTCTTATATAGACACGATATGGATTGTTGAAATCCGATTCACTGAACGTCGTATATCGGCTCATTAGTCTCTTGGCATATTGGACTGCCAGCTCGAATTTGACTAATAACCTGTTTTTTAGCTGCTTAAGAAAGGCCGTTACATCGAAGCGGAATGGAATGAACATATTGTTTGTCTTGCCGATGAGTTTGTCGTTGAGCCAGATGCTCGCTATCGTATCTAAACCGTCGAAAACCAGCTCGACTCGGTCGCAGTTAAGCAGGTCTGCCGGTGCGTCAAAAATTTTTCTGTATATCCACGGCTTTTCGTCCACCCAGCCGAATTCCTCAGGCCGGGCGTCAATATCACTCTGTTTTATTTTACCGGCTTCGATTAAGCTGCTATAAATCGAGCAGGGAACATTTGTTTCCAGCCAGCCGCCCGAGTCCAAATCCCGCATCCGTCGTGCCGACGCAGGATATTCTTTGAATTCCCACTTCCCTGTCAAATCCAGTGATACTTTCGGCATTAAACGTTATTCCTTTTGCCCTATGGCATCCCTTACGGGATTTGTTTGAAAACCCGCCGTCAATTATATTTCCCCCAAACTTCCTTACAACAAAATTCACCTACCTAAATGGTTGTTCCTGCTTGTTCTCCTTTGGTACGAATTGGTGAGATAGGTTATAGAATAAACCCGATGATTCAGTAACACTTTACTGCTGTCACTTGGACCGGAGAAGGAACTTGACAAAGAAGCTGAACAGCAATATATTGGCGTATTGTAATTGGCTTGGGAGAATTAGACAGTATTATCAGCGATGGAAGAAATCGATGCGATAAAACAACGTCTTGCGAAAGAGCCGAACAATCCTGACCTGTACCGCAAGTTAAGCAAGGCTTATATAAAGGCTAATCAGCCGAGTAAAGCCTCTGAAGCTTTGAATAAAGCCGTCGGTTTGGCCCCTGGGGATATCGATTCCCGTTTGTTCCTCGCAAAGACCTATGTCAGGCAAAAGAAGTATATCTTAGCCAAAGAGCAGTACCAGCAGATTCTTTCTCTGCATCCTTCCCACGTAGCCAGTCACATGAATCTGGGGCTGTTGTTTGAGCATTATCTGAGAGATTTGCCGCGTGCCGTTGCCCAATATGAGAGATATGTCGAATGCGGAGGGAACGACCCGCGTATGCTCAGGCATATCCAGGAACTGCGCAGAAATACTCGGCCCCCGCAGCCCCCGAGCCGTTTGAGGGCGGATACCGCGCCTGGCAGCGCCGCTGCCCAGACAACGGCAGTGATTAGCTTGGAAAACGAATTGAATCAGTGGCGAAATAGATTTGCAAGCATTATCTCTGACCACAAAACGATTATCCGGAAGTCACTGTTTGCCTCAGCAATGTTTCTAATTCTGCTTCGATGTTTTTTTTCCTTTCCGGTTGGACAGCCTTTTTTAGTAATATTGATTTGCTTAGGCCTGTCGGGTCTCACGGCGCAGTGTCCGAAATTAGGCATTTTCTCCGGCCTTGTTTTGATGTTCTTCCCAATAGCTTTTCATAGCCCTTTGCTGGCACTTTTTTATGCAGCCGGAGCATTTTTATTCTTCTTCATTTATGTAATTGAGCGACCGGGGCAAGCTCTTGTCATTATGCTTATACCGCTGTTTTTGAGAATGAATCTTGCTTATTCTATACCGCTTGGCGGTGCTGTCTTGGTTGGAGCCGGCGCAGGAGTTGGCCTTGGAGTTGCGGCTGCTGTTGTTGGACTTTGCTGTATGATAGCAGGAAATATCCATCAGCTTGGCCCTCTGTCGGTCAACTACGTCGGCGTGCCGATAATGATGAACCCGGATGTAGCTCCGGGCGCCTTTTTCAATTTTCAATGGATGAAATCGTTGGTTTCCCCGGAGTTGGGTAGCTCGTTTCAGAATCTTCTCGATTGCCTCTGGCCCGCCCTCGTGCAACCTCCTATGGTATTTGTGCAAATAGTCAGTTGGGGAATTGCCGGATATGCAGTCGGCAAACTTTATCAGAAACGCACCTTTTTGTATCTGGCTTATGCCCTGGCATTGGGCGCAGCCGTGTTTCTTCTTCAGGCTGCCATTGTTGAGAATCTGCCGGGCTCCCAGTATTTTTCATCGTGGTCTGTCGTGAAATCTTTGTTCTTCTCGGCAATTGTGGTTTCAGCACTTGCGTTTTTCAAAATCGGACACCAAAAGGCGGAACTCGCTGAAGATTTGGGGGATATAAGCTGGGATTCAATCGGCGGACTGGAAGATGTAAAAAAAGAAATTCAAATGGTTGTCCAGCACCAGTTCGGAAGCCGTTCTTCGCGCTTGGCAAAAAAATACGGCTTGAAGGCTACAAAAGGGATTCTTTTTTACGGTCCTCCGGGTTGTGGCAAGACGATGTTTGCCAAAGTGCTGGCTAAAGCAGTGGGAGCTTCGTTCTTTTCGGTCAGGGGGTCTGATTTTCGGTCGAAGTGGTATGGAGAAACAGAGCAGAATCTTAGCAAAGTTTTTGAGCAGGCCCGCAGCAGCGCTCCTTCGGTTATTTTCTTTGACGAAATTGATAATATGCTGGGTAAGCGTGATGAAACTATGACCAGCGATTCACCTGAGAAGCGCATAGTTGCTATTTTTCTTTCGGAAATGGACGGCGTGGAATCGCTGCGAGACGTCCTCGTCGTAGGAGCGACGAATGAACCCGATTTAATCGACCCTGCGGCATTGCGCCCAGGCCGTTTTGACAAACTGATTTATATTCCTTTGCCGGATGCCAAAGGACGTGAAAAGATTTTCCAGGCTCATCTGGAGAAGAAACCCTTGTCTGACGATATCAATTTTCAGGCACTGGCAAAGATGACCGAGAGATTTTCCGGTGCCGACATAGCAGACGTCTGCTCGAAAGTTGTGGAGCAGGCAATGCAGGAAAGTGTCAAGTCCCGCGATATAGTGGAAATATCAATGCCGGCATTAAAAGAGCAAATCAAACATTCGAAACCGTCTGTTTCTTTGAAATCCCTGCGCAAGTACGATGAGCTGCAGGAAAAATACAGCCGAAGAACTCTAAGGGCCGAAACTGGAGCTGCCGAAGAGAAACAGAAGTATTCCTGGGAACAAATAGGAGGGCTCGAGAATGTCAAACAGGAGATGATTGAGGCGATTGAAACACCGCTGAAGAAGCCCGACCTCTATGAAAAATTTGGCATTAAACCCCCAAAAGGGGTGCTTCTCTACGGCCCGCCGGGTTGTGGAAAAACATTGATGGCTAAAGTCATCGCCGGTCAGTGTAATGCCCATTTCCTTGTTGTTGATGTAAAAAAAGAGACAAGCGAGGGCATCAAAGAATGGTTTATTAGAGCAAGAGAAAATAAGCCGAGCATCCTCTTTTTTGACGAAATAGATTCAATTGGAACGTCGAGAAACCTTGTCGTCGCCTCAGGTCAGGGTGTGATAACGCAATTACTTGTTGAATTGGATGGAATGGAAGAGTTGAAACAAATCGTTGTTGTTGCCGCTACCAACAGGCCTGACCTGCTGGATAGTGCTCTCACCCGGCCGGGCCGGTTTGACCGCCTTGTCTACATTCCGCCCCCGGATGAAAAATCCAGGCTGGAAATACTGAAGGTTCACTTAAAAGAAAAACCGGTTGATGGGCAGGTAAGTCTGCATAAGGTAGCAGCAGGCACGGAGAATTATTCTGGCGCCGACCTTGCTGCGCTTTGCTACGAGGCCTCTATGAATCTAATCCGCAGGTCAGACGAAGCCAACCCCAAAATCAATATGGCCGATATCTCTTCTGCAATGAAAAAAGTGAGGTCTTCCATCACGCCGGAAGAGCTTGCCTATTTTAACGAGATGAAAACTAAGTATGCCAGAGGTTAAGCCGCCTGCCTTGCTTATATCCCTATGGGCCAAAACGCTTTCGGAGTGCTAACTTGGAAAACTTAGTTCGAGTATATCTTTTGTCTTTAAATAAATGATTGCTTCTTCGCCTTTTTCCCACCCAGCGTCAATTATTTCTGCATAAACATTCTTACAACAAAAACAATTAAAAAAGGCCGACTTTTCCAAATCGGCCTTTGAAAAAAACCTGCTCGGGCTGCCTAATGCTCAGATACTGTTTTACTTACTGCGTCCATTGCGGGACCGCGTAACGCTGTATGTTTCCTCATTCCGGCCAGAGAAAAAAATAGGTGAGATTCTAAGCTACAACAAGTATTCTTAATATCTGCGATTTCGTCGTACGGTTTTTCACAAACCTTGCAGCCACTCCTCGGTAAATAAAGCGAAATCCTTAAAACCGACAAAGCAGTCATCATCTAAGTCTGCAGCCGGGCACGATACATCACTGAACAAATATGCCGAGCCGACATCGACCTCCCCGCTGTGGTCATCATACACGGCCCCGACGATTGCAAAATTCCCGCTGATTGCAACCGAGTAGCCAAAGTAATCACCGGCGGCACCGTCCGACGCCGTCAGTTTCACTGCCTCGTCCCAGTTGTTCGGGTCAACTGCGTTCGGCTCAAATACATACGCCGAACCCGACTTATCTCCCAAATCGTCATCGCGATGCGCCCCTGCAATCACACGGTTCCCGCTGACTGAAACAGACTCGCCAAAGTAATCTTCAATAGCGCCATCCGAAGCCGTCAGCTTCGCCTGCTCGCTCCAGCTTGCCCCGTCACGCTTGAATATATACGCCGAACCGGAATCAGCCCCATTATCGTCATCGCGAGGTGCCCCGATAATCGCATAACTCTCACTGATAGAAACAGACTCGCCAAATCTGTCACCTTCAGCACCGTCCGAGGCCGTTAGCTTCACAACCTCGTCCCAGTTGTTCGGGTCAACTGCGTTCGGCTCAAATACATATGCCGAACCCGACAGATTTCCAAAATCGTCATCGCCGCGCGCGCCGATGATAGCATAATTCCCGCAAATTGATACCGACTCGCCAAAGACATCACCGCCAGCGCCGTCCGAAGCTGTCAGCTTTGCCTGCTCGCTCCAGCTTGCCCCGTCACGCTTGAATATATACGCCGAACCCGAACTGCTCCCCTTATCATCATCGTAAAGGGATCCGACAATAGCGTAATCGGCGCTGATTGAAACAGACGAGCCAAAGAAATCGCTTTCAGCGCCGTCCGAGGCCGTCAGTTTCGCCACCTGGTCCCAGTTGTTCGGGTTAACTTCATTGGGCGCAAATATATACGCCGAACCCGAACCATCCCCACCAGCCCCTACAATAGCGTAATCCCCGCTGATTGAAACAGAGCCGCCGAACACATCATCCGCAGCGCCATCCGAGGCAAGCAGTTTGGCCTGCTCGTTCCAGCTTTTTCCTTCACGCTTGAATATATATGCCGAACCGGAATTGCTCCCGTTATCGTCATCGCCGGGAACCCCCACGATGGCGTAATCCCCGCTGATGGCAACCGAAAAGCCGTAGTCATCATCTATCATACCGTCTGTGGCAATCAGTTTCGCCCACTCCGGCGTCCACGCCTCCGCCGGGTTGACACATGCCAGCAAATATACAATTACCATAAAAGCCAAAAGATTTGTTCTGCGTCTCATTTTTATTTATCCTCCTGAAAGAGTTTAGTGACATATATTGTTCCACAATATGCCCCAAAAGTCAAGAAAAAAACACCATCACAGGGTGACTAAGAAGCATCGTGTCTACCCTCTATACTACCTGCCCTGAGTAGAATCGAAGAGTCGAATCGTTCGGATACTGTTCTACTTACTGCGTCCATTATGGGACCGCGTAACACTGTATGTTTCCTCGTTGCGGCCTCCGGCATCAACAGCAACTCTATCTTCTCATTGGTAAAAAATTGTGTCTAATTTTTCTTCGTGTCTTTGTGTCTTAGTGGCGTCCAAAATTTTCAAACGTTTCTATACAACTTTTGAATATTTCCACACAATTTTTGTAAGTTTTCAAACGTTTTCTACTATATGCTCTTATAATAGCGCCGTTGACCACTTTCAGACCATTTTACGAAATGACCTGTTCGCGTTTTTTACTTCTCCGCCCCAAACAATTGTCTCAACTTGCGCATTTGAATCGAAATTTATGTCGTTTTTGCCGATAGCGACCGAGCTAACTATTTGCCGTCAAAGCAGTTAAAATTTTTTCAAAATTCCCGTTTTCCCCCGTAGCTACCTACAGGTTTGATTGAATTCCCATAAAATCCTGATTATTTGAATTTTACCTCTATTATTTTATCTTTTTTGCTGAGGGGCACTTTCTTTTCCTTGCCGTTTGAGGTGATTATGTAATCGCCGAAGAATGCACGGGTTTTGAAAATGCCGTTTTTGTCAGCTTTGCCGGCGCTCTGCGTCCACCATTTGTTAAAGACAAGGTCACGATAGGCCTCGACCTGCGGAGTCGGCGTCCAGTCTTTTTTCCACATAGCGGTGTGTGGCATCCAGTGTCCCTGCTCCCAGAAGCCCCAAATTATAATAGCTTCGACATTCGGGTGGGCAAAGCAAATCGGGAAAAACATTCGAAGGGCATCGGCTTTATCCTGTTCGCTGTCGCCGATGAAAAGACATTCGGTGATTTTAATCGGCAGATTGAACTTTGCGAGCTTATCGAGCGTTTTCTGGACGTGCTCGGGGGTAGTGGGGGCCTTGTCGGCGGCCTTTGTTGCAACGAAATGGCCCTGACAGCCGATGCCGCCGATGGGGACGCCCATTGCGAGGAGGTTTTCGATTTGGGTTATATAGGTTGCGGCATTGTAGCCGCCCTCGACGAGGATGCCGTAATCGTTTACGAAGAGAGTAATATCGGGATTACCAGCCATAGCCATATAGGCCATTTCGCTGACGATGCCGTAGCCGAGGCGTCGGCGGAAGAAGTCACCGTGAATCATTTCGTTGTTGAGGTCGAATTCGCTGATTCGGCCTTTGAAATGTTTCGTGACGTCAATTGCCCTGCGGTGGACCGCTGCGCGGAGCTGGTCGGTATTGAGCGGTTTCAGCCAGGACATAATGTATTTGTCTTTGGCCCAGAAAATGCAGTGGCCCCGCATCGGGATATTAAGCTCGTTGCAGATTTCCCAGATTCTGTCGGCCCTGTAATAATCGACGACGTTTTGTTCGGCCTCGCAGTCGTACCATTTGAGGGCGTTTTCGTGGACAGCGTAGTTGAAGTTCTCGCTCAAGACCTTCAGATACATTTTTCTATCTTCTGCAGACATAGCGTCAGCACTTTTTTCTGCGAGACTATCCGGAATGGCGGCACCGAAGAGGAATGCGTGGCGGACCTGCCGGACCTTAACGTCGGAGCCGGGTTTGGTTTTTACTATTATATCGCCCATTCGAATTTCGGCGATGCGGGCATCTATGGCGGAGGGCGTAATCATTGCGGCGATGTTGGCGTCTGTGGCGGCGGGCGTCTTTGCGGCGATATTGGCGTCTATGGCAGGAGGCGTCAGCTTTGCCGGGACACTATTTTCTGAGGATTCTATGGAACAGCCAGGGGCAATAGGTGCAATTACAATCAGAAGTAGAAATCTTGTCTTTGCTTTCATAATTAATGCTCCTTATTCGTGGATAAGTGCCAATTCCGCACAAATTTTTACTAAAAGCTGAGGAGAAGTCAAGCTAAATGAACAGTAGGAAATAAAGGTTGCAAAGTTTGTCTTCCGGCTTTATACTTACTGCCCATATCTATACTGGTTAATTGGACAATTGGTTAATTTGTTAATTGTTAAGGGATTAATAAATGAAATATGACGTAGCTGATTTGTCGTTGGCGGCTGAAGGAAAGAGACGGATTTTGTGGGCGGATAACGATATGCCGGTCCTTGCGCAGATACGGGGGCGGTTTGCAAAAAGTAAGCCATTGGCGGGCAAAAACGTTTCGGCCTGTTTGCATATAACCGCTGAGACGGCTAATATTGCGAGGACATTGAAAGCAGCAGGGGCGAATGTCGTTCTGTGCGCTTCCAATCCGCTGAGCACGCAGGATGATGTAGCGGCTTCATTGGTGAAGGATTTTAAGATACCGGTTTTTGCTATATGCGGTGAGAACCGGCCGACCTATTACAAACATATCAACGCTGCGATTGACCATAAGCCGGTTATTACATTTGACGATGGGGCTGATTTGGTAAATGAGCTGCATACCCGCAGAAAGAAAGAGGCACACCGGATTATTGCGAGTATGGAAGAGACCACTACTGGCGTTATCCGTTTACGGGCAATGGCGAACGAAGGCAAGCTAAAATTCCCCGTAATTGCGGTAAATGACGCAGCAACCAAGCACCTTTTCGACAACCGCTATGGGACAGGCCAATCGACGGTCGACGGTATTATTCGGGCGACGGATTTTCTAATGGCAGGCAAGAAGGTCGTTGTGGCTGGCTACGGCTGGTGCGGCCGGGGCTTTGCTATGCGGGCCAGAGGTATGGGGGCCATTGTCATCGTTACAGAGGTTGACCCGATTAAGGCCCTTGAAGCGGCTATGGACGGCTTTACGGTTTGTCCGATGGCACAGGCAGCGAAGGTTGGGAACCTGTTCGTAACGCTGACGGGTAATAAAAACGTTATTCGCTCTGAGCACTTCCGGGTGATGAAAGACAGGGCGGTTGTGGCCAACAGCGGACATTTCAACGTTGAGATAGATATACCGGCCTTGAAAAAGATGAGCAGGAAGGTGAACCGCGGCGTCCGCAATCATGTTGATGAGTATGTTTTGAAAAATAGCAAGCGGATATGCCTTTTGGCGGAAGGGCGGCTGATTAACCTCGCAGCGGCAGAGGGACACCCTGCAAGTGTGATGGATATGAGCTTTTCTACGCAAGCGTTAGAAGCCGAATATGTGATAAAAAAACAGGGCAAACTTGCTATTGCAGTGCACGATGTCCCGATGGAGATAGAGCGGCAGGTAAGTAAGCTCAAGATGAAATCGATGTCGATTGAAATAGACAGACTGACGCCGGAACAGGTCATTTATCTTGCCAGCAGCGGTGAAGGGACGTAACTTGTTGCTCGATGCTCACAATGGAGAGTTGAGAGTGTAAAACGAGCAAATAAAGTTTATGGAAGATAAACAGCCAAAAAACGGGTCTAAACCAGTCTCGAAGACTTTTCTGTCAATCGGCCCTACGCTGCATTACAGTCATAGAAATGTCCAGAGATGCTGGCTGCTTGCTCTTGTAGCCTTTGGAATAACCGCATCTTTCTGGTCGAAAGTGCTAACCGGCTCATTCTGGTCATTTGACTTTCAGGCAGTGACTTCTCCCAAGCTTTGGTATCTGGGGCAGTCTGTCACAACCGGCTTGAGCATATTTGAATACCCGTGGCAGGTTCTTGTTTTGGGGCTGCTTATGGGTATTATGGCGATTGTGCCGGTGCTTGTTTCGCAGCTTATGAGCTTCCGGTACAGTTTGCCTTTTATATTGTTGGTGTTTTTCGGGGCCAATTTACCGGCCTTTGCAATTTGTCTTTTGGTGAGCTGTCTTGCCGTGGCGTGTCGTCCACTTCGTTTTCGTTCGCGTTTCATTGCGATAGTATTATGTACGGCGCCACAGCTTGCTTTTTGGGCCTACTTCGGCGGTGCAAAGGGGGTGGAACCTATTAAGTGGGGATTTTCTTTTACGCCGTGGATTTGTGCATGGCTTGTCGGTTTGGGTATAGTGGGGTTAGTCCTGGGGATAGGGCATTTTACGCGTTATCGGCCTGGGCTGGTGTGGGTTGTTACCTGTGTTTTCCTTTTGCTGGCTGTGGTTACGTTTGAGATAAGAATAGGATTTGATGAATTAGACTACCAGCTCTATGTAGCCAAGAATAATCCGGAGCAGGCGATTGAATTTCACGACCACAGTATAAGAGAACTGCTGGACGAAATGGTGACCCAACCTCCCGCCAGAGTGAGAAGGTATCTTGAGATGTCATTTTATCCAACCGAACCGATACCACTTCGTGCGAAATTGAAAGAAAAGATAGAGGATGAGTTGAGTCGCGGCCGCTGGCCGTGGTGGTTTACAGTGCCGCCGGAGCTAAATTACCAGGCGAAAAAGCGATGGCTGTCAGCCCAGTATGATTCTTTTATAAGCCGGCGTCCCACCAGCCGACGGATGCCTATAGCGCTCTACTACCAGGCGATTCTGAGTGAATACAGCCCCGATATTGAGATGTTTGAGCAAAAAGAGATATTGCATTTTTACAGCGATTACCCATACGAACGCTCGCAAGGCAGCTGGGAATGGCTGTACACAGAGTTCGGAGACAGCGCGGAATCATTGGAAGCGAGATGGCGTCTCGCGAAGTATCTGGCGGGCCGATGTGACTTCAAGCAGGCGGATAAACTTCTTGCAGAGGCACAGAATATGACGGCGGAGCGGTTGAAGCAGCTTGAGAAGAAACAGACGCAAAGTGATACATTCTTTAGTTTGTTTCAGCCACCTGCTGATTCGGCAATAACATTGTTTAAGTTGACCGAGCTGCAAATAAAATTACACCAGCTGCGAAGTCTGATAGGGGCGGAAAATCGAACCGGTGAGCCGGGAGCAGAAAAGCGTTTGGCGAAATTCGTTATGTTGAACCCGCATGATAGTGGTGATTATGGGCGTAGTCTTGATGAATTACTGAAACAGATGGATAGCAGCGACCCCCTCCGCGACAATATCCTGCTGGCCCAGGTGAAGCTTGTTGTTGATGAGCAGTTGCGGGCCGAAAAATTATCCCAATTACACAAGAGGTTCCAGAACACCGATAGCGGAATGCAAGCGTTATATGAGTTGGCCCGTTTGAGGATTAGTCTATATCAGAGCGAGTCAAATCCGGAATACAAGAAAAAGTATTTGGCTGACGCAAGAGCAGCTCTAACGGACTTTGTAGAAAAGTATGCCGACAGCTTCTACGCCGAGCAGGTCAAAAAGAATCTCGATACCCTGCCCAAGGATTGATTATTTTTAATACTGTTTTCCAATTATCAATAATCGAGTTCCGGCAAGCAGGATATTATATTTGGTGTGAGGACAAAACAAGGAGATAGAGTGTTTGCGGGTAAGGTGGAAGAGACATCGGCGACGAAAAGTCTATGGTTGGTGCCGGTCGGCATCTTTTGTTGCGCTCTGCTGGTTCGTTTAATCTTTTTAGTGGAGAATCGCAACGTTCCATTTTTTAATTACCGTGGTATTGATGCGCAGCAGTATCATGAGATGGCTGTCGGTTTGCTGGATGGGACGTGGCCGGGAAGGCAGGCCTTTTCGTGGCCTCCGCTTTATCCATTATTCCTTGGCCTGCTTTATAAAACCATCGGACAGAATGCCACTATTGTGAAAATGTTTCAAGCGGCGCTGGGGTCGGTAAGCTGCATACTTGTCTACTTTATTGCGCGAACCATCTTTAACGGTCGGTTTGTTTCAATTGCAGCAGCGATGATATGTTGTTTGTGCGGAACGCTTGTTTATTTTGATGTTCAACTGCTGTCCGGGAACCTGGATGTGTTCTTGGAGCTTTTAATAATTTTTTCTTTACTTTTTGCATCCCGTCACAGGCAGGTAATCTGGTGGGGCGTGGCGGGGCTGTTTGTTGGTTTATCCGCTATCAATCGGGGAGCAATCTTACTGTTTCTTCCGATTATCCTGTTCTGGATGTATATGGTCCGACGTCACCGGTGGGGTATTGACGGCGAATCTGAAAAGCTGGCGTTTTGGAGAGCAGCCATTGTACTGCTGTTGCCGGTGGGCCTGGTTATCTTGCCAGTGGTCCTGCACAATGTCAGGTATGACAGAGCGGCGGTTGATAAAGAGCCAAAGCCAGTCGGCCTGAAGCAATTTGTTTCGACGGGGTTTTTACCCATTGCCTCGAACCTTGGTATCAATTTTTATCTCGGCAACCACTGGGAGCTTCGCGAGATTAATAACATCAACCACCCGGAACATTTTATATACTTCCATCGTATCATTGACGAGCCCGCTGAGAAAGGTATCGAAAGCGCCTTTGGTCAAAGCAGGTATCTTGTTCAGCAGACTCTGAGGCATATCTTTGAAAAGCCTGCGGATTTTATCAGGCTGATAGGGCTTAAAGTATTTCAACTTTTCAATGGAGCCGAGATAGGCCGCAATGCAAACCTGTATGCTTTTCGGCAGCACTCCGTTTTATTGAGTGTGCTATTATGGAAAAAGATAATCGCATTTCCATCTGGGGTGATTATTCCCTTGGGTCTTGTGGGTATATTTTTGGGTCGTGGTTTGTGGCGTAAACATTTCCTGCTTCTGGGCTGCCTTGTAATGCAGTACCTTTTTATTCTGGCCTTTTTTGTGACAGCACGGTATCGCCTGCCAACCATACCCTTGCTTGCCATTTATGCGGCTTTCGCGGTGGAGACTTTTATTCGCTATGCCAGACAAGGTGCAAAAAGAAAGGCGGCTGTGCCGGTTGTTTTACTTGTGGTGCTTGTGCTGTTCTGCAACAACAGTTTTACAGGCCGGATAGAGACAAAGCACGGATACAGCGAGCACGGCAATGTGGGCAACGCTTTGCTCGAAGAGGGTGATATTGAAGGAGCAATTTTACATTATAAAGAGGCATTGAAACTTGCGCCGGATTATTCGGAAGCAAATGTAAGATTGGCTAATGCTCTTTCCCGTAAAGGTGAGGTTAACCAGGCCATTATCTATTATAAGAAAGCCCTGCAGCACAGCACTGATTGCCACAGGACCCATTACAATCAGCTGGTTAAGCAGCACAGAACTGCCTGCTACGAAATCCATCGCTATCTGGCGGAAGATTTGGTCAAACAGGAGAAAAATAATGAAGCGGTTGAGCATTACACAAAGTCGCTGCAGTTAAAGCCAGACCAGCCGGAGGTGCACTACGCTCTGGCTAATATTCTTATGGGGCAGGGCAAACTCGATGAAGCAGTTGTGCATTATAACGAGGCTCTGTTGCTTAAGCCGGACTACCTTGAGGCTCGCAGCAATCTGGCCATAGCCTTGGCCAGGCAGGGTAAGCTGGCGGAGGCCGTCGAGCACTGGCAGCAGTTGTTGCGGATTCACCCTGGAGAGTGGTTGTTGCATAGTAATTTGGGGACAGCGTATCATCTTTTAGGCCGATTGGATAAGGCCATTATGCATTGGGAAGAGACCCTGCGTTTGAAGCCGGATGAAGTTGATGTTCTAAACAGACTGGCTTGGCTGTTAGCGACGTGTGAAGATCCGAATTACCGTGCCGCAGCCCGGGCGGTCGAGCTTGCAGAGCGAGGCTGTAAACTTACTGCCAACAAAAACCCGAGGTTGCTCGATACCTTAGCAGCGGCATACGCAGAAGGGGGAAGATTTGATGAGGCCGTCAAGATGGCTGAAATGGCTTTGGAACTTGCGAAATTGTCAGGGCAAGAGCAACTGGCGGCAAATATCAGCAAGCGGCTGGAGCTGTACAAAAAGGGGCAAGCGTATCATAAGTCAAATAATCGCAAGACAGAAGCTAATAGTTGAAATATTCTGAGGATTTTGCTATCATAAGAAGCGATAATTGACCGTTTTTTTGTTTATTGCGAGTGGGGTTTAGCTAAATGGGAACTGTTTGTCTACCAGATTCTGCGGGTGCGGATAGTCGGAGAATTCTGCTGATAGGCGATATTAATGGAGCTTTTTTAGATGCCGATACTATTCGCCGATTGCCGTGTGAAATACAGACCAATATGCCTGATGCAATCGACAGGGCGGCAGAGAAAAGCTTCGCGGCAATTGCTGTTGTAATGTCGGGGGTATCGATTAGGTTGGCTTCTGCACTGAAAGCTCTGAGAGAGGTAAATTGTGATGCGAAAATTATTCTTCTGGCGCAGGTGTACGAGGAGCCGACGGCGATGCAGTTGATCAGTTCGGCTTGCAACGGTATGACTTTAGCGGATGATTATTTGATTTGTCCTGTTCAGACAGATAGATTTTATGAGTTTGTTTCCCCTGCCGGCGGGAAGGGGAGCGGATTGGGTGCTGCTACCGTTGATGCAGCGAGTGAGAGAATAAAGCAGCTTGAGAAATTAGCTACCGAGGACGAGTTGACAGGCCTGAAGAGCAGAAGGTATATCTGGGAATTTTCCAGGCAGATTATAGCCCGTGCCAGGGGTGAAAGTGGGAGGGTGACGCTGCTCATCTTTGATATTGATAACTTCAAACATTACAACGATGTTTATGGTCACACAGCCGGCGACGAAGTTTTAAAACAGGCTGCTGTTTTGATGCGGCGGTGCTGCCGGGGACACGATGTCGTAGGCAGAATCGGCGGGGATGAGTTTGCTGTTGTTTTCTGGGACGACCCGCGGAGAGGGCCTCTTAAAAAGGAAGCCGAGAGGCGCTCAGCAATGGCTGACCATCCGGAAGAGGCGATTTTTATAGCAAAACGATTTAGAAAAGGATTAGGCAAAGCGGAACTGCATCTGCTCGGGCCGGAAGGTAAAGGAGTTTTGACGATAAGCGGTGGTCTGGCAAGCTTTCCTCGTGACGGGGCAACAATTGGTGAGCTTTTCGAGCGGGCCGACAAAGCGCTGTTAGAGGCAAAGCGTAGCGGCAAGAACAAGATTTATTTAGTCGGAAGCCCGCAGGGCGATATTGCCGAGGTCGAGTAAAGCTGTTTGAGATTGGCTTCGTTTGGGTTCGTTTTTGGCAGTTCATTGAACGCTCTTTTTTGTTGTTAGTCATTGTAGCAATTGGTGTTATAATCATTTTTAGCATTTCGGAAATTGGCTTTGTTTGACATATTTTGTTTCATTTTGATTGATTTTTCCGCTATGGACATAGAATCTCCGTTGCCGGCTGAAGCAGGCAGAGAGAAAAAGAAACGAGCTTTTGGTTTTTCATCGGGTTAGTAAATTTATAATCCTTTATCCATAAGTGCCCCCTAAGGGGTTTCCGCTCCGCTTCAATTCTCGGGCGATGTTGAGACGCTGAAATTCGAGTATAGTTTTGTAGAGACTATGCTCAATTCGCCGTTCGTACATTAAGAGGCGGTCGAGGACCCGTTCGTTAGAGAAATCCTTCACAACCAAACGGCCAAGAGCCAGCTCACCATTAGAACCATTAGTATTACCAGACGATTCGCCGAGGATACTTCGATAAAGGGATTGAGTAAGTTTTTTCAGCGGGTCGTTGGTCAGGTTAGCGTGCAAAGTGTCGATGGCCTGGTTCTGGAAACGGCCGGCACGTTTCAATCGCCAAGATAGAGCTACGATGCGCTCGGCGAGCATAGATTCCATCGGGCTGACGGGGTTTAATTCGTCGAGCAATTGGCGACGGTAGAGGTCGAAGTCAGCCTCATTTTCTGATGAGATAACGTCGCTTTCGGCCCTTAAGCCGTGCCTGACGGCGTTCTGTGAGACGGCGGTCTTGCCCTCTGCGGTGCGGGGGCCGGTTGATTTCAGTGCGTTAAGACGATTGGCGAGAATTTGGGATTCAGAGGCCATAAAAGAGACTCCTAAATTTAAGATTTAAAATTTGCGATTTAAGATTTACGAAAAATGAGGTTTGCTAACCCCTGAAGACCTTGCCCTGCTGGGCGATATGCGTTTATCTACTGATAAACTGGCGAGTATTATACCAAATTTCGGGGAAAAGTAAAGAAAAATAACCACAGATTTCACAGATTTACACAACTTTTTTAGAAGGAGAATGGAACTTGTGGTGCGGCCGATAGGCCCTAAATGCTGTTGTTTCCGGAAGCCGCAATGAGGGGCGTTAATATTACGCAGGCCGAAGGGCGAAGTAAGTAAAAAAGAGGGCCGAACTGGAGGACGCAACAGCAAATTAATTGATAGTTGGAGGAGTCCGGCGAGGGCGGTTTATAAAAACAAGCCGTCCATCTTTATTTAACGATGTTATCAGTTTTTCTCTCTCTTCATTATTACCGCAAGAAATTGGAAAAGTTAGAAACCGCACTATTCCCTCAACAAACTTATACTCTATTTGTTCGATTTGTAGTGGCTTAGGAAACAAATGCGTTTGTACAATATCTCCAACTTTATATGAAAACATGTCTTCGTTAGATTCGCATTGTCTTCTAATAACCACCACACCATCATCTTTTCCAGCCACTAGGGGTATATCTAAATAAAGACTTTTTATTACGACTTCCATATTTGTTCCTTTCGTATTATTCGCAGGAAAATTAAAGAGCAAAATTACAAAGCAAAAATTAAAAATGTTTTTTCAACAGTAACAATGTCTCCTATGAAATTCTCTTTTTATGTAGTTTAATAGACTTTATTTCATTCGGATCGATTTTTTCGTTGTCTTCTGTTTGTAAATACATCGAATTAAGTATAACTTTTTCGTTAAGAGTCGTACCATTTCTGAGAGTTATATCAACAACCTGATAACCCATTCCTTGCTCAGGTAAATTTTGCAATAAATCGATCTGTTTCTGTAATAATTTAATTTTGATTTTCATTCGCCGTATGATTTTGTCTCTAGGAAAGTACCATCAGAAGTCCCATTTTCAAAAAACACTTCGATGCCACCACCATCATGTCCAAATGCTGGTTGAGCAATACCCCTCTGAAGTTCATCTACTTTTCTTGGCTGAATATAAAAAGCCCACTTAATTGGATCATCATTGGGCAAAGCATATCTATCAACGGGGTCGTCACTATAGTAGACACAATCTCGATAATCGGAGTGCGTTGTTGTGTAACTACCTTTTTTAAGCCTCTTCTTTTCGAAATCAATTCTTTTGTCGTTTTTAAAAGCAGAAAGTCTCACAAACAATTCATTTCCGTTTGCAAATTCTTTTGGATTTTCTTTAGCTCCTTTACCATCTGGGTGTCTGTGCTTATACTTTTCCTTATTTTCACTAAGAGTCCGTCTTTCTAACAGTATTGTTTTAGAAACTAAAGATATTGATAATGTTTCAAATGGCCATGGTTTTGCCTCATTCAACGCTCTGGAAAAACTTAATTCTTTTATTTGTTTTCTAAATTCGTTAAATCTGTTATCTAAATTAACAATAAGCTCTCCGTTGTAGACAACAAACTTTTCTTTAACAGTATCACTACTTCGTTTTGCCTCGATTACTTGATAACCCATACCAGTTTCGGGCATAGAGAGAAACTTCTCAGTGTCAGAAGGATATGCTTTGTAAATCATATATTATCTCCTTTTGCAAAAAAATAGGTAAACGTCCCCTATTTATCTCCCAAGATTATTACGATTAATGTAATGAATCCAATAACGACCAGCAACCAAGTAATCATAGATAATTGATGATTTCTGGCAGCCTCGTGAAGCTGTTGTTGGTGGATTTTTAGTAGGAGTAACTGGTCGAGTGTCAAACTACTTTCATCCATAGCTATTTGTCTGTGTCCTTTTGGGTACAACCACCAATCTTTGAGCTTTCTCCAACAACTGCGGTTCTGATATTGGCGATTAAGATCATCCAATTGTTCTTGGATATTGCTTGGGATAGGCAAAGGATTATTAGATACTTTCCAGCCGATGTTTTCTTCGTTCATAGGTCAGTCCTGAACTCCTATGCCAGTTTATAAGCGATTTGTTCATCGAGGATGTCTTTGACAGTAATGGGGCGAATTATTTTGCCGGTCTTTTTCATAAATGCCTGAATTTCTCTCATAGCATCCTGCGAATAATCAAAAGAGACAAAAAAGCCCTGTGTTCTATCTTCGCGCATCATAACCGCTTCAAACGCGTCAATATCAGGCCTGCCGACCTTGTCTTTCTGCTTGACCTGTATAGGATACCAGACATCCATAAAATCGAGTTCGCCTTTTTTCTTCCTGGGCGTGGCAGAGACAGGGTAAATACGGCCATCGATACCCATATCGCCAACCTTGGCGATATTTGGGACACCGCCGAGGGCAATAACTGCCCAGTTTTCAAATTCAAAGGGCGGGATTTCCCGCAGTTTCTTTTCTGTCCACGGCAGGTCACGGACGATAAAGCCGCGACCGATGTGCCAGAGTTTTTCATCCTCTTTCATTTTGCAGACATCACGGAGACGCTTTGCCATAACGCGACAGGCGGTCGGGGAAATATCAATACCTATCCATTGTCTGCCGAGATTTTCAGCGGCAACGAGGGCAGTCCCACAGCCGCAAAACGCATCGAGAACAATATCATTTTCATTAGAGCTTGCATTAACTATGCGATCGAGTAAAGCAAGTGGCTTTTGGGTAGGATAACCTAAACGTTCCGCAGCTTGAGAATTTATAGGGGCTATATCGTCCCAAACATCTTGCAATGGCATACCAGGCATTTCATCGAGGTACCTGATATATTCAGCACCACCTGATTTCGTGTAATGTATTCTTCCTGCATCGTGAAGTTCTTTCATTTTTTCTTTAGGAACACGCCATATCTTGGTTACACCATTCCATTCGTACTCATAACCACCACCTGAAAGTCCCATCGCAGTTAAGTTATCAGTGCGATATAAACGGCCAGACTCATCTTTTCGCCGGTAATGGCTTTCTACATATTGTTGGTTATACGGCTGATACTGGGGGTTCCATGTAAATTTTTTAGATTTTGTATAGAGGAAAAGTGTATCGTGTGCTCTTCCACAAGTGCTGGAGTCGCTATGAGCACTTGTTCGTTTCCAAATAATCTCTGTTTGGAACATATTTTGGCTAAAAATCTGGTCGAGCATAATTTTGACGTAGTGTGAGGCATGCCAGTCGCAATGGTAGTAGAAAGAGCCGGTTTTCTTTAAGACGCGATGCAGCTCGACACAGCGAGGACGCATAAAGTCGATATAGGCCTGTGTGGAGGCGTGGCGGTCTTCGAAGGAGCGTTTTTCCTTTGTCTCGCCCCAGAAGACCTCATAATTGCGGTTGGAGTTAAAGGGCGGGTCGATATAGATGAGGTCAACGCAGCCATCGGGGAATTTTTTAAGCTGGTCGAGGTTATCTCCACAATAAATTACCTGTGTATCGATTAAGGATGATGGTTTGCCGCCTGCCGGGGTTTTGGATTTCTTTTTCTTTCCCATAGGCATTAGTGTAAACCTTGCCGAATAATTTGCAAGAGGCAATTGCATAGACTAACCCCAAACGTAAACCCTTCGACTTCGCTCGGGGCAGGGTTTGGGGCTTTCGGATCGAAATGCTACTGGTTTTCGTTTAGGACGATGGTTTGTGTAGGGCCGAGGAGTTTGTAGCGTATTCCCCGCCAAATAATGGTTCTGCCGAAGGCAGAAGAGATAATAAAGACCAACATCAAGGGCGACCATAGCCAGAAGAAAAGTAAATCAGCGGCCATAGCCCGTCGCCCGTCGCTCCCTTCGACTGTGCTCAAGACAGGTTTTCTCAGGGCGGGCGTCGCCTGCGGCTCATAATTGAGTAATTTGTAAGCCATTTTCTGACGCAGGACTGCGCGGATAAACTGAGCGGCGAAAAATAAAATGGGGACAGCAGCAAGAATTGATAATCGATAATTGGTAATTGATAATTTGACTGCTGCGTAGATTGCGAAGGCGGCACCGCCCCATAAGCCGAGTATCGAATATAAACTGCTGGATAATCCGAACCACCAGGTGCCGGGGGTGCTTATACGGGTAATCAGGAATTGTCTTCTGCCAAATTCAAAAAGCTCACGCCAGGTAGTAGATATGTATGAAGCTACCAGACAGGCAGGGACAAAAACGACTTTTTTGCGAGCTTTTTTGACGGCGTAGCTGAGCGACAAATCATCGCTTAGAGCTGTCGGCCAGATTTTATCGAGCCCCAACTCTCTGAAGGTGTCAACGCGGATAGCCATAGAGCCGCCCCAGGCCTGATTGAAGGGGGTGTTGCCGAGCAGTTGTGCGACTTTGGCGTTCACAGCCGATAAAGCCAGACTTGCCGGATTGTTCTTTTCCGGCACATACCAGCGATAGCCGCTGGCAGCACCGGTTTTCGGGTATCGAAGTGGATGAACTATGTGGCTTAGCCAATCGCTGCGGACGCAGATATCGGAGTCGGCAAAGGCCAAAACCTCGACATCGCTGCCAATCCTCCGGCAGCAGTAGAGCAGATTATGGTTTTTTTGACTGCAGGATTGTGCGGGACCGGCCACCAATACCTGGATGTCGTCAGCCTTTGAGCTTTGGCTCAAACGCTCTTTCAATTCGCATAACCGGGCATAGGCAGGGTCTGCCTTGTCGGCGACCACAAACCACAGCAGATAATTTTCGTAGTCCTGATTAAAAAATGAGGTGATATTTTCCTTGAAGGCCGAGTCCAGACCCTTACACGGCACAATAAGAGCCGTCCGCGGCCGATATAATAAGCGCTTCCTCTTGTACTTAGTCAGTGCATAACGGTAGTTAAGGCACGTCTGAATCGAGAAGATTATTTGCGATAGAATTAATGCGATAGCTATGTAGTAATACCAGTTCATATTAGCTGATTATATTGAATTATCGCCGGAGTTCAAGATATGGAAGCCAGCGGCACTATCGAGTCCATCAGTGTCTCGATAGTATAAGATTTCGCCAGGTCGATTGAAAGCAGGCAGCCGTGATTGTGGTCGGATGCGATGATTAGGAGATTTTTACCGGCCCGGCTCCAGCCCCGCTGCTGTGGTTGATGGCCGAGGATAAAAATATCGACGTCAAGGAGCTCGGCCATTTTGTCGAGCGTTTGCTGGCTGAAGTTTCTGCCCCAGGTCAAAAGGTAAGCAGAACCCGGTTTTTCACAATCGCCGGTTTTCAACTGTTTTTCTAGAATCTGCCGGTCAAATTTATCTGCAAAATGGTTACTGGGCAGTGAGTGCGACAGCCAAATTCTATTTTCAGTCCTTACCGCTAATGGCTGCGAAAGCAGGAGTTGTCTTATTGCTGCTTCGATGTCGGCACCGGCCTGCCGGAATTCCCGCTCCAGAGCCAGACGCATTAAGCGATTCATCTCCTGGCCGTCTTTCATAACTTTACTATTATTGATAAAAGCAATATCGTGATTTCCCATAATGATGTGGACACGGTCGGGGAAGCTCAACTTATAACGGACAACATCGAAGAGCAGTTTGTAGGACAGGCATCCGCCCTGGGCGTCTTTGGGACCTCCGTGTATAATTTCCTGCAGGATGACGTGGGTATCGGGATTGTTGGCTAAATCTGCAAAAGCAACTATTCTTTCGAAGTTTCGCCGATGGCCGTGAATATCGCCGGTTGCGATTAGCTGGACATTGAAGGGGAGGTAAATCAAGTTACCGCGTCGAAACCTGTCTGCATTGCTGGCTTCAACACCGCTGTTCAACAAATCAATTATTGTCTGAGGCATTTTTATTCGTTTTTATCTGGCCGGCTAATATACTGTGAACCAGCAGGTCAAGCCTCGATATGACCGTCATCATATTACGCGGGCGTTTCAAAGGCTCATCTTCTATGCAATCCATTACAAGTTTTGAGACTTCTATCGGCAATTGTTTTTTTAGTTCGTGGGGAGCCAGGCGAGGAGGCGGGGGTATGGGCAGGCCGAGGTCGTTCTTTTTAGGTATCAAAGTCGGAACGTTCTTGCCGGTAAGAGCCCAGTACATTGTCGCACCAAGGTTGAAGATGTCGGTTTTTGGGCCAAGCGCTTTACGCCTAACCTGTTCAGGTGCGATGTAATCAGGCGTGCCCTGAATGCGAGGTTTTACCGTTCCGATTTTGCAGCTCTGGCCGAGGTCTATAATTTTAATCGAGCCGGACTCGCTCATAAGGATGTTATTGGGTTTTATATCGCAGTGAACAAACCCCTGCTGGTGCATAGCATGGAGACCGCCCGCGACCATTCTGAATATGAGCATCACATCGAGCAGACTCAGAGCTGGGCTGTCTTCGAGGTTTTTACCGTCGAATAGTTCCATAGAAAGCAGCATTTCTTTTACCATAAACATACTGCGTATTTTCTTGAGTTTGTAGCACTTGCGGACATAAGGGTGGTCTATCCGTCGGCCCACTTTGTATTCGGTTTCAGCCTGCTCGAATATCCTCGAATCTTCCGGCCTTTCAAAGACAATCCGTTTTAGGGCAACTTCGGTATTATCCTGCTCGTCGATTGCCATATAGATTGTGCTGCGCGCGCCGTTTCCGATACGCTTGATTATGCTAAAACCGCCGACATCGAGTGTAATCTTAGCCATATTATAAACTGAAACCTATGTAATTCAACAATCTGCCGATATTTCACTACAGTTTAGTTAAGATGCGCTAAATCGGCCTTCTGTTCCCTTAATATTTTGCTTTTAGCGATAAAACTGCTAAAAACCCAATTTTTTGTGCAGAACTGCAAACCTCGGGCAAATTTTGCAAAGCCGGCAATTTATAATATAATCGTTTGTTTGTCCAGCATTTAGAACTATTTTTTGTATTATCGGCCAAAAAAAGAGAGAGCTTGAAATTGGGGTGGCCAGCAGGTTTGTCTTTTGCTGAGAAAGAACGGGCGATACGATGGCATGCCTTGACCGGTACAAGTATAATCGAAACCAAAGCAGGCCTGCAAGATTCCTTGACATACTCAGAAATACCCGTAACATTTCTGCAGAAGTGGAGAGGTAATTTTGGGAACTTTCATAATAGATGCGCCCGACATCAGAGCCGTGTAATGTTTAGCCAAAATATTTCTGACACAATAAAAGTAGCGCTTCTGTCATCGGCTTTAGTCGTTATATCGTTTCTTCTTCAGTATAATATAGGGCTGAATCTGGCAGACGAGGGCGCCCTGTGGTACGGTGCCATACAAACTGCTTCCGGTCAAATACCGGTAAGAGATTTCCAGTCATACGACCCCGGCCGATATTACTGGTCCGCTTTCTGGATGCTGCTATTTGGCAAGGGTATCATATCTCTAAGATTGTCCATCGCGATATTTCAGACAATCGGCTTAACATTTGGTCTGCTGGCACTGCGACGGGTTATTCGTTCCTGGGCAGTATTATTTATCGCCGGTTTTGTTTTATTGATGTGGATGATACCTCGGCACAAGGTTTTTGAGACAAGCTTAGCCATGGCTTCTGTTTATTTTGCGGTTTGTCTTGTTGATAATCCGTCTTTGAGGCAGCATTTCATCACGGGTATATTTGTCGGTATATCAGCATTTTTCGGGCGCAACCATGGCATGTATAATTTATTGGCTTTTTCTTTATTGATGCTTTTTATTCGATTCAAACAGCAGAAAACAGGGCTTGTGAAGCATGCTGCGGTATGGATAGGCGGGATATTGCTGGGTTATTCGCCGATGCTGATTATGATGCTGATGGTGTCGGGCTTTTTCGAGAGTTTTCTTGCATCTTTTGCCATATTACTAAGAAGAGGTTCTACTAATATGCCTTTGCCTGTTCCTTGGCCGTGGAGAGTTAACTATTCACGAATGGGTGTTTTGCAAACCATTATTTCATTTACCACAGGCTGTTTTTTCCTGTTATTGCCTTTGTTTAGTATTTCTGTAATTATCCATTTACTCACATCTAAAAAAGAAAATCTGAAGAGAAAATCACTCTTAATAGCCTCAAGTCTGGTGGGCATAATATACATGCATTATGCCTTTGCCCGCGCAGATGTAGGCCACCTTGCACAGGGGATTGTTCCATTATTGATTGGGATGTTGGCACTGCCATTTACTTTAGACGTTAACAGCAAGAAGGTGGTTTGTTCGGCTGGCTTGGCTATTGTATTGGTTATGACCTTTTTTTCTGCAGGTACGCAAAGCTGGTGTTATCTCAAAGCAGCCGAACCGGAGACATATATCAAATCCAGTATCGCCGGCGATGACCTTTGGATACCTTTGTTGGACGCTCAATATATCAAAGTGGTCGAGCGCATCAATTCGCAGTGGATTTTGCCGGGGGAAGGGCTTCTAATCGTTCCTTGACGGCCGACGGTATATACTATTTTGCAAAGAAAATCTCCATTGTGGGAGCTTTGGTTTTTTGACCCGCAACCCGAAACCAGACAGAAGGAGATGATTAAGCAGTTGGAACAGAAAAAGGTCAACTGGATACTTCTGGACAATATAGGCCTGGATGGTCGGAACGAGTTGCGCTTCAGCAACACACATAAACTTCTGTGGAGGTATTTCCAGGAGCACTACGATTTGATTTGGGTTCAAGGTTTACACGCCGAGGAGAGACTTCTGCATCGAAAATTAGATTTTTAAGTTGTTCGTAAAACCGGTTAGAAAGTTTTATCTTTGGGGCACATTAAAACATAAGCGTAATACATAGGTGTACGCAAATAGCATGGCTGAGCAGGCAGGTTCGTTCGTTGAACCATAATGGTTGATTTGTTATCCCTTAGCAAAAAAGCCACCGTAAAAGGTAGCTCTTTTTTGCTGAAACTCCCCGAGTAGGGCTCGAACCTACGACCTAGCGGTTAACAGCCGCTCGCTCTACCAATTGAGCTATCGGGGAATAGCAATCTACAAATTGGTACTGGCTCAAAGAGCCGTTTTTGTATAAACTATGAGATATTATCATTATCTTAAAATTTAACGGTTTTGTCAAACATCATTTTGGAAGGAAATATTATGAGAAGGGCCTTTGATAGAACGTGGTCTGTGTTGCTGTTGATATGTTTAATAACGTCTGGCCCTGCGATGGCGGAGGAAACGGCAGGGCTGACGAAGTTGTCCGAGCATGTGTACGCAGCGGCGGATTTTAAAAACGCAACGCCTGCGGGCAACAGCTACGGGGTGAATACCGGCATTGTCATCGGTAATGATGCCGTGCTGGTTATCGATACCCGCATATCCGCAAAAAAGGCGCAGAAGTTTATCGCCGACATCAGGAAAGTAACAGATAAGCCAATCAAGTACGTCGTTAATACGCATTATCATTTAGACCATTCCTGGGGCAATTGCGAGTTTGTGAAACTCGGTGCGGTGGTCATAGGCCAGGAAAACGGGCGCAAATTGACCTCCCGCTATAAAGAGGGTATATCGCATCCTGAAAATTACGGTCTGACGGCAGAAGACATTAAGGGGACGACTATAAGCCCACCGACGATTACCTTTAAGGACGCACTACTTATAGATCTGGGCGGCGTTACTGTTAGTTTGTCGTATCTTGGTCACACGCATACGAATGACAGTATTGTAGCCCTTGTTGACCAGGACGGCGTTTTGTTCGCAGGCGACATACTTTTTGTACAATATCATCCGACTATGGGCGATGCCGATGTTCAGGGCTGGCTTAAAGCCCTTGCCAAGCTGGAGAAGACGAGCGCCAAAATTATCGTGCCGGGACACGGCCCTGTATCGACGGTGGCGGACGTTAAAGATTTGGAAGTGTACATGACGGAATTCGATAAGCAGGCCAAAGTTTTATGTGCCGGCAAGACGCAAAATGATGCGCCCGCCATTGCGAGAGAACTTCTAAAGGTACTTCCTGACCAGAAGCGAACGGAGCTTGTTTGGGCAGTCGAGAATAACCTGCGAAGCAAATACCTTCCGCGGAGTCAATGATGAAAAATCGGTGATTTGATGTGACCCGCTATTGCAAAACATTGCTTTTGGGCGTATATATTATGCCAATATGGCATCGGATATCAGAAAGCGGATAGAGCATCTGCGTGCCGAGATACGAAGGCACGATTACCTCTATTATGTCCTCAATCAGCCGGAGATAACTGACCGGCAGTATGACAAGCTGTTCGCCGAATTAAAGTTGCTTGAAGAGCAGCATCCTGACCTAATCACGCCTGACTCGCCTACGCAGCGAGTCTCTGAACAGCCCCTTGAAGGATTCAAAACCGTTCGTCACGCAATACCTATGCTCAGTATTGATAATACCTACAGCCCTGAGGAATTGCGGGCCTTTGACGAAAGGGTGGCGAAAGGGCTTGGCAGGCGGGATTACGATTATGTGGTCGAATTAAAAATCGATGGCGTGGCGTCGAGTTTGCGTTATGAACATGGCTTGCTGGTTACTGGTGCCACTCGCGGCGATGGGCGAGTAGGTGATGATATTACCACTAACGTTCGCACGATAAAGGCCGTTCCTCTTTCGCTTATTGGCGATAAAGTAAAAATACTCGACATTCTCGAGGTCCGGGGTGAAGTTTATATGCCGACAAAGTCATTTGCTGCGTTAAATAAGCAGCGTGAGAAGGCCGGTGAAGCCCTGTTTGCCAATCCGAGGAATGCCACTGCTGGTTCGTTAAAACTGCTCGATTCGAAAATCACCGCTCAAAGGAACCTTGCGTTTTTCGCTTATGCAACCGGAGAGGTTTCTCAGCCGTTGGCGAAAGACCATTACGAAGCATTACAGGCATTTAAGAAATTTGGTCTGCCCGTCAATCCTCATATTAAACGCGCTAAAGACATCGATGAAGTTATAAAGATATGCGACAGTTGGGACAAGAAACGCGAGCAGCTCGAATATCAAATTGACGGAATGGTCGTTAAAGTCAATCGCTTAGACCAGCGCGATATTCTGGGGTATACGGGCCGGGCGCCGCGGTGGTCCATAAGCTATAAGTTTGCCGCTGAACAGGCCAAGACGGTTGTCGAATCAATTGATGTCCAAGTCGGCAAGGGGGGGACGTTAACGCCGGTTGCCAATCTGACGCCTGTGTTTTTGGCCGGGACAACCGTCAAAAGGGCCAGTTTGCATAACTTCGACCAGATAAATCGCCTGGACGTTCGCGAAGGCGACACGGTCGTAATTGAAAAGGCGGGTGAAATCATCCCACAGGTCGTCGAAGTAAAAAAAGAACGCAGGCCGAAAGGGACAAAGCCGGTTAAACCGCCTAAAAAATGCCCGAACTGTGAAGGCGAAGTCAAAAAGGACGCTGAGGGAGTATTTCTGCGGTGTGTCAATCCTCATTGTCTTGGGCAGTTGAAAGAGCGGCTGCGTTATTTCGCCGGCAGGGGGCAGATGGACATAGAACATTTAGGTGAGGCCCTGATAGACCAGTTAGTCGATAGTGGATTAGTCAAAAACTTTGCCGGTATCTACAAGCTCACAAAAGAAGACCTCGTTGAACTGGAGCGAATGGCCGACAAAAGCGCCCAGAACGTCATAGATTCAATTGAGGCAAGCAAGAGAAGACCTTTGTGGCGGTTAATCGCTGGTCTGGGTATTCGGCATATAGGCGGGCAGACGGCGCAGGTACTTGCCGAGCATTTCGGCTCGCTTAATGCTCTGAGAAAGGCAAGTCAGACGGAGCTTGATGCGATTGAGCAGGTTGGAGAAAAGGTTGCTGAAAGCGTTTACGAGTTCTTTCATAATAATAAGAACGTTTCTGTCATTGACGAGCTTTTAGCGGCGGGTATTAAGCCGGAGCTGCCCAAAAAGGCCAAAGCCAAAGGCAAACTGGCGGGCAAAACTATTGTCGTTACCGGCACGTTGCAGAATTTCAGCAGGCAACAGGCAGAGCAGGCAATCAGAGATGCTGGCGGAAAGGCATCTGCCAGCGTAAGTAAAAAGACCGACTTCGTGTTAGCCGGCGAAGACCCCGGCAGCAAACTCGATAAAGCATTGAAACTGGGGGTCAAAGTGATAAATGAAAAACAGTTTTCGGCGATGCTCTAAAGATAGAAATGAAAAAGCCGTATGAAAGACATGAAATTATATATAAGAATATGAAGAAAAAAGGCATTCGTTCCTGGAACGAATATCAGCGCGTAAAATATCCAGAAATAATTGCGGACACAAAACGATTTTTGACGGATGCTCTTGCTCAGCCGTGGGCGCCCAAAAATGGCAGGGCAATTGAGCTTGGTTGCGGGACTGGGCCTTTGTTGAGATGGGTTTGCAAAAAGAATTTTAGCGGATTGGGTATTGATGTCAGCAAAACGGCTATAGCTATGGCAAAAGAGCAGTCGAAAGGTCTGAATGTTAAATTTAAGCGGGCCGATATTTGCCGCATCGATACCGGAAAAATCGGAAAGTTTGATTTGGCGATAGACGGAAAATGTCTGCATTGTATTATCCGGCCTAAAGACAGAAAAGCGTTTTTTAAAAACAGCTTTAAGCTATTAAGAAAAGGGGGGCTTTTTATCGTGATGACTATGTGCAGTCCGGCAGATAGAAAAACGTTCTCAAATGTATGCAAGGGACAAAAACTTAGAGGTTATACTATTTATTCGCCGTATGATAAAGCCAGGGAATATGAAGGTTTTCTTGTGATTAATGGCAGGGATTATATGCCCGCACGTAAGGTCCCACACTGGAAAAGTATTTTGTCTGAAATCCGAGATGCGGGTTTTAAGATTAAGTTATTGCGATATAACGAGGCATCCGGGCAAGACCCCTATGGTGACCTTTCAGTGGCAGCGCTGGCGTGAAAATGATTAGCAAAGACGAGAAATATATGGGGGTGGCGCTGAAGCTTGCGCGGCGGGGCATTGGCTCGGTTGAGCCAAATCCGGCGGTCGGGGCGGTCATCGTAAAGGACAATCAGGTTATCGGCAGGGGATGGCACAAAAAATTTGGTGGGCCACATGCAGAGATAAACGCCCTGAAAAACTGCAAAAAATCACCACGCGGCGCAACAATGTATGTAACGCTTGAGCCGTGCTGCCATTATGGGAAGACGCCGCCGTGCACGAAAGCAATTATAAACTCGGGAATAGAAAAAATCGTTGTAGCAACTAAAGACCCGACAAAAAAGGTCAACGGCAAAGGTTTGAAAATCCTGAAAAAAGCAGGCATCGAGGTTAAAACGGATGTCTGTAAAGGCCAGGCACAGTTGCTGAACGCTCCATTTTTTAAGTTTGCTAAAACAAAAAAACCCTGGGTAATTATCAAGTGGGCGCAAAGTAGCGACAGTTTCCTTGCCAGAAGCGATAAAAAACAGTGGATAACAGGGGCAAAAAGCAGAAAAGATGCTCATAAACTGCGGAAAAAAGTGCAGGCAGTCCTCGTCGGCATAAATACAGTACTCACTGATGACCCGATGCTCACGGCAAGGCCGGATACAGGAAAACAAATTCTGAGAGTTGTCCTTGACAGTCAATTAAAAATTCCACTGAACTGTAATCTAATCAAAACTGTAAAAAAAACGCCTGTGGCCGTATTCACCACGCAAAAAAACAGTAAAAAAGTTCTTTTGCTGAGGAAAAAAGGAGTAGAAGTTATCACCGTTGCCTCCACCAGCGGCAAATGCAGCCTCAAAAATGTATTAACCAAGCTTGGCAAAAGAGATATTCAACAAATTCTCGTCGAAGGCGGAGAAAAAATCATAACGTCGTTTCTGAAACAGCAGCTGGCGGACCAAATCGTCGTTTATACCTCATACGAAAGACTTGCAAAAAAAGGCAGGGTAAAAACTTCCCGGGAGATGAAAAAAGCGTATAATTACGTCAAAAATAACTATTACGGAAAAAAACGATTCGATACCGACCTTTGTTTAAGAGGATTCACAAAATAATAGTATGAAAAAAATCGAACTAATAGGTTTGCAGACCATACCGGAGATAAAAGCAGGTGATAATCTCGCTAAAATCATCTGTGATTGCGCTAAAAATGAAAATGTCAGTATAAACGAAAAGGATATTTTCGTGCTGACGAGCAAAATCGTCTCAAAGGCGCTGGGGCTGATAAGAAAAAAGGCGGACGTCAAGGTAAGTAAAAAAGCACTTAAAATTTCCAAAAAGACCGGCAAAGACCCGATATGGGTCCAGATGATTCTCGATACAGGCCATAAAATTATTGCCGTAGTACCACTTGGGGGAGCAATAACCCAGTACGTAGCCAGCGGTTCAACAGACGCCGAGAGTAGCCGGAGACTGTGCGATAGTGAAAAGTGCCTTTTTATAACTGAAAGTCCGACCGGCAGTATTCATACCTGTGATGCGGGTATCGACGGCTCGAATCATCCGGAAGGAGTTGTGAGTTTATTTCCTGAAGACCCTGATGCTGAGGCGGCGAAAATCAGGGCGGAAATCAGGAAGCTTACTGGCAAAAATATCGCTTGTCTTCTTGCCGATACTGAATTGGTTTCTTACGGCACTGTTGATACCGCAGTCGGCTCATCGGGTATAAATCCTTGTTCAGTAATGTTCGGCAAAAAAGACAAGTTCGGCAAACCGAAGTTCGGCGGCATTGATTTGGTGGGACTGGAGATGGCGGCTGCCTCGGCATTGTTGTTCGGCCAGACCGATTCCGGCATTCCAGTAACGATAATAAGGGGTTATGAATATCAATTCGACGAAAAGAGGAATGTTTCCAATACCCTGCGTTTAGCAGGAGACGAGAGGGATATTTCGCAGGTTGTGCGGGCAGTGTTGCGGTCAAGCTCTTATGCGGTTGACGGATTCGGCAGGAAACTTCTGTTTCGCATAGTCTCATGGTTTATATAAATCGACGATTAGGATTTTTTATTCAGCATTTTTTTGCTTCGCAGTATGTGGTGGTAATGCTGTGCGAAGCGGTGGGCTTCATCGCGGACGTATTGTAGAAGTTTCAAAACCGGCGAGTGGCGGGGCAGTTTCAATGGTTTTGAGCTGCTCTGCAGATAAATTTCCTCCTGGCGTTTGGCAATTGCGGCGATTTTCACAGCAGGGGCGTGCATCTCTTTAAGAACGGCTTGGGCGGCGTGAAGATGCCCGAGGCCGCCATCGATTAAAATAAGATCAGGCCAAAGCTCTTCACCCTGCAGGGCGTATTTGTATCTGCGTCTGACCACTTCGGCAATCATTGCATAGTCGTCGATGTCCTTGACGGTTTTTATCTTGAACCGCCGATAGCCGCTCTTGAAAGGCCTGCCATCGATAAATTTAACCAGCGAGCCGACCGCCTCTGCGCCGCCGATATTGGCAACGTCAATCCCCTCGATAATCCTGACCGGCTCAGGCGTTTGCAGGAGAACCTGGAGTTTTTCGAGCGCTTCGGCAGGCTCGGCAGCGAAAACTTCCGGTTGGACGTCCTCATCGGGTGTGCCCCGGCGGTCCAGCCGTTCAATAAGGCGGATACGGTCGCGAAACATCACGGCTTTCTCGTATTTCGTTGCAGCAGATGCCTCGGCCATTTGTTTTTTCAACTGCCGCAGGACTATCGAACGCTTCGAACGCAGGAATTTAACAAGGTCTTTGATAGTTTTTACATATTCGCCCCTGCTGATTTTAGCTGCACAGGGGGCGGTGCACTGTTTTATGCTGTATAAGATGCAGGGGCGAAAGAAGTTACGTTTGTCGTCGTCGGCCCGAATATCAAGATTGCAGCTTCGGAACTTGAAGATTTTCTGCATCTCGACAAAGACGGCCCGAAGGTCTTTTGCGTTTGCGAAAGGTCCGAAGAGGCGACTGCCCCTTCGCGGCTTACGAGTAATATAAACGCCGGGAAAGGCATCAGATATCGTAATTTCTAAATATGGAAAGGTTTTATCATCTACGAGGTTGGTATTGTAGGGAGGATGTATATCCTTAATCAAACGGGCTTCCTGCAGCATTGCACTGACTTCCGTTTCGGTTTCCAGAAAATCAATGGTTTCAACTTTGCTTAGCATTTCAGCGATTTTTGGGCTGCGTGAAACAGCAAGGTCATCGGCCTGTTTAAAGTAACTGGCCACCCGCGAGCGCAGATTCTTAGTCTTGCCGATATAAAGGACGTTATCCTTCGGGCCTTTCATAAAATATAGACCCGGGCCGCTCGGAAAACTCCTTATCTTTTCACGGATTGCTTCGAATCTGTCTCGTGTTTGTGCTGACATATCGTTATCTTAACATCATTTTGGAAATATCTGAAACACGTTGTGCACTTTGAAAAAAAATTTTCGCTTCATAGCTTTAGTAGTTGCAAGGACTAACAACAGCATCAATAAATTTATGAAAAAAATTTCGAATTTGCTCTTTACACCTAATCAAATTGCCATTAATCTGCCGATAGAGTTTTTACGGGTTTTATAACTATATCTGGCTTAATTCCCGTTTATTTTACTATATGTTGTGGTGTCCCATTTTTCGCACGGAGGCGCGTAAATGTCGTATAAATTCAATCCCGAAAATCCTTTTAGAGGCAAGCAAACCCAGTCAGAAACCGCTGTAGAAGCCCGCGGTTCGGTTGGTTTGAGAATGGAGTATTTCTTTTCGACCGCCGGCGTTCATCCGTTTGAGCAGCTTGAGTGGGAAACCCGTTCAGCCAAGATTACCGGTGATAATGGACAGGTAATCTTCGAGCAGGATAACATCGAGGTTCCGGCCTCCTGGAGCCAATTAGCAATAAAGGTTGTGGCCAGCAAATACTTTTATGGTGATGTCGAGTCCGGCCGGCGGGAGCATTCAGTAAAGCAGCTTGTCCATCGTGTTTGTAAGACTATAGCCGACCGCGGTAGAAAAGACGGTTACTTCGCAACTGACGAGGATGCTGAGATTTTCTATAACGAGCTTGTCTGGTTGTGCGTGAACCAATACGGGTCATTTAATTCGCCCGTATGGTTTAACGTAGGCCTTTTTGACGTCTATGGCGTTAGCGGCGGCAAGCATAATTTCCACTGGGACCCGCAGAGCAAAACGGCCGTTGCGTGTGAAAATAGTTACGGATATCCACAGGCCTCGGCCTGTTTTATACAGTCGGTTAAGGACTCGATGGAAGACATAATGCGCCTTGCGGCAAGCGAAGCGATGCTGTTCAAACACGGCTCAGGAACCGGAACCGACCTTTCAACGCTGCGAAGCAGCAAGGAGAAACTCTCCGGCGGCGGCAAACCTTCGGGGCCTTTGAGTTTTATGAGGGTTTATGACCAGATAGCAGCGGTAATCAAATCTGGCGGAAAGACCCGCCGGGCGGCAAAGATGCAGTCATTAAAGGTCAGCCATCCTGATATCGAGGAGTTTATTACCTGCAAAGCAGAGGAGGAGAAAAAGGCCTGGGCCCTCATCGGGGCCGGCTACGACGGAGATTACAACCAGCAGGCTTACGGCAGCGTGATGTTTCAGAATTCCAATCTTTCCGTCCGCGTAACCGATGAATTTATGCAGGCGGTAGAAAAGGACGCAACGTGGGCCACATACGCCGTAACGACAGGCGAAAAGGTGGGGGAACATTCGGCACGCAGGCTAATGGAGCTAATTGCCGAGGGCACGAGAATTTGCGGCGACCCCGGCATCCAGTACCACAGCACAGTTAATCGCTGGCACACCTGTCCGGACTCCGGGCCGATTAATTCCTCGAACCCCTGCAGCGAATATATGTTCCTCGACGATTCGGCGTGCAATCTGGCTTCGCTAAATCTTATGAAGTTTCGCAGGGAAGACGGCTCCTTCGATGTTGTCGGCTTTAAAAACGCTGTTCGGCTGTTCATCATTGCTCAGGAAATTCTGGTTGATAACGGCAGTTATCCGGATAAATCCATTACCGTCAACAGTCATCTGTTCCGTCCGCTGGGCCTGGGCTACGCCAATCTCGGCTCCCTTGCTATGAGTCTGGCGCTTCCTTATGATTCTGACCAGGCAAGGGCACTGGCCGGTGCTATCAGCGCCATAATGACAGGAGCAGCTTATACGGCAAGTGCTGAGATTGCCTCAGCCAGAGAGCCTTTTAATGAGTTTCATAAGAATGCCGATGCGATGCTGAAGGTCATAAATATGCACCGTCAGCACGTCCTTAATATTCCGGAATCGCACTGCCCAGATTATATACGCAACGCTGCCAGGGATGTCTGGGACCAGGCCTTTGACGCTGGCTCTAAGGTCGGCTTCTGTAATGCTCAGGCGACCGTTCTTGCGCCGACAGGAACTATCGGCTTTATGATGGATTGTGATACCACCGGCATAGAGCCGGACATCGCTCTGGTCAAATACAAGCTGTTGGCTGGCGGCGGAATGCTCAAACTCGTCAATAAGACCGTCTCGATGGCCCTCGATAGACTTGGTTATAGTGCCGAGGATATTAAATCCATCTGCGACTACATAGATAAAAATGAAACCATCGAAGGGGCGGAGAAACTCAACCCTGCTCATTTGCCGATTTTTGACTGTGCCTTTAAGCCCCGCAACGGCAAAAGACATATCCATTATCTTGCGCATCTAAAAATGATGGCTGCGGTTCAGCCGTTTATTTCCGGCGCTATCAGTAAAACCATCAATATGCCCAAAGAAAGCACAACCGAGGAAATTGCCGCCGCCTATACCGAAGGATGGAAGCTCGGATTAAAAGCGGTGGCAATCTATCGCGATGGTTCTAAGAAGTTGCAGCCGGTCTCTACCCAAAAGCATAAAGAGACCAGAGCTGCTGCCGAAGGGCTGGCTCCATCTCGCCCATTCAGGCGTCGGTTGCCGGACACCCGCCAGAGCATAACGCATAAGTTTTCTGTCGCAGGACACGAAGGCTACCTGACGGTGGGGCTGTATGAGGATGGCCAGCCTGGTGAGTTGTTTATCACTATGGCCAAGGAAGGCAGCACCGTCGGCGGTCTTATGGATGTTATAGGCACCTGTACTTCGATGGCGCTGCAGTATGGAGTGCCCTTGATAACGCTGGTGGACAAATTCCGGCACGCAAGGTTCGAGCCGTCGGGAATGACGTCAAACCGCGATATACCTTTTGCAAAAAGCTTAATTGACTATATTTTCTGCTGGTTAGGCTGCCAGTTTATACCTGGCTATGCCGAGCAGAACACTCCTAATCGGGTAGCGGAGGCAGCTGCCAAGGAAAGTAAAAATACGACAACAGCCAAGCAGTTAGTCGAAAAGACCAAAGACCTTGCACATAAAATTGCTGAGGTAAAAACCGTCGTAAAAGGCAAAAGTAAGACAACTTCTGCTGAAGATAGAACATCCCTGAGGCAAGAACCTTTGGCTTCAAAACAGATACCCATACAGTCTACCCTTGCCCCGAAAGGCAGATTAGCCAGCATAGCCAATCGAATAGGGGCATTGGTAAGCTCTGTTGTCTCCGATGAGGATAGTCAATTGCAGTCTGAGGCGGCTGTTATACAGCAATTCAGTGCTCAGTTTGAGCATTTTTCCGATGATGCCCCTGCCTGTGATATCTGCGGAGCTATCACCGTCCGAAACGGCACCTGCTACAAATGCTTCAACTGCGGAAATAGTATGGGTTGTTCGTAGCGCAGCGAAGTCCCTCGATTGCTGCTCACTTGGTTTTCTGTCTGGGATCCAGTTGTTAACTTGCTTTTGCATCCTCCAGTTCGACCTTCTTTTCTATTTACTTAGTCGCCTGTAATAATCCCCGCGAAGTGGCTCCACAATTTTGCATTTTGCACTTTGATTTTTAATCTTCTTCTGCGGTGGCTTCCGGAAACAACAGCATCTATGGCTCCCGGCAGCGCCACGCAAACCCCAAACCAACACACAAGAATCTTGATTTTTCATCTCCTGCAGCTATACTAAGCTCCTGGCAAAAACGGCTTATATTATTTATTAGGCGTCAATCGAAATGGAACCACAGCCCACAGAAGATAGAGATATTACTGAAGAAGAGGGTGATGGAACGCCTGTCTGCATAAGATGCTTCAGGCCAGTTCACCCCCTTCATCACTATTGCCCTCATTGCGGCGAGGCTGTTGGCCAGTTCACTCAGTATATCCCGTTTCTGAATCTTCGCTGGCAGGTCAGCGTTTGGGTCAGAATGTGGCAGTGTGGTCACGTGATGTATCTGTTATGGGCCGCCTGTTTCGACTGTTTATGATTATTTGGCAATTCCCAATCGTCCTGCTGGTTGGACTGCCCGTCAAAATTATTGAAAAAGTGAAAAAGAAACGGCGCCGGCAGAATACTGAACTAGGCCGCGGCCAAAACCACGGCAGTTCCTCCAAATAGTGACTATCTATCATTCACTAATGATTGACTTGCTGTTGCGCCCTCTCGTAGCGCAGCGTAGATCTCAGAAATTCGTTATCTGGGACCCAAGCTCCTCATTGCGGCCTCGGCAGCACTTCGCAGTGTTTGTATAAAAAGCCCCCCGCGGCGCCTGAGCGGCAGCGTCAGATTAGGGCTTGGCAGACCGATCCAATCTCAACAGACCCAGCCGATAGGGCAACAAGCCGTAATCTCCACCACTATTCGGATCACGACCCTGGTATAGGAATTGCAGGTTATTGAGGTCAATAGTCATGGTTTCGTCGTATCCGTCGCGAATCAGCTCTCCGTGGCTGATGTCTTTTGTCCAGGGCTTCACACCGTCTTCAAAGGTGACGTTATTGATTCCTGCGAAAGGCGTCTCCCATGTATCAGCACCCGGCACAGGTGTCCATTCTCCATCGAGGCTGTCAGAGATCCAGGCGCGATAGTAACGTGCCGGGCTCAGGGCCTCGATCAGAGTCAAATAGGACTTGGTACCCTTGATCTTGTAGGTAATGCTCCCCTCAAAAAGGTTGCTTCGATTGCCTTGAATTGCAATCTCGGGATTGCTCATGCCCTTGGGGAAGTCCTCGATCTTGGTTCGGCTGCGATAGAAGCGACCGTTGTCGCCAGTGAAGAATAGATACGCGTGCGTATCGTCGCAGATAATGTGGTAGTCGATCCACAGATCCGGAGCACCGCTTGGCTTACCCTCGAAGAAGTTCTGAGGTGCTGTCCAGGTCTCCGGCTTGGAAATATCATCGGTCGTACAGTACTGGGGCTGCTGTGACTGGAAGATAAAGTACCACTTTTTGTGCGGCGTGAAATAAAAGACGTGCGGCGCACAATGATACCCTCTCAAATTCGGATTGACATCGATATAAGTCAGCTTGGCTTTGGGGGCATCAGCCCAGTCCTTGAAGTTTAGATAGACCATGCTCCAGGTTTTGGCCGATGTCGAATACACGGTTGCGTAGATGTGCCACAGACCGTTGTAGCGCACGATAGTCGGATCTTTGACGGACACAATCGTGTGCTTTTCATCGGAGACCGGCTTGACCAGGACATCCGTGGACTTCCACTTCAGAGGCGCAGGAAACAGCTGCTTCGCAGTCTCTGCACTCGCTGCCGAGTCAGCTGCCAGAACGACAGAGGTGCTGCCAGCCAGCAACATAGAGACGACAAGGTGGGTAAAGATGCGTTTATTCATGTGTTGTCCTTTTAAAAAAAGTTAAGATTAACGTTTAGCTACCGCCAATATTCCCTGCATTTTACATGACAGTTTAAATTCGACAACATATTTATAGGAAAATATAGCGGTCTCTTTCTCGATAACATGAAAATTGGAATATTATCAGGAAATATCGATAACATCCTATGCTTAAGATTTCTCCAGAAATACTAAGTCCCTACACCAAGTTTTTGTTTCAAAATAGTATTCCTATAGGAAAGCCGCGGGCCTCCGGCACCAACAGCAAAACAAAATTGTCATTCCTGCGAAGGCAGGAATCCAGAATGTTTAGCCGTCGCCGGAACGGTGACGTTTGCTCGTGTTGCCTTCTGCTCGGATGCTTCCTTTTCGTATGCCTTCGGCATACTTACTGTATGTCTTCTCTTTAAACTACCCAAACCAAAAAAGAATACTCCCGGTTTTTTCTTGACATTTTTGGCTTTATAATGTAATCTTGTATGTAGCATTGGAGGTCCATGTCATGAGGAAGTTGATTATTATTCTGGTATATGTGCCTTTAATTGCTACTTCTCAAGCACAAACAATCTACGTCGATGCCGACTCTCATGGTTTAAATGATGGTTCGAGTTGGACTAATGCTTACAGCTACCTTCAGGATGCCCTATCAAATGCCGCTGCGGGTGATGATATACTGGTTGCCCAAGGCACGTATAGGCCGGATCGCAACGCCGCAAATCCAACCGGCAGCGGCGATAGAAATGCGGCATTCCAGCTTATAAACGGAGTAACCCTCAAAGGCGGTTATGCCGGTTTCGGCCAACCAGACCCCAATGCCAGAGATACCGAACTGTATGAAACTGTCCTAAGTGGTGACTTCCTCGGCAACGATGGACCGAATTTCACCAACAACGGCGAAAACAGCTACCATGTAGTAACTGGTAACGGCACCGATGACACGGCTGTGCTGGATGGTTTCAGTATCACCGCTGGCAATGCTGACGGTAGAAATCCTCCAATATGCTTTGGTGGCGGAATGTTCACCGAAGCCGGAAGCCCAACGGTAAACAACTGCACATTCATGCGAAACTATTCCCAAGACGGTGGTGGTATGTACAGTGCTTCGTCAACCAGCCTGATTACCAACTGTATGTTCACCGGCAACTTGGCAGGTGACCAAGGCGGCGGAATGATGATTTTGGAAAATAGTGAAATGACGTTGGTTAATTGTATATTCAGCTCAAATACGGCAAATATAGACAGTGGAGGCGGCTTATATGTTTCACACAGCACCACCACCCTGATTAACTGTATCTTCAATCAAAACTCCAGTAAGTCCTTAGGTGGGGCCCTTCAGGGGTCTTCTTACGCCGAGACTGCGTTAATCAACTGTATCTTCTGGGCAAATACAGCTTACGAAGGTCCACAAATAGCAATGTATTACAGTAGCATTGTGTCAGTAAGTTACAGTGATGTACAGGGTGGTCAGGCAGCAATATATCTCTATAACAGTTCAGTCGATTGGGGTGATGGTAATATCAATGCAGATCCCTTATTTCAGGACCCTGATGGAATCGACAACACACTTGGAACAAAGGATGATAATTTGCGTCTGTTGACTGGTTCTCCTTGTGTCGATGCCGGTGACAACACAGCGGTTCCGTCATCGGTGACGACTGATTTCGACGGCAATCCCCGATTCATTGATGACCCTGAGACCCCGGACACCGGCAATGGCACACCGCCGATTGTCGATATGGGAGCGTATGAAGGGCCTGAGAAAAATAGCTTCGTACTCAGTACTGAATTGACTATAGTCCCCGAGGATGGGGCGGAAACTTTTACAGTGGCGCTACTGAATGATCCGTGCGAAATGCTTTCAGTGGAGGTAACTCGCCGGTCGGGCGATTCGGATATCATCGTCCAGTCCGGCGCGCTGTTACTTTTCGATTCGTCTAATTACTCAGTTCCCCAGACGGTTACGCTCGCCGCCGTAGAAGATGACGACCATATTGATGGCACAGCTTCTATAGAGGTGAACGCCTCAGGATTTAGCGCTGCCGGAGTCACCGCGGTCGAAAACGACAACGAGCCGAACAAAAACACTTTATTTGTTGATGCCGTCGCTCTCGGTGCAAACAACGGCTCAAGCTGGGGAAATGCCTTTGCCGACTTGCAGGATGCGCTCGACACAGCAGTCTTATTCTCGCAATTCGAACAGATACTTGTTGCGCAGGGCACCTATAAACCGGCAGGAGCCGGAGGCGACAGGATTGCTAGCTTCCAGCTCGTCGATGGCGTTACTGTTTATGGTGGCTTCCCAACAGGAGGCGGCAGTTGGAACAGCCGCGACCCGGATACATACCAGACAATCCTCAGCGGCGACCTCAATGGCGATGATGGCCCCCATTTTGCCAACAACAATGAAAACAGCTACCATGTAGTCAATAGCACCGGCACCGGCGATACTACTGTCCTTGATGGCTTTACTATCACCGCAGGCAACGCCGATGGTAATCACCCATACAACTTGGGCGGAGGCATATACAACGAAGGTGGAGAAAATTATGGCTGCACCGCTACATTCAGCAACTGCAAAATAATCGCAAACTATGCCGACTTTGGCGGCGCAATGCTAAACAACTACACAGGCATAGTTATCATTGGTATGGGCGGCCCCGGACCGACACTGACTAACTGTATCTTGACCGATAACGCTGCTGGCATAGTCGGCGGGGCAATATATAACACCTCGAGCAATCCCTCACTCGACAACTGCACCATCAGCTGGAATTCAGCCGTTTATGAAGGTGGCGGGATTTACAACGATGGCATTTGCCCCCTCCTTACAGACTGCGTGATAAGTGAAAATTCCGTGGAGGAATATGGCGGCGGTGTCGCCAATAGAGGTTGTTTGGGCCCAATGTTCATCAATTGCACAATTTGTAATAACTCTGCAGGACTGACAAGCGGAGGAATTGATAATTATCTAAGCACCCTGATCCTGAAAAATTGCATCCTCTGGGGAAATAGTGACAGCGGCGGCACCGATGAATCAGCACAGGTTGATATAACCTCTTCTACCAACATCGATTATTGCTGTGTCCAGGGATGGACCGGCACTTGGGGTGGAATCGGTAACTTCGGCGATGACCCTTGCTTTGTGGGTATGTATGGAGGCGATTATCATTTGAAATCACGGGTAGGACACTGGAACCCCCTTACCCAAGTATGGGTTCAGGACTACACCACAAGCCCCTGTATCGATGCCGGTGACCCTAATTCGGATTGGACAGCCGAACTTTGGCCTCACGGCAAACGAATAAATATAGGTGCTTACGGCGGAACTCCACAAGCCAGTATGTCTTTATCTGATGTGGGTAATATCGCAAATTTAGACAACGACCTTGCTGATAATGTGAACTTCAACGACCTCAGACTACTTGTAAATAAGTGGCTTAAAGAGGAAATTTTAATACCCGAGGACCTTAACCGTGATGGTGTAGTGAACTTCATTGACTACGCTATTTTTGCCGAATATTGGCTTGAAGGAGCAACCTAGCGTGGAAGGCAAAATCGCTGCACTATAATTTTCAATCAAAAGCGTAGCTACCTACATATCCAAGACGGCTAATTTTTAAAATTTTTTTACCCCTTTATCTACAATGACTTAGCCAAAACCGCACCTCCTAAACAGACATAATTTTCGCATCAATCGCGCAAGTCCGTCCAAATTATAGAAGGGACGAATTCTGTCCTTTATCGCCCAGCAGGGCGATGGTCTTGGGGCCGGCAGGCCTGGGTCAGAAACGACTTAATAGTTTATATCTCGTAGTGGAGTATATCTCGCTGTTTATACAGCGTATGTAACCCCCAACGGAGACTTTCTATCAACAAGGAACTGTGAAAGAGTTAAAACGGTTAACCGTTCAAAACGAACCCAATTTTCAGAATGCCAAAAATGACTATAAGTTCGGTAAATACAATGACTAATAACCAAAAACTTAAAACGGCCAAGCTCAAAACAAACCCAAACAAAGCCAATTTTACTCAACCTTACGGCGGGTAAAATTACCCTGAGCGAAGTCGAAGGGCCTGTGATGAGCCTGTCTCGCCGAAGCTTGGTGAAGGCGGATTCAAACGAGCATTCAGGCAAGCCGCTGAAAATTCTTAAGATTTTGCCGGTTCAGCATTTGACAAACAAACGTAATTGGCTAAAATGCTGGTTTTCTTATGGCTATGGGAATTCTTATGAAGAGCTTTCTGGCGAAAAAAGGTGAGATTGAGCAAAAATGGTGGCTTGTGGACGCCGAAGGGCTTGTTTTAGGCCGAATGGCTGCGAAAATCGCACCTATACTAATGGGCAAAACCAAGCCGACATATACACCGAATGTGGATGTAGGCGATTTCGTAATCGTGGTGAACGCTGCGAAGGTAAAGGTTACCGGCAAGAAAGCCCAAGCTAAAGAATATGACTATTACACGCATTATCCCGGCGGCCGTAAAATCGTCAGTTTCGCTGAGATGATGGCTAAAAGGCCTGAAAAGGTAATAGAACTGGCGGTAAAAAGAATGCTGCCGAAGAACGCCCTGGCCAGAGTGATGTTGAGGAAACTAAAGGTTTACCGTGGGCCGGAACACGACCATCAGGCCCAAAAACCCGAAAAATTAGAGCTGTTTAAGGGGAAGTAGAAAATTATGGCAGAAGCCCAAAAGGATAATCCTGCTGATGATCCGAAAGTTGATGTGACAGTTGCGGCTCCGAAGCCGCAGCGCAAACCCGTAAAAAAGCCGGATGGAGGCAGTTACTACTGGGGCACCGGCAGAAGGAAAAGTTCTGTCGCCCGTGTGCGAATCAGACCCGGCGACGGTAAATTGCTCATTAACAGAAGGGAGCTTAGTGATTACTTTGCCAGAACGCAGGATAAAGAAGCGGTCCTTGCGCCTCTGAAGGCGGTCGAGTGCGAAAAAGCGTTCGATGTCTTTGTCAACGTCCGCGGCGGTGGAGCTACGGGACAATCCGGCGCTACACGTTTGGGAATCGCCCGGGCGCTGAAAAACTATGACGAAAACTATATCCAGCCGCTGCGTGACGGTGGTTATCTTACCCGTGACAGCAGGATGGTCGAGAGGAAAAAGGCCGGCAAAGCAGGTGCAAGGAAAAGATTCCAGTTCTCGAAGCGTTAGCTTGCGTTTTTCACGTTTGGTGATTACAATAAGCCGCCGGGAGAAAGGCGGCTTTTTTTATTGCGGGAAGGTAAATTATGCAGGCTGTAAATGAACCTGTTGTTGCATATTGCGGATTGGTTTGTACTAACTGTGGTGCATACCAGAGACGAAAATGCGCCGGCTGTTTCAGCGATAAGCCTATGTTTCGCAGCTGTCCCGTTAGACAATGTGCTGGCGAAAAACATTTGACAACCTGTGCTGATTGCGGGGAATATGGAGATTTGAAGCAATGCAAAAAGCTGAACGGTTTCATCGCGAAGGTGTTTCAGCTTGTCTTTCGTTCCAACCGTATCGGCAATCTGGAGCAAATCCGCAAAGACGGGCTGGAATTATTCAAAAAGAGTTTATCAGTGTCTTGATATTTAAGGAGTATCTATGATTCGTGTTGCAATAATCGGAGCGAGCGGCTATACCGGCGCCGAGTCGATAGAGATAATCCTTCGCCACAATGAAGCAGAGCTTGTTTACCTGAGCGCGCTGCCGGAGGAATGCGGGATGGTCGCGGCAGTTTTTCCGCGTTTCAAGGGGCGATGCAATTTACAAATCGAGCCATTGGATATCGACAAACTTTCCGGTTTGGCTGATGTTGCGCTATGCTGTCTGCCGCATAAAGTGTCGATGGGGTTTGTGCCCAAACTTCTGAAGGCAGGGTTAAAGGTCGTTGACTTCAGTGCAGACTACCGCATCAAAGATGTGGAAATTTACGAAAAATTTTACCAGGTAAAACATACAGATACAGCTAATCTTAAGCTGGCGATTTATGGCCTGCCGGAATTGTTCCGTGAGCAGATAAAAGGCGCTAGTTTAGTTGCTAACCCGGGCTGTTACCCTACGGGGGCAATATTGGCTGTAGCACCGCTATTGAAAGAAGGTCTCGTAGAAACAGACTCGGTTATCGTCAATGCAGTAACCGGTATATCCGGAGCAGGCAAAAATCCATCGGTTAAGTTTCATTTTCCGAATATGAATGAAAATATATTTGCCTACAACGTCGGCACACACCGCCATATGCCGGAGATGGAGCAGATCGCCGGTGAAGTAGCCAGTTCCGATGTCAATATATTGTTTCAGCCGCACGCAGGGCCTTTTGACAGAGGGATTCTGTCGACGGTTTATTGTCAGCCGAAGAAGAAAACGGCTGGCGAACAATTGTTAAAGCTGTATAAAGATTTCTACGCTAACGAGCCCTTTGTGCAGATATGTAATGATGCTCCTGCCGTTAAAAATGTCGCGGGGACAAATTACTGTCATATTCACCCTGCCTTTGTGAAGGGCAAAATCGTAATCTTCTCAGCGATTGATAATCTGGTAAAAGGTGCGTCGGGACAAGCGGTTCAAAATATGAATACCATTTTCGGTCTTGAAGAAACCCTTGGCCTGAAATAGCGACGATGGAGAGAACGAATGGCGAATAATACTATTACAGCACCGAAGGGGTTTTTGGCGGCCGGGGTAAAGTGCGGGATAAAAAAGTCCGGCAGGCAGGACTTGGGGCTGATTGTCTGCCCCGGCGGAGCAAAGGCAGCAGCGGTTTTTACGACCAACAAAATTACTTCGGCGGCGGTCGAGGTCAGCAAACGGCACGTCAAAAGCGCAGATATCTATGCTGTGGTTGTCAATTCCGGCAATGCCAACGCTTGTACTGGTGAGCGGGGGGTTAAAAACGTAGTAAAGATGTGCTCCGAAACGGCTGGTTTCCTTGTGGTTGACCCGCACGAGGTTCTCATCGCCTCGACGGGCATCATTGGTGAGCAACTGCCTATGAAGGCCGTTTCCGCCGGCATTGCAGATGCAGTGGGGGAGCTTTCAGGTTCTGCTGCCGCGGGATTGAATTTCACCAAGGCCATTATGACCACCGACACCAAGCCCAAAATGGCCTGTCGGCGAATCGAAATACAGGGTAGAAAAGTCACTATAGCAGGGACGGTCAAGGGAGCTGGTATGATTGCTCCGAATATGGCGACAACGCTTTGCTTTATCACGACCGATGTGGCTATAACAAAACCGTTACTGAGCAAGGCGTTAAAGAATGTGGTCGGCGATTCGCTGAATAAACTCACGGTTGACGGCCATCAAAGCACAAACGATACAGCGATAATTCTCGCCTCCGGTCTTGCAGGGAATCGGCCGATAGTAAGTCAGTGTCCACGATACAAAAAGTTTGCGAAGGCGCTGACAGAGCTGTGTGATGATTTAGCCAAGCAAATGGCGCTCGACGCTGAAGGCGCGACGCGGATGTTTAAGGTTGCTATAGAAGGCGCTGCAACAAAGGCCGATGCCGCCAAGGCGGCACGGGCAGTGGCGAATTATGACCTTGTAAAGTGCGCCGTTCACGGCGGTGACCCGAACTGGGGGAGAATAATCTGTGCGGTCGGCTCGTGCGGAGTTAAGCTGAATCCGAATAAACTATCCTGCACTATCGGGGATATTGTTGTTTTTAGCCGAGGTCGGCCTGTGGAGTTCAATCCGAAAAAAGTTTCTAAAATCATATCGCGCAAAGAGCATACAATTACGGTAAATTTAGGGGCGGGGGAATATGGTGATTTCTGTTACGGCTGCGACTTAAGTAGAGAGTATGTGACGATTAACGCTGATTATCACACATAGCTGGCACATAAATTGGGCAGGAAATTTGTGGGATTTAGCTTTTCTTCCACAAAACACTTGAAAAACTTCTCGCTTTTATTAGACTTTTACGTCTTTACGTTTCCGGATGAACATCAAGGTATTATTGAAATTGAAAAGGAGTACAAAAAGTGAAAGCTGGAAAGATTGGAATCGCAGGATGCGTGTTGGCGTCTGCCTCGACGTGCCTTGCCGGCGAGGCATCCACAGCAGAGGCAGCGGATGTTGTTGAGGCCGCAGTCGGCGCGATACCGTGGCTTTGGTGGGTGGCCCCGATAGGCTCTGTGCTGGGTCTGATTGTTGCATATTACTTCTATAAGACGATGACGGCCTCGGAGAAAGGCAACGAGAAAATGGAGGCAATCGCCTCATACGTGCGTGAGGGCGCGTATGCGTATCTGTTCAGGCAGTATAAAGTGGTTGCGTTGGTATTTCTGGTGTTGTTTGCGATATTTGTGTGGCTTGCCTATGTCGGCATACAGAACCCTTTTGTTCCGGTGGCTTTTATTACGGCAGGTTTTTTCAGCGCGTTGTCGGGCTTTTTCGGGATGAAGAGCGCGACGATGGCGTCGAGCAGAACCGCGCAGGGCGCACTTCACAGCCTGAACAGGGCTCTGCAGGTGGCGTTTCGCAGCGGGGCGGTGATGGGGCTTGTGGTTGTCAGTTTGGGACTGCTTAATATCGCGTTCTGGTACTGGCTTTTAGACAGGGTAGTTTATACTCCTGAACATATGCGGAACGGCCTGGTCCTGTGGGGACTGACCTTGGTCAGGGCGGGTATGGACCCCTCGCATAAGCTGGCGGAAATTACCACGACTATGATAACCTTTGGTATGGGCGCTTCGACGCAGGCGCTGTTCGCCCGCGTCGGCGGCGGTATTTATACAAAGGCTGCTGATGTTGGGGCTGATTTAGTCGGCAAGGTCGAGGTGGGAATCCCCGAGGACGACCCGCGGAATCCTGCCACAATTGCAGATAACGTCGGCGATAACGTCGGCGACGTAGCTGGTATGGGCGCGGATTTATTCGAAAGCTACGTGAATTCAATTTTGGCAGCGGCAGCACTTGGAGCGGCCTTATCGGCAAATATACTCGCCGCGAAAGGGATGGACCCCCTTAAGGCGGTGCTTGCTCCATCGGTGGTTGCTGGCATAGGCACTTTGCTTTCTATATTCGGAATTTTAATCGTTCGATGCAAGGAGGACGCCTCTCAGAAAAATCTTCTGCATGCCCTGTTGATGGGGACGCTGTCAAGCTCAGTCCTTGTTGTTGCAGCGATGGCGATTCTTGCGTGGGCCGGCTGGATAACGTGGGGCATATTTGGTTCGGTTGTGGTCGGTTTGTTTGCGGGCGTGCTGATAGGGCAGTTCACGGAGTATTATACCTCCGATGAATACAAGCCGACGCGTGAGATTGCCAAGGAGGCCGAGCTGGGGACGGGTACGGTCCTTATTACCGGTTTTGCAAACGGTATGATGTCGTCGGGACTGCCAGTTGTGACGATAGCCGCTTCTGTTATAGCCGCCTTCGCTCTTGCAGGCGGTTTTACAGATATGTCTCTCGGATTGTACGGCATCGGCTTTGCGGCGGTGGGTATG
>CAZBST010000009.1:0-88808 GCA_964494805.1 uncultured Pirellulales bacterium | reverse complement strand
AACACGCCCGGCAGGATTCGAACCTGCGACCTACGGATTAGAAATCCGTTGCTCTATCCAGCTGAGCTACGGGCGCCTTAAGTCTTAACTGTTTTCAATATAACAACTTTTTGCACGCACTGTCAATCCTTCTCAGAGCTCAAAAAGCATCTGCAACAGTTTTCGCCGTTACTCTGGGCAGTTGCCTGCCTGGCACGGTCCACCAAATCATCCACTACTGCCAGACAAAATTCATGGGTAGTGGCGAAACTCGAGTGGCCTGCGAGAGTCTTCACATCATGCTCGCTCATCCCATTTGTGAACCAGTTACTTAAAGCCATTCGTATGAATATTATAGCTTTGTGTATTTATTATATATATCTAAAGACTTTATTAATTTGTCTAATCCTCAGCTTTTAAGGCTAAAACAGACACACCTTAACATCTGAAGGCATCATGTTGTTAGTTAACGGGTATATATTACCATCGTAGCCTTGACAATGATACGCGAAGAGCAGACTAGATAACTTCAACAAATAGTGGTTGTCAAAAATGTTAGTCAACAAAGCTGGGAGTTGGATTGTGGTTCCAAGTTTCTTCTGAAGACTATCAGATATATAATCCGGGTGATATAAGACCGTTGCGGTTGGTCGGTGGCTATTAACGTGTTATCGCTTTCCAGCAATATCAGTCTTCCAATATTGACAGCAAATGGTCAAGCTTAGCTGTAGCCAGACATGTACAAGTGTCAGCAGCTCCATAGTACATCCACAATTCATCACCGCGAAGTAAAAGTCCTGTTGGGAAAACAACGTTTGGTGTTAAACCGGAAAGCTCATACGGAGCCTCGGCTTGGAATATCCATTTACGAGACCGGGCAATAACCTTGTAAGGTTTATCCTTGTCCAGTAAAGCCACACCGACACGATAAACCAGGTGGCCTCCATAACCCTTAACACCATGATAAATAAGCAGCCAGCCCCCTTTAACGAGAATAGGAGGCGCTCCTGCACCGACCTTAATATTATCCCATGCTGCTCCACCTTCTTCAGATAACACCGAATGAGGCTCGCCCCAGTGTACTAAGTCAGGTGAGTAGACTGACCAGATATGTTCATCACCACCAGCATCCGGACGATGGAGTACAGCCCATCTACCATCAAATTTTCTGGGAAAGAGAACCGCATCTTTGTTACTGGGCGACAAGATAAGTCCGATTCGTTCAGCTTTTACAAGATCATAACTCCTTGCCAGCGCTACTGCTGCACCTTTAGGGGAATAGGCAGTATAAGTAATATACCAGCATTTATCTTCTTCTATATAGGTAATTCGTCCATCTTCGCATCCCCATTCTTCGTAATGCCAGCCTTGCTCACCGTAGGCAAGCATTGGTTTCGGGTCGACTTTCCAATCGGTTACGCCATTTTTACTGCGTGCGATATGGAGATTTGAGAACCCAACGTGGTCTTCGATACGAAGCAGCAAGACAACCTCATCCGCCTGCTCGGTGGCACCAGGATTGAGTACCGCTGCTGCCTGAAACGGCAGGTCTAACGGAGAAATGATAGGATTTTTGGGGGACAATTTGAAAACTCTCGTATTCATAACGACACCTTGAAAAAATTAATCAGCTCATTACTCTTTTGTTAATAGCCCAGGCTTTTTAGAGTCGAAGATATGAAGTGCCCAAATTTCAATCCAGTCATTAACCAAAAACCAAGCTAAAGCATATCCCCAAACCAGTGCAGCCCAGCCCCAGCCGATGGGAGTCATAAACAGGCCATAAACCGCGACCAGCGTAGCAACCGCTTGTGTACCTACAACCGCACCAAGAAGTATATTGGAAGGCCGGTCGGCCCAGAAGTGTCCTCGGGTACGGGTAAGAAATATAGTCATATGCCCGGCCACAGAAAGCTTGAGGTACATAAGTGTTTGAATCATCTCGCGGTCTAATTTGAATACCCGCTCACCCAGATAAAAAAGACCAAAAGATGCAATTACACCTGCAATCCCCAAGGCTGTGGCTACCCCAAGTACACGGTGCATATTCCATGCTTCAGGCTCGTTTGAAATATGGGCTCTGTCATAAGCTATAGAAAGAATAGCGCCGTCATTGAGTAAAGCCAGCAGAACAATCATTACAGCGGTTACAGGGTAAAATTTAAAAACAAGTATGCTGAGGGTCATAAACAGCAGAACACGGATTGTTTCCGCAATACGGTAAGTAGCATAGCTGTTCATTCTCTGGAATATCTTTCGGCTTTCTTTGACAGCATCGATAATTATAGACAGCCCCGGTGTAAGCAATACAATATCTGATGCCGCTCTGGCAGCATCGGTTGCACCGGATACCGCGATGCCAGCATCGGCTTTTTTCAGCGCCGGTGCATCATTTACACCATCGCCGGTCATACCAACAATGTGCCCTCGTTTTTGCAAGACATCAACGATGTGGTACTTGTGTTCGGGAAATACCTGGGCGAAACCATCAGCTTTCTCAATAGATTCTGCCAATCGGCTTACTTCATGATGTTTTGTATCACCGAATATTTGAGCATCGAGGATATTTTTGCCCAATCCTATCTGGCCAGCTATTTCCTTGCCGATGGCCACCTGGTCCCCTGTAACCATCTTCACATCTACTCCCATCTGTTTAGCTGCGACAATGGTGTCTTTACAATCTTCTCGAGGTGGGTCGGAAAGAGCAAGTATACCTAAATATTGCCACTTTTCTTTTTCGTCACTTCTGGCAATTCCTAAAGAACGATAACCTTTGGCCGCAAACTCATTAACTGTTTTCTCTAATTCATTTCGGATATGCACCTTATTTGCTGCGAGTTCAAGAATCACCTGCGGAGCACCTTTGCTGACTTTAAAGGTCTTTCCTTTCGAGTCTTTGACTGTGGCTTCGGTTCGTTTATGAACAGGATCAAAAGGCAGGAAATGTACAATCTGATAGGAATTTAGGGCATTAGAATCGTTTAGACCATTTATAACAGCTAAGTCTATTGGGTCCTTGTCTTCTGCACGTGAAGCAAGAGCTCCGCAAAGTATAATCTGTTCTTTATCCATACTTCCGAAGCTAACAGTATCACTGAGAGTCAGTTTATTCTGGGTTAGCGTTCCTGTCTTATCTGAACATAGAATATCAATGCCGGCAAGCTCCTCAATAGAAGCCAGCCTTCTTACTATAGCTTGCTTAGCCGCCAGTAGCTTGGCGCCTACTGCCATAGTCACCGACAGAACCGTCGGCATAGCCACGGGAATAGCTGCAACCGTCAATACGAGAGCAAACCGTAATGCCGTTAACATCTTTTCATGTCTGAAGAGTGCGGTTATAAGAATTAATGCAACCAGTGCTACAGCAAGAATTATCAGGTAATCTCCGATTTTTAAAACTGCACGCTGGAAATGACTTGCAGTTTTTGCTCCTTCGACCATTTGTGCTGTTTTGCCGAAATAGGTATTAGCACCGGTTGTATAAACGATCGCTTCAATTTCGCCCTGATTTACGATAGAGCCGGAATAAACATTATCTTCTTTCTTGCGCTCTACAGGCAGTGATTCCCCTGTCAAAGTGGACTGGTCTACTTCTATAGGGTCTCCGTCCAAAAGCTTGGCATCGGCAGGTATTATGTCTCCCAGGCGTAAACGAATGATGTCCCCAGGAACCAACTGCCGTGCAGGAATGTTTTTCCACTTACCATCACGTCTAACACGTGCTTCAAGCGCCAGTTTTTTCTTTAGCGCTTCAATGGCGTTTCCAGCCTGATATTCTTCCCAAAAACCAACAACGGCGTTCATTAAAAGTAAAACCAGGATAATCCAGAAATCAGCCCAGTGACGTACTATTGCAGAAAGTATTACTGCTATCTCAATCATCCATGGAATTGGCCCCCAAAAATAACTCAAAAACTTGAGAAATGGGTTTACTTTTTCCTCAGTTAACTCATTATACCCATACTTACCAAGACGATTATCAGCTTCGGAATCGCTCAGACCTTGTTCAGGGGACACGTCTAATTCAGAAAAAAGGTCGCTTGTAGTTTTGTCTTCTTCTTTTTTCGTAAGCTTATTTTCAGCATCTTGGTTTTCTGTCATTTAGTATTTCCTTTTGCGATGTTGTTAAAAGTCATACCAGCTTAAACCGGTTGCATCGATGGTTCCGCATCTTTTATAACGCCGATAATTTCTTTCTTTTTTTCTTCGAGTGTTTTTGCGTCATTAGCTTCCACATTCAGCCGTACGACAGGTTCGGTGTTCGATGGCCTGAGGTTAAACCACCAGGACTCGTGTTGTATAGTAAGTCCATCAAGATGGTCAGCGGCTGCATCGGCATAAACTTTCTCAAGTGTAACAAATATTAGCTCTTTATCTCTTACTTTAAAATTAATTTCTCCCGTGGAACAGTACTTTTTAAGAGGTTTGACAGAAGCAGAAATGGGCGAGTTCTTTGCGGATAAGAAGTTCAACATCCAAATCATTGTGAAGAGAGCGTTGTCTGTGAATCCTGTATCCTTGTAATAATAGTGCCCGGAAAGTTCACCGGCGAATACTGCATCTTCTTTCCTCATCTGCTCCTTAATAAAAGCATGCCCAACACGACAGCGTATCGGTTTTCCTCCCAGTCGGCTTATGGTTTCGGGTACAACTCGACTCGACCTGAGGTCGTAAATAATAACGGCGCCGGGATTATCCGCCAGGAAAGACTCTGCGATGAGTGCGGTTATCAAATCCTCGGGAATTCTGTTGCCTTTTTCATCTATAAATCCGCAGCGGTCGGCGTCGCCGTCAAATGCTATACCGATATCGGCCCTTTCCTTAACAACTTTGTTCTGCAAGTCAATGGTAGTGGATTCTATCAGCGGATTGGCAACATGGTGGGGAAATCGTCCGTCTGGTTTCATATACATAGAGATTAAATCCCATTGCGGAAATCTTTCAGTCAAAGCCAGGACCTCCTGGCCGACCGTGCCGTTGCCGGCGTCAACCACAATTTTCAACGGCTTTGGATTATGGACAAAACTGCTTAATTTGTCAATGTACAGGCTAAGGAAATTAACATTTTGAGTGTCTCGATGATTGGTTTTATCGCTGACAATGTTTTTGCTTTTTTTTACAAGTTTTTCCAGTTCCTGCAGACCTGCATCACCGCTAAGTGGAACGGCATTTTTCCGGCAGAGTTTAAAACCATTAAATTCGGCTGGCAAATGAGATGCTGTTACCATAGCCCCTGCATCAAAGTCGCCCATGATGACGGAATAGTTGAGCATAGGAGTCGTAACCATTCCGACATCTGTAACTGATGCTCCTGAGTCAAGGGTTCCTTGGATAAAAGCTTCTGCAAGACTTGGTGATGACAGCCGCATATCACGGCCGATAACGATGTTGTGTGCCTTCAGTAAATTTACAAAGCCCGCTCCGATTTTACATGCGATATTTTCATTCAGCTCATCAGGATAACAGCCACGAATATCGTAAGCTTTGAATATCCCTGCCATTATTTCCTTTCTAAAGTTTTAGTTTCTTGGAACTGTTATTCGGAATTCCATCTCCAATTTACTATCTCCGGCATATCTTTACCGTGCTTATGGATATAAACGGCATGGTCAATCAACTTATTGTTAAATTTCTGGATTAGATTAGCTGATCTTGACCGCAGCCGTGGTGCCCGCTGTAGTGCATCAATTGCTAAATGGTACCGGCTCATTTTATTACAAACAACCATATCGAATGGTGTCGTAGTTGTACCTTCCTCGATATAACCATGAACATGGAACCTCTCATCTTCAGGACGTTGATAAATAAGCTCATGTATAACTCTCGGATAACCGTGAAAGGCGAATATCACAGGGACTGTATTTGTAAACAATTTCGAGAATGATGCTTCATCGAGGCCATGTGGGTGCTCACTATGAGGCATCAGTGACATTAAATCCACAACATTGACCACTCTGACTTTTAACTCAGGAAAATTTTTTCTCAGCAGCCATACAGCTGCAAGTGTTTCCATAGTCGGAACGTCACCGGCACAGGCCATAACCACATCAGGTTCGTTGTTTTTATCATTACTTGCCCACTGCCAGATAGATGCTCCTTTCGAACAGTGTTTTATTGCGGCTTCCATATCCAGCCATTGCGGTTCCGGCTGTTTTCCCGAGATTATCAGGTTTATATAGTCACGGCTTCGTAAACAGTGGTCCATAATAGACAGCAGACAGTTGGCATCGGGCGGTAGGTATATGCGGGCTACGGAGCTTTTCTTATGTAGGACTGTATTAATGAATCCCGGGCCCTGATGGCTGTATCCATTGTGGTCCTGACGCCAGGCGTGAGAGGTGAGCAGGTAATTTAAAGATGCAATCGGCTTTCGCCAGGGCAATTCCCTGCAGGTTTTCAGCCACTTGGCGTGCTGATTAACCATAGAATCAATGATTGTCACGAAAGCTTCATAACAGGGAAAAAGTCCATGCCGGCCGGTAAGCAGGTAACCTTCGAGCCATCCTTGGCAGCAATGTTCACTGAGCACTTCCATCACACGGCCATCCGGCGAGAGATGGTCGTCAGTCTTGATGATATCACCAACAAAGCAACGATTAGTAACCTCAAAAACATTACCGAGACGATTAGACTCGGTTTCATCGGGACAGAAAATTCGAAAGTTTTTATTGTTTTCATTTTCTTTAAAGACATCCCTTAGGTATTTGCCAAGCTGTCGTGTAGCTTCACCAGTCTGTGTGCCGGGTTTCTTAACATCCAGTGAGTATTTCGTAAAATCAGGTAAGTTCAGGTCTGATAGCAGCTTACCTCCGTTGGCGTTGGGGTTAGCACTCATTCGCCGGTCGCCTCCCGGTGCGAGTTCTGCTAATTCCGAAATCAATCGGCCGTTTTCATCAAATAGTTCTTCAGGCTTATAACTGTGCATCCATTCTTCGAGCATTTTTAAGTGTTCGGGATTTTCTCTGACCGTTGCCAACGGCACCTGATGTGATCGGAAAGTTCCTTCTACCTGCAAACCGTCAACTACTTTGGGGCCGGTCCAGCCCTTCGGCGTGCGCAAGACAATCATCGGCCAAGATGGTCGCTTTGAGAAACCCTTAGTGCGGGTATCATTCTGGATAGCTTGAATATCTTCATAAACCTTGTCCAGTGTCTCGGCCATAATTTTATGGACAAGAAGTGGGTCGCTCCCTTCTACAAAGTACGGCTTGTAACCCAGCCCTTCAAATAGATGACCGAGTTCCTCATCACTTTTTCTTCCGAGGACAGTAGGGCCTGAAATTTTGTAGCCATTTAGATGCAATATAGGTAATGCAGCACCATCACGAGCAGGATTTAAGAACATATTTGATTTCCAGCCGCCGGCGAGCGGGCCGGTTTCAGCTTCTCCGTCGCCTACGACACAGGCCACTAATAAATCGGGATTATCGAATGCGGCTCCGTATGCATGTATTAGCGAATATCCCAGCTCTCCCCCTTCGTGGATTGAGCCGGGCGTCTGAGGACTTACATGGCTTGGCACGCCTCCGGGGAAGGAAAATTGACGAAACAGGTGACGCATGCCATCTGCGTTTTGAGGAACATCAGGATAAATTTCGGAGTAGGTTCCTTCCATGTATGTGTTTGCAATAATCGCGGGGCCACCATGGCCTGGGCCTGTTAAGTAGATTATATTGGCATCTTTTTCCTTTATTAGTCGGTTAAGATGAACATAAATGAGATTTAGGCCAGGAGAAGTCCCCCAATGGCCCAGCAATCGCGGTTTTATGTGCTCGACCCTCAATGGTTCCCGCAACAGGGGATTATCTTGCAGATAAATCTGACCCACGGAAAGATAATTAGCCGCATTCCAGTATTTTTGCATTTTATTTAAGCTATCTTCAGATATTTGTGCCATAATAACCTTCCTTATGCTGTCATCTATTTGGTGGGTTTTTTGATTCTATGGTCTATAGTTATATTATTCTTAGAAAGTACATCTTTGATCCTTTGGTCCATAGCTTTCTGGTCTGTAGCGAAACTGTTCAATCCGGCCAGATTCATCACACTATCTAAACCAATTGATTTGTTTTCAAGCGCATCTTCCCAGTGGTGTAATTGCGGTATTTTACCATCGCGTGTGCTGGCAGCTATTTGGGCATTGTTCCAGTGAATTAGCATATCTCCACAGTCATGTTCTCTGAAAAAGCTAATAAGGTCGATCGGAGTAAAAGAATCCAAGTCTTCTTTTTCGAGGACGTCAACACATTTCACAAGTTTTTCGTCAATATCCCAAAGCGTGTTAAGCATTAATGATGCAGGGTCTATATGGCTGTAAAGACCGGGCTTGTAATTTACACTGGTTTCACTGGCAATCTTTTGCGGCTCTAACCTCATAGATAAGAATTCTTCAGCCACTTTGGGCGGCATCGTCATCACGTCAATGCCTGCAAGGTCATGCACCTGTTTTCCAGAACGGAAACTCGCTCCTATCTGCTTGGTAGTTATTTTGTATTTCTCGCGAAGGTGTCTTATGGCGGCCTGTGAGGCCAAGGTGGCTTTTTCTCCTATAAAACTGCCGTCTCCTAACTCATTCTCAACAACAAAGCTGTTAAGTCTTCCAAGAAACACATTGACATACGCCGGTTTGCCAATGCGTGCTATTACGTAATTTTGCCTTGCTGAGAATCCTAATGTATGATTGACAGGTATACCCTCTAATGAAACCTTTCGTGCTGCCAAAAGACCTGCCGGTGTAAAAGGTATTTTAATTATGAAGCGCTCCGGGCAGATAGCATAATAGCGCCGCGCATAATCAACTGCCCCATCAACATCATTTGCCAAATCAGTGTGTTCTTCGACTGAGACATAGGCATCAAAAGTTTCGACCAGCCTAAGTGCATGGTAGGCATTGAGAACGAATGCAATTTCGAGCAGCATGTCGGACTCTGAAAGGTGATGATACTTACTGAGCAATTCGGCCGCCTGAAAAATCAGAGAATCGTATTTACCTGTCTGAACCTCCTTATTAAGTAAAGTGTTATTAGTAGTTAGAGATGAGAATTGCTGTGTCCATAGTTCCCGTGCTTGGTTAATACTGCCTGTATCTAACCACAATTCACTGCCAAGTTCCCTAAGCCGTTCCCAAAGAGGCTCTTTCCTGAAGCTTTTCCTGAGTTTTCCAAAAGATGGTGAAAAACCTTCTTTAACAAAGTCATGAATTTTACGATCAAAAGCATATTTTACCTTTACCATTTCAACTATTCGTCCTTCATACACATAATCTAATCATTTTAAAATATTTAATTGCTATTTGCGATAACAGTCAGTTCACCACTGAAATCACCAATAATATCCCCAGTAGTATGGATCTCGATATATTGGGGAATTAAAATCGCGCCATTGCTTTATCTTTAATTGACTTTTGACAGATTTAGCTCCGCCCTTAAAAGCACTTTGAACCGCTGACTTGAGTTCATACCAGCTATTTACCGTACCGGAAAGAACAGCTATACCATCCTTTACATCCACAGAAATATTATCACTATCTACAAATGGGCTCCAGAAGAGTCGCCTTTTTATACTCTTTTTGACTTGATTGTCGCTCCTCCATTTCCACGCTTTCCTGACGGTGATATTATTTTCCACATCAACTACACCCTTAATCCCTGAAGCAACACTTTCGGCAAGGTTTTTTTCAGGTAAGTAATCCACCACTCCATAGAGGTAAACTTTCTGATTTCTTACAAGTACGATAATGTTATGACGTTCCAAAATCGGATGAACAGAGAGCATTTTCTGGATATTCTCAGTGATTTCAGAATCAGAAGGGGGATTAACCAACCGGACTCTCAGATAATTCTTGACATCAGCAGGTCCCACTCCTATTGTATCCTTAGCATCCTGCTCGGCGGCTTTTTTTGCTTTTAGATTGCCTACAGTCCCACTCAGAACCACATCGCCATTATTAACCTGAACATCTATCCTGAAAGGTTTAACGCGAGGGTCAAACTCGAAAGCGTCATTAATTGCATCGGTAATTTCTTTGTCGGACTTTGGTGCCCATTTTTTGCCCCGGTGCATATCATCGCGCATCCACCACTTTACCTCAAGCCCTGAAATATCTACAGACTTTATCCCAGCGGCCCATGCGTCGTTATAGGCTGTCGTCTTCTCTGCAACACTACTAACCGTTCCTGTAAGTGAGACTCTACCTTCTTGGACGTTTACGTCAACAAGCCCGTTGTTCAAGTAAGGGTCCAGATCTAAAATGTGCTCTATCTCAGCTTTAATTTCAGAATCTGGACGGTTTATATTTATGTTAATTGAAAGCTCATTTTTTATGCCCTTAACACCTTTGACGCCCTTTACAGTATCTTCAACAAGCTGCTTCTCCGCCCACGAATTCACCTTGCCTGATAAGGTCGCTACCCCCTTTGCAACCTCTACATCTGTATCGTATTGGCTTGTTGTAGGATCCAAAATCAAAGCTTTCAAAACATCGGTTCGTATTTCATCATCCGGTCTTTTGACAGTTTTTACGTCAATTTCATCAATAACACCTCTAACCCCTTTAATGCGTCCTGCGATTTGAACGGCTATATCCTTAGATAACAGATTATCAACTGCCCCCGAAAGGGTAACAATACCGTCCTTTGTCCCAACATCAATTAAATGTGCTGAAACCAAGTCGTCGGTCGACAAATCATCAATAACTGCCAAGGTTATGTCGCTATCTTGGATACCTTGATTGTCGGTTTCAGCTGAAGCAACAGGAGTTATTAAAAAGAACAGAGTTATGATTGTGGCATAAATAAGCCCGGATCCGGGTCGGGACCACCCTTTTCTTTTAGATGCGTGTGTTTTTTGTGATTTCGATAATCTCATAACGGTCTCCTTTCTAAAATTGATCTGTTTTTATAATGAACCTTTTCTTATTAATTTTTACTCTGTGTTACGAAGCAGCGAAACAGGGGAATTCCTGGTTTTCGGGTGAGCAAAATGCCTGAAGTTGGTGCTAAAACTCAAATAACGCCTTATTTACCCGATCCTCCCTCCTGAATTTCAATTGATTGTGTGCCGCTTTACTTTCCAACGGCCCGCGATTCATCTCCATCCACTACTTGTCAAAAGGCTTTCATCATACCATCTTCTTTCCTGGGTTTGGCAATTTCATTTTGTGTCTTAAGTCTTTCCTGAACTGCCTAATACTCTAATGTTTCTGGGCCGCAGCTTTCGTCATTTTGGCTATATCAATTTTCGATTATCACCGCCGCTGATAGACAATTACCCTTCATCTCCTGACACATCGCCCCTTTCGTCGACAGTATTATCCACCTTGACCGGCAATGTCCCAAACATTGCTATTTGCAAACATCTTCAAGGATTCGCTCAATTGCAATATCTAACCGCTCATCTAGGTCGTACTTGCCCTCCTTAAGCTGGCGACGAATCCCGAAGACTTTACATTCACGGGCATCTTGCGGCGATTTGTCTGCGTAATCTGCCGGTGCTATGCTATCCTCAGTAATTATTGCCTTCATTTGTTTTTTCCATTGCCAAGATACTCACAAAACTTTCGTCCAGACACATACTTGCGAAATTCGGCTGTTTATTACGTTCGTAACACTTCCAAAGTCATTCAATTCTAACTGTATAAATTGAATATACAGGATACAGGCACGACCGTGCGACAGGGAAATTACTTAATCTGGCACAGCAATTACCTTGTTCTGGAGCCACGGCGTTGCAAACGTCGATAGATTCCGCTGAGGAACAATTTGTATGCAATCCCATACTTTTCACCTTATAGAAAGCTGAAATTGGCCTTGACAAACAGAACTAAGTGAGTAATCTTGCAGGTCAGACACCATGTAATTACCAGGCATTAGCACCGCTGGGGTTTGAAAAATGTTTACCCTGAGAAAATAAATATGAAAAGCTACTTACGTTATGCTTATGCGATATTAGCAGTACCGCTGTCTGTCCTTCTGCGATTTGCACTGATGCCGTTGACCGGCCCAGGCATACCGTTTATAACGCTGTTCCCGGCAACGGTCATAGTAGCTTTGCTTGGCGGGATGGGGCCGGCGGTTCTGACGGGTGTTCTCGGTGTGCTGGCATCAGATTACTTTTTTGTAACGCCGCTGCATTCATTTGACATCGGCATCGATTTTTGGTCTCGTTCTACTGTAGTAGTTCTGACCAGCACATTTGTCGGCTATGTAGGTAAAGTGCTGCGGGAGGCGAAATATGGGCTGGAGATTAAGGTCAAAGAGCGTACAGCCGAGTTGATGAAAATAAATGAATCACTTAGATTAGAGGAGGCCAGATTAGACGCACTTTTACAGTTAAGCCAGCTTAGTGAAGCCACCCTCGATAAGATTACCGGCTTTACCTTAGAGCAGGCAATTGCGATGACGCAAAGTAAAATCGGGTTCGTGGGATTTCTGAGCGAGGATGAGACAACTTATACCCTTCATTCTGTTTCAAAAGATGTTATCAAGGAGTGCAACGTAGAGGGTGACCCAATGCACTGGCCGGTTTCTGATGCCGGCATCTGGGCGGATGCTGTCAGAGAACGCAAAACTCTGTTTGTAAACGATTACAGTAAACCGCATCCGCGAAAGAAAGGGATTCCAGCCGGTCATGTTCCTATCGAGAGATTTATGGTCGTGCCTTTCTTTGAGGGCGAAAGAATCGTGGCTGTCGTAGGGGTCGGCAACAAAGCCTCGGGCTACGACAAGTCCGACGAACGACAGATAGTATTACTGCTGAGCGGGATGTGGAGTTGTGTGCTGAAAAATCGTTCGAGAGAAGAACTGCAGAATGCATACAATAAGCTCGAGGAAAGAGTGAAACAACGCACCGCCGAGCTTGCAGCGTCCACTGCGGCGCTAGAGGAAAGCCAGAAAGACCTTAACCGGGCACAGGCCGTGGCTCATACCGGAAGCTGGCGTCTTGACGTTCAAAAAAATGAATTGACCTGGTCCGACGAAGCATACCGCATATTTGGCGTTTCAAAGGAAACGCCACTGACTTATGAGTCGTTCCTTTCATACGTTCACCCTGACGATAAAAAATATGTCGATGCGAAGTGGAAGGCGGCGCTCGTAGGCGAAAAATACGATATCGAGCACAGAATCATTGTTGAAGGTCAAATCAAGTGGGTGCGAGAAAGAGCAAACCTTGAATTTGAAAAGAACGGCAAACTTTTAGGCGGCTTCGGCACCGTAACCGACATCACACAGCGAAAGCTGGCCGAGGAAGAACTCCGTAAGGCACACGATGAACTGGAAATACGCGTACAGCAACGCACTGCTGAGCTTTCCCAAAGCGAAGAGAAATTCCGAATGATGGCGGAGAACATCCCTGACGTATTCTGGATTAGTACCCCTGGCGTTGAAAAGATTATCTATGTAAGTCCGGCGTATGAAGAAATCTGGGGACGAACCTGCGAGAGTCTATACGAATCGCCGCAAGCTTTCATAGAAACTGTTTATCCGGAAGACATGGAGAACGTAAGGGCTGCATTAATAAGTAGTCATACCAAGGGCTTCTGGGACCTGGAATACCGGATTATACGACAGGATGGCACTATCTGCTGGGTCAGGAACCGTGGTCTTACCATTCGTGATACGCAGGGTAATATCAATATGATGACGGGAGCGGTTACTGACATCACACGACGCAAACAGGTGGAGAGCTCCCTTAAAGAACAAGCCAGGACTATGGACGCATTTTTCGAGCACACCATTACGCCGATAGTATTTCTGGATCGTGACTTCAACTTCATCCGGGTCAACGAAGCGTATGCAAGAGCCTGTCAAAGGGACATTTCGGAATTCAAAGGACATAATTATTTTGAGTTCTATCCACACGAAGAGAATCAGCGAATTTTTGAGGAGGTTGTGAGAACAAAAACCCCATATGAAGCTCATGCCAAGCCTTTTACTTTCCTTGATCATCCTGAATGGGGAATAACATATTGGGACTGGATATTAGTACCGGTTTTGGATAATTCGGGGGAAGTTGAGTTTCTTGTATTCTCTTTGGAAGATGTAACCGAGCGCAAGGAAGGCCAGGATACAATTATTGCCGATCAGGAACAGCTTAGACGATTGTCTTCAGAATTATTAATGGTTGAAGAGCAAGAGCGTCACAAACTCGCTATCGACCTGCATGATTCTGTAGGCCAGATATTGGCTTTTATGAAAATAGAACTTGGGAACCTACGGCGTTCTGGGGTTCCTGCCAAAACAGCCGAGGTTCTGGACCATGTCTTAGAACAGGTCAAAGAAGCAATAAAGCAGACGCGCACTTTGACCTTTGAAATAAGCCCGCCTGAGCTTTACACAATTGGTTTGGAATCCGCAATTCAAGAATTGCTACAAAGGTTCGCCGAGGAGCGAAATTTGCAGTACCACTTTGAAGCTACTGAGGGGCCTATACCCTTAAGTGAGCATATAAAAATACTTCTCTATCGTTCGGTCCGGGAATTACTTATAAATACAGATAAACATGCTAAAGCAGAAACGGTCGATGTTACAATATATAGGGTAGATAATAACATTCAAGTAACGATTGAGGATGATGGGAAAGGCTTTGATGTATCAAGGCTTAAGAAAAATTCCAATGTTCAGTCAAGCGGATTCGGATTATTGAGTATTCGTGAACGTCTGAGACGTATCAGCGGCAAGCTTGATATTCAATCCAGCGATGGTCAAGGGACAAGAATTACATTGATAGCGCCGCTTTAAAACAAAATACAGGGAAAGGAGCATTAAATTATGGGTTGCCGAATAATATTAGCCGATGATCATACGATCGTTCGCCACGGCTTACGTAAATTGCTTGAGCAGGAAGAAGATATGGAAATAGTTGCTGAAACCAAAGACGGCCATTCAACAGTAGAAATGGTAAGAGAATTATCCCCGGACATTGTAATAATGGACATAGGCATGCCCGGTCTTAACGGTATAGATGCAACACAGCATATTTTGCGTGAATCTTCGAAAATCAAAATTCTTGCGCTATCTATGCATTCCGGCAAAAACTTTGTCATCCAAATGTTAAAGGCCGGTGCCTCCGGGTATCTATTGAAGGAATGCGCTCTGGAAGAGTTAATTACCGCGGTTAGAACAGTAATGTCCGGCAAAACGTACCTAAGTCCTTCCATAACAGATGTAGTTGTTGAAAGCTATGTACGTCACTCCTCTGATGACGAAAGTACGGCCTTTTCAGTGCTATCGCAAAGAGAACGTGAAGTACTTCAACTCATGGCGGAAGGCAAAACAACCAAACAGGTCGCAAGATGCCTTCACATTAGTCCTAAGACCGTTGAAGGGCATAGATTACGAATAATGGATAAGTTGAACATAGATAATATCGCTCGATTAACTAAGTATGCTATTCAAGAGGGATTAACTTCACCTGAGCTATAACTGTTGGTCTTAACAAGCTGGTTTTTCATTTAAAGAGCTTATCTACTAAAAAGCTATATAGAGTAATTTAGCTTATCTAATCAAGCAATTCCCCTATTTCACCTCTTTCGCTTCAGACGTAATTTATACGAAAGGCTGCAATTGTGTTTTGAAGATGTGTTTAGTTTTAGGAAGTGTGTTAAGAAGGTTTGATCGATGGTGTTCGAGCACAATATTCAATGAATGAAAAGATGTGATTGCCTATGCACGAAATAAGAGATCTAACCTGGGGTCTAAAACCGTTTAAAAAGAAGAAATGAAAATAATGAATAGTATATCACCAAGACAAAAAGGAGTTTTATTATGAAGCCACAAAATAAAAATCTGATTCAATATTGTATGTTTGTAGTTTTGATGGCTTGTCCGTTAACAGCTATGGCGGCAGATCGGCCAAGTGATGACGATATCAAGTTCTGGGTCAAAGATGCAATCAGTGAAGATCCATATATTGATACTTCAGGTGTTAAGGTAGAGGTAGACGACGGCATTGTTACCCTCTCCGGCGAAGTCAGGAATCTGGCTTCGAAGAAATATGCGGATTTAGAAGCAAAGAAGATAAATGGCGTACTTGGCGTCGTCAATGAGCTTACAGTTTTACCAAGTCATATGTTGGATACAGATATAGCACAGATGATACGGCACCGTATTATCAACAGCGCTGCAATCGAATCTGAAAACATCAATGTAACATGTGTTGACGGCAAGGTCACACTCACAGGGGATGTAATCAGTTGGTCAGAAAAGGAAGAAGCTGGCCTTCTGGCCAGTGAAGTCAGGGGCGTAAAAGATGTTGAGAACAATCTGGTGGTTAAATGGAAGGTCAACCGTTCTGATAGTGCTATCGAAAAAGATGTCCTTGCATCCTTAAAACGTAAGGTCTATCTCATAGACCTGCCAATCGATGTCTCCGTTAAGAATGGAGTTGTAACTTTAACTGGTACTGTAGGAAGTGAATACCAAAAAGACCGAGCGTATGATGCTGTTCGGTGGGTAGATAATGTTACGGGAGTTATTAACAATCTTAAAGTAGAGTGGTGGGAGAAAGAGGGTACACGTACCAAGGCTCCTCATCCAACCGATGATGAATTGGTCAGTGCTGTAACTGATGAGCTTCTACAAGACAGCAGGCTCGACCCGCTCGACCTCGTAGTAACTGTGTCCAGGGGACATGTTACCTTAAAGGGGACTGTAGCCAATTACTACCAGGAGGAGATAGCAGAAGCAGATGTTCATGATGTTATCGGCGTCGGCTGGGTTACTAACGACCTCGTTGTGCGAACAATCAAGCGAGAAGATTCCAGGATTCGGGGCGACATTCTTTTCGACATTGCAACCGATGATGCTCTTTCGAATCAGGACATTGATGTGAAAGTTAAGAATGGTGTTGTAACTCTATTCGGTAAGGCAGATACCGGATACGATGAAGTACATGCTAAAATGATTGCATCGCGCATACGCGGAGTCAGAAAAGTAAACAATGAAATCACAGTCAATTGGAAACAGGAACGCAGAGATGCAGCATTGCTCGGAAAAATAGAAAAGCGAATACAATCGAATTGGCTGCTTTCACCCGTCAAGAACAAGATAATAGTTCAAGTCAGAAAGGGCAAGGCAATCCTGACAGGCACTGTCTACAACTGGGGTGAGCGCCGCGAAGCAGGGCGAGTTGCCTTCAATACCAACGGCATATGGATGGTAGATAACAGGTTGCAGGTGGAAGGCTACGACTACCCGTGGGAAGATTGGTATATAACCGATCCCGACGATATGTTTTGGCCTTACTACGACTATCCATCAAATGGATACTACTGGGATATGTACTATTTTCACTCTGATAAATAGGAGGCATATATGAACATTATCTATTGTTTGAATTATGTTAGACAATTTGCAGTAAAAGAACTTCGTATAGATGAAAGGAGACAAAATTATGTTAAGTAGAAAAACACTAAAAATTCAAAAATGCAATGCGAACTTAGGCAGCAGAAACATTGGTTTAGCCCTATTTGTTTTAGCGGTTATCGCACTGCCGTCATTGGTACTAGCAGCTAATAGCTCAGATTTTAACATCACCATGTGGGTGAAAGATGCCCTTTATCGAGATGTACGGGTGGACTCGTATGATATTAAAGTGAGCACTACCAAAGGCATTGTGACGCTGTCCGGAAGCGTAGACAACCTTGCAGCCAAGAAGTATGCAGACCTCGAAGCAAAGAAGATTGACGGTGTTCTGGGGTTAATAAATGAAATCACAGTCTCTCCAACCTGGCGATCTGACACGGACATTCGTAATGCGGTACGTCGCCGGATTCTCAATAGTGCTGTAATCGAATCGGAAGGAATATCCGTTAAGTGCGTGGACAGCAAGGTCACACTTTCCGGCAAGGTTGCTTCCTATACTGAATTAAAGGAGGCAGAACTGCTGGCCAGCGAGGTACGTGGAGTAAAAGAAGTTGAGAACAACATTACGTTTGAATGGGCAACTAAACGCAGTGACCAGCAGATTAAGGACGATGCTGTTGCCACATTGAAACGAGATGTATATCTTGTCGACCTGCCCATCACGGTTGTTGTTAAAGACGGTGTTGTAACTCTGGAGGGAACTGTCGGCAGCGCCTACGAAAAGGACCTAGCAGAAAAAGATGCCCAATGGCTATCCAATGTGAAAAGTGTTAACAACGACCTTGAAGTCGAACGGTCAGAAAAACGCGGCGTTCGCGAGATAGAACCATCACCATCAGATGCCAACTTGAAAAAAGCCGTTCGTGATGAGTTGAACCAAGATATACGACTAAACGCCTCTGATATTTCGGTCAATGCATCATATGGAGGTATTACTCTAGATGGAGCGGTTTATAGCCACTATGAGAAACGCCTTGCAGAACAGGACGCATATGATGTTGTCGGGGTAGGTTGGGTGACCAATAATTTGTTTGCTCGTGTCGATACGCGTGAGGACTGGGCTATTCTCGACGATGTTAAGTTCAACCTTGATACCGATGCCACTACGGAAGGGTTTGACATCACTGTGAAAGTCAATAATGGTGTCGTTACTCTCTCCGGCAACGTGAACACATGGTATGAAAAATTGCACGCCCAGGAAATTGCAGACAAAGTAAAGGGTGTCAAGAAAGTCATCAACCAAATCAAAGAATACATGGAAATGACTCGTGCGCATCCCGGGGCAATGGTAGCCAAGGATATCAAAGAAAATTTCAAAAGGAACTGGATCCTTAGTTACGTATGTGACCGGATCAATGTTACAGTTAAAAATGGCGTTGCAACGCTCACAGGTGAAGTCGACACATGGGCTCAGTACAGACAGGCTAGCGACGTTACATTTAGTACTGAAGGAGTCTGGAAAGTAGATAATCGCCTTCATGTAAAAGGGTACAATTATAACTGGGAAGACTGGTATCTCGACGAACCCTATTATACTTGGCATTATTGGTAAGGGTTCTATAGGTGGCGGATTGTTCGGAGCCCTGCTTGGACTAGGAATAGGTAAAGATAAAGTGTTGAAATATCAGCAAAACCTTGAGGCAGGCAAATACTTGGTTGTGGCACATGGCAGCAAGGAAGAAGTCAACAAGGCCAGAGAAATCCTCGAAGGTATCAATGCAAGGAATGTTGAGGTTCATGTATAAGCCCGTATTTTAAAAGTGGAAGGAATGTGAAAGTATGATTCAGAAGCTGGACGAATCCTCGGGTAACATAATTGGATTTAAATTGCACGGAAGACTAACGGACAGTGAATTTCAAGCTTTCGCTGAAGAAATCAGCACAGCTATAGCTGACAAGGGTAAAATAAGGTTGCTTATGATAGTAGATTATCCACAGAACTTTGAACTGAAAGCTGCTTGGGACGATTTGGTCCTCTGGATAAAGCATATCGGGGACATTGAGCGACTTGCGATTATCGGCCAGAAAGAATGGGAAAAATGGTTAGTACTTTTGGAAAAACCTTTTATTCATACTGAGGTAAAATATTACAAAACATCAAACATAAAAGATGCCTGGGATTGGATCAAATCTTCATGAGTTGTAAAGTTGGTTTAGAAATGTGTTAATCAGGAATGCTAAAAATTAAGACAAGGAGCATTAAAATGAAAACGGAAAATATCAAACGGATTATATATGTCTTTATTGCTTTGATTATTAGCCTGAATACAACGGCTGTAGCGATAGCTGTAGAAAATTCGGGCCTGTTAACTTTGCAGGAAACTTCTGGGGCTTTTTCCAATGTGGCTGAAAAAGCGATTCCAGCAGTGGTTTTCATTAAAGTGGAAAAGACTGTAAATGCACCAAGCTTTGGAATGCCTTTTGAATTCAATGGCCCGTTTGGTGATGATTTTTTTGATCGCTTCTTTAGAAGGCAGCAGCCAGAGGAAAATCCCCGGAAATACCATCAGATTGCCCAAGGTTCCGGATGTATAATTAGCCCTGATGGTTATATTCTGACAAATCATCACGTAGTAAGTGATGTTGAGAAGATTACGGTAAAACTCCACGATGGTCAGGAACTGGAAGCCAAAGTAATTGGCAGTGACGAGAAAAGCGATGTTGCAGTTTTAAAAATTGACGGAAAGAATTTGCCTGTGTTGCCCATTGGCGATTCCGACAAGTTGAAGATTGGTGAGTGGGTGGTTGCTATTGGTAACCCCTTTGGCCTTACTGCAACGGTAACAGTCGGGGTGGTAAGTGCCGTGGGGCGCAGTAATGTCCATATTGCTGATTATGAGGACTTCATTCAAACCGACGCTGCCATTAATCCGGGCAATTCAGGCGGACCTCTACTTAACTTAGATGGCCAAGTAATAGGAATAAATACCGCTATTTTCAGTCAGAGCGGCGGCTATATGGGAATAGGCTTTGCCATACCCATTAATATGGCGATGAATATTGAAGAGCAATTGTTAAAAACAGGCAAAGTTACCCGCGGACAATTGGGAATCATTATTCAGGAACTGAGCAAAGACCTGGCTGATTCTTTCAATCTTAAATCAACAAAAGGCGTATTGGTTGCAGATGTTTTAAGCGATTCTCCTGCTGAAAAGGCAGGGCTGAAAAGCGGCGATATCATACTTAAACTGAATGGAGAAGACATTACCGATATCGGCTCCTTCCGTAATAAAATCTCAACGATGACACCAGGCACCAAGGTCAAATTGCTTGTTATGAGAGATGGAAAAGAGCAGGAAATCACCGTGAAAGTCGGAGAACTCAGTGGAACAACAGCACGAATGGAACCGTCAGACATCTCTAAGAAACTCGGCCTGCAGGTACAGGATTTAACAGAAGAAAGTGCTCGTCTGTATGGGATTACAGCGACTAAAGGTGTCATTATTACCGCAGTAGCTGCATATAGCCCTGCCTATATGAATGGCATCAAGCCGGGTGACATTATTCTCAGCGTTAATAGAAAGCCCATCGGTTCCGTGCTGGAATTTAACAAGGCGTTAAAAGAAGCAAGTCAGGATAAAAAGGTGTTGTTGTTGCTCAAAGAAGATAAGTACACCAGATTCGTAGTTCTCTCATGGGACTGATGATAATTTTGCGTAATGGGTATCTAACTGGACTGCCAGCTTACGTTCCAGGCAGAAGACGATTGTTCGATGATTAATTATGGAGCTTCCGAAAAGCTGAATATGAGTTTTAAGAATACCGTTGAGACTGTAATCGATAAATCAAAAAAGATTTGTTTGGGAATTCTTGCCTCTGCTGAGGTTAAAAATAGACCCAAAGAAAATCTCGTCATTGATTTCAAAATGTATGGGATATCATTATAATTGGGGAAAGGAGAATTGGAAATGGGCAATGCAGGCACAATCCTTAAAGACGCTGTGGAAAAAACCTCAATATACAACGAGATAAATTATCTACCCATAACGACAAAATCATTATGTCCGGAATGTTTGGCAGTCATAGAAGCGAAAATTGATGGTGAAGATAATATGGTATTTATGGATAAATGCTGTGAGGAGCACGGGCCATACCGGGAGCTTATCAGCACGGATAAGAAGTTTTATAATTTGATAATTTCCCGCGACCTCTCATCGAGAAAACCTGTAAGTAATCCCATAAAGGGCAGGCAGGCCTGCTGTCCAAACGGATGTGGGGTTTGCAGTGAGCATCTTAGTCAGCCGATTATGATGAATATCGATTTGACCAACCGCTGCAATTTGAATTGTCCGTTTTGCTTCGCCAATGCCAATAAACGAGGAGAATTAGTAGAGCTTAGCATAGAGCAAGTCCGCAAAATGATTGATACGGCCTGTGCGGTCGATACGGTCAAGCCGGTCTGTTTTCAATTTACCGGCGGCGAGCCGACAATTCATCCACAATTCCTTGAAGCCCTGGCAGAGGTAAAGAAGCGGAAACTCGCCCAAGTACAGGTGGCCACCAATGGTATTAGATTCGCGGAGAACGCCGACTTTGCTGTTCAAGCCAGCCAGGCCGGTCTTAATGTTGCCTACCTTCAGTTCGACGGCCTTGACGATGAGGTTTATATGAAAACCAGAGGCAGGGCTCTACTGGATACCAAACTTAAGGCGATTGACAACCTTTATCGAGCTTCAATTCGAACGGTATTAGTTCCCACCATCGTTAAAGGCATAAATGACGACCAGATAGGTGATATCGTCCGATTTGCAGTTAAAAACATAGATAGGATAATCGGCATTAGCTGGCAGCCCGTGTCTTTCACCGGCAGGATTGATTATCAGCAGCGGCTTGCCCAGCGATTCACTGTGGCGGATTTGGTTCGAGAAATTGAGCAGCAAACAGGATGGGTAGATATGTACCGAGACTGGTATCCATTTGGTTTTGCCGATCCTTTCACCCGTTTGTTGGAACTGGTTCGGGGCGAAAGGCACCTGGGAATAGGATGCAGCCCCAATTGCGGCGTCATAACATATTTAATAGTGGACACCGCCGGGGAAAAAGTGTTTCCTGTCCCATCATTTGTTGATGTAGATGCGGTGATGGAAAAGATTGCCTCAACAGCCGACAGGCTTAAGGAACGAAAATTCCTTCGCAAGCTGAGCATCGCACAGAAACTTCACGGTCTGCAGTCTTGCTATGAACAGCAGAAAGGACCTAAGGAATGGTCATTTGGGGATTTTGTCGACTTCATGATGGATTTTGCTGATTTCAGTGACCGCTATACAAGTAATGAGGATCGCGTAAGGATCTCTTCTACAAGGCCTTACAAGATACTTCTTATGGCCAGTATGCATTTCCAGGACGTATATAACTACCAAATCGACCGTGTCAATAGGTGTGTGGTGCACTACGCCGCCCCTGATGGACGGATTTATCCGTTCTGCAGCTACAACAGCGGCCCATGTCATCGCAACAGAGTGGAAAAACAATTTGCAGTCAGCATCGATAAATATGCCGGACGGCTTAAATAACCAAAATTATAATAAAAATATAAGTCGGCTTATAACTCAAAAATAGTAAGTGATGTTTAGGAGAATTAGAAATGTTCGAGAGAAAAATACCATTATTCAAACTTTTTGGGTTTAAAGTGGGTATCGACGCTACATGGTTTATTCTGGCAGTGTTGATAACTTGGTCGCTGGCCAAAGGTGTCTTACCTCACTACTTCCCTGGTTTTTCTAATGTCACCTATTGGTGGATGGGAGTAGCTGGCGCTCTGGGATTGTTCGTTTCTATCGTATTCCACGAATTTTGTCACTCACTCGTAGCCAGAAAATTCGGCCTTCCTATGAAAGGCATAACCTTGTTTATCTTCGGTGGAGTTGCTGAAATGAACAAAGAGCCCGAAAATGCAAAGTCGGAATTCTTCATGGCACTTGTAGGACCTTTATCAAGTTTATTTCTGGCCGGTATCCTCTTCTTTATTTACACTGGTGGTAAAACTGCCAATTGGTCGCGTCCGGTTAATGATGTGCTGCTGTATCTGGGCTGGTTAAACATAATCTTGGCCGGCTTTAATATGGTTCCCGCCTTCCCGCTCGATGGCGGACGGGTACTGCGGTCGATCCTCTGGTATGCCAAAGGTGACCTTCGTTGGGCAACACGTATTTCTTCAAGATTAGGGTCAGGTTTTGGCTTGTTACTTATGATTCTGGGGATAATTAATTTTATTACGGCTAACTTTATTGGTGGTTTGTGGTACTTTCTTATTGGAATGTTCATAAGAGGTGCCTCACAGATGTCATATAGACAGTTATTAGTAAAAAATGCCTTAGCGGGTGAGCCGATTAGTCGGTTTATGGTTCCGGATGTAATTACGGCACCTCTGTCAATAACAGTATCTGATTTGATTGAAGATTACTTCTACAAATACCACTATAAGATGTTCCCTGTATCCGAAAACGGTTCGCTAAAAGGCTGTGTAACAACGAAGCAGATAAAGCAGCTTCCAAAAGAGCAGTGGAGCATACGCAAGGTCTCCGACATCGTTCAGCCCTGTTCCGGAGAAAACACTATTTCACCAAAGGCTGATGCCGTAAAGGCCTTATCGCTTATGAACAATACGGGAAATAGCAGGCTAATGGTTGTTGAAGGGGAAAAGCTGCTGGGCGTGATTAGTTTGAAGGATATGCTCAAATTTATGGCACTTAAATTGGACCTGGAGACCGGTGAAAAAATAACCCCAGGCATGAGATGTTTGAAGAATGAAGTATAAATATTAATTTTAATCGGGCTCAATAATTTTAAGGAGATTCAAAATGAAACTCAATGTGAAAGCTTTTGCACTGGCATTTGGATTAATTTGGGGACTGGGGCTTTTCTGTTTAACCTGGTGGATAATTGTCTTGGATGGTGCCAGCGGTGAAACCACAATTATAGGCCAGGTCTATCGTGGATTTAACATAAGCCCAGTAGGGTCACTGATCGGCCTTGTATGGGCATTGGCAGACGGTGCAATCGGAGGAGCAATATTTGCCTGGCTTTATAATTGCTTTGTTTCAAGTTTTGCGAACAAAAGCACACAAGCCTGATTATAGGCAAAAATTGTTTCTATAGTCATAGACCGACAAAAAACCGGTTTTGTCGGATTTGTTATTTGCATTTGCGTTTTTTCATTAATCGCAGCTAAGGAGAAGTTCACAATGCGAATTGGAATTGCCGCAGACCACGGCGGCTTCGAGTTAAAAGAACACCTCTCTAAAATACTTCAAGAGTCAGGATATGAGGTAATTGATTTCGGCGCAAACAAGCTGAACGGCAATGACGACTATCCCGATTTTGTTCTGCCGCTCGCCAAAGCGGTCTCTCATGGAAAAGTGGAACGAGGTATAGCCGTCTGTGGCAGCGGAGTTGGTGCTTGTGTCGCAGCAAATAAAGTCCCCGGGGTTCGGGCCTGTCTGATTCACGATGTCTTTTCGGCCCACCAGGGGGTGGAAGATGATAATATGAACGTGATTTGCCTCGGTGGACGAACCGTCGGATATGCGCTCGCTTGGGAATTGACGAGGACTTTTTTGACGGCTAAATTCGGTAATGCCGAACGTATGCAGCGAAGGCTTTCTAAGATTTCAAACGAAGAAGGGACTTTAGAAAAACATGAATAGCAAAAAAACGCCCTGCATATTATCTGTAAACAGTGGCTCTTCGAGCCTAAAGTTTGCTCTTTATAATATAGCAAAGCAAGAGAAACTGCTGTTTTCGGGCATCATCAGCGATATCAATTTAACAACGAATAATTTCTACATAAAAAATAATACTGATCAAACTATCATTAATCAAAGCCTGAACAAACTTAACCATCAGGACTGCATAACAAAATTATTCGACTGGCTGGAAAGTCAGGGGTACGTCAAACAAATTGATGTTATCGGTCATCGAATAGTCTACGGAGGCGTAAAATATACAAGGCCGCATTTAATAACCTCTGATTTAATCAACGACTTGAATGAGTTTGTTCTGTTTGCTCCGGAACACTTGCCGCAGGAGCTAAAAGTTATCGAAACTGTCAGCGATCGCTTTCCTGATCTACAACAGGTGGCTTGTTTCGACACAGCTTTTCATCACAATATGCCCCGAATAGCTCATCTGTATGCTTTACCAAGGTCACTGTATAACGAAGGTGGGATCCGTTACGGATTCCACGGCTTGTCCTATGAATACATAATCGAAGAGCTTAAAGGAGAAAATTATGACCTAAAAGAAAGTCGAATCATCATAGCGCATCTTGGCAATGGTGCGAGTATGGCTGCTGTCAAAGACGGCAGGAGCATTGATACCACAATGGGCTTTTCACCCACCGGGGGACTGATGATGGGCACACGCTCGGGGGATCTAGACCCCGGTATTCTTCTATATCTGCTCAATGTTAAGTCACTGAGTCCGTCACAGGTCGGCCGGATGGTTAATCACGAGGCGGGACTTTGGGGAGTATCCGAAATAAGCTCAGATATGAAGGTTCTGCTCGAAAAAGAAGCGGACGACCGTCGCGCTGCGGAAGCGATTGAGCTTTTCTGCTATCAGGCAAAAAAGTATTTAGGTTCTCTCGCTGCTGTATTGGGCAAAGTGGATATGCTGGTATTTACCGGCGGAATCGGTGAAAATGCACCGTCGGTTCGACAGCGTATTTGTAAGGACATCGGTTCCCTGGGTATACAGCTGGATTCTGTTTGCAACAATTCCAATGCACTGGTCATATCATCCGCCGATAGTTCGGTAGTGGTTAGAGTAATGAAAACTAATGAAGAATTAATGATTGCAAGACATGCCAGCAAATGCGTCCAAGAAGCAAAAAATTTGTGATGTAAGAGCTTTCACAAAAAACATATCTCAAATACCATCGTAAACAAAGCCACGAGAATTCTAGGTCAAATACGAATAGACAGTTTATTTCTTAGCACCTATTAAATCAGCGATTTGAGCAATTACGAGGTGCGAATCAAGTAATTCCCCTATTTCGGTTTTGCTGCGATACAGTTAAATTGTCTTTAATGACTAGTAACTAAAAGTAGCAATTGTGTGACTGAAAGGAGCTGGCAATGGAAATGTTAGGATTAGAAGCGGTTGGTACAAAATATAAACGGACAGAGGAACGTGGGCTTTGTCCGGTTTGTGGAGCAGCAATGACACAAGTTGATAAACTTGAGGAAGGCGAGCATATATTCATCTGGTTTGAATGTAGCAAAAGAGATTGCGATGGCCGGTGGTTACAAAAGAAATCTCGTTTTGGCAAGAAAGAAGCACCGGAGAGATGATCAGATTAAATGAACGAAAGAAGATTGCATTTATTGCTTCTTATATACCAAGAAAATGCGGAATCGCTACTTTCACATCAAATCTTGTTGAAAGCGTGGTCTCCGCGGCTGGTATGGGCTGTGAAGCGGGCGTATTTGCAATGCAAAACGGTGAAGAACATCGCTATTTTAAACCTGTCGAGCTTCTAATAAGGCAGGATGTGCAAAGCGATTATCTCGAAGCCTGCAACTATATTAATTCAAATGGATTTGATGCAGTTTCACTGCAACATGAATTCGGTTTATTCGGCGGACGAGGCGGTTCCAATATAAACTTACTGCTCAGAAAACTGAATGTTCCGGTATTTACAACATTGCATACCGTGCTTGAAAAGCCTGAATCAGATTATTTCAATTCGTTTATAGATGTGTGTGACAACTCATACAAAGTCATTGTTATGAATAGACGCGGTATTGATATGCTGACAGACATCTATGGTGTATCCCGCGGAAAAATAGAATTAATACCTCATGGAATACCGGATATACCATTTAATCATGTTTCATTTTATAAAAATAAACTTGGTCTGCAGGACAGAAAGGTCATCTTGACCTTCGGCCTGATCGGACCAAATAAAGGCATTGAAGTAATGCTAAAGGCCTTGCCGGATATAATCAGGTATGATTCAGAGGTCCTCTATATAATCTTAGGCACTACTCACCCGGGCGTTATAAAGCACCAGGGCTATGAGTACAGTAATAAATTACTCAATTTAATAACTAATTTACGATTAAAGAATAATGTTCTTTACCTTGATAGGTTTGCAACAAATGAGGAACTTCGCGAATATCTGGCAGCTGCAGATATTTATGTTACTCCCTATCTTTACGAACAGCAATTAACCAGTGGTACACTTGCCTTTGCAGTTGGAGCAGGTAAAGCTGTTGTATCAACTCCTTACTGGGCGGCCAAAGAACTGCTTGCTGATGGCAGAGGCGTTTTGGTGCCATTCGATAATTCAAAAAAAATAGCAGAAGAAATCATCAAACTGCTAAAAAACGGATTAATTTTACACCAAATTCAAACCAAGGCCTACCTATATGGCAAAACTATGACATGGCTCAAAGTGGGTAAGGCCTACTGGAAACTATTTGAAAGAGAGCTGATGCCTGAATTGATGCCTTTGGAGCAAGAAATCCAAAGCCGGAGTACTTTTCCTCCACCTTATCAACAATAACAAAAATATCAATCGGCTTAAGCCCAGATAAAGATACTCAGTGGCAAGCTTTTCTAAGGACAAGTAAACTCGATGATATAAATCTGGGATAATTTTTCCCGTTTGCTATATTATATTTTACCTGCTTTTGGGTTGTCAACGAATTGCTACTTATCTTCTTGCAATACGAACCCACAAAATGTAGATTATCAGAAGAATGCTCGGAGAGGTGGCCGAGTGGCTGAAGGCAACGGTTTGCTAAACCGTCGTACTGGTGAATGCTGGTACCGCGGGTTCGAATCCCGCCCTCTCCGTTATATTGCTTACTTGGGGTAGGCGGGATTTGAACCACAAAGGGTGTGGGAAAAGGATTTTCCTACGTCGTCGGGGTGACAGGAGCGAAGCGACGCCAGAGGGGCAGAGCCCCTATGGAAATCCGCCTTTGCGGATTTGGGTTCCAATCCCGCCCTCTCCGTTAGGTACCGATATTAAAGTTTCTTCCGGTCACACGGCATATCCGGTCCAGAGAATCAGATTTGAAGTTCAGTTCAGGATAGTGTTTGGTCCTGCATTCATCGATAAGGGCCTTAATTTTCTTTATTTCGCTTGAAAGCAGTTCGTAGTTTTGTTCATTGACGATTTTTTTAAATGTTTCTCCAGCAATTATACTGAAAGAACCGCCCAGAACCAGAACACCCGCAGAGATGTAATCCGGGATGTTTTCCAGTGTAGTGCCGCCGGTTGGAATAATACTGATGAGTTTATGAAGCGGCGGGTCAATCGCTTTGATGTAAGCCGGTCCGCCAAGCTGCTTTGCCGGAAAGAGCTTACACATATTTGCGCCTTTCGAATACTGCTCTACGATTTCGGTAACGGTGCCGCAGCCCGGAATCATCGTAACCCTGCCTGCGTACTTCTTATAAGCTTTGTCACTAAAGTTAACTGCGGATACGAGATAGTCCGCCCCTGCCTTAACAGCTTCTTCCAGCGTTGGTAATGGGTTGTCACTATGTTGTTGGTTATAAACGTTCAACATCGCAGCGAAATCAATCAGGCTTGCAGCGCCAACACAAAGCTGGGGAAACTTCTTTTTAAGCTTATAGATTTTCTCCAGCGGGGTTCGAGTCCTGCAGGTAACCTCCATATTATAGACTTCCGCTTTCATCAGGGCTTGTGCAGTTTTTACGACATCAAGCTTATCCTGGTTGAACACAAGGATGAAACCATCGCGAAGAAGTCTTTCTATTATACATTTGATATCCACATTCTCTCCTGACTTACATAAACACCAACTAAAACCTTAAGAGAAATTATCTAGCCAGCCAACCTCCATCAACAGCGACCGTGAAGCCATTCATATAATCCGATGCGGCAGATGCCAGAAATACTGCAATTCCTTTGAGGTCTTCCGGTTGTCCCCATCGCCCAGCGGGAATACGTGAGAGGATAGCTTTGTTCCGCTCCTCGTCTTCACGAAGGGCTCTGGTATTTTCGGTCGCCATATATCCCGGAGCAATAGCATTGACGTTGATTTTGTATTTGGCTAACTCGCAGGCCATTAAGCGTGTCAGCCCCATAACACCACTTTTGGATGCCGTGTATGAGGGCACCAAAATACCGCCCTGAAAGCTAAGCAGGGATGCGGTGTTGATAATCTTTCCACCACGACCCTGTTCTATCATAACTTTGGCGACGGCCTGACTGAGGAAAAACACACTGCTAAGATTAATATCAATCACATCGTCCCAGTCTTTTTCCGTAAATTCTGTAAATGGAGCCCGACGTATAATCCCGGCATTGTTAAATAAAATATCAATTCCGCCGAGCTGCCGGACAGTGGCGCTGACGATTTCGTCGACGCGGCCCTTTTTACTCAAATCTGCTGGTATAGTGATGCATTGTCGTCCCAGCTTTTCAATTTGCTTTTTAGAATCTGACATATCCAGTATATCTACCAGAGCAATTTCTGCTCCGGCTTCGGCAAGGCCGACGGCCATAGCCTGCCCCAGACCGCGAGATGAGCCTGTAACAATGGCGACTTTACCATCTAATTTAAATTGGTCCAAAATCATAAACTTGCCTTTCCGTCAGTGAATATCTTCAACAATTAAATGGTCCATATCATCAAAATCCTGGTTTTCGCCACCCATACCCCAGCAGAAAGTATAAGCTGAGGTGCCCACGCCGGAGTGAATCGACCAACTTGGTGAGATAACCGCCTGCCTCTGGGCAACGACAATATGGCGGGTTTCCCCGGGTTTTCCCATAAAATGGAACACACGCGCTTTTTCTGGCATATTAAAGTACATATAAACCTCTGTCCGGCGTTCGTGAGTGTGAGCCGGCATTGTATTCCAGACGCAGCCGGCCTCGAGAACAGTAAATCCCATCACCAACTGACAGCTTTTGACGCCTTCGGGGTGAATGTATTTATAAATCGTTCGCTTGTTGGATTCCTCCACCGAGCCCAGATGTACAGGACTGGCTTGTTTAAGCTGAATATGCGACGTAGGGTATTCCTTGTGAGCCGGGTAGCTGAGCAAATAAAATTGAGCAGGGTGAGCTGAATCATCACTTGTAAATAGAATTTTTTTTGAGCCACGACCGATGTAGAGACAATCCAAATTAGCCATTTTATATTTTTGACCATCTACAGTGATTGTTCCGGCCCGACCGATGTTCAGAACTCCGAGTTCACGACGCTGGCAGAAGTAGTCTGCTCGCAGTTCTTCCGCAGATGCTAATTCCAATGTTTGGTTGACGGGAACCGCAGAACCTGCAATTGCACGGTCCGCCTCAGAATAGACCATCTCAATCGAATCAGGCTTAAATAACGACTCAATCAGAAAATTTTCACGTATTTCCTCGGTTGTCATTCTGCAAAAATGAGCCGGGTCGGGTAAATATCTGACTTTCATTAAACTTCTCTCCAAACAGATTGTGATTAGTCCTGGATTTGTATCTGAATCGGATTATCAATGCGCTTCTTAAAATTTATCAGATATTGCTGCCACTTTTCAAATGTTCCGAACTCTTTGTTTTTATTCCAACAGGAACCGGAATAATAAACGGCGGGTGTTTGGCAGGAATGGTCAACAGCTAATAACAGGTGATCATCTGCCTCCATCACTTTTGTTTTTGCATCCGCGCCAAACACAATTCCACAACCAATCATTCCATAGTTTCCATCAGCTGGGAGCCAATAAGCGATTGTATTGTTTGCCGCATCGGTGAATTTCCGGTCGCTGCTCTGGCGAAGAATAATCCCGGCAGCGACGGTCAGATGCTTCGTATCCGGGCAGTTATAGAGACATTCGATCCGGTTTAAGTTGCTGCCCAAATCGATAGAGATTCGCTTGGTTTCGCTGACGGTCTTTTCTCCGACCTGCCACGGTTTGTAAGTTAATTCAAAAATGGAACGAATAGGGCCGTTCGCAATCACCTTCCACCGGGTGAAGTTGCGAGGCAATACAACCTTGCCGTCTGCCAGCGGGGCCATTCCGCCGCAGCCGAGCGTATTGCCGACCTTATAAAAATCTCCGCCTTGCCCGTAGTTTTTATGGTAGTCCTTTTCCTTGTAGAACTTGTCAACAACCGGCTCCGATACACATTTTACCCAGGCGTCAATCCCGCAGGTTATGGTTTCCCATTCGAGAGCCGGTCCGTACATACGGAAGGCCACTTTGTCATTTTCCCAGGCAAAGTCATCATACCGTTCTGGCACAAACCGGCAGTAAGTCGTAATCTCAGAAACAGGTTTATTCGTTTCTTCCGGTTGTTTGGTAATTTGGAAAGCCTTCTTCTCGTTTGGCGCAAGACTTGTCTGGAACAGCAGTTCTGTTTTGTTGCCGTCTTCGACAATCTGCGTGACTATAAAACGCTTTGCCTTAAAATCATAGATAGCTACATTATCTTTTGTCAGGTTTGGCTCTATCTTTTCGATTTTCTTCCAGTTTAAACTGACTGTCTCATTATCGCGAGATACCTCGATGGGGTTGGTCACAACGATTTTTTTAATTGATGTTTTTATGTTTGCTGCAGTCTTCTCGCCATCAGCCGGCAGCACAGACCTGCCTGCAAGTAAAACTGAAACACTTAAAACAAAAACTATGGTTTTCCTTGTCATAATTTAATCCATAATATAGGTGCAAGATATTGTTCTATATGTGAAACCTTATATCCGAATATGAAGTTTATTTTAATGTAGTTCTGCTCCTTTGCAATAAAATAAACTCTCTTGGGAAAATGGTTTTGCAAGGTATCCAACGATATAGGGTATATAGGGTTGACATCTTATAGAAATACTGATATACTTGTATTTACGTGACAATTTGCGGATGGGGGAATCCGCGTTGTTTCTGCTGCATCGCGGAGGATGGCAAACTTGACCGAAGCAGATGGTCAAAGACTTAGGAGGTTGTAAAAAGATGCTATTTTCACACAAGAAACGCACTCCCTTAGTTTGTCCGAAAACGGGTAAGCCCATCGAGCCAAAAAGCACATTCCGCTGGCTGAGGTGGTTATTTCCGATTACGGGATTACTGGCGCTAATCTGGTTTTTGATACGGGTAATCCCTAAGCCCTCGCGGGCAACATATCCCTGCCAGCGGGTGGCCTTTCCATTAGCGTCGGGTTTTATAGTTTGGCTGCTGGGTCTGGCCGGCTCAGTTGCAGCATACCGCAAGGCAAAACGCTCGCTTGCGCAGGCACGCTATGTTTTGGCGGCAATTTGCATCGTTGCGAGTGTCGGTTTTATCTGGATGGCTTCAAGCAGCACGGATGATAAACCTGTTTACGCCAACGAGCCTCGTGTCGCCAACAGCCCCGAAGGCGTGGCAAAAGGCATTAATCCAGGTCGGGTCGCCTGGATTCACGATCCCAACGCTACAAGCTGGCCTGGCGTCACCACTTATCCATATTTGCCATACTGGTATGACAGCGACTGCACTGACCAGCAGGTTGTTACTGAAATGCTCTCAAAGGCTCTTAGGGCGCTGACTGGTGAAACATCCGATTATGCTGCTTGGGACGCTATATTTAGAGACTTCAATCAGAGTAAGGGCAAAGGTGACGTCGGCTATACGGCTGGTGAAAAAATCGCGATAAAAATCAATTGGGTACTGAGCAATGACCCTGTCTCGATGGAGAAAAACTCATATCTTGACCGTATAGACAACTCGCCCCAGCTTGCGATAGCTCTTCTGAAACAACTGACGGATGCCGCGGGCGTCAGCCCCGGCAATATAAGCATAGGCGACCCCGGCAGGGTTATGCCCAACTACTGGTTCAATATGGTGGAACCGAATTGTCCAGGGGTCGTTTATTTAACAAGCGGTGGTTACACCGGCTCTGGGAGAACCATTGTTACTCTCGATACCAATGCACCCTTTTACTGGAGCGACCCGATTACCTCTCGCGTGATAGGCAAAACTCAGGACTATATCCCAACACACTTCTCTCAAGCAGATTACTTCATAAACTTCGCTATTCTTAAAAGTCACAACGACGGCGGAATAACGGTTTGCGGTAAAAACAACTTTGGTTCTTTGAGAAGGAACCCGAACACCTACGGTTATTATGATATGCACTGGACGAGGGCAACGGGAACGCCCGGGGTGGGACACTACAGGGCAATTGTTGACCTGCTGGGACATCCAAAATTAGGCGGTAAAACAATGTTGTGCTTAATCGACGGTCTCTACGGCGGTCAAAGCTGGGATTCCATGCCAATCCGATACTTGATGGTGCCGTTTAACCACGACTGGCCGTCCAGCATATTCCTTTCGCAGGACCCGGTTGCAATCGATTCGGTCGCCGATGATTTCCTGTACGCCGAGCTGGACGGAAGCCATACTCCCACCAACGACCCTTATCCCGAGTATTCGTACCCACACTACTCTGGTGCAGATGACTATCTCTCCGAAGCGGCACTGGTTCCCAATCCGCCGTCAGGCACCAATTATGACCCGAACCATGATGGTGGTCTGACCGAAAGTTTGGGCGTCCACGAGCACTGGAATAATGCAACCAACAAACAATACAGCCGAAACCTCGGCACAGGCAATGGAATCGAGCTTGTAACCAGGCCGGAGCGAATCGGAGACTTCGATGACAACGGCAACGTGGATTTTAAAGACTTTGCCATCCTCGCTGCCGCTTGGCTCAGTGAGCCCGGGGATGCCAACTGGAACGCCGACTGTGATATTTCGATGCCCAGCGACGGCATAATTGACGAGCTTGACCTTGCTGTATTCTGCGACAACTGGCTCAACTAAGCAAGCGCATTGCACAGGGCAAAACTCGAAATAAGCTGGCTGGTGATGGAATCACCAGCCGGTTCTTTTTTATTGCACTTGTATTGAATCAATGCAACCGCTAAACTAACCCACTGACCCGCAAGGGCGGCCGATTGCTTAGTTGAGGAAATCCTGCAATTCCTTGACTGGCAGGCAAAACGAGTATATAATCGAATTGTTTTTCGGGCACTTAGGCATTTGTTGAGATTGGAGGTATTTTAAAAAATGGCTTGGAACACTATAAGAGAAAAGAAAAGCGAGGTGAAAGATATGGCAGCAGGTAAAGTTGTTGAGGTGCATCCATCGGGCAAAGCACCTTCCGATATTTCCAGCGAGGAGAATGTGAAAAGCGGGCTGGGCAGGAGTAGAGAAAAAGATTTGGCCGTCGGTATGGAAATATTAGATTTGGATTTCCTGTTAAGCATTGTTGAAAATACCGAAGGCAATGATAAGAACGATGTGACAATGCGGCGGCTCACTTTTGACGAGCTCCTGCGAAGGGAGCAGCAGGACACCATTGACAGTAACGCGCTTAAGGTGTACGCGATGAACGAGGGCGTACTTTACGGTAAGGTTATCCAGTGCGAGGCGATGAAAGTCCTGACGGGAAGAACCGCACGCAAAAGTAAACATGGCAGCTAAACAGGAAAGTTCAGCAGCGTCCTGATTATGCCGGTGTCTTGTCCGTTTACGGCGGAGCGGACTTGCATATCATATACTGTGGTCTGCAGCAGAATATGAACGGTCTTTTAACACAAATAATCTCCATTTGGGGATGGCTTACGTTACTGGCTGCTCGTAACAGCGGGGAGGATGATACCATCTGGGTGCAAATGCTGGTCATCGTTATCCTGGCGGTTTTCCTTGGCATCTTCAGCCTCGCCAGGGCAAAGGCAAATAAGTCCAAGGAGGAAGACCCGCCCCAGTCTCAGCAGAAATGGGCCAAGCCATCTGCCGTAAGGCATGGCCAAGCTCACCTTGCAGTACCTGCTGGCAAAACTTTCAACCTGTCCGGCGTAGCGCAAGCGAAGTCGCAAGACTTATCCCAAAAAAGAGAGAAAGATTTGCAAAGCGGTATGGAACTATTAGGGCTGGATTTCCTGCTGAAAGTCGTTGAGAATACCAATGACGGCAGCGATGAAAAAGATGTAACTATGCGCAAGCTCAACTTTAAAGAGCTTCTGCGGAGGGGCGAACTCAATCAGGCCGACAGCAAGGCTCTTAAGGAATATGCTATAAATAAGGGCAATCTCTACGGCAAGGATATTCAGTGCGAGGCACTGAAGAGCCTGGCGGAAAGGACTGCCACGGGCAGTAAACAATGAGAGTGCTGGGATTCGAACCCAGGACCTACGCATTAAAAGTGCGTTGCTCTACCAGCTGAGCTACACTCCCTAATCCGTGATACTTTAAAAAGTTTCCCGGGAATGTCAACATAAAACGTTTTCTTTGGCTCTGCGCAACACTCAGGGAAATTTTATCCGCCACACGGGCGGATAAAATTGGGTTCGTTTGGGTTCGTTTCTGCATCGCAGGGATGTTCGGATTATTGCCGTATTTACTTGTCAAATAGCAAATTAAGTTCGATTCTGCGTTCTCAGAAATTGGGTTCGTTTTACATTTTTTGTTCATTTTGATTGATACTCCTTTCTGCGCAGAAAGTCTTCGTTGGGGGTTACATACGCTGTATAAACAGCGAGGTAAACTCGGCTACAAGTAAACTATTAAGTCGTTTCTGACCCGGTTTCCGCTGAACCTGAGACCATAGCCCTGCTGGGCGAAATGCGTTTACCTTCTGGCAAACTGGCGGGTATTATACCAAATTTCGGAGGAAAGTAAAGAAAAAAATTGCTGGTGCTGCCGGAGGCCGATTTAATTGCTGTTGTTTCCGGAAGCCGCAATGAGGAACATTAGTATTACGCAGTCCGCAGGACGAAGTAAATAGAAAAGATGGCCGAACTGGAGGACGCAACAGCTAATCTGGTATCGTAAAACGGAAACTATTAATTCCCTTTTTACTATCTGATGTGCCACCACGGAGAGCTATATATTGAACAACAAAACCATGGGCTTTAGCTATTGTCTTAGCTATATAAAGGCCCAGGCCTCTACCTGCTGCGTGTTGATGTTTTGCTTGTGGTGTGCGAAATCCTTTGTCGAAAATACGACCTTGGTATTCTATGGGAACTAAAAGACCTGGATTTTCTACGACTACTTTAACGCCATCTTTAACATCATTTATCTGAATGGTCAAAGAAGATCCGCCATCGCAATACTTAACTGCATTATCGATAAGTACAAGCGCTAAAGTTTCAAATGAATTATACGCACGAGGTTTTTTATGTGAAATTCCATTAAGTTCAATATGCTTGTTCCTAACATGTGCGATTTCTTGATATAACCTGCACAACAAATCAAAAACTTTATAAACAGGCATTGGGTGTTTTTGACCAAAGCTTGCTGCTTCAGGATTTGCAATAATTGATGACATATCAAGATGTCTAGTTAAAAGCATAACTGACTTAAATAAAGCTTTAAGATCAGGGTCGGCATATTCTATTTTTTCTTCATCAGTCTTACCAGGATGTTTTTGAATTATCTTATTCGCTCTTGCTTGAACTAATTGAACAGCTGTTCCAATGTCATGAAGACTCTGTATGCTTTCATTAACTCGTGTTTCTAAAATTGGACCAACAAGTTTATCAAGAGACATAATACTATCACACCAAGCCTTAGCTTTTTCGAAGTTAATCTTTTGGCTGCGAAGCTTTTTCTTAAAGTGAGATTTACACTCTGTATTCAAAAAGTTTTCTATAATACCATTTGCTACTACTCGTCCAAAAGGAAAGCTAAACACTAAGATAGACAAGCCTCGAGGGCATATTTTATGAAATAAACCTAAGGAAGGCTCCGCAACATGGAAACCTTTGCATTCGCGCATTGTGCATTTCAAACATATTTTGGGTTGCGATATGATTAAACCATCTGATAGGTCTCCTGTTATGCTAACTCGTGGAAAAGGACAACTTAATCTTGCAAAGATAAGTTCCAGGGGGATATCAGAATTTGCTGGTGCAATGGGTGTTGTCATGATACAGACAAAACTAATTTAAATACCATTAAAATAATGGAGGACCATAATTGCTCATCTTTAACTACGTTCTTAAGAACCTCCTCAATTTTTAATTGATTTGGTGAGTGCTCAAGTATTTGCACTACATTATGTTCGATTTGAGCCATCTTGCGATTAGATACACCATGCTCGGAAAGAAGTTTTTTTATTGAATCCCATATTGGTTTCGGCGAGAGTTTTGTCTCAATGAGATTATCGATTACTCTCTTACATATTGCTGGGGTAATCGTGGCCTTTGGTATCATATCATCAGCCATTCGAAAAAATTTCTTTTTCCCAAGGTCAAAGGTCTCTCCACTATAAGCTATAATAATTTGCAATGGATTTCTGGATTTAAGGAGATCCATGATGCCAAAACCTTCCTCTGGGGACCATTCTTGGCCAACACCTTTTATATCTAGGATAATGATATCATATTCGCCACGTTCTAACTTACCGAGCTCTCTTATTTTTTCCCAATAATCAATTATATAACCCTCATCACGAAGTGGCTCAAATGGCTCATAACTAGTTGGGTCATCATCGATAACTACGATCTTAGTAATTCGCCGTCTTTTATCAAAATCAAATCTGGCTTGTATCGAGTTTATAGTTTTTTTCCCAAATAACATAATAGAACTCCTCATTCCGTTTTCTCTAAAAGAATCTTTCAAATCGATTATGTTTGATGTTTTTTCATACTAATCAGTTTAAGATTTTTATATTCACCCACTAGTGTATTTATGACATCTCTGGATTCTGTAATGATTCTATTAGCTGTTTTTTTATTTTTAAATTGGCCGCTATGAGCAATTGAATTCCGTTCCTTGCTTATTTCTATTACTTTTTTCAGAATCTTGTCAAATTTTCTATTTTTGTTTGTACCTTTTGTGATTGGTAATAATAGTCGAACGAATTTTCCTTGGATCCCATTCGCCCACAACAAAAGATTATCAATAAAATCTGGTTCAAGTTTGCGAATGATTTGCAATTCTTCTCTTATTGCTAAATTGGTTGCTATCTCGGCGGCTGTTGCCGCACGCATGATGGCTCCAGACCATTCTTTTCGATTGAAAAGACCTTTTGTCTTTTTCCAATTCGATTTGATCTTATCTAAATCAGAACGACTGCTGTACTGATTCTTCTTGGACATGCATAATACTCATTATTGGTATATTAGATTAAGTATTCTATAATTCCGCCCCGCTGAGAGGATAAGAAACCCGCAAAACAGCGGGGTAAGTATTAATAAAATAGGCGGAAAGAGGGGAGAAGTCAAGGGTTATTTCGTCGCCCGCCGGCATACTAATAAACCCATTATTGACAGTTTTGCATTTTGCGGATAGCATAACAGATTTGGAGCATTTAATGAAGACTAATGTAACATTAATTACGGGCGACGGGGTTGGGCCGGAAATAGCGGAAGCGACGCGAAGATGTGTTGACGCCACAGGCGCTGGGATAAACTGGGAAATAGCCGAGGCCGGGGCGGATGTGATGGAACGGCAGGGGACCCCTCTGCCGGATGCAACCGTCGAGTCGATTAAAAAAAGCGGCGTTGCGTTAAAAGCGCCTGTTACTACGCCGGTCGGAAAAGGTTTTAGAAGTATAAATGTGCATCTGCGCCAGACGCTTGATTTGTATGCGTGTCTGCGACCGGCCAAAAGCTATAAAGGCGTGCGAAGCAAATTCGCCGATATCGACCTCGCTATCGTGCGTGAAAACACCGAGGACCTCTATGCAGGCATCGAATTTCAAAAAGGGAAAGACGAAACCGCCGAGCTGATAAACTGGTTGAATAAGCACAGCAGCCGAAAGATAACCGCAGATTCCGGCATAAGCATAAAGCCGATTTCGGTCAAGGCCACGGAACGTATAGTTCGTTTCGCGTTCGATTACGCCCGCAAAATGGGGCGAAAAAAGGTAACGTCCGTGCACAAAGCTAATATTATGAAGTTCTCGGACGGCTTATGGCTCGAGGTAAGTCGAGACGTCGCCAAGGGATACGCGGACATCGAATTCGAAGACCGTATTGTTGACAATATGTGTATGCAACTTATTCAAAAGCCTGAGCTTTACGACGTCATCGTGCTGCCGAACCTTTACGGCGATATAATAAGTGATTTGTGTGCCGGCTTAGTCGGAGGACTGGGCGTAGCGCCGGGGGCGAATATAGGTGATAAGGTTGCTATATTCGAGGCGACCCACGGCAGTGCACCGAAATATAAAGGCCAGAACAAGGTCAATCCTACCGCATTGATACTCAGCGGCGTGATGATGCTGAGACATATAGGTCAATCTGCCGAAGCGGACAAGCTTGAGAATGCCGTGGCTACAGTAATTGCCGAGGGAAAAGACGTAACTTACGATATGAAAGCGGACCGCAATGACCCGACGGCAGTAGGCACAAGCGAAATGGCTGACGCAATCATTGAAAAAATAAAAAGCGAATAGCACTTTACGGCTAAAAACTAAATTGAACCAGCAAGCTTATCGTAATTTAATCTCGGGCAGAAGTACCGGTTTATCTGCAGCACTTTTGCGCTTCTTTATGGGAGTTGCTGCGACAGGTTACTCGCTTGTTGTCGGGCTGCGCAACTTTGTATATTCAAAACGGTGGCTTAAAATACATACCGCTGATGTGCCGGTTATAAGTGTTGGTAACATAACGACCGGCGGGACCGGCAAAACACCGCTGGTAATCTGGCTGTGCAAATTCCTGCAAAACAAAAATGTTCCCCGTGCTATTCTGACCAGAGGTTATAAAGCACGAGGAACGACAGATGAGCCGGTTATTCTCGCAGAGAGTTGTCCGCAGGCCAAAGTAATTGTAAATCCCAGCCGTGCTGAAGCTGCAGCCGAAGCTGTTGATAAGTTCGGTGCAAAGGTGCTGATTATGGATGATGGTTTTCAACATCGCCGATTGGCCAGAGACCTCGATATCGTAACGATTGATGCAACCTGTCCCTTCGGTTACAGGAAACTGCTGCCTGCCGGCCTGCTAAGGGAACCTGTCGTTTCTCTCAGGCGCGCCGATGCGGCTGTCTTAACCAGATGTGACCAGGTTTTGGAATCTGAACTAAATCGAATCGAAAAGGAACTGCAACTAATCAATCCAGATATGGTAATTGCAAAGTCGATACATAGCCCAATCTGCGCAAAATCCATAACCGATGAAAAAATCACCATCGAACAGCTAAGAAGTAGAAAAATATTTGCTTTTTGCGGCATAGGTAATCCAGAGGCCTTTTTGAATACAATCAGAAACGCCGGCGCTAATATGGTCGGTTCAAAAATTTATAATGACCATTATCACTACACCGACGCCGATTCCGATGATATTCACAATCAAGCTAATCTTTTAGGAGCAGAGTTGATACTAACAACGCAGAAAGACTGGACCAGAACCACACTGCCGGCGTCGGCTAAAAAAGATATACCTTTTGCATACTTGGCAGTTGAGATAAAATTCACATCTGGAGAGGATAAATTAAAACAGTTGATTGAAGACACATTAGCGGGTAAAATGCGCAGAAAGTATTGATACTTATGCTCTTGTGCTTTTTTGCTTTGTGCCCTTATGTATGAAAAGCTGCTAAAAACGGTAACGAATCTCGGCTCGCCGGAAGTTCTGGTCGTCGGTGACTTTATGCTCGATGTTTATATCTACGGCGATGCCTTAAGGATAAGTCCCGAAGCGCCGGTGCCTGTATTAAAAGTTACTAAAACCAAGTATGGCTGCGGCGGAGCAGGCTCTGTTGCTGTAGACCTTGCTGCATTGGGCGCTATACCGGTTTGCCTGGGAGTTACCGGAAAAGACCGGAACGGTGAAACTCTTAGGAAAAGATTGACGGAAGCCGGAGCCGATATCACAAACCTGCTTACATTAACTGACCGTCCTACCACCAGCAAACAAAGACTGATAGGCCTGGCACAGCATCGCCATCAACAGCAATTATTCAGAATGGATGAAGAATCCACAGAGATGTTATCTGATGAGCAGTATGAAAAGATATTGCAGGTTTACAAAGGCAAATTGCAGCAGGCCGACGTTGTTTGTCTCCAGGATTACAATAAGGGTTTATTGAGTTCATCGATTTGCAGACAAATGATACAGTTGGCGAAACAAGCGAATAAAAAGGTCATTGTTGACCCTTGCCTTACTGCTGACTATTCAAAGTACAGCAGTGCCACCCTCATTACACCGAATAGGCAAGAGGCCTCAATGGTGGTCGGGTTTGAGATAAAAACCGTAGAGACGGCAGCCAGAGCGGCACAGACTCTTGCCGAGCAATTTAAAATCGAGACCGTAGTAATTACACTCGATAAGGAGGGTGCATATCTTAGAACGCAAGAAGCAGGTGAGCTTATACCCACCAGGCCTCGCAATGTTTATGATGTTACCGGTGCCGGTGATATGGTTCTGGCAACGCTTGCGATAACTTTGGCAGCCGATTGTGATTATAAAACGGCTGTGCAGCTCTCAAACATAACGGGCGGCATCGAGGTGGAAAAATTCGGAGCAGCAACGGTGACTATCGAGGAAATTATCAATGAAATCACCGGCAAAAGCGATAAAGTCCGTCCGGTCAGTTCTTTGATTAAGCAGTTGGCCGAGCATCGAAAGCAGAATGCGATTATAGTTTTCACCAATGGCTGTTTTGACGTGGTGCACAGAGGACATATAGAGTTCCTGAAATTCTGCAAGCTGCAAGGTGACATTGTCGTAGTGGGATTAAACAGCGACGGTTCGGTAAAAAAAATCAAAGGGCCGGACCGGCCGATTAACAACCAGCACGACAGGACCGCCGTCCTGGCTGCACTGGAAACAGTCGATTATATTACCGTTTTTGATGAGCCGGACCCTCTTGACCTAATCAAAAAAATAAAACCTGATGTATTAGTGAAGGGACAAGATTGGGCGGAAAAAGGCGTAATCGGCGCCGAATTTATTGAATCTTATGGCGGGAAAGTCGTTCTTGCGCCGCTGGTTGAAGGCAAAAGCTCAACTGAAACAATTAAAAAAATCAGGTCGTTGGAAAGTTAAGCTCTAATGGATAAGGGCATAAGAAAAAAAATTACAGAAACAATAGAATCGCACAAGAAAACAATTACCAAGCTTGAAACCGACGGCATTGAAGCAATTGCAGCCGCCGCAAGGATAATAACAAGAGCGTTAAAGCAAAACGGCCGTCTTTACATTTGCGGCAACGGCGGCTCAGCGGCAGATGCTCAGCATATAGCAAGCGAGCTGGTGGGCAGATTCGAACGCGAACGCAAACCCCTGCCGGCAGTTGCACTGACAACCGATACATCAATAATAACATCACTCTCCAACGATTACGGATACGAAAATGTGTTCGCCAAACAGGTCGAAGCGCTCGTTAAAAAAGGCGATGTCCTCTGGGCCATTTCGACCAGCGGTGCATCGGCGAATATCATTGCCGCTGCTAAATTGGCAAAGAAAAAAGGTGCTGCTGTACTGGCTTTTACAGGCAGCAGTGGCAGCAAACTTGAGCGGGTGGCTGATATCTGCTTTTGCGCCAACAGCAAATCAACAGCACGAAGTCAGGAAATTCACCAGCTCGGCTTTCATATAATTTGCGGACTCGTGGAAGATAGTTTTTGTAAATAGTTAACCTGAAAAATGTCTAACAAAGCGATATTCTTAGACCGTGACGATACTTTAATCGAAGACCCGGGCTTTATCAATCATCCCGACCAGGTAAAGTTGCTGGATGGTGTCGATAAGTCGCTTATCGAGCTTCGCGCTATGGGGTATAAGCTGATTGTTGTCTCAAACCAGTCCGGTGTTGCACGCGGAATTGTTTCTGAGGAGACTCTCGGTAAAATCCACGATAGACTAAAACAGCTGCTGGCTGAAAGAGGAGCTCCTTTAGACCGCATTTACTATTGTCCCTACCATCCAGATGGTGTTATTGAAAAGTATCGTAAGGAGAGCGACCGCCGAAAGCCAAAACCTGGAATGTTGCTGGCTGCTGCCGAAGAGATGGATATTGACCTTACTCAATCCTGGATAATTGGCAATAGCAGCCGTGACGTGGAGGCCGGTTTGAAGGCTGGCTGCAAGACCATATTGGTAAATCACCCTTGGCATTCTGAACAGCAAAAGCTCGGCGAGCCGAATCCAGACTATAGAGCCGTAAATATAAAGGAAGCAGTAAATATTATAAAAAAATATCATCGTTTAACCGGTGAAAACCCCGTTCAAAATCAGCCGCTCCCACAACCCTTAACCAAACCACCGTTGCAAACCGCCGAAGAATCACATCAGCAGCAGTCTGCAGAGCCCAAAACAATCCCTGTTGAGCAAAATATTTCCGCTAACAGGACCGAACACTTGCTTGACAGTATTCTGGAACAGCTTAAAGGTATGCGGCGGAATGATATGTTCGGTGAATTTTCCATAATGAGGCTGCTGGCCGGTATTGTGCAAATTATTGTCCTGCTTTGTTTGTTGATAAGTATATGGTTTCTGATGAGCCCAGCCAGGCAGGACAGTGTGGTGCTGATTACGCTTGGGTTTGCTGCAGTTCTCCAGGTGATGGCGCTGACCCTTTACATAATGCATGGGCGAAAATAGCGATACGTGAAATATGTCCCGCGGAGCGAGATATCAGATGCAGGATACGAAATATGAGATATTAGTCTGGCTTCCTTCTCCTATGGGTGACGCGGTGCTTTGCACGCCGGCCCTGCAGGCCATTCGTCGGCATTTCAAATCTTCCCGGGTTTCTTTCTTTGCCAACGAGGTCGTTTGTAAAATCTTGTCACCCAGCCGTCTTAACGATATATGGATTCAGCAACACGGCAAAAATCTTTTTAAGATAGTAAAAACGTTGAAGGAACATAATTTTACCCATGCTATCCTTTTCAAAAATTCCTTCTCATCCGCCCTGGAGGCTTCCTTGGCAGGGATACCAGTGCGTATCGGCTATGCTCGCGAATGCCGTGACTTTTTACTCACCGACAAACTTTATCCGCCGAAACTATCTACCGCCAGATTCACCCCTTTTTCTATGGTCGACTACTATCTTGCAATTCCATCTCTGCTCGGCATCGACACCACTGATGTAAGCCTCGAACTACTTACCGACCCACAGGAGGAAAAGAAATTGCGGACCTACTTTCCGGAAATTGCTGCCCCCAAGGGGCTGGTTATCGTTCTTGTTCCTGGCGGAGCATTCGGCCGAAGCAAACACTGGTTAGTAGAAAGATTCGCAGAAACAGCAGATTGGCTGATTTCTAATTATAATGCAACCGTCGTTGTTTCTGTGTCCCCCGACCCCGCTGAAAAACAAATTGCAAAAAAAATTTGTGATTTAAGCAAGTTCAAACTTGTTAACATAGCGGAGAGACCCATAGACCTCGGCGAGTTGAAATCACTTTTTTCCATTGCGGACTTGGTAATAAGCAACGATACAGGTCCACGACACATAGCTATAGCCCTTCGACGCAAGGTTATCAGCCTGTTCGGCCCAAATGACCCGGCTTGGACAGAGACCGGTTACAAAGATGAAATTCAAATAGTTGGCGATGCGCCCTGCGCTCCCTGTGATAAGCCGACTTGCAAAAAGAGCGAACATTTATGTATGCAGGCAATCACTGTAGAAATGGTTTGTAATGCCGCAAAAAGATTGCTCGAAACCAACCAAAGCCAGCCGGCTTTTAAAGCCGAGCAAAAATTTACAGAAATTTCAAACCTGTCCCGACCAGTGCCTGCCCTGAGTGCAGCCGAAGGGTCGAGGGAATCGTTCTTCTGCGACGAAGATTACAAAACCAGCCTTGGCGAATTGGGCTTAACCTCGGTTGATGCTGTTTTTTCTTTTAATGAAGCTCAGAATCTGACCAAGGATAATCTGCCAGAGCATCGCAGCCGTTTACGATTCAAGGTAAATTCACCTCCGACTACGCTGTTTTTGAAACGCTATGACTGTCCGCCAATCTCGGTCCAGCTTAAGAACTGGCTCTCGGCTAACAAACGAGTAAGCTGCGGCCTGTTCGATATTGAACCGGCAATTAAGCTTGCAGCCGCAGGTATAAACACGCCGAGGATTATCTCTTACGGCGAGCAGTGGGGTGTATTTTTTGAGAAAAGAAGTTTTATAATTACCGAAAAAATCCCTGATGCCGAGTCTCTGGAGCAGAGGTTGCCCGGTTGTTTCAATGCTCCTGCTACAATTGAAAATTTGAAACTGCGAAGAAATTTTATAGCTCAGTTAGCTGCCTTTGTAAAAAAATTCCACGAGACAAGTTACCGTCATCGAGACCTCTATCTTTCTCATATATTCTATGATGACAGCGGCCGGTTTTATCTGATAGACTTGGCTCGCACCTTCAGACCGAGTTTATTGGCTGAGCGATTTCGAGTAAAAGATATTGCGCAGCTTTTTTATTCGGCGCAGCGCAGGTATTTTTCGAAAACAGACAGGTTGCGTTTTTATCTTAGCTACACCGGCCGTAGCAGGCTAACGGGGAAAGATAAAGTATTTATCCGTAAAGTAATAAATAAAACAAGGCGGATGGCACAACACGATATAAAGCATGGCAGAGTCGTCCCCTTTATAAGCTGACCAGATTAAGATTTATGTCCGTGGTAAAGAAGAAAATCGCACTAATAATAGAGCGGATAGATGTTGCCCTTGGTGGAGCGGAACGCTCCGTCCTTGAGCTTGCAGCTGCTCTATCGGCTCTTGGCCTTGAAGTGGATATACTCGCCGCAAAAGGGCAGGCAAACGCTAAAGACATTCACATTTTATGTCAAAATACCCCCGGCAGTCGCACCGGTTACTTCATGTTCGCAAAGGCGCTGAAAAAACATCTGTCGGAAAATTACTATGATATAATTCACAGCGTATTGCCTTTTAACTTTGCCGATGTGTATCAGCCGCGAGGAGGCAGTTTCGCCGAGGCTATTTTGCGCAATGCCGTCAGCTACCAGAACAGGTTCATCGAATCTTATAAAAGAACAACAGCTTTTGTCAACTTTCGACGAACTCTGTTTTTGCGAGCTGAGAGAAGACTTTGCAAAGATTCAAATGGGCCGGTAATTGTTGCACTTTCGAAGTATGTTGCTGAGCAGTTCAAAAAACACTATGGCGTCGGTGATGACCGAATAGTCGTTGTCCCAAACGGCATAAGAATAAATAAACGAATCGACATAGGCCAGGCTGATAACCTTCGTAGTCAAATACTCGCTCAACTGGGCCTCAAGGAAGCTGACAACTCCGCTTTTTTCTTATTTGCTGCAAATAATTTCCGGCTCAAGGGACTTGCTTGTCTGATAAAAGCAATGCAGCTTGTATCGTCAAACATTACGGAACGAAAGGCTTATTTAATAGTAGCCGGTAATGATAGAACACACAATTACCGACGACTCGCAAAAAAGCTTAACGTCCATAGGAAAATCGTCTTTTTAGGCGCTGTCCGACAGATTCAAAATGCCCTGTCAATAACCGATGTAGCCGTCCTGCCTACTTTTTATGACCCATCGAGCAGGTATATTCTCGAAGCGATTGCAGCCAACAAGCCCGTGATAACGACAGAATTTAATGGTGCAACCGATTTGTTTGTCAACGGCCGACACGGCAAAGTGATAGATTGTGCAGAAAACATCTCCGCACTGGCGCAAGCCATCAGCTTCTTCACAGATACAAACAATATCCGGAAAGCGTCGCAGGCAATTGTTGCGGATAACCTCGAAGAAAAAATTTCCATTAGCCGAGTTGCCGAACAGCTGATACCTGTTTATGAATCAATGCTCGAAAAGCGAGAAAAATAATGAAATTTGCGATTTTGATTATTGGTGCGTATTTGCTTGGCTCAATTCCTTTCGGTCTGATTATTGCCAAAGCCCACGGCAGGGACTTGCGCAGCATCGGTTCAGGCAATATCGGGGCGACGAATCTATCGCGGGCGCTTGGCAGAAAATGGGCATATCTGTGCTTCTTTCTGGATGCTGCAAAAGGTTTGCTGCCGATGGTAGTTGCCGCCAGATTTATTTCTTCTCCACCAGCCGTCATGGAGCTTTTCCTTGTCCTTGTTGTCGGTTGTGCAGCTATATTAGGTCATATCTTTCCAGTATACATAAAATTTAGAGGCGGCAAAGGCGTCGCTACCAGCTTCGGCGTAGCGCTCGGCCTTTGGCCTTATTATACAATTTGCTCGCTGATTGCTTTTGGAGTCTGGACGGTAATTGTTTTGATTTGGCGGTATATCTCGCTGGCCTCCATCGCTGCTTCTGTTGCTTTCCCTGTCGCATTAGTCCTGATGATTGTACTGACACCGGCCTGGAATTTTGCGCACCTTTGGCCGCTGCTTATTGCGGCTATCGTTATGCCGATTATAGTGATTGTGCGCCACCGTGGGAATATAAAACGGCTAATCGCCGGAACCGAGAGCAAAGTCTTCAACTGAACTTTTTGGAAAGGATTTCCGAAACTATTTTTGGATTTGCCTGCCCCTTTGTCTTCTGCATAACCTGCCCCAATAGAAACCCCTCGGCCTTTTTGCTCTTCTTCCCGCCGCTTTTTACATCATCAACCGCCTTTGGATTTTCTAAAAGCACCTGCTCGACTATCTTCTCCAATTCCACTGCATCGCTTTTCTGAATAAGGTTAAGTTCTTTTGCAATTATCTCCGGTTCTTTGCCGGTCTTTGCCATTTCCTCAAAGATAGTGTTTGAAGCGGTAGCGCTTATCATACCGGCATCAACCATTTTGGCCAATTGAGCAAGAGCATCTGGTTTAACTCCTAACTCAGCGACGCTGCATCCTTTCTCATTTGCTAATTTTAGTCCGACCTGTGTGAGCAGATTACAAACCCGCTTCGGCTCACCGCCGGCTTTAACTACCTCGTCGAAAAATTCTCCTGTCGCCCGCTCAGCTGTTAAAACACCCGCATCGTAATCACTCAATCCATATTCAGTTATGAATCGCACTTGCTTCTTTATAGGCAGTTCACACAATCGAGACTTGATTTCGCTCAGCCATTGCTCCGTTAGTTCGACCGGCACCAGGTCAGGTTCTGGAAAATATCTGTAATCGTGAGCTTCTTCTTTTTCCCTCTGCAGGACTGTTACCTCTTTCACATCATCCCAGCCGCGAGTGCTCTTGTTGCCCATCTCCATTACAACACCTGTTTCGAGGAACTGTTCGACCTGCCTGCCGATTTCGTATTCGATGCTTTTCTCCAGTGCCCTGAAGCTGTTCAGGTTCTTGATTTCAACGATAGGTGTTTTGTATTCTTTGCCATCTCTGGTGACAATAAGGTTTACATTCGGCTCAAAACGCATATGGCCCTTTTGCATATCCGCTTCCGAGACGCCTAAATATCTGACCATCCTTTGCAGTTCCTCCGCAAGCGCACGCACTTCTTTGGCGCTATTCATATCCGGCTCGGTTACAATCTCTAATAAAGGTGTGCCTGCCCGATTCAAATCGACCTGCGAAAAATTTCCGGTGGCGTGCAGGTTCTTTCCCGCATCTTCCTCAAGATGTGCTCTGATTATTCCAATCCTTTTGGTTTTTCCCGAGGCCAGCGGTATTTCAATAAAGCCATTTCTGCTGAGCGGCAAATCATATTGGCTTATCTGATAATTTTTCGGCAAATCAGGGTAGTAATATCCTTTTCTGTCCCACTTCGTGAATTCAGCTATTTCGCAATTAAGGGCAAGCGCTACCAGCACAGCATATTCGAATGCCTGCTTATTCATTACCGGCAGCACACCCGGCATACCGAGGCACACCGGACATACTCTGCTGTTGGCTTCTTCCCCGAAACTCAGCACACATCCGCAGAACATCTTCGTCTTCGTGCAAAGATGCACGTGAATCTCCAGTCCAACAACAACCTTATAGTTCAAATCGGTCATTTAAATTCACCACGAATAAACACGAATTAACACTATCTTATATTTATTGTTGGCACCACTGTTCCGTTTCTGTTCTGTATTTTTCCCAAACCTGCCTTACTTTGTCTATGGTTTCTTTTGAGGCGATTGGCTCGTCAAGGTATTCAAACACGTCGAATTGGTCAAATGGGCCGTATCGGGGAATGGGTAAAACATAGCCGAAACCGCAAAACAATATCTTATTCCCTATAAAACTTGCTGTTTCACATATAATTTTGTGAGCATTTAAAATTTTGGACAAGGCCTCTTTGATTTCATCGGGAATCACCTCTCGACTTTCAGGTGTAGCGGAATGTGCAATGAACTTGTTTACATATTTGCATAATTCGTCAATACCTACCAATTTATCATCAAGTTGTTTAAGAATATTATCTAGGATTAAGTCATCAGGTCTTCTTTCGTCGGTTGTTATCCCTGTTAAGGAATCTATTTGCCTATGAATATCTTCAGAGTGTCCTATTTCATTAGGTTCAAAAACAGGTCCTTGTGTCCAATCAGTATTATTGTCAAAGTCTGCTCTTGCTTTTTTGTAATCATACGGCAAGTTATGAGCGTCGAGAATATTTTTTCTGGTCAATATCGCACTATTTCTCTTAATATCTTCGATCAAATTATACAATGAGTAAACCGTGTATTGTTTACCTTTTCGTATCCTATCAAAGTCTTTGTCAGTCAGTTTTCTTATTGACAGCAGTTGGGTTTTGAAAAAAGACTGATTTATAAAATAATGTATCATCCTGTTTTGTTTGGTGTCGCCTTTATCGTCTTTAGCAGCATACTTTCTTGACTCATTGATACACTGGAAAAAAGCACAATCCCAAATCATATCATAGATTTGATTTCTAATAGAGTGTATGTCCTCTCCCACAAGCATATTTTTCCACTCTTGGAATTTCTCCTTCGGGTCTTTGACGGATTGTGCTGTTAAAATAGGATTTTTGTATTTGTTTGTGTTCATTCGTGGTTAATTATAGAACCAGTCTTTTATATTCAAACGCTGGTTTGCCGAAATTCAGAATCATTCCCAGCTTCATTCCTGTAGCACGCAGATAATTTAGTACCTGAGCGATATGAATGTTTGCAATGACATCTACAGTTTTCAGCTCAAGTATTAACTTATTATCCACCAGTATATCCGCAAAATATTGGCCTATGACTTTGCCCTGAAAATGAACGTCCGCCGGTGCTTGTTGTCTGGCGGGTATTTTATCTCTCTCAAACAATAGCATCAGAGCATTTTCATATACCTTTTCCAGAAAACCACAGCCAAGTTCGTTATGAACTTCGAGCGATAACTCTACGATTTTATAAGAAAGTTCCTTATAGATTATGTTTCCATCGTTATCCATTTAATACTGGCCGAAACCAATTAGTGTTGATTTGTGTTCATTTGTGGTTAATTAAAAATTATTTAGTGTCTATTCGTGTTTATTCGTGGTTAATTATCTCCTATACATCCGGTCTCTTCTTATGCCAATCAGTTTCTTTTTCGTACATTCTCGCAATGCGTAATAACTTATCTTCGCTGAATGCCGGTGAGAGAATCTGTAGGCCGATTGGCAAGTTCTTGTCGTCGAAGCCGCACGGAATGCTTATACCCGGAATGCCCGCCAGATTAACTGCTATTGTATAAACATCGGAAAGATACATCTTCAGCGGGTCATCGACCTTTTCGCCGATTTTAAAAGCCGTCGTTGGCGAAACAGGCATCATAACACAATCGCATCTCTCAAAGGCCTTAGTGAAATCGCTGCGTATTAAATTCCTGACCTTAAGCGCCTTCAGATAATATGCATCATAATAGCCGCTTGATAGCGCATAAGTGCCTAACATTATTCGCCTTTTAACTTCTTTGCCGAATCCTTCCGCCCGCGATTTCGTATAGACCTCGATATAATCTGCTGCACGTTTCGTGCGGTGTCCGTAATGCACGCCGTCGTATCTCGCCAGATTACTCGATGCTTCAGCTGTTGCTATCACGTAATAAGCGGCGATTGCATAATCGAAGTGCGGCATTTCTATTTCAATTATTTCAGCCCCGAGTTTCTTATAAACTTCGATTGCTTCGCTGATTGCTTTCTGTACATCACTATCGCTGCCGGCGTTAAGTTCCGGCACAATGCCGATTTTCAACTTTGTTATCGGCTCATCGAGCTTTTCAAGGTAATCACAGACCGGCGCAACAGATTCACTTACACTCGTGCTGTCTTTCTCATCGTGCCCCGCTATAACATTCATCATCAATGCGCAATCACCCACCGTGCGGGTTATTGGCCCGATTTGGTCTAAACTTGAGCCATAAGCGACAAGACCGTAACGTGATACTCTGCCGTATGTCGGTTTTAACCCAACCACTCCACAGAAACTCGCCGGCTGCCGGATTGAACCGCCGGTATCCGAACCGAGCGCAGCACAGCAAAGTCCTGCTGCCACCGCTGCCGTTGACCCTCCACTGCTCCCGCCCGGCACTCTGCTGGTGTCCCACGGATTGACCGTTTGTTTCAGACCGGAGTTTTCCGTGCTCGAACCCATCGCAAACTCGTCCATATTCGTCTTGCCGACTATAACGGCATCGGCGGCTAAAAGTTTATCTATAACCGTTGCATTGTAAGGTGAATGGAAATTTTCGAGTATCTTCGAAGCGCATGTAGTCGCCCCGAAAGTCGTGCACAGAACGTCTTTCACAGCCACCGGCACGCCTGCCAGCACTCCGACCGCCTCGCCGCTGGCTATGCGTCTGTCAACCTCCGCCGCCTTATCAAGGGCCGATTTTTCAAACGTGCTTATATACACCCCAAGGGTCGGCTCTAATTTCGCAACGCGCTCAAAAACTGTCTTGGTTGCTTCGATGCTACTTATCTCGCCGCCTCTTATTTTGTCTCGCAGTTGTTTTGCGTTTTGCCAGTCCATTTAATAATCAATTCTTATGGTTCTTCGAGTATTTTCGGCACTTTGAAAAATTCCCTGTCTCTCTCCGGTGCATTTGCCAGCGTCTTTTCAGTTCCTAGCGATTCTTTTACAACATCTTCTCGGAAAACGTTACTTATCGGCAGACAATGTGCCAAAGGCTCTATGCTGGTAGTATCCAGTTCATTCATTTTTGTTACGTAGTCAAGGATTGCACTTAGCTGACTTGTAAATTCTCCAATTTCCTCTTCGCTCAAATCCAGACGGGATAATTTAGCGACCTTCCTCACCTCTGCCTGGTCGATTCTTGTCCCCATTTTTTCCTGCCTAAATAAAAAAAGCGAGGCAAAACCCACCCCGCCGATTTCAACACATAAAACCTGTTTCTCTTATGCTTTCGACTCTTCCGGCTTGTATTTCCGTTTAAGCGGCTTTTGAACCAGGCCCATACGTATTGCTTTGGTCGATGCTTTTACTCTAACAATCTTACCATCGATAACCGCCCGGACTGTTTGTATGTTCGGCTTAAACTTTCTTTTCGAAATGCCGGTAATTTTTCTCCCTACCCCGCCGAGGTACTTTGCCTTACCGCGCCGTGTAATAGTATTGCCGCTTTTCGTCTTTTTACCCGTAAAATGACACACTCTCGACATTAATAAGCTCCCGATTATATGCTTAGGTTATTATCGTAATTGCCGTAAAACTTCATAAATATACTCATCCTTGGGTGGAATTGCAAGCCCAAATTTTAATTCGTCGTTTTCTTCAGATATTCTACTTCTGCCTTCGTTAGTGCCCTGAATTTACCGACGCCCAAGCCCCGTGCGTTAATTTTGCCAATCCGCGTTCTTGTTAGTGACCTTACAGGCAGCCCCATCTTCGCAAACATCCTTCTGACCTGGCGGTTGAGTCCTTCTCTAATAGTTACTTCTACCAGCGATTCCTTATGGCTGCGCTTCAATATATTTATCGCTGCTTTGCTGGTTTTGCCCTCAGCCAGCCAGACTCCTCTTTTCAGCTTTTCTATCTGTTCGCCGCCAATCTTACCCTTGATATCGACAATGTATGTTTTAGCCAGTCCGTATCTCGGATGCGTTAATCTGTTTGCCAGTTCGTTGTCGTTGGTGAGTATGATTATTCCTGTGCTCTCAATATCGAGCCTGCCGACACAAAAGATGCGTTCACGCGCCCGGACGATATCTATCGCTTTTTTTCTCCCCTGTGGGTCTGAATTTGTGCAAATCACGCCCTTGGGCTTATTCAAAAGAAAATATACCTTTCGGACAGCGTGAATTTTTCTGCCGTCCACAGTTATGATGTCCTTGTCAGGGTCGACAAAAGCGGGGAGACTATCCACAACCTTGCCGTTCACGCGCACCGTCCCTTCGAGTATCACTTCTTCGCACTTCCTGCGGGAAGCGATACCTGCCGCCGCTAAAACTTTCTGTAATCTTTGTTTACTCATAATCTCACAGCTTATCTTACAAACCGCAATCACGCTTATTTAACAGGTTTCGTCCTGTAACGCAATTGACATTTATCTGGATAAACCTTAGTATACCCCAGAATATACCCGGAGAAAGCCCACAATGACTTATGCCAGGCTGATGCTCAAAAGGTTCGAAGGCGGACTAAATAACTTTGCCAACCCATTTCTCGAAACCGTCCAGCCCTGCAAAACAAAAAATATCATCATCGGTATTATAATTTTCCTGGCAACCTTTGCTGTCCTTGCCTCTTTAAGCACAGAAGCTCTTATGAATGGCGATGCAGCGGTTTATTTGCAGCAGATGCAAAGCCTCAATTTCGCCGACAGGCCGGTACACCTCGGCTACTACTTACTCGGTGCAGGATTCATCCGCATCTTACCCGGCTCCGACGACCGTGCAATAAATCTGATGAGTTGTTTTCTCGGCGCCTTAAGTATTATGCTGGTTTACTTTATAACTTTTACTATTTGTCATAAACACATTCCAGCCGTTGCTGCGAGCCTGCTGCTTTTTACACACTATATGTTCCTCGAAAATTCAATCTACGCCGAGGTATATACCCCGCAGGTTTGTTTTTTACTCCTGTCGGTTTTACTTTGGCTGCTGAACAAACCCATCCTTGCAGCCCTGTCGTTTCTCTTATCTTTCTTAATAACGCCGAGTGCGATTTTTGCCTTACCCTGCTTTTTCATATTGCGCCCCCGTTTGCGGCCGCTTTTGCTGTTCTGCGCAATTTTCTTAGTCTCCGCTGCTGTCGTGATATTTCCGGTTCGTCAACCTTATTTCTTTGGCAGCCGCGGCTTGTTCGGAGCCGCCAATCGTCCCGTCAATCTCAGCTGGGCGCTGAACAAAGAAGGCCGCGAAGTATTTTCCGACTTTTTTCTCTGTATACCACTTGTTGTCGCAGGATTGCTTGAAATTTTCGGTCGAAAACAATTCCGCCCCTTTGCCTTTGCTCTGCTTATACTCTGGTTTGTTACCTTATTCTCTGCTGAGAAAATCAATGACGTACCTTCTCAAATGCCTGCTTATGTGATGCTCTGCGTGGTTGGTGGTTTGGGACTCGGTCTGCTCCTGAGAATCTCAGACGGCAAAACATACATCAAGTTTACTATTTATGCCGCAGTAGTTGCTGTAATTCTTGCTGTTTTTATAAACGGTCTTACCGCATTTAAAAAAACCCAGTTTTTAAACAAATACCGTACCGGATATCGAAACACCGTTATCCGGATAAGCAAGGTTGCTGACCCTGACTATCTTGTTATAAGCCGTTGGACTAGAGGTATTCTTTTCGAGCATTACCTCTTCCAGAAATCATTTACGCCATACTGGATTGACTCCGAGTGGCTTAACGGCAACTGGGGCAGGGATAAGCAGGATGAGTCGATTAAAAAGTACAACCAGGCCATTGCCGCACACCGACAGATATGGCTGCTCCAAAGCTATCCTGTTCTTATGGAAAACCTGCGGCAAAATGGCTATAAGATAACTCAATTCGACTCTGCACCATTCGACTCTGTAAGAAGGTCTTTTGTATTAGCACCAATATATGTAGCAAATGCAAAAGAATAAGACAAACTGAAACCACGGAACGGGAAATTGACATTTATCCGAATAAACCTTAGTATACCCCAGAATATACCCGGAGAAAGCCCACAATGACTTATGCCAGGCTGATGCTCAAAAGGTTCGAAGGCGGACTAAATAACTTTGCCAACCCATTTCTCGAAACCGTCCAGCCCTGCAAAACAAAAAATATCATCATCGGTATTATAATTTTCCTGGCAACCTTTGCTGTCCTTGCCTCTTTAAGCACAGAAGCTCTTATGAATGGCGATGCAGCGGTTTATTTGCAGCAGATGCAAAGCCTCAATTTCGCCGACAGGCCGGTACACCTCGGCTACTACTTACTCGGTGCAGGATTCATCCGCATCTTACCCGGCTCCGACGACCGTGCAATAAATCTGATGAGTTGTTTTCTCGGCGCCTTAAGTATTATGCTGGTTTACTTTATAACTTTTACTATTTGTCGTAAACACATTCCAGCCGTTGTTTCGAGTCTGCTGCTTTTTACGCACTATATGTTTCTCGAAAATTCAATCTACGCCGAGGTATATACTCCACAGGTTTGTTTTCTACTCCTGTCGATTTTACTCTGGTTGCTAAACAAACCCATCCTTGCGAGCTTGTCGTTTCTCTTGGCTTTCTTAATAACGCCGAGTACGATTCTTGCCTTACCCTGTTTTCTAATACTGCGTCCCCGCTTGCGTCCGCTTTTGCTGTTCTGCGCAATTTTCTCAGTCTCTGCTGCTATTGCGATATTTCCGGTTCGTCAGTCTTATTTCTTTGGCAGCCGCGGCCTGTTTGAAGCTGCCAATCGCCCCTTTAATCTCCGTTGGGCTCTATTTAAAGAAGGCCGCGAGATATTTTCCAGTTTTTTTCTCTGCATACCGCTTCTTGTCGTAGGATTGCTTGAGATTTTCGGCCGAAAACAATTCCGACCCTTTGCCTTTGCTCTGCTTATACTCTGGCTTGTTACCTTATTCTTTGCTGAAAAAATCGACGACGTACCTCCTCAGATGCCTGCTTATGCAATGCTCTGTGTGGTCGGTGGTCTGGGACTCGGTCTGCTCCTGAGAATCTCAGACGGCAAAACATATATCAGGTTTACTATTTACGCCGCAGTAATTGCTGTAATTTTTGCTGTATTTATAAACGGCTTTGTCGCATTTTCAAAACTCATAATGACAAGCAGGCGTCATACCGAATACCGAAATACAGTAATAGAAATGGGCAAAGTTGCTCTTCCGGGCTATATTGTTTTAGGTAGCTGGACCAACTGCATCCTTCTTGAGCATTACCTGTCTCAAAAGTCCTATACACCCTGCTACTGGATTGACACTCAGGACTTCTTGGTTACCGGTGACAACCAGAGACGGGCAGGGGCGTTCAAAAAGCTGCGAGAAGCTGTTGCTGCTCACCGTCAGATATGGCTGTCAAAAGACCATGCCGTCTTTTTTTCTGTCTTGAAGCGTAGCGGCTACGAAATAACTCGATTCGAAGATATGTATATAGCAACGGCCAAGGATTAACTTTAAAACTGGAAATAAAATATGATAACAACAGTAGTTTTTGATTTAGACGACACCCTTTACGATGAACGCGACTATTGCAGAAGCGGCTTCAGGGCCGTTGCAGAGTCCGTCGCTGATTTGCCTGACGCACCATCTGCTAAGCGTGTTTTCGACAGCTTATGGAAGCAATTCACAGCCGGCAACCGCACAAAGACGTTTGATGCAGCTCTTGACGACCTCGGCATAAACTATGACGACAAGATTATTCAGAAACTGATAGAAACTTATCGCAGCCACAAACCGAAAATAAAACTGCCTGCCGATTCCGCAAATGTCCTTCGGCAGCTAAGCAGAAAATACACGTTGGCCCTGCTGACGGATGGTTTCCTGCCTGCCCAGCAATTGAAAGTCCAGGCCCTTAAAATAGAAAAAATTTTCAAGTGTATAATCTATACCGAACAGCTCGGCAGACAATTCTGGAAGCCCTCACCGGTCGGCTTTGAAAAACTTATGCAGGCACTAAACGTAAAGCCGGAAAATATAGTTTACATTGCTGACAACGAGGAAAAGGATTTTATTACTCCAAATAAATTAGGTTTTTTGACCATCCAGATAATCCGCCCCGCCCGCATACACACAGAATCGAGCGACAAAGTCGGTGCTGCAGCACAACATATAATAAGCAAATTTACCCAATTATCAGCGATTCTGGAGCAACTCTAATATCCCGGTGGCTGTGATGTCTCCCAAGCAAAAATAACATCGGCCTCTAAACAATTGGGATTTCCCATTTATACTTGCCAAGCTGCTTTGTTAATCAACGCAATTATCGCCAATGCCAATGATAACCATTTTCTTTACTTTCCACCAAAAGCACGCATAGTTGCAAAATCTGCTTATCTAAATTTTACTGTGTCTCCCACAGCCAATTGTCGGCGAAAATCTTGAGGTCAAGCCAATCAACTTGGCTGTCATGGTTTAAGTTTGCAGATAGATCAGATTTGCTCTTTAACCATTGCTCGGCAAAGATTACGTAGTCAGAAAAGTCAACGTGTCTATCCCAGTTCAGGTCGGCAATGTTAGTTGCAATCCTGACAAGGAATACCCCGCCAATCCAGTCATCTTCTGTCCGCTGCGGGGGATTGCTGTACTGGTACTCAGGTAAGAATATCAATCCCAAGTCAGGACTTATGATTCCCTCATATATTTCATCCCCGTCTTCAACGTCATGCTGAATAAAATGAAAGGTATTACCGGGCCCAATTGTATAGGTTCCATCAAAGACATCGTGCTCGCCACCGGTGTAATAAGCATCAACGCTGAATGTTCCATCTGGCCTAATAATGCATGTCCCATTGCCGCAGGTGAACGGCTGGCCACCCGGCGCGGACTCGAGGAATCGTATCAGGTATGTATCCGCTATGTCATCGGGGGTAATGACTTGGCTGGTTTTTCTTACAAAGAAGTTGTACCCAAAATCGTTGTCAGCGTCAGGTTCGGGACGGGACATTCCTATAAGGCCGTTCTCACACAGGGAAAAGGATGGCAGTCCAGGGACATTTATTACGGCGTTTACATCATCAAATATCCACTGATAGGAACCGTTTTCATGGTGACCGTCATCTTCCACCGAGGTCACAAAAGCAGTGCCATTTGCATCAACGACGAGGTTTCCCCAGCCGACACTGTCAGCCCTCTCTGCCCAGTTCAGCCAGTGGCCAAAGTAAGTATAGTTGCCAATCACGTCATTGAAATCGACATTGATTGCTTTGCGTGCTATTATGTCAACGCCCAGACGGTTTTCGGTATCAGGGGCGGTATCAGCATGTATCATCACGCTGCCATTCCAGGCAACGTTGTATATATTAGGCTCCCCGAGGATAATGATGTTTACTGAGCCATCAGATTGAACACTTGCGGTAAAAGTGCTTGAAAAACTATGATGTCCGTTATAATCGTCCCACTCCTGATACCAGTTGTTGCCATTTACGACAATTTTTCCCTGTTTGCCCCAAGGAATCCGTGTATTTGCGTTGGCACTCAGGCTGCCGAACCAGTATTCGCCGCTTAAATCCACACCTGCGGTCGCAATAGAAGAAACGACCAGCATAACAATCGCAATGAATATTGTTTTTAGACTTGTCATAATTTCATCTCCCTCTTGATTGACTTTCTTTTATATCGAAACATTGTTATCTGCTTTTTGCAATGCGCATAAAATGTTCCACATCTCTATGTGGCTCAGAACCTACCTCTAAAACTGTGAATGCACGTAGTAACCGAGATTTGTGATAGTGTATCAAGTTTGTATGCAGTTTCAAGCTTTTTCTAGCTGCTTTTTGAAGGTTTTTCAGGCGGAACGGGTGCAAAAATGCGAATTTGGTAGTTCATCATCCGGCCTAATAACGGGAAATCCGGTGACAAACAATGCCGCCGCTCAATATGTAATACGCAAAATTACCCGGTTACCAGCCCTCTTGGAGAAACTTTGAGGCATTGGCTTCCGGCATCAAAATCAGAATATATTATCAGACCTTACGGAAGTTTTTTGTTGATTTAGAACCCTTTTTAGACGATAATACAATGCTTGGACGGCCTTAAATATGCCTAATATGTGACTTTCTATTTATCTTAATTAAGGAGTCTTGTTATGCCAGCAGGCAAAAGACAGCAAAATAGCGCTATGCTCTATACCTTGATAACATTTGTCGGCCTTTCTATCGTCTCAACTGTCGTTGCAGTCATCTTTTATCTCCAGGCCGAAAAATATAGGACGGAGGCAGCTACTTTACAAAGCCAGATGGATGAGCTGGCCAGCAATGCGGAACTGCGAAAAATAGGAGCAATAGTGGGTGCAAAACAGCCGCGAAAAAGCAGGCTTGGCACAATGGTCGATTATCTTGACGAAACGGTTTCTCTAATCATTGGAGGCCTGCCGGAAGATACCTCTGCTGAAGTCAAAGTCGACACCGCAAATAGAAAGGTCAAGGACATACTCGAATCATTAGCCCAGCGGCACCTCGCAATTGAGCCAAGCGTTCCAGCCGGTGAGAACGCCGAACCAAACGCTCCGACCAACGAGCTTGTCGGATTGCTGGCTAATCAGCAGTTTTCAGCGGTGACAGAGGACTTCAATGAAATATTGAAAAACGAGTTGCCTCCCGAGAAACTTGAAGAGGCATGGAAGGCGACTGTCGACCAGATGGGGCTTTTCAAAAAACAAATTGGCGTCCGAACCGGCAGAGAAGAGGACTACGATGTTGTATCTGTCACCTGTGAATTTGAGCAGGGCGCTCTTGACGTAAAAATCGCTTACAACGATGAAAAGCAGATTGTCGGTCTGTCTATTGTTCCGACCCCGGCGGAGGTCCTGGAAAGTTACCAGCAAGCGCAGCAACCTTTGCAACCTGCACAGCCGGAAGACTTCGAACGGCAACAGCAGTCTTACATTGAAATTGATGACCCCAATACCATCGGACTTGTAAGGGTAATAGAAAAACTTAAAGCGAAGCTGGACGGCACTACTAATACGGCTCTTTTCCTCCAGGAACAATTTGAAAAGCTGAAAAATCGTTTTGACGATGCAATGGCGGCAAGTTTTGAAAAAGAACAAACACTTCTGGCTGAAAAAGAAAAATATCAGCAGCAGGTTGACGAAATCAAAAAGGACTACGATGACCTTAAAACAATGGTTCAGCAAACTTCAGAGCAGCAGGTTCAGACTCTTATGACACAGCTCGACGAGGAAAAAGACAATCGAAAAAAACTAAGCCAGCAGCTGCTCAAAACAGAAGCGGAATTGACGACCGCCGAAGAGAGAATAAAACGTGCCTTGGAAAAGCTTCGCGAACTTGTCCCGTCGCCTGACAGTGAAGTAGCGGCATATAAGCCCGATGGAAAAATAGTATTAATTGATGACGCGGCAAAAACAGTCCGTATCAATCTCGGAAGCGATGACCATGTTTATCGGGGTTTGACTTTCTCGGTTTATGATAGAAGCACTCCCATCCTCAGAGACGGCAAGGGAAAAGCTGAAATCGAAGTATTTAATGTTGCGAAAAATATCTCAACCGCACGCATTATAAGTTCCAGTCGCAAAAAACCCATCATCGAGGGTGATTCCGTTGCAAATCTAATCTGGGATAGTGATAAAACCAACGTCTTTGTGGTAGCAGGTGAATTCGATCTTAACGGCGATGGAGAGGTCGATGATGAAGCTGTCGATAAAATAAAAGCTCTCATTCGAAAATGGGGCGGCAAAGTGGCCGATGAAATCTCCATCGACACCGACTTCCTCGTTCTTGGAACAATCCCCATAGTTCAAGAAAAGCCGACTTTTGAACAAATGGAAGTTAACCCAATGGCGATGGAAAGATACGAGGCTTCCCTGAGAAAACTTGACTCTTACAAGGAAATACAAGAGCGGGCACAAAAACTCTCGATTCCTGTATTTAACCTCGAAAGATTCCTATACCTTATAGGATACAAAACGCTGTCAGCCAGACCCGATGCGTTTTAGTTTGACATATTAGCCGGCTGGCTCAACACCAATCGAGGCGACGAAAATTTCGCCCGTGTAGGTATTTGCCTTTGCGGCCGTGAATCCTTTTTTGACCGCCACGAAAGTTACAGTGTAGCTTGCCCTGACAGCTGTCCCTAACGGCTCACCCGTATCGCAATCCAGCCCCGATGGTATATCAACCGCCAAAATAGGACAATGCTGGGAATTTATACTTTCGAGCAACTGTTTATACTCATTGCTCAGCTGCCCGCTTAATCCGGTTCCGAAGAGGCCGTCAACAAGCATATCAGCGCCGTCTGCAAAAGTTTTAACCCGGCCAGGGATGTTGCCGTCATCGAGGTTCAACTGCTCGATTGGCTGGCCCAGCTTTTCCAGGATATCTAAATTTATCTTTGCGTCGCCCTTGACTTTATTACGGTCGCCGCAGATGACAATAACAACTTCGAAGCCGCTATTTGATAGATGCCGGGCAATTACGTAACCATCGCCGCCGTTGTTGCCCGTCCCGCAGAATATGCAGACCTTTGGTTTGGCAATACCGGCGAGTTTTTCTTTTATAAGTTCTGCACAGCTTCGGCCGGCGTTTTCCATCAAAACTACGCCCGGTATTCCAAGTATATTTATCGCCCACGCATCGAACGCCCGGACCTGGTCTCTGCTCATTACAACGCACTTTTTATTCGGTAAGTATTTTTCCATAACAGCTATTGTACATCAGGCCTCATTAGAATAAACGACATTCTGAGCAATGGGGCAATTTTACCCACCACAGCGGATAGTTGTTTTGATAGATCCCTCGACTTCGCTCGGGACAAGAATTGGGTTCGTTTGGGTTCGTTTTGAACGGTTCACCGTTCTAAGTTTATGGCTGTTAGTCATTGTCATTAATAGAGTTACAATAATTTTTAGGTTTTTGAAAATTGGCTTTGTTTTGCATAATTGATTCATTTTTGATTGAAATTTCCGGTCTGCGCAAAAAATCTCCATATCAACCGCAGAGGGCGCAGAGAACGCAGAGTAATAAGTTATAAACAGTATTAATTGGTTATTGGAAACCACTCATTAGTAATTCCTTTCAAGAGTTTCTTTTCTATAAAGACTTTCCCCCCGCTACTTCGCAAAAGCGAAGTAAAACGACGGGGGCGACGAAACGTCGCCTTCTATAATTGGAGGAACTTGCGCGAATGATGCGAAAAAAGTGCTCGATTCTAAGATGCCAGATTCTCGTAACTCGATATAGGGAAAGGAGTAAAAAAATTTCAAAAAAATGGATTTTAGGGGTTTAACTACCAACGTTTTTGATTGAAGTACAGATAGCGGGCAGCGTACAGCGTGTAGCGGACAATATTTAGTTTTGCGGTATTGTGTTAGGTAGTATAATAAGTTTTTCGAATACCAGAAACGAACAATGCAACTTTATCGGATACGGTGAACAAAAGCTATGCGTGTGTTGATTGTCGAGGATGAAGCACGGCTTGCCAGAAATATCGCTCAGGTCCTTAAGGAAAGTGCGAACTTCGCGGTTGATGTATGTACTGAGGGTGTGGATGGTCTGCACCTGGCCAAGACCAATTCATATGACCTGATTATTTTGGATTTGACGCTTCCCGGAATGGATGGCCTGGATATCCTCGGTAAATTACGAAGTGCAGGCAAGACCGTGGCTGTCCTGATATTAACCGCTCGTGACACTTCTGCCGACATTATAACCGGCTTTGATACCGGTGGTGATGATTACCTAACCAAACCTTTCGACATGGGAGAGTTGGTAGCCCGCTGCAAGGCACTTGTCCGGCGTGCATATGGCCAGACCCATCCAAAGGTCGAAGTTGGAAAGCTGACCATTGATACAGTTGCCCGAAGAGTCAAGTTCAATAACAGCGAAGTCCGTCTTACAGCAATGGAGTACCGTACATTGGAATACTTGGCGATGCGGGCAGGTCAAATCGTCTCAAAAACAGAGTTGCTTGAGCATCTGTATGATTTTAACTGGGAATGTTTCTCGAATGTAACAGAAGTGTATATTTCGGCTTTACGCCGAAAGCTCGATCCTGACCGAAAATACGATCTAATCGAAACTGTTCGAGGCCAGGGGTACCTTCTAAAAGAAAATTAATATGCAACCATTATCATTAAAATGGAGGCTGGGAATATGTGTGGCGATATTGGTAGTTGCCATTATTACGGTGCTTTCGATTACAGCTTATGTGGAATTTCGCCAGACACTTAGAAATAATATAGACAATAGCTTGTTTTCTCAAGCCGAAGCGGTAATTGCCTCGATGACTTCTGATGATTCTCTTTTAGAAGCTAGCAAGGAAATCCAGGCATTTTTTGGACCAGCGGATAATTCGAAAAGTCCAGTTTATCGTGTGTGGTTCGAAGGTGAGCTTGAAAATTATGTAGCCAGTTATTCGCAAGAAAAATGGCCCCTGGATTGGGTTGTTCGACCACAGGAAGCACCTGAAGTTGGCAAGCATAAATTATTTGATGTCTGGCGAGGAGATATCCCATACCGGCTTGTATGGGCTAGGCACCCAGACCCACGGACAAACTCATCTGCAAAGCAACCACTAAATGTAGTTGTTGGCACTTACAATGGATACGTTGCAGAGAATGTCGGTGACTTTTTAAGAGTGCTGTTAATATTGGGAATTATTATTGTTTCGGCTTCAATAGGCTTGACAGTTGGAATTTTGAAATGGGGTATGAAGCCTGTAGATGATATTACCACAAAAATGAACGACATTACAGGTAGGAACTTAAGCCAGCCTTTGTCACACACTATTGCTACACCGGTGGAATTACGGCCATTCGTTCAAGCGTGGGACCAAATGATAGAACGGCTGGCATTGGCAATGCAGCAACAGCGTCGATTTACCGCTGATGCATCTCACGAATTGCGAACACCTTTGACAATTGTGAAAAGTACGTTGCAAACTGCTCGGTCCCGTAAACGTTCCTCTGATACCTATGAGTCAGCAATCGACCAATCCCTGGAAGACTTGGAGCGCCTGGAGCATCTAATTGAGCAGCTATTGGCATTGGCACATCTGGATGACATTCAAAGCCAGTCAGATTGGCAAACTGTTGATTTGGGGAATCTGGTCACTGACATCTGCAAGCAATACCTGCCGTTTGCTGAACAGCAAAAAGGTACCATAAAGTGGCAGATTTGTCAGGCAAAGGTCAATGGCAGCCATGAGCAGCTTCAACGACTCTTGACCAATTTAATAGACAACGCCATTAAATATGGACCAAAAGCAGGTGAAGTGTTTGTCTTAATGCACTCCTCAGATGGACTAGTAAATTTAATAGTGCATGACCAAGGTGGTCGCATCCCCCCAAAACAGCAGAATCTGATTTTCGAGCGTTTTTACCGTATCAGAAAAACTCGCCAAAGGGATTTTACCGGTTCAGGATTGGGTTTGGCCCTAGCGCAGGAGATTGCACAAAAACACCGCGGTAGTATTACCGTGCAGTCAAACCCCAAAACCGGCACGGATTTTGTCGTGGCCCTGCCGTACATATAGCCAAATCAGCTTCCCCAAAAAATTTCATATCTTCAGCTTATCTTAAGGTTCCATAGTTATACTTACAGCCAATTTATTAATGGCCTTTGTGTATTTTTGTCTGGCGAAATGGGTCGCTTCGTCTGTTTGTGCCATGCGGAGCGAAACATCTTATTGGGTAAGAATTAGCTAATTCTGGAAATCAGGAACGTAAAATATGGCAGAGTATCATAAGTATCGTCATGCACTATGCCTAAATCCTTATTATTCGGGGGATAGTGGGACAGGTCTAGACTTCTTTCCGCCGACAGGGTTGGAGTACGTAGCAACCGCCCTAAAAGGTCACGTAGACCAAATCAGCTTAATCGACCTCCGTTATAATCGGTCTCTGCAATCGCTTCAGAAAATGTCCGAGTTTATCCATGGAAACATCGATTTGATTTGCATCAGCATTGGCTGGAGGGCACAATACAACAAAGTTTGTGACTATATCAGTCAATTGCCCTCTGCTGTAACGACCGTTGTCGGCGGACGGGAGGCTACCGACAAGGTGGAGGACATATTCCTGCGATGCCCCAACGTCGATGCCGTTGTCCGCGGGGAAGGCGAGCAAACTATTCAAGAGCTTGTAGATGGATATCCTTGGGACCGGATTCTTGGTCTGTCTTTCAGGCATAATGGTAAAATCATTCACAACCCAAACCGGCCGCTCCAGCCTATCGAAAATATCACCCCGCCGGACCGGAGCCTGCGACAAAATCGCTACTTCCCTGCCGTTCATGGCATACGTTTGTTGCCAATTGAGTTTGACACTATCCTCGGTTCACGGGGATGTCCATACAAATGCAAGTTCTGTACATTCAGCATGAATCCTCTGGGACAGAAGCGTGATTATGTCGCTCGGTCGCCGGAATCGGTGGTAGACGAAATCGAAGCCAGTAAGGGAAATATGATTATTTTTGCTGATGACAACTTCTTCGTTAACCCGGACCGTGTCGAGCGCATATGCGATTTAACCATAGACAGAGGTATAAATAAACTGTACTTTGCTAATGCAAGAATCGAGGCGGCTAAGCACCCGCACATGCTCGAAAAAGCATACCGCGCGGGATTTCGAGTGCTTCTGCTGGGTATCGAGTCTGCGAGCGATAGAATCCTCAAACAGCTCAACAAGGGCTTCGACACAAAGCAGATTCGGGATGCTTTTACGGTATTTCGGCAGTTCCCCTTCTTTTACCATACCTACTTCATCTATGGTAATGTTGGTGAGACTGAGGAAGAAATGATGGCCATACCTGAATTCGCCAGAGAGCTTGGAGCACACACTATCAACCTGAGTAGGCTTCGCGTGGATAAGTTCTCACCGTTGCGGCAGTTGGTGGAAAGCACGCCTGGCTACTTGGTCAGCAAAAACGGGTACGTCTATTCACGCGAGTTTGACAGGAAGAGACTTAGGCGTATTCGCAATCGGATTCGCAATCGTTTTATGTTTCGACCAGCACAATTGGCCAAGATACTCACGACCATGCACAACTGCAATATTCTCACTTACCGGCAGATAGCGAAGTTGGGCTTTGTGGCACCTTTGCTTCTCTTGTATTATGTGGCTCGCCGGAGCCGCAAGACCTTTCGCCACTTACGTAGCAAGTTTAAAAGATTTGCGAGCGGACTGGATTTAAATTCTATGAGCCGGAGGCGGAGATAGTATTGGGGAGGGCGTATTTGGCGCAGAAAGAATATGAAGAAGCAGAGAAAAACGCGAAATCGGCATACGAAAAGGCCAGCGGTATGAAATACCGGTGGGCGGAAGACGATGCAGGGCATTTGCTGGGAGAGATATAGGGTATTGCTAAACACTGAAGGAAGATGATAATTAATAGAATGGTTAGAAAGTGATATAAACTGTACAAAAAAATATTAAGGAGAACAAAATGAAGACGAAATGTGTTGTAGTTCTGGTAGCATTGGTAATTGCTTTGGGAACCGTGATGACAATAACGGGTTGTAAGTCAAAGAAGAGTGCGCCCGCGGCTGAACCGCCAGCAAAGCAGGCCGACGCAAACACTACCAAGTAATAAGATAACTATCGAACAAAAATATCCAGCGTCTTTGGCACTACAGCCAGCGTCAGCAGAGGAGTAAGTATGGTTTAGGATTTCAAACTACTGGTGACGGTGGATATTTTTTTTGTTTTGTGTCGGGGGCATCCGCTAAAGGCGGGGAGAATTAGAGAATTAGCGAATTAGAGAAGCGGGGAAATAAGTAACCCACCGGATAAATTCGCCTCCGCTAAAGCTACGGCGGGCAGGCCAGTAGGCTTTCGGATTTTGGCGGAATTTACCCCCTCCCTTACGGTCGGGGCTCTGTAACCCCCAATATAAAGTTGTGAGCTAACCAAACCCCGCCATAGTGATGGCGGGGCTAACCAGCGTCGCCGTTCCGGCGACGGCTAAACGCAAATCGGAGGCGGGGAAGATTTAAGATTTGAAATTTCAGATTTTTCCATTATGCTATTGTGTTATGCAAATATTACTGACAAATGATGATGGGATTTTTGCACCGGGGCTGGCGGCGATTTATAAAGAGCTGGTGAAAATCGGTGATGTTACCGTTGTTGCGCCGGCTGACAGCCGGTCGGGCGCCAGCCACAGCGTAACTTTCAAAGAGCCGCTGGTCTGCAATAAGGTCGATATCAACGGCCTATTCCACGGCTTTAGTGTCCAGGGGTCTCCCGCCGACTGTGTGAAACTGGCCTGTTTGCAGATTTGCGAACAGCCGATAGACCTGCTCGTTGCCGGTATAAACAACGGCGTAAATGCAGGAATAAACATCTATTATTCCGGCACCGTCGCCGCTGCAATGGAAGGCGCATTTCTGAAAATCCCATCAGTTGCGATGAGCCTCGCTGTCGACGACCATATGGATTATGAAAAGGCGGCCGAACACTGCGTTAAGGTCCTCAAAAAGCTTATGCCCCTCGAAAGCGGCTACGTTACAAACATCAATATACCGCAGTTGTCAAAAGGCCGCCCCAAAGGAGTAAGAGTCGTGCCCCAATCAATCGGCGGATTTCATGAATATTACGTCACACAAAAAAACGAACAGGGACAAACCGTTTTTCAATTAGCCGCCGGAATGCATCGCGAAGAGGAGGACTCTACCGATACAACCGCACTGACAGATGGTTTTATAACCGTAACTGCCCTCGCACTCGGTATGACAAATTACGAAAAAACCGGCAAACTGAAACAGATAAAATGGTAATCTCTTTTTAAATGTTCAATTTTTTCGAACATCCATGGGGTTTGGTAACCATAGCAGGCATCGCCGTGATTATCCTGCTGATACTGCGAAGCGTCGCCCCGCAAAAATGCCGCTGGTGGTTATGGTTTCTGCCGGGGCTTTTAGTTGTCGCCGCCTTTGGTATCGATTTCCTCGTCGAGACCGATTTGGAGAAAATCAACGCCGTAATCGATAAGGGCGTAAAAGCCGTCGAAGACGAAGACCCTGATGCAATCGAGCAGATTATTGCCGATGACTACGCCGACTCATACCACAGCTCGAAAAGTGCTTTGATGGCACACTGCAGAGAAGTGCTCTCGGAACCTCTTATTGAAAAGAACATAAAAAGGACCGTCTCGACAACAATCCAGCCGCCAAAAGCAACTGAAATTTTTACGGTGAGGATATTATTTGACAAACAAAGCTATGTCTATCAAGACCTCAAGCAGCAAATGGTGACAGAGGTGCAGGCGGACCTGCAGAAACAACCAAATGGCGGATGGCTTATCAAGCGCGTTGAATTACTCAAAATCGATTTCCAGCCGGCCAAATGGCAGAGCGTCAAACAGGAGGATTGGTAAAATATAATCTCGCATGGTTTAATTTCTCGACCGCAAATGTGCATTTTGGTAAGTTCTATATAAGGCGGATGAAGGAGTATTTAACCCAGCGGGGAATACCGGTAAACCTTTAACCTGCGCTAACATTATAGGCCCACATCTTATAGTATATCGCAAAACGATAACCTTTTGCCGTTAATGCCTTTGCGCATTAATCCCTTTAGGTATTTTTTCGAAAGTTGTTATGCAAATTGGCCGATAGGAGGGTGATGGTTTGAAGTTGTTTCAGTGTTGCGTCCAGACAAGAGTTGGTGATGTTTAGCGAATTAAAGAAAAACAAGTGGCGTAAGCCATCTGGCGTGAGCCATCCCCAAGCGGACCCAAGCGGATTGCCTTTGAACATAAAGCTGTTCAACATCCGTTGGTATCCGAGTAATAGAAGCTGTGTTCATAAGGCCAATCGGAAGGCCGGGCCTCAGCAGATGCCGCCGTTGATGGTTCGCAAACCTGAGTGGCGCAGGTAAGTCCTCCGGCAATATCGCAGGTTAGACTTGTTTTTCTTTAGAAACACGTAAGAACAAAGTGTTTTCAGTAATCAACGCCAATCTTTTATCTGATAAAGACAACGCTGGAAAGCCTTCTGTTTGAAAAGGTCTGAGGGCTATGAGAATATCGACAGTGAAAAACATTGAGCAGTTAGTAGGACAACCACGTGAGGTCCTGACAATCAAAGAAGGAGACAGCGTCACACAGGCAGCCAAAAAAATGAGTGATAATCAGGTCGGATGTCTCGTAGTGCTTGATGCGCAGGATAAATTTGCCGGCGTAGTTACCGAGCGGGATATGCTTGCAAAAGTAATGACAAAGTCTTTATCTCCGGACAGTCTCTCTGTAAGGGACATTATGACTACCGATGTGGTATCCTGCACTATGGACACCCCAGCTGTAAAGGTCGAGCAGCTTATGGCCGAACACAGAATACGACATATACCGATTGTTGAGAATGGCGTCCCCATAGGTATGGTCTCCAGCAGGGACATCATAGCTCATCAGCTCGATAATAATGAGGCGATGAGAGACGCGGCCGAACAGCTTGCTATGCTTCCAACTGGATTAAGGAGCCTCGATTTTGAAGATGTTGTCGCATTAGCGATAAGCGAAGCCCCAAGAAGCTTCAACGCCGACCATGCTGTCCTCTGCTTTACCCCAAAAGGTTCTTTGCCCCCTGTAATTTATCGAAAAGGTTTTCCCCCCACCAGAGAGAATCTACTCAGCCAGGAGAAAATCAGGCAATTATCACAAAACAAGCGAATTATCTTCGGCGAAACCTGCAGCGAAATATGCTGTGAAATCTGCAACCAGAGCGGTACCAGCGGCAACCGGCCGGTCAGACTTATTATTCCGCTTAGTATCTGCGACCAATCCAACGGCACTGCCGACAGCGGCGTAACTACGCACGGGTTTCTCTGTATGTGCTGGCTCAATCTGGACTCGACCGGTCCTGAAGAGCTGCTGCTATACAAGGCATCGCTGCTGCGGGATGTCCTCAGTGTGAACCTCACCAACGCAAAACTCTACCAGAATTACCAGGAAGCTCTACGTGACAGCGAGACGGACTCTTTAACCGGCCTTGGAACGCGTCGCGTGCTTGAGAAGGTCCTCAAGGCCGAATGCGCAAGGGCATCACGCTACAATTGCTGTTTTTCTGTCGCTGTTGTAGATGTCGATAACTTCAAGCAAATCAACGACACCGCAGGCCATGTTGCCGGTGATAAAGTACTGAGGCTCTTAGCCAAAACTATGCGACGCAATGTGCGAACGACGGATGTTATAATTGCCCGATACGGCGGCGATGAATTCGTCCTGCTGATGCTCGAAACAAAACTCAGCGGTGCTAAGGTTCTCTTGGAGAGGCTGCGGCGTCACGTTAAAACTATTTCACTGCCTAAAGTCAAATCAGTTACGATAAGCTGCGGTCTGGCGGAATGGAACGGAGGGCCTCCGCCGGATACTGCAGAAACCATATTAAAACGTGCCGATGATGCACTCTACGAGGCAAAACGCTCCGGGCGAAACAGGGTAGTAACTTCCTACTCCGCCGCATCACCAAAATAATAGATTGTTAATGGTACACTTCGGCGGTCGAGGTTTAAAATCCCAAAACAGGGAACACCTTAAAACCCGTTAAACTTTGGGCATTTTTCTTGACTATTGCTTTCCTGATAATATAATTGCGATTGATTGTCTTAATATGCAATTAAGACAGCGAATTCGATTTGGAGAGCAATAATGAATAGAGCCAGGGTCGGCTGTCCTTTTTTGTTCGCAATTTTAACCCTTTTCAATCTGCCTTTTTCAACCGGTTGTAATGCTCCTAAAGACCAACTAAGGGTCTTTAACACGAGTTTCGAGGCATCAAATTATGATAACTCCGCTTTTTTTGCTGAGAAAAAGATAGGCCGACGGAAAAATCCTGCAGGTGAGGACCTGCTCTGGGCACTGCAGCTTGCCACCGTTGAAAGAATCCGCAAAAATTACCCCAAAAGCACCGAGTTCTTCGACAAGGCCGAGAATATGCTAAAGTTCTATGATGAGCAGTTTAAGGGCGGCGATATTATTGGCTCAACGGTCGCAAGCGACAATGTGAATCCCTATAGAGGCGAAGAGTATGATGGCGTGATGGTCAATACATACAAAGCCCTGAATTTTATGGCCGAGGGCAAGATGGACTTGGCCCGTGTCGAGTTTAATCGTGCCCTCGACAGGCAGAGACGTGCAAAAGAAAAATTCGTCGAAGAAATAAAGAAATTAAACGCCGAGCTGGAGAAAAATCAGCAACAAAACGCATTTACAAAATCCAATGTTGAAAATCCGACAACACACCAGCTCTTGGCTCAAAAATATCCGAATCTCTATAACTTCCAGGCCTATCCCGATTTCGTCAATCCGTTTGCAACCTACCTGGCAGGTGTATTTTTCAATCTGGTCGGCGACCATACTAAGGCGGTGGATTTACTAAAAGAATCCTACGGAATGGTTAGTGACAATCCCTTTATAGCTGAAGACCTCAGTGTTACTGAAGGGGTGCTTGGCGGGGGAGGTCGGCTCGAAAATACGGTCTGGGTAATCTTCGAAAACGGCCTGGGGCCTGTAAAGGAAGAATTCCGAATAGACCTGCCATTGTTCATTGCGACAAATCAGGTTAAATATGTGGGCATTGCTCTGCCTAGGTTGGAATTCAGAAATCAGGCGTTCCCGTATCTGCTTGTGAGTTCCGATGACAAGGAATATATGACGCTTCCGGTGGCCGATATGGATAGGGTCGTCCAGACCGAGTTCAGCAAAGATTTTGGAGGTATTTTAACAAGGGCTATTATATCGGCAACGGCAAAGGCGGTTGCTCAATATGCCCTTGAGCAACAGGACTCCTCCTACGCTTCGCTCGCCTCTAGCTTGGTAGCAGCATACAGTTTTGCTTCAACCGCTGCGGATGTAAGGATATGGACGGCTTTGCCGAAGGATTTTCAGGTTGCGCGTTTCCCAAAGCCGAAAAACGGCAAATTAAAAATTACGCCTCCTGGTTCTATCCCCCTTGACATCGATATCCCACAGTGTAATAATGCCATTGTTTATATTAAGATAATAACTAACCGGGCTGTGCCGGTTTGTAATGTTATGGCTTTTTAAGCTTGTTTTTTCTATTAATAGGGGTAAAAAATGAAAACGATTGCAAGCATATTGCTTTTTGCTGTTGCGCTTGTTTTTATAAGCTGTAATGAGCCGCCGGGCTCCAAAATGCACCTAAGGGCGGACGTGGGAAGCGATGACCTTGTTGATAATGTCGTGACTCGTCCCGTCGCCTATGCCTTTAGCGCATTAATTGGCGAAGGTATCAAAGTCGACCGGGCTGTTTTGCGCAGGACTAAAGGCGGAGTTCTCGAGCTTAACATTAATGGACACAACGAGTCGCAATGGACCAAAAAGTTCCGATACAGGGTGGAATGGCTTGACCAGGATGGTGTATTGATTCAAACAAAAACCAGCGTCTGGCTGCCAATGTCGGCTATGGGCAAATCAACCTTTAGCTTCAAGGTCGTTGCACCGAGAAAAGAAGCTGTAGATTTCAGAATGGATACAAGAAAGTGGGAGTAAATTATGAAAACAGGAATATTCCAGATTATTGCACTAATCGGCATTCTGATTGCAGGCTGTGAGCAGGTTACGAACATCGACACTATGCACGATGAAGGCAAGCCCGTTCTGGCCCTCGATTACAGGGACTTTGACCGGGCCGCCAGCGAAATGGTTCAGTCTATGCTCGGTTCGGGCGCCCTAAATAAAACCGATGGCAGCAGGTATGTTATGGCAACAGGCCGTATCGTAAATGATACTATGCAGAGAATCGACACCGACCAGCTAATGGCCAAAGTTGAGCAGGAGCTTTTGAACAGCGGCCAGGTCGTTATGACCTCCGCCGTCGGAAGCAAAATAGACCAAACGACTTATGATATAAGGAGAGATATTAAAGATTCGGACATCGAGGATGAATTTGACCAAAACACCCTTCCGGGAAAAGGCACCTTGATTTCACCTCACCTAAGCGTCTCCGGCAAGATTTTCCAGAGAAATGTCCGTTACGATAGAAACCGCCAGCAGGTTGAGTACTATTTCCAGCTCAGGGTTACAGAAATTGCCAGCGGACTTGTAATCTGGCAAAATGAGACCCTCATTGGAAAACGCGGCAGCAATAGGTCCGTTGCCTGGTAATATAAAAAAAGTGTTATTTTACTTTTATGGGAGGCCCTAAAAATGAGAAAGGCACTTCTCTTTCTAACCGTTTTAACATTGATTTCCACGCTGCTCTTCGCCGCAGAAACCAAAACAAAAGTCGTCGAAACCAAAGGTCACGGCGTCAATAGGGATGAGGCCATCAATATGGCCCTCAAGCAGGCCGTCGCTCAGGTCAAAGGCGTTGCAGTCAGTTCACTCGACACCGATTTCGACTACCGTTCCGCATCGGCAGACATAGAAAGAACCCCATCCGGCAAAAGAGTTGAGTTCGATGCCGTAGGCGTTCACACCGGCGGCTCCACCCTTAGGACCGACATCGCAGGCCTGATAAAAACTTACGAAGTCCTGAATGAGAAAAAACTCGATGATGGCACCTATGAAGTAACACTGAAAGTTACGGTTTATGACTACGAGTCTCCTGAAAAAACCGCCCGCCTGAGACTTGCCGTAATGCCCATAAGGACACTGGCAGCTTCTTATCAGTTCGGCGACATCATAAATCCATCCTTAGATACCTCCCGCCTGTTCTCGCAAAAATTAACCTCTGCACTGACGCAGACAAACAAGTTCGATGTCCTCGACCGCGAATACATACAGGAATTCGCTAATGAAAGAAACTTTATTGGTTTCTCTGATGATAAGGGTCCCGTCGCTTCCCTTGAAGAACAGGCCAAACTCGGAGAGGCCCTCGGCGTTGACTATATGCTCGTCGGAACAATCAACAGGGCTGGCATCATAAGAAAGCAAACCTTCTCACGGGCCATCGGCCGTGTAATTAGCGAGTATGAAGCCAATTTCTCTTTCGAATACCGCCTCATTGTCGGTCCGACAAGACAGGTTAAATTGGCCGATGTCCTCACTATAAAGCTTGATAAAACTGAGCAGCTCAAGCCACTTGTCACAAAGTGGAGGCCGCAGGATATGGATTACAAGGAGATGATGGATAATTTCATCGGAATGGCCGCCAACCAGCTGGTTGAAAAAATCATCGACCAGATATATCCCATCCGCATCGCGAGTATTCAGGACGGCCAGGTCATTATCAGTCAGGGCGGCTCAAGAATCGCCGTAGGACAATTATTGGATGTTGTCTCTAAGGGCAAAGAGCTTTTTGACGCCGACACCAAAGAATCTCTGGGCACAACTGAAACCATCATTGCAACTGTAAGGATTGACAGAGTAATGCCGAGAATCTCTTATGCGAATCTCGTCGAGGGCGATTTGACAAAGCTCTCCGAGGGCCTTATTTGCAGGCCGAGAAAAGCCGAAGCGGCACCTCAGCCAGCCGGCCAAAAAAGTGAAGTAGAAAAAACTCCAACGGGCGGTGTGAAACTGCCTTTTGATTGACCTAATCTGCAACCTAAACTTAAAAATATTTAACCCCGTAACCTAATTGCGGGGTTTTTTTACAAAGGGAAACAATTATGAAAAAGAGCACAGCTCTTAAAATTTTAAATCCGGTTTTGCTTCTATTTTTCGTCAACCAGGCAATAACGGTATTGTTCCGCGAGCATCTCTCATTTAAGACCTTCGGCCTTTTTCACAAAACCGGCGGCGCAATACTTCTCTGCCTTATTGCCCTTCACATTATTTTGAACTTCAACTGGATAAAGGCAAATTACTTCCCCCGTAAGTAGAAATTCTACTTCTTTGATGTGTTGAGCCAGTCCTCGAGGTTCTTTGCAAGAATGACCACGTCCTTTTTGTTCATAATGTGCTCGATTATCGCGGGCTTTACCTTTAGTCTCAGCATTGCCTTGTGTACCCTCTCCCAGAGCTGGGTCTGCCTGAGCTTACTGTCGGCGAGGTAAAGCTGGCTCACTAATTCCTGCAGCCTGTCCAGTGTTATCGCATCGATATTGTCGTAATATCTTGAGATGACGTCCCGCTGATAAGCTGAATATTCTTTGCCGGCCATTAGTTCAATCGCCTCAAAATTGGTTTTTTTAGCACTTTTTCTTGGTTTTCAACTTGGCGTGATTTGAAACTATCACCAGTTCCGGATTGAACTTCATTGAACTTCAATAAAAACGAGGGGCAAAAACTCAAAGCCCTTTTGTGCTTATGTAGCTAATTCCCTTTTTTTATTTTTTATCTTTCCTGGGTCTTTACCTTCCTCGATAGCTGCTATTTTACCAATTCTTCTTTGGTGTCTTCCGCCATCGAATTCTGTATTCAGCCAGACTTCCACTATCTTTCGCAGTAATACCTCTCCTGTCAGGTCCCCTGATATACAAAGCACATTTGCGTCATTGTGATTGCGTGAAATCCGGGCACTCAACTCGTCATGGCACAAGGCGGCCCTGATTCCCTTAACTTTATTGGCAGCTATACTCATCCCTATCCCGGTTCCGCAGACTAAAATAGCTCTGTCAGCTTGTTTCTTTGATACCGCCATTGCTGCCAGGTAAGCAAGGTCAGGGTAATCAACCGGATTGCTGTCGGCGCTGCCGACATCTATAATTTCGTGGCCTAACTGGGCAACTATGTTTTTGATTTGCTGTTTGGCTTCAAAGCCACGATGGTCGTTTCCTACTGCTATCTTCATATCCAAAGTTCACTAATCCTTTCTCTCGCAGCTTTTTCTATCAATGCTGCACAATCGTTAAAAACCTGCTGCGACTGACCTATCGGGTCAGGAATTTCTTTATTCCCTGCTAACAACACACACTTGTCTGCAGCTTCAGGGCACAGAGCAGTAACTTGCTCGCAGTGCATTCGCGCCATTGCAAATATAAAATCGCTCTCTTCGACAAGCTGTCGGGTCAGTGTTTTGCTCTTGTGAGCTTTTATATCAATCCCCTTAGCTGCACAAGCTGCTATAGCTTCCGCGCTCGCTGGCGAGCCTGCCATATTCATCACACCAGCAGAAGATATTTTATAACCTATTTTGTCGAGCTGGTCAACCTTGCATTGTAATTTTTCTGCCAGAAATTTACGGAACATCCCCTCAGCCATAGGGCTCCTGCACGTGTTGCCCGTGCAGACAAACAAAAATTTGACCTCCGACATCGCTTCCAGCTCTTCTTGGGAATATACGCCGGCCCTTAAAATCTCAAACCCCTCTTTACCTATTTTAACAATCGTGCTGCTTTTTTTGTATTTACAAGGTCCTCCATCCAGCAGCAAATCAATCTGACCTGAGAACTGAGCCAAAACCTGCTCTGTATCCGTCGCCGGCGGCTGACCCGTTTTATTCGCACTCGGCGCAACCATAGGATGCTTCGTCCTCTGCAGTAGCATTGCAGCTACCGCATTATCGGGGCAGCGAATGCCAATGGAATTGTCTTTATATAGATTCTCAAAAACCTCTTTTTTTAGATTCTTTCTCTGCTTCTCAATACCGCTTTCAGTTAGCTCGAAAACTATGGTCAATGGTCCCGGCCAGGCATTTTTAATCAACTTTTTTGCCCGCAATCCCGCCTCAGGCACATACTTTTCCACATCAGTTTTTTGGCCTATATGCAGCGTGTAATATTTATCAAGACTTCTTCCCTTGACATTATTAAGTTTGGCTAACGAGTTAGATTCTACTCTGCAGGCGATTCCGTAAACCGTTTCAGTAGGAAAAACCACAAGTCCCCCGGCATCGACCACCTGCGCTGCTTCCTTAATCTCCGCTGCGTCAATTTTTACAGGGTCGAGTTTTACAATCTTCGTCTGCATCTTTATTTAGTCAGTGCCAGTTCGTGTCTTTAATTTAGTCTGTGTTCGTCAGTGTCAATAAAAATACACTAAACAACCCCCAATGACAAGGCAATTTCAATTGCAGGGTTAACTATCACTAAAAGCAAAAAGCTGGGAGTGGTTTTTGAACTCCCAGCTTTTTCTTTCTGTTTTTCCTGTATGCCGAACGCTGTACGCCGCTTTTACACTATGACCCTTCCCCATAGAGCTGCTCTACTTCTTCATCTGATAGTGCTTTGTTGAATATCATCACATCGTCGATTAATCCATTAAACGGCCCACCTTTCAGAGGTGGAGGATAACTGAATGCGTAGCTGCCGTCGCCTATACGGAATTTCGTATTATAGACATAGAAGCTCACCGTATCCGAATCTTCCGGCTGACCGTCAACATACAAAGTGGTGCTCGTTCCGTTACGAACCATCGCGAATTGATGCCACCCGCCGTTGTTCCCGTAATGTCATATGTGTCAACTGCATGACCGAACCTTGCTATAACTTTGTTGTTCTCAACAAGCACCTGCCAGCCATAGTACTCCTGACCAGCATCCCAGCTTTGCGACCATTGCCCTACGATGGTTTGCTTGCCCGTTGATTGGTCCGTCTTGAACCAGCCGGCAATTGTGAAAACATTTCCATCACTATATGCAGTGTCCAAACTTGACACCGAGAAGTAGTCGTTGACGCCGTTAAAATCAACCGCGCAGCCAAATTTACCCGACACCCAGCATGGGTCATTCCCATTGAAGGTTCCGTCATCGTCATCGATAGAATCATAAGCAGTAACGCCGTTGCATTCGTCGAACTTCCACCAGTGCGCATCTGGATAAAGTGTTTCGTCGGCACCCATATCAACCCTGTCTAACATTACGCGAGGCTCGCCATCTATGTCGGTTTCATTAGGTTCGGGGATGAAATTCGGGTCGCCGGTGTTAATACACGGTGAATTCGGTTTGAGATGGTAATCGTGATTTGCCGCATCGACAAAACACGGGTCAGAACTGATATTGCCTGTTCCTGCGTCGCCGTCCTGTATACAGCTATAAGTAGCGCTGCAGTTATACAGGTCATCATTGCAGTCCCAGACAATACAATTGGTAATTGTTGGGGAAGTAGTGCCGCCTAACCTTGCTATGCCGTATACTTTATTACTCACTATGGTGTTGTTGCTTACAATGACAACCCCTTGTGGGACATGAATACGAATTCCATAGTCGGCGTCGTAAATCAAGTTGTTCTTGATGGTGAGGTCGGCGGCGCTATATTGGAGGTAAATATTGTAGTCCCCATTGTTATAGATTTTGTTATTAGTTATAGTCGTTGCTCCAATTACATTGCATAGTCCTCTTGCAGCATTGTTTCTGATAATGCATTTGCTAACTATCGGGCTTGAGAAATAGCTATAGATACCATTTATGGTGGCACCCGTTATCGTAAAGCCGGTTAATACAGAGCCGCTGCCTTCACCTGAGTTGAACAAGATGCTGTTGTTGGCTCCGTTGCCGTCAATCACCGTTGCTCCAGCCACACCCCAGTCATTGGAGTTTGCACTGCGTAAAGTGCACGCAACACCGTTAAAATCAACACTTTCATAATATGTCCACGGATAGACTATAATCTCATCGCTGCTTGAAGCCTCATTTATCGCTGCCTGGATGCTTTCGTATGAAGTATCTTGGCTTTTGTTGTAGACCAGCGGGCCATATTCGTAAGCGCCAATATCTGGAGCGTTGCCAAGATAGGCATAACTGACTCCGTCACCGTCGTTCCAGGATATACTCTCGCTTAAAGTGAGGGTGTTCGTATCGTAGTTAACGTCAAGCACCCTGACCAGTGGATTTGAACCGACCTTTATCAAGTCGCCGTCTATCAGTCCATACCCATCGGTGAAATATCGGCTGTCCGCGACTACCAGCGAAATACCTGAATTGCTGTCAGCTGCTGTCGTGAGAAAGCCCCCGGCGTCGATACATTTGCTGTTGGGATGAAGATGGAAATCCTCGTTGTCTATGTTGATAAAGCAGGGGTCAGATATGATAGAGTTAGAGTCCTGACCACTCGTTTGATACTGTGACCAACTTATGATGTTGACGTCGGGGTCGCTCTGCCAGCACACGTTCAAGGGCTCCACCGGCTGATAATAGTTGTTGTAGTTCAATTCCGGATTCTGCCCATAAACCATCAGGTCAAGATATGTGCAGTAATAGTCGCCGAGACTACAGGAGGAAATATTGTTTTTGAACACAGCATTATCGGCTGGCAAGTTGGATCCCAACCGCCCTATAGTAACCTGAGCGCACACACTATTGGCTTCGCCGGCATTCCTATACAGGGTGTTGTGTACTATAATACTATTTTCGCAGGCGCGTTGCCCCACGTAGGACTTCTCTGCAAGTATCCCCGCTGTACCATCGTACGTTGAGCTATTGTTCTCATATATTATGTTGTTTCTGGCAATAACATTGAAAGCGCCTGTTATCGCCAATCCTTTGTGGTTGCGGCGCAGGATGTTATTTTGAACGAGGATATCATCACTATCATCAACCCAGATACCCGTCCCCCCTGCAGATATGCAAGCGTTGTCTTCACAGAGATTGTCCTCTATCACAACGTTTTTGCAACCGGGGGTTTGGGCACTGCCTTCTATCAGGATGCCGTTTCCCCCGTTATGATGGCAACGATTGCCTCTGACTAGAACATTTTTACTGGCCGCTATACACACCCCATGGCTATTAACGTCATGAACGATGTTGTTGGTTATAGTAATGTCACTGCACATATTACCATCAGAAATTGGAAAGTTCCAGCACGTCGTTACAATTCCGTCGCCGTGACTAAATATGTTTGGGTCTGGGTCATCATAACTGTACGAGATGTGATTTCCACTGATAAGAATATTCTGGATGGCGTCGGCAAAGGAGATGCCGGTCCCATTATAGCAAATATTGCAGTCGATTATGTTGCTGTCGGTCACGCCATCTCTGAAGGCAACACCATGACGTGCGTTTTTAATCGTCAAATCCTCCAGAATGATATGGCTTTTGACCTCGCCGCCCATGGCGTCCCCGACTGCCTTGAAACACGCCACGCCCACCCCATGTCTGACACCATCAAGCGTCAGGTTCTTGAAATGCAGATACTCCAGGGAGCGATCACCTCTCAAATTAATGCAGTAATCGGACCAAACAGTGTTCGGCGACTCTATCGTGACTTCGTCATTTTCGTATGCCTGATATGTTATCCAATTTCCTTCAGAACCAGAATTGTTTGGTTCTACCTGCTCCACATAAGTTCCCGCGTTTATGTCCACAGTGTCCCCCGCTATCATCGTATCTGCGGCCTTCTGGATGGTCTGAAAAGCTGTTTCCCACGACAGGCCATCAGAATCATTACCATCCTGACTGACATAATACTGTGTTCCGCCGCTGACGACACCACCATAAAACAGCATAAACATAACCATTCCAGCAATGATTTTTCGCGTTTTCATTTTTCGCCTCCTTTTAAAATATTTAGAAATTTATTCCTCCTGTGCCTGCGCAGCACAAGACCTTGCCTCGGTATTCTTTGGTGAGATGTTCGCCCTCACTGCCACAAATACTACCTTTTCCTATTGCGGCGGTTTTGTTCCTTTACATCGCTATGACAGCTTTAGAACATCCTTTTCTATTTGTGTCAAGAAAAAAATAAAGAATGTTTAAAAAATGTGGATTTTTTTGTCTGTCCCCTTCCCCCTTGTACCCAAGAGGGTGACTCCTTAGTCGGAGGTGTTAATTTGGGTAATCTTTGGTTGAACTTTTCTATGAGTTGCCGACTACCAATTTATGGACTTCCCCGCCGCTCCGCGGAGTCAAAAATTTTCGAGTATTTTTGAATGTTTCTATGCAGTTTTTATAAATTTCTATATAGTTTTTGCACATTTTTAAACGTTTTTGAATATTCTTGAACGTTTGTTAATATAACAGTGCTGTTGACTGCTTTCGTCTTCAAATTCTAAATTCTACATTCTCAATTCTCAATTCAAATGCTTACCCATTTCCCCTAATTCTCCCAAATTCCACAGCGCAAAAAAACGACTGACAACCTTCCCGGTCATCAGTCGTCCGCTCCTCCCTTATCCGCATTCCAGTAACACCCTTACCGGCTGCAACGTTATCTTGCTGAAACCGCTGTTTTGATACTACTTAAACTCAACAGCAACACCGATATTAGCATCTCTAAGTATATCTTTGCGCTCAACCCTAACCACCTTACCACTTTTGATACGGGCGAATTGGCCTTTTTCCTTTGCTAATGCTTCTGTCCGTGGAAAATTGATTTCTACGGTATGACCCAGCCTTATCGGCGTCGTCATAGGTAACTTTAGGAAAACGCCGGTTTTGCTGATATTGAAGCTTCGGCCATTGAAAAACCTTTTTGCATCAGGTAGCCAAATACTCACCGGCCAGGAAAGGGTGGTTCGAGTGTCCTTACGTTGCTCAATTAAGGTCTCCATAACTTAAATCTCCCAAAAAAATTGTTCCTTCAATCGAGAAAGTTATCGGCAATGTTAAATTGGATAATTTAGGATATTTAGGGTAAATAACAAGAATTTTTGAAAAAAATCTTTGTTTTTTAACGATTTATACTGATTTGAGTTTTTTTATCGGGCGTCGTTCGTTGATAGATATTAGTTTTTAGCTGTTAGTCAGGTGATTTGAGAGATACGGTGTTAAAATGTTAAAACGGATAATATAGGTAAAATTTGGGAGAGAAAATGAGAGGGAGACATTTCGTAAAATGCATTAAAAAGTGTCAACGGCACTGTTATATTAACAAACTTTTGAAGATATTCAAAAACGTTCAAAAACGTTCAAAAACTATATGGAAATTTACAAAAAATGTACGGAAACATACAAAAACTGTATGGAAACTGATACAAAATCTTCAAATATTTCGAAGATTTTGTATGTGCACAGGTGCACAAGGTATAAGAGCACAGGGGGGAGAGAATTCAGGTAAAAGTTGCCTAAGTTAACAGAGATAGTTTGCAGCGAAGTACAAGTTAAAAATTAAAAGTCAGAGCCTTGCAGCCAGTTATCACAGAGAATAGCCAAGTCGGAGGTATCAACGATGCCGTCGCCGACAGGCGACAGCGTAAATCGACATCGCCGTCTCCATCGATATCTGCAAGGTTAAGGAGGATAGTGATAACCCATGTCGACGATTCCTGTATCGCATACGCCATCCGTGCGGGTTGTAAACACATCCATTCCCAAATTTGCCGACGTGTCACTTCCAGCATCCACACAAGGACTATCAAATGTCTGTCCGGATGCTATCTGGCTGAGGTAATAGTTACCACTTGGTCCGGCTACAAAACAAGGGTCAGCATTGATGTTGCCTGTACCTGCCCAGCCATCCTGGACGTCAGAGAAACTAACAGTTACAGTGCCTGACGAATTACGTATCTGCGGTCCGGCTGAAGCAGTATTGCCCCAGAGGATGGAGTCGGTCACTGTCAAGTTGCCGCCAGAGTTATTTATTCCGCCGCCATTACCTGAGGAGTTTCCGGAGAAAGTGCAGTTGTTCAATGTGAAGCCGCTGTTGTTGTATATCCCGCCGCCGTAGCCTGCTGAATTTCCGGTGAAAATGCAGTTGGTCAGAGTCGGGCTGCTGCCGGCAACGCTACACATTCCGCCGCCGAGGCAGGCGCCGCCGGTTGCCAAGTTATCGGTGAAAGAACAGTTGGTTAATATCGGGCTGCCGTGGGTGTTATATATCCCGCCACCATTGCCGCTGTAGCTACCACCACTTGCATGGTTTCCAGTGAAAGTGCAGTTGGTTAACGTTGGGCTGCTGTAGTAATTAAACATTCCGCCGCCGACGTTACTATAGTCGCTGCCGCCTGTTACCAAGTTTCCGGAGAAGGTGCAGTTTGTCAACGTCGGGCTGCTGGAGCCGTTATACATTCCGGCACCGTGAAATGCCGAGTTTCCAGTGAGGATGCAGTTGGTTATTGTCGGGCTGCCAGCAGCGGCGTTAAACATTCCGCCACCAGCATTATCCGCACTAGAGCCATTGGCATAACCTTTGGTAATGGTGAAGCCATCGAGGACAGCGGTGGAGTCGGTTCCGGAGCCGGTAACGACGTGGTAACTATTGTCGCTATTATTATCCGGAACATTAATATCGCCGCTGAGGATGGTCACGTATGTGTTAGGGTCTCTGGTTCCGCCGCCGGTGGGGAAGCCGCCATAGATTGCAACATTGTTTTTAAGCTTGAAGGTCGCAGTTCGATTATTGGTGCCGCTGGGATATAGACTATTTGCATCGGGTTTATAAGTACCCTGAGCCACCCAGATTTCGGAGCCTGAGCCAGCGGCGGCGAAGGCGTCCTGAAGGTAGTTATAAGCGTCGATCCAGGTTGAGCCGTTGTTTGAGCCGGTGGCAGCAGCGTCAACATATATGCAACGTGAAATTGTGGTTGTGAACCTCCAGGTGTCCCCTTTGGCTGCACATGCCGGGCCAATCTCGTCTATACGCCAATAGTATGTGGTGTTTGCATCCAGGATGCCGGGGTTGAAACTTGTCTCTGAAACAGTATCCTTGAATTCTTCGGACAGATGGCCTGCATTAGCCACAGCATCAGCATCCGTCCCTAAATAAACATCGTGGTATATTGCTCCGTCGCCAACCGACCACTCGAGAACCGTATTATCCGGGTCCATGTTGTCTTGGCCATCAGGAGGTTGCGGGTCAGTGGCTTTTTTTACGTAGCAATCAAGCCAGCAATCTGTCAAAATCGCAAGGTCATATATATTGACATAATAGTCAGGAATAATATCGCCGGCCAACAATCCCGTTTCCGTACAATTTGAATCATAAGGGTTGCTGCATTGGAGCCAGTCGGCCGCTAAAATCGCAAAATCAAGGAAGTCAACATGCCAATTCTTATCGATATCCGCCGACATGGTAGAAGTGTAGTGATAACCCATATCGACGGTTCCTATATCAGGTAACTGGTCGGTTCGCGTGGTAAATAAGTCCATTTCTAAATTCGCCGCCGTATCGCTTCCTGCATCCACACAAGGACTGTCAACCGCCTGTCCAGCTGTTATCTGACTGAGGTAATAATTACCATCCGGGCCGGTTACAAAACAAGGGTCTGCATTGATATTGCCCGTACCTGTCCAGCCGCCCTGAACGTCGGAGAAAGTAACGGTTGGAGAGCCATATATCTGCGGCCCAATTGGAGCAGAATTGGCCCAGAGTATGCAGTCGGTTATAATCGGGCTTCCGGAGCTATATATTCCGCCGCCGGAGCTGGAGCCGTAGTCGCCCACTGCCGAGTTTCCTGTTAAGGTGCAGTTGGATATATTCGAGCTGCCAGTGTTAAATATTCCTCCGCCGTGGCTGCCGTCGGGGGCACCGCCACTGGCCTGGTTTCCGGAGAAAATGCAGTTGGTTATATCCAGGTTGCTGCCAGTGTTAAATATTCCTCCGCCGTAGCCGCCGTCATGCATGCCGCTAACAGCCTGGTTGCCAGAGAAGATGCAGTTTGTCAGAGTTGGGCTGCCGGAGACGTTAAGTATTCCGCCGCCGTAGCCGCTGCATGAGGGGCTGTATGCTGAGTTGTTGTTGAAAGTGCAGTTTGTAAGTGTCGGGCTGCCGGAGGCGTTATATATTCCGCCGCCGTAGGCGGAGTTCCAGCTATCTGCCTGGTTTCCGGAGAAAGTGCAGTTTGTCAGAGTCAGGCTGCCGGAGGCGTTATATATTCCGCCGCCGAAGGCGTAGGACCAGCCCTGCGTTTCGTTTCCAGAGAAAGTGCAGTTTGTCAGTATCGGGTTGCCGTCCTCGTTATAGATTCCGCCGCCGCAGCTGTTGTCGAAGCCACCTGCTTCGTTTCCGGAGAAAGTGCAGTTTGTCAACGTAGGGCTGCTGCTAACGTTATACATTCCACCGCCGTAGCAGTAAGCCTCGTAGTCCTCTGCCGAGTTTCCAGAGAAAGTGCAGTTGGTTAGAGTTGGGCTGCTGTTGGAGTTATACATTCCGCCGCCGCAGGCGGAGCCGTAGTTGCCCCCTGCCGAGTTTCCGGTGAAAATGCAGTTGGCCAGCGTCGGGCTGCCTGAGTCATTGTACATTCCTCCGCCGGAATAATTCACACCCATTTCCTTGGTATAGGCATAGCCTTTGGTTATTGTGAAGCCATCGAGGACAGCGGTAGAGTCGGTGCCTGAGCCGGTAACGACGTGGTAACTATTGTCGCTGCCATCATTCGGAACGTTAATATCACCGCTGAGGATGGTCGTGTATGTGTTAGGGTCACGGCTTCCGCCGCCTGTTGGGAAGCCGCCATAAATTGCTACACCGTTTTCGAGCTGAAAAGTTGCGTCTCGGTTATTTGTGCCGCCGGAATGGGCGGTGTTCGCATCGGGTCGATAAGTACCCTGAGCCGCCCAGATTTCGGAGCCTGAGCCAGCCGCGGTGAGGGCATCCTGAAGGTAGTTATAAGCGTCGGTCCAGCTTGAGCCGTTGTTGGCGCCGGTGGCGGCAGCATCAACGTAGAGAACAGCCGCTCGCAGCAGATAAGCCGGTGTCATGGGTAAAAAAAGCAGCAGAAAAGCTAATCTTAAACGAAGTGAAGTATTTATAATAGTCTCTCCTTCCTGTCAAATCGTTGCCTGTAGAGGCCTGCCTCACAGCAGACGCATCTGATAATAAGATCTATTCCGGCACCGGGGGAAAATCAGGCGTGATGCGGATGTCCTTTTCCTCCCCCGACCGCTCTGGTTATTACACTAAACGATTATACGTAAATCTAACCGAAGATGTCAAGGGAAAAATCAATGAAGCCGGGATGAGAGAGCAATCACGACCACAAAGTGGAGAGAATTAGAGAATGGTTCGACTCCGCTCACCACAGGGAGGAAACATCCAGTAGGTTGCCGAAGGCATACGAAAAAATAAGTATCCGAGCAGGAGGCAGCACAAGCAAAATAAATCATTTATTTAAAAGCAACAGATATACTCTCTCGCCCTCGGTTATTCAGAGAAAGTATACCCAAGCGGGCTGGCGAGGCACGGCGGCGAGAGAGCGCAAGGGTTTACACATTGTTTTGTTTTAACGTTTGCCAACGAGGCAGGGCGGGACAGATACCAGACGAATCCTTTGCATAACAAATTGCGAGCTGCTACGCAGCCCTATATAGAAAAGATGCTCGTGCTCGACTATTGGAAACATTAGGGAGGATAAATCTTCGCTTACAATGGTGTGGTATATTCGAGATAGCGGAAGATGACCGGGGCGTCAATAAGTTTTTTGTAGAGCGAGATGTTTTTCTGGTGCGGGCCCCACTCCAAGAACAAATTTGCAATCGCTTCCCATAAGGAGACCCAAGCGGCAACGGTCAAGCCCTGTGCAAAGACCTCTGTAAGGACGCCGTGCTGCACTGTGAGGCGTCTTGTTACCTCTATAGCAAAGGCTAAAAGGACCAGGCCGACAACAAAGAGAATAGAGGAGCGTTTGAACATTTCTTTAATGCGGCGAACCTCAATTTCTTTGAGATAGGCGTAGTAGGTGTTTATGCTCTTTTTGACGCGGTCAATCAATGTCTTGTCAGGGGCGTGCGAGAGCGAAATGCGGATAAGAAATTTATTATTGTGGATTTCCTTGACGGAGTCGACAAGATAATCGACAAGCTCTTCGTCAAGGTCTTTTTTGGCATAGGGAGCGGTACGGTCGAAATTGCTATACATACTTTCTATGCTATGGACAGAGACGTCAATAATGGCCTCATTTTTATCGGTGAATTCGTATCTGCTGGTTATAGGCGCTGTCATAGATAATCGGCCTTTCAACACATTTATAGTTCGTAATTATAACTATCGGAATTTTTTGCGGCGGACGTGAGAATTTGTAGTGCGTTGCTAAATTACGGCGGCGAGAAGTAAGAGGAGCATACTGATGACGACGGCGGTAAAAGTGATTTTCGACCATTTTGTATATTTTGCGTAGCCGGGGTGCTGGTCCTCGAATTCGTAGTAATAGTCGTCGAGGTCAGAGCCCTCTTTCGGGCTGAGGCGCAGCTTTACGTAAATATGCGCAACAAGGGATACAACAAACAAGGGGGCTGCAATTATCCAAAGTATGGTATCCATAGGTCTTCGTTAGTATAATAACTCTAAAAATTAAAAAAAGTTAGGTCAAAACGGACAAGATTTTTCTTACTTTTATTTCCATTTTTTCTTGACAGAAGGAGGAAAAGAGGTTTTATAGCTGGCATGGCTATACACAGAGGTAAGACCACAAAGGGAAAAGGAGTTATTTGCGGGAATAACGGGGGAACAATTCATCGACAGAAACTCTAAGGTCCTGTGTTTAAGAGGTCATGCCTCTTGCGTATTTTATATATACATCGGACATTCGGTCGATAAAACCATCTTTGAGGGTATTGTAAAGTCACTTTTAGAGCCGTGACGTTCGGCAGTAAAGGGGGTGTAACTTGAGTGGACAAGAGTAATTAGGAGGTAAATGTACGAAAAGTTAACTTGAAATTAAAAGGGAGAAAAAATGAAAAAGATATGTTTAACGGTAATCATGGTGCTGATATTGCTTCTTAGCCAAACGGCGGAGTCGGCAACCGTGAACATTAATTTAAACACCACGAACCAGACTATCAGGGGCTTTGGTGGTATGAACCACCCCAGGTGGATTGGTACTTTAACTAATTCTCAGGTAGATAGCGCTTTTGGCACTGGTTCAGGCCAGATCGGCTTAACTATCTTGCGTTGCGATGTTCCACCTAACTCCGGTGACTGGAGTGATGAAGTCGGGGCTGCTTCAAGAGCCAAAAGCCATGGGGCCATCGTATTTGCAAGTCCCTGGTCGCCCCCGGCATCTATGAAGTCTAACGGCAGTACTGTCGGTGGATCCTTGAATTCCTCTTCATACGGTGCTTATGCCAATCATTTAAGTGATTTTGCCAATTACATGTCTTCAAACGGGGCTTCCCTGTATGCCATTTCGGTTCAGAACGAACCTGATTATGTACCGGATTACGAATCTTGTGGATGGAGTTCCTCACAAATGAGGACTTTCCTAAACAATAATGCATCTGTAATTCCGGTCAGGGTAATTGCTCCGGAAACAGTTCATCCCAAAAGCGATTGGTATAGCGCTTTATCTTCTGCATCGCAGCTGGATATCTATGCTGACCATCTTTACGGTGGGAGTCCTACCAGCTTTTCAAAAGAACATTGGATGACCGAGCATTACACCGACAGTAGTATTAGTGGTAATGCCTGGCCCCAGGCATTGGACGCAGGAGTAGAAATTTCCAATTGTATGGCGAACAATTACGAGGCCTATATATGGTGGTATGTAAGAAGAAGCTACGGCCTGCTCGACGAAAGCGGAAATGTCACCAAACGCGGTTATTGTATGAGCCATTTCGCTAAATTCGTCAGACCAGGATACGTAAGGGTTAATGCAACATACCAACCGTCTTCCAATGTTTATGTAACTGCATATAAGAGCGGCGACACTTTGGCTATTGTTGCTATAAACCGGGGTTCCTCTTCCGTTAGCTTGACGTTTTCGCTCTCTGGTGGCAGCGTGGGTGGTTATACAAAGTATGAAACAACAAGTAGTAACAATGTAAGTAACAGAGGCTCGGTTGGTAGTACCGATACTTTGGCTGGGTATAGTATGAACACTTATGTTGGAACTATCGGCGGTGGCACAACAACCACAACAAGTAGCTCAACAACCACTACCACAAGCGGTGGCGGCGATAATGTGTGGCTTGAAGCAGAATGCGGCAATGTTGGTT
>CAZBST010000008.1:0-122442 GCA_964494805.1 uncultured Pirellulales bacterium | reverse complement strand
TTTTACAGATATGTCTCTCGGATTGTACGGCATCGGCTTTGCGGCGGTGGGTATGCTATCGACTTTGGGAGTTACGCTATCGACTGATACCTACGGGCCGATTGCAGATAACGCGGGCGGTAATGCGGAAATGTCGGAGCTTGGTCCTGAGGTTCGCAAAAAGACAGACGCCCTTGATGCACTGGGCAATACTACGGCGGCGACGGGAAAGGGATTTGCAATCGGTTCGGCGGCCTTGACGGCAATGGCGCTTATCGCGGCAAATATCGAGGAGGTCCGCATCTGGATAGGCCGGCTGGCATCGGAGGCACCCGACGGGGTGTACAAGGTCGGGGAAGTTCTTTTTTCGTCACCGCAGAAATATGTCGAGGGCACCGTAAATGTCGCGACGGCCCATATTACCGATTTGCTTATGGCTTACGACCTTACGATAATGAATCCAAGACTGCTGGCAGGGCTGTTCATAGGTGCGATGATGGCGTTTTTGTTCTGTGCGATGACGATGAAAGCGGTCGGCAGAAACGCAGGCAGAATCGTCGAGGAGGTCCGCAGGCAATTCAGGGAGATTCCGGGTATTATGGAAGGTAAATCCAAGCCCGATTACGCGAGCTGCGTTTCGATAGTTACGGCCGGTGCGCAGAGGGAGATGGTGATACCGTCACTTCTGGCGATTATTGTTCCCATCGCAGCAGGAGTCATTCTTGGTATACCGGGTTTACTGGGGCTTCTGACGGGGGCGCTATCGTGCGGTTTTGTTACTGCGGTCACGCTGAACAATGCTGGCGGCGCGTGGGACAATGCTAAAAAATTTATCGAGAAGGGTAATCTCGGAGGCAAAGGCTCCAACGCTCATAAGGCGGCTGTTGTTGGTGATACCGTCGGCGACCCATTCAAGGATACATCCGGGCCGAGCCTGAATATCCTTATAAAGCTGATGAGTATGGTCAGTTTGGTCTTTACAGGCGTAATCTTGAAGTTCGCACCGGTTGTGGGGCAATGGCTGCATCTGCGTTAATCGCCGCTTGTTGACTAATGCTTAATTGTCGTGTAATCTATCGGGGTGGCCGATTAGGTCACCCTTTTATTTTGTTGAGAAAATGAGGGTATAATTTTTGGCAAAGAGGCGAAACTCAGAGGCCCGCAAATTCGCTCTGGCAGCGGCCAGAGTGGCGGACGAAAGACATTGCAGCGATATTGTGGTTCTGGATTTGAAAGGCAAATCGCCTGCTACTGATTATTTTGTAATCGCGACCGGCACGAGCGATAGGCAAAGGCGCACCGTTGCCGATGAAATCTGTGAGGCGGCGAGAGAAAAGGGCCATCAGCGTTTCGGCTCGGCCGGTTATGAGCAGGGACGATGGATACTGCTGGATTTTGTTGATGTGGTAATACATATCTTTGACCGTGAATATCGCGATTACTACGATTTGGAACTGCTCTGGGGCGATGCCAAACGGCTGAAATGGGAAAAACCAGCGCGAAGCAGAAAGCCTAAAAAATAACTTAAACAATGAAACCGGTTATTACAGTGCTGGAGGATAAAGTAAGTGCCGTTATGGCTGCTGTGAGCGGTCAGAGCGGTTGTTCAGCGATGGTTCGGCTGGCAACGGACGCGAAGTTCGGCGACTACCAGATCAACGGCGTAATGCCGCTGGCAAAGCAGCTCAAAACAGATCCTCGCAAATTGACTGAGCAAATCGTCGCAAAAGTCGGTTTAGACAATATCTGTGAGGAGCCGGAAATTGCTGGCCCTGGGTTTATAAACCTGCGGTTAAAGCCGGAATTTGTCGCAGCAAATCTTTTGGAGATAAACAAAGACACCGACCGGCTCGGCATAGAAGGAGTCGAAAAGTCAAAGACCATTGTTGTTGATTTTTCGGGGCCGAATATCGCCAAAGATATGCATGTAGGCCACCTGCGAAGCACAATTATAGGTGACTGTATTCGTAAGTTCCTTAATTTCCAAAACCACAAAGCTGTTTGGCAAAACCACTTTGGGGACTGGGGGACAAATTTTGGGATGGTAATTCTTGGCCTTTGGCATATATGTATGGCTAAGAAACATGGAGAGCCCCTATATTATCACACCGAACTTAAAGAGTTAAAGGCCTGCACAGAAGATAAGGCAAAGCTGAAATTGCTTTGTCGCCGGATACTAAAACGACAAGAATCAGACTGGATAGAAGATTCCAAAGATAAGGGTGATCCTGGTGATGGTGAAGTATACTTTTATCCCTTTTTGAAGGAAATCCAAGAGTCAGTGCCAGATTATATATGGCCGGAGCTGTTAGTGGTTTACCAATATATTAATGCTTTGGAAGATTCCACAACTGGTATGGGGCTTATGATACAAACAAGAGATGGGCCAAAACGTTACGAATCATTCTCAAGCCATGTGACATATATGTTGCAGAGAGGCGATGAAAAGAAGGATGAACAGGAGCTAATAGCGTGGGATTTAATCAGGAAACTTACCCTGAAGCGTTGTAACGAAATTTATAAAATGCTCGGTATTGATTTCAATGAAGATAAAGAGCTTCGCGGTGAGAGTTTTTATAAGGATATGCTGGGGGATATTGTAGCGGAGTTGAAGAAAAAGAAACTGGCAGTGGAGTCAGAAGGGGCGTGGTGTGTATTTCCGGAGGGGTTTAAGAACAAGGAGGGGGAGGCGCTGCCGGTTATCATTCGGAAATCGGATGGGGCGTATTTGTATGCGACGACGGATTTGGCGGCGATTCGATATCGTATAAATGAATTAAAAGCCGACGAGATTATCTATGTAACTGACGCAAGGCAGCAGTTGCATTTCGATATGGTTTTTGCAGTAGCTGAAATGGCTGGCTGGGCGAAACGAGAAATGCTGCACCATGTTACTTTCGGTAGTGTTTTGGGTGAAAACGGCAAGCCGTTAAAAACAAGAGAGGGTGAAAACGTAAAACTAAAAGACCTGCTCGATGAGGCGGTCCAGCGGGCAGAACAAATAGTCGAGGAAAAGAACCCGGAGTTGCCGGCGGACAAGAAGGACAAAATCGCGAAGGCGGTCGGTATCGGAGCGGTAAAGTATGCAGATTACTCAAATAATCGCACAAGCGATTATATATTCAGCTTTGATAAGATGTTAGCAATGGAGGGCAATACCGCCCCGTATATGCAGTATGCTTATGCCCGTATAAAATCGATTGAACGAAAAGCGCAGACGAAAAATGTGCCTATAGAAAAAGAGCTTACCGGCATTAAAAAGCTGAACATCAGTGAGTCGGCGGAGCTGGATTTGGCGAAGCATCTGATTCGCTACTGCGAGGTGATAGAAGCGGCTGCTATCGATTACAGGCCGAATTATTTGACAAGCTATCTGTATGAACTGGCACAGAAGTTCAGCGTGTTTTATACGAACTGTCCTGTTTTAGACGCTGGGCCAGATAAAAGGCCGACGCGGCTGCTGCTTTGTGATTTGACGGCGAAGACTATAAAACACGGCTTAAGCGAGTTGCTTGGTATCGAGGTAGTTGAGCAAATGTAAGAGGTGTATAAATGAAAATTGTCGAAAAGGATTTTAGTATAAGCAGCAGGAGCCGTAACCAGATGATTGATATTACAAGCCAGGTTGAAGCGGCTGTTAGTAAATCCGGTATTACAAACGGCGATGCGATAGTTTATTGTCCTCATACGACGGCGGCGATAACCATAAACGAAAACGCAGATCCTTCTGTTCCGCACGATATACTTTTGACACTTTCCGAGCTTATACCTCAGCATCAGCCGGGGTACCGGCATTCTGAAGGTAATTCCGATGCACATGTTAAAAGCTCGATAATCGGCTGCAGTAAGCAAGTCCTTATAAAGGGCGGCAGACTGGCATTGGGTACCTGGCAGGGGATATTCTTCTGTGAATTTGACGGCCCACGCAGCAGAACTTTCTTTGTCCAGGTCCGTGGAGGATAGAAATCTGAGGGATTCCCTGCTTGCTAATTAATAGATGGGATAGAGATGTGCGCAAAAAAAGGCGAGGTGGTGGAACCGGCTGGGGGGGAAACCGGTATGCCACGCTGCCTCGCCGAGGATCGTAAGCCCCTAAGGGGCTTTATTTCATTACTTAACGTATAATATAAAGGATGAACGTTAACTCTTCCCCCAAAACCTGTCAAATAAAAAATAGGAAAAACTAAAATTTTTAAGGGAAGATCACCGTCCCAACCTGTATTTTCTTAACAAAATTCAGTATACAGGTGACGGCAACAAAATGCAAGGTAAAAAATAGTTTTTTTTATTTTTTTTACGGTAACACATTATCCTAATCGTCAAGCAAAATGGCTTGAATGCTTACGTTTATTGAAGTAGAGTATAGCTGATGAATCTAAAAGATGTTATTTTTGGAGTTTTTTGACGACAGGGCTATGAACCGTCTTGCTGGCAAAAACGGCTATGGGTTGGTATCTTTTTGGGATGCGCGAATTTCTCAGTGCCTATGGTATGGCATAACTGTAAGGAGTCCATAGGACTTGATTTTGAATTTTCGACCTTTTTTATGACAAAAATTTCGGAAAGAGTAAAACGCGTAAAAGACACCATTAACTCCACTTGTGCCCGCTTCGGCAGAGACCAAAGTGAGGTAAAGCTTGTTGTTGTAACCAAATCCGCTGACATTGAGGCCATACAAGAAGTTATTCGTCTGGGCTTTACCGAGCTTGGTGAAAATCGGGTTCAGCAATTAAAGAAAGTTTCTGCTCAGATTGCCGAATTTTTGGCCACAGCCGATGACGATGCGGCTCTACCGGAAAAAGTCAGTTGGCATATGGTCGGACATCTGCAGCGCAATAAGGTTAACCAGGTCTTGCCGATAGTTTCTCTGATACATTCGATTGACACTCTTCGACTGGCTGAGGAAATAAACGCTTCTGCACCAAAACTGAACTTATGTCCCAAAGTGCTTCTGCAAGTCAATACCTCAAACGAACCACAAAAATACGGCGTCCCTGTAGGAGCAGCGACGCATCTGGCTGAGCAGATAGAGACCTTGCCGAATTTGAAATTGATTGGCCTGATGACAATGGCGCCGTTGACGCGTAATAAAGATGTCATTCGCGATTGTTTCGTTCGGGCCAGAGAGTTATTTGTGGAAATGCGAGGCGAAAAAATAGTCGGCCCGGAGTTTACTGAGCTTAGTATGGGTATGAGTTCCGACTACGAGCTTGCTGTTGAGGAAGGCGCGACCATCCTTCGTATTGGCTCGGCAATCTTCGCCGGCTAAAAGCCGAAAATAGGTCAAACTACAACTTTGCTTGGATACTAACAATCCTCCGGCGGGCAGAAAAAAGCAAAAAAAACGCAAAGTGCCACCCCTAATAAGCCGAGAATTAGCTTATACCGTTTTCTGTCGGATGAGAGTTATTGGTTCGGTACCGTCAAGACGTCGTGTGGAGGACCTCATTTTGCAATATACCGCAAAATGACAACCCAACAGAGTCCCATAACACAACCGGAGGCCCTAAAGAAGGTAAATGAAATGGAAGAAACAAAGCTGCTAAGTACCCTTGAAGTGTCAAAAGACTTTATAGACGTTTTATATCTGACAAATCAGAAGCAGATGCCGTCCGAAGTAAGACGGCTTTTGAAACAGAGGAAGCTTTCTTTCGCCATACGGCCGTTGGACACATTTTTTCGGATACGCGATAAACTTAACCTCATCGGGACCGTCATTATTGATACCGTAGGCCTCGGTGTCTCACAGCAGGGATACCTGTCACGGATAATCGAATCGCTCGAGATGAATAATATTGGCGTAATTTTGCTCAACGAACGGGTGCAGTTACCAGTAAAAAGCTTTTCTTTATCGCCGGCAAAGAGCAGTTTCTCTATGGCCGGTTCAACCGAGTCAGTTTCCATAGATGAGCTGTGGGTCAGAATCAGCTTAAATCTGGCCTACCGCAAGAAAAGTTCGGGAATTGCTGTAAGACCTGCTATACCGCCAAAGCAGGTTCAAGGAATTTACAAAAATAAGCTCGCAGAACAGCTTAGTACGGCCGGTGCTTTGGTTGACAACCTGTTTGAGCAGTTTCGTCTGGCCGGTCTTGTTCAGCAGGATTTTTTGCCTACTCAACTGCCCAATATTGACCGGGTACGGTGGGCTACAGCTTTTATGCCAGCTGAGTGGGTCTCAGGCGACATCTACGACATCGTCCGCATCGACGAGCAACACATCGGCTTTTATGTAGCTGATGTAGTCGGTCATGGCGTACCTGCTGCACTGCTGACGATTTTCCTAAAACAGGCTCTGGTTATGCGAGAAACCATTGATAGCAATTACCATATATTTTCACCTGCGGAAGTTATGAAGAATCTCAATGTGCGGCTGGCTAAACAGAAGCTCTCGGGATACCAGTTTGCAACCTGTTGCTATGCTCTGCTGAATATAAAGACGCTGAAGTTAACCTACGCCCGGGCCGGACATCCCTATCCAATTCTTATCAGGCCCAACGAGCAGCCACAACAATTGGAAATACGAGGCTCTTTGCTCGGAATTTTTAGAAAATCCGAATATATCCAGCAGACTATACAGCTTCAACCCGGTGATAAACTACTGTTGTACTCCGATGGAGCAGAACCGTTTATCGGCGGTCTCGATGACTCAAGCGGCTTTCATTTCAGCGAAAAATTTTGTGAAATAAAAGATTTGCCCATCGTTGAGATGATGGACAAGTTCAGCACCTTTGTGCAAAATCAATCAGTTGCCCCATCCGAAGTTGACGATATTACAGCTGTTGCTCTTGAAATACTTTAAATCAACCCAAAACGCTGCAACAAAGCTATAAAATATCGCTCCCACCTGCAGGAAGGTATAAAAGCTTAAGCCCTTACCCTTGACCTGTTGGGAAAAGTTCGTGGCTTCATATTGGTTCATTTCAGGGCTGTTATTCTTAAAAACATCATGAAATCGTCATAAATTGGGATTTTATAGGCCGATTTGCATAAGGTTTCTCAATTCGCTGCTTTGTCGGATAGCTCTCTTAGTTCACAACCCGGTAGAAATTGTTTGCAAAAGCACCTTTCATAGCTATACTCATTGAGCTTAATCGATGGCTTTTGTGGCGTAAGCCATCCTGACAATTAGGGAAGGATGTGGCAATGGCGCAAAAAGATAGCGATTTGCAGAGAATAGAAGAGCTTATTGAAATAATGAAACAAAATGACCTGGTCGAGGTGGAGATAAAGCATGGTGATGACAAAATCTTTCTGAAGCGCTCCCAGCCTCAACCGGCATTGGGCAAGGCCATTGTGCCTATGATTGAGCCGGGCGTGGCGGCTGCCCCTGTTCACCCTAATGGAATACAAACTTCAGCGTCTGAAGTCTCGCCTTCCGGCACGTCTCAGCAAGGGTTGGAGGAGATAAAATCGCCTCTTATTGGGACTTTCTATGCGACCCCAAGCCCTGACTCGAAACCTTATGTTGAAGTCGGTTCGCATATTGATGCGCAAACGGTCGTTTGTATAATCGAGGCAATGAAAGTAATGAACGAAATAAAGGCCGAAACCAGCGGAACGATTGCTGAGGTGCTGGTGGCCAACGGCCAGGCTGTCGAATACGGCCAGGTGCTTTTCAGAGTCAAACCAGACTAAATCATTGATTATTAATAATTGATTATTTGTCGTATGTTTTCAAGAATCCTTATAGCAAACCGTGGTGAGATAGTGCTGCGTATTATCCGTGCCTGTCACGAGCTTGGTGTTGAGGCGGTAGCGGTTTACTCCGAGGCCGATAAAGATGCTCCATACCTGCGGCTTGCCGACGAGGCGATTTGTATAGGCCCGGCAGATTCGGCTGAAAGTTATCTTAATATCCCCCATATCATAAGTGCCGCTGAGATTACGGATGCTGAGGCGATTCATCCGGGTTACGGTTTTCTGGCAGAGAATGTCGACTTCGCCCGGATTTGCCGGGAATGCGGTATAATATTCATAGGCCCTTCTGTAGAAGCGATGCAAGTGCTCGGCGACAAGGCCCAGGCGCGTCAAATAGCACGGGAGGCAGACGTGCAGGTGGTGCTTGGCTCTGACGGCGTTATAGAAAGTGAGTCGGAGGCCTTAAAGCTGGCGGAAAAAATCGGCTACCCTGTAATGATAAAAGCCGCAGCCGGTGGCGGGGGACGTGGGATGAGAATAGCCCACAACGACATAAACTTTCGCTCGGCATTCGCAGCGGCCCAGGCGGAGGCAGAAGCTGCCTTCGGAAATGGAAGTGTCTATCTTGAAAAACTGATACTTGAGCCACGCCATGTAGAAGTGCAGGTGATAGCCGATAATGACGGAAACGCACTGCACTTTTACGAAAGAGACTGCACTATTCAGCGCCGGCATCAGAAAATGATTGAAGAATCACCTTGCCCCGTGCTCGATGAGCGTGACAGGGAGGAGCTTTGCAATGCCGCTTTGAGGGTTATAAAACAGGCCAAATATGTAAATGCTGCGACGGTTGAGTTTATTTTGGATAGCGATAAAAAGTTTTACTTCATCGAGGTCAACAGGCGCATTCAGGTCGAGCACCCCGTTACTGAAATGGTTACAGGCCACGATTTGATTAAGTGGCAAATAAAGGTCGCCGCCGGCGAACCTATGGAATTGAGTCAACGAAAAATCAAACATACCGGAGTAGCGATTGAGTGCCGGCTTAACGCAGAGGACCCTGCGAATAATTTTGCCCCTTCTCCGGGTGTGATTAGTAGATACATCCCGCCCGGCGGTCCAGGCGTCAGGCTTGATACACACGTATGTCAGGGCTGGACTGTCTCGACAAGTTATGATTCGATGATTGCCAAACTTATTGTTTATCAGAGAACGCGAGCTGAAGCTATTGCCACGATGAAAAGAGCTTTACGAGAATTTGTTATCGAGCCGATAAAGACAACAATACCTGCCTGCTTGAATATCGTCTCGCACAATCTATTTGCCAAAAACAAAATCGACACCGGCTTTGTCGAACGGAACTTCTGAAGCCGTGGCTCGTGACTTGGAATGATACCGAAGCGTGTGCCTTCTGCTTCGCTGTTACTTTTCCAGCGATGTTAAATCCTCATAGGTTTCGCGTCTTCGGATAATGGAGAATTTGTCGCCGTCAACAAGGACCTCGGTTGCCCGGCAACGGGTATTGTAGTTGCTGCTCATAGCAAAGCCATAAGCGCCGGCGGTGAAAATGGAGATGAAATCTCCCCGCTTTACCGGCGGTAAAGCCCTATCCTGTGCAAAGAAATCGGCGCTTTCGCAAATTGGGCCGACCACGTCAACAACTTCGGTGCCGGCCAATTGCAAATCTCTATCCCGGCGGGGGGGCTCGAATTTTTTATCGACTTTTGTCGGCCATATAAAGTGAAATGCACCGTATAATGGCGGACGAATCAAATCATTCATTCCCGCATCAACAATAACAAATTTTTTCGAGCCGCTGCTTTTCTGATACAAAACTTGCGTTACCAAAATCGCTGCGTTGGCCGCAATGCTTGCTCCCGGTTCGAGGATAAGTTTTAAGTTCTTACCTTTTAGCAGTGGCACAATGGCAGTAGCGTAATCAGCAGCTGTAGGCGCTTCAGCGGTTATATAATCTGCCCCGTATCCACCGCCGATATCCATCGCCTCAATGGTGAACCCATCTTTACGCAGTTGGTCGATTAAAGCCAACGCTTTTTTTATCGCTTCAACGTATGGTTCGACGGTATGGCCGGCTGAGCCTAAATGTATATGGATTGCGCAAAGTTTCACCGCTTTATTTTTCCCATAATCGGCGAAAACTTTTCGTGCGCGTTCGATATCAACGCCGAACTTGGTTTCTTTTTTGCCGGTGGTGGTGTATGTATGTGTTTTGGGGTCAACATCAGGATTGATGCGCAACGCAGCTTTGGGCTGGGTTCCTTTTTGTTTCGCCAGCCGAATCAGGTTTTCCAGTTCAGCTTCTGATTCAATGTTGAAGTAGCATATCTTAGCGTTTAATGCTTCGATGATTTCCTTGTCGGTTTTGCCGACACCGGCATAAACGATTTTTGACGGCTCGCCTCCCGCTTGCAGGACACGATACAGTTCGCCGCCGCTGACGATGTCGAATCCGCTGCTGGCGTCAGCCAAGATTTTAAGGATATTTATATTGCCGCAGGCCTTGACGGAATAACAGACGGTCGTGTCGAGCTGACCGTAGGCCTTTTGAGTTTTCTGCAGATGGTCTATGAAGGTGACCTTACTATAGATGTAGACCGGCGTGCCGACCTCATTGGCTATTTGCTCGACATCTGCGTTCTCGGCGAACAGTTTACCATTTTTATAATTAAAGTAGTCCATAATGTTATTTAAAAAACGCACCTTAGTATTAACTGATTATTTAAATCAACAGTATAGGAAATCCACGCCCAATTGCAAGAAGACAATCAGTAGCACCGTCTTAGGTTTGTGGGGTGGTTGTATTGGGGCCTGAATACGAAAATCAAATGGAGGGTTTTCTTTGTAAGAAAACCCTCCATTATTACGTAACTTATCGCAGTATCGAAACTTTGATTGGATTGTTACGTTATTTCTTCTTTTTCTTCTTGGCTTTTTTCTTAGCTTTTTTCTTTTTTGCCATTATTTTGTCACCTCCTTTTGGCTAATCGAGTCCTTTCATATTCGGGTTAGCTTCATGTTATGAAGCTAAATTACTTTGAAAAATTTTGTCAAACAAGAAGTTACTATTTATCTTATAGTTTTTATCGTCTATATGTTTAGAAATTCTTCATAAAAAATTTTATCATCGATGTTTTACATAACCTCTTGCATCGTTTATCATACTTCTCAATGAGACGGTGAAATCTGTTTTTGTTGTAACGGAAATTTTTGTTAAGGCTCCGACTGCAGCTGAAGTTTTTACTTGCGTGGAGAAAATGTTTTTTGCAGATTTTCGTGTTAAAGCCGTTTATTTTAGTTTATTTGGCGGTTTTGCAGCTGTTGCTGGTGAGAGAGGTAACTCTCATCCTTGTCAACCATGTATATTTTTCAGGTGCAGCAAAATGTGGAAATCAGTTGAAAGTCAATTTGCTTTTCAGGGATTTTTACCCTTTGTTAACGTTTTTTGTCAATTAAAGTTTTTTTAATTTTTTTGTAATATTTTTTTCAATAATCCACAATTTAGCTGTTAGTTCTTCATGGTAAAGAAAAAAATTGTATTGTTTGGTGGTACATTTGACCCTATTCATATAGGCCATACTGCTGTTGCAGCAGCAGCAGCGGAGCACATCGGCGCAGAGAAAGTCATATTCATTCCTGCGAGGCGCTCGCCTCTCAAGGATTCATTCCCCAAGGCAGGCGATGATGACCGATTGGCTATGATAGCTCTTGCAATTGCCGGCAACGAAAAGTTCCAGCTGGACGACTATGAATTGAGAAAACCCGAACTCAGCTACACCTTAGAAACCGTAAGGCACTTCCAGGCCGACTACGGCGGCAAAGCCCTGATTTACTGGCTCATAGGCGCTGATAGTATTTATGAATTGTCACGTTGGTACGGAATTGTAGAACTGATTGACGCCTGTATTCTATGTGTAATGTTCAGGGCCGGCTGCAAACCTCCGGATTTCGCCGAATTTAAGGACGTCTGGGGTGCTGCTCGTGTTGAAAAACTTCAGCGAAATGTTATCCGAACGCCTCTGATTGATATAAGCAGCACCGAGATTCGAAACAGATTAGCTACTGACCGCGATGTAACCGGTATGCTTGCGTCCCAGGTTGCTGACTATATCCGTGAACATGGTCTATATCGGGCCGGGACCGCTGGTTAATTACTCGCTTTGTATATTTCTTACTGATTTTTTGAGCCAGTTGTACCACTCGGCCATACCTTGGCCGGTCTTGGCTGACAGGAGGAAAATTTCAATTGCTTTGTTTAGTTTACGGGCATCGGTTTTTACCCGTTCGATATCGAAATCAATTTGTGCTCCTGTCTCCAGCAGGTCTATCTTGTTTATGAGCATCGCTTTCGACTTTGCAAATATAGCTGGATACTTGGCCGGCTTGTCATCGCCTTCAGCAACAGAAAGCACTGCTATCTTGCTGGATTCACCTAGTTCGAAAGCCGAGGGACAAACGAGGTTTCCAACGTTCTCTATGAAAATCAAATCCAAATCGTCGACGGGCAGATTCTCCAGCGCACCACTTACTTGGGCTGCTGACAGATGGCACGAACCGCCGGTTTCTATTTGGACCACCGGTGCTTTGGTTGCTCTGATTCTTTCAGCGTCCAAATCAGTTTGGACGTCTCCTTCAATAACGCCGATTTTAACTGCCTCTTTTAGTTCGTTTATAGTTCTGACCAGAATCGTTGTTTTGCCTGAGCCAGGTGATGATATCATATTCAGGCACAGCTTTTTCTGCTCGGATAAAAGCTGACTGTTTCTGCGGGCGTATTCTTCGTTTGCGATAAGGATTTTCTTGCCGACATCGACTTTTTTCTTCATCGTGTTACTCCGTTTCAAATTCTATTTCTTCAAGCATCAGCGGCGCATCGGGCAATAAATCAAACTCCTTGCTTTCACATTTCGGGCATTTCGGCTGGCAGAGTTCAAGGTCAAAGGTTTCGTCACAATTCTTACACTTGCCCTGTATCGGCTTATGTTCTATCTCCAGTCTCATACCTTCGCACGGCGTGCCTTTGGCGATGGCCTCGAAGGCAAAGCGGAGTATTTCATCGTTGACGGTATTCAGCATCCCGCAGCTGATTTTTGCCCAGACCGGCTTTGCATTTTGTTTTGTGCCTTCAGCGGAAATTGTCGTCAGCAGACTTTCTGCAACCATTGTCTCATGCATCAGCATATCCTCGGCAGTTCGCGTCCGTATGGCATTTGTACGATTCTTCTTCCGCCTATTTTGGTAATCATTTCCACCGTGGGCATATCGCGGGTTTCTACAACCTCTCCGATTATACTTGCCTCTTTGCCAAGCTTGTTTTTTTTACAGATGTTCAGGCAATCGTCAGCAGATTCTGCTGAGACAATCGCAACGAATTTGCCTTCATTTGCGATGTTGAGGACATCAAAACCAAGCATATCAGCCGCTACCTGCACTGTCGGATTGATTGGTATATCGGCCTCGTTAATTTCGATGCTCAAAGCACTTGCCTGGCAGATTTCGTTGAGCGTTGCGGCTAATCCCCCGCGTGTCGGGTCCCGCATAAATTTTACTCTCTCGCCGTTGCCTAACAATTGTTGTACCAGTTTGGCTATACTTGTGCAGTCGCTTTTTAGCTTCGATTGAAATTTAATGCCTTCCCGCTGTGAGATGATGGTCATACCGTGGTCGCCTATCGTGCCGTTGATAATAATTTTATCGCCCACCAAGATTCTGTTGAAACCTAAATCCACGCCTGCGGGTAGTGTTCCAATCCCTGCGGTATTTATGAAAATTTTGTCGGCAGCACCGGCTTCGACCGTTTTGATGTCGCCGGTAACAATATCGACATCATTTTGGCGGGATACCTCACTGATACTATCTAAAATCCTCTCCAGCAGTTCAAATTCAAAACCCTCTTCGATTATAAGTGACAAAGACAAAGCCACAGGCACCGCCCCCGCAACCGCCAAATCGTTTATCGTTCCACAAACGGCCAGTTTTCCGATATCTCCGCCGTTAAAAAACAACGGCTTGACGACGTAACTGTCCGTTGTAAGACATACCGAGGCGGAAGCGAGGTTCAGCTTTGCCGAATCGGCCAGTTCAGCCAGGGCGTCATTTTTGAATCTTGGCAGAATATGATGCCGGATTAATTCGTCACTCAGTTGTCCCCCGCCGCCGTGTGCGAGTAAAATTCTGTCGCTGTTTTTTTTCATTGCGTCTGTTTCTTTCGGCCGTATTTAAACCACGCCGCACAGGCCCCTTCGGAACTTACCATACAAGGCCCGACCGGCATCTGGGGCGTGCAGCTTTTCGCGAATAATTTGCATTCCTGCGGCTCAATTAGTCCACATAGCACTTCGCCACAGCGGCAGTCGTTTCTTTCTCCGCCTGCTGTTTCGGTTATGTTGAATCGTTTGAAGGCGTCAAAGCGGCTGTATTTATCTTTCAGTTTCAGCGTGCTTTTCTTAATCTTTCCCAACCCTCGCCAGTAACCATCCGCTGGCTCGAAGCACTCAGCGATGATTTTTTGGGCAGTGGTGTTGCCCTGCTTGGTTACAACTGCGCTATATATCGATTTTAGCTCAGCTTTGCCCTTGGCAAGCTGGTGACAGATTTCGCCGAGCCCTTCGATTATTTGCATCGGCTCGAAGCCAGCCACCACGCAGGGCCGGCCAAAATTTTCCACAATCTCTGCAAAAGCACCATACCCGATTATCACGCTGACGTGCCCCGGGCAGAGAAAGCCGTCTATCTTATGGTTTTTCTCGGATACCAGTGTCTGCATCGCGGGCACTACTAATTTATGCCCGCTCAAAACGCAGAAATTTTCGATGCCTTCCGCCGCCGCTTTTTTCACAGCTACCGCCGTAGCCGGTGCCGTCGTTTCAAAGCCTACCGCAACAAACACCACTTCTTTTTTGGGATTATCTTTCGCCAATTGCAGGGCATCTTCGCTGCTTAAAACCACCTTTACATTGTTGTTTGGTTGTTTCGTTTCGAGCGACCCGCCCTTGCCAGGGACGCGAATCATATCGCCGTAAGTGGCGATTAGGCAGTCATCGCGCTGTGCCAATGCTAAAACAGCATCGATATAACTTTGGTCGGTAACGCAGACCGGACATCCCGGCCCGGATAAAAGTTTTATTCTACCCGGCAGCGTTGACCTTATACCGTTGCGGAAAATAGAAACCGTGTGCGTACCGCAGACCTCCATTATATTGATTTGTCGCCCCAGCGTTTCGCACGCCGCATTCATAGCATTTTGCGCTTCGTAAATTCTTTCAAGCATAAAAGTTAAATTTACCCTGAGATTTTGTTCGGTGTTTCATTGAATTCGTCGATTTCCGCGATAAGTTGCCACGTTTTTTTTGCCTCTTCTTCATCGACAAGCGAGATGGCAAAACCGGCATGTACGAGCACCAAATCCCCCAATTTAGCTTCCGGCAGCAGTGTGGTTTTAGCCCGATACCGGTTGCCCATTGCGTCGACAACTGCATTATCATCTTTCAGCTCTACTATTCTTGCTGGTATTGCTAAACACATTGTTCGTGCCTCGTCACGGCTCTTGCAGCTATCGCTGCTTGGCCGACAGATATACCCCCGTCGTTAGACGGGAACTCTCGGTTAAATAATATGTGAAAATCACTTTCCTTCAAGAGATTAATCAAACGATTTGTCAGATAGCGGTTACAGAATACCCCGCCGCTTAACGCAACCGTATTGAGTTTCGTTTTTTCTCTGGCTTGTTTAGCCATCTCCAGCAGGGCGGCAGCAACGGTGTTGTGGAACTTCGCTGAGACAACACCTTCAGCGGTTCTTTCGTGAATATCAGTAATTATCTGCTTTATCATCTTACTCAAATCAATTTGAATCGGCTCATTAGTTTTTTTGGTAAGCTCGAAGCCGTATAACTCTTTAATGCTGTTTTCTGCAATTGCTTCAAGAGCCATCGGAAGCTGCGCTTCAAAATGATTGTATGTTCCCAATCCAGCCATAGCTGCGACCGCATCAAAAACCCGACCTAAGCTCGAAGTTTCAACGGTATTAATCTGTTTTTCAATTTGCTCTGATATAATTTGTTGTTTATTTGCATCCGGCTCGATTCGCTCAAGCAGCCACCTGAATTTCTCTAATTTGAAATTGTCCCCGTAGGTTTTTTTCAGTAATCCCAGCAAAGGCCTTATAGCTTCTTTGCTTGCTTTGTCCGCACCGGCTAAGGGGTAATAAGCTAAATGGCCGAATCGCTCAAAATCGTCCAACGATGCAATCAGGCACTCGCAGCCCCAGACCACTCCGTCTGCCCCATAACCCGTGCCATCAGCCGCAAGCCCAATAACTGGTCCGTTGAGGCCGTGTTCAACCAGAACAGATGCAATGTGTGCCCAGTGATGCTGAACTTGGATTATCTTTACATCGGATGTTGAAAGAGCATATTGAGTTGACAAATACCCAGGGTGAAGGTCACATACCACAACTTTTGGCTCAACTTCAAACAGTCTTCGCAGGTGCTCGATTGAATTGGTATAGTGATGACGGACTTCTGCGTCTTCGAGTTCTCCTATATGTTCGCTGCATATAAGCTGATTTTGTTTTACAAAGCAAAAGGTATTTTTCATATCAGGCCCAGCCGCGAATATGTCGTCCCGGCACTTTCCTTCGGTAAAGATAGGCGTTGGCACATATCCTCTTGCTCTTCTTAGTAGAACCGGTTGCTCGTCCACGAAATGAATAATTGAATCATCAACCTGTCGATAAATCTCCCTGTCGTGCATCAGGAAGGCATCTGCAACGCCCCCAAGTTTCTCCAGCGCCTGCTCATTTTCGCAAATCAACGGCTCATCAGCAATATTCCCGCTGGTCATCACCAGGACTTTTATGTCCTCGGCAAAAAGCAAATGGTGCAGTGGAGCATAGCAGAGCATAAAGCCGAAAGTGTTGATGCCCTCCGCAACCGATGGAGCTATTGCTGAATCTTTCTTTTTAGGTAGTAGTACAATTGGGCTTTGAGGGCTTTTTAATACCCTCTCAGCCGATTCACTCACGATTGCGTATTCCTTTATGCTTTGAATTGAAGCAGCCATCATAGCAAATGGCTTATGGTCTCTTCTTTTGCGTTCTCGTAGTTTTCTGATTGCCTTGTCGTTGAGTGCATCGACAGATAAGTGGAACCCGCCGACCCCTTTTATTGCCACAATCTTACCATCTAAAAGTAAACGTGCAGTTTCCGCGATTACTTTCTCTGTCCCTGTTTCTGTTGTTTTCCCGTTTGCATCCGTCAGCCATATTTTTGGCCCGCAGGCAGGACAGGCGACCGGCTGAGCATGAAAACGTCGGTCTGCTATGTTGTTATATTGGGTTGCGCATTTACTGCACATCTCAAAGACAGACATCGTCGTATTGCACCTGTCATAAGGAATAGTTTTGACTATTGAATACCTTGGCCCGCAGTTAGTGCAGTTTATAAACGGGTAGTTGTATCGAAAATCTTTTTTATCAGTCATCTCCGAAAAACAATCTTCGCACACAGCCATATCAGCGGTTACCTGCGATAGGGCTGTTCCTGTAGATTCGCTTGCTTTGATTATGAATTCCTTTTCCCCATCGACCACAGCTATATTGACCGTTTTACAGGATTTTATTTCTGCCAATGGCGGCTTGTCCCTTGTCTGCAACCGCTCTGCAAACTCTGCTGTTTTTTCTCTCGTGCCTTGTAATTCGATTGTTACACCCTTCGTGTCGTTATAAACAAAGCCGGTCAGCCCCAGTTGACACGCCGTTCTGTGCACAGCCGGCCGAAACCCAACCCCCTGAACCCGCCCAGTTATGAATATTCTTTGCCTTTTAATCAAAAATGCTTATTCCTTACCTTTCTAACTGCTTTTATACGAACCACTTATATAATTAGTTCTCCAGAATCATTATAGTTTGACGGCGATGGAAAGACAACAGCTCCTTTTCTGATGTGTCCTTATGCCGAAGGCGGTGCCGAGAATTTAGTTTGCCTAGGTCACGCTTTTCTGCTAATATTACGCTACTTTGGGGCCATAGCTCAGTTGGGAGAGCGCTTGCATGGCATGCAAGAGGTCGTGGGTTCGAATCCCATTGGCTCCATTTTCTCGTGTTCTTATTTTTAGGTACTTGCCTTTTGTTGCACATTTAGAGGGTGCTTATTTTTAATAAAAAAAACGAAAAAAGGATAATATCGTAATAAAATGGTAACATTTATACCTTACAGTAACATTTGCTGAAATAACCATTTTATTGCAAATGTTATTTGAAAGGAGAATGAGTATGAAAACGTTGAGAATTGTGACAATTATGTTTTTGTTTGCATTCGGGCTGTTTAACGCAGTAGCAACGGCTAAACCTGCAAGTGTTATGCTGCGCGAGGGCCTGTATGCTGAAGAGGTCGAAGGTGATATTGATGCAGCGATAAAAATTTATGAGCAGATAGTTAATGATAAGTCTGCATCGCGAGAAAATGTGGCCCAGGCGCTTTACCGACAGGGTATGTGCTGCCTGAAAAAGAAAGATGATGCCGGAGCAAGGGCGGCGTTTGGAAGGCTTGCAGCCGAATATGCCGACCAAACCGAAATTATTGCGAAGGTAAAGCCGCTTTTGGATGATTTAATGAATTACGACACGGCAGCTTTGATGCCGCCCGAGACACTTATGTATGTGGAGCTTGGAAGTCCCGGGGAGCAGATTGAGACTATGCTTAACATGCTCAAAGGTACGCCTTTTGAGAATCCGCTGGCCGCAGTAGGCGGCGGTAATTGGGCGGGCGCCGGTGCCGGCCAGAAGTCACCCGCAGATATAATGGCTGCTCTGTTAAATCCGAGTATGATGGCCGAATTCAAAAAAATAAGGGGTATGGCTTTTGGTGTTACGGCTATCAGGCAAAATAACCCACCCGCAGTTGCCGTATTGTATCCTGGCAAAAGCGACGCCTTACGGGGTTTGATTATGATGGGATTAAGCATGGCTGGAACACCGGGCCAGCCGATCGAAGGTATGCAGACCCTGAACATTCAAAATTCAGCGGCAGCAGCCTACGATGACAAGGTGATTATCATTGCACAACCGTTTGAACAGCTCAACTGGTGTATCAAGCAGTACAAGGGTATCACTTCTGAACCAACGCTCGCTTCGAGTAATAAGTCGTTCGCAAAAATCAGCAAAAATCAAAGGCAAAAAAATTTGGTGACTGTATGGGCAAACGTAGACGAGGCCTACGCACAAATCCAGAAGGTTGCGCAGAATCCACAGGGACTTTTGCAGGCCGACGCAATCGCTGATTTTAACAGCATCGATGAATTTATTATGACTGTTTCTCTTGGACCAAACAGTCTCGTCTCCAAGGCCGATGTGCTATTCAAAGATGGGCATCATTGCCTTGCTTACGATATGGTTCGGACTCCCAATATAAGCAAAGCCGCGCTTGAAGCGGTGCCTTCAGAGGCAATAGCCGTTGCAAGCCTCGCATTGAGTCCGGTAAACGGTGTCCAGGTGGATAAAGTAAGAACGAAGATACGAAATATCACCGGTCTTGATATCGGGCGTGAAATTTATGCCAACATTGAAGAGGAAGCGATTTTCGCTGTGCCCGTCGAAAATAACCCTATAAGCGGAGATTTTTCCCCGCTAGGTTGTCTTGGACTGGCAATTACGAGCCATAATCCCGACCAAACGCGTCAAATTCTTGCCACGCTGCTTGGAGCCGTCAATACGATGGGCGGTAATCAGCCGTCTGGTCCGATAGACACCAACGCCGGAAAATTTCGAATCGGCATCAGCGGTGGAAAGGAGCTTTACTGCTATATGGACCAGGTCGAAAACACTACAATTCTTTCGCTGAATCGTAGTATAATCGATGCTTCTATTGCCGCGGTCAAAAACAAAAAGAGCATTTGCACCGCAGGACCGTTGGCACCGGCTGTGAAAAAACTCCCGCCCACGACAAGCAAGCTCGTCTTGGTTAATGTCGGTGGCGTCATTCGCTTGGCTGGTCCGGCGATGCACATCGGGTCTCTTAGTGACGAACAACGTAATCAGTTGAACGCCAGCACAGAACAGCTTGCCAGTGCTGCGGACCGCATGACCATCGAAATCCGCACTGATGAGCAGGTTAACAACTTCACTCTCAACGCTGGCGTAACAGGGATACCTCCTCTCAATGAGGTATTTGTGCCGGTTTCGCAAATCGCAAGCATAGCCAGGCAGGTCGAAACCGAGGCCAAAGCCAAAAAGTTGCGGGGGACGGTTGCTGCTACCATTATCCAAACTCCGGCCCCGCCGGTCATTGACGGCAACGAGGATGGCCTCTGGTCTGCCGCGCCGCGGTACAAAATTGCCAACGTGATTTATTCGCCTCTATCCTCGCCGAACGACCTCTCAGCCAACTTCAGGGCAATGTGGGATGCGAATAATCTCTACGTGCTTGTTGACGTGACGGACGATGTGCTTGTCAACGACACAAACCCCGGGCAATCGGTAACGGTACCGACGGGTTCGACTGTTCAGGATGCATGGTGGTATGATGACTGCGTAGAGGTTTATATCGACGCCGACAACAGCAAATCAAATCAATACGATAGCTACGATGCACAATATCACTTTGACTGGGACAGGATGCATCCTACGATGGGCGTGCATAACCAGCACGGCAGAATGGAAAATATCGAATTTGTTATAGTGACAACTGAGAAGGGCTATCGTACCGAAATAAAGTTTCCCTGGGCGACCCTGGGGAAGAAACCTTCAGCAGGAGCATCAATAGGTTTAGACATCCACGTCAGCGATGATGATGACGGTGGAGAACGCGATACCAAAATTACGTGGTTTGGTAAGCAGGACACTGCTTGGAATAATCCCCAGGCCTTCGGAAACGCCGAACTTGCTGGCCTCCTCGGCTGGTGGAAGTTCGATGAGACCGAAGGTAGAACAGCCGCAGATAGCAGCGGCAACAATCACAATGGTACTCTTGTTGGCAACGCCAAATGGACACAGGGTAAAATAGGCGGTGCTGTAGATTTGGATGGCAAAAGTGCTTTTGTCCAGATTGCCGACAAATCGGCGTTTAACATTGCCGGCCAGATTACTATCGCCTGCTGGGCAAACCTCCGTTCAGTCCCAACCGAATATTCCGCGCTCGTTACAAAGGGAGATAATTCGTGGAGGTTGTCTACAATCCCAGGCCAGAGAAAATTCCACGCATCCGTCAACGATTGGCAACGGTTAATGGTGGATGGCTCGACTGAGGTTACAGCTAACGAATGGCATCACGTGGCAATGGTCTACAACAACGAGGAAGTGCGTATCTACGTCGACGGCAGGCTCGATGCCGCAAAGGTCTGGAAAGATGGAATTGCTGTAAACGATTTTGATGTTCTTATCGGCGAGAACGCCGAACGCAAGGGCAGGTTCTTCGACGGCCTGATTGACGATGTCAGAATATATAATTATGCCCTTAAGGAATCTGATATAATGGCTCTATATGATGAGGGCGCAAAGAGATAGTGTTATGAAGGGCAAGGCCAGGATAGATGGTGGCCCTAATCAAATGCGGTGGGTGGTATTGCTGCTTGCGGTAGCGGTTATACTGCCCACCGTTGGGTTATTATGGTTTATCAGCCAGGTCATAAGTAATGAGAGGCTTGCGGTGCGCCAAAAGCTCATTACTGTTTACAAAGAACAATTAGGCAAAACACTTCACAGGTCTGATGAAAGGTTGTCCGAATATTATAAGCTGCTGGATGACGAGGCAATCCGGACGCATCCTTATCGAAAGAAGCTTTTCGCATTGGGGCAAAACAATTTCGCTGGCTTGATTATATATGATGCTAATGGGCATCGCGTCTATCCTTTGTTATCTTTTGAGATAGGCGGTGCCGCTGAGCTTTCAGCAGATTTTAAGGATGCCTGGGAGCTTGAGTTTGTTGAGCATGAATATTCCAGGGCCGCGGAGATTTATGACAGTAGGGCAAGGTATGGGGACAATAGTGTTCATCTGACTGGTCTCATCGGCAAAAGCAGATGTTTGTCAAAGCTTGAAAGATTAGACGACGCTATCGCTGAGTGTAAGCAGGCAGCTTTTAGTCCTTTGGAAAGAACAGCCAGTCCGGATATTTTAGTTCTTATTGGAAACGCGCGGCTGTTGCTGCTGAATTTAACACAGAATAATTCTGAATATAGTGAATTATTTGAGCAGACGTTCGAAAAGTTGGCTTCAATGCTTTATTCTGTAAACGAGGCGGGTTTTGCACTGCCGGCCAACCACAACCTGTTTCTTGCCCAGAGTCTTGCCGCGATAGCACGCGGGAAAACTTCACTCTATAACGAAGAGAATTTCAAATTATCTGATTTTGAGCGATTAGTTGCTGCTGAGGAGTTGTCTATTCAGGTAGCTGAGGATTTTCCGGAAGCGGATACCCTCGAAAAGATAAAAGAGAACAGGCTTCAGCGAATACCGTTCGCAGGCAAAGCTCTGTATGGTATATATCACAAGACTGACGGCACGGGCGCGCTGGCGCTGTTGGTTGCAGATAATATCGAATCAATTTTCACTGACTTTAAAACGGATTTCAGGGACTCCGGCGTAGCATATAGAGTAGTAGATGAGTTCGGCAGGTTTATAGCAGGTGCCGATGAAGTTGATGAGGAACCTTTTGTAGCGGCCGCTCTTGGGAAGGATTTCCCGGGTTGGAAAATCGAGTTGTCATTCAAAGCCGGTGATGTTTTTGAGAGGGCGGCAAGCCGGCACGTTGCTATTTATGTTTGGACGGGGGTGCTTGTTATTGTATTGATTCTCCTTGCAGGAGGTTTCGCTGCACAGGCGGTTAGAAAACAGATAAAACTTAACAAGCTCAAAAACGATTTCATAGCCACGGTTTCTCACGAATTGAAAACTCCTTTGGCTTCGATACGGTTACTTGTGGATACATTATTGGAGGGCAACTATAAAGACCAGCAGCAGGTGACGGACTACTTTCATCTGGTTTCAAAGGAGAATGAGAGATTGACCAGACTGGTTGATAACTTTCTGACGTTTTCGAGGATGGAGCGGAACAAACAAACCTTCGCGATGGCCTGGATAAATCCTGCGGATATTGCACGCTCTGCGGCAGAGGCCATAAAGACTAAATTCGACGCCGGCAAATGTGATTTTCAAGTGCAGATAGCCGACAATTTGCCTGATATATCTGCCGACCATGATATAATGGTGACGGCTATCGTTAACTTGCTGGATAATGCCTATAAATATTCTTATGATGATAAGAAAATCGAGTTGAAAGTTTTCTCTGAAGACAATTTTGTTTGTTTCTCAGTTAAGGATAATGGTGTCGGTTTGAACCGCAGGCAGATAAGAAAAATATTCGACAGGTTCTACCAGGCTGATACTTCTCTCTCCCGTCGGGCCGAAGGCACAGGTTTGGGGCTGTCTATTGTCAAATTTATCGTTGATGTCCACAAAGGCACAATTTCCGTCGATAGTGAACCAGGCCGGGGAACTACTTTCACTATAAGATTACCGGCTAAGCAATTAGATCCGATTGATAAAGAGGTTACTCAATGAAAAATGTGCTGATTGTTGAAGATAATCTCACTATGCTGCGTGGTCTCAAAGATAATTTTGAATCGAAGGGCTACAACGTCAAAACAGCTACAGATGGTGAACTGGGCCTAAAAGCTGCGATAACTGAAAAACCAGACCTTATCATTCTCGATGTTATGTTGCCGAAAGTAAATGGCTATGAGGTATGCAGCCTCATCCGTAAAAAAAATCTCGATATGCCTATTATAATGCTGACTGCTAAAGACCAGGAAAAAGATATTGTTTTGGGGCTAAATCTCGGAGCTGATGACTATGTAACCAAACCCTTCAGTATACAGGTGTTGATGGCTCGGGCCGAAGCCCTGCGACGCCGAAAAGATAAGGAGCCGCCGGTATATAAATTTGGCGATTGTCTTTTGAATATCGTCGACTGTACCTTTCTACGCGATGGAAAGGAGGTTGCACTTACACCCGAAGAATTTAAACTGTTGCATCTGTTTCTTAGAAGACCTGGAGATACCCTTGCACGCGGGGAGATACTTAGCAACGTATGGGGCCACAGTCACTTTATTACTGTGCGGGATGTCGATAATCTCATTAATGTCCTGCGAAATAAGATTGAACCGGACCCAAACGCTCCGATATATATTCATACCGAAGATGTGGTGGGCTACAGGTTTGAAAGGCCGCAGACCAATGGAAACAATACTGATAGTTGAAGATGACCCTGCTATGCTGCGGGGCTTGAAGGATAACTTCGAGTTCAAAGGCTATCACGTGCTGACGGCAGCCGATGGCGAGGAAGGACTCAATACCGCTCTTAACAAAAAGCCCGACCTTATTATTCTCGATATTATGCTGCCTAAGATAAATGGGTATGAGATTTGCAGACTTATTCGCCAGGAAGACTTGGATATGCCGATAATAATGCTGACCGCCAAGGGAGAAGAATCAGACGTAATTTTGGGCTTAAATCTTGGGGCAGATGATTATGTCACTAAACCTTTCAGCATAAAGGAGCTTTTGGCAAGGGCGGCAGCATTTTTGCGACGCAGAAAACAGGCAAAACAGGATGTCTATGAATTCGCAGGTTTTAAGCTTGATATTCCGGCAAGGAAACTGACGCGTAAAGGTAAAGAAATTAAACTGTCGCCGAAAGAGTTTGGTCTTTTGGAGTTGTTTGTCTCAATGCCGGGCAGGGCCCTTACACGTGATGAAATACTCAACAGGGTCTGGGGTTATGATTCTTTTACGGGCCAGCGCGGCATCGACCGCTTCGTTACTACGCTCAGGGAGAAGATAGAAACCAACCCCCATAACCCTGTTTTAATACGCACAATAAGGGAGATAGGTTATAAATTTGAACCGCCTGAATAGCACACTGAAAGTTGAAGTTACCTAATCATTTTTACCGTAGAGCCACTTTTCATCGGCTAATTTGTAATCGATGATTTCATCAGGTCTGAAAAATATCTTGATTTCCTGTTCAGCCGATTTGACGCTGTCCGACCCGTGAACAAGATTATATCCTCTTGAACAGCTGAAATCCCCCCGGATACTGCCAGGCTCAGCATTGTAGCCGAAAGTGGCCCCAAGCATCTTCCGTGCCATATCTATAACGCCGTCTGCCTCCCAGACCATTACAACCGATGGTGCCGAAGACAAATACTTTACCAAACCTTCGTAAAATGATTTGCCTTGGTGAACGGCGTAGAGTTGGTGGGCAAGCTCTTTAGAGATTTGCATAAATTTTGCGGCAGCGAGCTTAAAACCCTTTTTTTCAAATCGCCCGATTATTTCACCAGATAGGTGCCGCTGTATACCGTCCGGCTTGATAATTATTAAGGTGCGCTCTGCCATTCTTCTATGCCGGTGCTAATACCTTGTCTTTTTTCAGGTCGTAAGTCTAACAGCGATTCGCAGCTACATTCCATGAGGGACAATATAAATCTCGACTCGCCTGTTTTGGGGATTGCCTTTTTTGTTGGGCGCATTCGGTGCAATCGGCCGGAATTCACCGAAACCTCGTATGCTCATACGCTCCGGGCTTATACCGCTGTTCAACATTATATCCAGCACGGATATTGCTCTGTGGGCCGACAGGTGCCAGTTGGTCGGATGTTTTGCACGGGTCTCAGCTTTGGCGATGCGTATATCGTCGGTGTGACCAGCGATTATAACATCAAATTTTTTGCCCTGTTCCGAATTCAGAATTTTGCATAGGGACTTGATTACCTCGCCAGCCGCAGGTGCCACCTCGTCGCTGGCAACGTCAAAAAGCAAATCGCTCTTGAACTTGACTATCCCTCGGTTTGAATCATACTCCACCATTTCCTTGTCTTTGGCAAAATCCTCAAGCATAGTGGTCAGTTCCACCGGCAGGGATGCCCCGCCATAGAGCAATTGCTGTTGCATCGTGGAAATCAGGTCCTTTTTCTTCGCGAGGTCTTCTTCGAGAGCGGCAATTTTTTGTTGTAGTGCGCTTACCTCGACACCGCCGCGGCCTTCGGCAGTTTCGAGTTGTCTTTTTAACTGTGCAAGTCTGACCTTGGCAGTTTGTACTTCACTCTCAAGCCCAGCTATTCGTTTCTGCTGCATGTCGTTTTGCACTTTCAAATCTTTATACTGTTGCTCGGAAATGCAACCATTTGTCAGCACGACAAAAGCACATAAAAGAAAAAGCACCGAAAGTTTGACAGTTCGCATTGTTTCATCCTTTCAAAGAAATTCGAGACAGGTAAATTTCCTTTTAACCGTCCTATAAAATATACACACTTTTTATTTGTAAGCTCTTACAGTCGACCAAATCCTTAATCTTTCAACCACGCCCATAAATAAAACCTATTTGTATTTGTCCGTCAAGAATAAACTTTCAAATTTATCCACTGGCGGTGGAATATTATGCAGCCGTCATCGATGCTTTTGGGGGCTAAAAGAGAAGTGTTTGTTGATTTTTTTGCGCAGCAAAACGGCCCTTCTTTTCGCTCGGGAAGGGCCGAATGAAACTGACCTTTATCTGCTTACAGGCGGATTAAGCGCTTTTGCTTTCTTCTGTTCCCGCCTCCGGCGGCGGAGCTTCTTCTTTGGTTTTCTTGGCTTTCTTTTCTTTTTTGGCCTTTTTGGCTTTTGGCTTCTTAACCGCTGTTTTGCCGCCTTTACCTTTACTGCTGAGCATAAAAGCCGCCCCGACTATCAGGCCCGCCGCCAGAACAGCCCCAATCACAATATACCATATTAGCTTCTGTATTGCTGTCAATGCTGAAGGCATCATATTGTTGAAGCCGGCCACCGCCGCTATCGCCGTGTAAACAATAGCCAGCAGCGGTAAAAACAGCATAATCCCAAAAGCGTTGCTTATTACGTCCGGTGCCGGCTCGGCATACACTTGATATGCTTGAGCTGTCGCCGCTGCTTCTGGAACGGCTTCTGGTTCAGCAAGCCCTTCGAGTTGTTCCGCTTCGGCGGCTACCTCCACTGCTGAAGCTTCGGCTCCTTCTTTTTCCTCTTTTCCCTCTTCGCCCTCAGGAGTGTAAATTTCATCGAGAATGCCGCCTAATGAAGTGTCATCGGCCTGCAGCGAAAGGTCTAACAATCCTGAACCGCTGCCGAAGGTATCAAGATTTACGTCTCCTTCGATTTCTTCCAAAGACGCTTCGCCCGATGCAGCTTTGGTCGCGCCCAGTGTATCCTCTAATGACCCGTCGTCCGGTACAAGTTTGGTCTCGCTCAGAGTATCGTCTGCCAGTTTGTAATCGCCGTCTGTTTCGCCGAGGACATCGATTCCTTCACCGGCCGCAGCGGTGGTATCTGCCCCTGCGGGCTCACTTCCCTCACTTGGCTCCGGTGCTAGAGAAATCTCTTCTTCCTCTGTTTCCTGTTTTGCTTTAGCCGATGCTTTTCTTGATGCCGCAATACTTGTGTCGGACATCAGTGCTTCGACTTCATCGACCTTAAACAGCAAATTCGGGCCGTCACGGAACTCACGCAGTCTGCCCTGCTTGATTATTTCCTTTACTTCTTCCTCTGTTTTATTGAGCTTCGCGGCGACCTCTTGTAATGAATAAAACATACCTGCCATAATCGTTCTCCTGAAGACTATCTTTCTTTTCGTCTTCTTACTCTTTATACTTATTGGAAAATTTCAAAAATTTTTACTTTTTTTGCTAACCGTCAAAATCTCACTCGTTGGGCTCGCCTTGGCAAAGCGGGTTGGAGCCGGGCTCATTTGCTTCTACAACATTTACGTCTGAACCCTCCTGTTTTTCCTTGACTTGTTCTTTCGGCTGCTTGCCCAATTCCTTCTCTTCCAGAAGCATCCTTACCTGTTCCGGTTTCGGCTCAGCCGTATTGTACTGTTTCAGCAGTCTGTCGTATTGCCAGCTTCGGGCTGCCAGTAATTTCAGCCGGTTGTGGGCCGGACCCATACTGTTTATTTCGTATATCCACAGCGTCTGGCTGATCGTATCCACCATCGCCAGCCCGTATTTGTCCCGTTCGATTTGAATGGGAACTACTAAAATCTCGCCGTTGCCACCGGCTTGCAGTTCTGCTTTGGCGCTTGCTGGTGGGCCGAGCTTACCACCTATAAAAAGCGAAGCCAGCACACCCAAAGCAATAAACGTCGGCACCACCCACCGTCTTTCAATTCCGGGTACCATAACCTTATAACCTTCGGACTCTTTACACCCCAAAAACAGCTTTTGTTTGATAATTATACCCCAATTTTTATGTAAATGCAAGCTATTTTTGACGAAAATGCTGTAAGTCAACCCCTGAAACCGATTTTATTGCAGTAAAGGGCTGTCTCGTATATAATATCTTGTCTGATGGACATTTTGTCGTTTTTCGGGCTTGTCCGCCTTGGGCGGGGTGTAGCTCAGCTTGGATTAGAGCGCCTGCTTTGGGAGCAGGAGGCCGCTGGTTCGAATCCAGTCACCCCGATTTGTGCTGTTTTACACAGCTTGGTTACTACTGCACAGAGTAGTATAAAGATTGCCGATTTTGACATGCCTTGCGTATTCGAACTAATTGTTGACTTTTCAGCTGCAATAGGGGAGAATACTTGTCTTTGATTGTCCCCGAATTTTAAGGAGGTAAAAGATGTTTAATGGTATTTTTCGCATTCCTCGACCGGTCAACGAACCGGGTTTACAGTATGCTCCGGGCAGTAGAGAACGTGCAGAACTTAAAGCCAAGCTGAAGGAGATGCTTAGCGGGCAGGTAGAAGTCCCGATGATTATCGCCGGCCAGGAAGTTCGAAACGGCAAGTTGAAGGATATCGTCTGCCCCCACGACCACAAGCACGTGTTGGGCAGGTATCATGAAGCTGATGCGGATTTTACTATTAAGGCTGTAGATGCTGCCGAAAAAGCAAAACAGCAGTGGGGCACAATGCCTTGGGAATCAAGGGCGGTCGTTTTGCTAAAGGCTGCGGAACTGCTCGCCGGTAAATATCGTCAGACACTAAACGCAACAACAATGTTGAATATGAGCAAGACTCCCCATCAGGCGGAAATTGACTCGGCTTGTGAACTCATTGATTTCTGGCGATTCAACCCGCACTTTATGGAGGAAGTATACGGCGACCAGCCGATGTCAACTCCCGGCGTGCTGAATTATATGGAGCATCGCCCGCTCGACGGCTTTGTCCTTGCCTTGACACCGTTCAACTTTACCTCTATCGCCGGCAACCTCCCGACCGCACCCGCACTGATGGGCAATACTGTCGTCTGGAAGCCTGCATCGGCTGCTGTCCTGCCCGCGTACTTTCTTATGAAGGTCCTTGAGGAAGCAGGTATGCCCCCCGGAGTTATAAATATGGTTCCCGGCCCCGGCCCAGTTGTCGGTCCGCCGGCGCTGAACGATATTCGGCTTGGCGGCATCCACTTTACAGGCAGCACCTATGTATTCTCGACAATCTGGCTGGCTGTCGGCTCGGACATTCGAAAATATGTTTCATATCCCAGGATCGTCGGCGAGACCGGCGGAAAAGACTTTATATTCGCCCACACAAGCTGCGATATCGAGGCCCTCGTAACCGCCCTCGTCCGCGGCTCGTTCGAATATCAGGGCCAGAAATGCTCAGCTTGTTCGAGAGCATATGTCCCTGACTCTATCTGGCCGCAGGTCAAAGAGCGAATGCTTGCCGAAATCGCGACTATTAAGATGGGCGACGTAACCGATTTCAGTACCTTTATGGGAGCTGTTATCGATAAAAAATCTTTCGATACCATTAATGGCTATATCGAATTTGCCAAGAGTTCGCCCGATATGGAAATCATAGTCGGCGGTGGTTCCGACGACTCCAAGGGCTATTTCATCGAGCCGACCGTTGTGGTATCTAAAGACCCCAAATCCAAATTAATGGTCGAGGAGATATTCGGCCCGGTATTGACGGTTTATATTTATCCCGAAGGCGAATATGACCAAGCACTTGAGCTGTGCGATAAGACCTCTCCATATGCCCTGACAGGTGCTATTTTCGCCCTCGAACGCAGCGCCATCGTAAAGGCGATGGATACCCTGCGCCACGCCGCTGGTAATTTCTATGTCAACGATAAACCCACTGGTGCGGTCGTTGCTCAGCAGCCTTTCGGCGGAACACGCGCATCGGGCACCAACGACAAGGCCGGAAGCTGGCTTAATCTTGAGCGGTGGGTCTCGCCGCGGGCAATTAAGGAGACCTTCCTGCCCCAGAGAAATTACCGTTATCCCTATATGAAGCCGGAATAACAGCTTGCTGACCACCATCTCGGTTTTTATGGAAATTATCACCCTGCGGTGCTAAAATGACTGGCAGCTATGGATACTGCTACGAAAAACAATGCAGAGACATTCTTAAATACGCCTCTGGAAGAGCTTATCTGCCGAGCCAATGAAGTTAGAAAAGAGCACATAGGTAATAAGCTGGAGCTGTGCAGCATCTTAAATGCCCGCTCGGGTCTTTGTTCCGAAGATTGTAAGTTTTGTGCCCAGTCGGCAAGGTATCACGCCGATATTCTTACATATCCGCTTAAGGAAAAAGAAGAAATAGTTGAAGCCGCACAAAAAGCCAAAGCTATCGGCGCAGAAAAGTTCGGCATTGTTACCAGCGGAAACCGCCTCACCAGTAAAGAGCTGAATGTGGTTGCGCAGGCAATATCAGAAATAAAAGACAAAATTGGTATCATTGTGTGTGCTTCGCTTGGCGCTCTGGATAAATCGCAGTTGCAGCTACTCAAAGACGCCGGTCTTTCGCGCTATCACCATAATATCGAAACATCCCGCCGTTTCTATCCCTATATTGTCTCAACGCACACCTTCCACGAAAGAATCAATACCATAAAATACGCTAAACAGGTTGGTCTTGAGGTTTGCAGCGGCGGTATAATCGGAATGGGCGAAACTTGGCAGGATAGAATTGATATGGCTTATACCCTGAAAAGTTTGGATGTTGACTCAGTCCCACTCAATATATTAATCCCAATTAAGGGAACGCCCCTCGAATCCATCGCACCTGTATCGGTCGATGATGCTGTAAGAACAGTATGTATTTTCCGGATTATATTGAAAAATAAAATTATCAAAATCGCCGCCGGCAGAGAGGCTGTCTTCAAAGATTCGCAGTTTAAGGCATTTATCGCTGGCGCAAATGGAATGCTTATTGGCGGATACCTGACCGTCAAGGGCGCAAGTCTTGATGCCGATTACGCCCTCATCGAAGAAATAAAGAAAATATGGACAGAATAGATAATTTTCTGGCGCGAAGGAAAGCAGACAGCCTCTTAAGGGCCTTAAGACCCGCCGACTTGCGCAAACAGGGCAAAATTTATTATGATGGCGCCGAACTTTTCGACTTTTCATCGAATGATTACCTTGCTCTTTCAGACCATCCGAAGCTAAAAGAAGCCTCAAAGAAGGCCGTTGACTGCCTCGGTGTAAGTGCTTCAGCATCGCGGCTTTTAAGCGGCGACCTGAAAATTCATCACCAGCTCGAAGAAAGGGTCGCTCAATTCAAGGGTAAAGAAAGCGCGTTGGTTTTCAACTCCGGCTATCAGGCCAATGTGGGAATCGTAAGCGCACTATACGACAAAAGCGACGCCGTTTTTTGCGACAGGTTAAGCCACGCCAGTATAATTGATGCCGTCCGGCAGTCCGGTGCCAAGCTTTTTCGCTTCGGCCATAACGATTTGAACCACCTCGAATCTTTGCTGAAAAAAGAAAGTCCCAAATTCAAAAACCGCCTTATAGTTACCGAGACCGTTTTCAGTATGGATGGCGACAAACCTCCCTTAAAAGGACTTGTAGATATCAAAGAAAAATACAATTGTTTACTTATGGTCGATGAGGCTCACGCCACCGGAATTTTCGGCCCAAATGGTGCTGGCGTAGTCGAAGAGCAGGGCCTGTCTGACCGCATAGAATTAATAATGGGAACCTTCAGCAAGGCACTGGGCAGTTTTGGCGCCTATCTTGCCTGTTCTGAGAAAATAAAACAGTATCTGATAAATTCCTGCAGAAGTTTTATTTACTCTACTGCTTTGCCTCCGCCGGTTATTGCTGCAAATATCGAGGCCCTCAATATCGTCAGAAACGAACCTGTTCGCAGGCAGACTCTTCTCGCCAACGCCAATTTCTTTCGCTCCCGGCTTCGCCAAAAGGGGTGCGATGTAAAGGGCGATTCTCAGATTGTTCCCCTGATTGTAGCGGATACTGACAGGGTGGTTCGCGTCAGCGATGAGCTTCAGCAAAGCGGCTTTTGGGTCCTTCCCATAAGGCCGCCTACCGTCCCGCAAGGTCAGGCAAGATTACGGTTCTCGCTTGTCTACTATCATACTACGCAGCTTTTGGGAAAACTCGCCGACCGGATTGTTGAAGTTATGCAACTTGTCCGCCTGCGGCGGAACTGAAAAATAAAATGACCGACTGGATTAAAAAAGATTTGCAGTATATCTGGCACCCCTATACCCAGATGAAGGACTGCCGCAAGTGTCCTCCAATCTTAATAGAAAGGGCCAAAGGTGCCAAATTATATGATGACAAAGGCAACTTTTATTACGACACAATATCCAGTTGGTGGTGTAACGTCCACGGCCATAACCATCCGAAGATAAAAGCGGCGATTAAAAAACAGCTAAATTCTCTCGACTATACCTTGCTTGCGGGCTTTACTCATAAGCCTGCGGTCCTCCTGGCCGAAAAGCTTGTTTCTATCGCCCCCAAAAATCTTACCAAAGTCTTTTTCTCTGACAACGGCTCGACCGCCGTCGAGACCGCTCTTAAATTGTCTTTCCAATACTGGCGCAATATCGGCCGCAAATCTAAAACGAAGTTCCTCTCTCTCGACCTTGCTTACCACGGTGATACTATCGGTGCGATGAGTGTGGGTGGCGATACGGTTTTCAACAGGGCGTTTAATGCCTTGCGATTCAAATCTTTTAAGGTCCCGACGCCTTATTGTTATCGTTGTCCCCTCGGTAAATACAGGGCATCCTGTAATATCGACTGCATAAAACCGTTGCAAAGCACCTTAAAAAAACACAAAGACAAAATCGCCGCAATTATTCTGGAGCCGCTCCTGTTAGCGGCAGGGGGGATGATTGCTTATCCTGTCCAATACCTCAAACAGGCCGCCGCCCTTGCCAAAAAATATAATGTTCACTTAATCCTTGATGAGGTCGCCACCGGCTTTGGCCGCACAGGCAAAATGTTTGCCTGTGAGCACGCCTTTATCCAGCCGGATTTTATCTGTCTTGCAAAGGGAATTACTTCTGGAACGCTTCCCTTTGCAGCGACCCTGACAACTGACAAAATTTATAATGCCTTTTACGACGATTATGAAAAGTTCAAAACCTTCTATCACGGCCATACCTATACCGCAAACCCTATTGGCTGTGTCGCCGCATTGGCGACCCTCGAAATCTTCGAGCAGGAAAAAACACTCCAGAAACTAAAAATCCTTATCCCCGTATTTCATAGAGGTATGGAAAAATTCAGGCCGTTGCCCTATGTCGGCGACGTGAGATACATTGGTATGGTAGGTGCTCTTGAGTTGGTTAAGAACAAAAGGACTAAACAGCCCTTCGATATTAAAGAGCGAATTGGCCAACAAATTTTCCAAAAAGGCCTCAAAGAAAATCTTATCCTCCGCCCGTTAGGAAATGTTATTTACCTTTTTCTGCCACTGAGCATAACAAAAACCCAGCTAAGCGACATTCTAAAAAGAACATACAGACTTATCGCAAATCTGGACTCTTGAGTGTTATTCGACCGTGACACTTTTTGCGAGATTTCGGGGTTTGTCGACATCATGCCCGCGCAGAACTGCCGCTTGATACGCCCTTGAATCTGCACACGAGTATTCATCCCATAAAAAGCATGTTATTGTCTTTTATTATGATAGCCCAGTTCGGGCAGGGCTGATTGTACGCCGCTAAAAAATTGTTGTGGCTGCTCTAACCATGGAAAGTGCCCGGAGTTTTCAATGATTAATAATTTTGAATTGGCGATCATACTGTGCAAATGCTCTGCCACCGACGGTGTATAAAGGAAGTCTTCTTCGCCTACAATAATTAAGGTTGGCGTCATCATGTTGGGCAAGAATGCGCCCAGGTCTGGGGAAGAATGATCCGATTGATTCAGTCCCTGAGTAGCATGAAAAGATAAACTCATTTTTTCGAATACGTCCCGATTCTTTTCCAGGCTTTCAACAGAAGCGAAAAAGAAGGGCAGGATGGTTTGAATATAGGTCTCGAATTCGTCCTGTGTTGTTGGCGGCTTTTGAAATGCGTTAAACGCTTTGTCAAACCAGGATTCATCTTTTCTCAGTTGCATACGTTTTATTCGCTCGTTGCCCTTTGATGTATCTTCCATCGGTGCATCCACAAGGATAATTCCCTCCACATGACCGCTATATTCTGATGCATAGTTTAAGATCATGGGTCCACCGGCGGAATGCCCCATCAGCCATATGCTTTCCACTTCCAAATGGCTTCTCAGTCCTTCAATATCAGCCACAAAGTTATGCATGGTATACGCGTTTAATTCAGGCCGTCCTGACCGGCCCGAACCACGAGTATCCAAATATACCATGGTAAATGTCGCCTCAAGCGGCTTCAAAGTGATAAAATAAAGTTCGCTGCTCGGGCCCCAGCCGGGAGTAGGAAGAATACAGACCGGACCGCTGCCCGATACCTTGTACCATAGTTCGAGTCCGTTGATTTGTGCAGTATATTCTCCATTACTGATATGAGTTTGCTGCGACATGTTTGACTTCGATTGTTTACAACCGGTCAGATAAACTAGGGGAAAGCATACAACTGCTAATACTAAATACACACATATGCTTTTCATTTTATTCCTGCTTTCTGTTTTATTTAGTTACCACGGCGAGCCAATGTCAGACCGAACAAGTTATTATATGGTTTTACTGTCAACTCCGCTTATGGTACTCCCGAAATTAGCGATCGACAAGAGAAATGTAAAAAACTACAGTCTTCGATATCTCGATAACATTCAAATGCGTAGTGTACCTACAGATTTAGCTAAAAACTTATAGCAAGATGCTAGTGAATAAGGAGATTCCGCCCAAGAACCATTATCACTTCCACAGCGGGAAACGACTTCATAGCCATCGCGGCAGGATGGGGCCACTCGCTTGGGCTACGGAAGAATGTTTGTACGTTTAATCTAGCAGGCGACTGGAATAGTGACTGCAAGATGGATATGCTGGATTTTGCGTATATGTCCGAGAACTGGTTAATAGATTGTGACACGAATCCTTCTAATCCCGCTTGTTTGCCTAAGTAAAAATCAGCAAAAGATAAGAAAAGTCAATTTGAAAGGTAGCAATTACTCGACTGTAACGCTTTTTGCGAGATTTCTGGGTTTGTCAACATCGTGCCCGCGCAAAACCGCTGCGTGATAGGCCAGAAGCTGCAGTGGAATAACCGTAAGCATCGGCTGTAGCAGCTCCGGCGCATCAGGAATGGCAATTAAATGGTCTGCGTGTTTCTTGATATTTTCATCGCCTTCGGTTGCGACAACAATAATTTTTCCGCCGCGTGCCCGCACCTCTTCGATGTTGCCTAAGATTTTGTCGTATTGCGGCCCTGCTGTCGCTATAAAAACCGCCGGCATACCGTCGCTTATCAAGGCAATCGGCCCATGCTTCATCTCCGCTGCAGGCAGCCCCTCAGCGTGTATATAGCTTATTTCCTTTAGTTTCAGAGCCCCTTCGAGTGCAACCGGATAGTTAAAGCCCCGCCCTAAGAAAAGCCAATTGTCCCTCTCAATGTTCGCCGCAGCAATCTTCTTTATATTGTCGGACTGTTCCAATATCCTGCTTATCTTCTCCGGTATCTGGGAAAGTTCTTTTATGCACGCTCCCGCCTCGCTGCTGTTGAGGTTCTTTCTTCTGCCCAGTTCTATCGCCAGCATCGTCAGCACTGCTACCTGCGCGGTGAACGCCTTTGTGCTGGCAACGCCTATCTCTGGCCCGACGTGCAGATATATCCCCGAATCGGTCGCTCTGGCAATCGATGACCCTACAACGTTGACAATCCCCAGCACCGTTGCTCCTCGTTCTTTGGCTTCTTCTACCGCTGCCAGAGTATCAGCCGTCTCGCCGGATTGGCTTATTGCTATGACCACCGTTCCGTCTTCGATGATTGGACTGCGATATCGAAATTCGCTGGCGTATTCGGTTTCTGTCGGAATTCGTGCTAAGTGCTCGAACAAAAACTCCCCGACCAAGCTGGCGTGGAACGCCGTCCCGCAGGCAGTCAGGATGAGCCGTTTGGTGCGCGTCAGCTCTCGTAGGTAGCCGGCTATGCCGCCGAGTTTAATTTTGTTGTCTTTGGTATCGATTCGACCGCCCATACATGTGCTAAGCGCCCTTGGCTGCTCGAAAATCTCCTTGAGCATATGGTGTTTGAAACCATTAAGTTCGATTTGCTCTAATGAGAATTCAATTTCCTGCAGTTCATTCGTCACTGTGACGTTATCAAGCGTTTTCGTACGAAACCCCTTTGAGCTGATGACTACCATTTCATTGTCGGATGGGTATATTGCCTGCTTTGTATGCTCCACAATTGCTGCAGCGTCCGAGGCCAGAATGTATTCGTTGTCGCCCACGCCTAAAATCAAAGGGCTGCCCTTTTTCGCTCCGATTAGCATGTCTGGAAAATCGCTGCACACAATCGCCAGCCCATATGTTCCGCTCAATTCCCTCAGCGCCTGCTGCACCGCCCATTCGAATCTGTTCTGACCGTTTCTCTTTTTATCTTCTTTGCTTTTGGCGTAGAAATATCCAATCAGGTTTGCTATTACTTCAGTATCGGTTTTGCTTACAAATTTGGCTCCCTCATTTTCCAGCCATGTCTTAATCGTCTCGTAGTTTTCGATGATGCCGTTATGAACAACTGCAATTTTGCCGGTATAGTCTAAATGTGGATGTGCATTTACGCTGGTTGGTGCGCCGTGGGTGGCCCACCGCGTGTGCCCGATGCCCAGCGTGTCTTTAATGTTGGGCTCATCTAATATCTCTTCCAGTGCGTTGATTCTGCCGCTGCATTTTTTCACCTTTATTTTGCCATCGCTCAGCAGGCCCACCCCCGCCGAATCGTACCCCCGATATTCAAGGCGCTTCAATCCCTCTATAAGGGTCGGTTGTGCGCTCTTTTTACCTAAATAAGCTACTATCCCGCACATTTGATATTTACTATTTACAATTTATTGTTTATTGTTATCAATGATAAATAAGAAATAGTAAATAGTCAATAATAAATTATGATAGTTGTCATTGATTATAATGTCGGGAACGTCAAAAGCGTCTGCAATGCCTTCCGCCATATCGGCTGCCAGGCCAAGCTTAGCTGCAAACCACAGGATATACAGGCTGCCGCAGGCCTCGTTTTGCCCGGCGTAGCTGCCTTCGGCTACGCCGTAAGCGCATTAGGCCGCCCTCTGGCAGACTTGATAAAAAAGCTCGCTTTGGCTGGCAAACCTCTGCTCGGCATCTGCGTCGGCTACCAGATGCTTTTTGACCGTAGCTCCGAATATGGCGACTACAAGGGCCTTGGCTTAATCACAGGTAATGTCGTTCCAATCCCCGATACTCAGACAGTCCCGCATATGGGTTGGAACCTTGTAAAACTACCCAAAGATATGGAGTTGTTCGCTGGCCTGCCGAAGGAAAAACATTTCTACTTCGCGCACTCTTTTTATGCCGGGGTTACTGACGCCGGCGCCAAAATTGCCTATACCGACTATGGCTTCAAATTGCCGGCTTCGGTTCAGAAGGGTACTATTTACGGCACCCAGTTTCACCCCGAAAAAAGTGGCAAAGCTGGCTTGAAAGTTCTCGAAAACTTTTCCAAAATCTGTAAAAGGAAAGTTGCCTGATGCTGACAAAAAGAATTATTCCTTGTCTTGATGTTAAGGACAACCGTGTGGTTAAAGGCGTTCATTTTTTGAACCTTCGTGATGCTGGCGACCCCGTCGAGCTTGGCAAAAGATACAGTGACGAAGGCGCCGATGAATTGGTCTTCCTCGACATCACCGCTACCATTCGCTCCCGCAAAACAATTGTTGACCTTGTCGAAAAGGTCGCTGAAAACGTCTTCATTCCATTCACCGTAGGCGGCGGCATCAGCTCAGTCGACCAGATTGATGAGCTTCTTCGCAGCGGTGCCGAAAAAGTCTCCGTTAATACCGCTGCCGTCCAAAATCCGAGCCTGCTCACCGAAGCCGCTCAGCGTTTCGGAAACCAGTGCATCGTCCTCGCCATCGATGCCCGCCGTTCAAAAGACAGAAAGGGCCATTGGCAGGTAACCGTTAAAGCCGGCTCCGAACCTACTGACCTCGATGCCGTCGAATGGGCAATCAAAGCCGAAAAGCTCGGCGCAGGAGAGATACTGCTGACCAGTATGGACGCTGATGGCACCAAAACCGGCTATGATAACGAGCTGAATAAAGCCGTCTCCGATGCCGTCAACATCCCCGTAATCGCATCTGGCGGGGCAGGAGAGCTTGAGCACCTCTACGATGCCATCGTCAAAGGCGGCGCAGACGCCGTCCTTATGGCTTCCATCACGCACTTCCAGAGTTACACCATAACCCAGATGAAAGAATACCTCGCTTCCCGCGGAATACCTGTGAATCTATAACTATAAAAAAACAAAGCCCCGCAGCTTCGCGGGGCTTTTGGTTTTTCAACGCTTTACTCTGAATTATCCCGGAACCACATTGGTCGCACATGGGCCTTTTTTGCCTTGGCCAACCTCGAACTCGACCTTTTGGCCTTCATTGAGTGATGCGTAGCCGTTGGTCTTTATTTCCGAATGATGGACGAACAAATCTTCGCCTCCGTCGTCCGGAGAAATAAATCCGTAACCCTTGCTTGCGTTAAACCATTTTACTGTACCTGTACTCACTTGTGTTCTCCTGGGCCTTTTTACGGGCCTTCAAAAATAATATCTCTCCATCTTATTTAATAGGGGGCATATTCTTGAGAGATGAAAGCTTACGACCCCTTTTCGCACTATTAGAACATATTTCGTCCTATTAGAGCACAGTAATTAAAATATACAACAAATAAATAAAAAATATGGACCCAGAATCGCATCAAAACGCTGAAACCTTGCCCACTCTCAGCATCGTCGAAGGGTCTTTGTCCCCGAAAAGGGCTTGGCTGGCCCGAAAAGTTTATAAAGAATACTTGACAAGCAGAGGTTCCGTCGGTTACGATATTAATATATTCGTATTCTGTCACGGTCTTTCTAATTCAGGATTTATTTGTCCGGGAGGTATGTGATGAGGAAACTCTCAAAGAGTCGGATTGTTTTAGCGGGGCTGGTCTGTGTATTTCTGTTGGTTTGGCCGCAAGCCGGGTGGGCTGTGGGTGGCGATACCTGTGCTACAGCGACGGTGATTTCGTCTCTGCCTTACAGCGATATAAGTACCACTGTGGGTGCTAATGACGATTATGATGAGATATGTCCCTATGATGCGCCCGGTTCCTCTGACGTGGTTTATTCGTATACTCCTTCTTCGGATATTGCGGTTCGCATCGACCTTTGTGATTCGTCCTATGATACCAAAGTTTATGTATACGAAGGCACCTGTGGCACTTACCAGTCTGGCACGCAAATTGCCTGCAACGATGATGCTTGTGGTGATGATACCTTCAAGTCACAGTTACCGTATGTCAATCTTACGGGCGGTAACACCTACTATATTGTTGTTGATGGTTATGGTGGTGATGCTGGTGCATACGAAATAAATATCACTCAGGTAAGCACTGTTACCGGTGCCTGCTGTGATGATGCTACCGGAACGTGTATGGACGATGTTGAGCAGTCGGCCTGTACCGGCCGTTTTTCCGCTGATACGCTGTGTGCTGATTTAGTCCCTGCTTGCGGCGAACAGGCCGGGGACGACTGCCTGAATGCTACGGTAATCCCTTCACTGCCTTACAGCGATACAGGTACCACTGTGGGTGCCAATGACGATTATGATGAGATATGCCCCTATGATGCGCCCGGTTCCCCCGACGTGGTTTATTCGTATACTCCTTCTTCAGATATTGCGGTTCGCATCGACCTTTGTGATTCGTCCTACGATACCAAAGTTTATGTGTATGAAGATACCTGTGGTGCTTATCAGTCCGGCACTCAAATTGCATGCAATGACGATTTTTGTGGCTATTATGGCGTGCGGTCAAAATTGTATGCCAGCTTAACAGGAGGCAGCACTTATTATATTGTTGTTGATGGCTACGGAGGAGAGTCCGGGGAATACAATTTGTATATTGACCAGTTCGTCCTTACTGAGGCCGGCGATACCTGTGAGGAGGCTGCGGTAATTCCTGCATTGCCTTACAGTGCTACAGGACTGACTGTCAATGCTAATAACAACTACAATGAAGTATGCCCGGATGATGTCTTTACCCCTGACGCCCCCGATGTGGTTTTTTCTTATACGCCCATTGTTAACGAAGTTGTTGATATTAATTTATGCGGTTCAGATTATTATACTAAACTTTATGTGTATGAAAATACCTGTGGCGCGCCTGACTCAGGCACGCAAATCGCCTGTGATATAGAGGGTTGTGATGGTGTCCCGCCTACGTCGCAAATCACAGGCCTGAGTCTTACCGCCGGCAATACCTACTATATAATTGTTGATGGAGTTGGTACCCAGAGCGGCTTGTATCAGCTTGTTGTTACCAGCAGTTCAGCGGTTGTCGGCGCCTGCTGCGATGATAGTACAGGCACCTGCCAGGATGGTGTTGCCGTGCAAAACTGCACAGGGCGTTGGAGCGCCAATACCCTCTGTGCCAATCTCGACCCGCCGTGCGGCAGCGGCTCGACACTTGAGTGTCCACCCACTACACTGTTTGGTCAGCCTCCACATGGGCCTGCCGATTTATGGTCCGGCCCTATCAGCGAAGTATCTGTGGGAGGACACGTTTACGAAAACTTCACGGGTGTTGTTGCTCCCATCTGCGATATTCACTGGTGGGGCTTTCAGGTCGATCCCTATACGTTCGAGGAGTGCATCGAGTCCGACCCGACATTCGAAATTATTTTCTACGAGGACAACGACGGTCAGCCGGGTAGCGCAGTTTGCTCCTACGAGAGCACCGCTGCTGTTACCCCAACCGGTAGGTACTACGATTTTGGCGGCTGCTTTAATCAGTTGAACTATTACAGCGTCGGCAGCCTTTCACCGTGCTGTTCGCTCACCGAAGGATGGGTTTCTATTACAGGCTTGGGTGATGAATTTTGCTGGTTTATGTGGATATCTTCAGGCGTCGGCGACGGCAATTCTTGGGTCGATGATGGCGTAACGGGTTATTCTGAAAATATGGATTTGAGTGTCTGCCTGACAGGTGATGTGCCCGAAATTCGCATTGAGCCGTTGTCGTTTGACGATAATTGTCCGCAGGACCCGTATGGGAGTTTCACTATTTATAATGACGGCCCTGTGACTCTTAATGTAACCGGTATCGACGCGCCCGCCTGGGTCGTTGAAATCTTACCGGTCCTTCCCTACAGTATCCCGCCGGCTGCTAACCAGCCGGTTACCGTAGAATTAGATTGCTGTTATTGTGCCGGAAGAGGCCGGTTGCAGGTTTATAGCAACGACCTGGATAAAAGTCCGTATCCTGATGCAGTTTACGTCAACCTCAATGTGATTGAAGGCGACTTGGACGACGATTGTATGGTGCAGCTATCTGACTTTAGCCATTTTGCCTCTTACTGGCTGCAAAGTTCCTGTAGCAGCCCCGATTGGTGTGGCCATGCCGATATCAGTCAGGACGGCTCTGTCGGCTTTGAAGACCTTGCCGGCTTTGTGTTAAATTGGCTGGAAGAGTTACCGTTCGAAGGCTGCGAAGAGTAATGTTCGTTATTTGTTAGCCCCTGCATCGCCAGCCTGCTTTGGGAGCTCTTCTCGAATAACCGAGGGCGAGAGAGTTATCTTTTGCCGTTAAACAAATGACTAATCTGCTGTTACTTTCTCCTGCTCACCTGCTCCACTGTTCATCTGCTCTCCGCCTTCGGCGGCGGCTTACGGAAACAACAGCAACTCCACCGTGATTTTTTGAATTTTCTTGGCTAATGGGAAATCACATAGACTAAAGTTAAAATCAATTTTAACTTTGACGGTTTGGTAAAACATCTAAAACATATCTTTTCTTTTGCAAAGCTTTGTCTTTCTCCACCTCTTTCTCTATTTCTGAATATAGAGCGTTTATGTTTTCGATATTCTTTAAATACCTTGTGATATTCTTTTCTTCAGATAGCTTTTCAGTAAACGAAAGTACCGCTACTATATAATCAAAAAGACTTTTAATCCTATCTTCAAGCTTGTTGTTGAGTAATATACTTGCAATTTCAGGGGTATAATCATCATACCTCTTACGAATTAATTTATGAATGAAATATAGGATTATTAAATTCGAATAAAGTAAAAACTCTCTCCTCAAGACCGCAGCCCTTTTCCTCTCATCAAAATCGCTGGGGCTTAATTTTAATCGATTATATTCTTCTTTTCTGTATTTTGCGATTTGTTTACCAATAAAAGTATATATGTGCCAAGGCAAAAGAATCTCCTCTACTTTTGTGTCTGGCTTAAATATCTCATGATATTTGCTCGAAAATAATTCAATTCGATATCTTCTCGCAAATGCAGGATCTTTTAAAAATGCATATACAGCTTGTGCTGCTTTAATAAAGTCGATTACTCTATTATCATATTTCCTTCGGTTTTCCAGTGTAAGATTTTTCCAATCTCCTTCCTTTATGGAATAAAAATACGGCGGAGTATATTTATCAAAGTCTGCTTTGAGTCTTTTTTGTATAGGGTCATTTGACTTTAATTGTGCTTCTGATACTGGATTTTGTGAGTTTGTATATAATGTAATAAGCTCAACATCGCTCATCGGAGCCTGAATAATTCTCGCTAAAACATTTATTTCCTCCGGGGATTCAAATATGTTCTCTGACGAGTCTTGTGCCTCTTTCAAACATACAGTCGTTTGGCATCCATTTATTATCTGAGGCCCCTTAACTATGACTTGTGTTGGTTTATCCTCATTGTCAAAATGGAAATCAGAACATACAAAACTAATCCCATTGTTGTAATACCAGAACTTTTTTCTGTCAGGAGCATTGGCTGCTGTATTGGTTATTCCGGCATTGATACTTCCTTTTCGACTACCTCTAAACAGTCTAATATTTCTTTCAAATAATCTGCTACCATACTTTCTGTACCATGTCGCTAAATCACTGCCTCGAATGGAAAGAACTATCGCTGGAAAAGGCCCTTCCTTCCTTACAAAGAACTTCCCAGCATCCAAATCTATAGCTATGGTCTCTGACGCTAATGGGTTATCCGATTGTAAGTTGGCCCTAAAGAAATTTTGTATATCGTCTACGTCATGAAAATGCATTTGTATACGGTCTCTAAGCTCTGAGTTATTAACAACCCTCCTTTCTCCATCAGCACCATCAGAAAACTTCCCAAATGCGAAATAGTGCAATTCAACATTTGCCCCTTGGTCCCACCTTTCTTTAAAAGTTTGAGCAGCATCCAAAAGTTTAGGGAGATTAAGCTTCTTGATTTCATCTGGTTGGCGCAACCAATCAATGCATCCCTTGAAAAGCGCTATTTCATTATCTCCAACTTCTTTTTCCTCGTTATCGAAAAATTTACATTGAATAATAATTATCGAGTCCTTTTCTTCTATAAAAGCATCTATTTTTTTGTCACCACTGCTATCGGTTATTGCACCAACAGCTTCTTCTCGAGACAAGCGATAGTATTGATCTAATACCCATATAATGAATGCTCTGCGCATATCGATATTTTCTTCTTTTTTTATTTTATCTACCTCGTCTCTAATTTTTTTGACATAATCCATTTATTGTCCTCATTCTTCCTGCCAAAATAGTCACCTATTCAGATATTCTTTTTACCCATTCTTCAGCCTCACCTATACCTGGTATACTTTTACGCAAATCCTTTTGAATTGGACCAAGATCATTCCATTCTGATTCAAAGGCCTCTTTTAAACTTTCTATTATACTTGGGTTGTTTCCTTTAATACCGCTAAAAGTCCCATCCTCTCTACGAATGAACAAACAATACTCATTGTTATTAACAAAATATCGGAACTTTCCCCGCTGTTCTTTGGGCAAGTATCTCACATCACCTCCGAGTTCTCGTAGTAATTCTAATGTCTTAGTAATTACTACATTATCCGGGCAGGCAATTTCTCGTAAGTCAGGTATTTTTACTTGCCTTTCCTTTTTCATGAATGACAAGATAGCCTTTCCAGCTTTAGCCAAGTCCTCCAAAAGAACTTTTACCCCCTCTTTAAGCTGGGGATAATCTTTAGTGAATTTGTAAATTGCAATTATAATGGCTACAACGATTGCCGCAATTCGAACATTGTTTTCTGCTTCTCCTTTACGAAAGTAAATGAAGTCAACTTTTTTATCTATAAACTTTTCCTGTATTATGGAAAGCTTATTTAAGTCGATATTACTAAAAGTTTCAATTTCATACATCTGTTCATTACCCATAATATTTTATCCCCTATTCTATATTACATTCATTCTTTACCATCAAATTTTTAGCAAAATTACACCACAAATGGTTATTTCGATGATGTCTTTCCGCTCCCAGATGCTCACCTAATTTTACCCCCTTTTCCTCAGCTTTCAACAAGTAATTTTTGCTGTTGCGTCCTACAGTTCGGCCCTCTTTTTTGCTTACTTCGTCGCTTCGCTCCTGCGTAATACTAACGTTCCTCATTGCGGCTTCCGGAAACAACAGCAATTAGGACCTCCGCAGCACCTCGAAAGAAACGCCCAAACCTGCCTAAAAAACTTAACTCACCAACCTTCGCCCGCCTCGGATTTCTCTTGACCGTTATCATCAAGAGCATATAATCAAAATCGCCTTTGGTCTCTTTTGAGTTAAGCCTAACCACTGGAAGCAAAAGGCATAGAGGAGCGATAAAAGTGCGAGGAGATTTAAGTCTGCATACGACTTGAACGCATTTCTGCGCAATCGGAGTGCTACAAATACTAACAATTTTTAAAGGAGGCAGAAAATGAGAAGTAAGAAAATTCAATTGTGGTCAATTTTTCTATTCTCAGTCTTTTGTGCCATATCGACAGATTCAAAAGCGACACCGGTATCAACAACAATCTTTGATGATGGTCAAACACACAATATAGACTATGATGTTCATAAAATTGACGGCAATCAGGATGTATGGGTCAAAAATTCCTCTTCAGGTCAAAAAACTACTGTCAATCTGTTATCTGGCGGGTCCATAAAGTCGACTTTAAGCGCCTTTGGAAACAGCGAGGTAAATATTTTGGGCGGAGGTATTGGAATAGGTTTAGGTTCTCGTGATTATAGCCAAGTGAGTGTTTCTGGTGGGTCAATTCATAATTTTGCTGCCCGTGATAACAGCCAAGTATTTGTATCTGGTGGGAGGATTCTGAGTTTGTATACATATAACAGCAGTCAGGTTGAAATTTCCGGCGGGACAATCGATAGTGATTTGCACAGTGAGGGCATCAGCCAAGTGAATATTTTTGGTGGGCACATCGGAGGCGATATCAAATTAACTGAAGAGGGAATTATTACTATTTACGGCAATGATTTCGCACTCAATGGCGTTGCAGTAGGAGCTGGCACGTTTGGCGCTGGTGAAGGTGGTAGATTAACCGGCCTGCTTGCAACTGGAGACCCGATAAACAATATAATAAATTTTTATAGCGATGATTCGAGATTAATTCTTGTCCCTGAACCCGCCACGCTTTTCTTGCTTGGCCTTTGTGCAGTGATGGTGAGAAGAAAATGTCGTTAATGCGAAGTGCTGCCGGAGGGTGTTAAAAAAAAATCAATCAAATGCGCATATAGTCAGACTCCTAAAATGGATTTTTTATAATTTTTTTTACTCCTTTTCCCAAAACGAGTTACGAGAATCAAGTATCGAGAATCGAACACCTTTTTCGCATCATTCGCGCAAGTCCATCCAATTATAGAGGGGATGTATTCTGTCCCTAATCGCCCAGCAGGGCAAGGTCTTGGGTCCAGCAGGCCCGGGTCAGAAACGACTTGGAGTAGACAATTTGTAGTGGAGTTTGCTTCGCTGTTTATACAGCGTATGTAACCCCCATCGGAGATTCTCTATCAACAATGAAATATGAAAGAGTTAAAACGGTTAACCGTTCAAACAAAGCCAATTTCCAAAATACCAAAAATGAATATAACCAGTTATATTACAAGCAGTTATAGCAATAATTCAGGTCTCTTGACGATGGAAAAACAAACCCAATCAAACCCAATTCAAAGCCAATCAAACCCAATTTATAGTGTGTTTATTCGTGTTAATTCGTGGTTAAATTCAAAACAAACCCAATCAAACCCGATTTCAAACGCAGGTCTGCACCTCCGCTACATTTCCCCGAAAAGTGTTAGTGGACTCGTCCTCGTTATTTTCACGTTTGCGAACTCCCCGGCAAGTTTCACCGGCCCGTTAAAAACGACTATCCAGTCCTCCGCCGTCCGCCCAACCAACTGCGGGGAACTCTTTTCCCCACAAGAAGTTATTCCAGATTTCTTACTCAGCCCCTCGACCAGAACCTTTACTTCTTTTCCCAGAAACTCCTTCGCCAATTCATTGCTGATTTTCTCCTGCACCGCCAGCAGTTTAATGTTCCGCTGCCTCTTAACTTCTTCAGGCACAGTATCTTGCAGCCGTTTCTCTGCTGCCGTCCCCGGCCGGGGCGAATACTTAAATACAAAGCAGTTCTTATATCTTGCTTGCTGCACAAGACTTACAGTCTCCTCGAAATCTTCTTCTGTTTCCCCTGGAAATCCAACCATAAAATCGCCCGAAATTGCAATCCCCGGCACAATATCTCTGGCCTTTTCGAGCAGCTCTAAATATTTGCCTGCCGTGTAGTTACGATTCATCGCCTTTAGGATTTTATCCGAGCCGCTTTGTGCCGGCATATGCAGATAATTGCAAACCTTCGGCAAATCCGCCATTGCTTTTAGAATCTGCTCATAGAACTCTTCTGCAGGATAACTTGTAACAAATCTTATCCACTCTATCCCATCGATTTCGCTTACCATCTTGAGCAAATCCGCCAGGCAGAAACTTTTGCCGTTAGTATCGTATTTATAGGCATTTATCATTTGCCCCAGCAGCGTAACCATTTTCACTCCGTTTGTTGCCAGGTTTTTTATCTGTTTGATTATCGCGTCAGGGGGGCGGGATACTTCCGGCCCGCGCACAAAGGGGACAATGCAATATGTGCAGAAATTATTACAGCCTCGCATCGCTCTAACATAGGCTTGTGCAGGAAGCTGCGAATCATAGCTGTCTGAAACCATCTCGAATTTTTCCAGCGTCCGGTTTTCCGGCGGTTTCTGGCGGATTTTTTCCGTTATTGCAAGGGTCCTTTTCTTTTCCTGCAGCGCTTTAGTTACAAGTTCGGTAATTTGCGGTACTTGTGCCGGCCCGCAAACTATATCTACTGTTTTATCTTCGAGCAGTTCCGCTCCGAGTCGCTGCGCCATACAGCCGATTACCCCGACCACTATATCCGGCCTTGATTTTTTGATATGTTTTAGATACCCAAGATGTGACAAAACCCGCTGTTCCGCGTGTTCGCGAACCGAGCAGGTATTTATCAAAACCGCATCAGCATCTTTTTCACTGTCGATAATTTCGAATCCTCCACCTTTTAGCGCAGTGGTTACCAGTGCGCTATCTAATTTATTCATTTGACAGCCGTAGGTTCTAATTGAGATTTTTTTCTTAATGTCTTTCATTTTTGTTTTAATATTTCTTTGATGTTGTAATCGAGCAGTTTGTTGAATTCGGCTGGCCTCTCCAGTTGTATAAAATGTCCGCAATCTTTCATAAATAGGACATTATAATTTGATATATATTTACGATTAACTTCGGGATTTGTCGGCCAAAGATCGGCATTGATGCATCGAACCGGAACTTTTACTTCTTTGAGGAGATTGGCAATCCCTTTATTTTCAAATTTTTCAACGTATTCTTTGAATGCACTGGCAGCAACATTCGGCGGCGCCGCGGACATATCATCTATAATCCATTTCTTTAATTCCGGATTCATATCTTTGCCAAGCATTGGTTCTACAAAATTTTTGACCGTGCCTTTAAAATCCGTTTTCATCCCAGAAATTATTTTGTCAAATTCCTCTTTAGGCATAGTATCTTCAACATTTTGAATAGTATCGACGCCGATAATGCCCAAGACAGCGCCCGGCATTAGTGTCGCCGCTTTTGCGACGATTTCGCCGCTCATCGAATGGCCGATGAGGATTACCTTTTTAGCATCAAGTTCTTTAACTACTGCCTCTACATCCTGCGCGAAACATTCCAGCGAATAAACCTTTCGGCTCTGTCCGGAGTGGCCGTGTCCGGCTAAGTCAACGGTAACGACCTGATATTTTTTGGCGAAGTGAGGTACCTGTTCCCGCCAATATCTGCTGTCGCAGCTCCAGCCGTGAACGAACACAAGAGTTACATCGCCTCTTCCGAAGACATTGTAGCTAATCAGCTCGCCGTCAGATGACTTGGCGCAGGTGATTTTCCCGCGAGGCGTTTTTGCCAGGCAGGACAAAGCAAGGGCGACAACTGCTGCGAATAGAATTACTTTATAGCCAAGACCACGCATTAGAGTTTTTTTTGCCATAATTTTCTCCAGTTTAATTTTTACCCGGTAATCATAAGTAGGTAAATATACGGGATTTGGGATAGAAAATCAAATGCCGGCAATCTACGTTATGGATTTGAGAATAGTTTCTATTCAGTCGCCGAAGCACGTACCAACCGCTCGTGCGGCGATTATCAGAGGGTGTTTAAGAGGGACTTGTCGGGGGCCTTGTGCAGCCTTTTTGAGACTAGCTGCAACTATGTCGTTTCCCTTCACTGCCGCCATATATCCAAACTGTTTGGCCTCTATCAGCTCGACCGCTTTTGTTCCCAAGCGGGTAGCAAGAACCCTGTCGGTCGGCGTAGGAGAGCCGCCTCGCTGCAAATGCCCGAGAACAACCTGACGAGTCTCTATGCTGGTTGCCTGCTCTATCTTGTGTCCCAGTATGAAACTTATCCCACCTAAGCGGACCTGCTCAGGGCTGTTCTTTACGATTTTCTTCACCACAACCTCGCCGCCTTTTGGCTTGGCCCCCTCAGAAATAACCACGATGCTGAACCTTTTGCCCATTCTATTCCTGTCTTTGACTTTGCCGACCACAGATTCGATATTGTAAGGAATTTCGGGGATAAGAATTATGTCGCCTCCGCCTGCGACCCCTGCATACAGCGCAATCCAGCCGGCGGTTCGCCCCATTACCTCGACAATCATCACTCGGTGGTGCGACTGAGCCGTGCTATGCACCCTGTCGACGGCCTCGGCTGCAATTGAAACTGCCGTATCGAAACCGAACGTAACATCTGTGCCGTGCAGGTCGTTGTCTATGGTCTTCGGCACCGCCACGATGGGAACGCCGTCCTTATGAAATCTGTTTGCTATGAACAACGTTCCGTCGCCTCCGATGCACACAAGGCACTCGACATTGAGTTTTTTCAGATTTGCAATCACCGTTTTCGAGACGTCGCAAAATCGCAGCGATTTTCCTTTTTCAACGGCGTATTTGTAGGGGTCGGATTTATTGGATGTCCCAAGTATGGTGCCGCCGGCTGTTAGAATTCCTGAGACGTCCTCGTAATGAAGTTTCCGCCACCTGTGATGGATAAGACCTTCGAAGCCGTCTTCTATGCCGATGACCTCTGTTCTGAGTTCGAGAATCGCTTTCTTGGCAACCGCCCTGATTACTGCGTTTGTCCCGGGGCAGTCGCCTCCGCCGGTAAGTATTGCTATTGACCTTTTTTTCTTCATTTTAAATCACACCTTTTTAATCTTGATATGCTGTTTGTCATTTTATTATGTAAAGCGGTTATTACGGTTTTATGGTAATTTCTCCGGCTTTTTTCAGGGCCATCTTCGACAGGACCGGCCCTATTAGTTCGTGAACTACAGTTGCTCCTATGACAATGCTTATAATGATGTCGGAAATGTTATCGAATGCGCTATTTTGCTTTATAAGTAAAGCCAATCCGACTACAATTCCTCCCTGAGGAATAAGTCCGCCGGCTGTATATTTCCTGACATTGGTCGGTGATTCAGCGAGGGCGGCACCTGTTATTGTTCCCAACACTTTTCCAATTGTTCTGAATATGACGAAGAATATAACCAGAATAATATAAGTAAACAGAACAGAAAAATTAAGCTGCATACTGCTTAGAGTGAAAAAAAGAACGAATATCAACTCTTCGGTGTAACGTTCCAGAATTTTAAATATAATATTTCTTTTAGGATTGAAATTGGCGACATATATACCCATTACCATTGTTGATAGAAGTTCATCAACACCGATAAGCACGGCCGTGCCGAAGCAAAGAGACAATACGGCAAATACCAATACAATGAGAACCCCCTCGGTCTCCTTTTTTATAAGCGACGTTGCTTTATTAAATATGAATCCGAAGACGATACCTAAAATTATCGCACCTCCGATAATGATAAGTGGTTTTGATGTCGAGAAAAATAACCAGAGTTTCTTGTGTGTAATAAGTACCTGTGCGAGGGCAATGGCCATACTATAATTAATTATTCCTGTGACATCATCGAGAGCGGCAACGCCCATTATTGTGGAGGTTACTTTTCCTCTGGCCTTGTATTCATGAGCAACGGCCAAGGTAGCCGAGGGGTCTGTAGGCGATGCGAGACAGCCAATTAGCAAACTTAGCGGAATAAAAGTCGTAAGCCACGTGGCGTCGGGGTACGTGATAAACAAAGGCGTTATCAACAGCATCCCCGCAACAACCGCCAGAAATGCGAACTCAGCTTCGAATAATGTGATAAAAAGTATTCCTTTTCCCAGTTTTTTTATGTGCGAATACAGCAATATCCCCCCAACGGAAAAAGTAATAAAGCTGAGAGCAACATTGGTGACGATATCTGTGTGATTTGTAAAGTCCTGGGGTATGAGATTAAGTAAATCCGGGTTGAGCAATACGCCGGCTATAATATAACCGGTAACCTTAGGCAGTTTTATTTTTGTGGCTATCTCTCCGCATATAAATCCTGTAGAAATTATAATTCCGATGATTAAGATAGCCGGCATATAATTTATCCATCCAAAATACAGAAAATAGTATACGGCTTCCGGATAGAAAAGCAATGGATGTATATCACAAAGATCGGTGCCAGCTATTCTTAATTTACGTTTATGGGAGCTTTCTATTGAGTTTTCGCTGGAGGTCTTTTAGGCGGTTTGTTTCATCGAATCCCAGCAGTATATTCGGAAATGCGGTCTTGTTGTGAAGCAGCGGCTCATCCATATCCACCCAGTTGCGACAGTATTCGCCGTCAGGCGTTCCAGGTATCGGTGAGAAATCCGCCAGCATTCCGCGAATGCCCAGACTATTCGCAAAACGCATTGATTTTTCCAATTCCTGAATGTCACCATGCGGATGGCCGAGAATCTGATATGCGGTGATGTTTGTCGGCTCCGCTCCCGCAGCGATGAGATGCCTGACCGCCTGCGCAAGTTCATTGGGAGAAACCTTTGAGCCGGTGCGCTGCTGCCAGTCGGAAGAGACACTCTCAAAACCCAGATAAAAGGTTTTAAATCCGGCCTGCACCATCAGTTTGGCTAGCTCGCTCGTGATAAAACGCGCATTAATGGCGTCGGGCGTATGGAAATTCACTTTTATCTCACGTTTCAACACTTCTTTCAAAAACGGTATCAGGACTTTTTCAGCATCGAACAGCAAAGCATCATCGTAGAAGGCGATATTCCTGACGCCGAGTTTTATCAAAAGCTGCAATTCAGCCAGCGAGTTTTCCATCGGCCGTGCCTTGAATTTGCCATAGACCTTCGGCACAGAACAGTAAGTGCAATTAAAAGGGCACCCGTCGGACAATTTCAGAACGCCGACATTTAGCTTTTTGTATGCTTCCCACAGAGCCGGCTGGTTCAAATCCGGCGAGATGTTTAAGTACTCCCATAGCGGTTGCAAGTCGGTGCCTTGTACTAAAAAATCCGCCCTTAATTTTTGTGCGTGACTGCTGCAGAGTGTAACATAGTTGCCGCCTAGTATGATTTTTGCTTTCGGCCAGCTCTTGCGAACATCCTCTACTACTTCCTGAATACCGTTATACCAGTATGTCATCATCGTTTGAACAAATACAAAATCGCAGGGCTGCTGCTTCGTTAGGAAATGCTGAAACATACTATGGGGCAGGCCAAATCTTCGAAAATACCTTGGGATTTGCTCTAAGCAGGGGGGACTTGCAATCCTTTCACAATAAAATCGACCCCGCCCCCATTCGTCGAATTGCAGCTCTTTCCGCCCGGCCGTAAATAGATGCAGACGGTCGAGATAATCGAAGAGGATAAATTCGGCTTTGCCGCGCAGGTATCCTGCTATGCTCAACAGGCCGTATGGTTTTATCCAAAAATCATAAGCGGCAAAATCATAAATCGGCGGATTTAACAGGAGAATTTTTGGTTTTCTCATTTAATGTAACACAGTTTGCTGCTTGGATGCCGCCGTTTTCGGCTGGTGCTTCCATCTCCTATGCAGCCACCAGTATTGGCTCGGGTCTTCCCGCACGAAATTTTCAATTGCTTTAGTATATTCGGCCGTAATCCATTCGAGCGGGTCTTCCTTGTCGGCCCATTCTTCGGGGAAAATAATACGATTGACACCCATTTCAAAGTAAAAACGATTTCCGATTCTTCTGCTGTATCCCACCGCTATGGGTATATTATTGGTGGCGGCAATTAATCCTATGCTTTTATAGGTGCTGGCCTTTCGCCCGAAGAAGTCAACGAAAATTCCCTTTTTGCCGGCGTCCTGGTCGGCAATAAAGCATAGAGTGGCGCCGGTTGAGGCGGCTTTGCTCATCAGTTTCGCTGCGCCTTTTTTGTCGATTATCTTTTGCCCCATCCGCCGGCGAACTTCGTACAGGTGCTTATTAATGAACTTGTTGTCTAAGGGGCGGGCGATACTGTAAACATTAAAACCGAATAACCCCATCAGGTAACCTACGATTTCGAAGTTGCTGTAATGGGCGCCAACTATCAGCAGCCCCCGGCCTTCCTGCATCAGCCATTTGGTTCTTTCGACGTTTTTGTACCGTGAATAATTCCGCCAGTTGCATCTTTTCACCAATCGAGGCGTGAACAGCACATCAATCGCCAGCATTGCAATATGTTCAAAACTACGCTGACCTGTTGCCCATATCCATTGCTCGCTCTTTTCAGGGAAACTCGCACGAAGATTGTCCAGAGCCCGGTTGCGGCCGCGAGGGTAGTGTTTCCATAATAATCGGCCGAGAAAACAAGCGGTGTTCAGATTGGTTTCGACATCGAACAGATAAAGGAATATCACAAGGATGCGCAATGCAAGATAGACAAGCAAATCCGCAATAGGATTGTGTTTCTTCTTTTTTTTCTTCTGGTGTAAGCCATGCTGCGCACGTTGGACGGGATCACTCATAGACCGTGATTTTAGAGTCAGAATCGCCGCTGTCAAGCTTCAACATTGCCTATTGACAGCAGAGTTTGTTCGGTCTACACTGAAGCATCGACATTTAGAAAGGGATTATTATGGATTTTGAGCAGAACAATAATCACAGCGAACCGCTGCAGCCGCAACCACCAGAGCCAATTTATGGCTTGGCTCAAGGCGCATCATCAGCAACAAACACGCCTAAAAAACGGACCGGCTGGAGAATTTTCTGGGGTATTATTCTTGGGCTGTCGGTGCTTGCAAATATTGCACTATTTTTGATGCTGATTGGAATGGCTGCGGTCTTTGTAGCAGCAGGGCAGGAAGGTATTTTTACCGAAGAAGTTATACAAGCTGGACCGCGAACGACTAAAATTGCGGTAATTACGCTGCAGGGTGTAATAGATGATGAACAAGCTCGAGATGTGTACAAGCAGATAAAATCGGCCCGACAGGATAAGCGGATAAAGGGACTGATTCTTCGTGTAAACTCGCCAGGCGGAATGGTTTCGGGCAGTGACCAAATCTGCAATGAAATTCGCAAGTACCGCAAGGAGGAAGATAAACCTGTTGTGGCGTTTATGCAGGGTGTTGCTGCTTCGGGCGGCTATTATGTGTCGGTAGGATGTGACCAGATTGTAGCTGAGCCAACAGCGATTACCGGCTCAATCGGCGTGATAGCCGGCTATTTTGTTGTCCAGGGATTGCTTGAAGAAAAGCTTGGCATTCAGCCGACTATTTTCAAGTCAGGTGAAAAGAAAGATTGGCCCAGCCCTTTCCGGCCGGTCACAGAAGAGCAGCGGCAATATATGCAAGATAAACTAATTACCCCTGCCTATGACAGGTTCGTGCAGGTTGTTGACGAGGGCAGAGAAGGACTTACATTAGATGATGTCAAACGTCTGGCTGACGGCAGCATCTATAGTGCTAAAGAAGCGCTCAGCGAAAAGTTAATAGACAAAATTGGTTATATCGATGAGGCCATAGAGCAGGTCAAGTCGCTGGCGGGAATTGAAAAGGCCCAGGTAGTGGAATATCGCAGGCCGTTTTCTTTGGCATACCTGTTAAGCTCACGCAGCAGGAATATCTTAAAAATCGACAAATCCACTTTGTACGAGCTTAGCACACCGCAGGTATTGTATCTTTGGAGCTTGTGAAAGCAGAGGGGGGCAGGTAAAATCTCAGATATGAAATCCAAACGGGTTAGGCTTTGAATTGTTCAAAAACGTTCTTCTTGGTGGCAATTTAAGGAGAGTTGGATATGAACTTGGTATTGTTTATAAGCGTTCTTATTGTGTCATTTATTGTTGTAAGAATCGGAGCAATAGCTTTTCAATTGACCGGGTTAGAGTGGTCACTTGCTAAATTTCAGGCCCTGTCCTGTTTTACGGCAACAGGCTTTACGACAAAAGAGGCGGAATTAATTACAGCGACCCCCCAAAGGCGACGCATTGCTTCTGTCCTCATAGTTTTAGGCCACGCCGGTCTTGTTACTATGATAGCGACCTTTGCCAATTCTTTAAGACCGGCTAAGATTCCCTTTTTGTCTGACTTTCTCTCATTTAGTCTTATGCCGTGGATAAATTTGACGATTATTGTTGCTGCTATATATATCATTTATAAGATTTTCACTAATTCAAAGTTCGCCAGAAAATTAACAAATGCTTTGAGGAAACGTATTGTAAAGAGAAAAATTATTAGACCTGTTTCGTTTGAAGAGCTTGCGATAGCGACGGGGGGGTACGGCGTTTCGAAAGTCGCTGTCGGTGCCGGCAGCGCCATACTTGATAAAACACTTTCGGGCTCGCAGTTAAGAAAGCACGGCATTAATGTTTTGGCGATAGTGCGGGGCAATGAAACGATGCCTAATCCTTTAGCTGATACGAAAATCATCGCGGGTGATGAGCTTGTATGTTTTGGAAAATTGGAAAATATAAGAAAACAACTGTGCTTAACGCCGCATGATTAAGTAAACGCATTAATTAAGCGTTGGCACAATAAAAACAATAACTGTAGTGAAGACAAAGACTTAGGAAATTACAAAATATCTGTCAAAAAACCCTGCTAAAAAAGTTAAAATTTTAATAAAATTTTCAAAAATTTACTTGACGTTCGTGCGCAGGCTCAATATGCTTCTGTTTAGATTGGAGTGGTGATGAGATAGCTGGCAGACCGAAGCGTGCTGGCACTCATAAATAGTCTTCGGAAAAGCACTGCTAATGTGCTTTGAAGAGGAGGAGTGAAGAACGAGAAGGTAATTGTCAGCAAACCAAAGGGCTGTGAGTGTTACTCATAGCCCTTAGTTTTTTGTTAGAAACGAATTTCCAGCGATAATAAAAAGACAGGAGTTGAGAAACTCCTGTCTTTTTATCTCGTATCCAGTCCAGCAAACAGGTTAGGGATTGCTGTCGACAGACCCTTGCTCCTCTGGCGGAGGTAGTGGGAGATGCTCAAATGGCCTATGTCCCGGCCCCATTCTTCTATGATGCATCATCCATTCTGTAGGCTCCTTTAACTCAGCGAATTTGGCCTGCTGCTCAGGTGTCAGTATCGCATTTATCTTTTCTTTCGCAGATTTCCGAATTTCAGCTATCTTACTCTGCTTTTGTTCCTGGCTGAGAGAATTGTCCCGCCATGCTGCTTTAATGTCGTTGGCCTCTGCTGCCATAATCGGCTTAATGGCGGCCGTTTGCTCTTCCGTGAGATTCAGTTTTTCAGCGAGCATCTTCGTTCTGTTTCTTGCACGCTCGCGAAGTTTTTCACGCATATTGCCCCTCATTTCGGCAAGTTTTTCCTGCTGCTCAGGCGTCAGGATTGCGTCTATTTGTTTTTTGCTGTTCTCTCTGATTTTTTGAATCTCTTTGACTTCATTGGCAGTAATCTGCTCGATGGCGGCCCTCTGTGTGTCCGTGAGGTTCAGTTTTTCGCTAAGTTCCTGCACAAATCTTGGGGATAAAAAGGCATCGGGTCCTTTGTTCTCGACCGCAGGGGAATTAGAACCGGGGGGTGGAGGAATCGGACAGGGAAGAGGCTCCGCGAAAACCACGGCACAACTGAATGTCAGCACAGCTAAAAGTATTGCCGCCTTTTTAATACAGTTGATTTTCATATTTTCCATCCTTTCTGCAATAAGTGCAATAAATAATAATCTGGTTCTTTTGCTGATATAGACGTTTCGGAACCCGATAATATTGCACTTATGCTCAGATTTTTTTGTGTGGTCTTAACCTTTTCAGCTGCAACAGGTTACATAACATATAATGGTATAAACCCCCTTTTATATAGTAAAAATGCAGTTGAACTGGGCGATACAGGAATCGAACCTGTGACCCGCTGATTAAGAGTCAGCTACCGCAGAATGATAATCGTAGAAAAGATAAAGACTTATCAAATACCCCAAAAGGTGCTTACAAACCAGCTTACAAAGAAAATCCAAAAACAAACGAAAATCAAGTCAAAGACCCCGATTTGATGCTGGTTGTCAAACACTGGCCGAACCTGCCAAAGAATATCAAGAACGCCATCGGTGTCAATTACCTCACGGATTGAGCCAAGCCGGTCGTGCAGGTAGAAATATCGCGGGTCGGAGCTATCACCATCGTGCTGAGCAAGTATCTGTGAATTGGTGTAAATATATTTCTTTTTCAAAGAGCTATTAAAGCCCCTAACTATAGGATTGGTAATGTCTTACGAGTTATTAGTCTTGTTGCCGGAGCAAACACACGAAGTAACAGAAATATTACTATTACCAGTATTGTAATGGCAAGATACGGATGCCTTCGAATCCAAGCCCAAAGAATACAACCCAACATCCTGCAGTGGTGGTTAATCCTATCTCTGTCAAAGAAGTAATTATCTCGGGTGGCAAAATTTATTATCTCATCGATAAAGGATTCTCTCGAAATACCATTATTCTCTAAATCATCAAGGCGGTAGAACCTGTCCCACTTCTTTCTTCGCCTAATTTTTAGTGCCTGTTTGCGACATTTATCTATTTGGTTTGAATAGTAGTAAGCCAACGCTTTCTTATAGTCATATTGTGCAGTTAAAAAATACAATGACTTACTAATTTCGTATTTGTCAAAAGCATCCGAGGCTGCTTTAAAATCTTTCTGCGCAAAATATAGTTCAGCCCATAAATGTCCGTATACTTCTGGGGGTTCAGCAGTAGTAAGCTCTTCTATAAGCTTATTTGCGTCATTGAATCTTCCTGCGTCAATATATGCCCTTACAAGAAGAGACTTAACATTAGTGTCCTCGGGCATATCGTCAACCAGTTCCTTCAGAAATTCGTGTTTCTTACTCTCTACTGTTCTATTATTTAGCCTTAAACAAAATATAAGCATCAGATTGTTTTTGTAGTCCTTTCTGTCTTCAAGCCCAATGGCTTTTTCCATATACGCTACCCCATCATCATATCCTAGATCCCATAGAGTCGCTCCAATGTCCCAATAAGTTTGAAGGAGTCTGCATTTTGGCTCAATTTTTAATTCGTTACGTAAAACCGCATCAATGTAACTTCTGTCACCATAGCAGGCGGTAAGAATACGAGCATGCGCAGCAGAAAAACCATCAAATGTAATTTTTCGTACTGTTTCAGATTTCCAACCCATTTCAAATAATATATGGCATCCATATCCCCACAGTGGCAGGTGCATCATGTCCCATACCCTGGGATGTTTCTTAAGTAATCGTCGTATATCTTGCGCCGATGAGTTTGTCACGGTAATAAGTAACCTATTGTATTAAGGTGAAGGTGGTGGAGTAGTAACTGAAGGGGTATCATTACCATAAAGCCATTTTTCGAAGTACTCCCGATAACTTTCAATATACTCGACCACATCATCTCCAAATTCATAAGCCGCATATAGCAGCACAGAAGCTATAGTGATAATCTTAGCTGTACCCGGCGGCAGATTCAAATTACCCATCCAATTATCTTTATACTGTTGGTTATGGTTGTATATCATTTTCTCCATTTTATTCCACTGAGCCGCCATGGCATGGCCTAAATCCCGCGTTGCATCACTCGCAGATGCTGCAAATGCTAATGATATCTGTTGGTAAGCTGATGAGTGAACTAATGCATTAGTATATATCATAGCCAGTGCTCCCACCGCAAGAGTTGGAGCATTCTCTGCAGCCCATATCGATGTAGTTAAAAGCACATCAACAAGTAGGGATTCGCCAGTCGGATCTGTATAGTCTACTGGATCATTTAGACAGTACAGATACTTATGTAAGGTCATTGGTTCTCGGAATTTACCACTAACTGGGTCTCGTGAGGTAAATCTCATCAACTGCGGGTCGTACATTCTGGCGCGGAGGTAGTATTGGCTGATTTCGCTGTCGTAGAACTGGCCGGTAAATTTGAAGGGGTTAGTCACCGTCTCGTTGCACTCTGTCGGGAACATTTCTCCGAAGGGGTTATAAGTGTAACTATTCTTCGCTGCGCCTGTATCATCGATAACAAGTCTCACTGAATCTAACCTATCGTGCAGGTAGAAATACTTCTCGTTATTGTCCGGCACATCATGCTGCGCTAAAACCTGACCGTCGGCGTAAATATATTTCTTTTTCAAAGAGCTCTAATATCTTATTCATTTTCAACTTTCTTATTTTCTTTAAGCAGTTCTTCAAGAGAACACATCTTCTCCATTATCTTAATGTACAAGACGCTATTAGCAAGATAAAGGGCAAACACTAAAGACACCAAAAATTCGGGCCACATTTTAAATTTTGCAAAAATAGCTGCTATGAGCAAGACAATGCTTGCAAAAATAGCTCTCTTCAAAGCCGATGACATTTTTGCCTTCATATTATAATCTCCTTTATTAGTTACCCTCCATCTCCACCTGGATTCCCACCCTGAATCCATTCCACAAAATCTTCTACTGAATTACTGTCTCTTCCTATAGAGTGTATAGACCCTTTTTCTTTCTCATGCATGTAGTTCTGAGCCCATTGGATGGTCAAATAGGCGGTCCCCAAATCAAGTATTACTCCAACCGCATAAGTATATGCCCTAATAGTCCATGCATTGTATCTGTATTCAACAGCATCATTTATTATACGGCTTACAAAAACCGACATCAGGGTGAAAAAAAACTCTCCCGGAGGATCAATATAATTAATGGAGTTATTCTTACAATACAAGTACCTGTGTAAAGTTAAAGGATCTCCTAATACCGCCTCAGCTGGATCTCTTGCGGTGAATCTCATCAGCGCTGGGTCGTATTGACGAGCACGGAGATAATACTGTTCTATCTCCGAATCGAACCATTGGCCAGTAAATTTGAATGGATTGGTCACATTCTCTGTGCATTCTGTATCGAATGACTCGCCGAAGGGATTATAGGTATAGCTGTTCTGTGCTACACCTTCATTGTTTATAACAAGTCGCACGCTGCCTAAGCGGTCGTGCAGATATAAATATCGAGGATCGGAACTATTACCATCGTGCTGGGCAAGTATCTGGCTGTTGCTGTAAATATATGATTTTTTCAAAGAACCATTTTTATTTTTACGAATATGCCCAGGCATATTCATGGGAGTGCTATTTGAATAATACAAAAATCGTCATGAAACATTTGTTGTTCTGCCCACGGCATTGAGGTGTAATATCGCCTAAAGTCTATTGCCTCATCCAAACTTGGAAACAAGATGTACTTGTTTAATCCGTGCAATTGATTAGCCAATTCGGTTATATCCTCTGGGCTTGGTGGATGCCACTGTGGCATTAAAACTGAATCGCAAATAATGGAAAAATGATCACCTGCCCAGTATCCTACATCATAGCCCAAAAACTTAAAATCTGTACTATAAGGTTCCCGGGAAAGTTCAACTATTTCATATTCTCCTGGATTACACAAACAACCATAAATTTCCTTCGCTTCATCCAAGCTCGACACTAACTTTTCGTTATATTGCCATCCGTTATAACAGTAACTCGATTTAGATTTGTTTATTCTGGTCAATTCGCGAAGTTTCTTCCTAGCACTAAGTTCCTTTTGCAAATCTTTACAAAGTTCTGGTGTTTCTCGAAGGTTCTTTTCGTCTTCCGAAGACCATGGTGCCAATGGATCTCTCGATATTCCTCTATATGTATAAGGATCTATAAATGAAACGGCTTCTCTAATTTGTTTTATCAACTGGTTATTTTCCAATGCTATTCTGTTTTTTTCGTATTCTTCTAAAACAACACTAGCACTGCGAAGCAATGTAAAACCTTTAGTTTGTCTTATTGATAACATGATTAAGGTCTATTATAATCAATTAGGTTTGACCAATCATTATATTTCCTAAAAGATTAAGTGTTTATCACGTTTATTGACTACCTTCGATGATAATTTTAATATGATACCCTAGAATATGTATATGATCCAACCCATATTGCCAATGGTTTGTGCCGATGTCACTTCTAGAGGGAATCCCGTATTCTATGGCCCATTGTATTAATATTTTGGCTTGTTCACGAGTAACACCGGTACGTGTGGCTTGCTTAGAGAGTTCTAGAAGTGCCTGTTGATTAGCACCAAAGGCCCTAGACCCAACATGTTGAGCTTTTCCAGTGATCCCACTGCCGTAGAGTGTATTGTACGCTTGTATCAATTTCAAATTGCCGCGTGACCATATGTCTTGGCCTCGCATTATCACGTTTTTCATTAGTTGGGCTTGATTCACTTGTTGAATGACTCTTTTTACAAACTGCCATGATTGTGCTAGATAATTACCACATGTCGTAGCTACTCCTGTCGCCCAAATTTTTACGGATCCCATTAACTCAGCAAGCGATTTTTCACCCAACGGATCCGTTCTGTTAACAGGGTCATTCAAGCAATATAGATACTTGTGCAGCGTCAGCGATTCCTGGTATTTACCATTGACCGGGTCTCTTCCCGTGAATCTCATCAACTGCGGATCATACATTCTGGCTCTTAAGTAGTATTGGCCAATTTCGCTGTCGTAGAACTGGCCAGTAAATTTGAAGGGATTGGTTACATTCTCTGTGCATTCAGTATCGAATGATTCGCCAAACGGATTATAGGTATAGCTGTTCTGTGCTACACCTTCATTGTTTATAACAAGTCGCACGCTGCCTAAGCGGTCGTGGAGATAAAAATATCGCGGGTCGGAGCTATCGCCATCGTGCTGAGCTAAAATCTGCGAGTCCGCATAGATGTATGTTTTCTTAATCGCCATATCGTCATTCGGGTCAAGTTCAAGCAATATCGTAGGAAGTTCTCCGGCGATGTCAACTTTTCAAAGAGTAATTAAAGTTCTGAGGCAGGGTACAGGTATTTAATTTTTTCCCTCCAACGCTATTTTTAAATCATTTCTAAGTATAGGCCAATCTGTTAGCCTTTCCAAATGTGTAAGTTTTGTACCATCTTTAAACTTGACGAATGCATTTCTAGTCACAATTTTAAAATTGTAATCGCAAATTTCTGACAAAGGAACCATGTTAGTTTGGCCTTTTAAAGAAGTTATTTTTAGAAAATCGTTCTCAATAATAATCTTATAGTAACTACGCGAAATAAAGAACCATAATCTAATAAGCTCGGCAAGTGTTACACCCCCCAAAAGAAATAAAAAGAATGAGGTTTCACCGTTCCAATTTTGCTCCGCAAGACTACTATCAAAGGTACTTTTAAGGTTGATTATCGCAAACAAAAATATAACGCAGCATTGGATGACAAAAAACCACAAAATTTGTTTGATGCGGTCTACAAACGAGAAACTTGGAACAGTATAGTTGCCTTTGGAATTTACTTTGGTCAAAAATCGGCTCCATTCTTCCCACCTCGACTGAAAATTACTGTAAAGCTCATTTGGATTTGTTAGCCTTTCGAGATTTAACACTCCAGTACGACTTATTGAAACTGAGTATTTTCTGCCAGTAAGTCTATTTTTCCAAATAAATAAATTTGAGATATCGCTCAAGTTCTTATCCATTTTTTGCCTTTATTCCCTATTTTGTTTTCTTTTAGTGTTCCAGTCAATAAATAATCTATTTCCCCAATATGTTGCTTCTCCACCAATAACGCCTAAAGTGGCTTCTACAAATGTTTCCATATCAAAACACCACAACTCAGGTGTTAAATCAACAATATAATCCGCGAAGTTGCCCAAAGCATAGCCCATGATTGCTCCACCTGCAGCGTGAGCCAATGCTGTCTCGAAATCTTTTTTTTCTGCATAGGAGGCTAATCCTGAAGTTACACTACCAGACACCGCCGAGGCGACAAGACCTGAATAGCCAAAGAATCCAGTAACGCAGCCAGCGGCACCGCCAATAGCTCCACTTCCAAAACCTTGCATTGACCAAAATTTACCACCGCGCAACATGTTTGCGAATCCAGTTATAGTTCCGTTAAGCATCGAAGTTATTGAGGTAGTCACTAACTGTTCCCCTAAAGTTCCATATCTGCCTGTTGGATCTATAAAGTTTATAGGATTATTTGTACAGTAGAGATACCTATGTAGGGTCATTGGCTCTTGGTATTTTCCTTTTTCCGGATCTCTTCCCGTAAATCTCATCAGCGCGGGGTCATATTGGCGGGCGCGGAGATAATACTGTTCTATCTCCGAATCGAACCACTGGCCGGTAAATTTGAAGGGGTTAGTCACCGTCTCGTTGCACTCTGTCGGGAACATTTCGCCGAAGGGGTTATAGGTATAAGAATTTACAACGTCGCCATCGGTGTCGATTATCTCACGCACGCTGCCTAAGCGGTCGTGCAGATAGAAATATCGCGGGTCGGAGCTATTGCCATCGTGCTGGGCTAAAATCTGGCTATCCGCATAGATATAAGTCTTCATTACAGCCCCATCTACAGTGTTAATATCCATCAGTATTGTCGGCAATTTGCTGGAGATGTCAACTTTTCAACGAGACTTGAAACAGTACATACTTATTAAGATTCATGGTTGTTGTAGTTTAGCAGAATATTTGTAGATCAGATTAACTAAAAAGATAAAAATACAAGAAATTGCCGCTCCCAAGATTACACTGGGGTAATAACCAATAGCTATTCCTACATAAAATAATAATATCCTATATTTTTCGAACGATGGCCAGTTGAAAAGCACAAAATCGTGAAAGTACTTCCCCGTCAACACCATAAGTATAAATATAGAAATATAACCGATAATAATGTCTACGGAATTTACTAAGGAAAATAAATTGCGATGCAATTCAGGTATTTTAATATGCTTATCTTTTGTGAGTTTGTTGGGCTCTTTGATTCTAACCACACCTTTTAATCCAACCAGCATACACACAGTTACAAAAGCAACAGGGAAAATTACCTTCCAAAAACCTGAAAAATCATCCAAAAACTTGTCTGTTATAGATAAACACAAGAGTAATATGCTGTAAAACCATATTCGGAATGTCATCTTGGTAAGTTTCAGATTATATGTTTTTAAGAAAAATAAATACAAAAAGGGAATAAATATAAACAATACAAAAAATACTGCTGAGAAAAAAAGTTTCTTTTCGGCAATTAGTCTCCATACCCAAAAAAAATTGCGAACGATGACTAAAACAGCTGCGATTTTACCAATAAAAATATCTATCTCATAATCTTTACATCCCAAAGATTGTATAAATCTCATATCATGAGCCAGTCAATAAAAAATACTGTACGACTTGAAAATTCAATAACTATATTTACTTTTTTCTTTTCTTAAGAGCATCCCAATCCCAATAGTTAGTAGCTTCATCTCCGTACTCTTCCCACCACATCATTCCGACTTGGTGTATTAGCATACCAAGCTGCTGTGCATAAACTGATGGAGAAGCTGGATCTATTCCAAGCGACGCATATATAAATGTCATCTGATCCTCGAAAGTGTGTAAAGTCGTGTATTGGGCTACAAGCTGACTAACAGCAGCTATGGCCCTAATTCCTCCTACTTGTGCAATTTCTGCAAATTGATTTACCTTATTCGACAACATAACCGCTGATTCCAAAGTAAAATTCTGCAGATGAATAGCCATCATCATAGCTCTTATATTAAGTGTGTTTATGAGATGAGTAGCCACAATTTGCGCTCCAAATGCAGCCCCGGCCAATTTTACTCGCATTTCCGCAGAAAACAAATAACCCCAGAACTCTCCACTTGGATCTTTCTTATTGATCGAATCGTTATTGCAATAGAGATACTTGTGCAATGTGAGTGGTTCTTGGTATTTACCATTGACAGGGTCTCTTTCCGTAAATCTCATCAGTGCGGGGTCGTATTGACGAGCACGGAGATAATACTGTTCTATTTCCGAATCGAACCACTGGCCTGTGAATTTGAATGGATTAGAGACATTCTCTGCGCATTCAGTATCAAATGACTCGCCAAACGGATCATAGGTATAAGAATTTACAACATCGCCATCCGTGTCAATTATCTCACGGATTGAGCCAAGCCGGTCGTGGAGATAAAAATATCGCGGGTCGGAGCTATTGCCATCGTGCTGGGCTAAAATCTGGCTATCCGCATAGATATAGGTCTTCATTGTAGCCCCATCTACAGTATTAATATCCATCAGTATTGTCGGCAATTCGCTGGAAATGTCAACTTTTTAAAGAGCAATTAAATCTCTGAACTATTACAAGACTCTGATTCAATAAATTTTAATCGATCTAATGTATTCTTAGAAGGACGCACCTCGCTAAAATCAATATCGGCCAGTCTTTCCGAGAAATATATCTTCAGCCCTTGCCAGCCAATGTGCCTATTGAGACGTTTCTTGTCGCAAGCCATTTTCAAAAATAAGGGCATTGCAAAACTAATGTCATCTCCCCGAGAAAGCAACTCTTTAACAATATCATTACAGTACAAAAGAGGTTGCTTTGTGGCCATTTCTTTTAACTCTTCTGACGACGTCGTGGGAATCTTAGATTTGTGCCTCTTAATTATATATAGACAGCCAAAAGGTACGCCAAACATCAAAACAAGAGATGCGATGCCAATTATTATCTCAAATATTCTGATTATTTGTTCTGTCATTTCCACTAACCAATCGGATTTATATTCATAAACAAGATAAGCAACTGGATCATTTAGTTGTTTTACAATCTTTCCTGTGGTTTTTTGTTAAAAAAATTCTTTGATTCTTGAGAAAAGTAAAGTTTACGCATACTAAAAAAGGAAAAAAATGCTCCTATAACCGTTGGGATTCTTAGTATAGACAAAATCAGGCATACTGTTCGACCTACTTTGCTTGACTTGTATAAGCTGACTGCAATACATATCCAAAATAAACCTAAAAGCATCAAAAACACGCCTAAAAACCTATCTTTTGGATCATAAATAAACACACCTAAACCAAAAACCAACATACCCCAAATAGCTTCTATTATGCCTGCGGTACTAACAGGCTTAGGCGGCTCTTTGGTTTGCACCATAATCCCGTATGTTATAAACTTATAGATTATGGATAAAATTATTGCCCCGACTATTAACCAAATAAATGACATATATAACCCTTCTAAATTTATTCGTCCAGAAAACCTAAGACATCCACAATATTATCGGCAGCACCTGCTATATCCAATAATGTAGTTCCTGCACCCCACGTGATTCCAGCAGTATTGCCCAGAGTATTTGCGATACCTACTGTCTTCCAAAGCGATCCAATTAAGACTTTTTCAACCCAAGTCGCACCAATTGGTCCTCCCGGTCCAGGTGCTGAAACAAGCAATGTTTCAACCATCCATGTATCTAGCGCAAACAACAATGCAGTACGGCCAACTGAACCCAGTAATCGACTTCCTCTATATATGCGGTCAACGCTACCATCGGGATTAGCATAAACTTTTTCAAAGGGATGCACAAAAGGTAGAGGAATAAATCCATCTGCAGTAGCAGCAGCACCCTTCACAGCTTCATTCCACATATCAGTCCAGAATTCTCGCTGCGCCCACCATGGTCCATCCCAATAAGCACCGTTCAAATCTATCCTATTAATTGGATCACTTGCACAGTAGAGATATTTATGGAGTGTTAACGGTTCTTGGTATCCGCCCTGGACTGGGTCTCGGGCTGTGAATCTCATCAACTGCGGGTCATACATTCTGGCTCTTAAGTAGTATTGGTCAATTTCGCTGTCGTAGAACTGGCCGGTGAATTTGAAGGGATTAGAGACATTCTCTGTGCATTCAGTATCGAATGACTCGCCAAACGGATCATAGGTATAGCTGTTTTGTGCTACACCTTCATCATCTATCAATAATCTCACTGAACCTAATCTGTCGTGCAGATAGAAATATCGCGGGTCGGAGCTATTGCCATCGTGCTGAGCTAAAATCTGGCTATCCGCATAGATATAGGTCTTCATTGTAGCCCCATCTACAGTGTTAATATCCATCAATATTGTCGGCAATTCGCTGGAAATGTCAACTTTTCAAAGAGCAATTAAAGCCCTAGAGTACTACATTAACTTGAGCATTGGGTCAATGTCTGATTATTCGTAACTTTGAATCACGGCGCATAAGTCTTCGAGTTGCCCTGTGTTGCTGGGGCTATCCGATTTGAGCATAGCTTGCTCAATCTTCTGACAGCACAATCTAACCAGTTCGGAATTAATCTTTTTAACGGGCCCTGTCTTGAAACACTCAATTATATTTAATCGAAGAAGAATAGCTTGTGGCTGGGACACAAACAAGTCCACAAGGAGTTCTACCTCAGAAGTACAATCAAACACTTCCAGTGCGTAAACGAATGTCTCACAATCTTCTGGATATTTTTTTATCTGGTCGATGAGAGGGATAAATGCGCGTGGATCTTTCAGTTCACGCAATCCCAAAGCTGCCCCATCTCTTATATATGGGCTATCAGATGTACGTAGAAGATCTATCAAAATATCTACAGCTTCAGTGTACCCCTCTTCCCCCAATATAATTGCTGCTTCACGAACTTTGTCCTCATCCCCCGATTCTCTGATAATTCTGAGCAAATTATCAAAACTCTTATCTAAAGATCGTCTCCATAAATGCCACTCAGCAATTTTCTTTTCGAAGTCATCGCTTGATTGTAATATGCATTGTTGCAACTTTTCATATGGTAATTGTTCCATCAAATGATATAGATACATTTTTGCTTTGCGTTTTTCTTTTTCATCTTTACTCTCCTTGATAATATTCAATAAATCCTGTTTGCTTTTATTTTTCATCATTTACCTCCTGAAGGACGTCCCCACTCATTCCAAGTATCCCATGCATCCTTTAACTCCTCTTCAGTCAAACCTTTTCCTCTTTTTCCGAAAAGCTTTCTCTTCATTTTATGTAACCATTTAGCGAATTTGTGGAAATCTGGTTTTTGATCAAAACCATGCCAATTATCTCTTTGTGTTATTTTTCCTCCTCTAAAAAACTCTTCACTGGCAGCGTAGTGTGCAATGATAACAGATTCTATAGTTATAGCCGTAGCTATTACGAGTGTTTGCGCAAACGCCTTTAGCGCAGGGCTAACTAGCAGATAATCGAGTCCTTCACCAATAGAAATTGCGCCAGTAGTACTTGTCAGGTCTCCTTCTTTTCCCGCCGGATCGGTAAGATTTATTGAGTTATTCAGACAATATAGATATTTATGTAGCGTAAGTGGTTCTTCACGCGTACCAATGAGTGGATCTCTTGCGGTAAATCTCATCAGTGCGGGGTCATACATTCTGGCCCTTAAGTAGTATTGGCTGATTTCCTCATCAAAGAATTGGCCGGTAAATTTGAAGGTATTAGAGACTGTCTCATTGCACTCTGTCGGGAACATTTCTCCAAAGGGGTTATAGGTATAAGAGTTTACAACGTCGCCATCGGTGTCAATTATCTCACGCACGCTGCCTAAGCGGTCGTGGAGATAGAAATATCGAGGGTCGGAGCTATCGCCATCGTGCTGAGCTAAAATCTGCGAGTCCGCATAGATATAGGTCTTCATTGTAGCCCCATCTACAGTGTTAATATCCATCAGTATTGTCGGCAATTCGCCGGAGATGTCAATAATGTATTTTCTTTGGCCGTTTTCGGTGGAATTTTTATAGACCCTGTTGCCCATCGGGTCGTATTTTATACTAATTGAGTTGCTATCGTAAGTAGCAGAGCGCAGCTTGCCTTCCCAGTTGTATGTGAAGGATATTGAAGGCTTGGCGATAAGCCAGCCGTTTTTAAGGTCCCACGTAAGCGAATCACTGCTGGCCTCTGTCATAAGGTCGCTGTCATAGACGCCGCCGCCGGGGGTTGTATCGTATTCGTAATCGGTATTGTTACTATTGAGGATTTTTCGCCAGATGTTGCCGTCCAGCCGATAGAGATAATTATAGACCCAGGAGCCGCCGTCTATGCCGCCGATGTTGGCATCGGTTAACTGACTGCGCATATCGTAGGCGTAGTCAAGGTTATGTATTCTACTCGCCTGGCCGGGGAAAGCAATTATATCCCTTCCATGTTTTAACCTTCCTAAACCATCTACGGTAACATTATAGAACCTGAACATAGGCCCGTCGGTTGTTTCATAGCTGGTTAGCATATTATCCCGGTTATAGCTGTAAGCGATATATGTAGTGTCTCCGCCCTTAGAGCCATCGAGGAAATAGCTCAATTTTGAACGGTTGCCGTTGTCATCGTATTCGAAGCCGGCAATCGAGCTATCGGTGCCGAGCAAGGGCTCGCATACATCGGTTATACGCCCGGCCAAATCGTAAACATAATTTACATCATAAATGAGCCCACCGGCAGGATTTGTAACATTAACATCTGTAGGCCGGCGGTAAGCAAACGAATAGTCGTAATTTACCGTGTAGCCGTCATAATCTGTGTAGGACCTGATTTTACCTAACTCATACCAGTATATAAACATGAAGTTGCTGTCTGCGACTCCGGGCCGGTCATTTACATCTCTGTTGTCGGTAATCCGCGTAGGCAGACCGTATTTGCCGAGAAGTCTTATCTTGCAGTTCCATCCATACTGATAAGCGTGCGGGGTTCGATATTCATACTCCAGATACCCATAGTAGGGATCGTCGGGATATGTTATCGTTTCCACTTTTCCAAAGGCGTCATATCCGTAGTTAATATACCACTTATCCTCGCCCTCCCAGACGGCCTTTGACTGGAGAAGGCCGTTAGAATTATAGATATACTGCTCGTAATCACCGGAAGGATAAGTGATTTTTTCGGGTTTTCCGTGGTAAGACAGCTTGATACCCGTCCGCTTGCCTTCGGCATCCTGGATAACGATGTGATAGCCGCTGTCATCGACGACTCTTTGGAGGCTGTTACTGTCGGAATATTCGTATGAGGTTGTTGCATTATTCGAGTCGTCGATTTTCTCAGTTACGGTTTCGATTCGTCCCCGCGAATCGTATGTGAAGGTCGAGCAGGCAAGCAGGGCACCGCCATAGTCGTACGAGTTGACGTCTTTTATCTTGCCATCCTTATAATAGTGGAATTCCTTCTTTACATCTGCTGCGGCCCTGACAGCTATAACATTGATATCGTTTGTGTCCTGAATATACACGGGCTCTGCAGCGAAATACTCTTTTGTCTTGCGATTGGCGTTATCGTAGTCGGTTAATATGACTTTGCCCTCAGGGTCGATGACATAGATACGATTGCCGAGCGCATCGTAGCCGAATTGGGTAGTCTGGTTTAATCCTTCATCGTTGGAGTCTATAATCTGTTTCGTCATTCTTCCAAAGATATCGTATTCGTAACTGTTGGATTTTTCCAGCGCCACTGAAAGCACCTCATCTTCTCCGCCCTCATACTGCTTACGCAATTTGGCCTTGTAAACCTTTTCGCCGATTTTGTTTCCAGAGGCGTCGTATCTAAACTCTTCGTGCCTGATATATTCAGTGCCGGTAAATTCAGGGTCGCAATTCGGGTCGTTGGGGTCACAGTTACAGTCTTCAACGCATTCGGTATCGAGAGGGATATGTGTGTACTTGTGTATTGGCCTAAACATCGAATCGTAAAGTGAATCGATATGTACAAAATCAAGGGACGGCTCATAGCGTTTTCTTTCATGTAAAGAACGTCCGTCGAAAGTAAATTCGTAAATTATATCTCCGCCCCAGTCGCCGACGGAGTAGCCATCTATGTTATGGGCCGAATCACGCAGATTATAGTAACGAGAACTTTTACCATTATGCACATAAGCATTATAGATACTGCCGCCGGTAGGAAGTATAGTATTCCACGGCCTGCCGCCTGCAAAATACCAGTTGTATAATGTTCTGCTATCCCAGGCGATACCGTCATAATCACTTGGCTCAAAGGTTTGACGCTGCAAAGCAGTTTTATCGATATATACCCTTGCCTCACAAACTTGTCCGAGGGCGTCGCATACATTCATTTCCACCTTGCCGAGGTAATCGGCCTGTAGGATCTTATGACCGAGACCGTCGTAGTAGAACCTTTGTTGAGGATTTCCAACCGGCTCGCCGCTGACATCCAAGGTTGCACCTTCCCATACTTTGCTGACGTAGCCGTTGTCGTCATATTCATAATAAGTTATGCTGTTTGCAGGGTCGGTTTTTTGCCTGGGAAGCCCATTCATATCAGAATAATATGTATAAGATGTCTCGGCCCATTCTCCACCGCCATCGTCATTAAGCAATGTTTTCTCCAGGACAAGGTAATCTCCACAGTTTCCATCTTCGCATAGCGTGCCTTCCGCGCTGCCATAGAGCCATTGCTTTTCGACCTTTTCTCCATAAGTAATCGTGTTTCCGTCCATGTCACCCTGACAGTATTCCTGCCAGGTGGTTTGTCGGGTTGGGAAGTCATAGACATCATGATAGACAATCTCGGTATAGACATAGTTTATGTCATCCACATATGCCTTTTTCTCAATTGTGTTTCCTCTATCATCATATTTAATTTCGGTCTTTCTGCTTGGTCTATCGTAATCACCGTCCCCGTCATCATCAAAATATTCGATAATCGTTGTCGGTTTTAATGGGAAATTACTATCTTCATAATAATATTCAGTGTCGACAGCACCGCCTCCTCCGGGATGAAAGTTAATTAGTCTTATGTCGCCGTTGTAACCGATGTCCGATGCGACATTCCAATTCCACCAGAAGTGATAATCACAGGGGTCAAACTTGTTACCATCCGGCAGATTCACCTCGTATGTACTTATATCCGTGCTAAGCAACGCACCGTCGGGACTCGTAACGACCACTTCCTCACGCAAACTTTCGTCAGCCGACCCTACAAGTCTTACTTTAACAGTAGTAATTAAGTTGCCCTGGTCATCATAGTCATAATCAAACTTGCTGCTAATTGTGCCATAAGATGGAGCTATGTACTGAATTCCTTCGTGCTTTTCTATAAGAAGTCCGTCATCATCATTGTTGACCCAGGTACGAGGTGAAGAAGCATAAGTCATCTCCATCCACTCGAAGTTGTTTACAATCGATGCCAATTTGTATTGCTCTCCCTTTTGGCTATACGTAATCCGATCTACGGAGTTCTGACCCTCCCCGCCGGGGGATCCTGGCGAATCCCCTATGCCTCTTGTCACATAATAATATATATGGTCTGAGACGCTGCCACGAAGCTCAAAGAAGACATACGCATCGCAGGGGTCGTCGCCGTTATAAAGCTGGATTTTACTGCACAAAGGAAAACTACCAGCACCTAAAAGGTCATTGGCGAAAACTAATCTTGCGGGAGTTCGGTTATTGCTGATTTCCTGCAGGGAAACATCGTTGCCGTCCCATTGCTCCCACGTATAATGCAGGGCATTGCCGAATCTATCTTCCTGGGAGCCAATTCCTGCTAAAACCATCCAGCCGACGAGCCCGCCGTCGTTTTCATCCGGCACTGCGTGGTAATAATTGACATCTTCTTTACTAAATGTCATCTTCATACCGTTAGACATATCATAGTACACATAATTCACATCGAATTTACCAGGACCACTGTCGGGGACGAGAGAGTTCCTGCGTATGATATAACTATTCTCATTATCCACTGGTTCATAAATCACTCTTTGCGTGTCACCTTCATCGACTCTGCCAATAAACAATCCTCCTCCAGATGGCTCGCACAGCCATAACCTGCCGACGCCGAGACCATTTCCATCGCGAATGGGGAGTCCATTGCTATCTACAACCCAGTCGTCCGTGGAGTCTTCTATCAAGCGGATGTTATGGTTGTGTGTCCAGCCAAAGAACAGAGGGAAAATTCGGGAGCGTGCACCATGGTTATAGCTTCTCTTAAATTCAAATGGAAACGTGCCGGGCCAATTGATTGTAAAATCTGGACGTTCCTGATAATAAAAGGCCTGAGGTTTCAGCCGCCCAATAATCGGATACTTTACGTTGATTGTCTCGGGTTGTTGGCCGTTATATGTGCGCTCGTCCGTTATAATCCCCTCGGAATGCAACTGTCTCAGGTCGTCATAGACCTGGATTTTCAGGAAGTAATCGCCGTTATAATATGCCGCTATGTTCCAGTAACCAAGCCGTAACAGATCCTGTCCAACCGTTTTGCCCGCGCAAACCTGCATCCAGCTGTTAGCATCATACGGATTTAAATCCACCGGACAGCACTTGACTACATACTCCCCAAGAACTTTGTACCACGACGTGCCCCCAATAGCACATTGCCCTCTTAATGGATTCAGTATGTTGGCATCTTTGGGAACAGTAGGAGTAGTCATCCAAAAATCCCCATTAGGATCCACAACACCGCCCTCCGAGTCTATATCCATAATGGACATTCTATTAAGCATAAAGTCGAAGTCAGGATCGGACGGTGTATCTTCGAATTTAACCTTCGTGTAATATTGGCAATCAGGGTTGAAACCGGTCTCTGTTGTATAGATAGTTTCGCCAGCTTGTGCTGCATAATGGGTCCAGCTGACATTGTACTGGTGATTTTCCCAATCAAATTGAATCATAAAATCCATCCATGAGTTCTCATAGGAATAGTCAGGCCACGACAGATAAGAACTGCCATTTTCAACAAAATAACGACATTGTTCCGCTATATCTCTGTAATCGAGGCCTGTCCAGGCCATTTTATAAATTCCACCATCCAGGACGTATATATCACCTTCATCGCTAAACGTGATGGAGGCAATCCGGGTAGAGCCATTCATAATATTGATAGAAGACCCTGGTGATGGAATGCAATTGAAGTGCATATATTTGTTGCAGGAACCGTTCATATTATATACGATGTTGGAATCGCATACTTCAACATACTGATAAGGATAATTAACATCAGAGTTTTCGTAATAGTCTACACGTTTAATTTTTCCCCAACTGCCTTCAAGCTCCCAACCATCGTTTCCATCGATGGAAGAATACTCTGCGTATCCCTGGTATTCCTCGAATGAAGTTATGTAGCCCTGAGTATCATCGTATTCATACGCACCGATATCGACATAATCAGGATTGCCTATACCGGTATTGGGTACACCAATAATATCGAGACGCGCCTGTCCGAATACATCAGTATCCGGAGCCACATCCCCGTCGGCAGCATCTATACAAGGGCTGTCCGCTCTAAGCCGCAGGCCGTCGTCGGGTGTGCCGAATATATTATCCTCACCATCGGGGTCGTCGGGATTGACAAAACAGGGGTCTGCGTCAATATTACCTTCACCTGGATAGGCCTCTTCTGCTATATCACAGTAGGTGATGACCGGATCACCTCCAACTATTTTAGGCGATGTAGTACCACCCAGTATACAGTTAGTTATTATTGGATTGCTGTTTTGGTTATAGATAGCACCATATTCAGAGCAATGGTTATCAATGAATGAACAATTGATAATCTCAGGAGAACCGCTCACGTTTCTTATACTACTTCCATATAAACCCTCATTACCAAAAAATACACAGTTTTTAATAATAGGTGAAGAATTACTATAGTTGTGCATTCCACCACCACCATATACACTATTCACGCTATTCTCACTAAATATGCAGTTTATAAATTGTGGAGATGATAAAAAATAATTGTATACCCCTCCCCCAGAATTCTGAGCAGTGTTGTTTTTGAATATGCAGTTTGTAACTGTGGGGCTGGCATTAATACGGTTCCACATTCCGGCACCACTACCGGAGGTTTGATTGTCCTTAATAACGCAGTTACTGACAGTTGGCGATGATAAATAGCAATATATCCCTCTGTTTGCATCTTCAATAGTAAAGCCAGTCAGCACTGAATCGGGGCCTTCTTCACTATTGAAAGTAACCGCATTGGCATTACCATCGATTATCGTCGCTGCTACTACAGCCGGGTCATTCGGGTCCAGACTGGTTACGGTTATAGAATTTCCATCAAAGTCAATATCCTCTTCATATGTACCTGGCATCACAATGACTTTATAACCCGTGGGCGTTTCATCTATGCCTTTCTGGATTGTCTTGTATGGGTGACCGGGAGAGCCATCATTTTCGTCCGATCCTAAAAGATTGCTAACATATTTATTCGAGTCGCAAACCGGTGTTGGGAAGTACCAGACACCACCTTTGGTCGTGCCAGCGCCGTTCTTTTCATCGATACGCCAGTAATATTCCTCGTTAAGATCCAATAAACAGGGGTCAAAAGTTGTTCCCGTCTGATTGCCCCTAAACACACCCGTAGTGCCGGGATTAGCGTAATTAACTTCAGAAGAGCTCGTGCCAAGGTAGACATCGTGCGAAGTTGCATAGGCACCGGGAATCCAACTGAGGTCCGTCATCACACTTGCGTCCTTCGTCCAATCGGATGGCGGGGTCGGATTAGTCGCCTGACCGGGGGCAGGTGCACTCCCGGTTGTGAAACTCCAGACCTCGCCTGTAGCCGTGCCGCAGTCGTTCTTTCTATCAATACGCCAGTAATAAGTAGTATTAGTGTCCAATGCTCCAAGGTTAAAAGACGTTTCATCCCCATCATCTATATTCCCGCGGTACGTGCCGGGACTTGTAGTGCCAAAATATACATCTTGAGATTGTGCACTACCGCCAGACCAGGTCCATTGAAGGTCTGTTGTCGCGCTGACTTCTGTCTCTTCGTTGCTCGGACTTACAATAATGGCAGGAGCCAGACAAACGGTCTTAAAGCTCCAGGTGTCGCCTACCGTTATATTATCGTTGCTATCTTTTTCATCAACGCGCCAATCATAGGTTTCATTGTATGCCAATCCGATGAGGATAAATGAATTGGTATGCTGCCAGCCATTGTATGAACCGTCGAACCACACACGGTGTTCTTCAGCACCTGCGCCGGGGGTCCATTTCAAAGTAGGACTAATGCTGACTGCATTAGCATCATCAAACGGAATTGGATCTGTTGCCTGGCCTGCCCAGGTCGTGTTCGAGTCAGTATTGGAATAATTTGAGTAGCTTCCGCAATAACTATATGCACGAACCCTGTACCAGTATTGAGTTGCCGGCAGCAAACCTTCCGTTCCGTTCGTATCGTTATAAGTGCCAGTGCCTGAGAAGGCACCTGTTATGTCTATCTGATTAAAATCAACGCCATTGGTGCTGCGCTCAATCATATAAGAAGTTTCATTATAGGCGTTATCTGTCCAAGTTAGATTTATGTTGCAATCGACCGCATTTGCATCCAAGTTGGTTGGTGTCGCAGGAGTAGGACCGGGCGTGTATATATCACAATTGGGCCCAGAGTAACATGAAGGACATTGAGGTTCACCACAAGCCATTGCCTGACTACTGAAGCCAAATAAGAATAAGCAAATCAAAAAGATTGTCTGTAGTATTGTCTTCATTTGCCTGCTCCTTCCAATTTTTCAAGTTTCGCTTTTACCTCTTCCGCGAGGGGGTTATTCGGGGCGGCCTTTATAAATTTGCCGTAGGCCTTCGCCGCCAAATCCAACTGACCCGTTTGTTCATAAGCCCGGCCTAAGTCGTACAGCACATCGGGTACCCGGGGGTCATCAGGGCTTGTTTCGAGAAAAATCTCCAGATAGGCAGCTGCTTCAGCAGGTTCATTTCTGCTGAAACTGAGATTCGACAGTTTCAAGCAGACATGTCCGGCCAATGAGTGAGCCGGATATTTTTCAATAAATGTCTGGTAAGCCTGCTCCATTTTGGTGGTTGCCTCCGACTCCGGCAGAGCTCCGGAAATCCTCATTTGCTCATAGCATTCGCCTATCCAGTATTGAGCATTCCATGCGTACTCGTACCGAGGGTAATCATCAACCACCTTCTGGAAACAGCGTACAGATTCCTGATGTTTACCCAATTCGCGGTAAGAATAACCAGCCCAAAGACAGGCCTCCGGCACCGGGGACGAAGCCGGAAATTCATTTATGAGTCTATCATATATCTTAGCAGCCTTTTCAAAATTATCTTTGGTCTGTACAGGGTCATCGCCTTCCTTTGAAAGCTCCTGTTTGTAACACCGTTCGCCCATGAATAATAATGTTTTTGGCAAGTCCGGATGGTCCTTAAAATCAATAAGCAGCTTATCGAGGGCCTCGCCGGTCTTGTTAGAGTCCTGTGAAGTTATAAAGGACATGGCGTCCATCACTGGTACACCTAACTTCGCTTTATTTGCAAACCTATTGTCAGGATAGTTCTTTATTATTTGACGATATAGGTCCTGTGCCTCTTCATATTTATCTGAGTATTTGTATCTATTCGCAGTCCAATAAAGTTCCTCTGGCAAATCGGGGTGATTTGAGAAGTCGACGATTAGCTTATCGAGAGCTTCTTTAGCTCTGTCGTAGTCTTGTGATATGATGAGAGATTGTACTTTTGCTCTTGAAAAACATAACCTTGCTTTATTTGCGAATGGATTATCGGGGTAATCTCTCATCAAACGCTGATCGACAGCCATTTCTTCTTCATATTTTTCAAACCAGCCGTATTTTTTACCTATTGAGTAAAATGCATCCGGCAAATCAGGATGCCCGGGAAAATCAGTAATCAGTTTGTTCAAGGCTTGCTCCGTATCTTTATGCGAGACAATAAGAGATAGAACCTCTGCCCTCAAAAAACCTAATTGTGCTCTGCTTACGAGTGGATTATCAGGATAATCCCGTATTATCTGTTGATAAACGTCTTTTTCCTCTTTGTATCTATTTTCCTCTCGGTATTCTGCCGCTATTTCATAGAGTGACTGAGGTAAAGCTGGGTTCTGGGAGAAATCCGCGAGCAATTTTCGGGTTTGTATTTGAGCCTGGGAGTAGTGACCCTCCTTGATAAGGGAGATAATACCCAACTTTGCCTGCTCAAGTTGGGCCGAAACATCGGCAAAGCACTCCCCAGCTATCCAAAAAAGCAAAAAACCAAACAAAACTAACGATACTAAAGTAATTTTCTTAAACATTGTTTTAACCTCCTACCGATGTAAGATTGAACGTACCTATTCCGCTTTTTTTATTGAATTCTTAGACCTTCCTCCGAAAAAGACGTGCTTTTAACTGTGTGCATCACCCACATTCGGATTTCCTCCACAAAACAATCCGTTTTACTCGCGCTTTACTAATTAATTACTTTTTTAAACGCTGTCAATCAAAAAAATAGAAAAATTTTATGCTGCGAAAAGTGTACTTGTTCCCATTTGTACGCCAACCGTGGTAACTACGGGATTTTTAAAAATTTCCTTCGTTTTTTGCTAAAAACAAAGAGAAACAAGTGTTTCAAAAAAATACTTGAATCGCTCAGGAAAAGCTGCTTCAAATCATTGTTGTTGCTTCTCAAAGGTTCAGAAATTGTGCGATATCTGAACCTTCTTGCGAACAGAGAAGCACAGAAGGCAACCGGCACAGATAATTTAGCAATTGACTGCGCTTACAAACCAGCTTACAAAAAACTTGCAAAAAATACTTACTTTGGTAGTAACTGTTCGGCAATGAATGTCGCTTCTGAAAATCATCAAGACCGCACTGGCAGGGGGGATACTGATAGCGATAACACGTTACTATATGAACAGTTAGACACAACAAAGGAGAAGATGTCACCATCTGGCAAAAGCCAAAATGAAACTGGGCGATACAGGAATCGAACCTGTGACCCGCTGATTAAGAGTCAGCTGCTCTACCTAGCTGAGCTAATCGCCCCGAAACACATGTAAGATTATACCGAAGATGCCTTTTCTATCAAGGCAGAAGATAGTAATGATTATATTTTTTGAGAAACAGAATAGAATAAAAAAGTTGTGAGTTTACTCACAGCTTTTTTAAAAGCGGCACAGCTTTTCTACCTGTCTCTGCTGGCTTTTCAACCTGCTTTGCAGCTATCTAAAAACCCATAAAGCTTGTCTGGCAAAAATTCCTCCGAACTTTCATCATACTGCTGCGGTACCAGCAAAGGGGGCTGATTTTCAGGGTCTTCAAGCTGTGTTTTCCTGCATTCCACTACGGCCCTTTTATATTCACCATTACCAACCAGCTTGTTGAATATATCATCTGCTTTTTTATTCAATTGCTCTCTTTGCTTTTTGATAGCCGGCAATACTCTTTCAAGCTCTTTGCTATACTGCTTCATCTCTTTATTATAAGGGGTCCTGTTTTTGTATTTTTCATCCAGCTGTGATAGCGGTTCATTCAGTTTTCCATTTTCATATTTAATAATTTTCATATATTGTGCCGCGTTTTCCAGGTAGATATCCAGTGCATTATGGTATTGGATTATGTTACGCCGCCAATTTCCCATAAGTTTTTTCGCTCTTATTACCAGGTTCTGTACAACAACATCTGACCCCTTCTCGTTTTGAGCTTTCAGCGAATCAAGAATTCCATTCAAAATTCTCAAAGCCTGGTCCGTATGCATGTAACCTGTCCAATCTTTAGGGTCTCGATATAGCGACTCGGATACAGGTATGACCGTATGGCCGTCATAAACATCCAGCAGGGAAGCCAGTTCAGCGGCAAGCTGTTTGCCTTTCTCATTTAAAATCACGAACTCCCATAATTTACCCTGTCCATAACTTTCAAAATTCGAATATAGTGTTTCACTATGATAATCCATGAGCATTTTCCCCGCGTCCATAACAGAACTCGGAATACCCGCCTTTATATAATAACACCGCATAAAATCAGGAGTATTAAAAATATTCGCGTGTTTCGCCGCGGCCTTATTCACATCGCTTATCATCGTTTCGACGGCTTCGATGGCTTGCGGGATGGTGTAATGACTAAGCTCGGTTTTCGGGGTTGAAGCGTTCTGCGGAGATTCTTCAGATGGCGGCGATTCCTTGTCAGCAGAGCTCCGTTCTTCTATTTTTTCTATTGCGTTGTCGGTGCGTTTTAAATCAGCCTTTGCTTCGGCCAGTGCTTTCATTGTCCTGCCGAGCTTTTTATTATCTTTTGACAAGCGGTCATTATCTTCTTTCCATTGTTCGCTTCCTTTATCGGCAGCATTGCTCATACCTTCCATATACTCTTTTCGCTGCTGCTCGGTCCAGTTATCAGGCGTTCCGTTTTCTTTGATAAAATCTTCTCTGAATTTATCCTGGGCCTCTTTAATGTATTCTTCAGGAGCTGCTATGGGTCGAGTTTTCTTTTTTAGGTCTTCAAATTCATGGTTAAGCTTCGACACCTTTTCCTGTTGTTCGTCGCGGAGTTCTTTCAGCTTTATCAGCCTTGATTTGTCATCTTCAATAAAACCGCCGGGCAATTTGCCAGACTGGTCACGATACCTTTCGCGCCAGTTCGGGCCGTACTGCTCTTCTTCTTTCGCAATGCAGGAATCAATAGCTTCTTTTGTCTGCTCCAGTGAATCTTTAAGTCTTTCTTCCAATGCACCTCCCGGAGTCGCCTTTTCGAGTTCGGCTTTCTGTTTGATATACTGTTCGTTCCACTTGCGAAGCTCGGCCGTTGAATCTTCCGCTGCAGGTTTGTCCTCTGTCTGCTTTGGCTCCGGCTGAGGACTGGTCTTTTCAGGGGTATTAGGTTCATTTATCTTCCAATTACCGGGCTGTATCATTACTTCAGCATCGGCATCCGCTTCAGTAAGAGCGCCTGGAGGAATAATCAGGTCTTTGTAGGCGGGTTTCAGGTTGTTGATAAGTTCTTTCCTTGTGGCAGCTTCTATAGGCTTGCCGAATCTGTGAGTACCGCCTGACTGATAAAAGCGGCTTGAACGCCGAAGACCCCGCGGCAGCGCTTCATCAGCGGCCGGGTCGCAATCACTGGGGGCAATTATGACATCGGTATTCTTCTCGTCTTCAGCGGTAATAGGAACGACTTTTACCTGCTCGGTACCTTTCGGCAGGATAGCAACTTTATGCCCAGGCAGTATCACGTCCGTGTATTTGTCTCCTGTCATTTTAATATGCAGTATCACATTTCCCTCGCCAAGATTATCCGCGTATCCCCAAATAGGTGGTTTCGGTTCGGCATTTTTGTCTCCATCTCCTGCCAGGGCTCTGCTGGCCGGAAACGACAATAAGATTAACAGCATCGCGAAACGGATAATGTGCAGTTTCATTATATTTTTCCTTGAATCTAAGCGAATTTTAAAAATTATTGAACACTTTTACGGCGCATCTTTTCGTCGAATTGTCCAACCAAAAGGTAAAGTCTTTTTCCAAGACCATTTGGGTTATATACCAAAACGCTTATCTTGTCGCCTCTGGCACCGGCATACTCAAACAGACTGATGAGTTTTTCCTTAGGCACTTCTGTTATCCCTGGATTATAATAGCCTGGCCCTTCGATGTGGGGCTTTTGTGCGTCATATTTCTCATAGCCTGTTAAAGGTAAAATACAGGTTACTTTCTGATGTTGAGATTCAATCAGAGCAAATACCAATAAATCCATTTCGGGCAGCAGCAAAGTTTTATCTTTATCTACAAGATAAATGCCTTTGTCTGTTTTTAGTACCCAGCAATTCTGGCTTTTCCAGAATACACAATCTGATGTTTCAGAACTAACCGCTTTTTTTGCCTGCTCGAAGCTGAATTCGGGCTCACGTAGAGTTAGTTTACATTCTAAGTGCTGTTTATCAAACGGCAAATCCGAAGCATTTGGAGCTATTACGAATGACCAGTTAATGTTTTTGGTCTCTTTTTCTAAAATATCAGCATTTTTTAAATGTTTGAAAATTCTTTTCGTTGTAAAATTGTTATTGTCGTTTATTTCGAAATAAATCTGTTTCAGGACCTCATCTTTTGTGAGTTTCTGATAAGCAATATTTACATCCACTGTCTCGTCTTTCAAGATTGCCCATTGCGGAAATTCATAACCGCCGCCGGGCTGAATCAGACCGGTCGCAAAAGCCGTTTTTGTCAGCATCTGACTCATTTGGTTGTAAATCCAAATATCTTCCAAAGGTTTATACTCAGTCGAACCATAAAAACTGCCATACCATCGTGTAATATCAGCTAAGCCGTTTTCAACATCAATCGCTCTTATGATAATAAAGTCATCGCTTTTATTTTCGATTGTGAAGACAAGCCGCGAGGGAGCATCTTTTATGAATTCATACTCGTTGCCCATTTCCAGCTTCACATGTATAGATAACGGCCCATTGGTGCCGTTATTACTTTGGCCGATTGAGTAGCTGCAGAAAAGTACACAAAGAACGACGAAAGGCTTTTGATTGGCAATTTTACAAAATATACGTGTTAATAAATGCATATCTGCGTCGTAGAGACCAAAAAAGCTGGTAATAACTGGGCCCGCAAGGATTTGAACCTTGGACCAATGGATTATGAGTCCACTGCTCTACCGCTGAGCTACGGGCCCCACTACGATACAAGTTACCTGAATTATAGCTGCAATTTCCAATTCATCAAGGGCAAAAATACGTAAGACCTACCGAATGTTTGTTCACTTGATGGTTTCTTCGATTGCTCGTGCCACGATGTAGTCCGGCAGTTTCCCAAGAGCAGGTGCGGCCTCGTAAGCGGATATAATACTCCCATCTGGGAAAGCCCCGATTTCTTTGATTAGCTCATCGGCCAGTTCTCGCATCCTTTCTTCCGTCATCTCAACCTCCGCTTTGGCGCACACAGCTTCCAATAAGGCCTCGAATTCCGCCTGGCTGTCATACCAGTCAAGCTGCAGTTCCAGTTCAACGGCCTCCTCCGCCCTGATGCGGTCAAAGGTATATTGAATCCCAATTGGATTGTAGGTTTCCAGCCGTTCATCCACAAAAGCCAGGCACGCATCCCTGTACGCAGCGTATTTTTCCTTATCAAAGTCCCCAAACCCTCGTTTTACAATCTCCTCCTTCAGCAGCTTTTCTATCCTCTTTGTTAAAAGTTCCTCATTGGCTTCCAGGTGTTCATACAGGGCTTCGTAATACGCCTTCAAAAGTAAGTTTGTTTCATTCATCTTTCTTTCCTTATGTGCACTTCTCGTCAGCTTTAGCCTTAATTAGTTGCAACAGCGGTATATTGTCAAGCTGAAATTCGTTCTAAACTACGGGCTAAAAAGTGATAAAATATCTTTGGCTATCAGCCGGTTTTAGTGTAAAATAGAAAAGAGGCGTTTCTTTAGGTTTTAGAAAGAATAGAAATAATGAGGGGTATATGATGAAAGATTTTGTTTACGGTATATTGACTATCTTGGTGGTAACGGCCTGTGTATCTCTGGCGGCGCCTGAGCCGGCTATCGTGCAGGGGCCGGATGACTGGACATTAGATGTAACGTTTGGGCACCCGCAGCAAATCGTATTGCGCTTGAGCGGTGACAAGGAACCTAAGCGATACTGGTACACGATAATAACGCTTACCAACAAGACAGGTCACGATGTTGATTTTTATCCGAAGTGCGAGCTGATGACAGATACTTATGAAATTACCCCGGCAGGCAAAGATACGCCGGCAGCGGTTTTTGAGCAGATAAACAAGCGCCATCAGCGCAAGTTCCCGTTCCTCGAATCTCTGGAAAATGCTGGCAACAAAATACTTCAGGGCGAAGACAACACAAAAGATATCGCCATCATCTGGCCTGATTTTGATGCGAAGGCCAAGAGCATAAAAATCTTTATTGCCGGCTTGAGCAACGAAACAGTTGCTGTTGACCATCCGACGGCGAAAGACGAGACGGGTAAACCCGTCAAAGTTTATCTGCGAAAGACCCTTGAATTAAACTATAAGTTTGGCGGCGATGCGTTTTTCAGGTCCAATGCCAGGCCGATTTATGAAGGCAAAAACTGGGTTATGAGATAAGAAACAGCCGAAGTAACTCTCTTGCAGAGGAGTCTGAGGCATGTTCATACCTTATGAGGTAGACGCTGCGTTAGACCGCCGGCCGGTGGTGAACTGGCTGGTATTGGGGGTGATAGTATTAGTGTTTATCCTTCAGGTGGTCACTTCCGAAAAGCAGGCAGCCGAAAAGCCCAGAAAGACAATTGAGCGCCCATTAGAAGAAGTGCTCAGGGTGCCGGCGGTTGAGAAGCAAGCAAAGCAGGTAGAGGAGAAGCCAGCCGTTACGGGGCCGATGGCCCGGTTTGTTTTAAACGGCTGGTGGGGGATAGGATTGTTTACATATATTTGGCTGCAAGGCGGCATTTTGAGAGGTGTTGTTCGGCTGATAGGAAATTTGATTTTTTTGTGGCCTTTCGGAAATGCCGTTTGCTCGAAAATAGGCAATAAGCTTTATCCATTAGTTTATTTGGGGTTTGGTTTGTTGGGGGGGGTGGTTCATCTGTTGCTTTCTGATAGGATGGCTGTTGGAGCGGGCGGCGTGATATGCGGCATCGTGGGCATATATATTGTGCTCTTTCCAGAGGATACGGTAAGCTGTTTCTTCCTGCTGCCGCGCCCGATGGCAGCCAGTATCTCAGGCGGCTGGGTTGTTGCGCTTTGGTTTATTTTTGATTTATTGGAGGCAGCGCTGGGCGGCCAAAGCACAACGTATTGTGCACATATTTTGTGTTTTGGAGCCGGGGCTGGATTGGCGGTGCTAATGCTGAAGACAAAATGGCTGGTGATGGAAAGCGACGAGAAGTCGCTTTTGCAAATGCTGGCGAAGAAGGAAGAAAAAGGAGAAGAGGGGGAAGAAAAAAAAGGCGAGAAGGAGGAGAAAAAAGATTTAGAGGCGGTTGAGAAACAACCGGAGATAGCTGACAAAGCAAAAGCCGAGCCTCCCAAAGCGGTTCCCAAGCCAGAGAAGCCCGAAGATGATTTTATTCGCTTCCAATGCGAGTGCGGACATAGAATCAAAGTGCATAAAAGAGACGCTGGCAAGGCCGGCCGGTGTCCCAAATGCTCGAGGTGGGTGGAGGCACCAAGAGAGTAATTTTTTGTTGACAGCAGGGGGGTTGTCCCTGTAAAATCTTGCCGTTTGGGGAGTATACTTTCATCCCTCGAAAGCGTATTCCTGAAGAAAATATGAGGGAGTTTGCATTGCAGGGCTGACTTTAAGCCTAAGGAGAAGAAATTTTGGAAAAAGGTAAAGTAAAATGGTTCAATGAGAGAAAAGGATATGGTTTTATCACTCCTGACGGCGGCGGTGATGATTTGTTTGTTCATCACTCGAATCTCGCAGAGGGAGTAAGGTCGCTTTCCGAGGACCAGGCGGTGGAGTACGAATCTGCACAGGGACGAAAAGGCCCCGAGGCAACCAAAGTTAAACCCGTCTAAGGCGAACGGATGAAAAAACCATCGGCCCTGCTTTTCAGCAGGGCCTTTTTTATTTATAGATTAGGTTCGTTAGCAATCGCCGGCACGGCAAAGGCGGATTACACCATCAATTCGCCGAATTCATAGCGTATTTTACCGAGCAGCCGTATGGCTCCGTATCCGGCGTGCTTACTTCTTTGCCCGCTGTCAGTTCTGCCAGCGCCTTGTCCACATAGTTGATTACGTTTTTCTCTCTGCCCATCGGCGAATTATCAATCGCCCCGCTATAAGCGATGTTGCCTTTGGCGTCTATGATGAACATATGCGGCGTTGTCTTGGCGCCGTATAAATGTCCGACTTTGCCTGTCCTGTCGTCGAGTATCGGATAGCTGAGTTTGAATTCTTCTGCGAATCCCTTGTTTGCCTCTGTGGTCTGATGCCCCGTGCTGTTTATCGCAAGCCAAACGACGCCGTTGTCCTTGTATTTGTCGGGAAGCTCTATCATTGTTTTTGACGCCGCATAATGGTATCTCACAAACGGACATTCGTAGTTGAACCATTCCAGCACCACTATCTTGCCTTTATAATCGGAAAGGTTCACCTCCTTGCCGTCATAGTTGGCCAGTGTAAACTCCGGCGCCTTGCTGCCGATTTGGGCCGCCGCAGTGCTGCCTGCAAAAATGCCGACTGTCGCCAGAATTGCCGTAACCGTGATAATTTTATGTTTCATTGTTTTTGCCCTTTCATATTGTTCCAAAAAGGTTTTTCACTGATGGCTTCTACGCATCCCGCCCTAAGAAGTTCGTTGTCTCAAAAAATCTAGCCCCGCAATCTGTCTCGCCGAAGGCTAAGGCGAACGGATGAAAAAACCATCGGCCCTGCTCAAAACTTGTCCCATAGGGAGCAGGGCCTTTTTATTTTACGCTGGTTAAGACAGATTTACCGGAACATTACTATTCTAATAGTATCTGTCTTTTACTTTAGTACCAACAAACACAGCCGCAATGGCAGTAGCCACGCCAATAACAACCCAGGTTCCCTCGCTCATCAGAAGCATATTACGTCTCCTTTATCCAGTCTTTCACCTTCGGCCGGAGAACAGTCCGGACAGGACCAAAAGCAACTAAAATAAATTAAAAGAAAGATTGTTTGACAAGGGGGATAATTACGTGGTAAACTGGTAAAAACGCAAAAGATTAGAAACTCTTTAGCTGCAAAAGGAAGACAACTAACCTTTGCAGCTTTTTTTGTTTTGGGCTCTATTTAGAGAAATAATTATGGAAAAAAAGCTAAAAACCTCGGCCAATGACAGGAAATGCATGTTTCCGGGCTGCACGCAGAAGCTGAGCATCTATAACCATGAGGAATACTGTCATGTACATCGCGACCTGATATCTGACAGGCAAATGCGTAAGAGCGCGTATCGGCATTTTGTTGGAACCAAATAATATTGATGTTAAGCGAGTCGGGGGCAAATGGCATGTTTGATTCATCAAAGAAAAGATACAGATTCAGAATTGTAATTCCAGCTTACCCGGCATTCAATATCTACTCTCATATAGCCAAGAAGACCACGGCCCTTGGGCCGGTGTGCGTAGCTACGGCCGTCAATAAGATGGGAAAATGGGACGCAGAGGTCATCGATGAGAATAATCTTCGGCTATTCGGCCCGAAGGCCAGCCTTGGTGCCGACCACGAATTCCTGCAGAGAAAAAGACCTGCGGACGTTGTCGGTTTTTACGGCGGCCTGACCAGCACTATACCGAGGCTGTATGAAATAGCGCGCTGCTACAAGGAACTCGGCGTCGTAACGGTCGCTGGCGGGCAGCATTTCATAGGAGAGAACATCGCAGAGGCGCTATCCAGCGGGATTGATTATGTCGTCATCGGCGAAGCGGAAGAGACAATCACGGAACTTCTGGCCGTGTTGGAAGGTAAAAAAGAACCGGGCGAGGTCAGGGGCTTAGCTTACTTGAAGGACGGGAAGGTCTGTGTTACGGAGAAGAGAGAGCAGATGACTGACTTTGACAAGCTGCCGATACCTGATTTTTCACTTGTGCGCTATGCTAAAATCAGGATATATCCGGTGGAAAGGATTCGCGGCTGCGGGATGGATTGTGAGTTCTGCACGGTAAAGGGAAGACCCCGGCCGGCAAGCCCCGAGCGGCTTCTCGAACATATCAGCTCATTAGTCGAGAGCAGAAATGCGAAGCACTTCTTTATAGTCGATGACCTTTTCGGGCAGCAGCGAGATGAAACGATAAGGTTCTGTAATATGCTCAGCGAATACAAAGAGAGCACCAGGTTGAGTCTGAGCATTACGGTTCAAATAAGGTTAGACAAGGCCAAAGACACGGAGCTGCTTTCCGCGATGCAGCGGGCAGGCATTGAAACGGTCGCTATCGGCTTCGAATCGCCCATCGAGGAAGAGCTCATCGCGATGAACAAGCACATTCGCTGCGAGGAGATGGTATCATTAGCGAGGACTTTTCGCGAATTCGGATTTCTCGTTCACGGGATGTTCATATTCGGGTATCCGCTAAAGGCAGGGCAGAGTTTTGAAATGTCTGCCGGCGAGCGGACGAAGCACTACAGACGTTTCATCCACAGGGCCAAAATCGATACGGTGCAGGTGCTGCTGCCTGTGCCTATGCCTGGCACCGAGCTGAGGCGCCGCCTGCAGGAGCAAAGCAGGATTTACCCGCTTGGCGACATTGGGTGGGAATACTACGACGGCAATTTCCCGATTTTTGAGCCGGATGAGCCGCTGACGGCCGAACAAATACAGCACAGCGCCAAGAAAATTATGGGGCACTTTTATCAGTTCAAGTATATGTTCCTTGTGGCGATGAATATATTTTCGTTTCCGGCTCTGGTTTTCTTTATACACAATATCCGCCTCGGATGGAGAAAGTGGTACCGCAACTGGCGCAACAACCTGATTCGTTTTGTCGGCTGGGTCACCTTCCGCAAATGGATAGTTGCCTTCAGAAAGAACAATTTCCTTCAAAGACTCAAAGCTGCGCAGCACCATCTGAAAATAGAGTACGAAGCCGCACAAGGCCGAAAAGGCCCCGAGGCAACCAAAGTGCGGTCCGCCTAAAGTCAACTGGATGAGAAAACCATCGGCCCTGCCAAAAGGCAGGGCCTTTTTTATTGGTAAAGGTGCGCAAAATTGGCTTTGTTTGGGTTTGTTTTAAACGGTTCACCGTTCTAAGTTTTTGGTTATTAGTCATTGTATTTGCTGAGCTTACAATCATTTCAGGTGTTTCTAAAATTGGGTTCGTTTTGCATTTTTTTGTTTGTTCGTTGTTCATAGTTCTTTTTTGATAGAGAATCTCCGTTGGGGTTTCCGTCTGCCTTACAAACGGCCAAACTCCACTACAAGATTAAAACTATAAAGTCGTTTCTGACCCGGGCCTGTCGGACCTGAGACCATCGCCCTGCTGGGCGATAAAGGACAGAATACGTCCCTTCTATAATTGGGCGGACTTGCGCGAATGATGCGAAAAGGGTGCTCGATTCTCAATACTTGATACTCGTAACTCGTTGTGGGAAAAGGAGTAAAAAAATTTTCAGATTTTCCGATTTTACTTTGGGGGTAGCAACGGTTTTGATTGAAGTTTAACCGCGGAGAACGCAGAGGACGCAGAATTTTGAAAGTATAAAAAATAAGGGCTGCGAGTGTTTTGCTCACAGCCCATTGTTCAATGGTACAAAATTAGCCTATGACCTTTGTTTTCGCAGCAAGGCCAAACTACCGAGACCTAGAAGTGAAAGGGTGGTGGGTTCGGGAATTGGTTTTAAGAGCAATGCATGCTCTTCACCTTCTAGACTATTGCTTCCCCCACAAACAATCCAGCCAAGATTATTGATTGCTGATGCGGTGCCTAACTTCCACTCCTCGTCGAAAGGGATCAAGTTATTGAGGTCATACATAACACCGTCTTCCCAGAGAAAAGCATGACCCTCTATATACGAACCGGTACAATCCGACGAGCCTACTATTTGCCCTAAATCATTGATACCAGAAGCGATGCTTTCACCGTCTAAAGGGTCTCTAAGACTTCCCAGATCGGTCATAACACCATTTTCCCAAAGACAGGCATGCCAGGCCCATTCCCTATATAAAGTTCTGCCCACAGTTTGAGTCAGGTTATTGATGTGAAAATAGCCCGCTTCGCCGGCTTCGTCAAGGTTAATCAGTGGCTCACCCTTTTGCCAGATAGCGGAACCAAGAAGCACTTGACCCAAATCATTGATGCCCTCCCCGCGAGAATAGGGGTCTAAATCAAAATATTGCCCCTGAGGATACCAGATAACAGCATGATCTCTAAGGGAGGAATCTCTTCGGTACCCTACGACCTCACCACGGTTGTTGATACCAAAAGCTTCCCTCAGACCAGTGAGATAATGTATTACACCGTCGGTATAAAGGAACGCACCGCCTTCATAAAGAAATCCAACTACTGCGCCTGAGTTATTAACAGAGTAGGCGCATCCCTTGCCTAAGTCTATGTTTGCTCCTTCGCCGGAAGGGTCAAATATTATGGCATGACCTCCAGCCTCGCCTACAATGAAACCTGTGTCACTTATCGAGCGCGGCCTGCCGATACCAAGGTCAGTTATTTGATACTGAACCACCGCGGGCAGCGGTTTGGCAATCATCGTTATAATTGTAAACGCAATCGTATAAGTGACTTTATTCCTCATTCTTTTTTAAACCTATTACTGCTAATCTTTTTATTCCTTGAAATCTTCTTGATAGCTGGCCCCTTATGGTCGCCAAACTGCCCAAGCCGAGAAGGAAAAGTGTGGCGGGTTCGGGGATTGTATAACAAAAACCATGTTCGTTGCCGGAAGTGTCATCATAGTAACCAACAATCCTGATGCCGTCGATGCCATATGCAAATGTATTAGTTGCACCGGGTTTATTAAGAGTTGTCCAGGTTGACCCGTTATACAGAAAGCCATATATATGACCACCACTTCCGTACCAACCTGCAATATTGTTGCCGTCGACGCCGTATGCATATTCTCCGGTTTGGAGGGTTGTCCAGGTTGACCCATTATAGATAAAGCTGTGCGGACCGGAGCCGTCGATGTAGTTACCGACGATAGTACTTCCGGAGATACCACGCGGTATTGTATAAGTTGCCCCCGGCTTATTGATAGCTGTCCAGGTTGAGCCGTTATAAAGAAAGCCTTGTGGATAATTACTGTTTATTTCCCAGTAGTAGCCGACAATATTGCTGCCGTCAATGTCGTATGGCACTGCTTTGTATGTGCCGGGCTTACTTAGGGTTATCCATGTTGAGCCGTCATAAAGAAAACCTTGTTCACTGGATGCACCATGGTAGTAACCGACGATATTGCTGCCATCGATGCCACATGCCCATGTTCCATTAGTTGCCCCAGGATTATTGAGGGTTGTCCATGTTGTTCCATTATAAAGAAAACCATGACTACCAGAGGCATCATAGTACCAACCGGTAATATTATTACCGGATACGCCATATGGGTATGTTTCAGTTGCCCCCGGCACATCAATGATGGTCCAAGTACCAGCAACTGCGTAACAGTTAATGAAAAGCGATACAATACCAAAAAACAGAATTGGTTTTAGATGTGGTTTTTCTCTCATACCCTTCTCCTTTTTCCTCTCGCCTTTGCCCCCAGTCAAAGGCGTATTTCAGTATATACTTTACAGCCGAATAGTCAAGGGGAATTTGGCGTTGACGGGGGCTTGGTGGAGAGGAAAATTAAAAAATCAAGGTGCAAAATGCAAAATTGTGGAGCCGCTTCGCGGGGATTTTTGTGTTGTGTTACTGCGCAGTGCTGTCGGAGGCCGTCCGCATTAGAGTAAACGACACTCTAAACAATGGGGCAGGCAACGAGGAAACATATAGTAGTTCGCCGGAGGCGGACATTAAAGAGGTGTCCGAGCAGAAGGCAGCACAAGCAAAGTGTACTATTTTTTACGTTTTCTTAAAATCACCACACCGAGGCCGAGGAGCAAGAGCGTGGCGGGTTCGGGGACGATAACCTCGGCACCTGGGGCCGGCTCTACAAGAAGACTAATTGTCGCTCCATCCGGATCCCACGGACTCGGCAAACTTTCGTTGTACCACCAGTAAGGAATGTTACAGGTAAAGCCAATCAGTTTAATTTGACTGGCATCTGTTGTTGTGACCGAGGTTGCACTTGGTGGATATGGCTCGTTAGTCGAGATAACCTGTGGCTGATATGTATACGCATAGTTAGACTCATTGATTAAAGCGCCGACGACAAGCGGCCCCACCTCATCAGGGGATGAAATTCCAATTGCAGAAACCAATGTAAACTTCAGAGCAAAGGCATCGAATGAACCTATGTCAATACCGGTGAGGGCGCCGCTGCCTCCATATATACAGGAGGTAAAATATAAAGATGGACTCATTCCACGAATTTTTTGAGGGTCGGGATACAGAAAATCAAATCGAACACCCAGCCCTCCAACATCCGTAATGCTTTTCATTATAGTGTCTTTGCCGCTATATTTGTAATCCAGTCTCATCAAAGCATCGTCCGACAAGGTAAATGACGCGCCTTGTGCAGCAAAAGGGCACAAAACCAAAATAGATACAACAATCAATGCGTTTTTCATAAGATTCTCCTCTCATCCTCAAATTCGTAATAGTAAGGCGCACACAAGGTGCACTGATTGCTCTTTATGTGGAGGATTGCACACAATAGAATAGACGTGACTTTCCTCTCATACCCTTCTCCTTCTCTCTCTTTCGCCTTTTGCCCCCAGTCAAAGGCGTATTTCAGTATATACTTTACAGCCGAATAGTCAAGGGAAATTTGGCGTTGACGGGGGCTTTGCTGTTGTTTCCGAAAGCCGCAGAATGTTGAAAGTATAAAAAATAAGGGCTGCGAGTAGTATGCTCACAGCCCATTGTTAAACAACACAAGTTGAGTTTATGTTCTACGCTTTCGCAGCAGAGCCAAACCACCGAGGCCGAGAAGCAAGAGCGTGGCGGGTTCGGGGATGATAGCCTCGGCACCTGGGGCTGACTCTACAAGTAGACTAATTGTCGCTCCATCTGGATCCCAGGGACTCTGCCCGGGGGGGTCATACCACCAATAAGGGATATAGCAAGTAAACCCTATGATTGTAATTTGATCAGCATCTGTTGTAGTAGTCGAAGTTACACTTATGGGAAAACTCGACCCCTCAATAACCTCCGGATGAAATCCGAATGAACCGGAAATGTCTATCAGAGAACCGACAATAATCGGTCCTATCGCGTCGGGTACCGTAACTCCGCTGGCGGAAAGCAGGGTGAACTTCAGAGCAAAAGCATCGAAAGGGCTTATGTCAATACCAGTGAGGGAACCATTGCCTCCATAAATGCAGGATGTCCAAGACACGTTAGGCATTTGGTCCCGAATGTAACGAGGGTCAGAATACAAAATATCGAATTGAACGCCAGGTCCTGCCACATCGGTAATACCGGTTATTTCGGGCTGCATGCCGTGAAATGGAAAATCATAATCCAAGCTCATTAAGGCGCTATCCGAGAGGGTGAATGTTGCCCCATGTACAGCAATGGGGTGTAGAACCAAAAGAGACCAATTAATTATACTTAGAACAACCCAAGCATTTTTCATAAGATTTTCCTTTCATCCTCAAATTCATAAATAGTATTGTGCACACTATGTGCGCCGATTGCTTTTTATGCAGGTTGCACACAATAGATGTGGTTTTTCTCTCATACCCTTCTCCTTCTCTCTCGCCATTGCCCCCAGTCAAAGGCGTATTTAAGTATACGCTTTTCAGCCAGATAGTCAAGGGAAATTTTGGCGTTGGCGGCGTGCTGCCGATAGGCCTTGAATGCTGTTGTTTCCGGAAGCCGCAGAAGAAATTTAAAAATCAAAGTGCAAAATGCAAAATTGTGGAGCCGCTTCGCGGGAATTTTTTAACGCAGATTGCACAGTGCTGCCGGAGGCCGTCCGCATTAGAGTAAACGACACTCTAAACAATGGGGCAGGCAACGAGGAAACATACGGTGAGTATGCGTAAGCATACGGGAAAAACAGTATCCGAGCAGGAGGCAGCTGGTGCTGACTGTTATCTTTGAACACTTTGGAGCAGAAATTATGTTTGGACAGAATCGGTTTTATGTTTTCTTTTTTACTTCGTTTCTTTCCTGAAAATGTAGTCTTCGACAATCTCGGTTTTTTCGTTTACCAAGATTAGTAATTTATCGGACAAACTATGGCTATCTGTGCTCCCAAAAAATAAAATTACGAATGTTCCACCTTTAGTTTTGGTGAATGTGTAAACATAAATCCGGTGGTCCTTAGTAATCTTATGCTTTGACGAGAACAATTCAAAAGATGGTTGAAACGTCGTTCCTCCACCCACCAGCCATGCCCCTCCTGTTGCGACCTTTTCCTCTCTTTCTACGGCAGCTTCCTTTTCGACGATTGGTTTCTCAATAGACTGAGGGAGGCCAAACCATTGGATAATTTCGCCTTTTGTGGTCTTGCCGGGCTGTATCCTTTCGACCGTTTTTTCACTTATGGGTTCTCCAGCGGTATACGAATGGGGCATAACAGCACATCCCCCATAGAGCAAACCAATAGAAACAGCAGCTATCCACAGAATAAATCTTATCCTTCTGAAACTCTTTTTCATAATATTCCTTCTCCTGCGTGGTAATGGTAGATGTTTATTTGTCTTTTCCGAATCCCTTTTTTTCTTCCGTCGTTCTTCTCCTATGAAGCTATACCTAATTAAGGCTAATCTGCTTTATGGAAAATATCAAGGGAAATGTTAAAAAAGTTGATAGCCAATTCAGACCAGCCAAAAACTTCCGGGTTTCGTCCTCTCAAAAGACTTAGTATCTGGAGTTTAGGATTTAGAGTTTAGTATTTAGTATTTTTCACTGCATTTTGTCCTCCGTAGTGTTAGCGAAGAAGGAAGCGCAGATTGCCTGCGCAGAAAGGGAAAATCGATCAAAATGAACAAAAATATGTCAAACAAAGCTAATTTTACTCGCCACTCTGTTTGGCGGATTGTTTATTAGCCTTCGGCACGTCGAGGATTCTTTTACATCTTGGGCATCGGACTTTGTCGGATTTGTAGTTAGGGGGGATTTTCAGTTTCAAGCCGCAGACGCAAGTCAGGAATATGAAGGCGTTGAGTGTTCGTATAATATTGCCGACCTGCCGCATCTGTGCCTCGCGGCGGAGCTGTTTTTTGGCTTCTTCGCTGGCCTGGCGCAAGGCAATGTCCTCTTTGGTCAAGGCGGCAGGGGGAACGATTGTTTTGTGATGCGTTACCTTAGTGTAAGTGTCGGAATAATCCTTGAAAGATACGCCGCTCATACTGCGCAGGATTTTGATTCTCTCGGAAATCGGCGGGTGTGTGCTGGTCAGGTCGGACAATTTCATACTCTTAGCTTTCTTAAAGGGATTGACGATATACATCGGTGCGGTAACTTTATTGGCGACGGCCAACTGCGGAGACCTGTCGCCGGCGATTTTTTCAAGGGCACTGGCGAGGCCTTCCGGATAACGGGTGAGGCGCGCGGCACCGGCGTCGGCGAGGTATTCGCGTTTTCGAGAAAGAGCGAAATACAACAGATAGGCCATTATGGGTGCGAGAATCGCGACGATTATGGCAATTGCGAGCATAAACAACTGGGCCTGCCCGCCACCTTTGCCGCCGGACGAATATCTTCGCCGCGAACCCATCGAGCTGTAAAACATACCTCGCAGAAATACCTGTGATATTAAGACAATCGAGCCGAGCATTATGCCGGCGAGTGTAACGTAAAGGATATCGCGGTGGAGGATGTGGCTCATTTCGTGCGCGACGACGCCCTGCAGCTCATCACGGTTGAGCCGGCCAAGCAGACCTGCGGTTACCGCTACGGAAGCAGACTGGGGGCTTCTGCCCGTGGCGAAGGCGTTCGGGGCGGGGTCTGGTATGATATAGATTTTGGGCATTGGCAAGCCAGCGGCGATTTTCATTTCTTCAACGACGTTGAATAACTGAGGGTGCGTATCGTGAGTGACAGGGACGGCTTTACTGGCACGGAGGAGGATTTGGTCGCCTCTTGAAAGGCTGACCACTGCAAGAACTAGCCAGATGACGGAGGCAGCCATCAAGCCGATGAAGCCCGCCTGCCGGCCGGCGTAAGAGGCCCCGATAATGTAGCCCAGAAGCAGTAAAGTGGCTGCCATCAGCACCATCAGGATGACGGAGTTTCTCTTGTTGACCCTAATCAGTTCCCACATCGTTAGTTTTGAATTTTAAGTTTTTATTTAGTAAAACTTACCTTCGGGGCTTCCCGTTCAGCGGCGACTTCAAGCTCGAAGAAATCTCGTTTTCTGAAATTGAACATATTCGCAATAAGGTTAGAGGGGAACATCTGAATCTTGTTGTTGAAGAAGAGCACCTGGTCGTTGTAGCTCTGTCGTGCAAAAGAGATTTTGTTCTCGGTGCTGGTCAGCTCTTCCTGGACAGCGAGAAAGTTTTGATTGGCTTTGAGATCGGGGTAATTTTCGACGACGAGCAGAAATTTGCTCAGGGCTTCGCCGAGTGCGCCTTCGGCTTTCGAGGCCTCGGAGACGGTTTTTGCTCCCATAGCCCGGCTTCTGGCCTCGGTTATGGCTTCGAAGGTTCCGCGTTCGTGCTGCATATAGCCCTTGGCGGTTTCGACGAGATTGGGAATCAAATCGTGGCGGCGTTTCAGCTGGACATCTATCTGCGACCATGCGTTATTTACCTGATTGCGAAGCCGAATAAGTACGTTGTAAACGCCGATTACGAAAGAGATGAGCAAAACAAGGACAGCAATAATAATGATTAGCGTGGTCATAACTTTTCTCCTTTAGCAAATACGTTTAGGTTATCGTGTAGAAAATTTATACACGGTCAACTGCGTATATTTTTCACCCGGCCTTAAGACCACTGATGGGAAATTAGGTTCGTTGGGCGAATCGGGAAAATGCTGCGCCTCGAGGCAGAAGCCGTCGTGCTTTTTATAGACGGCGCCTTTTCCCTTAACGGAGCCGTCAAGGAAGTTTCCGGAATAGAACTGAAGGCCCGGCTCGGTTGTGAAAACTTCCAGAACTCGGCCGGTCTTTGGCTCATAAACCGAAGCAGCGAGAGCCAGCGAGCCATCGGAACTGTTGAGGACGTAATTGTGGTCGTAGCCGCCCTCGACATCCTTTATGCGTGAGCCGATGGTCATCGGCTTTGTGAAATCCCAGGGTGTGCCTTTTACAGCTTTTATTTCGCCGGTCGGTATCAAGGTCTTATCGACGGGGGTGAAATGGTCGGCGAAAATCTGCAGGGTATGCCCAAGAATATCGCCGGAATTGTAGCCCGCCAGATTGAAATAGCTATGATGTGTGAGATTGACAATAGTAGCTTTGTCGGTTTTGGCTTCGTAGCTGATTTTCAACGCGTTATTGTTTGTCAGGGTGTAAACAACCGTGCAGGAAAGATTGCCGGGGTAGCCTTCTTCACCGTCACGACTTTGGTAAGTTAATTTTAGCGCGGGGCCCTCGTTAGTCTGCATTGGTTCTGCGTTCCATATAACCTTGTCGAATCCCTTTACGCCGCCGTGGAGATGGTTCGGGCCGTTATTCGTTGCTAATTTGAATTCAACTCCGTCGAGAGTGAACTTGCCTTTGGCGATGCGGTTTCCGAAGCGGCCGATTAACGCACCGAAATAGGTACCGCTTTTGGCGTAGTCATCGGGGCTATCGCAGCCTAATACGATGTCGGCAAAATTGCCGTTTCGGTCGGGCACCTGAAGCGATGTTACGATGCCGCCGTAGGTTATTATTTCGGCCTTTAAGCCGTTGGCATTGGTCAGGGTGTATGAATCAACGCTTTTTCCGTCCGCTGTTTTTCCAAAAGCTTGTTTTTTAATACTCATTTTTCTTTCTCCACACATAGTAGGTTTATTACAACTGAACACAAACAATAAAGTAATAACTGACAGGATTGGAACATATTTGGTTTTCATCTTAGTTTTCTCCTTAAGCTTTTTTAAAGTTCGATGCGCTGCATTTATTATACGTGCCGGTAAACCTCCCAGCCCATATAGTTGTCCAGGGCTTCGGCGATTGCGTCGGCTTTCCGGCATATATTTACAGCAACGTGATGCTCGAAACCCATCCTGCAGATATACTGCATGAGTGTCTGGAGATTGGGAATTTTCATTACTCCGAAGCCACCGAAGGTATTGAGCTTGTCATTTGTGAACTGGCCTTGGCCTGTATAAACACTAATAACGCCGCTGGTATCATCAGTAGTGGCTCTGCAGAAGGTCGCCTCGTTGGGAGCTATTCTGCCGACAACCGTACCGTAAGTATTTTCCTTGCCTACGGTGCCGGCGATTATTTCTTGGTAGTCCATTTTCGCACTTTTGAAGAAAGACATGGGGATATTGCTGCAGTGGAACAGGATGCACTTGTTGGGGTCGTCGGCGTAGTTATTGTTCCAGTCCAGAATCGCGCTTGGTGTGCCGCTTGCCAGCTGGAGAATGTACATTCCCAGCAGGCCAGTAATATCAACCTCACAAGCGCTCGGTATCAGCGATTCACTCATCATACTCATAAGCGTGCAGGGAACTATTCCGAAGAACTCCTCGAGAGAAGTCCAGCACTGAATAGCAGTGCCGTTAATATCGTTATCCTTAATCCATCGGTCTAACACAGCGCCGAATTTGGCTATCTTCAAAAGGGCATCGGCAGGAATTGATTTTGTCGGAATATATTTCTTTATGGCATTTAATTTGGCTTTAACGGCCCTGTCGCTGTCGGTAAGCAAATTAACTTTTCCGAGGACTTCGGATAAATCCAGTGTTTCTACCGTGATGCCGGAGAGGGCCAGGATTTTTTCGCTGTAGCGGACGGTGTTGAAAGCTGCCGGCCTGGCACCGACGGCTCCAAAACGCACGTTTTTCAGACCCTTAACAATTCGGCAGGCAGAAGCAAAATCATCGAGGTCCTTCTTGAATTCGGCCGATGTAACTTTGACGGTATGTGATTTTGTCAGGGTGTATGGGATACCGGCCTGCCTGAGATTGTTGCAAACACTGATTTTGCCGCAGAAAGAATCCCGCCTGTCGGCTATGGTCGTTTTGCCCGGCACATCCGGCTCGGCATGGATTAAAATCGGCACATTAAGCCCTGAGCGCCTGATTGTTTCAGCAACACCTCTCTCGTCTCCGAAGTTCGGAAGAGTTACAATTATGCCGTCGATATTTTCCGAGTCTCTGGCAAAAAGGGCGGCGCATTTTTTAGCGTCGGCAAAAGTTTCAACGGCGCCGTATTTTGTATCCTGCATTGCCAGTGATACCGTGTTGAAACCATTTTTTTTAAGAACGTCGAGTATGTTTTTGCGTCCCGATTTGGCTAGGTGGTCTGGGAAAAAGCCTCTGTTTCCAATGATAATGCCGAAGGTGGTTTTCTTCATTTTTGTCCCTTTTCTAAATTATTTTATTTTTGTCCATAATAAGCATCTTTGCCATGTTTCCGCAAGTAGTGTTTATCCAGAAGCGACTTGTCAATCTGACCTTGGTTCGGATTAATGTTTACAGTCCCCAGGGCCATCGCTGCTATTTGCTCAAGTACGACGGCGGCTTCAACAGCGTCAGCAGGGGTCTTACCCCACGTGAAAGGGCCGTGGCAGGCCACTAAGACAGCCGGCATTTCCATTGGGTCTATACCGGCGAATCTGGCAACAATAACCTTACCCGTGTTCAGTTCATAATCGCTTTTTATCTCGTTAGCTGTCATTACTTCAGTAACGGGTATTGGACCATAGAAATAGTCGGCATGGGTAGTTCCAAAGCACGGTATCTCCCGACATCCTTGTGCCCACATTGTAGCATTAACAGAGTGTGCGTGACATATACCTCCAACGGACTTGAAATTTCTGTAAAGCTCGAGATGGGTCGGCGTATCCGACGAAGGCCTAAGATTGCCCTCGACGATGTTTGCATCTAAATCAAGCAATACCATTTTGTCGGAATTAAGCTCGTCGTAAGGGACGCCGCTTGGCTTGATAGCTACTATGCCGGCTTGGCGGTCTATTCCGCTGACGTTGCCCCAGCTATAAATTGTCAGCTTCTGCCTGTTAAGCTCAACATTGGCTTCATAGACCGCCTTTTTTAATTCATCGTGCATTTATAGTATCCTAACGATTCACTTTGTCTTTTATATCCAGAAGCTCCTTCATCACGTTTGCCATTTTGCCTGTGTAGCTGTCCAAACCGAAGGCATCGTGGAGCTGTTTATAAAGTAAATAGAGTTGTTTGTAAACCTTATGGTTTTCAGGATTTGGTTTGTAAGTTGTGTCTTTCATTCCACACATAGCGGCCTGGGCATCGGCGAAACTGTCGTAGCCGCCGGATTTTTCCCCTGCCACTACCGCACCGGCTATAGCTGAACCCAAAGCGCAGGTTTGAGAAGAACGAGTAATTTTCATTTCTCTGCCTGTAACGTCAGCATAAATTTGCATCAGCAAAGGATTTTTCTCAGCGATACCGCCGCAGTTTATCACCTCCGATATTTTAACTCCGTATTCTTCAAATCTGTTAATGATAGTAAGAGCACCGTAAGCGGTTGCCTCAATCAACGCCCGGTAAATCTCTCCGGGTGTTGTATGGAGCGTCTGGCCCAGTAATAGGCCCGTTAGTCTCTGGTCAACGAGTATAGTTCTGTTGCCATTATTCCAATCAAGGGCCAGCAAGCCTGATTGGCCGGGTTTTAGCTTTGCAGCCTCATCGGTCAGGGCTTTATGCGAGCTTGCTGCGGGACCTCCCGGCTGGATATAATTTACGAACCAGTTGAAGATGTCACCGACGGCGGATTGGCCGGCTTCAAGTCCCCAGAAGCCGGGCAGGATTGAGCCGTCAACTACTCCGCATATACCAGGAATGTCAGCTAAATCCCTGTCAGCAGGCCAGACAGCCATATCACAGGTACTGGTGCCGATGATTTTTACTAATTTACCGATATTTATTCCTGAACCAACGCCGCCGAGATGAGCGTCAAATGCACCCATCGCAACCGGTATTCCGACTTTTAGGGCGAGCTTGTCCGCCCAATCTTCGGTAAGGCTGCCTGCCTTTTGGTCAATAGCGTATGTGTTATCGCCTAAGGTATCACGGAGCTTTCCCAGTTTCGGATCGAGCTTTGCGAGGAAATCTTTGGCTGGATAGCCGCCCCAGCTGTCATTGAACATAGCTTTGTGCCCAGCGGCGCATCGGCAGCGTTTGATTTTTTGCGGGTTTGTGGTTCCCGTCAGAAGCGCCGTCATATAATCGGCGTGCTCGACCCAGGTATAAGCGGCATCGAAGACCTTCGAGTCAACTCTTAAACAGTGAAGAATTTTGCTGAAGAACCATTCTGACGAATATGTTCCGCCACACTTGGCCAAGTACTCGGGATGCTCCTTCTCAGCCAACTCGGTAATCTCCGCCGCCTCAGCGTGGCCGGTATGGTCTTTCCACAGCCAGGCGTGGGTATTTAGGTTGTCTTTGAATTTGTCCAGCATCGCCAGCGGCGTGCCGTCCTTATCGACCGGCAGGGGGGTTGAGCCGGTTGTGTCGATGCCGATACCGATGATCTGGTTAGCGTCAAAGTTATTATCTGTTTTTTTTGCCTGAGCGACGGCCTCCTTGACGCTGACCTCGATTCCTTTTAAGTAATCAGCCGGATTTTGTCTCGCCAGATTATGGTCGGATGGGTCAAGAATAATTCCAGCTTGTCCCGTTTCGTAATTATAGACGGCTGTCCCGATTTCGCCGCCATCGGCGGCGTCAACTATTACACAGCGGACGGAATTTGTCCCGTAATCCAGCCCGATTGTATATTTCATATTATCCCCTGAAGTACAAATAAGCTGCGATGATAATCACAAGGACCACACAAGAGAAAATCACATCAACGGCTGACCAGCTTGCACGGGATTTAGTTCTGTCTTCGTCACTCTCGGTGCCGTATGTAAGCCCTTTGATTTTTTCATAATTCGGCTTTTCGGTTGCGTAACTAACCAATATCATTACCACGACACATACAGTAAAAATCAGGATGCTGTAATACTGGAAGAAGATATTATTGATAATCCAAAGCAACGACCCTTCCGTATAGTGGAAGTCCTTCATCAGCTTCACCGGCGTATCAATCGCCAAGCGAACTAAACCCATAAGGAAGCCAACAATTAAAGCCGCAAGGCATCCTTTACCATTAAGCCGTTTCATAAATACACCGAAGAAGAACACTACGAAAATCGGAGGTGCAAGATAGCCCTGAATAGTCTGAAGGTAGTCATACAACCCCTTTCCCCCCTGAATGACGGGTATCCACAATAATCCGATTATCACCATAACCGTTGTCGCGATACGGCCCATCCATACCAACTGGTGCTGTGATGCGTTGGGCTTAAACTTGCTGTAAAAATCAATTGTGAACAGAGTCGAGGACGCGTTGAATGTGCCCGCCAGTGAACTCATCAGCGCCGCTAATAGTCCTGCTACTACAAGCCCACGGATGCCTATCGGCAGGACGTTTGCAACCAACAACGGGAACGCCTTCTGGCATTGGTCGCGAATGATCTGTCCCTGTTCATTAAGGAGCGTATGTTGAATGGTTTCGATTTTGCCGCTCTTGGCAAGTGCGAAGCAAATCATACCAGGAATGATAAATATAAACACTGGCAGCAGTTTCAAAAATCCTGCGCAAATTGACCCGCGTCTTGCCTGCTGTTCATTCGGTGCGCCAAGTGCCCTCTGGACGATGTACTGGTCAGTGCACCAGTACCACAACCCAATGATAGGGGCGCAGAAGAGCATCCCAATCCAAGGGTAGTTGTCGTTGAAGTACCAGGCCATCCGGCCGGCTTCGCGCACAGGCGCCCAGGTGCCAACCATTCCGTGAGGAACCAGGGGTTTCCAGAGATTGAACATCTCGCTTCCGGCGATATGACGCAGTTCGCCCCAGCCGCCAAGCGCTCTTAGACCGAAGTATGTCACCAAGGCGGAACCAAAAACGAGAATGACCGTTTGTATCACATCGTTGTATGCAACCGCACGAAGTCCGCCCGAGATTGTATAAAGGCCGGTCAAAATAACCACGAGAAATGAACCGATCCAGAAGCTGTTGAACCCCATAAAGGTTATATCAGGCAGAAGCACGCTGAATACGATACCGCCGGCGAAAATGCCGACCGCGATTTTGGTCAGGACGTAGGCGATTAAAGAAATGAGTGACAGTACCACTCGCGCGGTAGGGGTAAATCGTCTTTCGAGAAATTCCGGCATCGTAAATACCATCGAGCGCATATAGAACGGGACCATCACCCACCCCAGTATGAGCAGACACCATGCGTGTAATTCGTAGTGCGCCATCGCCACACCATCGGTGCAGCCCGAACCCGCCAAACCCACAAGATGTTCGGAACCGATGTTAGAAGCAAAGATGGATGCGCCGACGACGAACCAGCCGAGGTTTCGGCCGGCAAGGAAGTAGTCGGTGGCTGTATCTTTATTTTTGAGGATGACCCACCAGGCGACGCCGATAATAACCGCAAAGTATGCGCCGATCGTCACCCAGTCCAAAGTTCCTAATGAACTTGCGCTTGCTAACAAACATCCTGTCATATTTCGCTCCTTTCATGTGAATGTTGCGTAAGATTATTTAGTATGATGGCGTATAACCCCTGTTATCTAATCGATTTTAATTGTGTTTGCAAGAGTACGCGCAAAATGATGGTATTTTTTGCGCTAAATGACCCATTAGAGCCGATATTCTATTTGGGAACCGGAACAAATGCGCCAACCTCTTTTTGAGGCGGCTAATTATAAATCCATCCATTTTAATTGCCTTGCAGTTCTCCTACCAAACCTTATTGTCTCAAAACGGTAAATCTTGCAGTATTTGTACAGCAAAAGCTGTGAAAAACGCGTATTCTATATCCTTTCCTTATCCTGAGTCAAAAATAAAAAAGACAGGGATTACCCGGGGAAAATATCTGCTAATAACTTTTGGATTTTATTGTCTTTATCCAATTTTGCTCTGTCTAAGACGTCCTGCAGTTCACCGTGGTCAAACCACAGGCCATCGCCTCTGGCGCATTTGTCTATAAGAAGGAGCGGTGTTGACGGACCAACGACGATTTTTTGCATTTTTTTCAGGCATATAGGGCATTTTTTCTTTTTTTCAGTGGAAGTGGAATCAATTTTGAAGGAATCAAGCAATTGTTTGGTCTGTTGTGGATTGCCGAGCAAAAGTTCCAGTTCGCCGGCATCGAGCCAGATACCGCCGCAGTCGGTGCAATAATCAATTTCGACTTCGGCAAGCTCAAGGACAATCATTGCATTTTTACAAACCGGACAATCCATAAGAATTTCCCGCTTGACAGCAATAAAGAAATCTACGACAGCCGAAACATATTACATTCGCCGCATCTTCAGGTCAAGGAAAACCCGAATAAAGAGAAAATATTTGCGCTTGACGCAGCTGATATAATTGATTATTGCTAATTGGTTATTATTCAATACATTAAAGGTGCCGGGATATGATAGTGGATTGCCACACACATATAAATTGCGCTGCGGAGAATATCGAGGCCTCTGAACATTTGGCGGCAACGGAGACAGTAGATATTTGCATAGTATTGGCTACCCCGGAAGGCCCAAGCCAGGAGGTCAACAAGAAGTTATCTGAATATGTCGGCAGACATAAAGAAAAGATGATTGGCTTTGCAGTTGTAGAGCCTACCACAGATAAGATAAGCGTTAAAAATCTGGCTGCTTTAACGGATAAACTGGGGCTTAAGGGCACGGTTTTATACTGTTCGCAGTGTGGCTTTCATCCGGCTCACAGCCGAGCGATGAAATTTTATGAATCGGCACAGGAGCTTGGACTTCCTGTTTTCTTTCATAATGGTGGGGTTTTGGGACCTGAGGCCGTTTTGGATTACGCCCAACCATATCTTTTGGATGAAATTGCCAGAGAGTTTAGCGCCTTGAAAATTATCATCGGGACTATAGGTATGCCTTTTGTTGAGCAAACATTGTCGATGGTGGCCAAACATAAAAATGTCTATGCGGATTTGACGATAAAGCCCAGCAATGTCTGGCAGGTTTATAATGTGGTGACAGCAGCACATGAATGTGGGGTGATGGATAAATTGTTGTTCGGCAGCGGGTTCCCATTTGGCAAAGCTGAAGAGTGTATAGAAACACTGCTCAGCTTTAATAAGCTTCTGGCTGACACAAATTTGCCGACAGTCCCCCGTGGCAGCATCCAGAACATCGTCGAGCGTGATACGCTGGAGGTGCTTGGGATAAAAAAATAGTTGCCGAAGCGCCTCGCTATAGGGAGATTAACAGTGGGCCTTGAGCTTCTGGAAGAACAAAGGGAAAGCTGGGGGACGCGTGGAAGTTTCATCTTGGCTGCCGTTGGTTCAGCGGTCGGATTAGGCAATTTGTGGGGATTCCCCTATAAAGTTTACAGCTATGGGGGAGGGGCGTTTTTGATTCCATATATTGTTGCGATGTTTTTGGTTGGCATCCCTCTGATGATTCTTGAATTCAGTCTGGGGCATTTCACTCAACGGGCGGCACCTAATGCCTTTAGGAGCGGACACAAAGGTTTTGAAGTTGTGGGTTGGTGGGGCATTATTCTAGGTTTTGTGATAGTTACTTACTATGCGGTGGTCCTTGCGTACTGTCTTAGTTTTTTGTGCTTTAGTGTGCAAGGCATGCTGGCCGGCGGACGACTGCCGTGGGCTGGCGAAGGACTTGAAGGTGTTGAGAACGCCAAGAGTTTCTTTAACGACACGTATCTGGGTAAAATTGAGGCACCGGCGCTCGGTAGTATTCGATGGAATATCTTCTGGCCGCTGGTCGTGACTTGGCTGATGATGTACCTTTGTATTTTTAAGGGGGTTAGACTCGTGGGCAGGATCGTATGGCTGACAGTCCCTCTGCCGTGGTTGATGCTGCTTATCCTTGCTGTGCGGGGTTTAACACTGGAGGGAAGTATGCAGGGACTGGCTTATTATCTTGACCCTGTTTGGTCGGAACTTACCAAACCTGTTACGTGGCGTTATGCGTTCGGGCAGGTATTCTTTTCATTAAGTCTCGCATTCGGTGTGATGGTTACGTATGCGAGCTTTCTTCACAGAAAAAGCGACCTGAATAACAACGCAATGATAATAAGTCTCGCCGATTTTGCGACAAGTTTTGTCGCGGGACTCGCAGTTTTCGCGACGCTCGGCGCAATGGCTTTTGTAACTCAACAGGCAGGTAACCCGGTTGCGGTTGAAAACGTGGCCGAGGGGGGGCCGTCACTGGCGTTTGTGGCATTTCCTTATGCGCTGGCGCAACTGCCCTATTCGGCGTACTTTAGCTTTATCTTTTTCTTTGCCCTTGTTACGCTTGGAATTGACTCGGCGTTTTCTATTACCGAATCAGTGCTGGCGAGTATTGTTGATAAGACAGGCTGGCGAAGAAGTATTGTGCTGCCCGTGATGAGCACAGTTGGCCTTGCCTTCGGACTGGTTTATATTACCAGAGGCGGCCTGAACTGGCTTGAAATGACGGATGGATTTGTCAATGGAACGCGGGGAATAGCGCTGCTGGGTATGCTGGAGTGTATGGTTCTGGGATGGCTGTGGCGAATCGGAATACTGAGACGCCACGCAAACTCACGAAGCGACTGGAAACTCGGTAAATGGTGGGATTATACAATTCGGTTGGTGATTCCGATACTACTGGGTACACTCTTTTTCTGGCAGCTTTTTGAGGATGTGAACAATGAAAGTGGCTTTTTGAGAACTCCACAGGGCCAGTGGATACCGCAGAACTGCATTGGTGTGGGGGTCTTGGTTCTGGCGCCTGTGATTGCGGTTGTTCTCAGTTTGGTCAAAGGTCGTCGGGATGCCGAAACGCTACCGCACGGAGAACAGAATTTGGAGACCAAAGCCAGGTTTGGCGGGATGATAGCACTTCTGTTGGCGCTGGTTCCGGCTGCGCTGTATATTGCATCGCTTAGCATTGTCATATCACCTTTGGTAAAAAATGTCGTATTCTGGGCGTTACCGGTCGGTGGGGTCGTTGCGATAGCGTTAAGTAACCACATTGTAGAAAGGCGTAATACCTTGGCTACTCAGGCATCGTGGCTGGCGAGATGGGCTGGGGTACTCGCAACGATGGATATAAGTGTGTTTATTGCAGCGATTCTGTTTGGTCTGACCCGCAAAGTGGAAGTTTATGAAAAGGAGACGCCTGCTCATCATGAGTTAAGTGGTGTTTCGTATGTAATCCTCGCTATTGTATTTCTGATTATAGTGGGTGGTTTAGGATGGTGTTTTTACCGCGCAGTAGCGGCGACAAGCGGGTTTGCCGAACCACAGTCCCCCGATGAAATAGGTGACAGTGAGAAACAACAGGCTTAAAAAAGTTATAGCTACAGCTATTTGGGCTTGAAGCCTTTGACTTTACTGCCGGTATATTTTTTGCAGGCCTTTTCCAAATCCACATCGCTTATATTTGCCAGAGTGCACAGCCAAGCAAAAACGTCGGCAAATTCTTCTTGTTTATTTTTGTCATCTTTAGAGACAAGCGCGGTAGCAAGTTCGCCGACCTCTTCTACAAACCACATAAATGTGGCGGGGATTCCTCTTTCCCGGTCCCGTTTTTCGTATTTTTTTGAAATCAGTTGTTGAAATTCGCTAATATGCATATTGCCCATTATCCCTGATACACGTCAGGCCGCAAGGATTTTTCTATTGCAAAACATATAAAATTACAGAAAATGTGTTTTCTGAAAGGGCTATGAAAATTTCACAATTAAAGATTCAAAACTTGACATCCAGGGCATTGTGATATAAGTTAAATGATTTAATATCTTTTTAGGAAGATTGTTATGGCGTCGATAAAACCGAGAGTAAGTGTTGAGTACGGCGAGAATGCAACTATTGTCACTTTTACCGATGAAAAAATTCTCGAAGAAAAGGATGTCCAAGCACTTCAGGAATCTATTATGTCCATCATCGAGTCCGCCCCCGGCGGAATAAAACTGATTTTAGATTTTTGCAATGTGCGGTTCTTGTCCTCCGCCGTTTTGGGGCTTTTAATTAGAATCAGCAAAAAGGTTTATGAAGGTGACGGCCAATTAAAACTTTGCGGTATAGACCCCAAAATCTATAAAATTTTCAAGATAACACGGCTGACCAAAATTTTCGATATATACCAAGATATAGGAAGTGCAGTTGAGAGTTTGTCTATTTCGGATTAGGTGGCAATTTCTTTCCTGTTCGCCATAGCCTCTTGGCGAAGGCGGAAGCAAAGTCGGAATTTTGTTCACAAGGATGAAAAAATTGGCCGATAAATAAAAGTCGGCGTGGATAATAATTTGAGATAGTATAAGCTAATGGCGTCAAGAGCACCAACTACCCGCTCAATGGCTATCGCAAGCACACCCTTTGCTATTGCTAAGGTGTGTGAGTGGATTCTACCTAAGCTCAAAGCCAACAATTTTAGCCAGGAGGATATTTTTGCTATTCATCTTGCCTTGGAAGAGGCCTTGATTAATGCCATCAAGCACGGCAATAAAATGGACCCTGAAAAAGAGGTTAAAATTGACTATTCGATGGGTTCAGATAGAATCGAAATTTCTATGACGGACGAGGGGGACGGATTTGACCCGGAAACCGTACCGGACCCACGACTCGGTGAAAATCTTTATAAGAATGATGGGAGGGGCCTGCTTCTTATGCAGTCGTATATGGATTTGATTGAATATAACAAACGCGGCAATAGTGTGCGTATGGTCAGATATAAAGAAAAGCCCCGTTTACCGGAAACTCAAGAGCAGACACAGGCATAATCGACAACAAGATGCCGATAAAACATAATAACAGAAAGAGTGGATAATTGATGTTTAATAGAGTAGTTCTTATTGCGTGCAGTTGTTTGTTTGTTCTGAGCGGTTGTATGGCTAATGAGCCGATGCCCCAGATTACGTATGACAGTGAGTATAGCTATAAGAGTGGCGAAGCTGTTAAACCAAAAGTTTCAATACAGGCCCCAAGCCGGACAGTTACAACCGGCGGAAGTGTTCATGTTCTGCAAGAGTGGTTACCGCCTTCGACGGTGGAAAAGAAATGGACAGCTATAATAATACATCATTCGGGAACGAAAACTGGTAACAGCGCTATATTTGACAAGTGGCACAGGGAAGGAAACCATTGGGAAGGCGTAGGTTATGATTTTGTTATAGGCAACGGAAGCAACAGCGGCAACGGGGAGGTTGAGGTAACATACCGGTGGCGAAGGCAGGTTACAGGGGCGCATTGCGGGGGGACGCCGGGTAACTGGGCGAATAAGGATGCGGTGGGGATTTGTTTAGTGGGGAACTTCGATAAGACGCAGCCGACAAGCGCGCAAATGCAGTCGCTGGTTAAACTTGTGCGCTTTTTGCAAAGCCGGTACAGGATACCTCAAAGCCGAATTTACGGACACGGGAGTACTCCGGGGGCGGGGACGGTAACGGATTGTCCGGGTCGGAATTTTCCGATGACCTGGCTCAAAGCGCAGGTTTTGCCGTAAGTCTTTTTTGTAGCAGCAGTTATATCACTTATAAAACGCAGGTCTTGACGTAAAAATCAGCTTTTTTGAGTTAAAAATGAGGGTAAGTCAAAGGAGGCAAGTCTTTTCATAAAATGGCGAGAAAGTAGCCAACGGCGTGCGTTTAGGGGGAAACGTTCAAGAATATTCAAAAACGTTCAAAAACTATCTAAAAACTATATAGAAATTTGCAAAAACTGTATAGAAACGTTTGAAAATATTCGAAAATATTTGACTCCGCCGAGCAGCGGGGAAATTCGTAATTGGTAGTTGGCAATTCATAGAAAAGGTCAACCAAAGATCACCCCAATTACCCCCCAACCACGAGGCAGAAGGAACCGGAACCTCTGCTGCACAGCCAAAGGAGTCACCCTCCTGGGGACAAGCAAAAAAATTCCACATTTCTTAAACATTTTTTATTTTTTTCTTGACACAAACAGAAAAGAATGTTCTAAAGCTGTCATAGCGATGTAAAGGAACAAAACTACATACATAGGAAAAGGTAGTATTTGTGGCAGTGAGGGTTGAACATCTCACTAAAGAATATCAAGGCAGGGTTTTGTGCTGCGCAGGCACAGGAGGAGTAAATTTCTAAATATTTTAAAAGGAGGCAGAAAATGAAAACGCGAAAAATTATTGTTGGGCTGGTTATTTTAGCAGTTGTATTTTCAATTCCAAGCTGGTCCTTTGCTGCAAAGCGAACTTTGCCAAAGGAAAGCAGCAAGGGTAACAAAATAATTCTGGAATATGAGTTTACTGCGCCGAGCGCCAGCAAGAAAGGCGAGTATGACCTTTTAGAGATGGAAGGGTTGAAATTATACCAAAGGCCAGGGGCCCCAATTGTCCCGGTACGTCCAGCCGAAGTATTGATACCCTTTGGCAAGAAGGTGGTGTCCAGCAAGGCGGTTGCTTCAGATATACACAAACTTTCTGGCACATATCGTTTAGCACCGGGTCAGGAGCCATATCCTCTCAATTACAAAGGGGTAATCAAGCCAACTGAGCCGAATCAAGCCATTTACGGCAAAGCAAAACCTTGGCCTGGGATAGACTTGGAGCAAATGAGTACTCAATCCAAGCGTGGCTATCAAATCTTCGTTTTAAAATTATTTCCACTTCAATACGTACCCACAACAGGAACGGTTTCTTATGCGGGTAAATTGCGATTAGAGATTACGCTGGCAGATGCACGTAAAAAGGGCATTCTAAGACCTACGAAAGAGCTAAAAGAAAGATTATCTGCTACAATGGATAACCCGTCCGTGTTAGGGACCTATCTCGAGAACAGCCAAATAACGACCCTCGGCCAGTCGCAATCCCTGACCCTGCCGTTAGATGATTACAGGTACGTTATAATCACTAATGAAGCTCTTGAAGAAGCATCCGGTCCGTGGAATTTTCAGGCGCTGCGAGATTCTAAGATAGCTCGTGGCATATCGGCGACTATCGTTACTACGGAGTGGATATATGATAACTACCCTGGTATTACTCCAAAGCCAGGTGATGACGATAATGATGAAGCAACTAAGATTCGCAATTTTTTGATTGATGCTTATAATCACTGGGGCACGGAATATGTCTTGTTAGGGGGGGAGATCGATATAATTCCCGTCAGGAAACTCTTTGTGGATTTACATACCGAAGATGGGAAAAGGGACAATATACCGGCGGATATATATTATGGCTGTGTTGAACCCAACGAATGTACCTTTGATAACGATGCAAATGGCCGATACGGTGAGCCAAACGACGGCGTAGACGGCGGGGATGTTGATTTGTGTGCTGAGATATACGTAGGTCGGGCACCGGTAGAGAATTCCATAGAACTATCGAACTTCATCAGGAAGACTTTAACTTATAATGCGACAACCAACAACTATCTGACTCGCGCAGCGATGCTCGGCGAACATATAGGCTTTGGCGGACCAACCGAGTATGCCACAGATTCAATGGAACAGATACGTCAGGGTGGGTATTATGATGGTTATTGCACTACCGGATTCAACACAGTATCTACTATAATCACAGAAGGCTATCTTCCTTATCCTTATAATACAGAGTGGCCATTGTATGATGAACCTCCTTGTGACCGTGACGACTGTACTTATTATGGTATCTGTAGTGGTTGCTGGCCAAAAGAAGATGTGATTGCACTGATGAACGGCGGGATGCATATCTTCAACCATCTTGGTCACGGGTATCCTTGGAAAGATATGACGTTGTGGAATGACGATTTGAGTTCCCTAACGAATACCGATTATTTCTTCGTATACTCCCAGGCCTGTTTACCCGGAGCATTTGACTTCAGGGATTATCAACCTTGTTGTTTTGCTGAAGCCATTACATCGATGGAGCACGGCGCATTTGCTGTTATTATGAACTCGCGTGAAGGATTGCCAACACCCGGTAGCACTGATGGTCCAAGCCAACGATTTAACCGGGAGTTCTGGGATGCTGTACTCGGCGAGGGAATACTGGAACTCGGCCGGGCAAACCAGGATAGCAAGGAAGACAACCTTTATGACATTGATTGGGAAAAAATTCGTTGGTGCTACTATGAACTGAACCTGTTCGGTGATCCAGAAACGCGTCTTGCTACTCGTTACATTAAGTTTACCCGCGATTATTATTCCTGTTCGGATGAAGTAGAAATTAAGCTTGTGGACAGTGACCTCACTGGCGAGGGTAATCAATATGTGCGTATCGAGACATTACTCGGAGGCGATGTAGAGGATGTCAATTTAACCGAAGTAAATTCGCCTTCAGGGGTTTTCACAGGTACAATATACACTGACGGAAACACCGCTTGCCCCAATGACGGCGTATTACAAGTGTCTCACGGTGATATTATAACTGTGCCTGATATGAATGGTGGCAATGACGTATATGCAACCAATACAGCAGAAGTGGACTGTCAACCATCAGTAATTTCGGGGGTTACATACGAATGGTACGGCCTGGTTCCCGGCTCGCTAACAATTGCTTTCGAAACAAGTGAGCCCACATTCGCAAAGATTCGCTGCGGACTGGATTGTAACGACCCCTGCGATGCTGAGGCGACCGACGGAAGGTTCTCAACTGAACATTCGGTAGAGCTTGGATTAGATAGTCTTTCTCCACACAACCAATACCACTTTGTCGTAGAAGCTACGGACAGAGCTGGAAACGTTACTGTAGATAACAATAATGGCAATTGTTACAGCTTCTTAACTTTTCCCAGGGACATATATGTTCCGGGCGACTTCGACACTATACAGGAAGCAATCGACGATTCAGATACATTTGACGACTGTATAATCTGGGTCAGTCCCGGCACATATACCGGCACCGGTAACAGGGACATCGATTTCATGAACAAAGCAATAACCGTTAAAAGCACAAATCCAACCGACCCCTGTGTTGTTTCAGCCACAATAATAGACTGCGGCGGCAGCAGAAACAGCCCGCATTGCGGTTTTTACTTTCACAGGAATGAAGACCATAACTCGGTTGTTGACGGTTTTACGATAATAAACGGTTACGGTCCCTACGTTCCTTTTGATTCTATGTATGTAGGCGGGGCGATTCATTGCAGCTATGGAAGCGGTCCCGCGATACGGCGATGCATTTTCAAGAAAAATATGAATGACAAAACACACAGCGATACGTACGGCGGCGCAGTTGGCTGTTATGCAGAATCCTGGAGCAGCGTCAGCCCATTGATTGAGAACTGCATCATTTATGATAACGAGGCGTATTATGGGGGCGGCATCAGCACGGTATGCATGTCACCTACAGTCAGAAACTGCATAATACGGGACAATAATGCGGTCAGAGGCGGCGGTATCGACCTCTTTTGGGTCTGGAGCCCTTACATAAACAACTGCACAATCGTTAATAATTCAGCATCCACCGGCGGCGGCATCAATAACAATGGTAGTTACTCTACAGAGACCATCACGAACTGTATACTTTGGGGCAACGGTGATGACCTCTATGACTGCAGCGCTACATATAGCTGCATTTCAGACTGCAACGATGTGAACGCAGCCAATCACAATATCTGTGACGACCCGCGTTTTATCGATGCGGACAGTAACAATTTCCACATTGGTATTCACTCGCCTTGCGTGAATGCAGGGAAGCCGGGTGCAGATTATAATGGGCAGGTGGATATTGACGGCGAGCCCAGGGTTCTTGAGGGAAGGGTTGATATAGGGGCCGATGAAACATTTTATCCGAATGCACACTGGTGGAGACTTAACGAAACAAGCGGCACAACTGCTCATGACTCCGTCGGCACCGCTAACGGGACATTTAACGGCAATGACCCATGCTGGGGGCCTGGTCTATTCGCCGGCGCGGTTGACTTTAACGGCGTCAAGGACTACTTCTCGGTGCCAAGTTTGGACACCGCATATAGTAACAGCAGCGTTTTCACGATTGCCGGGTGGTTTAGGACAGACCAATCAAGCGGGATGCAAACAATTGTGGGGCAATGGGGGCAAGGCGGTACTGGTACAGAATGCTGGGGCTGGCAGGTGTTAGTAGAGAACAACAAAGTCAAAGCAAGGTTCATGTATAACGAATTTACTATGACAGACATAACAGGGACGAGCGATGTGAACGACGGTGAGTGGCATCAATTTGCGATGGTTCGTAACGGGACAAGTGTTGTCGTGTATGTTGACGGTGAGCCGGAAAATTCAGGAACGGCGAACTTCAGTGTATACGAGACGAAATTCCGGATAGGCGACGGCAGCTATGTTGACAACCCGGGTCCTCCTCTGAGAGGCGGGCCGTTTAACGGGATAATAGATGATGTTATGATATTCAACAGGGTGCTATTGACTGAAGAAGTAGAACTGCTTTATGTGGAGGGCATAAACCAAATGGCGTCCAATCCGAACCCGGCAGACGGCGCAAGCCGCGTTAGCATAAATTCAGACCTTACCTGGACAGCCGGGAATCAGGCGGAAACACATGACGTTTATTTTGGCACAACCAACCCGCCGGCGTTCGTGGGCAACCAGACAGGCACAACTTTCGAGCCTAACACATTAAATCATAGCACGACTTACTATTGGCGTATTGACGAAAAGATCGGCGTCGACACAACCATGGGCAACGTTTGGAGTTTTACGACCTGGAGTGAATTCTACCAGAATCTTGCTCACTGGTGGAGACTTGACGAAACAAGCGGCACAACTGCTCATGACTCCATCGGCACCGCTAACGGGACATTTAACGGCAATGACCCATGCTGGACGAACGGTCTTATCGGCGGTGCGGTTGACTTTAACGGCGTCAAGGACTACTTCTCGGTGCCAAGTTTGGACACCGCATACACTCAGAACAGCGTCTTTACAGTTGCCGGCTGGTTCAAGACGAGCGAAACATCAGGGCTGCAAACAATTGTTGGGCAATGGTCGCAAATGTGGGAGGCTGGTCAGGAGTACTTTGGCTGGCAGGTGTTGGTGGAGAACAACAAGGTTATAGCAAGATTCGGGTATGGACTTCAGACACCCGATATAACGGGAACGACGCCTGTGACCAATGACAATAAGTGGCATCACTTTGCGATGGTCCGTAACGGAACGAGCACCGTTTTGTATGTTGACGGTGAGCCGGAAGATTCGGACACGGTGAGCTTCTATGTATACAATACGAAATTCCGTATAGGCGACGGCAGCTACGTAACCAGTGGTAGTCCAGCTCTTAAAGGCGGGCCGTTCAACGGGATAATAGATGATGTTATGATATTCAACAGGGTGCTATCGACTGAAGAAGTAGAACAGCTTTATCAGGAAGGATCAGAATAACAAGCCAAAGGGCATAGAGAATACCGGCGTTTTATGTAGGTACTTGCGGTAAGTGCAAAAAGAAAAAGCTGGGAGTGGTTTTAAGCTCCCAGCTTTTTGATTTTGGCGACAGGACTATCTTAGCGTTCCTGCGAGACATCTATGTTCAGAACAACAGCGAAATGGTCAGAAATGTTCTCATCGAACTGACAGATTTTTTCCGTATCATTTTCTTTAATGACATCGATGTCTTTATTTTTGGGAACTTTGGTTTTGGCGGAATCAATCTCCTTTTTCAAATCCGGTGAGCAAAAAAACCTGTCAAATCGCTGGCTGAGCTGGCCATCATGAATGGTTGTTCTTTCGGCGTCATACAGGCATTTATAATTGATATCCTTGAGAGGCTGGTCTATTCCTGATTCGCCGTAATAAATATTAGTGTCTCCCGCTATGAGCACGTCATCATCAAGCGTACTCGTTTCCAGCCAGTTCGCTAACTGTTCGATGTTAAGCTGCCGCTGCTGCCTCGCTTCGGCATCCGGAAAAGCTTTCAAATGAATGTTTATATAGTTGAATTTGAGATCGGCATTTGTCCCCTCAGCCTTGACGGTGGCCTTAAACGGGCGACGAATATGATAGAATGAATTACCGGGGGTAATTGAACAAGTATCAGAAACTGACCACAGGTCCTGTTTGTAAAGAAAGGCGAGGCGCTGATTGGCGTTGCGTCCATCAAGAATATATTTCCATTTTTTTCCTTCGTCGGTAATGTTCTTATTGAGTTCATCGACGATGAGGTCGAGGTAATAACATCTGGGCTGGCCGGCCACAGAGTGAGTTGCTCCTATTTCCTGCAAGGCAAAGAGGGTGGCCTGCGTCTCAGTAATATAATCGGCATACTCCGGGACATTTTCGACGGCGTCCAATTGATTGCCAGAGTTGGTTCCCAGCCACTTCATATTCCAAGTGGCAACCTTCCTGATATTCTCCACCGCACTCAGAGGCGAAGAGGTCAAGAGAAGGACAATAGATATAATATTCAGGGTTCTCGCTTTCATTTTTTTTCTCCTTTCGCAAATCCAATAATTAACAGATTTTCCCTACAGTGAACATATCCTAATACGTACGATATAAATTTACCGCTTTGGTTGCAATTGACAATTATCCTGTCTGACGGTGAATACACAAGCTTTTTTTTGCAATATCTACAAAGGAAAAGGCGGTGGGTAATCCTAACTATTTGGAATTGGCGGAATTTAGTTGACAAAAGGGGCTAAATTGTGCAGGATTTTTAACATGCTATAAGGTTTGTCAGCCATATTTTGAAAGGGGAAGAAATGGGTAAGAAAGTAATTATTTCCGGTTATCTTGTGCTTGCTATGGTTGCGGCGGCGTCGGCAGCAAAAATCACTTATGTAGATGCGAACCACGGCGAGGCAGGTAACACCAAATTGGCAACGGGCATAGTGTTTGCGCCCACGAATGAGAACAGCGGGACGGATTATCTATGGCGGCTGCGGACAGGATTTGCAAATTCAGGAACGATATACGAGGCGGGCGGGACGTTCAGCGAGACAGATAACACCGAAGATTGTCCTCGCTTAATGACAACGGTCAGTGGTTTGCCTAAGGGGACTTATAAGGTGTATGTCTACTTCTGGAGCGACGATAGTAACTGGTGCATCCGGGCGGATTTGAAGGGAAAGGATGCGCAGCTTCCGCTTTTTTATTCCAGAGCGGTTGAGGGGGAGCGAGCACCAATAGGCACGCCAGCAGCAGTTCCTGCCAAAGCGGAAGACTTCGAGACGGCGCCGTTATTGAGCGAGGGCAATAGAACATTGTGGCAAGCATACCTCGGCGAGGTGAAGGGGACGACGATAACAGTGTTTGTCGATGACGACCCCGAACACAAAACACATATTCGCCGTACTTGGTATGACGGCATTGGCTACCAAGCCGTGACACAATAAGAAATTTTAAAATAAAGATTGGAGGACAAAATGAACCGCAGGACATTTTTGAAGACTGTGCCGGCACTGGCGATGCTGGCATCGGCAAAGGCCAGCTTCTCAGAGGATGCCAACACAGCGGTCGGTACCGCCCTGAAGACGGAGCCGGTCGTCGCAATGGAAGGGGTAATCAAACTAAGTAAGCCGGATTTGACAAAGGGCGTTCCTATGATGGAGGCGCTGAGTAAAAGGAAAACGGAACGGAACCTCTCGGACAAGAAGCTGACACTGCAGCAGTTGTCGGAGGTGCTTTGGGCGGCAGACGGTATAAACCGGCCTAATGAGGGTAAACGCACGTCACCGGCGGCGATGGCCAAGTATGCCGTCGATATTTATGCAGTACTGCCGGAAGGCGTCTATTTTTATGATGTGGCAAAGCACGAGCTTACGCTGGTTGCGAAAGGGGACTTCCGAAAAGAGTGTGGGATGCAGCCCTTTGTTTATATCGCACCGCTGAATTTGGTTTATGTTCTTAACTTAAAGAACTGGCAGGATATGCGCAGGCCTATCCCGGAGCAAAAGCGAGACCGCTGGATAGCCGTTGAGTTGGGGTGCATCGCGCAGAACGTTCATCTGTATTGCGCATCGGAAGGATTAGGGACGGTAATCAGGGGAATGATAGACGAAAATAAATTCAGCGAAGTGATTAAGGTAAAGCCCGAACAGATACTGATGGCCCAGACTGTAGGGTGTGTAAAATAAGGGCAGATTGTTTAAAGTTTGGCTGGCGGTGCTTTTAGATATCTTTGTGCGAACGTCAAAAACGTCGGCCAGTTCGGACCTGATGAGTGTCCGTTATGATGCTGACGAAAGGCGATGTCACCATCGATTAGCGGCGTCCCAATCGGCGGGAACTCAGTAGTGCCTAAATCCATTTTGCCCAGCAGCTTGTAGACCGGCCCAGCGGCGGCTGCGGCCATAAACATACCTTTGGCATCCACCCATCCATCACCATTTTTTAGCGTTCCAGCGCTAATGAATACAGGCCGCGGGGCACATAAAGCAATCAGTTCGTGAGAATCCACCGGCAAATCATCCCAGTTAAGCGGGCCGGCGTATTTAAGAAAGTTACCGGCCATCCAGTGATACTCACCTGTCGAGGCGAGATTTTCCACTATCTCGCCCCAATTGCGGCGATGAAGTTTTGCGCCACCTTCGCCGGAGGAGCTGACGAAGGCAATGGCGAAACGCTGGTCGTAAGCCATAGCGACGAGAGCTGCCTTGCCGTAGCGCGAGAGGCCTTCGAGGCCAACCCGCTTTGCGTCTACGGATTTGTCAGTCTCAAAATAATCCAGAGCGCGGCTGGCACCCCAGGCCCAAGCGCGCAACGCACCCCAATCGTCCAATTTGCGCGGCTGTCCTTTGTTGCATAGTCCGATGATGCCCTGTGTTAACAAATCGCCGCTGTCAGCCTGAATACTGGTAGGAATTAAGATGGCATACCCCCAGCCTTTGGCAAGAACCTGCTGTTTCCAATCGTCGAAACCGGGAGGGATTGCCCGAAATTTCGACATATCGAAGCTTAATTGCATTATCACCGGCACCGGACCAGCGGTGCCAGCAGGAGTGGTCAGTGTCAATTGGATGTCAACGGTAATAAGCGGGTATGAGGAATTGTCAACATGGCCTACGAGATGCTTCGTGATGGTCGGCACTCCTATGCTCCGTGCCCTGGTTATGCCGGTCACCTTCCAATTCACCTTAGGTGTGTCCTTGGGGACCCGGCCGTAGATTTCCCTGTCGAAATCCTCTACGATTTCCGGGCGGCGCCGGTTCCACCAAATCTGGGGTGTCGTGACCTTTTGGCCGTTCTTCAAGACCAGCGGATCCGGCAGGAGCGGATAGGGATTGGCCTTAGATTCGTCGTAATTGGCGTAATTTGCAGACTGAGGATTCATACCATCTCTGCCCGGCCTTAGAGACTTTATATTCAGAAGATTCATCATCCTTCGATGGTCCTGCTCGGCGGTCAGCTTCACCGGCGGAGATTGAGGCGGCTGGGCAGCAGGGGCTGAAGATAGAACACAGAACATAGAACACAGAATGTAGAATGGTAAGTTTTTCATAATGTCATTTTACATTTAATAAATCGTTGGCAGCGTTGACGAGAAAGATATAGGCGGCGGCGTTGCCGATGGTGTATTCGTTCTCAGCCCATATGAAGGGCCAGTCCTCTTTATTTTCAGGGAAATCGGGTTTAATGATAAGAGTGCCGGGGACGATTCCGCCGGCGATAAATGAGAAGTCAGCGCGATTGTTACCGTAGGCGATTTTTTTAGAATGTGTTCCGACGGCCGAGACAAATGAGATGTCTGAGCCGGGATGGCAGCCGTAAATGTAGTCCAATGTCCTAAAAGTGTATTCGGGACCGATGATTTCAGGGAAGGCTTTGTGCATCAGATAGTTGTTAATTCCGAAATAAATGACCCAGCCGGAGCCGGCCCAGCCGCGAGTTGAAATGGGAACGCTGAAAGGATTCTGTTTGTAAAATTTGTCGAGCTGGTTTTTATAATTCCTGACGAGCGACTCTATTTTCTTCGAGTAAGATTTGTCCATATATGGTATTGCGCGGATGGCTGGGGGAGCTTTGAAACTAAATCGTTCATCAATATCTGGGATAAGCTGGTTTACTCTTTCTGCATATTTAGCATCTTTTGTGCAAATCAGAAGCTCGACTGCGGCAGAAAGCTCCTCAGCTTCTAATCGGCCGCCGGTGGTGTTACCGAAGCTGAATAGATTCGGTTCGTGAGAGTGTTCCTCGTCCCATACTTTTTTGGCAGTAGCCAAACACTCATCGGCAAGGGCGTCGTTGTATCCGCGCAGGGCGCGGCTTGCGGCGGCCAGTGCGGCGGCGGAACCGTAATTCAATGGAGTTGATTTGCTGGTGAATGCCCATCTGTCATCGGGAGTGCCGCTGGTGAAACCATTGGATTCGTGGGGCTGCAATTCGGGATTGTAAATGAGATTGTCGGTCATTGTTACCCCGTCACCAAGATGGGTGTATTGTGAGAGGTGGGGAACGATAATACCATTGATGGCGTGGCCAACGGCCCGGTGCTGGGCGATGAGGGCCAATGTGCCATGCTCGATTTGCTGGAGGAGGTCGGGGATGCCATCGGGGTGGTGGGTATCAACAAAACGGGTTTTTTGGTCGATGGTCGTTTCATCTCTTTCCGGACGGAAGGTCTCCCAGGTGTGAACCAGATTTGATACGACGTGATAATGCGACGGAGTTCGAATATCGAAATCGCCAGCATCGAACCAGCCGCCGATGTTGAGGCCGGGGATATGCTCTCCGGGCTTAAAAGGAGTATCTGTCGTTGGGCCTTGGGCGTATAAATCAAAATGCTTGTGATTTACCGGGGCCTGTAGAGCATCATCAAGATGTGCAGCACCGTGCCAGACGCGATAGGCCTCATTTACAAACATATGGTCCATCTGGACAGGGAGATACACATCGAGGGTCGGGTACCAGGCGTTTTCATAAATATCCGGTGCAATCCTGAACGGTTTTGTGCGGACGTCGCCATATTCGATTGCATATAAGCCGGTTTCCTTTACCGGCGTAAAATCAAAAGTGGAATAATTATACCTGAGGAATTTGCCCCAATTTTTTGTCAAGCCTTTATATTTTTCAATGAATTTGCCTTCGTCTGTGATTTTCAGCAAGCGTGCTGAAGGTAGGGGAGTATCGTTTTTGTCGAGTTCGATGACAGCGACTTTATTTTGATTAGGATGATATCCAACCTGTGAGTGAGCAATTACCGGCGGACGGGTCCAATCGGGAGTGGTGTTGGCAGTAAGGAACCATTCGATAACTTTACCGGATTTGCCCTGCGGTAAAAGAGAACGGACAACGAACCAGCCGTTTTGGGCTTTGTTGCGGCCATCAAACAATAAAAGGTCACAATCTTTGGCTTTGATAATAATATGTCTGGCGGGGTCTTCTGGGGCGAGGACAAGGGTTTTACCTGTCGCAATCGGTTTTGGCTCTGTGGTACCCGATTTGTCAACCGCCATCGGGCCGCCTGGGTAGAGCGGGAAGAGACCGCTGGTGCTATCCATCAAGTATGTTTTTTCAAAATAAGCAGCCGGCAAGAATTCGAGGTTGAAACCGGCACGGCCGATGAGAGCTGGCGGAAGCGGCTTTTCAAGAGTGACACTTAGAAGTATCCCTCTATTGTGCGCCTCGGCTTTTATTGTGTAGTCAAAGTCGTAATCGGGATAGGTTAAAAATGCTTCGATACTATTATTTTGCTTATCTACTTTGCGTTCTACGAATTCAGGAATGGGGTCCCATTGTTCGGGGGTCGGGTTGAGCCGGATGTCGCCATTTGTTGCGGTTCTGACCTCGTGATGGATAATTTCAACCCCGCTTAATTTGGAATCATCAAAAAAGTTAACGTCATACCAATTACTGAAGACCATCACATTAAACCCGCGGGTCTGAAAGTAATCGAGGTCATTCAGTTTTAGGGCATCTGAGGTATGATAGGTCCGGCTGCAGCCCGAAGAGACAAAAATAATTATTACGCTTAAACATAGCGTTACTGCCAATATGCTTTTCAAAGAAGATGTGAGATTATTCATAGTTTTTCCTGAAACAGATTAAAAACCACTTGTTATTGAACGCGTGTTTCCTCCGGGCCGAGGTAAGACAATTTGAGTCCTCCCAGGTCGATTATGATTTTATCAATCGCCAAACCGGTATCTACCATCCAGATTTTGAGGGTGTGTTTTCCGGGCTTATTTATGTAGTGGCGTGTGATATTTTTTGAGGCGTTCCGCCGGACGTTGTCCATCCATTTGGTACTGTACTCCGGGGCGCTGATATCTACAATCTGGCGAGGCTCATTATCGATGGAAATGCCATAATGCGCAGCTCTGAAATTATTGATTGCAGAGACAGGCAGAACAAAGGAATGGACCTCGACCACGCCGGAGTTATACGTATAAATATCATATTCGAGATGCGCAGAGGTGTCGAACCATGGATTTATCCGGCCGGCGGTTACCGGCAGTATTGTAACGGATTTTCCGGTCAGGCCGAGACCATCGACGGTTTCCCAGGACATAAAGGGTTCCTCGATTTTCCGACTATAATTTTCGGCGGAAATGGAAATAACTCCATCGTTCTCAACAAACATACCTTTTAATTCATTTTTACCAGGCGCGGTGGGATTAAAACAATTTACATAGACTGTTTCTTTGCCGCCTGCGCCCTGGATTTCAATCGCACCTTTGAACTCTTCTTGCTTCGGGGCCAGCGTCCAATCAATGTTTACAAAGATGCGCTCTTCGGTATCAATTGTTCCTTCGTACTTGCTCAGCTTAATCCATTCCTGAGCCGGAGCGGCTTTCCACTCGAAGGGTGTTTTGCCTTTATTAAAAATTTCGATAAAATATTTCTGGTCATAAATGGAATTGAAACAGGGCAATGTATAGGCAACATTAAAGCCTTTGCCTGGCTTGCTGCCTTCCACAAAAAGACCCATACGAGCTTCTTGCGGCGCCTCAATGGTTTCGAGAGGGGGCATACGGTAGTAAACAGCGTACTTATTCTGCTCCCAGGACATCATATACTTCCATTTTCCATCCAGTAATTGGTTGTATTGTTCGGTGATGTCCCGGATTTTGCCATAATAATTTTTCACTTCCAGCGCGATATCATTGGTGCTGTTTCTTTCCTGCTGTGCGTACCATCTGTTCTTTTGGGCCAGTAATATTTTGCGATTCATATAATTGGCGGCTACGACAGGATAATAAACCAATTGGAAATAGGCAGGTTTTAAATTGTCCGGTATTTTTTCGTAGAGTTCGACTGCCTTATCACTGATTTCCTGGCATCGCTGGAGTCGTCTTTCAGCTTCTCTATAATCGACGAAGCTATATTCGGTGTCCTCCCATAACTCCGACATATTGCTGAAGCTGAATTGTTCGCCGAAACCCATAAATTCCGGTTTTCTCTCGTAGGCCAAGGCATAAAATTCTTTCATAATGGCTGTCAGCTGCTCTGAATATTCTTGGCCAAAAATGGATGCCAGCCATTCAGAAAGATGTGATGATACATTGCTGTGATTTACTGTGTTAATATCCCATGCGAGGTCGAGAAAGAAGCTCATTCCGTATTCGCAGGGTTTGATGTCCCCGACGTTGGCTATCCAGACCCGCCGGGCGTTAAAATGGTAGGCCTTTGTCATCTCCTCCCAAAT
>CAZBST010000007.1:192-125011 GCA_964494805.1 uncultured Pirellulales bacterium | reverse complement strand
GATTTATGTCCTTAACCATTACGGTGCCGGCCTCGGTGCCGTCGCTTTTCCATAGCTCATAGCCGTATGTGCTGTTGTAGGCCCTGAAAAATAACGTGCCGTTAACATTCGTCAGGTTAGAAGCGTATGAGCTTCCCGCCGGATTTATGTCCTTAACCATTACGGTGCCGGCCTCGGTGCCGTCGCTTTTCCATAGTTCATAGTCATCAGTGCTATCGGTGGCGGAGAAAAATAATGTGCCGTTTACATTCGTCAGGTTAGAAGGGTTTGAGCTTCCCGCCGGATTTATGTCCTTAACTATTACAGTACCGGCCTCGGTGCCGTTGCTTTTCCATAGTTCAAGGCCGTATGTGCCGTCGTTAGCTATGAAAAACAATGTGCCGTTTACATCCGTCAGATGCTGAGGGTATGAGCCGGTTGCCCCCGGATTTATATCCTTTAACATAAAAAGTTCACCGGCCAGAGCGGCGGCAGCAAGGGGCAGTAACAGGGCCAGGATTGTTAATAAGAGAGGTTGTCTTTTCATCTTTACTCCTCCTGAAAGCAGGATTTGTATATCATTTCCTTAGGTTTTTCATTATATACATATACCTGAAAGAAAGCAAGAAACAAACACGGGGAACTAAGGGGGTTATAGGACGGCGTGGGGGGGGTGCGATTTGTGGTAAGGTGGGTTTTTCAGGGGTTGTGTGCAAGGTCTAAATATTGCCGAATTTGGCAAAAATTCTTGACATATTGTGCGGTTTGCGTTATTTTTCCGGCGTTCGGCTGCCGGGCAAAGGCAGATAAGGTAAGAAAAAGTAGAGTTTGGAGGCTTTTGTGGCAAAAGAGCTGGCTCGTGAACTGATTAACGCAGGGGTGCATTTTGGGCATGGCGTCAGTCGCTGGAACCCCAAGATGGCCCCATTTATTTTCACAAAGCGCGGCAATATCCATATTATAGACGTGAAAAAGACATTGGCGGGGATGTTGGTGGCCAAGAAGCTGCTTGCTGAGATAGTTTCTTCGGGCAAAGACGTTATTTTTGTAGGGACGAAGCGTCAGGCCCAAAAGGTAGTTGAAAGCGTTGCGGCCAAGTGCGGGATGCACTATGTGTCTGAGCGATGGTTGGGCGGGACACTTACGAATTTCAGGACTATCCGGTCTCAACTTCAGAGACTACAGCAATTGGAAGCTATGCAGGAAGAAGGGACACTCGAGAAGGAAAGCAAGAAGCAGGCGTCACGGCTGAAGCGCGAGCTGCGAAAGCTAAAAAGTAATTTAGGAGGCATCCGTGAGATGACGCGGCTGCCCGGTGCCGTTGTGGTTGTCGATGTTACCAAGGAATATCTTGCCCTGCATGAAGCCAAGAAGCTGGGTATTAAAACAATAGGAGTTATTGATACGGATTCGAACCCAGATACGGTGGACGTGGCGATTCCGGCAAACGACGATTCGATAAGAGCAATTGATTTGATACTTAATGAGTTGGCCGATGCGGTGGCAATCGGCAAGACAATGGTTTCAACGAGGCTTGAGTCGAGGCCACGTCCAAAACACGTTCGTTCGAGAAGGCCGGCACTGGCTCGTGCGGCTGAGTCCAAGACCGTCCCGGTTTCAACCGGGCAAGAGAGCCGGCAGCAGCCCTCTATGGGGCAGGCAACGGAATCAGGTTCACAGGAAGGCGCAACCGAGCAGGTTCCCAAGGGACAGACTGAGCCGGAGCAGTCAGAATAAGAGCACAAGAGCATAAGTGTACAAGTCAATGTGAGACGGGAGTTTTTAAAAATGGCGGAAATTTCAGCTTCAATGGTAATGAAACTGCGGAAGATGAGTGGGCAGGGGATGATGGACTGCAAAAAGGCCCTTGAGGAATCGAACGGTGATGTTGAGCAGGCAATAGATATACTGAGAAAAAAAGGGCTTGCAACTTTAGCCAAACGGGCAGAGAGAGAGACTTCAGAAGGGGTAGTTGTCAGCAAAAAGAGTCAGGACGGCAAGACGGCGGCGATGGCGACTCTTTGCTGTGAGACTGATTTTGTGGCCAGGAGCGCCGATTTTGTGGCGGCGGCGGAAACTCTGGCTGATTATGCGCTGGCCTGCCCGGCAGGCGAGGGGGTGGAAAATGTTCTGAATACATCTGTGAGCGGTAAGAAGTTCAGCGATATTCTGACTGAAATAGTCAGTAAGACCGGCGAAAAAATACAGGTAGGTGATTTCGCTAAGTATAAGCTGGAGGGGGCCGGGCTTCTAAGCACATACATACACTTTAACAGCAAGGTCGGCACAATGGTGCAGATTGAGACCGGCGACGCGAACGTGGCCGGCGTCGATGCCGTGAAACAAACGGCGGCTGATATAGCGATGCACATTACCGCGACCAAGCCGTTGGCGCTGGATAAAGACGGAGTTGATTCCAAAACAGTCGAACGGGAAAAAGCCATTTTCGCCGAGCAAATTAAAAACAAGCCGGCAAATATCATTGATAAGATTATTGAAGGCAAGATGAAAAAATTCTTTGCGGAGAACTGCCTTATTGAGCAGCAATTTGTCAAAGACGACAGCAAAACCGTAGCCCAGGTTTTAGATGAGGCGGCCAAAGGAGCCGGCGGTGCGGCGAAGGTAAAGAGATTTGTGCGGTTTGAAATCGGGTAATGGATGGGCCGCGGGCGGATTAGCGTATAGCGTTTAGAAGAATGGCGAAGAGCAAATATAAGCGGGTATTATTGAAGCTTTCGGGGCAGAGTTTTTGCAAGCAGGGGGAATTCGGAATAGACGGGGGCGCGCTTGAGTCAATTGCCAGAAGAATCGCAGAAATATGCAAAATCGGTCCGCAGGTAGCAGTGGTGGTCGGGGCGGGCAATTTTCTGCGTGGAGAGAGCTTTTCGCAGGTCAGCAGAATACCGAGAAACACGGCAGATTATATGGGGATGCTGGCAACTATTATAAACGCCTGCGCGCTGCAGGAGATTCTTGAGAGGCTCGGCCAGCCGACGAGGGTCTTGAGCGCTATTGAAGTAGCGGCGATGTGTGAGCCGTTTATACGAAGGCGCGCTCTTCATCATCTTGAGCGGGGAAGAGTGGCGATATTGGCCGGTGGAACAGGGAATCCGTTTTTTACAACCGATACCTGCGCAGCTTTGAGAGCAACAGAACTCGAGGCGGAAGTGCTGATTAAGGCAACCAAGGTGGACGGCGTCTACAGCGATGACCCTGAGAGGAATCCGGGTGCGAAACTGTTCGGCAAGTTATCTTATGCCGATGTGCTGAAGAAAAATTTGCGGGTGATGGACCATGCGGCAATAAGCCTTTGCAGGGACAACGGTATCGCAATTATCGTTTTGAATATTTTCAAGGAAGGCAATATAAGCAAGGCCATTCGCGGAGAACAGGTCGGCACTTATATTGGCGAATAGCGGATAGCGGCGAATTACTTGTTCTGCCGGGGATAAATGAAATACAAGATGCGAGGCTGAAGATGCCTACTAAAGAAATTATCTCAGAAAACAAATCAAAGATGAACAAAGCGGTTGAAGTGCTGGCCGATGAGTTAAAAGCCGTTCGGACCGGAAGGGCATCGACGGGGCTGGTTGAGAATATAAAGGCCGATTATTACGGGACGCCGACTCCAATTAAAACAATAGCAGCTTTGTCAGCACCCCAACATGATATGATTTTGATTAAGCCGTTCGACCCGGCTTCAGTCAAGGAGATAGAAAAGGCAATCAAGAACAGCGACCTGAGTCTTGCACCTATTGTGGACAGGGGCCTAATAAGACTGGTCATTCCGCCGCTTAACGAGGAAAGAAGAAGGGAGCTTGTTGCCCAGGTCAAGCAGATGAGCGAGCAGGCGAAGGTCAGTATTCGTAACATCCGAAGAGACGCAATCAAGCATCTTGAAAAGCAACAAAAAGACAAGGCCATCACCGAAGACGACCTGCAGCACGGCAAGAAACAAATCGACGATATTACCAAAGAGTATACGGATAAAGTCGATTCGGTAATCAAAAGCAAATCAGACGAGATAATGCTTGATTGACTTGGCGAAAAAGTACGTAGATTATAGGCACATATTTAATCAACAGCGTCTTTATTCACCGATGGTTTTTACGAGGACGCGTTTTTTTCTTTTCCCATCGAACTCACCGTAGAAGATTTGCTCCCAGGGGCCGAAATCGAGCTTTCCATTAGTTACAGCAACGACAACTTCTCTGCCCATAATTGTTCTTTTCAGATGGGCGTCGGCATTGTCCTCGGCGCCATTGTGCCGATACTGTGAATATGGTTTTTCGGGGGCGAGTTTTTCCAGCCAGACTTCGAAATCGTGATGCAGGCCAGACTCATCGTCATTGATAAAGACGCTTGCGGTGATGTGCATAGCGTTGACGAGGCACAGGCCTTCTTTGACGCCGCTTTCGGCGAGGCAATCTTCAACCTGCGGCGTGATGTTGATAAGTTCCCGTCTTGTTTTCGTGTTGAACCATAGCTCTTTTCTATAGCTTTTCATAATGCTTTTTCCTTCATCAGTTTTCGGTAGACCAATTCGATGGCGTCGACCATTGTATTAGGCGCGAATTTTTCTTTTACGAACTTGCGGCCGGCAGCGCCGAGAGAGTCTCTTAGTTTTTTATTCTCTATAAGTTCCGCGCAGGCGTTTGTTAGTTGCTCGACATTTTTCGGCTCGATAAGCCGGCCGGTGTTTTCCTTTACAACTTCTCTTGCGCCATCGATGTCGAAAGAGACGGCGGGTCTGCCGCAGAGCATTGCCTGAGGCAGTGTGCGAGCGAGGCCTTCCCGCAGCGAACAGTGGATGAGTATATCCGAGGAGGCGATGGCGAGCGGGATTTGATGCGGGGGAAGAAGGCCGGTGAATTTGATTCTGTCGGATAGATTCAAATTGCGAACCTGATTTTTATAATGCTCCGAGAGATTGCCGTCGCCGACAAAAAGCCAGACGGCGTTTTTATATTGCTTCGACAGCTTTTTAGCTGATTCGATAATGTAGTCGTGACCTTTGAGCATAAACAGGCGTGCGATAGTGACAAGCACGACAGCATCTTCTGCGATTCCGTATTTCAAACGGAAGGTTCTTCTGAGCCGTTCGGAGATTGGCTGGAGGAAATCATCTTCTTCGATGGCCGAATAGGCGGTTGTGAACTGTTCGGGACGGCCGATACCGGCGGCGAAAGCCTGAGCGGTCATTGCATTGGCGACGCTGATAAAGAAATCAGTCCGCTTTGCAGCGGATTTTTCGACGGCGATGTAGAATTTATTTATTAACTCGTTCTGGTAAGGATGAAATGCCAGGCCGTGGATTGTGTGGACAATTTTCGTATTGCGCAAGCTATGCGCGGCGAAGCGACCGAGGATTCCTGCTTTGGCGGAGTGAGTATGGACGATGTCGGGCTGAATTTCTTTGAGATATTTTTTTATAGCTCGATATGCCGGTATATCGTGAAAGGGGTTGATTTGCCGGCGCAGAGGATTAATCACGATTGTTTTATATTTTTGGCTTCTGGTTTGTTCAAAGAGTTGGCCTTCGGGGCCTAAAGCAGGGCCTGTGATGAGGGTGACATCGTGACCTCGCTGGGCGAGCAGCTTACAGGTAATCAGCGTATTTTCCTGTGCCCCGCCGAGAATTAAACGAGTTATAATATGAACTATCTTCAATATTTAATCCACATCAGGCATAAGCCGCTTGCCGGGGCGATGGGGCCTGCGGCCTTACGGTCTTTTGCATCGAGAATATCGTTTATCTTTTCTGGATTCCATTTGCCTCTGCCGACTTCGACGAGGGTTCCGACGATATTTCTGACCATATTATACAGAAATCTGTCGGCTTCGATATCTATATAAATCCAATCGTCTTCCTGTTTAACATCGCATCGCATTACGGTACGAACTGAATTTTCGCGTTTGTCAGCGGCGGAGGCGAAGGATTTGAAGTCTTTTTGGCCGAGCAGCATTTTTGCAGCGGCGTCCATCACAGCAACATCAAGAGCGGCGGGCCGGTGCCAGCAATTACGGGTCTTCAAGACGTTCCGCTTTCTGCCGGTGAAGATTGTGTAGCGGTATAATTTGCTCTTAGCTGAGCCGGATGCGTCAAAGTCCTGGTCGACTTCCACGGCTTCGGTAATGACTATGTCCCGCGGCAGGCGGTGATTGAGCGCCTTGGCGAAATTTTCAGTCGGTATCGGAGAATCGAGAGAGAAGTTTGCGACCTGTCCGAGCGCGCTGACGCCGGCATCTGTTCGGCTGGCGCCGTTTATTTTGATGAAGGTACCAGTCAAATCACCGAGGGCCTGCTGGAGCAGGCCCTGGATAGTATGTTTTCCCGGCTGGTTCTGCCAGCCGCTGTAATTGAGACCATCGTAGCTGATGGTTAACTTTATGTTACGGGTCGCCATCGCAGGCGATTATAGCAGCTTTTCTGCGATTTGGACAGCGTTCAGGGCCGCCCCTTTTCGCAGCTGGTCTCCGGCGACCCAGATGTTGATGCCGCGGTTTTCAGGAATTGATTCATCCTGACGGATTCGCCCGACGAAGATATTGTCCTTGTCGGTGGCGTCGATGGGCATCGGGAAGCGATTATTTTTGCGGTCATCCAATACCTCAACGCCCGGCGCTGTACTCAAAAGGTCTCTGACTTGGTCTGGGGTGATCGGGTCGGTGAACTCAAGGTTGATACTTTCGCAGTGCGCCCGGAAGACCGGTATGCGAATACAGGTGCAGGTAATTGCAATATCAGGACAGTTGAAAATCTTACGGGTCTCCTTGACCATTTTCGTCTCTTCGAGGTTATATCCGTTAGGGCCGAGAGCGGAATTATGGCTGAAGCAGTTAAATGCTATCTGATACGGGAAGGCCTTGCAGGTCGGCTTTTTACCGTTAAGAATTTCGCGAGTCTGGTTTTCCAGTTCGAGCATAGCCGACATACCTGCTCCGCTGGCGGCCTGATAAGTGCTGACGACCATCCGTTTGACGGGATTTGCCTTGTGCAGCGGCCAGACAGGGACTATGCCGATGATGGTCGAGCAGTTCGGATTGGCAATAATGCCTTTATGCTCTTTTATTTTTTCAGGATTTATCTCGGGGATTACCAAGGGCACTTCCGGGTCCATTCTGAAGGCAGAAGAATTATCCACCACAACCGCACCGGCTTTTGCCGCAACGGGGGCAAATTCCTTGCTTCTGTCTCCGCCGGCACTAAACAATGCAATGTTGATTCGCTTGAAGCTGTTTTTGGTCAGCTCCTCGACGATGTATTCTTTGCCTTTGAACTCGATTTTTTTACCAGCGGAGCGGTTGCTTGCAAGGACTTTCAGGGAAGTAAAGGGGAAATTCCGCTGTTCGAGGATTTTCAGGAATTCCTGTCCGACAGCGCCGGTTACTCCTGCGATAGCCACATTACAACCCATATTTTCGACTCCTATAAGGATTTCGTAATCATGATAAGGGGCAGTCAAGATAAGAGACTGCCCATTAAAGCTATAAAATTTGTGGAAATAAAATTATAGCACTTTTGTTCTTATAAGGCAATAGCACCAGATAATATATACTATTTATTCTGCTACCGGTTCGGCGGCGGTTTTTTGCCAGATTTCGGCCATTACGGATGCGGTGATAATACAGATAAAGACGAAGATAGCGGCGGGCATCGCGGCTTTTTCGCCGAAATGCTCAAGAGCCAGAGCTGTGCCTAAACCGGCGTTTTGCATACCAATTTCGATAGCGAGGGTTCGTTTTCTGTTCTTTGCCATTCGAAAGATAACACCTACGCCGAAACCGGCCAGCATTCCATAGACATTCAGTATTATAACTGCTGTGAGAATTAGGCCGGTTATCTTCGGCAGGTAATCTCTATTGAGGGCTATAACCAGCGAGCAGATAAATATTATAAAGGTTACTGATATGGCGGGGAAAACCGGCAGGATTTTAGCCAGCTTTTCTTTGAAAAAATGCCGGATGCCAAAGCCGACAAATAAGGGAACAATGACCATATAAATCACGTCGAGAACCATAGCCAGGAAAGGCACTGGTACTTGAGAGTTAGCCAAAAGAAAAGTTAGGCCTGGCGTTAATAAGGGACAAAGTAAAGTAGATACGGTTGTTAGTGAAACAGAATAGGCGGTATCGGCTTTAGCGATGTAACTCATAACGTTACTTGACATCGCTCCGGGAGCTGCTCCTGTTAGTATTAAGCCAACGGCGATTTCCGGCGGGAAGTCAAAAACTTTGGCGAGGACGAAAGCACCCAGAGGCATAATAGTAAATTGTGCGCAGGAGCCAATAAGGACGATAATAGGTCTTCGGGCGATCCGTTTAAAGTCCTCGAGCTGCAGAACGGCGCCGATTCCGAACATTGTCAAGGCAAAGAAGTGCTTATTGTAACCTTTCAGAGCGACAAAAGGTGCCGGGAAAAAATAAGCCACCACCGCGAATAAAATGACCCAAACGGCAAAATACTTTGTGTAAAAAGACAAAATCCTGGCGAACATAACTATTGAGTTTAACGTCGCACCGTGGGCGTGACAATATATTTATATCCCTTAAAACAAAAGCCCCGCTTTTGGGCGGGGCGAAGGCGTTTAAATAAAGGTTCACAGTCGTAATTTAATCGTTTTCTTTGGGCAGTTTAAGCACAAGGAAGATAGTGGCTTGTCCCTGTCTTACTCTAAGCAGGACGGAGTCTTCTTTGGCGGCATCTTCTATGGCTTGTTTAAAGGCTTTTGTGTTTTCGACGGGCTTTCGGTTAACTTCCATAATCAGTGCTCCCGTCGAGATACCGGCAAGATCAGCGATTGACCCAGATTCGACCTGTGTGACAATGACTCCGGAGAGGCCCTCGTAGCCGTATCGCTCAGCCAAATCATCGGTAAGATTCTGGACGACAAGTCCTAATTTTTCCAGAGTTTCCGAGCCGCCTTTGGCAACCTGTCCCTTTGCCGGGCGTTCGCTGAGTTTAGCGGTTAAAGTTTTTTGCTTTCCGTCCCGCATTATGACTAATTCTACATCAGTGTCGGGTTTTAGCGATGAGACGCGGCCCTGCAATTCTTTGGCTGTCTCGACGGGCTTGCCGTTAAACTCGATAATGATATCGCCGGGTTTCAGGCCGGCTTTTTCGGCAGCGGAATCCTTGGTAACCTCCGGGACGAGCACACCTTTGGTGTCCTGTTTCAAGCCGAAAAAAGGAGCATTATCGGCAGTGAGGTCCTGGATACTGACGCCGAGAAATCCGCGGACGACTTTGCCGGTTTCAATGAGCTGTTTATAAATAGATTTAGCCATATTGATAGGGATTGCAAAGCCGATACCTATGTTTCCGCGATAAGCGAGGTGGCCTGTAACAATGGCGGTATTAATTCCAACTACCTTTCCATCAAGATTAAGCAGAGGTCCGCCGGAATTTCCCGGGTTTATGGCGGCATCGGTCTGGATGTAATCTTCATATTCAGCGAGCTGGAAGCCGCTTCGACCTTTTGCACTGACGATGCCTGCGGTAACGGTGTGGGTTAATCCGAAAGGATTTCCGATAGCGAGAACCCATTCACCGACTTCGAGCTTATCGGAGTCGGCCAGTTCGAGGAAGGGCAAGTCCTTACCATCGATTTTTATGACAGCAACATCAGAAGCCGGGTCTGTGCCGATGACTTTCGCCTCAACCTCCTGATTATTTCCCTGCTTGACCAGAACTTTTTCGGCATCGCCGACAAGATGGTTGGCGGTTAGGATATAACCATCAGCAGAGACAATAAAGCCGGTGCCCTGTGCCAATTGCTGGAATTTTCGCGTTCGAGGTGAGCGTTGGCGTTGGCGAGGGGATGGCCGGCCGAAGAAACGTTCAAAAAAGTCGTCATCAAAGGGGTCATTGAACGGCCAGTCGGGTATTGTTGAGTATTGCTGAGTGACGGTTTTGTTGGCCTTGATTCCCACGACGGCCGGCGAGGCCTTTTCGGAGATTTTTGCAAAGGCCTTACCCATCTGGCGCAGAGTGTCAATACTGTTTGTGTCCTGAGCAGAAGCCGAGAGCGGTATAGCGAAGAGTAAAAGTATTAAAGAGGCTGAAATTACATAATAGCGTGATAAGGATTTTTTTTGTTTGAGATTAATGGTCTGCATTTTGACCTCCCAATTTTAATAGTTTTAATATTTTCGCCAAAGCCAATAATTGGACGACGACAAGTAGCAATTTAAACGAATGTTATTTATACGGTTCTATTGCTGATAAGTTCACGTTTCACGCCATTTTTTTCGTCTAAAGACGGCTGATATTAATAGGCTGTAATTATGATATCAGCCGATTTCCTCGTCAATCCAGCCGAGCAGTTCTTTAAGCTCGTCGAGCGTAATATCACCCATATGGGCGATTCGGAAGGTTTTTTCCTTGAGGTCGCCGTAGCCGTTTCCGAAAACGGTGTTATGTTTTTTCTGGATGGCGTTAATCACATCGGCCACGGTGATGCCTCGCGTATTTTTGACTGTTGTGAGGGTGTCGGAGGCATATTTTTCTTCACAGAAAAGGGCGAAATTTTTCTTCGCCCAGCTTCTGACGAAATCGCCCATTTTTTTGTGCCTTTTCCATACGTTTTCTATACCTTCGGCGAGAATTTTTTCACACTGGTAATTCAAGGCCATAATATGGGGGATAGCCGGCGTGGTGAGGGTCTGATTTTTTTCAGCTGATTTAGCAAAGGCCTGAAAGTCGAAGTAATACCCTCGCTGGGGAACTTTTTTACTTTTTTCCAGAGCCCGATTGCTGACGGCTGCTACTGCCAGTCCCGGCGGGATGGCGAAGGCCTTCTGGACCGAGGCGAAGGCCACATCCCAGCCAAGCTTATCAAAATGCAAAGGAAGAGCCACCATCGCGCTGACGGCATCGACAAAGACAAGAACATCGGGATATTTTTCCTTCATCATTTCGCTTGTTTCATAAAGGGGGTTCGTCAGGCCTGTGCTTGTCTCGTTGTACATAAGGGTAACAGCAGCGTATTTGCCGCTTGACAGTTTCTTGTCAATCATTTCCGGTAGTATTGGTTTGCCCCAATCGACTTTCAGTTCATCTACGTTCCTGCCGCAGCTTCTGGCTACACCAGCCCATTTATCACTGAAGGCGCCGCAGCAGGTGCACAGGACCGTCTCGTTGAAATCGACGCAGTTGCGAATGGATGCCTCCCAAATTCCGGAGGCGGAGGAAGTGGACAGAAAGACATTCTGGCTGGTGAAGAGGATCTTTTTGAGCATCTCTACAGTGTGAGAATGCAATTGAGCATACTCTTTGCCACGATGTCCCAATGTCGGGCGTGCGAGCTGTTGCAAAACATCTTCATTGACTTTTACCGGACCTGGGATAAATAATCTTGGCGGGTTTTTCCAATCTACCATACAAATGACTCCTAAGAAAAAAGTTACAATTTGTTAATAGTCAAACCTGAATAAATTTTCGGAAAAAAGTAAGTCGATTTCTGGGGCATTTTTTCGCCGGCATCGGTGACCGCTTTTAATTGCTCCATTTTTATTGGGTTCATAAAGAAGGCCGCCTGCTTTCGCCCCTTGTCAATCTCGGCGACTGATTCATCAATCGCATTGTTTGTGTCTTTTATATATTCAACGTTACCGCCGCTTGCGAGTTGTTCGTCGTTAAGGCCTAATAATTCTTCGAGGATGAGTTTGTGCAGCACGGAGACATCGAGTGATTTCCAGGAGTTGCTCAAACTGGAAGAAGCGGAATGCATTGCCTGTTTGTTTTTTAAGATGGCAGTATAAAAGACTTTATTGCTATAAATTCCGAATGCGATTTTGCCGTTGCTGTATTCGACTTTCATTTGCGAAAGCATTTTTTGTTTTGCTGCTGTTTTATCACCGTTTTTGGGGCCGAATTTATACTCGACGATTTCGAAGTTTCCTTTGAGAGCAGTGATTAACTTTGCAGCATCGAAATCCCTGAGGTTTCCGACGAGGCGGTGGGTGGCCAGAATGACCAACCCCTTATGGCGGGTATTGGTGAAAGCAATCATTTGGTATCCGGCTGCAGGGTTTGGGGATTGCCTGGAGTAAATCAGACCTGTTCCATAGCGATGGTGACCGTCGGCTATAATGCAGCTTTTATCGAGCATCATTTTGACGATTGTGTCGATATTGTCTTTGGCGGTTATTGCCAATAGACGGTGTCGGACATCCTGTTCATCGAGGAAATCTATAAGCGGCTTTTGGTTGGCGGCACTTTCAATAATGTTGTCTGCGATATTTTGCTCATCTTCGTAGAGCATGAAGACCGAGCCGAAGTCGGCAGCGGTCGCTATTTTAAGATTGAGCCGGTCGATTTTAGGCTCATCGAAGGTTTGCTCGTGGTCTCTGACGGTTTTGCCGAGTTCTTCAAGTTTTGCTAAAGCGATGAAGCTGAGACGCTGAAAGGCAGTGCCGGCTAAATCGAAGTCTTGGATGTAAGCATAGATGGCCTCCTCGGTGTCCTGTTTAAGAACGCCTTTTTCTATCCAGCTATTAAAATATTCGGCAGCTCTTGTGTATTGATTATTATCGGCGGTGTCGGACGGTGTAGTTTTGCCTTTGATTATGTGCACGATGTTATATTCGCTCCTCTCATAGAGCACTTGTTGCTGGACGGGACTTATGACGTCATAAGGCGGCGCAATACATTTGCCCACATCACTGACCGCCTCTGAATTAAACCTAAATGCCTTGAACGGTTTGATTTCCATTATTTCTTGCCTATTTTGCTCTGACAATCGAGGATTCTACTCGACTTTAAGATTGCCAAAAATTACAAAAGTAAAAATAATACTAAAAGTTTAGCAAATTGTCAAATATACTCAGGGTATCTTAAAAATGAGGTGAGAATATGGAGCAGATAATAATGCATCCCATTGGGATAATCCATTCGCCATATAAACAGAACAAAGACATTCCCATTCAAGGAGTTTTTAAGCCGGATGTCGAAGCATGTATCGAATTAGAAGATAAGTACGCCAGTGGCTTAAGGGACCTGGACGGATTTAGCCATGCATTAATCCTATACTATTTTCACAAATCACAGAGGGAGGAAATCGAGGGCAGACCTTTCTTAGAGCAAGACAAACATGGGATATTTGCGATAAGAAGTCCGCACCGGCCCAATCACATAGGCCTTTCCATTGTGAAAATCAAAAAGATAGAGGCAAATAAGATATATTTCACGGAAGTAGATGTTCTGGACGGCACACCTGTTCTTGATATAAAGCCTTATGTCAAATATTTTGACAGCCGGGACAATGTCAAGTCTGGTTGGCTGGATAAACACTTCAAAGATGGCAATACCCCGAACGAAACTATTCTAAGATGATAAAAAGTAAGCTGCGGACTCTGCTTGTTAAAGTTGGCGTTTAGATTTATTTTTCTGCGCCAGGTATTGATTTATAGCAGCGGCGGCGATTCGGCCCTGGCCCATTGCGAGGATGACGGTTGCGGCGCCGAGGACAATGTCTCCGCCGGCGTAAACGCCCTCCATTGAAGTTTTACAGTTTTCGTCAACGATGATATTGCCCCATTTATTAAACTCTAGGCCTGGCGTAGTCTGGCGAATCAGCGGATTTGCGATGTTACCAATAGCGATTATTACAGCATCGACCTCGATTTGAAATTCCGAGCCTTCTATAGGGATAGGTCTTCGTCGGCCTGATTCATCGGGTTCACCAAGCCGGTATTTGAGACATTCGATAGCGGTTACGAGGCTGTTTTTGTCGCCGATTATCCGTTTCGGACTTTGCAGTATATGGAACTCGACGCCCTCTTCTTTTGCGTGATGGACTTCCTCAATTCGTGCAGGCATTTCCTTTTCGCTTCTTCGATATACCAGATAGACCTTTTCTGCGCCGAGCCGAACGGCTGTTCGGGCCGAATCCATAGCGACGTTGCCGCCGCCGATGACGGCGACCTTCTTTGCCAGCGCTATCGGTGTGTCTGCACCTTTGCCGAATTTGTAGGCCTTCATAAGATTTGCGCGAGTGAGGTATTCGTTGGCACTGTAAACGCCGATGAGGGATTCGCCTTCAATACTCATAAATTGCGGCAGGCCAGCCCCGACGCCGATATAAACCGCATCAAAGCCGTCCTCTTTCATAAGCTCTTCGACAGTCCTTGTTCTGCCAACGATGAAGTTGCAGACGATTTTGACTCCCATTTTGGTAAGGATGTCGATTTCCTTCTGGACAATTGCTTTTGGCAGTCTGAATTCTGGGATTCCATAAACCATAACGCCGCCTGGTTTGTGGAAGGCCTCGAAAATAGTAACATCGTGACCGGATCTTCTGGTATCGGTAGCGGCGACGATGCCGCCGGGCCCTGAGCCGATTATGGCGACCTTCATTCCCGTGTCAGGTGCAACGGGGGGGATGGCGTCCTGGTTTTGGTCAAGGTCGGCGACAAATCTTTCCAGTCGGCCGATTGAGACGGCTTTGGTTGGGTCTTTGAATTTTAGGCCGACGGTGCAGGTTTGCTGGCACTGGACTTCCTGGGGACATACCCTGCCGCAGACGGCGGGCAAAAGTGAGTTCTCTTTGATGATGGCGAGAGCTTTTTTGTAATCGCCGTCGGCAATGGTAGCTATAAAATCCTTTATCCTTATGCGGACGGGACAGCCCTTAACGCAGGGTGCGTTTTTGCACTGGAGGCATCGCATTGCTTCAAGCCGGGCGTGTGTTTCAGTATAGCCGGTCGCGACTTCGCTGACGTTGGTCCTTCTTTTGACGGCGTCCTGGGCGGGCATATCCTGCGGAGGGATTTTGTATCTGTCGGCAGGAGTGAGTTTGCCTGTTTTTTGCTTTTCCTGAAGCTGCTGAAGAAGTTCTTGTCTTTCTTTATCGCTCATCATTATTTATTGCTCGTCTTATCGAGGCCGATTTTACATTTGTGTTCTTTATATATTTCGCGAGCTTTTTGTTCGGCGTTTTTATAGGCATTTAATCTTTTTATCATCAGGTCGAAATTGACCTTGTGGCCGTCAAACTCCGGGCCGTCAACGCATACGAATTTTGGCTGGCCGTCGAATTCGATTCTGCAGCCGCCGCACATACCTGTTCCGTCAACCATAATGGTGTTGAGGGAGACTTGTGTGGGAATGTTGAACTGCTTTGTGACCTCGCAGCAGAACTTCATCATTATGGCCGGTCCGATTGCAAAGACCTGATTTGGTTTCGGCTGACGTTGGCAGATTTCTTTTAACGGCTCGGTTACCAAAGCTTTTCGGCCATAAGAGCCGTCGTCGGTTGTGATTATAAGCTCATCACTTAAGGCAGCAAACTTGTCTTCGAGGATGAGCAGAGTTTTTGTTCTTGCGCCGAGAATGGTGATGAGTTTATTGCCGGCTTTTTTGAGGGCTTTTGCGATGGGTAGCAGCGGCGCATTGCCGATTCCGCCGCCGCCGCAGACGACGATGCCGAAGTTTTTAATATGGGTTGGCCTGCCCAGCGGTCCGACGACGTTGGCTATTTGGTCGCCTGTTTTCATATCGGCTAGTTCCGCAGTGGTTTTACCGACCCGCTGCCAAATCAGATTGATAGTGCCCCTGGCAGGGTCAGCATCGGCGATTGTCAGGGGGATTCGCTCGCTGTATTCGGTGTTTATGGCGATAATAATGAACTGGCCCGGCTTTGCAGCGCGGGCAATAAGAGGCGCTTCGACATCGGCAGTGAAGACATCATCGCTAAGCTGTTCTTTAGAGACAATTTTATGTGGCACTTTTAGGTTCTTTCAGCTCAAAAATGCGAAAACCCTAATTATCTGCAAAAAGGAGCAGTTTGTCAAGATGCGCATTCTAAATGCTGAATACGTCAAAGCGTGGGCCGAACTGCCGCAGATAGTAAAGGGAATAAGCCCGCTTGAAAATCAGCAGAGGCAGCAGTATGACAGTGCCAATGTATGGTATAAACAGCAATAAGCTCGCGCAACATAAGCAGCATCCTATACAAAAGCCGATGAAAATAATCGTCCCTATCGCTATTGCTATGACGATTTGGAAGAGGATATATAATGCTAGGCGTGCTTTATTGACGGAAAGGATTGTCAGGAATTCCCGCCAGCCGGCTACGCAGCTTGCCGTTTGCAGAAACATAATCGGGGCGACAAAATCAAATGTGAATTTCCTTACCAAAGACAGTGCTATTGCGAGTACAAGTACAATCAGGCCTAAAATTATAGTTATCGGGACAAAAACTACAACAGTGGCAACTTTGGTGACCATCATAATAATAAATAGGACAATACCAAGAGCAGGTACGCCTACTATGGCAAGGCCGATTACGCCCAGCACAATTCGGAACAGAAAGAAACTGTTGCCGTGCTTTCTAAATTTGCGCCAGGGGACTTTGACCTCCGATTTATTTCCGGCGACACAGTGAAGGAACATAAATTGGCCCCTGCTGTTAAGCCAGGTGACAAGGAGAGCAATTCCGATGATTAAGACCAGCACAATTGCGGACAGGGGTATAATCCAGTAAAGGTTATTCAAAAAGAAGTCTTTGGCCGAGTTGATTCCTTCTGCTATCCGGGCCTGTTGTTCGTGTGGTCCGTGGGGTGCGTTCCAATTGCCCCCGCCCCCGCCTCCTCCACCGCCGGTTCCAAGATATGCCAGCCAGGCGCAGAAGCCGACGGTAAACCATTTGCCCAGGTTGAATGGCTTGAAGAGCATTACCTTCACTCTTTCGATAGCGGGACCGATGGGGTCAATTACACTTACTCTGTTCGGTTGTTCAGGAGTCATAATATATATCCTCCAAGATAAGTCAGCCAGTTAAATAACATAGTTAAGATAACTACCACTTCCAAGAAGAAATTTATTTTCAGTAAAGCGGACACTATAATAGCGAACCCTGCGCTGCAGGCGGCTGCGAACATAGCGGCCCAGCCCGCGGCTTTCTCCCACCAGCTTACGTTCGTAATTTCTTGTTGCTTTGCCGTCTTCAGGCGGTTGAGTTCGCCGAGAGCATTAGTAATCAGAGACCGGGTGAATGCTCTGCCGGGTCTGTTTGAATCGTCAGCGAGTTTCACTAATCGCGAGATGTTTTCATCTTCTTTATTCATAGTTTTTGTCTTTCGTTGTTTGAAAGAATTATCCTTTTAAGCTCCTGACGAAGAGAAATTTTCGCCCGATATAATAGATTGTGCACGGCCTTTTCGGTAATACCCATCTGCTGAGCGATTTCGTATGCTGGCAGACCTTCGATATACTTGGCCCTTAGAACGGTTTGTTCTTTATTTTCCAATTTGCTCAATGTTGAACGGACAATCACAGATGTTTCCTTTCGTTCGAGAACTTCGTCAGGCAGCGGCCTGGTGTCAATCGCTTCAAGGTAGCTGCTGATTTCGCCGTTGACAGTCGGCCTGCTCGCCCGCTTTCTCGTCTCAAGGCGAATGTTGTTCCGTGCAATGCCGAAAATCCATTCCTCAGGGCTACCCTTCGATGGGTCATAACCGCCGCATCCGCGCACAGCATCAAAAACCGTTTTTTGCACCAACTCTTCAGCCAGCGAAGGATTCGGCCAGCGCTTCATAAACATTCCATAAAGCAGGGGAATCTCCCTGTCGAGGAACTCTCGCCATATATCAGTATCGCCCTCGGCGAACCCCGCTTGGCTTTGTTGTTCCGGCTCATCAGTCACTTTTTCAGAAAATACCTTTCCGGCGCTGATTTCTATTAAGTATTATGCGTACGAGAAGCGAATTACTCACACTTTTTGATATTTTCCTGACGTTATTCTGAAAAGGCCTTCCGATAGATGGGTCAGTCGCTGATATTTTCCTGTCTTTTTTTCAGTGAGCGCAACTCTTTGTTGACCGGCCAGTCGGCAAAAGCAAGATAAAATATCATAATTATGTTCACGATTGGTATGAGCATTAACAGGCCCAGCGCCCAGCTATAGCCAGCGTTCGAGAAAATCTTGCAGCAAATCAGCAGCTTCACCGCGAGAATAACCAGGGTAATAAATGCTATAAGAAGGGCGAGGAGGATTACAAAAACGGGTTCCACTTGCGGATACTGCTGAGCTGAAATACAAGCGTTCATATATTCTCCTTTCGGTTAAGATTCAATTATGGAGCGTTTGATGCTGAAAGCGCAGTATAGCGAGCAGCCGTTTGTTTGCAAGGGGAATATGGGGCTTTTAGGACTGTTCGGAGACAAAGATTATGGTATTTAGAAGCATTGTATGTCAAGGCAGTGCTGGAGTTTTTCGAGCGGGCAGCCGGGGCATCTTGCGGTGGGTCTGCAGAATTCTTTGCCCAGCCGGACGAGCAGGGCGTGAAACTCATTGAAAAGCTGAGGTTCTTGCGGCAGATTCGACTGGAATAAATCCCGCAATTGTTCATAGTCGACTTCGGCAGAGATTAATCCGTGGCGGACGGCAGCCCGTGCGGTGTAGGCGTCCACGACGAAGATGGGCCTATCGAAGGCATAAAGCAGAATCGAATCAGCGGTTTCGGGGCCGATGCCTCGGACGGCTAAAAGTTCGGTCCTTAAACGGTCGGTTTCGAGTGTTTCGAGATTTGCCAGTTGACCATCGTGATTCTGAAAGAGCCAGGTCAGGAAATTTTTGAGCCGCTTTGCTTTTATATTGTAATAACCGGCCGGCCGGATAAGCTTAGCTAACTGTGAGGTATCGAGATGGTAGAGTTTTTCCGGGGTCAGCAGGTTGGCGGATTTCAGGTTCGCGATTGCTTTTTCGACATTGGCCCAGCTTGTGTTTTGGGTTAGTATGGCGCCGGTGATTATCTCAAACTGTGTTTCACCAGGCCACCAGTGCTGAGGGCCGAAGCGGTTGAGGAGAAGTTGATAAATTTCAGTTAATTGTTCACTGAGCATTGCGACTCGATTATTGTAATTTTGATTTACTTAAAGTAGAATTTGCAAAATTTGAGCTGTGGAGTCAAATAATTTTTGATATTCTGCTCCGTCGAAGGCTGGCAGGAAAAGTTATGGGAAAAAACGGCAACCAAGTGAAAGAGAAGATATACAGCGTCAGCCAGTTGTTTAACTTTGTGCAAGGTTCCTATTTTGAGCGGACAAGCCGACCGATTTACGCTGTAGTTTTTTTGCTGCCGTTTATTGTTTTCTATGAGATTGGGACTCTTTTTATCAGTACCGATTTGCTGGGGCGCTACTGGCAGGGCAGAGTGGTGGCATTCTCGTGGCTGCAGGACTTTCTCGCATACTTAGGGCTGGGCAGCAAGTTCGGCTGGGCGGCAACCCCTCTGGCTGTTGTGGTGATTTTGTTGGCACTGCAGTTGGCGTCTCGCAGAGGGTGGCGTTTTGGGCTCGGTGATATTTTGCCAATGGCGGTTGAGTGTATTCTGCTTGCGGTTCCGTTGATTGTTTTGAGTATGTTTTTGAGCGGTTCGGGCCAGCGACAGAGCGATATCGACCAGTTCGCAAGCAACGAGGCAAGAATACAAACTGATGTGGTTTTAAAGTGCTCTTCGGCTGTCCCCGTGTCTTCTGTTGAGGGCAGAAACGGGGATTTGCCTGCGACGGCAGAGGACGCCTCGACTTGGCTCGACGAAGCTCACCACGGGACAGACAGCGGTGACAATGGGAAATGGCTGGGACTTTTAGCCAATGTTGTTACCGGTATAGGAGCGGGGATTTATGAAGAGCTTGTTTTTCGATTGATTTTGATTGTTGTATTAATGGTGCTGCTTCAGGATGTTTTTCAGTTAGGTCATAAGATTTCAATTATACTTTCCGTTTTTATTTCAGCAGCTTTGTTCGGCGCATACCATCATATAGTATATCTGGGAGGTCAGTTTATCCAAAGTAGTCCCTTTAACTGGGCGGAGTTTAGTTTTCGGACAATCGCCGGTATTTATTTTGCCGTTCTTTTTGCAATTCGCGGTTTCGGAATTACGGCAGGCGCTCATACCTTTTATGATATTATTGCAGTTTTTATGAATGCTTTTTTCCCTCAGCCTTGAGAAATCAGCTCCCTTGTCTTTTGTCGAAGACGGAAAGGGGGTCGTTTCTTAATTTTTTTCAAAAAACATTGCCGTTGTTACTCTTTTGGTTTGCGGAACTTGCAGAATCATAGTCCTATAAGCGGCAGAACAGGCAGTATCAATACTGATATTACGCTTGAATAAATGTGCTATTTTTTGTATAATAGCGTCAGACTTGGCAGAATACATTTAGTGTAGTTAGCGGAATTTTACTATGGAATTGCCGCAAATTAATATAGCAATTGAAGAATTGACATTCAGTCTTTTTCAAAGGCCGTTACATCCGGAGCTTTTCCAGATTTACGCCAAGCGGCAGCTAAGAACCGGCAAATACGAGGCGGACATCTGGATTACAGGATGCACACACGTTGTTAGCGTGTATGCCGGGGATGTTTGTCTGAGCGAGGTTGTAAGCTCGCCGGGACAGATGCTTCCACGTCGAGGGTTGATTGAGCGTTTTCAATTTCACGGCCCGCGCTCTCACAAGTGCACGTTGAGCCGAGGTGTAAGCTATATGACCGATTTTCAGATTGAGAAGATGAGTCCCAATCTGTATCGGCAGAGTCATATTGACCTTGAGGGGTTTGCCCGAAATCGAGGCGTGTTTGTCAAATTTCCGGGGTTGGAAATCGGAGGTTTGCAGCCGTTCTGCTATGTTGACTTTGAGGCAAGACAAACCGAATTGCATATCCACACGTTCGCTGCTTATCCGGACCGGGTAACGATGATTAAGACGCAATCGCTGTTCGACTTCCAGTAGGCGACTGCCGCCGGCTAAGCGCTGCAAGAAAAGTTATTTAGCCCCGCAATTTATTGCGCGGGTCACATAGCGTTTTTTTCTCTTGAATTTACGGCTTAAACAGTGGTAAAATAGGCTATAAATATACCACACTATAACGAGGAAGCGGTCAATTGAAATAAGTAGGCCAGTCTGGATGTCTTGGTGTAGCGCAGCAAAAACGGATTTGAAGGAGAGAAGTTATGAAAACGCAATCATTTCTAATTATCTTAGTGGTAATCTTGTTCGCTGTAACGTCGCAGGCAACGGTGGTATATTTTGATACCGCCGACCCTATGGTAGAACCGGGAGAGACTATCTCGATAAGCATTTTTTCGACCGTGGAAACCGACAGTATCAGGATGGATCGAATCAGCGACTCTGATTTTGGAACAGCCGGTAACTTGTATCTGAATCCCGATTACCCTCTTGGTTCGGGTTACAATGAAGGTGTTGTGGTCAATAACAACGGCGTGTTAATTGAAGGGATTAAAGCGAGCATCGGACTTCCGGTGTGGTCTGGTGTCTCAGGGGTTCTCTATAGTTTCGATTACTTAGTTCCAATGGCCTCTATAGGCCACACAATCACAATCTTTGCTGACCCATCAGATGGTGCCATCAATGAAGTATTTTGCAATGTGGCCGGCGACTTAGTGTATATAACGCCAGAAAGTTTGACGTTAACAGTTATTCCGGAACCCGGGACAGTATTTCTGTTTGGCTTAGGAATACTATTCGTAAGGAAAACTAAGCAGCGGTCATAATTCGAACATCAATTAACTATCGAGGGAGTGATGGCATGTCAAAAGTAAAATTACATACCATTCTGGTAATTCTAATTCTGTTAGGACAGGCAAGTTTATCGTTGGCTGAAAACACATTTGTGGAAACAACCTATACCGACCCTGATTGGGTATTGGTAATTTCAGATAATATATTGCGGGCAAATCTTTGTGTGGCTTCAGATCCGGCCAATCCGTATGATTGACACGAAAATGTCAAGGGAGGGAAACTAGGAACAGCCACCATTTTTCGTCCGGTTATTCTTTACAGATTTAAGGAAAATTATGGGAACATTTAACCGCTTTTGCGCATCTTATAACAAGATATGCTTGCGTTTTTTCTCTTGACTTTACGGCTCAGGCAGTGGTAAAATAGGGTATAAATATACCACGCTATAACGAGGAAGCGGTTAATTGAATGAGTAGTCCAGTCTATAGGGCTGCTGTTTGAAGGAGATGGAGTATGAGAAAGATAATATTCGAAATTAGAACAAAAACGTGGTCAACAGCCCTTTTTATAGTTTTGTTAGTATTTATATACCAACCAATAGCTATAGGGGTCACTATTCAGATAGACAACGTTGATATAATCCCAAATCAGCCGTTAGAAACCGACATAATAACCTTCAATATATCTGGCTGGGCAGCTACCTCACCGAGTTGGGTAGAACACGACCTGTTTTCACAGAATGGAACGTCACTTCAGTTAGACTTGTATATTGAGATGGGTGCCCAGTATTCGTTAAGCAACTGGACCTATTCCAAGCAAATTTCACCTTTGCCTGCGGAGGTTTACAGTCTTGAAGTCAGAGCATTCGATAATTACGATAGCACGCTCCAGGATATCTATAATGTTGATTTCACTGTCGTCCCGGAGCCAAGTATGCTTACTATTTTTGTCCTCGCTTTGCCGTTCTTCAGAAACTTTCCCAGAAGGAAAACCAAGGGGCTGCGATAGTTAAGCAAAACCAGAATAAATTTAACCTTATCTCAAGGAGGGTCATTTTATGTCTAAAAAAGGATGTGGATATCTTTATATCTCTGTTATTTGTTTTGTATTCATCTCAAATTATGCCGGAGCCTCAGATTTGCCTTACAAGGAAGGTGAATTACTCGTAAGATTCGCCCCAAAAACCACAGGAGTTCAGCGGACTATCCACGAATGTAATCAGATTTTGGCTGCCTTTAGTGCAGGCACAATAAAAAAATCTATGAGATTTGTTCCAGGCTTGACCTTAGTAAAGCTACCTGAAAATCAGACAGTCGAAAACGCTCTCTCCTTATTTAAAAATACCGACGAAATCTTGTATGTAGAACCTAACTATAAAATTAAACGCTATTCAACGCTTCCCAACGACCCATATTTTAGTCAGCTCTGGGGAATACACAACACTGGCCAAACCGGAGGAATATCCGATGCCGACATTGATGCGCCGGTGGCTTGGGACATCGCCACCGACAGTAACATTATCGTTGCTGTAATTGACACTGGCGTTGACTACACTCACCCTGACCTGAAAGCAAATATGTGGATTAACCCGGGAGAAATTCCCGGTAACGGCATAGACGACGATAACAACGGTTATCTGATAACGTAATTTTTAAGAATTTTGATTGAATTTACGGAACAGTTTCCCCTTTTCCTGCATCTTAATAGTGGAAAATGAGGCCTTTATCTTGATTTTTAGCTGTTTTGGGAGGTCGAAATGTGGTATAATAATGTAAAGGTTAAAAGCGTAAGTTGAGGAGGCAAAAATGAAAAAGGTAATCTCTGCAATCTCCCTTATGGTGCTGGTATTTGGGGTAACCCCCATCGCAATGGCAACAATTAATTCAAATTCCATAATTGAAGATGGCATCGAATACTACGTCCAGACGAATAAATCTACTTACGATTTAGGCGAAGATGTAGAAATGCTTTATAGAGTAACCAATTTGAGAAGTGAGGATGTAACATTTTATTTTGGCGGTAGTCCCGCATGGAACTTCTGGGTCGAAAAGGATGGGGAAAATATTTGGTCAGCCGTAGAGGGTTGGTATGCCAAGCCTACTATGTTTACATTGGCCCCCGGTGAATATAAAGAGTTTCCTGATTTTGACCCTCCTTATATATGGGATATGCGGGACAGCGAAGACAATCTAATAAATGTTGGCGAATACGATGTAATTGGCGGATTGGACGGCGGTGCACCAGAACCTGATTATGATAGTATGGTTTCAGTCCCAATAGTTGTTGTTCCCGAACCAAGTTCATTGGCCTTACTCCTTGGCGGCATAATTTATTTAACAAGAAAAAGAATCGTTTAATCACTTCTAAAAATCCCCGCGAAGCGGCTCCGCAATTTTTATTTTTGCATTCGCGCAGCGTCTCGGCGTAGCACAGCAAAGACGGATTGATTTTTAAATTTCTTCTATGGGGACAGCCGCCATTTTTTGATGTTACGTTCTGCGTTTTCCTGCTCGAATCCAAACCGCTCCCATAGTCAATAGCAGCAATGTCGCCGGTTCCGGAACAACGGTGAATCCGGTTGAATATGTTTCTCTAAACTCATATATCTCGGTTAAATCATTATAAACATATGCACTTACGGCAAGGTCATAGTAATTCGCAGGCAGCGTCCCGATTATCTCTGAATGAGACCATGGTGATATCGCTCCGTAAGGGCCAAACCTTAAAAAGATATCGAGTTCGAGAGAGGTATCTTCTATTCGAAAATCAGAATCATCTATCCAAGTTGGAGTTCCACCTATCCCGGAAACAACTATCGTAATGATGTCTACATCTTTTGGTTCGATCGGATCCGTATGTACATCTTCTATCAGAATTCCCTTCGCTGTTTTCAGAGGGCAAAATATTATTATCATAATAATAGCTATTGGCAATAATCGTTTCATGCCTGCCTCCCTTATACTACGAAATAACCGCTTCCTCAACGAGTGGGGCATACCAAAAAACTACTCACAAAATATTTTATTTGATTGACATGAAAATGTCAAGAAAGTACTGCCTCTAATCACCAGATAATAACATGAAAGGCCTCAAAAACTCCCTCATTTCTGGCAACCTTTTTATAATTCAAGAAAGTTAAGGGAACACTTCCCCCCTTTTCTGCATCTTAATAGTGGAAAATGAGGCCTTTATCTTGATTTTTAGTTGTTTTGGGAGGTCAAAATGTGGTATAATAATGTAAAGGTTAAAAGCGTAAGTTGAGGAGGCAAAAATGAAATATGCGATTATTGCGATAATACTTGCAATGGCGGGAGTAGCTTTGGGCGATACCGTCGAACTGCCCTTGAACTGTGCGGGAACGTATGGTTTCAATTCATATTGGCAAGCAGATTTCAACCTCGGAGTTACTTTTAGTGAAATATCGCACGTTTATATCGACTGGTCGGGTGGAATCACCGCTGGTCTGGCGGTATATGACACCGACCCCTGCAACCCGTTTCCTCTGGATGTAGGAATCCGTGCATCCTTGGGTTCTAATCCATGGCCTCGACTTACAGAAATATGGGGCGGGGCCGAAACTGATCCAGAACCAGAGATTTTTGACAGAATTTCACAATTCTCGCTTTCACCAACATCCAGTTGGTCGGACCTTCTTGACGGCCAAGGCAATATTAGGATTAGCCATATCTCATTCGTTGGTACAGGTGGATGGCACTATATTGATTACGGTTCTGTTGTGCTGAATGATGCGACATTGATTGTCGAAGGGACGGTCATCCCTGAGCCAGCTACTTTTATATTACTTGTCTCTGGATTTACGCAGATTATTCGGCGCAAAAGTCATAGCCGCATAGGTTAACCCGTGCACTCGGGACCGGTCACGTTGGAATAAGGGAATATTCTTTTATGGAGAATCACCCCATGTCCAGAAATATAATCATCATGGTAATTACATCTTCTTTTTTATTCATATCATCTGCCGGTTCAGCTATCGAGCCGAACTATGTTCCCAGTGAGGTACTTGTGCGCTTCAAGTTAAAAGATAATGGGGAGCAACGCAGTGCAGGAGAGAAGGCAGAAATTCTTTCATCTTTGGGCGGCGGCTCCATAGTTCGAAGTTACAAGCTCGTTCCGGAATTAAGCTTGGTTAAATTACCTCAAGGAATATCTGTAGAATCTGCCTTAGCAACTTTCGGTACCTCATCAGATATTATCCATATTCAGCCGAATTACATCTATCATGCTTTCTCGACCTTCCCCAACGACCCCTGCGGTCCTGTTCCTAACGGCGGCGACCAATGGGGACTGCACAACACAGGCCAGACCGGCGGAACGCCGGATGCCGATATTGATGCGCCCGAGGCTTGGTATATCACAAGAGATAGTAACATTATCGTGGCTGTTATCGACTCCGGCGTTGATTACACCCATCCAGACTTGTCAGCCAATATGTGGACAGACTCCAATGGTAGTTTCGGGTATGATTTCTATAACAATGACAGTGACCCGATGGATGACAATGGGCACGGCACTCATTGCGCAGGAATAATAGGTGCTGTGGGCAACAATTCTCAGGGCGTTACGGGCGTCTGCTGGAATGTAAAGATAATGGCCTTGAAGTTTCTAAACGATTTGGGTGAAGGGGGTTCGACAGCAAATGCCATCTCCTGTATTGAATATGCTATTGATAAAGGAGCAAAGGTCCTGAGCAACTCGTGGGGTAGCTATGAATATGACCAGGAGTTGAAGGATGCCATTGATGTCGCTAATGCGATGGGTGTCTTATTCATAGCGGCTGCAGGGAACGATGGTTACTCATATCCATCTTATCCAGCCCGTTTTGATTGCAGCAACATCATCTCGGTAATGGCTTCTGATTCTAATGATGTGCGGTCGATATGGGCCTCGGGAAGCTCAAACTGGGGTCTTACTTCTGTTGATTTGGCTGCGCCTGGGTCGAATATCTTAAGCTGCGCGGTATACGGACAATACAATTATAAGGACGGGACATCAATGTCTACCCCGTTTGTTGCAGGGGCCGCTGCACTTGTCTGGTCGATTAATCCAACTCTGATTCATCTTAATGTAAAAGATATTATTCTCAATTCTGTTGACCAAAAATCTGCTTTGAATGGTCTTTGCGTTACAGGAGGCCGACTAAATCTTTTCAACGCTCTCGCCATTGCCAACGCATTAGGTCTATCTCTGAATAAGGTTGATAATATCGCTGACGCCAATGGTGTCCTCCCCGGCAATGATGTAAATTATACCATCAGTTACCTCAATCCGCCTGTTGGCGACCCTAACTATATAGGTACCATCAACGATGTTGTAATTACTGATTTATTGCCTGATGACCTCGCCTTTATCTCCGCCTCCGGCCCAAATAGTGTTTATCACCCCAGCACTCACACCGTTACCTGGAACATCGGCACATTGGAACCGAATGAATCGAATTCTGTTACGTTAACGGCAAAAGTAAATGATTGCATCCCGTCTTATGGTTCAATCACAAATTTATGCAAAATCAGTGGCGGTAATTATTCCCGCTGGACTCGTGAACATACACCTGTCCTCTGCGCAAGTAACCCCAACCCGACCTGCGGGGAATTATCTGATTTTTTATGCACTGGCGAACCTAACCTCAACCTCACCTGGTGCTCGGGATATTTTGCTGCCGCTCTTAATGGCCACGAAATCTACTTCGGCACCAATTTCAACGATGTCAACGATGCCAATAACTCCTGGCCGCTCGGCGAAGTTTATAAAGGCCCGGTTTCCAATCCCTCTTATCCAATCGAGGCCAATAAAATTGAATTAGGGACAACTTACTATTGGCGTATCGACGAAGTCAACGACTCTAACGTATGGAGAGGTAGTGTATGGGGCTTTACGACGGATTGCTATCTCATAGACAATTTTAATAAGACGTATGGTGCCTTTTACCCTGATAGGCTGAGGGATACATGGAAGGATTATTGGACCCAGGACCTCCCCTACACCTGCGCGATAGTTTCTAATGTGTCGGGGCCGAGCCGCAGTGGATATTCGATGAGGTATAATTTCTTGAATTATTCGTATGGGCCATACTATTCTGAGGCCAGAGCAGATGTTAATACCGCGCAGCTGGACGACCTTGGAAAAGACCCGAATTGGCTTGATATGGGCGCTAAAGTATTGTCGCTGTGGTTCTATGGCATAGCAACCAATGACGCCAACCAGCAGATGTATGTGAAACTAACCGATGGCGAAGACGCTACCGGGAAAGTGGAATATCCCTATATGAGCGACATAACAGAGGAAGAATGGCACCAGTGGAATATTGTCCTGCAGGATTTCGTTGATGATAATGACGTAAATCTGGCCGATGTTAAGAAAATTATTATCGGTTTCGGCGACGGTACGCCGGCTGAAAGCGATGGCACCGTGTTCTTTGAGGATATTCGGCTGTATTTAGGGATGAGGTGTTTTCCTGGATGCTATCCGGTAGGCGACTTTAAGCCGGACTGCGTCGTTGACTTTTATGACTTTGCAGTTTTCGCCCAGGCCTGGCTGACAAGCTCAGAACAGCCGGACTACAATCCCGTCTGCGATATCTCAGTCCCCCACAATGATATAATCGATATGGACGACCTCGCTCGCTTCTGTGATTATTGGCTCCTGCAGTTAGGCGAAGAAACGTCAATGGGCGATGGCTTCGGCGGAGCCTTTTACGCATCATCACCTCAACAACCGCAAATCGAACTACAGCCCGAGCCTGAATCTCAACCTCCTGAACAATCTGCGCCTGAGCCGCCGCAACCTGAACCTGAGCTACAACCAGAACCCCAACCGCAACCCCAGGCGGAACAAATCGAAGAAGAGATTGATGAAGAAGAGATAAACAATAACATAGAGTGTCTCCAGGAGCTGCTCTCCGATGAGCAACTTAAAGAAATGATGATTGAAGAACAGGGCGAACAGGCCTGGCAGGAATTTGCAGAAACGCTGCAGGATTGGTTAGAAGAATTGAACGCCCAGTTATAAAAACTAATCTGTGTCTAAAAACCTACGCAAATGTCCGCGCTATGTGGCATTGCCACCTACTGAAATCTTCCCTCTCCAATCCTTAAAATTTGCTGTTGTGTCCTCCAGTTCGGCCATCTTTCCTATTTACTTCGTCCTGCGGACTGCGTAATACTGATGTTCCTCATTGCGGCTTACGGAAACAACAGCAACTTAGATCTAAAAATCACTGCGCTCTTTGCGTTCTCAGCGGTTAAACTTCAATCAAAAGCGCAGATACCCCCATACCTAAAACCCATTTTTTCAAAATTTTTTTATCCCTTTAACTATAACGACTTAGCCAAAACCACACCTCTGAAAACCCCACAATTTTCGCATCAATCGCGCAAGTCCCTCCAATTGTAGACGACACTTCGCCTGCCCCTTTGTATAGAGTGCCGTTTACTCTAAAGGGGGTCGCCCCCGTCGTCTTACTTCGCCGAAGCGAAGTAGCGGGGGATAGTTTTTTAAAGGAATTACCAATGAGCGGTTACGGATAAACAGCTAATACCATTTATAACTTGTTCCTCTGCGTTCTCTGCGCCCTCTGCGGTTGATACGGAGATTTTCTGCGCTGGAAGGAAAAATCAATCAAAATGAACAAAAAAATGCAAAACGAACCCAATTTTCGAAATGCCAAAAATGCTTGTAAATGTAGTAATTACAATGACTAATAACCAAAAACTTAAAACGGCCAAGCTCAAAAACGAACCCAAACGAACCCAATTTTAATTGTCTCTCTGCTCGGCTTTCTGCCTCAGGATGTCCCACTTTTCGTGAATTTCCTCGGCCATTTTGCTGTTTGGGAAGTCGTGAATAATCTGCTCGCCGGCCTCAATCGCTTTTGCCCATTGTTTTCCGGATACAGCCAGAGAGAATTGGACGCCGAGGTTGTGCAGCTTGTTTCTGAAAACGTCCTTTGCAGCTTCCTGTAAAGCCAACCCTTCATTTGGAGTAAGGTAGAGGTCCAGCTCCCTTAGAATCTCCAGGCTTCGGTCGGTGGCCTGACGTTTTATGGCATCATCCCAGGCGTTGAGCAATATTTTTTTCCGCTCTTCTTTTTTATCGAGCAGTTTCTGCCGCATTGCTTTTGCATTTTCGGATTTGGGAAAGTCTCTGATTAACCTTTCAATCTGGGCGCTGGCTTTGGCCCACTGAGAGCTTTCAAAGAGCTTTTCGATATGCGATATGACCTGATTTACCCTTTCGGTGTCGGTTGCATCGCGGTAATTGTTTGCCTGAGTCCGTAGCTGCTCAGCCAGGTTTTTATACTCAATATGGAGGGCGATTTCATCAATCACTTCGTAGGCGGCATCGAAATCCTGCTGCTGGAGCTTATCAAAAACGGCCTCCCTGAGGGACTGTATGTCTGCATCGCGGAATGCAACCGCTTTTGCTGCTTCGCTGAGGCGGGTGTTTTGGTTGATTTGTGTCAAAACAGAGCGGCTCTTTTCCAGTGTCTCGGCTATTTTTTCGAGCTTCGTGTCGTTTTCCGTAAGTGAGTTGAGAATTTTAAATGTTTTTAAGAGTATCAAAGAAACTACCGCCAAAAGCGCTAGAGCAATAAGGAGCCATGCGAAATATAATATCCTGCTTCCAGGAAGAAATATGTCGACAAGGACTATGAGCAAGGCCACGGCTATTAATGCGATAGGGATAAGCCATGTAAGCTGTGCTAAGGGTTTATCTTTTCCCGGGTTCATAAGACCTGCCCTTTTCAAAAAGAATTTTATGCAACCGCTCCCCTCTTTTCTGTCTTCGACAGAAGATAAGGGGGAGTTAAGTCTTCAGATATTATAGTCATTTTAACAGGGAAACTACAACTAAAAAAGGCTGTTTATGTGGCTGATTAGGCATAATTGTCGCTGCAAATCAACAGCGATGTTTATAATAATCAACGCCGGTGTAACTATCTTTTGTTGAAATCGTTACGCCTCGTGAGTCAATGCGGGTAGGGCTGCAACGTCGATTTTTCGCCACACAGGGCTTTAATCCGTATAGGGGTTATGTCCCAATACATCGGGATAATGCTTAAAGGTGTTACTTCAAGCTGCTTTAAGATGCTTTTTATAGGGTCGAGCGGTGGAATTTTGCGGCCAGCTTATTTAGGTGCGTCCTGGTATGAATTTTGCATTATTTATGAACAAACGGCTTCGGAGATTCTGTAAGAGGGTGATTGAATGGAAGAAGCTTTTCTGGGGAGAATGATGTGATGGACGAAGCACAGTTGCAAGAGAAGCTTAAAGAACTGGTCAAAGAATTCGGGGGGACAGCCGACTCACAATATAGAAAGCTGGCTATGCTGGCCCAACAAGCCAGCGAGAGCCAGAAGAAGCTTGAAAAAAGCGTCAGTAGTCTGCAAGAGTCGCTGGATTATTTGCGGGTATGTATTAAATATCAGCTTTTCGACCTGGAAGCCACCCGCCGGGAAAATGAGTACCTTAGAAAAATGCTTGGGGAAAATAACGGCCAGGGGCCGACATAGAATTCAAAAGGCATCAAACATACACACCAAGTACGAGGGGTTTGAATAAATCCCTAGTAAAGCCCGTTATCAATTCTATTTTGCCAAAAGGCTGTTTTGTGAATTAGGAAGGTCTTTTTTGGTGTCTAAAGAGGGTTTTCGGGCAATCAAAAGGAAAGTCCACCGCCATTTTTGTCGATAAAACTGGCAATGCTCGTCAAGGCGGGAACCTTGCCGTAGCTCTGGAAGGAAAATAGTATTAGTCCGACAAATGAACATCAATTTGGTTTGGGGCATATAAAAGGATGGAAGCCAGTGGTTTTGAGAGGGATTTAGTATATCCTGATGGTTTGACAAACTGGTTAAGATGCATTATAATTAATATTTTGCGATATTTTTGAGGTAACTGAAGATGTTTGAGCGTTTTACAGACCGTGCACGCAAGGTTATGGCACTGGCGAATCAGGAAGCTCAGCGTTTTAACCACGACGTTATTGGCACTGAACATATTCTGCTGGGGCTGGTTAAAGAAGGCAGCGGCGTAGGCGCTACCGTCCTGAAGAACTTTGATGTCGATATAAAAAAGCTTCGCCTGGAGGTCGAAAAACATGTCAAAAGCGGGCCGGATATGGTTACTATGGGCAAACTTCCACAGAGTCCAAGGGCCAAAAAGGTTATTGAGTATGCCATTGAAGAGGCCAGAGCTCTTAACCATAATTATGTCGGCACTGAACATATCTTGTTAGGGCTGCTGCGGGAAAGCGAAGGTATTGCTGCTCAGGTGCTGCTGAGTCTTGGTTTGAAACTCGAAGAGGTACGGCAGGAAATCCTGAATTTACTCGGGGCCGGCGTAGAAGGCTCGCCGGCCGGCCTCGATATGAAGCTCGGGCCACATATCGGCCGTAAGCCAAAAAGCAAAACCCCCGCGCTCGATTCTTTCGGCAGAGACTTGACTGAATTGGCCGCCAATGATGAGCTTGACCCAGTCATAGGCAGAAAAACTGAAATCGAACGGCTTATACAGATTCTATGCAGAAGAACGAAAAATAATCCTGTCCTGCTCGGTGAAGCTGGCGTTGGAAAGACTGCTATCGTCGAGGGACTGTCACAACAGATTGTTAATAAGCAAGTGCCGGAAATTCTCAAAGACAAGCGTATAGTGGTACTCGACCTTGCTATGATGGTCGCCGGAACAAAGTACCGTGGGCAATTCGAGGAACGAATAAAGGCCGTCATTAACGAGGTTGTCAGAGCCAAAAATGTAGTATTGTTTATCGATGAGCTTCATACGCTCGTCGGGGCTGGCGGTGCAGAGGGCGCCATAGACGCCTCCAATGTCCTAAAGCCGGCTCTGGCTCGCGGAGAGGTGCAGTGTATTGGGGCTACTACGCTCGATGAGTACAGAAAACATATCGAAAAGGACGGAGCTCTCGAAAGACGTTTCCAGACCATAATCGTTGAATCGCCGTCAAAAGATGAAACGCTCGAAATTCTCAGGGGACTGCAGGACAGGTATGAAGCACACCATAGGGTGCGATTCAGCGATGAGGCATTGTATCAGGCGGTGGAGCTGTCGAGCAGATATATCAGCGGGCGGTGTCTGCCGGATAAGGCCATAGATGTGGTCGATGAGGCCGGTGCAAGAGTGCGATTGAAGAATATGACGCCGCCGCCGGATTTGACTGAACTCGAAGAAAAAATTGAGAAGCTGCAGAGGGAAAAGGACGAGGCGGTCCGAAGCGCCGACTATGAACGGGCAGCGGCATTGAGGGATGAGGCCCAGCAGCTTTTGACTGAGAAGACAGCCCTGCATAAAAAATGGTATGAAGAGAACAAAGAAACAACCGGCGTGGTGGACACCGAGATTATTGCAGAGGTAGTCAGCAAGATGACAGGCGTTCCACTGACCAGACTGGAAAAGAAAGAAACCCAGCGACTTTTGGAGCTCGAAACCGAGCTGCATAAGCGGGTTGTTTCGCAGGACGAGGCCATTAACGCTATTGCTAAAGCTGTAAGACGTGCCAGAAGCGGAATAAAGGACCCAAATCGGCCGATGGGCTCCTTCATATTCCTTGGACCAAGCGGGGTCGGAAAAACTCTGCTTGCCAAATCGCTCGCCGAGTTTATGTTCGGAGACGAGAATTCACTCATCCAGATTGATATGAGCGAATTTATGGAAAAGCATAATGTCAGCAGATTGGTTGGGGCTCCTCCAGGGTATGTCGGTTACGAAGAAGGAGGACAATTGACCGAAAGAATTCGAAGAAGGCCGTATGCCGTCCTGCTGCTGGATGAAATCGAAAAGGCCCATGCTGATGTTTACAATATACTGCTGCAGATTATGGATGAGGGAAGATTGACTGACAGCTTCGGCAGACACGTTGATTTTAAGAACATTGTCCTGATTATGACCAGTAACATCGGTGCGGACCTGATTAAAAACAGCTCCGGTTTTGGGTTCGGAAAGAAGACCCCTGAGGCCAACTACGAGAAGATGAAAGATATGCTGCATAAAGAGGTTGAGCGGCATTTTAGGCCCGAGTTTCTGAACCGACTCGATGATGTGATAGTGCTAAAGGCACTGACCAGAGAGGACCTGCAGGTTATTGTGGAATTCGAGCTTGTAAAGGTGTTCAAGCGTCTAATTGAGCACGGTTTGAAGCTGGAACTCAGTGAGCAGGCAAAGGAATTTCTCATCGACAAGGGTTACAATCCGGAATTCGGCGCAAGGCCGCTGCGTCGAGCTATTGAGCATTATATAGAAGACCCGCTCTCGGAAAGTTTGCTGCAAGGACGATTCAAGGGTGAGAAGTTGATAAAAATTGACGTGCAGGACGAAGAGCACCTGAAGTTTGAGGGTTTCAAGGTAAAGGAGGATGAGTGCCGTGAGGCATCCCTTACGGGAGACAACAAACAACCGGTTCCGTCGAGGCTTGACCCTTCCGAGACGGATGCACAATCACAATAAAAGGGGCTAAGGTCGGCTTTTCAAGCTGGGTTTTGCAACAAAAAAGACATCTACGGACTGAAAACGGGATTAGAAGACGGCGGTGAAACGTGCCTTAACTTTTTGTGCAGCAGTTCAAGTTCTTGGGAGCTTTGCTGTTGGGCTAACAGGGTCTCGAACTCTCGCTTATCCATCCACTCTACGCGGCCACCAAGACGAAGGATAATATGTTTTTTGCCGAACAACCATGAACTGTAGGGCCTTTCGGTATAAGCCAAAATTTCGTCGGGCGTTGATTCAAAATCAATCCATTGAGCCCTATAAATCACTTTACCGAGTCGAACGTGCCCTTCTAATTCTTCTTTGATTCTATCGATATGGGATTCAGGAGGGACACAACCGTATTTCTCCCGATACTGCGAGACCATTCTGCCGAGATTTTCCATTGCACGCGTTGCTTCTGAACGGTTGACCCAGTTTTTGAGGTTAATCATTGCCACGACGGCAATAGCCGTAATAACTATTACAGTTGCGGTATTTCCTAATATGGTTTTTTGTCGTCTGTTCATATCTGGTATTTCGGCTGGGGTGCGGTTGACAGTTAACACTTCATGATTTTATTTTTACCGTGCCGTTTTGGATGAGTAATTTATCTTCTGCGAACAGTTTTATGGCTTGCGGATATGCGATACATTCCTGCTCAAAGACTCTGGCGGCAAGCGTTTCAGGACTGTCGTCATTTTCGACCGGGCAGCTCCGCTGAACGATTATTGGTCCTTTATCATACTCATTCGTGCAAAAATGCACAGTGCAACCGCTTATTTTGCATCCTGCTGCGAGAACCGCCTCGTGGACGTGATGTCCCCACATACCTTTTCCGCCGAAGCTCGGCAGCAGGGCTGGGTGTATATTCATCACGCGGTTTTCGTATCGGGGCGGTATTTTCCACAGGCAGAGCCAGCCACCCTGGACGACGAGGTCGACGTTTGCAACGACGAGTTCTTCTTCGATGTGTTTGCTGAACTTGTCGATGTTCGGATGGTCTTTTTTACGGATGATTTTTACGTCCAGTCCGGCGGCTTTCGCTTTTTCAATGCCAGCTGCGGTCGATAGCGAACTTATTAGGACAGCGACTTCAGCGTTTAGCCGGCCCTTATTTATATATTCGAGAATATTCATTAATGTTGTGCCGCCGCCGCTAATCAAAACACCGAGTCGAATTGGTTTTTTATTTTGTGCTGCCGGCATCGGTTCAGCTTGGGGTTTGCATTCGATGTCCTGTTCGAGATTTAATGCCTGGTTAACAAGCTCGTCGGCCTGTTTGTTTTTATCTCTGGTGATGTGTTTGACTTTGCAGTCTTCAAATTCGTTAATTAAATTGATGGTTTGCTGGAAAAGCGGTCGGATTTGCTCACTTTTGACTTTATATTGGCCGTTAACCTGTTTTACAAGCAGTTCGCTGTCACTGAAAACCGTCAGCCGTTTGGCGCCAATCTGCTTTGCGGCTTGGAGAGCTTTTATAATGGCAGTATATTCGGCTACGTTGTTTGTGGTTTGGCCGAGAAATAAAGCTTTGGCCTGTAATTGGTTTCCATTGGGGTCGGCTAAGATGAAGCCGGCAGCGGCTGGGCCAGGGTTGCCTCTGCTGCCGCCATCTGTGTAAACGATAATTTGCTCAGGCAATTTACCAACTCCTATACTGGGTGCTCGTAAAGAGAAAAAATCGAGCGTCGAAATTAATCTTGCGAATCGCTAATTACGAGTATCCTCGTGCAGCTTGGGCATCGGATTATATCATCTTTAGACAGGAGCAGATTGACGGATTCTGTGGTGATACCCATAAAGCAGCCACCACAGCTATAGGCCTCTGTTTTGCCTTCCTGTTTCTCAACTACTGCTAATGCTTCGCCATCGTATGTTTCTGCGACGCGCTTAAAGATGCGCAGCGGTTCGGCAGGTATGTCTTGTGTTTTCCTGTCCCATTCAGCCTGGATTTCCTCGATTTCGGCCTCGTATTTAGCTGCCATCAGTTCAGATTCCTTTCGGGTTTGCTCAAGCGCCTGTTTCCGCTCGTCTATCTGATTCTGGATGTTTTGGCGTTCGGTTTCGTCGGCTTCGATGTCCTTCAGCAGCTCCAGAATTTGGGTTTCGATTTTGGAATTGTCGGCCTTGGTGGTATTAAGCTGGGTGAGGACTGAGGCGTATTCTTTGTTTGTTTTTGCGGCGTTAAGATGGGCCCTTAACTTGGCTATTTCTTCCTCTCTGGTTCGCAGTTCCAATTCGAGGCGGTCGGACTGGACCTTGGTTAGCTGAATCTCCTCTTTTTTGGCTTCTAAAGCATTTTGGAGGCTTCTGACATTATTTTCCTGAATGATTACATTTCTTCTGCATCTTGCAAGCTTTGCTTTTGCCGCCCGCAGCTGGTTTTCAACGCTTTGAAGTTTTATAAGGGCATTCAATACAGGTCCCATTTATGTTCTTCGTCCTTCGTAATGCCGTAATGGCTAAGCCATAGGCAGGCATCCCTTACGGGACTTAGTCCTGCATTATGTTCATTTATATTTTAATCTGCAACAAAAATTTTTTCTTTTTTTTATTTTCGCTGTGATTTCGTTTATTTGAATACAAATTCGAAATAGCAAATATTATGTCGGTCTGCCCCGTTAGAATTTGAACTGGTCTTTGAATGCGGATTTGAAATCGTAAACATCGTTAAAATCGTCGATTGAGTCGGTCGGCTGAACGCTCATCCATCCGTGTTTTATCATCAGATAAACGATTTCGCCGAAATCGTGTGTCGTTTTTATTTTCCATTTGTTTAATACGAGCATCGCCAGTCTGCCCCATTTTTCGACAGCTAATTTTTTTAATCCCTCACAAAGGGCTTGGCCGGTAACGTGGTGTGGTTCCGTGGTGGCTTTTTTCGCGGCATAACCGAGTCCTTCATAAACGAACTTCAGTGCTGCTGCACTGAATCGGCCATCTTCCCTGGCAATTTCTTCCAGTTTTTTCTTCATATTCAGTGTACGCTCTGTCCAGGTTCTGCACCGGGGTCAACTGTGAGCATAAAAATCTCTTTTCCGCCGCTACCGCTTGCCAGAATCATACCTTCAGATATGCCGAATTTCATTTTTCGCGGTTGGAGGTTTGCAACGCAAATAACTATTTTACCAACAAGCTGTTCGGGCTGGTATGTCTGTGCGACGCCGGCAAAAACGTTTTTGGTGATGCCTCCTATGTCCAATTCGAGGTGCAGAAGTTTATCTGCACCGGCAACTTTTTCAGCCTTTAGAACCTTGGCGACTCGCAAATCAATCTTGGCGAAGTCGTCAATAGTGCATTGCGGCTTAATCGGCTCGGCTGGAGCAGCCTTCGGCTGCGCACCTTGTGTTTCCTTAGTTTCTTCTACCATTGCTTTCACCTTTTCTTCGTCAATTCTTTCAATCAATCGCTGGTAATCTTTTATTTTATGATTTTCCAATACTGTTTCAATATCTGCGAATTTCATTTCACCGACATTGAGAAATTCCTGCACTTTCCCGGCGTAACGGGGAAGGATTGGTTTTAAGTAAATCGTCAGGACTTTGAAGGCGTTGATTATGGCCGTAAGAGTTGTCTGCGTTTTTTCGAGGTCGGTTTTTACGGTTACCCAAGGCTGGTTTTGTTCGACGTATCGGTTCGCCTCGTCGGCCAGAGCGGCGATTGTTCGGACGGCAGCAGCATAGTTCAAATTTTCATAGTTTTCTATAATTTGCCTTTTTGCAGCAGTGAGCTTTTTTATTAAATTTCCGCCCCGGCTGTCTAATCGGCCAAGCTGGCCATCAAAATTCTTTGTAATCATCGGAACCGAACGTGAGGCAAGGTTTGCAAGTTTTCCGACCAAATCGGAATTAATTTTGTTTATAAAATCTTCCGTGTTCAAATCTATATCTTCGATACCTCCGGTCAGCTTGCTCGCGTAGTAGTAACGCAGGCATTCGGGATTAAGATGCTTCAAATAAGTACTCGCGTTGATGAAAGTTCCCCGCGATTTGCTCATTTTTTGGCCATTGACGGTCAGGAAGCCGTGAACGAAAAGTTTATTTGCGGTTTTGAAGCCAGCTTCCATAAGCATTGTCGGCCAGTACAGCGCGTGAAAGTACATAATGTCTTTGCCAATGAAGTGATAAAGCTCATATTCGGGGCTGTTCCAGAGTGTCTCGAAATCCAAACCGTTTTTGTCACAGTAGTTTTTTACAGAAGCCATATATCCGACAGGAGCGTCCAGCCAGACGTAGAAAAACTTGTTTTCTTCCCCGGGGATTTTGAAGCCGAAGTAGGGACCGTCCCTGGAAATGTCCCAATCTTTCAAGCCTGTTTTGAACCACTCATCGAGTTTGTTTGCCACTGGTTTTTCAGTATATCCTGCCGCGATAAGGTCTTTGAGTTTTTGCTCATAATCGGCGATTTTTAAAAAGTAGTGCTCACTTTGCCTGCGGATGGGCTCGGTTCCGCAAGTTGCACACTGGGGATTAACCAGTTCAGTTGGCCGATGTGTTCCACTGCAGACCTCACAGGAGTCGCCGTATTGGTCCTCGGCACCGCATCTGGGACAGGTGCCGCGAATATACCTGTCAGGCAAAAACATTCTGCAGTTCTCGCAGTAGGCTTGTTCGACATTTCGTTTGACGATTGAACCGGCTTTGTTGAGCGAATTGAAAATTTGCTCGCTTAGGTTTTTATTTTCCGGGGAGTGTGTTGTGTAATAATTATCGAATTCCACGAGGAAGCCGTCGAAGTCCGTTTGGTGTTCTTTATGCATTTGCTCGATTAACTGCTCAGGGCTAATGCCGGCGGCTTTTGCGCTTATCATAACGGGTGTGCCGTGGGTGTCATCGGCGCAGAAGTAAAGGCACTCGTTGCCGCACATTTTTTGAAAGCGCACCCAGATGTCGGTTTGAAGATATTCGACAAGATGTCCGATGTGTATCGGGCCGTTTGCATATGGTAGGGCAGATGTTACAATAATTTTGCGGGGCATAGCATTTCCTTAACGACTACTGCTTTTTATCTTCCTTGTCGTCCTGACCTTCGCTGCTTGCAACATCACTTTGCTCTTCCTTTTCGACGGTTGGCGAGGAAATTACCTTAAGCTCCTCGACGGGGACGGCGATTTTTGTGCCGTCGTCGTGTTCTATCATAACGAGCTGAGTCAGTATTTGGGTATCGACGACTTTCCCCTGGCCATATCTGGTTTTTACAATGGAGTTCTTTCTCGGCAGATTCTTTTTAAGCTCGGTGTAAGTTTTGTCTTCATATCGCAGGCAGCATTTAAGCCTGCCGCAGTATCCGGAGATTTTTGAAGGGTCAAGTGTTGCCTTTTGCATTTTGGCCATTCGCATATTGACCGGTTTCAGTGCTTTAAGGAACCTTATGCAGCAGCATTCCTGTCCGCAGCTTTCTATATCGCCGAGCAGCTTGGCTTCGTCTCGCGAGCCGATTTGGCGCATTTCGATTCTTGTCTGGTGTTCACGTGCGATTTTTCTTACCAGCTCGCGGAAATCCACTCGGCCGTCGGACATAAAGTAGAAGATGAGGCGCTCTCCGCCGAATATGTGTTCTGCGTCGATTATTTTCATCGGCAGGTGCAATTCCTTAACAAAACGCCTGCAGCACTTGAGTTCTTCTTCCGAGATTTTACGCAGGTGCTTTTCTTCGCTTATATCATCGGCGGTTGCGTAACGAATGAATTTTCCGGCCTCCTCGACGACAAGGTCGATTTCGCTGTCGCTGAAATATTTTTTAATCTGGTCTTGGCTTAATTTGAATTGCCCTCCCCTATAAGGGCAGGATTGGCCTACGATATGGCCCAGCTCGAGGCCTCTATCAGTTTTTACCACGACGCGGCTGGGCATTTTGGGTATGTTGGTTTCGTGGTGCTCAAACCAGCCGAGAGTGTTCATTCTGCCGTAGCTGACCAGCATATATTTTTTATTTTTTGCCTGCTTAAGTTTTATTGCTGCGGTATCTGCCATTTAAACTGCCTAATTATTCGCATTAGCGATGCTGTTTCTAAACCTTTATTGTATCAGAAACTACGAGATTTAACAACAGCTGTTCGACAATAAGCTTTTCGTTGACGCTGGACTCAATCCAATGAATTGTTTTGTAGGCATCGGCGATTTTTTCTGCTGACTGCTCGGGGCTGAAGCGTTCGGCTATGCTTTTTATCTGTTCCTTCTGGTCGGAATTGACAAGCCCACGCGGCCCTGCAATGTTTAGTTTCATTGCATCGTGCAGAGCCGATATGATTATTTGGATAAGGGTTTTCTGTGCCCTGCGATTTATATCTGTTTTACTGGTGGTCTTCTCGATGTCCTCCCAGGCGGCAGCGATTTTTTTGCTCTTTTCCAAAAGCCATTCAGCCAGGTCTAAGCAGTCGGCCAATTTATATGTTGAAAGGGAATTGAGCAGCTCTTTTTTGATTTGATAAAGGTTTGCATCGGCCAGTTCAAGCTGTGCCCACTGACAGCCCCGCCCTAAACTGCCCTGAGCCAGATGCGCGAAGTATTGGGCCTTTTTCTCATCCAGGCCCATCACCTTCAGCTTGTCGATTATCCTCTCCGAGTCTATGTGCGAGAAGCGTATTATCCGGCATCTTGATTTGGTAGTGGGAAGAAGTCTTTCCATTCGGGTGCACAGCAGGATAATTGTGCAGTATGCGGGCGGCTCTTCGAGAACCTTCAGCATTGCGTTTTGTGATGAGGCGTTCAGCCGTTCGGCTTCGCTGACGACATAAACCTTCCTTTGCGATAAGGTTGGCCTGGTTGATACTTTGTCGATTAGAAATTCGCGAATGACATCTATTGCCAAAGCGACGGGCGTTTTTTTGTCCTTGTTATCTTTTGTAAATTCGAGCAGCTCTTTGTAGATATGATTGAAATCCGGATGTGAGCCAGCCTCGAACAATCGGCAGGATTGACAGTCGCCGCAACTGTCGGCAAAATCATTTTCCGTAACCGGATTTTTGCACAGAAGCAGTTTGGCCCATTCGCGGGCGGTCTTGAATTTGCCGACGCCTTCTGCGCCAGCAAAAATGTATGCGTGGGGCATCTTGTCTGCAGCAAAGCCTCTTTGCAGAATCGAAAGCGCCTTCTCCTGGCAGAAAATTTCTTTAAGTGACATTGTTCGCTAAAATATCTTTTCAATGATGCCAGTTATTTTTTTATGAATGGTCTCAATATCATCGGCGGCGTTGATGACGACAAAATCCTCACGACCGTCGGCTAATTTCAAGAAACCCTTGCGGACTTTTTTGTGGTAGCCATCGCCTTTTTGCTCCATCCTGTCGAGGTCTTTCTTGAGCCGCTTCGCCGCAGTCTCTAAATCAACATCGAGGATTATTGTCAAATCAGGCCAGGGCTTTTCAAGGCAGTCTCTTGCAATTTTTATGACCTTGTCTATTCCGAACCCACCGGCAGAACCCTGATAGGCACAGGTGCTTGAGAGCCACCTGTCGAGAACGACACATTTATTTTCTTTTAAGGCCGGTTTTGCTTTTTCCTGCCAAAGCTGAACTCTTGCCGCCATATAGAGCATCACTTCGGTTTCCGTGCCCATAGCGATATGCTCAGGGTTGAGCAGGATTTGGCGAATTTTCTCACCGATGGCTGTTCCGCCCGGCTCACGGAAGGTCTCGACCGCAATATCCCGCTTTTTCAGCCAGTCAACCAGCAGTTTTGTTTGCGTAGTCTTCCCGCAGCCGTCGGGACCGTCGATAACGATGAATTTGCCTGATAATTTGTTCTGCAAAATTTATTCTTTCTAATTCCCGTTTACATATTTTGGCGAATCTTCAACCAGTTTGACATCATATACTAAATTCTGAGAAGCTACAAATCTAACAGCCATGATTGCTATCATTAAGTTGATAAAAGATGTTATCAGAAAAAAAATTGTTCTCGAAATGTATTGCGATAATACCGTTGTGCCATAATGGGTGGTGTCCAAAAAATAGAACGACAATATTGACCTCGAAAGACCAATAGCAATGTTAGCAAAGTATAAAAAGACTAATTCTTTTGCGTTCGATAACTTGTACCGCCTGAACAATTTGAAGCTATCGAAAATTGTGCAGTCTAATACGATTATCAAAGCAGGCAGTAACAGCATCAGCTTAATCAGGATTGAATTTACAAAAACAGGATATAATACATTAAACCAAAAAACGGCATGCGAGGCACCGGAACCAATATACCTGTGAGCCAATCTGGAAAATATCCAGAATAAAAGCATAAAAGACAGCATATAAATCAGAAATAATGCGAACATCCGCCAGAGAAAATGCATGCCTACCCTCAGCAGAGTCAGCGGGGATTGCCGTTTTGAGCATTCTAAACAGATTGTCCTGAGAAAACCACTAAGGAGCAAAGTTTGAATTAATAAAAATAACAACGACAGCAATGGAATTACTAAGCTGAGAGTTCGTATTGATTTTGGTCCTAACTCTGTGACAAGTCTACTTGACAGCAAGGGCAAAAGATAAACACCAATAATAAGAATGGTCTCCGGCCAGCGGGCTTTGAGGATTGCTAACGTTTTTTTGATTTCGGTCATCTTATTTTGCCAGTTGGAAGTTTTCTTCGCCGACAAGCTGCCGCATTTTTCTGCAGAATTCGAGGTCGGGATTGACATTAAGGCCCCTGTCGGCGGTTGCATAGACCCGGCCTTTGTTGGTCCTTACCGCTACATAAACAGGGCTTTGTCCTTTGTGGTGCTGGCAGATGCTTTTTATCGCCGCAACCCTCTCTTTGGTAACGTCCTTCGCGTCTAATTTTATCCTTACTTTCGCAGCTAATTTTTCTCTGACCCCGTCGAGGGCTATCAGTTCTGCGGCGATGATGTTGGGCTTTTCCCTTCTGTAATCGAGTTTCCCTTTTACAAAGACGATAGTATCTTTGAGCAGCAGTTCTGCGAATTTATCCAGCACATCAGGGAACAAAACAACTTCGACTTGACCCTGCAAATCTTCGAGCGTAAAGACGGCCATTTTCGCCCCGGCGTTTCGTCCCTTTTGTGTGATGTGGTATCTGATTTTATTTATCAGTCCGCCGATGACGACTTGTTTGTTTTGCGTACTGTCGGCCAATTGTGAGGTGTCGAGCGTGGAATAAAGGGTTATTGTTTCGGCGTGATGGCTCAAGGGGTTGCTGGTCACATAGAAGCCGAGGACCTCTTTTTCATAAGCTAACATTTGTGGCTCAGGCCAGGGGGTGACATTCGGCAGGCGTTCGTGGTCTCGTGAATAGTCGGCTTCGTCAGATTTACCGAAAAAGTTCATCTGGCCGTTTTGCTTGTCGGCCTGCAGCGCAGTGCCGATTTGCATCGCCTTTTCCAGACCGGACAGCATTTGTGCCCGGCTTCCTCCGAGTTTGTCGTAGGCGCCGGCTTTTATCAGGGCTTCGATTACCTGTTTGTTGGCAGCCCTTAAATCGGCATTTTCGCAGAAATGGAACAGACTCTGGAATCGGCCTGCTTTCTCGCGTGCGGCGATGATTTGCTCGACGGCCTTTTCACCGACGCCTTTGACCGCAGCCAGACCGAAGCGTATTACGCCCTTTCTTTCTTCCCCGTGGCCTTTGTAAAGAGGCGTAAAATCAACGCCGCTTTCGTTGATGTCCGGCGCCAGGACCTCGATATTCATTTTCCTGCACTCGGTGATATAACTGACGACCTTATCGGTGTCGCCCATTTCATAAGTCAACAGCGCCGCCATATATTCGACAGGCCAGTAGGTCTTCATATAGGCTGTCTGATATGCGATGATGGCATAGCGGGTCGAGTGGCTCTTGTTGAAGCCGTAGCCGGCGAAGCGCTCGATAAATTCAAAAATCTGCTGCGCCTGACTTTTCGTTAAGCCTTTATTGGTGCAGCCGGCTATGAATCTCTCTTTTTCCTTGGCGATAGTTCTGGCTTTCTTTTTGCTTATCGCCTTGATTAGGCCGTAGGCCTCCCGCAAAGGTATATCGCCTAAGCGATTACAAATCCGCATCACCTGTTCCTGATAGACCATAATTCCGTAGGTCTCATCGAGGATTTCGTTCATAATCGGATGCGGCAGACGCCATTTTGCCCCATGCTTTCGCTCGATATAATCCGGGATTAGTATCATAGGACCCGGGCGGTATAGCGCATTTGCGGCGATGAGGTCTTCAATTCTGTCGGGCTTCATTTTCATTAACAAGTCCTGCATACCGCCGGACTCAAATTGGAAGACACCCTTTGTTTGGCCGCTGGAGAATAATTCAAAAACCTTCTGGTTACTGAAATCGATTTTTTTCAGGTCGATGTCCTGCTTACGGAGACTGGCGACTAACTGGCGGGCACGCTCCAGAACGCTGAGCGTCTTCAGGCCCAGAAAGTCCATCTTTAATAGGCCGACTTTTTCAACTATGGGCCCTTCGAACTGGGTTATGATGTCGTCGGAGTCAGGCGCCTTGTAGAGGGGTATGAAATTGGTCAGCGGCTCATCGGCTATGACAACGCCGGCAGCGTGAACGGATGCGTGACGGGTGAGGCCTTCGAGCTTTTTACAGAGGTCAATCACTTTTCTGGTTTGCTCGCTTTGCTCATAAGCTTGTTTTAACTTCGGCTCGGTATTTAGGGCTTTATCGAGTGTCATGCCGAGAGAGTCAGGGACAAGCTTGGCTAATGTGTCGGCCTCGCTCAGCGGCACGCCGAGAACTCTGCAGATGTCACGGATAACGGCCCGTGCTTTCATTGTTCCGAAAGTTATGATTTGTGCGACCTGGCCGTATTTCCGGCGGACATAATCGATGATTTTGGCCCGGCTGACCTGGCAGATATCGATATCGATATCGGGCAGTTCGTTGCGCTGCGGATCCATAAATCGTTCGAAAAGCAGGTCGTATCTAATCGGGTCAACATCGCACAATCCGAGGCAATATCCTACCAGCGTCCCGACGCCGCTGCCTCTTGCCCCTGCGGGGATGTTGTTTTCGTGGGCATAATTGCAGAAGTCCCAGACAATAAGAAAGTAACTGGCGAATCCTTTCGATTTGATTACATCCAGTTCCCTGTCTAATCGCTCTTTTATTTTGTTTGTGGTTTGACCGTATATCCGCTCGGCCCGTTCGTAGCATAATTTGGTGAGAAATTCGTCGGCGGTTGTGCCGTCCGGAGGTTTGAAGCGGGGGGCATGGCGAGTTTTCAAATCAAGCTCCACATTGCAACGCTCAGCAATGGCCAGGGTATTGTCGCAGGCATCAGGAGCAAGATCCGCAAAGCGTGATCGCATTTGTTCAGCATCTTTTAGGAAAATATCTTTCGGATAAATCATCCTGTTGGGGTCGTCAGCGTTTTTGCCGGTGCTTATACAGCATAAACAATTGTGTGCTTCCCAGTCATTCTCTTGTAAAAAATGCACATCATTGGTTGCGACCAGCGGCAAAGACTTCTTTTTTGCAAGATTTATCAGCGCCTCACGGATGTGCGGGTCATCATTTTCGTGGTTTTGGATTTCAATGAAGAATCTGTCGGAGCCGAATATCTTCATATAGCTTTCTACAGCGGCAAAGGCTCCCTTTTCATCACCTCTGGCCAGTAGCGTTGCAAGCTCGCCTTTGGGACAAGCCGATGTGGCTATCAGCCCGGCGCTTAGCTCGGCGAGGATTTCTTTGTCAATTCTGGGGCGATAATAAAATCCTTCAGTGAAGCCGGCACTTGCCAGTTTCAAAAGATTTTGATAGCCGGTATTGTTTTCAGCCAGAAGTATTAGATGAAAAGCAGCATCGGTGATACTGCATTTTCTTCTGTCAAATCTGCTGTGCGGGGCGATATATGCTTCGATGCCGAGGATTGGTTTTATGTGGGAGACAACCGCTTTTGTATAGAATTCGACGGCGCCAAACATATTGCCGTGGTCGGTAACGGCTACGGCATCCATTTCCAATTGTTTGCAGCGCTTGAGTAATTTGTCGAGAGATATTGCACCATCGAGCAGTGAATATTGGCTGTGTAAATGAAGATGCGTAAATCCTTTACTTGGCATAAGTTAGACACTTCCTTAAGAATAAAACTGTATGCTTATGATAGATGCTGGGCTTATCTATGTCAAGGGGGTGCAGGTTTTGGGTGGTCCGTGAAAAGGGCGACGGGTAAGAAATTCGAGCCGCTGCAGCATTTTTTAGTTGACATTTAATATGTCGTTAGTTACGCTTTTTCGCCTTATATAAGGAGTACATCATACAGTTGAACATATATGATCCCCTGCTGTGAAGCGCGTGGCTTGGTAGGTGGGGGATTATTAACCATATTTACAGGAGAAAATAGAAATGTTTGTGAAAAGACAAAGAGTGGGCATTGCACTTTTGACAATGCTGGCAATGGTACTTTTGGTTTCGACCTGCTTTGCAGCAGAGGGCGAGACCGTCCAAGTGCAAGGCGTTGTCAGCGTTACCAGAGACGCTAACGATATCATCACAGCAGTGCAGTTGGTCACAAACGCAGGCGCTTATAATGTTGAACTCGATGCGAATGGTGAAGAGCTTGGGGAGAGTATGGAGGGCGAGAACGTCGAAGTCGAGGGCGTGGTTTCTGAAAAAGACGGCCAAAAGTGGCTGACAGTATCGACGTTTAGCACCCTTGAAGAATAAACGAAATAAACCTGGGATAATTTAGCAGGACAAGATATCAGTCCGAACAAGCTCAGGGTATCACGCCATCGCAGTTAAGATGGTAATTGTCTGTGGCGGTTTTTTTGATAGGCCGGACATCGCTTTTGGGATGTAGAAAACGTTTGTGGCGATGGTGTCGGCCGGTGACTTTTTACAGTATTTGAATAAGTCATTGAGAGATATTGCACCAGAGGCGAGCGTTGGCTGTGCAGGTGAAGATGTGTATGCTTCTTGAGGAAACTGCAAATGTATAAAATATATTTGGAGGCAAAGAAATATGTTGGTAAAAAAGGATTTGGTGAAGCTTGCGATTTTGTTAATCGCAGGGACTGCACTTCCGAGCGCAGTATGCTTTGCTGCTGAGCCAACTCCGGGGGCGGAGCAGCCGCAGCTGGTCAAAGTGCAGGGTATGGTAAATGTTACCAAGGACGTGAATGGTGTAATCACTAAGGTGACTGTGGTAACAAAAGATAAAGTCGTTTATAATATAACTCTGGATGAAAAAGGTGAGGAGCTCGGCAAAGCAATGGCTTACAAGGTAGTTGAAGTCGAGGGAACCGTTTCAGAGGAAGGTGTTCGGAAGTGGATAAAGGTAGAAAGTTACAGGGAAGTTTAAAAAGCGCCCGAGGTGGCACTTAGGATTGAGTAGACTATAAAGAAATATCCCGACGACGAAAATGGGAATTAAACCGCTGTAAGGATTTATTTCCTCAGAGCGGTTTTTTTATTTGGATATTATAAAACTTTTCCGGCCGCAGCTTGGTGCTCCGCTGGGACGGGTTTGCAGGTGGGGTTCTGGAATTTTATGTGTCGGTATGCAGCGCCTTTAACTTGTCGCTTTTTTCCAGGAGCTTCGCTGCGTTGCCCTTAAGCCGGAAATAATAGTAACTATCAGCGTAAATGCGAACGTTATGGTGGTAAACCAGTATCCCCATCTGGCGGTCTGGACGTGGGCTATCTTTATTACCACCGTTCCGATGGCGAAGGACTGTAAAAACATTTTGATTTTTCCGGATACTGTGGCGGCAAAGTTAATGCCGCGGGCCTCGGCTATATGACGCAGTGTCGTGACGTAAACCTCTCTTAAAATAATGACCCCTGCCGCCGACCATTGGATTATTGCCATTGTAGTTCGCTCTAAATTAAAAAGTTTCGGCTCTCCGATTATCGCAAAACAAACAAAGGACCCGCATACAAGGACCTTGTCTATCAATGGGTCCAGCATCCTTCCGAATTTGGTGGCGATATTTAACTTTCGGGCTATGGGACCGTCTATCACATCGGTAAGGCCGGCTATAACAAAAATTATAAATGCGTAGTCGAGGAAATCCGGGAAGGGACGTTCGCCCTCAGTGTAAAGCCGTGGCGACAGCAAAAGCATAATCAGAAAAACAATGGTTAAAATAAGCCGTCCGAAAGTCAGAATATTTGGAATCTGTTTAATCATGCTGATAATTTTAATTTCTTTCCGCCGCAATACAATCCTAAACTTGCTCAACGACCAAATCGTAGTTTTTTGTACCGATGACTTTTGTTTCAATGAATTGCCCCGGGTTTGCTGAGCAGTTTTTTATGAAGCAGATGCTGTCGACGTCGGGTGCCTGGCCGTAAAAACGTCCCCTTGCGGCGTTTTTCGTTTCGGCGGAATCGACTATGCAGGCAAGTTCACTGCCGATTCGCTTTTTGTTCTTGGCAAAGGCGATTTTCTGCTGGGTCAGCATCAATTCTTTGAGTCGCTGTCGTTTTATCTTATCCGTGATCTGGCCGCGCATCTCTGCGGCGACCGTGCCGGATTCGGAATAGTACTTAAAGGCGCCGAGTGCATCGAATTCAGCTCGTTTCACGAAGTCCAGCAGCTCGTTAAATTGCCGGTCGGTCTCGCCGGGAAAGCCGACGATAAGGGTGGTTCGCAGTACGGCATCCGGGATAGTTGTCCGCAGGTTTTCAATAAGAGAATAGATGCTCTTCTTGGTGTCGGGTCGGTGCATATCCTTTAAGATTTTGTCGTTTATGTGCTGAATGGGGATGTCGAAATAGTGGACGAGTTTTTCACTTTCCGCGATGGTTTTAATTAGCTGGTTTGTTATCCGGGCCGGGTATAGATACATCAATCTAATCCACGATAGTCCTGCAATTTTTTCAAGTTCTTTTGCCAGCTCACCGAGGCCGTTTTTTATTTTCAAATCCCGGCCGTAGTTAGTTGTGTCCTGCGCTATGATATTCAATTCTACCGCGCCTGCAGAAACCAATTCTGCGGCTTCATCGAGGACAAGTTCTTTGGGTTTGCTCCTGAATGGCCCTCTTATTGCCGGTATTGTACAAAAAGAGCAGTGGTGATTGCAGCCCTCGCTGATTCGCAGATACGCCCAATGGCGCGGAGTAATGAGTAATCTGGTTCTGTCATCGCTGATTGCGTGCGGCGATTGACCGAGGAAAGAGGCCGGCTGTTTTGAGCGGACTTGTCCGCCATCCGTCCGGCGGACAGTTTCCTTGATTATATGAGCTATTGCGTCCCGCTGGCCGAGGCCGACTATCGCATCGATGCCATTTGCCTGGTTGAATAGTTCTGCACCCAACCTTTGCGGAAGGCATCCTGCGACAATCACCTTCTTTACGGTGCCGTTGCGCTTGCAATCTATGGCGTGTTTTATTGCTTTGAGCGCTTCGGCCTTTGCAGGTGCGATAAAGCCGCAGGTATTGACGACAACGACATCAGCCCACCACTTGTTTGATGGATCGGGCTCGGTGGTTATCAGGAAACCTGCCTTGGCGATTTCGGCTAACATCCTTTCGCTGTCAACTATATTTTTAGGACAGCCCAGAGCTATAAAGCCGACAGTCCCTCGATTTTGCTCGGGTTTTTGGTGTTTTTTCCTTCTCATAGCCGGATAAAAGTAGCAGAAAAACGTCGCCCGGTCTAATGTTTTAATTCAATTTGGCGCTTTACACTTTAAACAAGTGGATGTATACTGGGAATTACCAAATGCAATTTAGAGTTTTTAGTTGAGGGACTGTATATGGACAATTTCGGTATCGACAAAACTGATCGCAATGAACCAATTCCTTTTGACAATAATACAGGTGGTGCAGGCATTTCACATTCGCCTTTGAATTTAGGAGGTGGCGGTACGACGGAGGCGCCGAAGATTGAGAAGCCGACTCAGCCGGCAGGACTGGCCGCAAAAAAGCCAGCTGAAGAAATAAACTCCACCGAACGAATCACAGCCGTTAGAACTTTCTTTACAAAACTGCACGCCGGCGCCATCGATTTTCTCAATGAGCAAATCACCAACTGGCTGAAAAATAATCCTGGTGTCTCTATAAAACGAACCAATATGATTACAGGTGAGATTCAGGGGAAAAAGACCGAACCTAACCTCATAATTACGGTCTGGTATTAAAGCTTAATCGGTTGGCCTGTAAAGTAGCGATTAGTTGTGGAGCACAGGTTAGAGCAATTCGTCGATTGCGGCTGCGAGGACTTTTTTACTGGTTAAGCCGACCCATTTATTCTGAACTTGGCCGTTCTTGAATAAGATAATGGTCGGTATTGCATTTATACCGAATTCCATAGCACTGTCGCGAGCATCGTCTGTATTAAGCTTGCAGATTTTGGCCTTGTCTGCATATTCATCCGCAACTTCTTTTAGTATCGGGGCCATCATCTTGCACGGTCCGCACCACGGCGCCCAGAAGTCGACCAGCACCGGCACATCAGAATTGTGAACAACCTCGTCAAAATCGGCATCAGTCAGCTCTGTTATATTACCAGCCATTACTTTATCCTTTCCGAGGCAACCATTTGCGAAAGATTGCAAAATGGGTCATATAAACTTTTTCCAACAAACGGAAACCATTTTAGTGGCGAAGAGATGCCCTGTCAATTGTTAATCCGCCCGCAGCGGATTAATTTTCCGCCTATTTCGCTGGTTCTGCTTCTTCATATTTTGCTGAAGAGGCCTTATGCTGGCTTTCGGGCGGCAGTTCGGCTATTGGAATAGGTGGTTTCACCTCTTTTTTCGCCTGAACGCGTTGTTCGTTGTTGGTCTCAGCGAGAGTAAAAATGGCCTCTTGCACTGCCTGCTCGGCGTTTTTATCGGTCAATGGCCGCAAATATATGGCTCCCCTCTGTTGCTCAGCCCCAACCAGCTTCTCCCGGATTAATTCGAGAATCGCAAGGAATAATCCAATCATTACTATTCGGCTGGTTCGGCCCTCGAATACTCGTTCAAAGCTCATCGCTCCTTCCGTTTGCAAACGGTGCAAAATCTCTATCTGATATAAATCGATCGGCGTATCGTCCTTGATATGACTTACATCGAAACTGGCCCCGCCGGTGGCCTCGACAATTGAGCCGAATGCTTCAAGCAGGTCCCAGACGCTTAACTGTTCGATATCAACTTCCGGTTCCGCTCCGGGCTTCAACTGCTCGATAATTGTCCCTGGTCGCGCAAACCGTTTGCCTGTCTCATCGGCTGCAGCGCCGAGTAAGTTGGCGGCGTCCTTGAACTTTTTATATTCGAGAAGCTGCCGGATAAGCTCTGCTCGCGGGTCGGCTAAGTCCTCGCCGCCGACTGCGGTATCGGCATCCGTTTTTGGAAGCAGCATCGCAGATTTTATCTGCAATAATGTGGAGGCCATCACTAAAAAATCGCCCGCTAAATCAATATCCAGACTTTGCAGCATTTCGATGTAGCGGACATATTGGTCGGTTATCTCTGCGATTGGAATATCATAAATGTCCACTTCCTCCCTGCGGACAAGATACAATAGTAAATCCATCGGCCCTGCAAAGATATCGAGATTTACGCGATAATCAGCCACGGTCACCTTTCTAATCCGACAACCTGTCGTGCCTGTTCAAGAGTTTTGGCAGCTACGGCCTTTGCCCGCTTGGCCCCGTCGGCAAGGACTTCTTTAACATAGCTGATGTTGTTTTCGAGTTCAGTTCTTTTTTGCCTGAACGGTGCAAAATATTCTGTTATCAGTTCAGCCAAACGCTTCTTGGCTTCACTGTATCCCATCCCACCGCTGCGATACCTTTTTCCCCACTCCGCCAATTCTTCCGCCGAGGCCACTAACTTCAAAAGAGCAAAGACATTGCACTTGTCGGGGTCTTTCGGGTCCTCGACCGGCGTCGAATCCGTAACGATGCTCATAATCTTTTTCCGCGTGCTCTTCTCCGGCTCGAATATTTCGATGGTGTTCCCATAGCTTTTGCTCATTTTTCTGCCGTCGGTGCCCGGCACAACGGCTACCGATTCGAGGATATATTCTTTCGGCACGGTGAAAATTTCGCCATAAGCGTTATTGAAACGGATTGCAATGTCGCGGGTAACCTCTATGTGCTGTTTCTGGTCTGCCCCTACCGGCACTAAATCGGATTTGTAAATCAGGATGTCCGCCGCCTGCAGGACCGGGTATGCGAACAGGCCGTGATTCGCACTTATGCCCTGAGCGACCTTGTCCTTGAAGCTTGTGCATCGCTGCAGAAGCCCCATCGGCGTTACGCACGATAACAGCCACGCAAGTTCCAGCACCTCCGGCACGTCCGACTGCCGCCAGAAGACGGTTTTCTTGGTATCAAGACCCAGAGCGAGATAATCCATTGTAACGTCAAGGCTATGCTGGGAGACGTCCGCTGGCTTCGGATTGCTGGTTAAGGCGTGGTAGTCAGCGATGAAATAAAAGCAGTCGTGCTCCGCCTGGAGATTAAGGTGCTGACGCATTGCGCCGAAGAAGTTGCCTATATGCAACCTTCCGCTCGGCTGTATCCCTGATAGTACTCTCAATTCAAACTCCATTTATTAAAACTTGTCCGCCTGTGGCGGAAACGCAGAATACCTCGAAGATTCTAAGTAAAAACCGCTCAGATGTCAATGTTTTTGCGAGTCAAAATGAGGATGTTAAGATAAGCAGGCGGCTCGACGTTGGGATTAGTTGATTAGCAGTAAGTTTAGAAGACAGCAATAGGGTATCTTCGTTGCGCTGCGAAATGGTAAACGACAACCGGCAGCGAAAAACTCCGGCATTGACCACTACCTTGCGGTTGCGGCTTTGTGAGATGCAAAGAGACGAACTTTATTTAGGCCTTGCCGAGAGACTTCAGATACTTCTTTGATTTTTTAAGCCCCATTCTCGATGCTTTTTTCTTCACTGCGTCGGTTTTGCGTCTGAGCTTTTTAGCTATCTTAGAGGTCGGATTGGTCGGGAAAAGCCTCTTTAACAGATTGACGTCACGGGTTGACCACTGCTTTGGGGCTTTTTTTCTTTTTACGGCTTTTCTTTTCTTTGCCATTTTGCATTTCCTTTCGCTAAATGTATTTATTTGGGTATGCCCCACTGTTTGGTATCTATAACAAACTAAAATACAATTTACGTTCGCTAATCGGCGGTGTCAAGTGTTTTTAGCGATTTCGATGCAGAAAATATCATCACTCCTGCCGGGTTGCTGTTGTGCTTTACAGCGGGAAGTTTTCGTATATACTTAAACGTGCTATGGCAGAAACAAGGGGAAATTCGGTCGGTATTGTCAAGACGGAGACAATGCGCGTCGTCGAGCGGGATAAGCCGCTCGAGTTAGAGAGCGGCAAGCGATTAGGCCCGATTGACGTGGCCTACGAGACGTACGGCAGGCTCAACGAGGCGGGGGATAACGCTGTTTTGATTTGCCACGCTTTGAGCGGCAACGCTCACGTTGCAGGCTTGAACAGTCCCGAGGACAGAAAACCCGGCTGGTGGGACGTTATGGTAGGTCCCGGCAAGGGCATCGATACGAACAAGTATTTTGTTATTTGCTCGAACTTTCTCGGCGGGTGCAGCGGGACGACGGGGCCAGGCTCGATTAATCCGGAAACGGGCAAGCCATATGGGCTGGATTTTCCGATTATAACTATTGCGGATATGGTGAAGGTGCAAAAGCTGCTGTTGGACAAGCTCGGAATAAAAAAGCTGTTGAGCGTAATCGGCGGCTCGATTGGAGGGATGCAGGTTCTGCAGTGGGCGATTGCATATCCTGATTTTGTCAAATCGGCGATAGCGGTTGCGACGACGACGCACCTGAGCGCGCAGTCGATAGCATTCGATGCGGTAGGCCGAAATGCGATACTGGCGGATTCCAATTTTGTCGGCGGGAAGTATCACGACGGCGTCGGGCCGGATAGAGGTCTTGCCATTGCGAGAATGATTGGTCATATAACGTACCTGTCGGAGCCGGGTATGCGCGCGAAGTTCGGGCGCCAGCTGCGCGGGGCCGAGAAATACAGTTACGATTTCAATAGTGAGTTTGCGGTCGAGACATATCTGGACTATCAGGGGCAGAGCTTCGTGGAAAGGTTCGACGCCAACAGCTACCTTTATATAACCAAGGCGGCGGATTATTTCGACCTTCAGAGAAAATACGGCTCGCTGGAAAAGGCCTTTGCAAAAACGAATTCGCGGTTCCTGATAATCAGTTTCGCAAGCGACTGGCTCTTTACGCCGGCTCAATCGAAGGTGATGGTAGACGCGCTCGCCGCCGTGGATAAGGACGTCAGTTACTGTGATATTGCTTCGCCATACGGCCACGATGCGTTCCTGCTGGAGCCGGAAGTGTTGGGGAGGTTCCTTTGCTGCTTTTTGCAGGCCACTTTCAGGCCGGGGGACGAGCAGCAGACTTGTTCGTGTTACGCGCGGAGTATGCGAAAGCTCGACGAGTTTAAGCAGGCGCACAGGGCACGCGTGGATTATGAGCTGATAGAATCTCTCATTGAGCCGGATAGTTCCGTGCTTGACGTCGGCTGCGGCGACGGCCAACTGCTTGTTAATCTCGTGCGCGACAAGAACACAAAGGGCAGCGGCATCGAAATTGACCAGGAGCTTGTGCTGGACTGTATCTGCCGGCATCTGCCGATTATTCAGCAGGATGTCGAAGAGGGACTGCGGTTTTACGGCGACAAGAGTTTCGATTATATAATCCTGTCGCAGACGCTGCAGACGGTAAAGGAGCCGGAGAAGGTTTTCAAAGAGCTGCTTCGGGTCGGTAAGAAGGTGATTGTCAGCTTCCCCAACTTTGCGCATTGGCGGTGCAGAGCGCAGATGATGCTTGCCGGCAAGGCGCCCGTAACCAAACGGCTGCCGTTCGAATGGCACAATTCGCCGAACATACATTTTTTGTCGCTGAAGGATTTCGACCGGTTTTGTGATAAGCTCGGCGTAAAGGTGGAAGACAGGATTGCCTTGAGCAAGGCGAGGTTGAGTCCGGTGCGATTCGCACCGAATTTGTTCGCTGAGCAGGTAATCTATGTAACCAGCAAAGATTGAAATGGATTCGACAGGCTCACCATAAATTGGCTTTGTTTGGGTTCGTTTTTCAAAGTTGGTTGAACGTTCATTTTTGTTATTAGTCATTGTAATTAATACACTTATAAGCATTTTTGGTTTTTCTAAAATTGGGTTTGTTTTGAACGGTTAACCGTTTTAACTCTTTTACAGTTCATTGTTGATAGAGAGTCTCCGATGGGGTTTCCGTTGGTCTTACAAACGGCTAAACTCCACTACAAGATTAAAAACAGCTAAGTCGTTTCTGACCCGGGCCTGCCGGCCCCAAGACCATCGCCCTGCTGGGCGATTTGGGACAGAATTCGTCCCTTCTATAATTTGACGGACTTGCGCGAATTTGTCGAAAATTCTGGAATTTTCAGAGGTGCGATTTTGGCTAAGTCGTTATAGATAAAGGGATAAAAAATTTTCGAAAAAATGGATTTTAGGGGGTTTAACCCCCTGCGCAAATGATTGATTTTACCCCGCTCAATTGCCGCGGGGGCTTTTCAAACTGGATTCCTGCTTTCATAGGAATGACAATTTTATTTTGCTGTTGTTTCCAGAGGCCGCAATGAGGAACGTTAGTATTACGCAGTCCGCAGGGCGAAGTAAATAAAAAAGATGGCCGAACTGTAGGACACAACAGCAAATCGAGAAAGATTAAGCTTTATCCCAGTCTTTAACCTTTTTACGCAATTTCGCAACAATGCCTTCCCTGTCCTCGCTTTCGTAAACTACATAAAGACGAAAGATTTGAAGTGAATAACTTGCAATATTTAACTACCAAACTGTGTTCTGTTTTCATCAGCGATGTTGGTTCTTTCTTATCAGCAGTAAAAATCTTGATATCTTCTCCTTCTTCTTCGTATGCCATCTCATAGATTTCTTGCAGCCCAAGCTTAGCTACTTCGGTTGCAGTGAATTTTTTTGGTTGTTTGATTATAGGCAGTATAATTTCGCAAAGTAAAAATTGCTTAAGGGGTATTTTAGAGGACTTAGCTAAATCTTTCAATTTTTCCTTACAATTTTGGATGAAAGTTTTACCAGTGTGGGACCTTTTAGCTGCTTCTTCGCACACCGGAACTTCCTTCAGTAACTTAGGAGGATTTCGGCTCTGTATTGCTCTCGCTAGAGTTCGGACAATTGGTTCTTCATCGTTAACAGCTTTTTGGATAATATTATCTACAAAAGCATCGGTGAACGTGGTTAGTTTTGGTGATTTAACCAAATTCTTGATTTCCTCTCCGTCAGCGGGCAAGCCATATTTCTCTCCATCACGATCCCTAAGACGCCTTAGTAATTGGCGACACACCTCCTCCATTCCGTAAATTGTTTTGTGGTAATAGACTACGCGGTACATAAAAAATCGAGCCAAAAGAAAATGTTCCACCGCAGCTAATGCCTTTTCTTTAAAACCGACTACCCGTTGCGGACTTACTTTTAAATTATTTAGCAGGTAATTAATATCTATTTGTCCATAAGGGACTCCGGTAGCATAGGAGTCTCGTAGTAAATAATCCAGTCTATCTATGTCGAAGCTGCTATGAATAAGTTTGCTCAATTGTAGGTCTGCTGCTTCTGTTCGTGCAAAAATAGCTGCCACCGCTTTGGCCCTGTTTTCTCCGCCAATAGCATTAATCAAGTCGCCCTGACCAGCAGCAATTATTGTTCCGACCTCTACATGGTCGGGATACGGTGCCTTTTTGGTGGGTATTGTTGCTCCATCAACCTGTTCCTCAATTAGGTTGACTCTGTCTACGCTTTCCATCAAGTGGGAATATGGATAGTGTCCGATACCGTGTAGAAGTGCCGCAAGTCGGAGATTATCTTCGTCTTCATCTTTAAATTCGATACCATTATCCCTAGCAGCATGAATGATCCGTATCATTGTTCCCAAAGCACCGATGCTGTGAGTAAACCTAGTGAGTGTTGCAGATGGATACACCAATTGCGCCATTGCAAGTTGTTTAAGTTGACGCAGGCGTTGAAAAGATGGTGTATCTATGACTTTTACTTCACGTTTTTTTAGCAGTATATTGCCATGAATTGGATCAGCGATGGATTTTCCTAAGCCATCACCTTTGGAGGAGACCATAAGTTTTCAGCCCCCCCAACGCCCCGTTGACTTCCTCCTCGCTGAAATCTTTGTTGAACCGTTTCAAAGTTTCAGTGATCTGCTTAGTATTTGCTCCGGGGACTTGCTTGCGGTCAATCAAGAAGTGGACTGATGCCAACAACTCCAGCTTCCTCCTGAGCTTGTTTCTCTGGGGCTCCGTAAAGATTGCTTGTATTTCTCCTAATCGTCTACGCGAGGCGTCGTCCAGTTTCCACTTTCTGGATTCATCCAGCCCTGTTGAAATGTCCATATCGATAGCATATTCGTCTTGGGTGAGGGACGGAGAATACGGGCCATAAAGATACCACTGATAGTAGTAGCCTAAATTTATTCCTGCTGTTTGTGCTAGATAAACAGCTTTTTGCAATATCAGACGGTCTTCAAAGCTATCTATTTTGAATGGCAGCTTCAAACCATCGATGGTAAGCTTTACGCTTATTTGTTGCCTATCCATGACACACTCTCCGGTTAGACGCCAAGATAAAATTCACCCACTAACTCTAATATGATATACATGCTCTATCGACCAATCAATACTTTTTATATTATTATTTTTAAAATCTTCATTAATTTAGGTATTTTGGAGCAGATAAAAGCTCCCTAGTTGCTGTTGTTTCCGGAAGCCGCAATGAGGAACATTAGTATTACGCAGTCCGCAGGACGGAGTAAATGAAAAAGAGAGCCGAACTGGAGGACACAACGGCAACCGCGCAATAAATTGCGGGGCTAAACATTTTGAGATTGCCGCGCTGCGCTCGCAATGACCCCCGGCACAGGTGCCGGGGCTAACCCGAAAAGACTTGATAAAAGCGGGGGAAAATTGTAAGGTGTCTTACCGCTGAGGACGCTGAGACCGCAGAGAAAAAATATAAAGCAATCTCTGCGTATTTTGCGGTTTCTGCGGTAAAAAACAACTGGATTCTCGCTTGCGCGGGAATGACAGAAAATGACAGATGCGGCGAAAGCATTGAAGGAATTTAAGCCGAGGAATAAATTCTTTGTCGGGATTGATTCGGACGGGTGCGCGTTTGATACGATGGGGATTAAGCATCGGGAATGTTTCTGCCCGTGGATGATAGGATGCTTCGGCCTGCAGCCGGTCGCGCAGGCGGCGAGAGAGTGTAAGGACTTTGCCGACCTTTTTTCAAAGACGCGAGGAGCCAACCGGCATAAAACACTTAAACTCATATTAGAAAAGTTGCTGCCTTGCCATCCGATGGTCAAGCAAAGAGGTTTTGAGGTGCCGCAACTGCCATATTATTTCGCGTGGGTGGACGACCCGAAAAGCGTTTTGAGCAATGATGGACTTAAAAGGGCGATAGCGGAGACGGAAGACCTGCAGGTGAAAAAAGAATTAGAGCAGGTGCTGGACTGGAGCAAAAAGGTCAACCAGGCAGTTACGGACATCGTAAAGGGCGTGCCGCCATTTCCGTTCGTGCGGGAGAGCCTGGAGAAAATCAGGCCTTTAGCTGATGTAGTTGTTGTTTCAGCTACGCCCGGTGAGGCTCTTTTGCGGGAGTGGGAGGAACACGACATCGCCAAGTATACCGATGTAATAGCGGGACAGGAAATGGGAACAAAGGCGCAGCATCTTGAGTATGCAACTAAGGGTAAATATGAGAAAGAGTGCGTTTTGATGATTGGCGACGCACCGGGCGATATGAAGGCGGCGAGGGCAAATAACGCATTATTCTTTCCGGTGGTTCCGGGCAAAGAGACGGAGTCGTGGAAGCGATTTTACGTGGAGGCGTTCGACAGGTTTATCAAGGGTCAATACGCAGGCGGATACGAGCAGAAGCTGGTAATGGAATTCGGGGCGAGCTTGCCGGAAAAGCCGGCGTGGGAAAGATAAATCTGGATTCCTGCTTACGCAGGAATGACAGTATTAGTGGATAAAAAATGCTGTATTTCAAACGAGGACATAAAGGGGACAGCTTATCGGCGGCAGACCTGCGTGAGGGGCTGTATGCTGCGCTTGGAAAACTTGGGCCGAGGAAGAAGGTTTTGGCGGTTCCTCCTGATATTACGCGGTTTCATTCGAGAGCCGGGGAGATTACGAACTTGGCGTGGAAATACTACGGCGACAAGCTGACGGACATTTTGCCAGCGACCGGCACGCATTATCCGATGACAGATAAAGAGATTGCAGGGATGTTTTCAGATACGCCGCGTGGTCTTTTTCGCAATCATAATTTTAGAGGCGATTTAGCTATACTCGGCAGGGTTCCCGCTGAGTATGTTAAAGAGGTAAGCGGAGGATTAGTAGATTATGACTGGCCTGCTGCGACCAATAAGCTTATTGCTGAAGGAAACTTCGACCTGATATTATCCATAGGGCAGGTAGTTCCGCACGAAGTCATCGGGATGGCCAGCTATAACAAAAATATTTTTGTCGGCGCGGGAGGTGCGGAGGGGATAAATAAAAGCCATTTCCTCGGAGCTGTCTACGGGATGGAAAAGATGATGGGCAGGACGGACACGCCGGTGAGAAGAGTTATAAATTACGCCTGCGAACATTTTGCAAAGGACTTGCCCATTGTTTATGTTCACACGGTAGTGGGCACTTCGGATGAGGGACAGCTTGCGACGCGGGGGCTATTTATAGGAGATGACATCGAGTGTTTCAACCTTGCGGCGGAACTTTCTCTTAAAGTAAATTTTCAAATGCTGGATAAGCCGCTCGAAAAAGTTGTTGTGAATCTCGACCCAAAAGAGTATAAAAGCACGTGGCTTGGAAACAAGAGCATATACCGGACACGAATGGCGATAGCCGACGGCGGCGAATTGATTGTTCTGGCGCCGGGGCTGGCAGAGTTTGGTGAAGACCCGCAGATAGATAAACTTATAAGAAAATACGGCTACGTGGGGACGCCGAAGGTACTTGAGCTGGTTAAGGAAAACGATGATTTGAAAGAAAACTTGAGCGCCGCAGCGCATCTGATACACGGCTCATCAGAAGGCAGATTTTCGATTACATATTGCCCTGGCAAGATTTCAAAACAGGAAATAGAGTCGGTTAATTTCAAATACGCGGACTTGTGGCAGATGATGAAAAAATATGACCCGCAAAAATTAAAAGATGGGTTTAATGTCATCGGCGGCGAAGAGATATTTTTCATTTCCAATCCCGGTCTGGGATTGTGGTCGTGGGAAGAGAAGTTTAAACAGCTATAATTTATAAGACAGAAAGGAAGATGTAATGAAGTACGGACTTAATATACCGGAGAAGGGCGAGCTGGACCTTGTATCGCTGGGTGCGATGGTGCACCGGTTAGACCCGGGGATTGTGCCATTTAAAAAGGCGACGAAATTTGACATTCACGTCAGCGGTGGAGAATTTAACGTTGCGGCGAACCTGTCGGACTGCTTCGGGATGCACACCGGCATCGTCACGGCGATGGTTGATTACCCAATCGGCGATTTGATTGCGCAGCGGATACGTATGATGGGCGTTAAACCGTTTTACAAACATTTCAAACATGACGGTGTTCACGGGCCGAATATGGCCACTGTTTACAGCGACCACGGCTGTGGAGTTCGGGCTCCGGTGGTATTTTATAACCGATGCAACGAAGCGGCGGCACAGCTTAAGAAGGGCGATTTCGACTGGAAGGCCGTTTTTGCCGGCGGGGTGCGATGGTTTCACAGCGGGGGAATTTTTGGGGCGCTTTCGCCGACGACATCTGATGTGATTATCGAAGGTATGCAGTCTGCAAAGGAGGCCGGGGCGATTGTATCGTTCGACCTTAATTACAGGGCAAAACTGTGGAATATCTGCGGCGGTCACGAGCGAGCAGTTGAGGTGCTCGACAAAATCGTGAAAAACGTGGATGTGCTTGTGGGTAATGAAGAAGATTTGCAAATGGGTCTGGGCATGCCGGGGCCGGAAGTAGCGGCAAAGTCAAAGCTGGATGCAAGCGCCTTTATCGCAATGATAGACAAAGTTATCAAGAAACATCCGCAGATAAAAGTTTTGGCGACAACGCTGCGTCAGGTTCATTCGAGCAGTCGTCACAGCTGGAGCGCAGTGGCGTGGATAGACGGCAAAGCGTATCAGGCGCCGACGGCTGAGCTTGACGTGTATGACCGCGTCGGCGGTGGGGACGGGTATGCGGCCGGCTTCTTCTACGGGCTTCTAACGGGGCTGGAGCCGGAAGAAGCGGTGAAAATGGGCTGGGCGCACGGGGCGCTTTTAACAACCACGCCCGGTGATACTACGATGGTTACTTTAGAGCAGGTGAAGGCGTTTGCCGCTGGTGGTTCAGCGCGAATACAGAGATAATTAGAGAAAATTAAAGGCAATTTTATAAAATAAGGAAAACACAATGGCACAAGCAGATATAGGTCTCATCGGCCTTGCGGTAATGGGCGAAAACCTGATACTTAATATGGAAAGCAAAGGTTTTACGGTTGCGTGCTTCAATCGCACGGTTTCAAAGGTAGACAATTTTATAAACGGGCGGGCGAAGGGGAAAAACATCATCGGCTGTAAGACAATCGAAGAGCTTGTCACATCTTTGAAGACACCACGCAAAATTATGCTGATGGTGAAGGCGGGTCAGCCGGTCGATGCTTTTATCGAATTGCTTTTGCCTCATCTGGGAAACGGTGACATCATAATCGACGGCGGCAATAGTCATTTTCCCGATACTATCCGGCGGACGCAGTATGTCGAGAGCAAAGGCAAACTTTACATCGGCACGGGCGTATCCGGCGGCGAAGAAGGAGCGCTGCGAGGGCCATCAATTATGCCGGGCGGCTCGCCGGCGGCGTGGCCGCACGTCAAGCCGATATTCCAGTCGATATGCGCCAAGACAGATGACGGTAGCCCCTGCTGTGACTGGGTCGGTGAAAACGGGGCGGGACATTTCGTTAAAATGACCCATAACGGCATAGAATACGGCGATATGCAAATGATATGCGAAGTCTATAGTATGATGAAAGAGGGACTGAACCTATCCAATCAGGAGATGCATCAGATTTTCTCAGAATGGAACGAAGGGGAATTGAAATCATACCTTATCGAGATTACAAGGGACATTCTCGCATACAAGGACGAGCAGGGTAATGACGTTATCGACATTATTCTGGATACAGCCGGCCAGAAAGGCACAGGTAAGTGGACGGTTGTCGCCGCCCTTGATTCGGGTCAGCCGTTGACGCTTGTTGGTGAAGCTGTTTTTGCGAGATGTCTTTCCGCCATAAAGGAAGAACGCGTCGAGGCCTCGAAGATTCTCAAAGGTTCGAAGACCAAGTTCAAAGGCGATAAGAAAAAATTCATAAATGACCTGCGAAGTGCTCTATATGCATCGAAGATTGTAAGTTACGCACAGGGCTATCAGCTTATGCGTGCAGCGGCGAAGGAATACAAATGGAACTTAAATAACGGAGGCATCGCACTTATGTGGCGCGGCGGGTGCATCATACGGTCGGTATTTCTCGGCGATATAAAGAAGGCCTTCGATAAGAATCCGAATCTTGTTAATCTTCTGCTGGACCCGTTCTTCAAAAAAGCGGTGACAAAGGCACAAACATCCTGGCGGCGGGTCGTGACTACGGCGGTCAAGCTCGGTGTCCCGATGCCGGCCATCAGTTCGGCCCTTGCTTATTATGACGGCTATCGCCACGAGCGACTGCCGGCAAATCTGCTGCAGGCACAGCGAGACTATTTCGGCGCTCATACTTATGAACGAGTTGACAAGCCCCGCGGCGAATTCTTCCATACAAACTGGACCGGTCGAGGCGGCCAAACAGCGGCATCAACATATACAGTTTGATAAGGACAAGATAATGGAGTTGAAAAAACTCAAAGGGCAGGTTAGTAAAATCGTTGATGAGACCCCGATAGCTGATATTCATACGCATACGTACAGCGAGGCCTTCGGCGATTTACTGCTATGGGGTGTCGATGAACTTCTAACCTATCACTATCTCATCGCGGAGCTGTTCAGATATAAGCCGGAGCTGCGCTACGATGATTTCTGGAATATGTCGAAACAAAAACAGGCGGAGCTTATATGGGAAGAGATGTTCATAAAAAATTCGCCGATAAGCGAGGCCGCCCGCGGCGTGGTGACAGTCCTTAACGAGCTCGGGCTGGATGTGAAAAGCAAAGACCTTAATAAAATACGCAAATACTTCGCCGAGATTTCTGTCGGCAAATACGTCGATAAAGTCTTCGAGCTGGCTAATATCAAGTATGTCGTTATGACGAACGACCCATTCGATAAAAAAGAGCAGCCGATATGGAACGGCGGCGGCAATCCCGACAGTAGATTCAAGGCGGCTTTGAGAATAGACAACATACTCAATAATTTTCAGCAGTACGGTAAGGAAATAAATGAGCAAATAACAGGCGATAAGGTAGATGCAAAAACGGCAAGCTCAGTCAAGGATTTCCTCAAGGTGTGGATTGAAAAGATGGAGCCGATGTATATGGCGGTTTCGCTGCCGCCGGACTTCAGCATAGAAGACGGCGGGACAAGGGCGAAACTGATTCTGGAATGCGTGCTGCCTATTGCGCAAGAACATAAGCTGCCTTTTGCAATGATGATTGGCGTCACGAGGGCGGTAAACCCCGCCCTGAGAGTTGCGGGTGACGGCGTTGGGAAAGCCGATGTCGAGCAGGTGGCCAAGCTTGCCCGTGACTGGCCGGACGTGAGATTTCTCGTAACGATGTTGTCGCGTGAAAACCAGCATGAGCTTTGCATTGTCGCCCGCAAGTTCAAAAACCTGATTGTCTTCGGGTGCTGGTGGTTTTTGAACAATCCGAGTATCATCCGCGAAATGACGTACGAGCGCATCGAAACTCTGGGACTGACAATGATACCGCAGCACAGCGATGCCCGTATAATTGACCAGCTCATTTATAAATGGTCGCACTCGCGCAAGGTTATCGCCGATGTTTTGGGCGAGAAGTATTCCGATATCGCCGAGGCAGGATGGCCTGTTAGCGAAGCAGACATCAAAAGAGATGTGAACAGGATTCTCGGCGGACAGCTTCTGACTCAATAAAAGAAAATTAAAAATCAAAGTGTAAAATGCAAAATTGCGGAGCCGCTTCGCGGGGAGATTATTTGGGTTTGATTGGGTTTGTTTTAAAGAGTTCATAGTTCGTTGTTCATAGTTCGTAGTCATTGCTGTTACTAAAGTTACAGTCATTTTTGGCATTTCTAAAATTGGGTTCGTTTTGCATAATTTTGTTCATTTTGATTGATTTTCCCCTTCCGCGCAAACAACCTTCGTATCCATCTTCGCTATCGCTATGACGGACGATTGATTATCGATTATTGATTATTGATAAATGTTTATTTGAGTTAGCCGGATGGCATTGGCGATTCCTTTAAAGAGAGACCGTCTCTCTATGATTGGATGGACTTGCGCGTTTGATGCGAAAAAGGTTATCGTCTCTCGTCACTCGGTTCTCGTAACTCATTGTGAGAAAAGGAGTAAAAAAATCTAAAATTAGCCGTTTTTGGTGTGCGGGTAGCTGCGCTTTTGATTGATTTTTGCAACCTCAACGCAATTTCCCATTTATTCTCTGACTTTAATCGGCAATAATGTTATCTAATGAAAAGACGGTTTTCGCATTTACCAAAACAGGCTGCATAAGCATTGTTGGCCGTTAAAAACTGAACCAGAGTACCTTTAATAACCATAAGGAGAATTTAATGTGCAAAGCAAAATCAGAATGTCAGGATAAGAACAGTAAGACATCAGAGCCAACAATAGAAGAAGTCGAACAGAAATTGCTTCACATAGTAAAAGATAAGAAAAATACCAAAGAGCAGAAAGGTCAGGAATTATTGAAACTATCTGAGTCTATAGGTCTGCCTAAACATTCCGCCGATATACATTGTATACCGCTTACTTATCCCCAAACATTTGAGCAAATACAGAAATGGATTCAAAACAAGCGAACTGATCAATATACCAGAAAAATGGCATCAGCTACATGGCTCTCAGCATTTTCGGCTTTAGTCGCTGTAGCGGTCTCTGTAATTTCTCTACTTGTTACTATTTGGATCTGGCGCAAAACACAGTAGCCATCGAAACCAACAAGGGCGAATTAAAGAGTGTTGAAGAAGCAATGGGAAATTCTTATACTAAAAGAAGAGATAAAACTTTCTGGATAGGATGGTAAAAAATTAAAATGGACAAGAGGCTAAGCACAGACGAATTGCGAGACAAAATCTTTCTTTTTAAAAATGGAATTGAATCGCTATACCGTTATGGCGATCCAGGCAGGTCCAAAATTTTCTTCAATAATCTTTCAAACGATGACCAAAAAAGACTTCTTTATTGGGCGCTTATAGAGGGTGATAAAGATATTAAAATTGTTGCAAAATACTTTATGCAACAGCTTGATCCCACTCCTAAAGATGAAAAAGAATTATTAGTTCAAATGAAACCAAGCGACAGAGACGAGATTGAAGCAATATCATCTCAATTTGATAAATATCAGGCCAATACTGAATTGTTAAAAGTTTCCAAGACAAAAATCGTTGAGATTTTAACTGAAGCTTGTGAAAAAATTGGTTTCCAAGGTGTTGAAGAAGCTTTTTGGGTTCTTATCCCATCTGATTTCGAAAGAAACCCTGTTTGGTTACGAGCAAAAGGCATAGCAAGTAATAATATCTCAAAATATATTGGACTGCCTGACAGAGTGTATTATGAACCCGAAAAAGAAGAACAATATAAATTATTAAGTATGATGCGTGAATCTTCATTGGTACTTCACATACATAATCACCCCACAACACAAGATACAATATATGGATCTAGTGCAAATGACCACCATTTTGCTAAGCATTGGAAGTACCTACGTAAAGAATTAAGTTCAAAAATGCATTTTTTTATAATTCAACAAAAAACTGCATTTGAGTATCGAGAAGAAGGCAAAGATATTCAATGGTTAGGCGAAAAAATTCAAAGCAAGTCTTTATCTGAAAAGGAATCTGAAAAAGAATATTATGAGAAGCAATTTCCTTTAGATGTGGCTAAAAAAATACAGAAAGAAGAAAGGAAAAAGTTTTATGACAACTTGCTTGAAAATGGAGAATCTTAAATCACCCCTATCCCCGAATTAGCCACGCTCTTACTTCTCGGCCTCGGTCTGGCTATGGCATAACCTCCGCCGCAACTAGTGCGGTGATGATAAGAAAAGGAATGGATTCCTGCTTGCGCGGGAATGACAGATTTTGTTTGCTGTTGCTTCCGGAGGCCGCAATGAGGAACCAGTGTATTACGCAGTCCGCAGGACGGAGTAAGTAAAAAAGAGGGCCGAACTGGAGGACACAACAGCAAATTAGTCGTTAGCTAAGTAATCCCCTGCGATGCAGGGGGCTAAAATTTTTGAGATTGCCGTCCCCTCTGCACAATAACCCCTGCCGCAAGCGGCAGGGCTAACCGAAACTGCGAACCCCGCCAAGGTGTTGGCGGGGCTAAGCGGATTATCTGATTGCGTATCGTGATAGGATGTGATATAAACGCACATCAGATGGAAACTGCAGAATTAAAATCTACAATAACAGAGTTGTTGGCCCGGGTCGAAAAAATCCGGGACTGGCTTTGATTTGCCCAGCAAGAAGGCACGACTGGCGCAATTAGAAGAGAAAATGGCCAAGCCTGGGTTCTGGGACAATCCCGATTCAGCCCAATCGGTGGTCTCTCATTTAAGCGCACTTAAATCAATAATCGAGCCGGTGGAGGAGCTATCCCGCGAGGTTAAAGATTTGGCGGAGCTGTTCGATATGGCAGCGGCTGAATCGGACAGAGAAGAGCTGGAACAATTAGAAAATGATTTGGCACAACTGGTAAAGCGATGTGAACAAATCGAACTGGAGGGGCTATTGTGCGGACAGGATGATGTGAAGAACTGCTTTTTCAGCATTCACGCGGGGGCCGGGGGGACAGAAAGCTGCGACTGGGTCAGTATGCTGCTGCGGATGTATGGGCGGTATTTCGAAACAAAAAAATACAAGGTCGAGGAGCTTGATATTTCTCCCGGTGAAGAGGCCGGTATCCGGTCAGTGACGCTGAAGGTAAGCGGGCCGTTTGCATTCGGCAGGCTTTCCTGCGAAATGGGCGTTCACAGATTAGTGCGAATAAGCCCATTTGACGCCAACAAGAGACGCCATACGAGCTTTGCAGCGGTTGATTGTTTACCTGAGTCCGAGGATGTTGACATCGATATAAAAGAGGATGACCTCAAAATAGATTACTATCGTGCAAGCGGAGCGGGCGGCCAGCACGTCAACAAAGTAAGCTCGGCAGTCAGAATTGTACATATACCCACAGGTGTTGCGGTGCAGTGCCAGAACGACCGAAGTCAGCATCGCAACAAGGCGGAGGCAATGAAGATGCTAAAGAGCAAGCTATATATGCTCGAACAGCAAAAGCGCAATGCCGAACTTGCAAAACTATACAGCGATAAAGGTGAAATAGCTTGGGGAAATCAGATACGAAGCTATGTGCTGCAGCCTTACCAGATGGTTAAGGACCATCGAACAAACCTCCAGACGGGCAATGTGGATGCGGTGCTGAACGGAGACCTTGACGGCTTTATTGAAAGCTACTTGAGATATAGGGTCAAAAATAAAAATAGGGAATCGAAAAATTAGTAAATAGTGAAAGGTAATTGGTAAATAGTAATTATCGAATACCGGATAAGGATTAACAAAGATGAAAGAAATTATTGATGTCGAACTAAAAGTGCGTAAGATTGATTTCAGCAAGTGCGAAACAGATTTGCTTGCCGTAGGGCATTTCAGCGAAGCCAAAGGTCTGGACAAATTAAACGCAGAGCTTGACCGGAAGCTCGGCGGCGCCATTAAACAGGTTATAAAGCTGGGTGATTTCAAAGGCAAGGAGGGAACCAGCGCCGTCGTTTACGGCAACGATGGCATAGGAGCCAAGAGGGTTCTGCTGGTTGGTTTAGGCGAGAAAAAGAAGGTGACACTTGATACGGTCCGTAAAGCGGCGGCCAATGCAGCAAAGAAGTCGGTGGAAATAAAGGCGGAAACTCTCGACTTAGCCTTGCATCGAGCATTTGATGGAAGGTTCGATTTAGCCGCGATGGGCAGAGCTATGGCTGAGGGAACATATCTCGGCAGCTATTACTATGATGAGTTTGTTACTGAAGACAAAAATGGGCGTTTGAATTCGCTCGGCGTTGAAGTAATAGATTCTGATTCGGCAGAGATAATAAAGTTAAACAAAGGCCTTTCGAGCGGAGTTATTATCGGCAAAGCACAAAGCTATGCCCGGACGCTGGCGAATCGGCCGGCCAATATAATAAATCCATCGGTACTTGCAGCAGAGGCAAAAAGGGTGGCAAAAACCACAGCGGGCCTGTCCTGTACGGTTTTTGATGAAAAGCAAATGGCTGCAAAGGGCATGGGGGGAGTGCTGGCAGTAGGTTCCGGATCTAAAAGTCCTCCCAGATTTATTGTTTTGAAATACAGTCCAGGCGGTAAAGCAGCGAAGGGTCGGCCCGCAATTGCTCTGGTTGGCAAAGCGATAACTTTCGATTCCGGAGGGATAAGCATAAAACCATCCGCCAGTATGGATGAGATGAAGTTGGATAAAACCGGCGGAATCGCCGTCTTGGGGACGATGAAGGCGGTGGCGGAATTAAAACTGCCGCTCAACGTTATGGGGATAATTCCATCGGCAGAAAATTTACCAAGCGGGGCGAGCTATCGGCCCGGCGATATTATCACCACATTCAGCGGCAAGACCGTCGAGGTGTTGAATACCGACGCTGAAGGCAGAATGATACTCTGCGACGCCCTCGCATATGCTGCTGCGCAGAACTGCAATGTTATCATTGACATAGCGACGTTAACCGGCGCCTGCAGAGTTGCTTTGGGCAGGTATATGGCCGGGTTGATGGGAAACAATGAGAAACTAATGAAACAACTACAAACAGCAGCAGAAGAAAGCGGAGAGAAAGTCTGGCCTATGCCGAGCGGTGATGAGTATGCAGAGGAAATGAAAAGCAAAATAGCCGACTTGAAAAATATCGGCAGCAAATTTGGCGGGGCGTGCACTGCAGCAGCTTTTTTGAGGCAGTTTACAGGTAATGCAAAGTGGGTTCATCTGGATATCGCAGGCGTGGAAATGTTCGACAATACCGCGGGATACACGACGGAAGGCGCGAGCGGGTTCGGTGTGCGGCTGCTGACTACTTATCTTATGAATATTGCCAGGTAAAAGGGTGAAGGATATGCGTTCAAAAAATAAGGCAAAAGTGGACATCGAAAGGATTGAGAAAGCGGTCAAAGAAATACTTTTGGCTGTAGGAGAAAACGTTGGACGTCAGGGACTAAAGGGGACACCAACGCGAGTAGCAAAAATGTATGCCGAGCTGCTGGCCGGGATGCGTGAGGACCCCGAACAGCATCTCCGCAGTGTTTTTACCGAGGACTACGACGAGATAGTTTTGCTGCGTGACATACCTTTTTACAGTATTTGCGAGCATCATCTGATGCCGTTCATCGGTTCAGCTCATGTTGCATATTTGCCGAGCGGTGACATACTTGGGGTCAGCAAGCTTGCCCGTATTGTGGATTGCTTTGCCCGGCGACTGCAGACCCAGGAGAGACTTACGGGCCAGATAGCTGATTTTATAATGGATAGCCTTGAGCCACGGGGTACTGCAGTGGTGCTGGAGGCATCGCATAGCTGTATGACCATTCGAGGGATTAAGAAGCCCGGCTCGGTGATGGTAACTTCGGCGCTGCGCGGGATATTTAAGAGAGACCCAAAAAGCCGAGGTGAGATTATGAGTTTGATGCATAAAGGTAACAGATAAAAGGTCTCCTGTTTATGCATAAACTATCAAGGCTGGTGCGGTTTTCGATTAATCCTTTCTTGCCGGAAGACAGTATCGGTCTTAACTCGTTTGCATCAAAACCGGCAGGCGAAGGGCTGTCAATATTTTTCGAATTGACTGTTGCGCTGGTCGGTGAGGTTGCCCCGGCTACGGGATTTGTCATCAACGTAAATGATGTCGACGAGAGGGTGCGGAAATATGTTGTGCCGATTTTCGCCCGGCAGATAAGAAAAGACTTTCGTCAGGGCAGACATATCGGATTTCCAGAAATAACAAAACTTTTAAAATCGGCGCAGGAACAATTGGCTGATAAATTCGGAACGGCAAGGTTGAATAACTTGAGCCTGGCGATGAATCCTTTCAGAAAGATTGCGATTGACTGCGGAGACTGCGAGATGAGCTATTTTAGTGAGAAATTTGAATTTGCGGCGACACATAAGCTTTGGAACGATGATTTTTCGGATGAACACAATCGGGAGGTCTTCGGCAAATGTGCAAATCCGGCCGGTCATGGGCATAATTATGTCGTTGAGGTTACGATAAAAAGGCCGGCAGGAGAGAATAATCTTTGTATCAGCGATTTTGAAAAAGTAGTGGATGATGAGCTTATAAAAGTGGTTGACCACAAGAATTTGAACGTAGATGTGCCGTATTTTGCCAAAGCGGTTCCGACCGTAGAGAATATCGCAACTTTTGCGTGGGAGAAGCTGGCAGGTAAATTCGGCGAAGCGGTGCTGCATTGCGTAACAATCTGGGAAACCGATAAGACATACTGTTCCTATTATGGCCAGTAGAACAAGGAGTAAAAATCAAAAAAAGAATTTGCCGTAAAAGCCATACCACCTCAATATCCTCTTTTTTTCGAATCCCGAAGATAAGACCGATAAAAACGGCCTTTTTAACATTAAGGGAAGGGGGCGCAGCAGTACTTTACTCAAGGGCAATAGATGTGAACTTACAGAATGCTAAGCACGTATAATTTTTGCCGTAAAATTGGCTAATAACAACAGGCAGGAGCGTGTCTGACTAAAGCTATCTCCTTTATTTGCCGATACTTATGTAAGAGTGTCGGCGAGTAAATTCGCACGAACTGACTTCTGATAAGAGAAGAGACTGTCCCAAAAACTTGATAAAATGCTCAGGATGTGCTTGTTTCTCTGGCGCAGCCGACGGGGACGGAGTCTGTCAAAGTTGATTATTTACTTATTGAGGCCTATATGAAAGGGCTTATTACAGGCGGGGCAGGATTTATAGGTTCACATCTGGCAGAGCGGCTACTGAGAGACGGGCATAATGTAGCAGTTATTGATAATCTCAGTACCGGTAGCTTAAAAAATATCGAAGGCATCAGGAAACATTCCTACTTTGACTTTGTCGAAGGCGACATTCGCAATGTTGAATTGATGGAATCTTTGACAGAGCAATGCGATGTAGTCTTTCATTTAGCTGCGGCTGTCGGCGTCAAATTGATAGCCGATAGGCCGGTCCATACGATAGAAACCAATATCGGCGGCACCGAGGTGGTGCTAGAGACGGCCAATAAGTTCGGCAAAAAAATCCTGATTGCTTCAAGCAGCGAAGTTTACGGGAAAAATGAAACAGTGCCCTTCCGCGAAGACGACGACATTGTGCTCGGCAGCACACGAATGTCACGATGGTCATACGCCTGTAGTAAGGCGATAGACGAATTTCTGGGTCTGGCTTTCCATCAACAGTATAAATTGGACGTGATAATCGGCAGGTTCTTTAATACAATCGGGCCAAGACAAACAGGTCAATACGGAATGGTGGTGCCTCGTTTTGTTCAAAGAGCATTAAGGAATGAGCCGGTTTTGATATATGGCACAGGCCGGCAAAAGCGATGCTTTTGTTATGTGGAAGACCTTGTCGAGGCAGTCATAGGTTTGATGAACTGTGAGGGGGCAGCGGGAAAGGTGTATAACATCGGCTCAAGTGAAGAGATTGCCATCGAAAGTCTTGCTGATAAAATTATTGAGATGACCAACAGCAAAAGCAAAAAGGAATTTGTGTCATACGAAGAAGCCTACGGCAGGCCTATCGAAGATATGATGCGGCGTGTGCCGAACCTTGAGCGAATAAAAAAGATGACCAGCTGGGAGCCCAAAACAAGTCTGGACGAGGCGCTGCGAGTAATTATAGAGAATTTTAAACAGGCAAAGTAACAAAGGATTGTCAGAGAGGCGAGATATTATGAAAAAAGCATTGGTTACCGGTATTACAGGACAGGACGGCTCATACCTTGCGGAATTACTGTTGCAAAAAGGATATCAGGTCTGGGGCGTTATTCGGCGAAGCTCCTCATTTAACACAGACAGAATAGACCACCTTTATAAAGACCCCCACAATCAGCCCGACCTTAGGCTGATTTATGGAGACCTGACCGACGGCAGCAATCTTCATTCGATATTAACTGATATCAATCCCGACGAGGTTTATAATCTCGGCGCACAGAGTCATGTTCGAGTAAGTTTCGATACGCCCATCTATACAATTGATACAGACGCAGTTGGGACACTTAGGCTGCTTGAGGCGATTCGTTCCAGCAATAAGTCGACGAAGTTTTATCAGGCCTCCAGCAGCGAGATGTACGGTAAAGTTGTCGAAACACCGCAAACAGAGAAGACGCCATTTCATCCGCGAAGTCCCTACGGTTGTGCAAAGGTGTACAGCTTTTGGCAAACGGTGAATTATCGGGAGGCATATGGGCTGTTTGCGTGTAACGGAATTTTGTTTAATCACGAATCGCCGAGGCGCGGCGAAACGTTCGTTACAAGAAAAATAACGCGGGCGGCAACGCGAATCAAATTAGGATTACAGGATAAGTTGTATCTGGGTAATCTGGATGCGAAACGCGACTGGGGATTTGCAGGCGATTATGTCGATACGATGTGGCTGATGCTGCAACAGGATAAGCCCGACGATTATGTTATCGCCACGGGCGAGACACATTCTGTAAGAGAGTTTTTAGATGAAGTATTCGGCTATCTTGACCTGGACTGGCAGAAGTACGTTGAGATAGACCCACGATATTACAGGCCGAGCGAAGTCGATTTTCTGCAAGGTGATTCGAGCAAAGCCAGAAAGGCCCTCGGGTGGAAACCAAAGGTAACATTTAAGGGGCTGGTAAAAATGATGAGCGATGCCGATATGAAGCTTGCTGAGGATGAAAAGATTTTGAAGGACCACGGTAAGAAATAATAATGAGCGGCTTTTTCGGAGATAAACGAGTTGTTGTTACCGGCGGAGCGGGTTTCCTCGGCGGGTATATTGTCGAAGGGCTGCAAAAACGGGGCTGTAAGAATATTTTAGTGCCTAAGATTGAAGACTATGACCTGGTTAACATGGGTGATATTGTTCGGATGTATGACGATATGAGGCCGGATATTGTTATCCACCTTGCAGCAGTTGTAGGCGGCATTGGGGCCAATCGTGAGCATCCGGGTGAATTTTTTTATAAGAATCTGATGATGGGGGTTCAGCTAATAGAGCAGGGACGAATTCGTAATATCGAAAAATTTGTGGCAATCGGAACGGTCTGCGCATATCCGAAACTTACGCCGGTTCCGTTTAAAGAAGAGAACCTTTGGAACGGATACCCGGAGGAGACTAACGCACCATACGGATTAGCTAAAAAGATGCTGTTGGTGCAATCACAATCTTACCGGGTCGAATACGGTTTCAATTCGATATTTTTATTGCCGGTAAATCTATATGGCCCGGGCGACAATTTTGACCCTAAAAGCAGTCACGTGATACCGGCGCTAATAAAAAAATGCGTCGATGCAGTCAAATCAGGCGCCGACCATATTGACTGCTGGGGCACCGGTAAGGTCTCACGGGAATTTATCTACGTGGCTGATGCCGCTGAGGCAATTTTGCTGGCGACAGAACACTATAATGGAGCTGAGCCGGTTAATATTGGGGCCGGATTTGAAATAACAATAAAGGAATTGGTGGAAAAAATCGCAAAGATGACGGGCTTTAAGGGCGAGATTCGCTGGGACAGCTCTAAGCCGGATGGTCAACCGAGACGATGTTTGGATATTTCAAAAGCCAAAGAGTATTTTGGTTTCGAGGCCAAAACCAGCTTCGAGGATGGCCTTAAGGAAACTATTAAATGGTATCGGCTTGGTGGGGTAAAGACCCAACCCTATGCTACCGGGTAAATTTTCGGGGTTTTTTGATGAACTCGAACAGGCGGTACGCACCGACGAAAGGGCCGTCTATTTGATTAGTGTTGGGGTTTTCGACGTAATGAGTGGGATAATAAGTAACATTGTAGCGTCTGGCAATCTCGGGCTGTTTATCGACGTCAATCAGGATTGGAATGAAATTGGCCTCGACATATTTTTTGATTTCGGGTTTGCTATAAACACCCTGCCACATATCTGAACTAAAGTGTGTACCCTGTTTAAAAAAGCAAAGCAGAGCAGGTTTGTTTTGTTGTTTTGCCAGTTCGATGCCGGTGTGATAATCTTTGATCCAGGCAATTGATCCCTTGCGTTCGGTCAAAAAAACAATTACTACAAATATAGTGAAAACCAGAATAATTATCCATAGTAAACGAGATTTTTTGCCGGTTGAAGGCGAGGCTTCGTTCGACGTCCGGCCGGCTGGGATATCGTGATTGTCGGCTTGTGTCTGTGCCACATAAACCTCCATATAAGAACAATGAGTATTTATTATAGGTAAAGCTGTCAATCAGTCAAGCTTTGCCGACGTGTTTTTTTCTTCAGTTTCAAAAGGAATAAAAGTATGAGTGAAAATATTTTAAATATTGCAGTTGTTGGCGCCGGATATTGGGGCAAGAACCTGGTTCGTAATTTTGCCACCGCCAAAAGATGTAGTTTGAAATATGTCTGCGACCTCGATAAGAAAGTGCTGGATTCTCAAAAGAAGAGGTTCCCCTTTATTAAGACCACATCTGAGCTGGGAGATGTTTTGGGTGATGCCGAAATTGATGCGGTGGTGATTGCAACCGAAGTGCCAACACACTTTGAGATTGCACAGAAGTGTTTGGAGGCCGGCAAACATACTTATGTTGAAAAGCCAATTACGTTAAAAGCCGCTGATGCGAATGTGTTGGTTGAACTTGCAAAGGACAAGAAGTTGAAACTGATGGTCGGTCACCTGCTGGAATATCATCCTGCAGTCAGTTACCTTAAAGAGATGATAGACAGAGATCAGTTGGGTCAGCCGTATTATATGTATACTCAGCGGGTTAATTTGGGTATTGTTCGTCAAAATGAGAATGCCTGGTGGTCGCTGGCGCCGCACGATATTTCGATTATCTGCTACTTGCTTGGCTCCGAGCCGGTGTTAGTAACTGCTCATGGGCAATGTTACTTGCAGAAGGGCATTGAAGATGTGGTTTTTGCCACGATTAAATTCGCAGACGGCAAAGTGGCAAACGTTCACTGCAGCTGGCTCGACCCTCACAAAATCAGAAAGATGACGGTTGTCGGCTCCGAGAAGATGGTAACCTTTGACGATATGGAGGCGACGGAGAAAATACGAATATATGATAAGGGTGCTGCAATAAAACACGATATAACTACATCATACGCAGAAGTAATATCGCTTCGATTCGGCGACATAGTGATTCCGAAGATACCCAGCGGCGAGCCGCTTGCGATGGAATGTAAGCATTTCATAGATTGTGTGCTTGACGGGATGCCGATACGAAGTGACGGTATCGAAGGTCTGAGAGTTGTCCGTGTATTAGAGGCGGGACAAAAATCTTTAAAGAACAATGGCGAACCCATTAATCCGGAGGATTTTTAATGAGCGAGAAAAAAGATTATTTTGTTCACGAATCAGCATACGTCGATGAGCCTTGCGAGATAGGCAAGGGAACGAAAATATGGCATTTTTCACACATAATGAAGGACGTCAAAATTGGTGAAAGGTGTATATTCGGCCAGAACGTCAACGTTGCCAGCGGAGTTGTTATCGGCAGTAATGTGAAGGTCCAGAATAACGTTTCGATTTACACAGGAGCAATTATTGAAGACGACGTCTTTCTTGGACCATCGTGTGTTCTGACAAATGTCACGAACCCTCGCTCGCAGGTTGTTCGGCACAGCATTTATGAAAAGACAATCTTCCGCCGTGGAGCGACTGTCGGGGCAAATGCAACTATTGTTTGTGGAATCGAGCTTGGCCGTTATTGCTTTATAGCCGCCGGTGCCGTTGTAGCTAAGGACGTTCCGGATTATGCTCTGATGATGGGCGCACCGGCCAAGCAGATGGGATGGATGAGCCGACACGGAATCCGTCTGCCAAAGCCGGATTCGGACGGCGTTATGGTCTGTCCGGAGAGCGGCTATCGTTATAAAGAAGTTGCCCCGGGTGTGGTCAGGTGTCTGGATTTGGATGAGGAGTCACCCCTGCCGCTGGAAAAAGCTGTTGGGAAAATACCGTATGATGATTTTAAAAAACCTAATTAACAGGAGACTATGCAATGGATGTACCACTTTTGGATTTGAAGGCACAGTATGCAACAATTAAAAACGAAGTTTTGGCGGCTGTTTCGGAGGTGCTCGAAACTCAAAGGTGCATAGGTGGGCCGAAAGTTACTGAGCTGGAAGAGAGAATAGCTGCCGTGAGCGATTGTAAATTTGCAGTAGGGGCATCCAGCGGCACCGATGCTATTTTGAACAGTCTGATGAGTCTGGAGATTGGCAGTGGTGATGAGGTCATTACCACGCCTTTTACATTTTTTTCGACTGTCGGCTGTATCATCCGCACCGGTGCAAAGCCGGTATTCGTAGATATTGACCCCCGAACTTTCAATATCAACGCTGAGCTTGTTGCCTCGGTGGTTACGGAGAAGACTAAGGCGATTATGCCCGTTCATTTATTCGGGCAGATGGCAGATATGGATCCCATTATGGAAATTGCCAGAAAACATAATATAGCGGTGATTGAAGACGCTGCCCAGTCGATTACGAGCACCTATAAAGGCAAAAAGGCCGGCAGCATCGGAACCGTCGGCTGCTTTAGCTTTTTCCCGAGCAAAAACCTCGGCGGCATTGGGGACGGCGGTATGATTGTAACTAATGACGAGCAGCTTTACAACCGTTTGTTTGTTATGCGCAATCACGGCGGCAAGCCAAAGTATTATTATAAATATATCGGCGGTAATTTCCGTCTTGACCCCGTACAGGCGGCGGTGCTTTTAGTCAAGCTGCCTCATTTGAACGACTGGTCCGAGGCCAGACGGCGCAACGCAGCATATTACGATGCGAAATTTAAAGGAACCGTCGTAAAGACTCCTTATATCAGTCCTGATTGCGTGACTATTTATAATCAGTACTGCATTTGCGTACCAAAACGTGATGAACTGTTAGCACATCTGAAGGGAAATAAAATCGGTTGCGAGATATATTATCCGGTTCCTATGCATATCCAGGAGTGCTTTAAGTATCTGGGTTATAAGCAAGGTGATTTGCCTGAATCGGAAAAGGCAGCCAAGGAGATTATGGCCATTCCGATCTATCCCGAGCTTACGGATGAAATGAAGGATTATGTTGTCGAGACTATCCTGTCGTTTCTGAGATAGCTTGTCGTTGGTTGTTTGCCTGGGACTTGAGACCGATGATAAAAATTATCTGTGTATGCGGTGCCAGACCCAATTTTATGAAGATATCGCCGATTATGCAGGCGTTTAAGGCGGCAGGCAATTTTAAGTCACTGCTGGTGCATACAGGCCAGCATTACGATGAGAATATGAGCAGGTTGTTTTTCGATGACCTCGGCATTCCCAAACCAGATATAAATCTGGAGGTGGGCTCAGCGAGTCACGCTGTTCAGACAGGCGAAATTATGAAGCGTTTTGAGCCTGTTGTTCTGGATTTTAAGCCGGACTATGTTCTCGTTGTGGGCGACGTCAATAGCACCATTGCGTGCGGCTTGGTAGCAGTGAAATTAGGAGTAAAGCTAATACACATCGAGGCCGGGCTCCGCAGTTTCGACTGGGCTATGCCGGAGGAAATTAACCGCATCCTTACTGACCGAATAAGCAGCTTGCTTTTCGTAACAGACCAGTCGGGTCTGGATAACCTTGCCAAGGAAGGTATCGATTCGAACAAAGTGCACTTTGTTGGTAACGTTATGGCTGACACCCTGATAGTAAATCGCGAAAAGGCGAAGAAATCCGATATACTCGACAGGCTCGGACTTAAGGAAAAAGGTTACGCGGCAATTACACTTCACAGGCCGAGTAACGTCGATGACCCCGATAAGTTCGCTGAGATTACTGCGGCATTTGAGGAAATCCAGAAAGAAACAAAGTTGGTTTTCCCTATGCATCCCCGCACAAGGGATAACATCAAGGGTAGTGAGATTGAGAGGCGGATAAAGGCGATGACAAACTTTATTCTTCTTGAGCCGATAGGATACTTGGATTTTCTGTGTTTGATGAGTAATGCTGCATTTGTAATGACGGATTCCGGCGGCATACAGGCAGAGACAACTATTCTGGGCGTGCCCTGCCTGACTTTGCGGGAAAATACCGAGTGGTCAATAACGCTTACCGAGGGAACTAATCGACTTGTGCACGTTGAGACAGAAGATATAGTGAAACATTATAATGAAATAAAAGCTAATAATTTCACGGCAAAGGGTAAAATCCCTAAATTCTGGGACGGCAAAGCCGCTCAGCGTATCGCGCAAATCATTGCAGGCCTTGTCTGATGGGAAACAGATTCTTATTGCTATCGGTTGCAGGAGTAGTGCTACAGTTTTGCCTGCCCGCAGCTATTGCGGCAGAAAACCTCGCACTGCACAAGAGCTACACGATGAAACCAAGGCCCACTTACAAGTTCTGTACCGATGATGCAGATGCGATCCAGCTTACCGACGGAAAAGCCCTTGGCAGTTACTGGGCAAATAAAAGCACAGTGGGCTGGCAGTATGTGAAAACGCCGGTTGATATTATCATTGACCTCGGCAGAACAGGCTTCATACAGGAAATCCGCATTCATACCACCGGCGGTGGCTTATCAGGTGTTGAATTTCCCCGTCAGGTCTTTGGATTTGTGAGTCCAGATAATAAAAATTTTGAATTGGCCGGCGTTGCGGGAACCAATCAAACTGCCGGGCTGAGGGGTGACACTCCCAAAAGGATACCAATCGTATTACATGTCAAAAACATTAATAAAACCGCTCGATTTGTGAAAATTCTGCTTGAGCCTGAGGGTGCATTTTTGTTTCTTGATGAAATAGAGGTTATCGGCAGTCTTGTCACTGTTGACAGCACAGCCTCCAAAGCAAAGAGTAACCGGTTTAAACCGACGAATCCTCAGGATGTTTTTGCATCGATCGAAAAGAAAGAGCAACTCAAAAGAAATCTTGCGGCGACTATAGAAACGCTGCACCGGAAAGACATTACTTTTCCACGGGATTTTACCAGTGGTATCCTTAGCGAGCTTGCCTCAATCGAGACTGATATTTCCAAATCCGATATGAATGATGCCTCGCTGGATATGTTCAGAAATAAATTGGGTTTGGCAAGGGCGAAAATATATCGCACATTCTACAATAAAAAGGAGTATGTCTGCCTCATCGCCGACCCGATGGAAATCAGGGAAGAAAAGACGATGCTGCTTGTTTTGCCGGGGACACCCAACGAAATAAGTCTCGACATCTGGCGGGGAGAATACGAACCGGCAGCCGTCAACATCATAAACTGTTCTCAGAAAAAACTTCAACTTGCGGTATCACTCTCGCCTTTGAGCGGGCCCAATAACATCGTCATCGACAGCAAGAGCACTATTACCGTAAGACGGGCCATCTATGTTAGCGTAAAGGAAAAAGGCAGCATAGCTGATGCCCTCGTGCTGCAGGGAGAAAGACCTTTTGAAATACGGCCGGGCGAAATTATGCAGATATGGCTGAGTATTCATAATCCTGCTTTGAAGGCGGGTACCTATAGAGGCTCTATCGGTTTTGTGGCCGATATGTCGGAAGCTAATCAATATCCTATCAAGACAATAGCCCTCAACATAAAGGTCGAGCCCTTTGAACTTACCACTGATACAAAATTAAGTACGAACGTCAGCGCATATCCTGAGCACATCGGCATAGCAAAAAAAGACATTAGTGAATGCATCAAAGACCTGCAGGAACATTATACCAATGTCTTTGTTGTACATCCTTCACGAGTACCGTATCTTCGGAGAAAACCGGCACAAGCAGGTCAGCAGGATGAATTTAGGCAGTTTGGGCGAATGATTGACGAGCACCGTTGTTATGCAAGGACATTTCTGCTGTTTCTTGCGTTCTCACCGTGGAAAAAAGATTATGGTCGGTTTGGTACATGGATGAGTCCAGCATGGCAAGATGAATTTGCCGCCTGGCTCAAAAACATCACAAACATCTTAAAAGAACATGGCATTGGGTACGACCGCTTTGCATTATATCCTTTTGATGAGTGGCTGGGTGCGGAATTTTATGAGTTAGCCAAGCTGATTAAAACTATAGACCCGAAAATCAGGATTTTTGCCAGTTCCTTCGGCAAAGGCCCTGCTGAGTTCTATCGATTCCAATCGTTGATAGATATCTGGTCTATGTCTCGCATTGTAAGTGAAAAGCACCCCGGATGGCTGGAGGATGTCAAGGGGTTCGGTAAAGAAGTATGGACTTATCGAGCAAAAGGACCGGGTAAAGCCCGCGAGCCATACAGCTTCTATCGTTTAATGCCGTGGTGGGCATTGCAGAACGGCCTGACGGGCGTTGCCTTCTGGGTCTATGCCGACCCAAATTCGGACGGCTCATGGGACGACTATTATGCACCGGCAGGCCATTACGGGGCTGTGTATAATGCGGAAAGAAGTCCGGTTATTACAGGGGGTGAAAATATAATTCCCTCAAGACGTTGGGAGGCGTGGCGGGAAGGCATAGAAGACTATATGTATTTTGAGCGATTACAGAGAGCGGCAGATAAAATCACTAATCCTGCAAAGGCGATGCAAATTCGACAATTCATCAAAACCCAGGTTGATACCGTACTCAAAAAACCACAAGATTACAATAAAGCAATTGAGGCAAGAAGCCAGATAAACAATTTTCTCACCCAACTTGCGAAAGAAGATAGCAATAACGTTCCTGAAGCAATGTTTTAGCACGATAATTTTCTTGATAACTAAACCGGTAAGGGTTTCAAAATATTATTACGAACCAACAAACAGCCAATTGTAAGTGAGTAGCTATTGTTCTAAACAACAAAGAAAAACTTTAAAGATTTCTATGCAAACCGGCCCAATCACAACATCAAATAGACTGTTCCGTAACACAGTGCTTAATCTCTTTACATGTGTAATGAATGCAGTTATTGGTTTTTTCCTGGTTGGATTTTTTGTAGGGTACTTAGGCGAAAATCGTTATGGTATCTGGGTGTTGATTGGCAGCACATTTCAATACCGAGGGCTGCTAAGCATGGGCTTAGATAGCGCAATCAATAGATATATTCCTGTTTGTCTGGCCAATCAGGACAGTAAGGGTATAAATAAGGTTCTTGGCACTTCGTTCTACTTCTCTTTAGTGGTTTCAGTGGTACTTGTTTTTTTAAGTATTGTGATATACTGGAAAATCGGCGATTGGTTCGCAATTCAGTCCGAGTTTGTGCCGATAGCCAAGTTACTGGTATTAGTTGTTGGCATAAGTTATTCTTTGGTGGTTCCTTTCCAGCGGTCAACGGCTATTTTAAGCGGTCTGCAACGATATGATATAATAAACATTGTAACACTATCTTTTCTACTGGCGAGGACGTTGTTGTTGGTGATACTGCTGCGTCAGAGATATGGCTTGTTGACGCTCGGTCTGAGTTTTGGCGTAAGCGAAATATTAATGCGTCTGGTACAGTTTTTCTTTTCAAACAAACTTCTTCCCAATAATTCTATTTCGATAAAAGATATTGATTTACGATTGCTCAAAGACATGGTCTTTTATGGGACGAATACGCTTTTATACACATTGGCCGTTGTAATTCTTGCTAAGGCCAGTAATATCGTTATCGGTGTTTTTCTGGGGACGTCGCAGATTAGCCAATTTTCAATTGCGACGGCAGCGGTTCTTATTCTTTCTATGATTTGCCAGGTCTTCTCCAGTGCCATTAAGCCAGCGGTTAGTGACTTGGATGCGAGATCTGAAACCGGCAAGGTGCGCGAGATTACATTCTTGTCCCAGAAGTATAGTTTGTTGATGTTAATTCCGGCGAGCTGTTTTTTGATTGTAATGGGTTCAGACTTTCTGAGGGTATGGGTGGGAAGCACAATTCAGGATTCTGCAACGTTGAACATGATGGGGCAGATTCTTGCGATTTTTACAACAGCCCATTTTGTACGGCTGACTCAACACAGCAATTTTCTCGTTCTGGTTGGTAGAGGGGAACACAAGATATTTGGTGTATCGATGTTGATGACAGCGGTGTCCTTTATTGTCTTGTCGGTTATCTGTCTGAAGGTTTTCCGATTAGGCCTGATATCAATTGCCTGGTCCAATTTTTTCCCGGTAGTCATATTCACAGGCATTTTTCTTCAAATTTATTTTAACAAAAAAATGCAAATCAAATTTGCCGATACCATTTATGAAGTTGGCGTTCCCGCAGTGCTGGGAACACTGCCAGCAGTATGCCTGATACTATTGTGGAAATTCATTGCTCCTCCGAGTTCCTGGCTGGATATCGCCGCTGTGGTAGTCATTGCGGCAGCAATTACTTTAATAGCCGGTTGGTTCTTTAGCCTTTCAAAACTTGAACGTAAAAGATTTATACAAATAATCGCCCTTAAAAGCTAATTATTAGGAGTGCATTTATGGCAAGAGATGGCAAAATAATTGTTTTTACACCAGGCACATGGGATATGTTTCATGTAGGTCATTTAAATTTACTCAAAAGTGCAAAGGCCCTTGGTGATATTCTTATTGTAGGAATAAAAACAGATGAATTGGTATTTGAGGATAAGGGTCATCATCCTTTAATGAGCTACGCAGATAGGGTCGCGGTTCTGGAATCCTGTAAATACGTGGACCTGATTGTGCCGGAAGATAAGATTGATAGAGACCATTTGCTTGAAAAAATCGATGCCGATATATTAGCGGTCGGAGACGACTGGTGGGAGCAAAAGGTAAGAGGCCACGACTATATGATTGCGAACAACCGGAGAGTGGTATATCTGCCCTATACAGTAGGCCGAAGCTCCTCGATTCTTCGAAAATCACTGAACCGCTTTTACAAGGAACAAAAAGGTGACGAAAAGCTGTAGTTTTTGTTCTGGCTGGCATAATCAGCAAATTAACAAAGCATAGCAATTCAATTAGGGAGTATTCTCTATGCCGACAATCAAAGAGATGCGAGCCGTTTGTCAGCAGCGAAGGCCGAACGCCAAAGGACAAATGGTCTGGGCGGGCCATTGGTTTAATCGCCTTGTGAACCGGCACTTTTCGATTTATTTTACCTGGTTATTTATAAAACTAAATGTCAGTGCCAATCAGGTGTCGTTGCTGATGATACTGACAGGCTTGGCCGGCGCTGCGTTGTGTATTCCGCATCTCTTATGGCTCAATATTATTGGTGCGTTTCTGCTGATGTTTGCAGAGGTATTGGACTGTGTCGATGGCGAAGTGGCCCGGTGGACAAAGAAATCATCCCTCAGGGGTCTTTATCTGGATCTGGTCTATCATGTGTTCTGCGATGCGCCAGTCGTAGCTATCTGTGCACTGCATCTATACGTATTAACCCGGCAGGACAAGTACCTGGTTCTGGCATTTCTCGGATATGTGATGGCGCAGATAAAGTTGGGATTAGCTGCAGTATATCATCGTATTGTAACGCAAATAGCTGAATCCGATAGCACAAATAAAGACCGAACACAACCATCTACGCCAGGTTCGCAGCAATTAACCCTGAAAAGCAAGCTATTTGCGGCGACCAAATGGCTGATTCATATGTCCTTCGATGTAATAATAATCAGGCTCGCGTTGATTACCGCAATATTATTAGGATATGCTGCTTTCATCGTGCCGATGGTCTTTTTGTCTTGGTGGTTTGTGATTTTTGGGCTGATAAACAATGTCGGAGAGATTGTAAACAAATACTATGCCTGTATACCTGACGCAGAACATGTTAAAAAGGTCTGAATAAAAGTTAGAAAATTCAGCAAATTTAGATGGCCCGACCTTATCCACATAAACTGTGCCAGTTACAATTAGAGCGGCAGCATATTAGAACCGGAAAAAAGAAGGTACACAATGTGTGGTATATATGAAATATATAACAAAAAGCTGTAAGGAAATTGAACACAACCTGATAATTAGGACGCGGGACGGCAGGGTGATTGGCTTTTTGTTTTGACGGTTGTATCAAGTGGGGTAGTTACCCAAGAGGAAAGAGTAATTCTATTTGGAGGTTGAAACCTTATTATGTATGCCGAATATGCAAATGAAATAAGTGAAGAGGACTTGCTTTACGGGCAGCCTGAGCGGACTTCGGATATTCAATTTCCGCCGATAGTAAATGCACTGCTTCTTGTGGCCTGGATTGTAACGTTTTTGATCGGGTTCGCGGTAATTTATCTTGCTAAAAATGTTTTGCTTGGAGCATTGATTATGGCGATACCGACGTTTATCGGAATGGTGATAAAGCCTACGTTCGCGCTGTGTGTGATGATGTTGGTGCTGCCAACCGGAGCAGGTATTGGAATACCATATGTTTTCAGCCTCGAACGTGGAGTTGGCATAGCTCTTGCTGTTAGTTTTTTATTGAACTTAATGATAAGTCGGCCCCACCTGCATATCCGCAGTAAAGCGTTATGGGTGTTAGTCGCATACACAATCTGGATATTTTTCTCATCGCTGACAGCACCTTACATTAGCTTTGGATTACAGGGCGCCTTTACGCGTTTTCAACTTCTTGTTCTTGTATTTATTATATATTGGATATTACAAACAAATGGTGAAAAAACTTTTCGCTGGGCGCTAAGAGCATACGTGATTGGGACATTAGGCACGATTATACTAGCATATATAAGTGGCGCAGCGATAGTAGCGATAGAAGAAGAAGCATCCGGAAGATATACAGCCACACTCGGCTACACTATCGATGCGAATATGCTGTCATCTTTGACAAGTATGGCATTTTTAGCAGCGATTTACCTTTTTGCTCGTGACAGGAATATATTATGGCGAATAGTACACTTAATTGCGATCTTATTTCTGCCCATTATGCTGCTCAGGATGGGTTCTCGTGGGGCTCTGGTTGCATTGACATTTACAATGTTGTCGCCGTTGCTGTTTGTGAGGCAAGTCTTGCGCAGGCCGGCTTTAGCAGCTTTGCTGCTTCTGATCATCGTCTTTGCTTCAGTTTCTGCAGTGTTTTTCGTTCGGAAGCACTCCCTTGAAAAAGGCGTCTATGAGCGTTTGACTGATGTTCAACGCGCCAAGAAAAGTCTTGCTTTCAGGCTCAGTATTAATAAGAAAGCGATTGAAACCGCTATGAAATACCCAGCAGGAACAAGTTATCTCGGATGGCCTGAACGATCGGGAGGATGGGTCTATCCCCATAACGATTTCTTTTTTGCTCTCGGAATTTATGGAATACCCGGTGCTATACTTTTTTCACTTTTTTTGATTATGATGATGTTAGCCGTCAGGCGAATTCCACTTGGATTAGAAAAAATATATGCTCGAGCCGCTTTGACATTTCTGTTAGTGAATGGATTGAGTTTAGGGCAGACGCTCGCGAAATACTATTGGGTCTTTTTGGCGATAATTATAGCGGCCGAGCAAACAAGCCGGTTTTACCTTAGTAAGAATAAATATGAGCTCGTTAAGTCGGATGAGGAAACTATGAATATTAACTATTAGTCATCTATTTCCGAGCAAGGAGGTAGAATTTAACGGGGTTTTTATATCTCGACAAGGGCACAGTTCTGTAGAACAGTGGCGCGAATGTATCACCTAGCAATGGTTATCATTGTTGTTTTGGGGCTCTTAGTCATAGCAGTAACGGGTGTTACCAAACTGGCGCCATGAGAGGTGCTTAATTGTACCCATAGGGAGGGGGTTTGAGAGAATTGCTCAAGAGCCTGTTCGAATAACATGGGACAACGGAACATAATTACGGCACAGACAGGATGAATAGAGACAGGATGATATTAAATAAAAAGGGTTTATATCAGAAATCTGATAAAGGCAAGCAAGTATGATTGACCTGATAAAAAACGTTGTTGTACTAGGCGCAAGCGGTATCGTTGGAGGTTTAGTCGGTGGTATTATCGCCCAGCAAAAAATACCTGGGGTACAAAGAAGGTGGTATGCCTGAAAAAGAGTAGTGTTCGCAAAATGTTTCGTATTCTAATAACCGATGTTAGCTACAAAAATTCTATCGCAATCCAAAGGTATCTTCGCCAAGCTTTGCCCGATATTCATCTGACAGGGCACCAGGAAGCGTCATTCCCGCCGCTTGCCAGATTCTACCCTTATCTGAACCGTTTAATTTGCAATACGTCACTGGAGTCACTTCTTAAAGCTGAGAGTTTCGATATGGTTATTCCTATTGGAGGTAAATCGGTACTGACGGTGGCAGCAACTTGTCCAAGTCTTGCACTTCTGCCCTCCCAGGGAAGTCTGGACATTTGCTTTGATAAAAGTCGTACTATGGAATTGGCATCCAGACTCAACATACCACACCCTGATTATGTCATTGTCCGGTCAACCCAAGACGTCGAAGAATGCCGCATTGAGTTTCCCTGTGTGCTTAAATCTATCTTTGAAACAATGAGATTTGGTGTTTATTATGCGAATAATCACCATGAATTCCAGAAACATGCGTTAAGCTTGCTGAAAGATTCTGCGAGTTCAGCAAGATATGGAGTTTTGGTCCAAAATTATATCTTTGGAACAGGTTGTGGTTTTTTTGCGCTTTATCACGATGGAAAACCTTTGCGAGTTTTCATGCATAAACGTATTCGTGAATACCCTGTTACTGGTGGCCCAAGCACAGCAGCCAAATCCTTTTACTCTAAAGAACTGAGAGATTATGGTTTAAAAATACTTAATGCGTTGAAATGGAACGGCGTTGCTATGGTGGAATTTAAGCATAATGAGAAGCATAATTCCTTTGTGCTTATGGAAATCAATGCCAAATTCTGGGGATCAGCCGAACTTGCATTACGTGCAGGGGTCAATTTTGGCGCCGATATTGTACGCGCCTACCGTCATGAAAATTTGGTGTATAGCGAGGATTATAATCGCAACCTGTGTTTCTATTGGCCATTGGACGATGATCTATTGTGTCTTTGGCGGACTCGTCAATTTGCCAAAATATGTGATTACCGCAAGCCTAATGCAGCTACTAATTTGTGTCAGTCTTGGCGAGCCGATGCATGGAAGACGCTGAGGCTCGTAAGGAATATTGTATCGGGAAAATAATAGGCCACGATGTATCGCGGAATAATTCACCTGCATTCCAGATATTCTTTTGATAGTATCTTGACTCTTAATGCCATATTGCGGACGTGTCTTCGAGAAAAGTTAAACTTTGCCATTCTTACAGATCATAACACAATAAAAGGATCCGTCGCCTTGAGGAAACTGGCAATACGTCGACGAGTTGGTGTGGAAGTGCCGATAAGTGCCGAATATGCAACAGAGTATGGTGACGTGATCGCTGCTTTTATAAAAAAAGAGATTAAAACAAACAATTTTAGCGAACTTTCAAGGGAGGTGAAACGCCAAGGGGGTATTCTTTTGATGCCACACCCTTACCACGGTCACCATCAAGTTGAGGTTGTGGCTGAACAGGTGGATTTGATAGAGGTTTTCAATGGTCGTATTACTCCCGAAAAGAACGCCTTGGCACAGGAACTTGCGAAGCGATTAAATAAACCCGGCTATTTCGCATCCGATGCACACTCGGCAATCAGTGCTGCGAATGTAATTGTTGAAGTACAGAGGATGGCGGATTTGAAAGAATCTTTGTTGAGAAAAGAGATTTGTCCTGTTAAAATCGAGTACACAAGTCGGCTTGAGATTCCATTTTCACAATTTGTAAAGGCAATCAAAAGACTGGATATTATTCTTTTGGTTTTTTCGTTTGTTCAATTGGTCGTTAATTTAGCAAAAAATATCGGTCTAAAAGCACTCCGTGTGTGTAGAAAGAACTAAGTGTGTATGATGCGTAGACAGTCATTATTTTTTAGAGTAATTACATTCTTAAAAAGGAAGTATGCTAAACCATTTTGATACAAAAAAGTTACAAGACAGTCTCATCTATGTTCTGAATGTTCTTCTTGGGGAGGAACAGAACCATATCGTGGGGGAAAAACACATTGTTTACTCGGATCCGCAGAGTATTCTGGCAGAAAGTGTTCGCCTGTGCATAGTTCCTAGCGGATTCTTTGGACCGGGGTATGGTACTGAAAGTTCTCTGCCAACCTTGCCATTAAAGGAAATAGATGGTGTTCCTTTGTTGTACGGTAAACCGTGTGTGCAGTGGAAAGACAATCGGCTTGTTGTCCATGCTGACATAATTGCTTCTACTTTTTTTCTTGTGACTCGCTATGAAGAGGTTGTCCGAAAAAATGTACGAGATGAATATGGACGATTTCCAGGCAAGGAATCATTACCATATAGGGCTAATTTTATCCATAGGCCCATTGTGGAAGAATATGCGGCTATCTTGCGAAAATGGCTCCGAAACACTGGTCTTGAGGTTAAAGAACCGAGTAGAAACTTTTCAGTTTTGTTAACACACGACATAGACGAACTTTACAAATATATGCGTTTTTCACAGCCTTTGCGTCAGGTGGCAAAAGCTTTTCTGGGACGTGAGCCTTTCGGTAGTATTATTGATAGCTTGCTGGTACCTTTGGGTTTGAAAAAAGATACTTATCATCCCGAAAAATTACTCGAAATCGACAGGAGTTTCAACCATATAACACGTAGTTGTAAAAAGCAATCAATATTCTTTTTTATGTCTGATGGCAGCAACTATAAAATTCACAAGAAAAGAGCAAGGAATACTATTAAAAATATCCATGAGTCTGGTGCAATAGTAGGATTACATTCAAGCCTACAGGCAGGTTACAATCCCGAGTTAATTAAAAAAGAAAAGGCAGATCTTGAACAAGTATGTGGATTTCCTATCTTTCACAATAGACATCACTATCTTTTATGGCGTGAAGTTGAAGATGGATGGGCTTTAGCTAAAGCAGGCATAAAATGGGATTCAACATTAGGTTATGCTGATGTTGCCGGATTTCGCCTTGGAGTATGCCATCCTATTGAACTATTAGACCCAATTCGAATAGAACCTTTTGGCATTGAGGAGCACCCATTGATAATCATGGATTGCTCATTGAGTGGCCTGGTTTATATGAATCTCGACAAAAAACAAGCATTAGAATATTGCCTGCAGTTGGCTGAGCAGGTACGCAAACACAAAGGTGAATTTGTCGTGCTTTGGCACAACGCCATGTTCTGTCGTAGGCGAAATAACTATCATCCTGAACTTTACATTGCAATTTTGAAGGAATTGTCCTCAAGTTAGTTTCTAAAACAAGATGTTTTTCAAAACCCAAATCAAATTAGAATGGGGAAACTATATGCCAGAGCGGTGTTAATGTTTTTGTTAGTAATGGGTTTGGATATTGGACAGTTGTACCAGAAGCACTTTTGGGTATTCTTGGCAATTATTATGGGCATCGAACGTATAAGTAAGCTTAAGAGCGATGTAAGTGAATGTATAGATGGTGAGGTTGATGAAGAAACTGCGGATATTAACTATTAGTCACCTATTTCCTAACAAGGATGTAGAATCTCTCGGACTTTTTATATCTCGACAGGGACAATACCTGGCAAAATATGGGATTGAGTGTGATTTCTTGGTCCCGAGAGCCTGGGCGCCTTGGCCTTTGTATTGCTTGTCCAGATGGAGAAGATATGGTCCCGCAAACCCACTTGCTGCTCCAAAAGTACTTGAAGCCAGGCCAGTCAGATACATCCGTCTCCCGGGCACATGGTTTACCAGATTTGAATATAAGTCAGCAATTATAGCCCTAAGGGCTGCTGCAATGCGTTGGCATAAGGAAAACCCGTTTGACATGGTTCTCGGCATCTCGATGTTTCCCGGTGCGGAAGCAGCGGTAGCTATTGGCAAGAAATTGAATTTACCAGTGGCTGCGTTAGCAATCGGTGGTGATGTTATGATTTATTCAGAGCAGTCTCCAGTGTTTCGGAGACGGTTGGATGGTATATTAGAACAAGTTGACTTGCCTATTGGTGTTAGCGAATCAATTTGCAAAAAGCTGGCCGAAACAGGAAAGTGTAAGCGAAAGCCATTATGTGTGTATCTTGGCAGAGATAGCGAGAGATTTTCACCGCCCAAGAACAAAAGAAAACTTCGCCAAGAGCTAGGCTGGGCAGATGATGACATTGTTGCAGTATATGTTGGTTTTATTGTACATACAAAAGGTATAAATGAATTGACAACGGTTGTAGAAAGACTTTTTGGGAAATATCACAATTTCAGATTGGTGTGCATCGGCGAAGGACCCGCCACGGAAAGGCTTGTTCAGCTTAGAGCAAGGGCAGACAGAGATGGAGCGGTAGTACTGCCGGGACTGCTTTCGCCGGAGGAGGTGCCGAAGTATTTGCAAGCATCAGATTTTATGGTTTTCCCATCGCACAGTGAAGGTATGCCCCAGTCGATTCTTGAGGCGATGAACTGTGGTCTGCCTGTTGTGACAACCAGAGTTGGAGGTATTCCAGAAGCGGTTATCGATGGTCAAACCGGGCTGCTCGTTGATGCCAAAGATGTTGAACAACTCAAAAATGCTATGGAGAGAATGATAAACGATGGCGAGTTTAGACATTCAGCTGGTCAAAAAGCACTTGCTTATGTGAATGAGAAATTTGATGCTGAACAACATGCGAGAAAATTAGCGGAATCGTTACGTTCATTGGTGAATAAGAGCTGATGTTGCATACTTCAACTCTAATAAAAAGGGAATTAAAATTGAACCGGCAGAATGTAAAAAAAGTATGCGTTTTTACATTACATCCAACAAAGGACTTAAGGATTTTAAACAAACAGTGTCGTTCTTTACAAAGAAACGGCTGGAATGTAACCTTAATCGCCGTTGCACATAAACGTCTTGTTCAAAACGCTATTATAGGTGAATACGATGATGATGGCATCAAAGTTATTGGAGTTGAGAAATGGTCATCTTTATGGGGCCTTTTCAAAACAATGTTTAAAATTACCAAGCTTGCATCAAAAGAAAATGTGGATTTATACCATTTCCATGATGCATACTTACTTATCCCTGCTTTACTTTTAAAGCTCAAAACGAGGAAACCATTTATATATGATATCCATGAGTACTATCACGTAGGCGTTCCATGCAGATTGGTTCCTGATATATGGCCTTTGAGACAAATAATCAGTGGTATGATATGGTGCACAGAGACTTTATTAGGGTCATTATTCAGAAATATTTCTACTGTTTGTAATGACAGCAGAAGAAGGTTCGAAATATTGGGATGCAGAACTGTTCACACGCCGAATTACGCTTCAATTATAGATTTCGCTCCAAACCCTATATCAGATCAAGAATGGCATGATAGGCTAAATAAGGTTATTTTTATAGGTTCATTAGTGCCTGAAAGAGGCTCGTTATTACTTCCAGAGATAGCCAGATTGGTCAAAAAAGCCAAACCTGAAGTACAATTTATAGTAACTCGGAGATTTCACAACGAAGACCACGAAAAAGTTGTGATGGATAAATTTAATCAACCGGAGTATAAAGACGTTATAACTTTCATTCCTAATGTAAGCGGAGTAGAACTTCCTAAGTTTGTCAGAGGCGCGGGCATAGCCCTAAGTATTGATCGACCAACTCCACTAGGTCTTACCAGTCAACCCGGCAAAACATTCGAATATATGTCACAAGGTCTTGCAATAGTTGCCCCGGAATTGCCCCATGCTATCGCTCATATAAAAAATGTTGGCTGTGGTGTAGTCGTCAAGCCCGACGACCCCAAAGCTTATGCGGATGCCATCATTGATTTACTGAATAATCCGGAAAAGCTAAAAAATATGGGTACTATAGGCCAAAATGCTTTCAAAGAAAAATTTAACTGGTCAGTAGTAGAGAAACGACTCGTCGATTTTTATGAATCCATATTAAAGAACGATAAAAAAATATTTAAAAACCATAAAAATGACAATGGCAGATAAGCACCTAAATCTTGTTAGATTCATAATGTGGTTAGGGTGGCAAAAAAGGGCCTTTGTTGTCTGGCTGGCCAGGCTGCGGGGCGCCCGCTTCAAAGAAATCGGCAAGTGCTTTACCTGTTCGCTGTGCTCCCGTTTCAAGAAAAACGCCATTACCATCGGCGATTACGTATTCACCGGCTTTAACGTCCACATAGACGCTAATGTACAAATAGGACATTTTGTGATGCTGGCTTCGAATGTCGCCATTGTAGGTGGCGACCATCGCTTTGACATCGTGGGTGTGCCGATACGCTTCACCGGCCGCGACAGGATGGAAGAATTGCTCACGGTCATTGAGGATGATGTGTGGATAGGTCACGGTTGTATCGTTATAGCTGGCGTGCGAATCGGCCGGGGAGCGGTTGTGGCGGCTGGTACGGTGGTTACAAAGGATGTTCCGCCCTACGCAATTGTCGGCGGGGTGCCTGCAAAGCTGATTCGTTACAGGTTTACGCCTGAACAGCAAAAATTGCATAACGAGGCGCTCGACAGACTTATCAAATCTAAAAACGCCGAGTGGGAATCATACCTGTTGATGCAGAAGACTTTGTTGGCAGAATCGCAAAAATCACCGTCTACTTAGTGAGTCGCTAACAAACTTGCCGTAAGGGCATAGTCCGTCGAAAACAGATACCTCTACAGATACACAGTTGCATAGGAACGATTGTAAGGGTAAAATTGTTGTTTCTAAAGATTATATGTGGAGAGCTATATGAAGCAGTTAACCGGAAAAAATATCCTTGTCACAGGCGGTGCAGGCTTTATAGGCACTAACCTGGTCAATGAGCTGCGTTCAAGAGGCCATAAAGTGATTGCCTCTGATATTTATAACACCGAAAGAGAGGATTATATAAGGTGTGATGTGAAGAACTACCGCCAGATTGAAGAGGTCTTTAAACAGTTTGGCCCATTTGATTATGTGTATCACCTGGCCGCCGAGTATGGCCGATGGAATGGAGAGGCCTATTACGAAAATTTGTGGCATACCAATGTAATAGGCTCCAAGCACCTGATTCGGTTTCAGGAAAAAGAGCGGTTTAGAATGATTTTCTTCTCTTCTGCCGAAGTCTATGGAGACTACGAAGGTCAGATGGACGAAATCGTAATGGAAGAACAGCCCATTAAGAAAACGTATCAGATGAACGATTATGCTATTTCCAAATGGGCTGGTGAATTGATGTGCCTTAACTCTGCAAGAATGTTCGGCACGGAAACCGTGCGCGTTAGACCCGTAAATTGCTACGGAATCCACGAAGAATACACCCCCTATCGTGGATTTATCCCAAAATTCATTTACCTCGCCTTACATAATAAACCCTATACCCTCTATAAGGGACATAAAAGAATAATAGACTATGTTGAAGATACCTGCCGAACTTTTGCAAATATTGTTGACAATTTTATACCTGGGGAGGTCTACAACGTTGGTGGAAGAAAAGAATGGGAAAAAGATATTAAAGAATATTCGGATATTATTCTTGATGTGCTCGGAAAGGACGACTCCTTGGTGACTTACAAAGAATCTGAACCGCATACAACCAAAGTAAAAACAATAGATTTTTCAAAAGCCATCAAAGACCTGAATCATAACCCGAAAATCCCACCGGAAGAAGGTATCCGAAGAACAGTTGAGTGGATGAAAGATTATTACAGAATATCTTGAATTTTGAAGGGAATAAAAGTATGGATTATAAAGAGTATTATAATGGAAAAAGAGTCCTGGTCACAGGTGGAGCCGGTGCTGTAGGCAGCAGACTCACAAGAGCGCTTCTCGAACTCGGAGTAAGCGTGATTGTTTTTGACGATCTCTCCTCGGCATACGAGTGGAATCTCCCGAATTCAGGCAATCTGTTATTCGTTAAGGGGGATGTGGCCAATGATATTGACATAAAACGCGCCTTTAATGAAAAGCCCGTTGTAGTTTTTCATCTGGCAGCCTTTTTTGCAAATCAGAATTCGATAGATTATCCGGAAAAAGACTTGAGAACAAATGGGTTTGGCATACTCAAGATGCTGGAATATTCTGCGCTCTATGGCCGTGTTGAGAGATTTGTTTACTCATCCTCAGGCTGCTCAATATATGGAGAGAGTACAAATTTCCCATTAAAAGAGGATGACATTTCGTTGACTTTATCGACGCCTTACCAGGTCACTAAAATGCTGGGAGAGTTATACTGCAATTACTTCTATAAACAGTATGGTCTTCCGGTTGTTAAGGCGCGATTTTTTAACTCGTTTGGCCCCGGAGAAGTCCCAGGAGAGTATAGAAACGTCATTCCCAATTTTATTTACTGGGCAATGAAGGGCTTATCACTTCCCATCACAGGTACCGGCGAAGAAAGTAGGGATTTTACCTATGTCGGAGATATTGTGGATGGTTTAATCAGGTCGGGATACTTCAAAGAAGCTGTCGGGGAAGCGTTCAATCTGGGGTCAGGAAAGGAAACTCGAATCATTGACCTGGCCAATATGATTAATAAACACACAGGCAACAAGGCCCCTGTCACGTTCATCCAAAGGAGAAAGTGGGATACAAAAACTCGAATACTTGCCTCCTGGGAAAAAGCACGAGACCTTATCGGGTACGAACCAAAAACATCTTTCGATGAAGGTATAAAAAATGCCGTGCAATGGTTTAAAGACAACTGGGACAACATCGAAAGGTCGGCGGATTTCGGACCGGGTATGTCATCCGCTGTGCGCGGCGTTACCCTGAAGAAATAGAATGAGGGGTATGTTATACTTCCTTTGTCACTTTCTGAGGATGGGCAAGCTCGGTGTTGGGATAAGACAGTGCGAATGCACCTTATCTTGAGGCCATCCCGAAACTTTCTTTAATATATACAGCTTTAACGAATAGGAAATACAGGAAATATGCGGGTTCTTTCGATTTTCGGCACTCGTCCTGAAGCCATTAAAATGGCTCCGGTAGTTAAAGAGTTTGAGAAACATAGTGATGTAATTGAATCTATTGTTTGTGTAACGGCACAACACCGTGAAATGTTAGACCAGGTTCTTTCCCTTTTTGAAATCGAGCCGCAAATTGACCTTGACCTCATGGAGCCGAATCAAAGTTTGGCTTCGCTGACAGCCAAGGTTGTGAGAAACTTGACAGATGTGATTGTAAAGGTTATGCCCGATGTTACTCTGCTGCAGGGTGATACTACAACGGCAATGTTGGCAGGCCTTGCCAGCTTCTATCAGAAAGTCTCAGTTGGACATGTCGAAGCCGGGTTGCGTACTTATGATAGATACAGTCCGTTTCCGGAGGAGATTAACCGTCGGTTAATTAGTGCATTGACAACCTATAACTTCGCACCTACACAAACTGCGGTCAATGCACTGCTGTCTGAAGGGTTTTCCAAAGAGAGCATATTTCTTACCGGTAATACGGTGATTGATGCTCTTTTTATGACTATCAAGAAAGATTGTGAGTTAGATATGGACTTTCTGGACCCGAGCAAGAAGCTTATCCTGGTCACCGCCCATCGTCGCGAAAGCTTTGGTGAGCCTTTCCAGGACATATGTAACGGCCTAAAAGAAATAGCCGTGCGCAATCCGGAAGTTGAAATAGTGTACCCTGTACATTTGAATCCAAATGTCCGCGGAGTGGTATACAAAACCTTATCAAATCAGGAAAGATTTCATCTTATAGAACCTTTGGAGTATAAAAAGTTCGTTCACCTTATGAATCACTCGCATATTGTCCTTACAGATTCCGGCGGTATCCAGGAAGAAGCTCCTGCCCTGGGTAAACCGGTATTGGTACTGCGCAACAAAACCGAGCGTCCGGAGGCCGTCGAGGCTGGAACTGCCAAAATTATAGGCACAGATACGCAGACTATCATTGATGAAACGGAAAGGCTTTTGTACGATAAAGGTGAATACAACAGAATGTCGAAAGCGGTAAGCCCTTATGGTGATGGGAGGGCAGCAGAAAGAATTGTCGGAATCCTTTTATCTAAATATAGGGATAAAATGTAATTTAATGAAAAGTAAAAGGTGAAAGCTCTGGTCGCGAGGGGCACCAGTGTAGGTAGTTGTAATTATGAAAGGTATTTCTAAAATAATCAAACTTGTTGTCTAAAAATGCGAATCTTATTTGTAAGTCATTATTTTCAGCCTGAGCCGAATTTCTTCGTTGGGCTTCCTTTTGCTAAAAAGTTTGCCAGTCGTGGCCATCAGGTGCAGGTTTTAACGGGTTTTCCTAATTATCCGGGCGGTAAAATATATAAAGGTTACCGCGTAAAATTCTTACAGAAAGAGGTCATAGACGGTATTCCAATAATTCGTGTCCCTCTTTACCCAAGCCACGACAGGTCCTCTATTAAACGGATAATGTGTTATACAAGCCTTGCACTTTCAGCGTCTACAATCGGAGTTGCAGCAGTAAAAAAGGCTGACGTTGCTTATGTAGTCCAAGGGCCGGCAACTATAGGTTTGCCAGCAAGCATTCTTCGGCTTCTTCGAGGAATTCCTTTTGTGTACGATATCAAGGACCTTTGGCCCGACACATTATTATCTACTGGAATGTTCAACAGCAGAACCGGTTATAAAATAGTTGATGCCTGGTGTAAATTTGTTTATAAGCGGGCAAGCAAAATTGTGGTTATTACACCAGGAGTTAAACAGAAATTATGCCAGCGAGGTGTTCCGGAAGATAAAGTTGAGATGATTTATGAATGGTGCGATGACTCTCAGATTCAATCTGTGGAGAAAAATCCTGCGCTTGCTGATGAACTTGGTTTGGCCGGCCGATTTAACATTCTATTCGCGGGTAATATGGGTAAAGCACAATCACTTAGCGTTGTCCTTGATACCGCAAAGCTATTGGCCTCTGACCATCCTCATGTTCAATTTGTCTTTATAGGCGGTGGTGTTGAGGTCGATTCTTTAAAGCAGAAAGCAGATAATATGGGTCTAAGAAATGTTCGCTTTTTTCCTCGCCGGCCTGTTTCTGAAATCGGTGCAATACTGCGTTTAGCTGATGTTTTACTTGTTCATTTAAAAGATGATCCAATCTTTGAAATGGCGATTCCATCCAAAACACAGGCATATATGGCCGCAGGGCGCCCTATTCTTATGGGTGTCAAGGGTGATGCTGCAGATCTTGTCAAGAAAGCATCTGCAGGGGTAACTTGTGAACCGGAGAATCCACAAAGTATTGCTGAGGCGGTACGGAAACTTATAACAATGCCTCGGACTGAATTAGAGCAAATGGGCTTAAATGGCAAGAGATTCTATGATCAAGAGCTTAATTTTGAAATTGGTTTCAGAAAGTATGAGAACATTCTCGAAAATGTTGTAAAAAATTATAGAAAATAAACTTAAGTTCCATTTCCTAAGGCAGATATGCATCGTATGCCCCATTCCGTAGCACCAGAAGCAGGTCTTTTAGTCATATCCGTTTATGGCGTATAAAATCGTTAAAACCGAAGGTCGGCACGTTGATAAGATTGTTGATGTGCATATGGAAGCCTTTCCAGGTTTCTTCCTGACCTTTCTCGGGCCACGCTTTCTCAAGAAAAGCTACAAATCACTCGTATATGATAGGACCTGTGTTAGTTTTGTCGCAGAGGATGAACAGACACACGATGTATTAGGCTTTATAATTGGTACGTTGATGCCCGCCGAATATTTCAAAAGACTCCTTATAAAACGCTGGTATGCCTTTTGTCTGGCAAGCGTCACGGCCGTGTTAAAGCGGCCGACGGTAATAAAACGTCTCTTTCGTGCGATGTTTTATCGTGGGGATGCCCCTTCAGGTCCGCTGCGGGTGCTTCTTAGCGGTGTTGCTGTCTCTCCCAATCTCCAAAAGCAGGGTATAGGCAAGGCACTGGTGGAAAGATGGGTAGAGGAAGTTGGGCGCCGCGGAGGCACCGGCTGTTACCTGACCACCGATGCAAAGAATAATGACAAGGTTAACAACTTCTACCAGAAACTCGGTTGGAAAATTGAATCCACATACACGACCCCCGAAGGCCGTGTAATGAATAGATACATATTCGATCTGCCACAGAACGCGGAAGGTAAACAAGAATGAGCAATATCGTCAGCAGATATCAGGCAGCATTTGCCGACTGGTTCAAGGCTAAAAATGCCTTTGCGTTCTGGAAAGGCCGTGTAGCACTTTACGCTATACTTAAGGCATCGGGAATTGCTCCGGGCGATGAGGTAATTTTGCCTGGCTATACTTGTGTGGTGAATGCCAACGCGATAAAATATCTCAACGCAAAACCTGTCTATGTCGACATCGAACCAAATACCTTTAATATGAATCCGGTTCTGCTTGAAAGCAAAATCACGCCCAAAACTAAAATCATCATCGCCCAGCATACCTACGGCTATCCGTGTGATATGGATGCGGTTATGAATATCGCCGACAAAAATGGTATTGCTGTCGTTGAAGATTGCTGCCTTGCTCTTGGTTCAAAATACAAAGGCAAAATGGCAGGTACGCTCGGCAAAGCTGCGTATTTTTCTTCTCAATGGAATAAGCCTTTTACAACCGGCATTGGTGGAATGGTGATAACGAGTGATGTGGATTTGGCGGCTAAAATCGAATCGCTGCAGGCCAATGAAATGTGCTTGCCCTCGAGGAGTGAGGTTATTATGCTCAGGGCACAATTGGCCGTATACAGATTATTTATCTATCCGAGAACGACTGCTTTTGCACAAAACGTTTTCCGTTACCTTACGAAAAAAGGATTGGTGATTGGTTCGTGGACTGTAAACGAGTCCACCACGGTTATGGCCGATGACTTTTTCAAAGGTATGAGTGTGGTGCAGGCATGGTCCGGCCTGCGGCAGCTTAAGAAAATCGAGCGAAATATTGCACACCGCGAGAAAATAGCCAGCCTTTATGACAGGCTGTTTGAGGAGAAGGGCTGGAAGAGCAGAGAGTACGACAGGAATGTGATGGACCCGGTTATGGTGAGATATCCTGTGAGAATTGCTCAGAAAGACAAGGCACTCCGCGAAGCTACAAAGGCAGGCGTGGAACTTGGCAGTTGGTTTGAATGTCCGTTGCATCCAATTGATACTCCTTTGGAGACTTATGATTACAAGTCAGGAATGTGCCCTGAGGGGGAGAAAGCAGCCCGAGAGGTTGTTAATCTACCGCTTCATCCCAGAGTCTCAGAAAAAATAGCAGAGCGAACTGTCGAATTCATCTGTAATTTCCAACCTGCCACATAAATAGCGTGCAATCTTATGATTGTCCTCATAAAGAACGTTTTGAAATTTCTGCGTTACCATACTTACCGTGAACTTCTGAACAGACTGTGTCGCATCGTAGTCAAACCTTTATATGAAAGCACGGACCGTTACATAGTCAATCTTGATTTGCGGTCCGCTGCTGAGCCCGACCCGGACCTTGAGATTAAGGAACTCACCACTGACGATATAAGCACGATGCTCGAGGTTATGTATGTAAGCCGTGCCGGTTTGCAGCGAAGATTTCGCCACGGCGACCGTTGCTTCGCTGTTCTCGACAGCGGCAAAATCGTAAGTTACTTCTGGGCTCAGTTCGGCCTCAGGGACTTATGTGAACTGCATCTTAAATTTAATCTGCGCCCCAACCAGACGTGGATGTATAATGCAATCACCGTCAAAACTGCCCGTGGGCGCGGCCTGTATCCAAACATAATCCGCTATATGGCAAAAACTCTGATACATTCCGGTATCGAAGAGGCTTTCGTTGATGTTGCCCCAAGTAACATTGCTTCAATCCATGGCCTTGAAAAAGCCGGTTGCACCCGTGTTGTTCTAATCCGTATGAAGAAAATATTCTCAACCGTCAACTATAAGCTGACCTTCTTCGACAAGGACGCTTGGCATCGGCTGTCAGAAATAATCAAAGATTTTCATAGCATACAATACATTGTGGAGAATAACTGATGAATGTGGAGGTTCTCACAACCTTAGACCCTGCCTGTGAAGCTTTTGTTCAACAAAGCCCAAACGGCAAGATTTGTCATCTGCCTGCTTGGAGTGATGCTGTCGCGCGAGCCACTCACCTCAAAAGCTTCTATCTCGTAGCCCACGACTCTGGACATATTCGCGGGGTACTGCCTTTGATTCATGCAAAAAGCATCCTTTTTGGAAACTTCATGGTTTCTCAGGGCTTCAGTGATTATGGTGGTATACTTGCGGATTCTGACGAAGCACGCGACGTCCTATTTAACTATGCTGTCGAGCTGGCCGCCGCGAACAGTTGCCAGACCATCGAATTCCGCAATATACAACCTCTCCCCTTTAATCTCGAACCTAGGACAGGGAAAATTTGCATGCACCTGCCTCTCTCTCGCGACCCTGACGAAATCTGGAAATCCTTCAAATCCAAAGTCAGAAACCATGTCCGAAAAGCTGAAAAATCCAATATCGTTGCTGTTGACGGCCACATTGAGCTGCTTGACGACTTCTACCGGGTTTATACTATTCGTATGCACGAGCTTGGCACTCCGGCTTACCCTCGCAAGTTGATGCGATATCTATTGGAGGCCTTTCCTGATAACTCTCGCCTGTTTGTTGCTCGGCTAAACGGCCTTACCATAGGCGTTGGCCTGACGTTTCACTTCAATGGATTTGTCGAAATCCCTTTTGCCAGCACATTTACCCAATATAACAGTCTTTGCCCGAATAACCTGTTGTACTGGTATATTATAAAGTATTACTGTCTCGCCGGTGCCAAATGTTTCGACTTTGGCCGATGTACTGTTGATGGCCCGACATACCAATTCAAAAAAGAATGGGGTACGGAGCCTGTCGCCCTGCATTATCAATACTGGGTTCGTCCCGGCCATCAGCTCTCCATCCTAAGCCCAGACAACCCAAAGTATAAGAGAAAGGTCGAAATCTGGAAGCGGCTGCCGCTGTGGGCAACACGTTTGCTTGGTCCGTACATCAGTCGTAATCTACCATGATGATAAGAACTGCTGACAGGTTAATCAGGAGGGTTTATTCAAAAGCCAACCGACTCCTCAATACTTCAACGGCTGGGTAAAACTTAAAGGCCTTTAATAATTTCCTCAGTCTGGCCTGTCCATTCCTGCAGTGATAATAGTGTCTAAATCTTCGATAGTAAGACATGGGGGATATCCTTGGTATCACTGGGCCTACCTCATAAGGGTGGATGTAGAACATAGCTGGATGGCCCTGCTTATTGAGTTTTGAAAGAAAAATCTTGGTAAGCAACAATGGATAAAGTCGAAAATACCCGCCACCCCCGAAAGGAATGCGTTTGCCGAGCAGTTCAGCCGTTGCCATTGGAAATTCTATAAGGCCGTTTGGCAGTGTGTGAATCAAGGGTTCCGCCTCCTTTATCCCGTAAACATCATGCAGGCCAAATGGGTAGATACTTGAATCATAGACAAAGCCGAGTTCTTTTAAAATATCCAGGGCCCAGATTGATTCATTCGTAATCGAAAAATCGGGCGCCCTGAACCCATAAACCCTTTGCCCGGAAACATCCTCGAGCTGCTTCTTTGCCGTTGATAGTTTTTGCCTGAATTCGTTTTTATCAATCCCAAAAATCCGAATATGGGCATAACTATGGCAGCCAATTTCATGACCGGCATCCCCAACTTTCTTAACAAGACCTGGAATGTCAGTAGCAAGCCTGCCAATGAAAAAGAACGTCGCTCTTGTCTGTGACTCATCGAGGATTTCCAGCAGCGTGTCGGTGTTTTGCTCAATCTCGGCATTTTCTTTGGATTGATTTATATATTTATCAGGGATATGAAAGCTTTGTATGTTTGATTCTATAAAACCCTCAACATCAACTGAAAAAGCGTTCATTGCAGCATTATGAGAGTTTTTCGTCGGATTTGTTTCCATCGGACTTATTTCTATTGCTATCTCGTATCCCTGAAAGGTCTATTTTTACGGCTTTCAGCATACAGCAGCTGCCGTTATCAGTCAAGTTTATAGCCGACTTTACCGAAATTTTGTAATATGAAAAGGTTTTTCGATATACTGCTGACACTACTGGCGATAATGTTACTTTCGCCGGTTTTCATCGTCATAATGGTAGCAATTAAACTTGCGGGCAAAGGACCGGTAATTTTCAGACAGGAAAGGGCAGGCAAAAACGGCAGACCGTTTACGTTCTACAAGTTCCGGACTATGAGAATCGGTGTTGACCCCTTTGGGCCGAGTCCGAAGGCCGGTGATGACCCACGCCTGACAAAGATAGGAAAGTTGCTGCGTGAGTATTCACTTGATGAACTGCCGCAATTGTTTAACGTATTAAAAGGGGATATGAGTATTGTTGGGCCGCGGCCGTTGTATATTTCACAAATGGCCGAGTGGGATGAAAGGCAAAAAAAGCGGCTGCTTGTTAAACCCGGCCTGACAGGCTTGGCACAGATTTCCGGCAGGGGCGAGATTACGCGTGAAGAAAAACTTGAGCTCGATGTCAAATACGTGGAAACGGCCGGTTTCTGGCTTGATTTGAAGATAATTCTCGCAACTGTCACACAGGTATTTGGACGAAAGAACATATACGAAAAAAAGTATTCGCAAGCCGAGTATACAAGAGGGGAAAAGAGTAAAAAGTAACCCGACGTTAGGATATTTAACCCCGCAATGAAGAACGTTTTGCGCCAGCTAATCACAGGATGGCTTTTGGTTTGTATCCTATGCTGTGCTTCGGCCTTTGCGCTTGAGCCGGACGAGATTCTGGTAATAGCAAATAGCAACATTGGGGCATCTGTACAGCTTGCCCAATATTACTGCGCAAAACGAGGCGTTCCAACAGACAATATTATCGCTTTGCCTTTAGGAGCAACCCTCAATGACACAATCACCAGGAAGGATTATAAAAAAAAGCTTGTTGAGCCTATTCGCAAAAAATTGTCCGACTTTGACTTTGCCATTAAAATCAAATGCCTGCTGACGACATACGGTGTGCCAATCAAGGTAGGAAGACGTGGACCATTAAAGGACCAGCAGGATAAACTAACGCAGTTGCGAAAACTGGCGGAGCAGGAAAAGAACAGGATTGAACAGTTAAAACGCAATGGTGTAAGCGATACCTCCAAAAAGGTGAAAGATATTAAACATAGACTGACTCAGTTGCAGTCCGAGATTGGCTATATCGCTGGCAAAGAAACAAATGCCTCAGTGGATAGTGAGCTGTCGATGATTCTGTTCGGCAACTATGAGTTGTATCGCTGGCAGCTAAATAGACTAAAGGATAATCCGCTGGGTCTGTATTCTAATACGCTTATGGTTTCCCGCCTTGATGGGCCGAGCTTCGAGATAGCAAAAGGCCTTATCGATAAAGCAATAACGGCAGAAAAAACCGGCTTAAGAGGCGTTGTTTACATCGATTCACGGGGTATGATAGATGACAAAAATCCTTATTCGTTTGGCCATTTTGACCAACTTTTGCGGGATTTAGCAGTATTTACAAGAGTTCGAACAAGAATGACCGTTAAGGAGGAGCGAACAGAAAAACTTTTCGAGCCAAATTCCTGCCCGCAGACGGCCATTTATTGTGGCTGGTATAGTCTGAGGAATTATGTTGATGCCTTCGATTTTGTCGATGGTGCGATAGGATATCACATTTCAAGCTGGGAAGCGGTTGACCTTCGCGACCCGAACAGCAGACAATGGTGTCCAGCTATGCTCGAAGATGGAGTAACCGCAACGTTGGGAGCGGTGGCCGAGCCGTATCTTCATTCATTTCCTGATCCGAAGGAATTTTTCCTGCAGCTTTTTGACGGCCGCTGTCTTGTTGAGGCATACTATTACGCAAACCCGGTTAATTCCTGGCAGATGGTTTTGATAGGAGACCCTCTATACAGACCTTTCAAAAATCCGAAGAGTCATTTTTGAGTAGGACCCCTGTGGTTCGAAGGATGGCTGGCGCCAGATGCCTTACGCCATAAAGCAATCAGGTAAGTTGTGACAACAACAGTTGTTATTCCTATAGCAGAGATGATTACATCTTGCGCTATAAAATCTTTGCCGAAAATTACGGAAAATAATTTTACAGTTAATAGAAAACCTATGGGCAGAACCAATGCTGTTATTATCCATTTAGGTTTAGGAGCTTTCATCGGCAGGAAAAGATGTATATATTGAAGCCACAGCATAGTAAAAAATCCGTAGGCAAAAAGATGAAACATTGCATTTGCAGTCGGCATCAGGTCAGCTAAATTTGCTCGTATAAAATTTGTTAAAGTAAAGATAGCAGCGCCTGTTACTACAAGGAACACGAGCCAAAAGGTGAAAAAAGAAAACAAGATTAAGCCTGCAAGCGTCCCCGCCAAATCCGTGAAAAAATCCATAACATCGCAATTGCGTCCGACATAGCTCTGAAGCCACTCGTCAATAACTCCATACCAGACCACCACGAAAAGCACCCACCAAACAGTCGTCTTGCGCCAGTTTACCTTTTTGTTGGGACTGATTGCAAACCACAGTAGAAAAGTCAAAATCAGATATGCAAGAAAATGAAGGCTTTTATCGGACACGCCGGCTGTGTAAACCAATTGCGGAATAGGTATATGTGCGAGGATAAAAACACCAGGCCAATAAACCAGCAATGAGATTACAGTCAGCTTTTGTCGGCGCGATAGAGCCATTTACAATTATCAATCGTCAATAATCAGTTAAAACTTAGTTGGTTCTTTAATTTTACTAAAGATTGGTTTATGATGTAATGGACAACCTACTAAAAACCGGAGAAAAGTTATGTTAAATGCAGTAATTGAATTTTTCAAAAGCGCGATAAGTGAGCAGATAGTGGGTGACCCTGTTTGGGCGACCGTAGCATTAGTGGGACAAGTGGTGTTCGGCGGACGATTTATACTTCAGTGGATAGTCAGCGAATACAAAAAAAAGTCTCACGTCCCGACCTCTTTCTGGTTCGTATCATTGGCCGGCAGCCTCATCCTGCTTAGTTACTCCATTCACATAAAAAATCCCATATTTATGCTGGGCTTTTCGTTGAATACCCTTATATACATCCGCAATCTTCATTTGATTTATATACACGCCAAAAAAGGTGTAGTAACAGCCGTCGAAAAAAATGGGGACTGAATCTTTTAAATACTCACGGAGCAATTCCGGACGGCTGCATCATATCTTCACAAGAGTTTATAGCGATTTGTAATCGGCAGTCCCCGAGCACAAGCCCCTGGCAAATCTCATCAATCGAATCGCTACCTTAAATTCTCTACTGTTCTCTGCTGGACTATCAATGGCTTTTCGTGCAAAATGGTCCATATACGGTTACTGTGGAGTAAAACGTATGCTTGATTTCCTGCTGAGAACGATTACCAGATGGCTCTTATCGCTGCGTTACCGCGTCAACATCAGCGGCCTTGAAGCCGTTGCCGCCAAAGGCAAAAAGGCTATTCTTTTTCTGCCGAACCATCCTGCCCTCATCGACCCGATTATCCTCTCTGCTTATCTGCGAGGTTCTTTCGCCCCGCGAGCAATTGCTGATAAGGACCAGGTAGACAGGTTCCTGATTCGCTGGTTGGCCCGCCGCACCGGTGCGCGTATTCTTCCAAGTATGACAAAGTATGGCTCAGCGGTTCGCAGCGAAGTAGAAAAAGTTCTCGATGAAAGCATTGAGGACCTCAGGCGCGGTGAAAACCTTCTGCTTTGGCCCGGCGGCCGTGCATACCGTAGCTACCTCGAAGACCTCGGCGGCAACAGCGCTGTCGAGCTCATCCTGCAGCGCTGCCCTGATGTGCGCGTGGTATTGGTGCGTATCAGGGGTTTGTGGGGCAGCCTCTTCAGTTGGGCTTCAGGCCGTAAGCCGGAAGTCGCAAAAACACTTCGCAAAGGTTTCTTTTCGTTGCTTGCCAGTGGTATATTCTTTGCTCCTCGCCGCAGCGTGACAATCGAGTTTTATGAACCACCCGATTTACCTCGCCCCCGCGCCTGTCTTCCGCAGGAAGACGCGGGGGCTGACCGTAATGTGCTCAACCGTTTCCTCGAAGCATACTATAACGCCAATGCCCCGCATAATACTTATGTCCCATACTCCATCTGGGAAAAGGGCGGCCCTGTTACACTGCCGGAGGTCCCGCCCCCCGGCATCGAAGGCACCTTGTCCTCCATCCCGCCTGCGACCCGCCAGACGGTTTACAATTACTTATCTAATCTTACTGGCATCTCTGCGTTACAGGATAGCGACCATCTCGCCCGCGACCTTGGTATGGATAGTCTTGCTCGGGTAGATTTGCTTATCTGGCTTGAAAAGGAATTCGGTTTCCTCCTGTCCGATGCCGATGCGATTCATACGGTAGGCGACTGTCTCCTCGCAGCCTGCGGCAGTTTCGTCTACTCCAGTCCGGCGGAGCTGATGCCCGTTTCATCACGCTGGTTTAAGGATACCGGCGAGAAAAGACTCGCAGTTCCAGCAGGTGCATCGGTGCCTCAGATTTTCCTGAAGCAGGCTGCACAATCGCCTTCTAAAATCATTATTGCTGACCAGTCTAATGGCGAAAAATCCTATCGTGACATTGTTATCGCTTGTCTGTTACTCAAGCCTGTCATTGAAAATCTGGATGGCGACTGTATTGGCATAATGTTACCGCCCTCTGTTGCTGCTTGTTTTTTCTATCTGGCAACGCTTTTTGCAGGCAAAACGCCTGTAATGGTCAACTGGACTACCGGCCCACGCAACTTAATCGAATCGCTCAACTTGGCTGCTGTTAAGCACGTGCTTACTGCCCAGGCTCTGGTCAACAAAATTACCTCACAGGGTATTGACCTTTCAGGTGTAAAAGACAGTTTTGTCTTCGTTGAAGCGCTCGCTGGCAGCATTTCCCGCTTTGCTAAGTTGCGCGCCGCTCTCGCCGGATACATAAGCTGGACATCACTATACAATGCCAAAGTTTCGCCAATAGCAGCCATCATATTCACCAGCGGCTCGGAAACTCTGCCAAAGGCCGTGCCGCTTACCCATACTAACGTGCTCACAAATCTGCGTGATGTGCTTAGTGTGGTAACAATCCGCGAAACCGACCGCCTTATCGGCATCCTGCCTCCCTTTCATTCCTTCGGACTTACCGGCACGATGCTTCTGCCGCTATGCGGCGGTGTCCGTACAGTCTATCACCCCAACCCTATGGATGCGGGTATGGGCGGGCGATTGATTGAGGCCTATCGCGTGACACTACTCATCGGCACGCCTACATTGCTTAACGGCATCGTCCTCGCATCGACGAGCCAGCAGCTCTCCTCACTCCGCCTTGCTGTTACAGGCGCTGAGAGATGCTCCGAAAAGGTTTATTCTGCGTTAAAGCAGCGGTGCGGCAGTGCCGTCATCCTCGAAGGATACGGCGTTACGGAGTGTTCACCCATTATATCTATTAACGATGAAAATGACCCGCGAGCTTTGACTATCGGCAAGCCCCTGCCTTCTTTGGAATATCTGCTTATCGACTCTCAAACTGGCAAACCGTTAACAGGAGCGGCGACCGGAATCCTGCTGGTTCGCGGCCCAAGTGTCTTTAATGGCTATCTCGGCTCTGCTTCCACCGACCCATTTGTCGAGGTTCAGGGCAAGAAGTGGTACTCCACAGGTGACATCGTAAGCGTGGATAACAATAGCATCCTCACTTTCTGCGCTCGTCTCAAACGTTTTGTAAAATTAGGCGGCGAGATGATTTCCCTGCCCGCCATTGAAGCTGTTTTGGAAAACCATTACGCTGGCGACACCGATAAACCTGTCCTTGCGGTCGAAGCTACTGCTGACGAGAACCATCCGGAGCTGGTTCTTTTCACTACCTTTGACATAGACCGTGAAGATGCCAATCGCACAATCCGCAATGCTGGCCTTTCCGGCCTGCACAATATCCGCAAGGTTGTTAAGCTCGACCAAATCCCCACCCTCGGCACCGGCAAAACCGACTACCGCACCCTGAAGAATAAACTTCAAGGTTAGCCCCCAATTTTACATTGGGGGGTTATTTATTTTGCTGCCGCTGCCTTCTGCTCGGATATTGTTTCACCCGTATACTTACTAATTATAGAGGCGACGCTCCGCCGTCGCCCCCGCGTCTTGCCCCTGTTGCTTAGTTTTGCGAAGTAAAACGGCAGGGGCAGCGGGGGGAGCCTGTTCTCGAAATGGAAACTCTTTAGGAGACTGCGAACAATGCTTTAAATACCTCTATTCTTAATTCACTAATTCGCTAATTCACTTAACCGTACCTTAGTTCGAGAGAGGTGTTGTTTTGCTTTGATAGTTGACATGCTCTTGGTGAGAATTTATAGTTAACTGAAAAGGGAACATAATTTTAAGGTCGGAAGATGCGGGGAATAACATCTTTGTCCGTCAACGTTGCCGTCCGGAAAATGTCTTTGATTCGGTTTATACAGACTGTATAATAATTGTTCGGCTCCAGCGAAGTGGACTGTGCAAGTTATGGTGCGTAGAGGGCTGTTTTGCAGGAAAGCACATTACTATCAGCTGAAAGGTGGTTTCACCATACTTGCTGCGGAGAAATATCGTTGACATGACAATAACCCAATGGAGGTCATTATGAAAAAGAAGGACATCAAGTTTAATTGGATTGAAGCGGGGACAAAGAAATCGAGAAAGCGGATCACCATAACAGCCAAAGAAGAGGACAAGCAGCTCAAGCTGAAAACTGTAAAGTGTTTGCCTGCCATAGTATGTATCACTTGTATCGGGTTACTTTGTCCCAAACTCACTCAGTGTCCGTCGTTTGGTGGGCCATGTTAGAGACACTCATTGATATCGGCAAGAGGGGAAGGGAACGATCTTTCCTTGCGATGACGTTATAGTGAGCAATACAGGTGCATTATGACAAAGCAAAGCCGTACAGTATGAAATGGTCAAGATATAATTATCTCTCCTGGTCAAAGAAAATGAACAGATGGATACTGTACAATTCTGTATCCGGCGCTTTGATCATTCTTGATCATGAGAATTACGAGGAACTAATAAACCTCAAGGATAACCCTGAAGAGGTGTGTCACTATTCAAATTCTGATGAATTGATTGATGCACAGATATTGGTACACAAAGACAGCACCGCGATAAACAAAAAGAAACTTGAAGTGCTGCAGAATAGGTTATCCGGGGACATCTTTGACCTGACTATCGCTCCCACCCTGGCGTGTAATTTCAAGTGCTCCTACTGTTTTCAGCAAAAGCGGCCGGAATATGTAATGACTGAGAAAACCGAGAACAATCTTGTCAACTTTGTTAAGCTGCTGAAGCGAGGTGCAAAACTTCTGAGAATAACGTGGTTCGGGGGAGAGCCGCTACTGGCACTTGACCGGATGAAATCATTTTGTCAAAAAGTGAAAGAGGAGATGAATATACCTCTCGAATCTCATGTAGTCACAAATGGATATCTATTGAACAGCGGCACAATCCGCGTGTTGGGTGATTTAGGTGTTACGTTCTATCAAATAACAATTGACGGCCTAGAGGAAACTCATAACAGAAGGAGACCACTTCATAACAAGAAGGGGACTTTCCAAACCATAATGAAAAACATTGAAACGCTGATACAACTGAATGATAAAGTTGGAGTTGCAATTCGCGTGAACGTTGATAGTGAAAATGTGGATGAATACCACACAGCGCATAAATACCTTTATGACAGATTTGGCGGGGGAAACATCCGTGTTTATACTGGTTTCATCGACAACTACTCCTTTTCATGTAGTTCGGTTGAATCCTGCAGTTTGGAGAGACACGAAAGGGCTAAATTCTTTGTTGACCAATATGCCGGGCATGGAATTTATAGCGATAGCTTTTATCCCACCATTAACCACAACAGTTGTATGGCGCGTCACACAAACAGTTATGTAGTCGGTCCACATGGTGAATTGTATAAGTGCCTGAGTTTGTTAGGTGTTAAGCAAATGGCCATTGGCAATGTGAATAATGAGGGGGACGTAATTGAGAATGAGGATCTGTTGGTGGAATTCCTGAAAGGGAATGATTATTTGGATAGTCCCAAGTGTAATCAATGCCTTCTTTTTCCTGTTTGCGACGGAGGGTGCCCATACTTGAAAATGAAAGAGGAACTGTTGGGGGAGGTGCATGATACCTGCCACGTTGCGAAAGGAAATCTGAATGAGTTCTTGGAAATGCATATCGATATGAGAGGGAAAGCGGTGGCAAATCGTGGTCAGAGATAATGCGTCGTGTTTCCGGAGGGTGTTGGAAAAAATCAGTCAAAAGCGCAGGTAGTTAATAGCAAAAACCCATTTTCTCAAAAATTTTTTTACTCCTTTTCCCATATTGAGTTACGAGAATCAAGCATCTAAAATCTTGAACAATTTTCGCATCATTCGCGCAAGTCCGTCCAATTATAGAAGGGACGAATTCTGTCCTTTATCGCCCAGCAGGGCGATGGTCTCAGGTCCAGCAGGCTCGGGTCAGAAACGACTTAATAGTTTATATCTTGGAGTGGAGTTTGGCCGTTTGTAAGACAGACGGAAACCCCATCGGAGACTCTCTATCAACAATGGAATATGAAAGAGTTAAAACGGTTAACCGTTCAAAACAAACCCAATTTTAGAAATACCCAAAATGCTTGTAAGTGTAGTAATGACAATGACTAATAACCAAAAACTTAAAATGGCCAAGCTCAAAAACAAACCCAAACAAACCCAATTTCGAAAGTTGCGTTATAATAATTCTGAATAAACTTTTCCAGAAGGAGATTAAGAATGAAACTATACCTCGTTCAGCATGCAAAAGCTGCCTCAGAGCAGGTTGACCCGCAGCGGCCGCTGACAGAAGAGGGACGCAGTGAAATTGAAAAAGTCGCCGTGTTCATAAAACCTATGAACCTGTGTGTCGATTATCTTTGGCACAGCGGAAAGAAACGCTCTGTTCAGACAGCGGAAATCTTAGCCAAAGTTATCAAGGTAAAAACATTAACTACCCACGATGGTCTTGGGCCGAATGACGACGTTAAGGCCTTTAAGGATAAGATTGTTTCAGCCGAAGGCAGTATTATGGTCGTCGGACATCTGCCCTTTTTGAGCAAATTAGCATCGCTTCTTTTAGCCGGGGCCGAATCGGCAAATACAGTAACGTTCAAAAACGGCGGTATTGTTTGTCTAAACTATTCCGAAGAAAATCAATGGCAAATCGATTGGGTAGTAATACCGGAACTTATTGTTTAGCGTATGACACCTTTACCAGCTAATTTGGGGCCGGTTAGTAAATCACTGTGGGATTTGATGAATCCCTGCGTCCTCTGTCCGCGGAGGTGCAAAGTTAAGCGCGGCAAAGGGCAAATCGGTTTTTGCGGAATCGGCGAGATGCCTTTGGTTAGTTCCGTCGGCCCGCACTTCGGCGAGGAAAGCGTCCTCGTCGGCTATGGCGGTTCCGGCACGATATTTTTCGCCGGTTGTAACCTCGGCTGTGTCTTCTGTCAAAACTTCGATATCAGCCATCACCGCAACGGCCGGGAGGTAACAATCGAAGAATTAGCTGAATCTATGCTTGAATTGCAAAATATCGGCTGCAGCAATATCAATTTCGTTACGCCTACCCACGTCGCTCCTGCTATCGCGGCTGCTCTTGAGTTGGCCAGAAAGAAAGGGCTAACTTTGCCGACGGTTTATAACAGTGGTGGATACGATTCGGTTGAAACATTAAAGATGCTCGACGGCTTTATGGATATTTATATGCCGGATATGAAATATTCCGATTCTGTGGCTGCCAAGCAGCTTTCGGACGCAGCAGATTATCCGCAGACCAACCGCGAGGCCGTCAAAGAGATGCACCGTCAGGTCGGCGACTTGCAGTTAGAAAAAGGGCTGGCTACGCGCGGCCTTTTAGTAAGGCATCTGGTTTTGCCGGAGAATTTGGCGGGCAGTTTCGAGACTATAGATTTTTTAGCAGAGCAGATCAGCCCTAAAACAGCCATAAACGTGATGGACCAATACCGTCCCTGCTTTAAAGCTGGAGCACACCCTAAAATAAACAGAAGGCCGACATTCGAAGAAATCGAATCCGTGCAACGGTATGCAATCAAAAAGGAGCTGCGAGTTATTTCATAACACCAATTAGGATGTTATTTATTGTCAAGCTCAAACTTATAGCTTAGCAGTTTGTAGATGAGCTTGGCGGCGAGAAAGTCCGGGGCCTTGTTCTCTTCGCCGGGGCATAGCTCGACGGCGTCGAAGCCGACGATATTTTTCTTGCTGGCAACCGCCTTCAATAAAGCCAGCACATCGTACCAGAGTAGTCCGCCCGGCTCAGGAGTGCCGGTAGAAGGCATTATAGAAGGGTCGAATACATCGAGGTCGATTGTTATGTACACGTTATCGGAGAGCTTGGAGATAACTTTCTTAATCCAGTCGGTGCTATCGTATATATCCTTTGCGAAAAACATCCTGGCTGAGTCTATGGATTTTTTCTCGGAGTAATCCATGCTTCTGATGCCGACCTGAACAACCGGGCAAAGCTCTTTAACGCGGGCCATAACGCAGGCGTGGTTATACTTTGAGCCGTTGTATTGGTCTCTTAAATCGGAGTGAGCGTCCAGCTGCAAAACAGTAAGTTTTTTGTGATGTTCCGCATAAGCTTTAATTGAGCCGATGCTGACCGAGTGCTCTCCGCCTATGACCACCGTGAACTTGTTTTTTTCAAGATAATACTTCGTGGTTTGCGTAACTACTTCAATCATCTCATTAGTGGAGATTTCTCCGCCTATGGTCTCTTCGGTAAATATACCTTTTTTGTAGACCTCTGAATCAGTCTCTATATCGTAAAGCTCCATATTAGCAGAGGCCTCAAGTATCGCTGCCGGTCCTTTGTCTGCACCTTTGAGCCAGGTGCTTGTTCCGTCGTATGCGACGGGAATGATAACTATGCCGGCGTCCTCCGGATTGGAATATTCTTCGGGCAGGAACCCAAAGTTAATTGTTTCTTTCATAGTGAATCCTATCGACGTGTTCAATCAAACAGAAACATTGCTATTGCTACTGTGGTAGTCCAAAGACCTTCCATGCCTTTGGCGGTTTGTGTAATATTGGTGGTCTTAACAAACAGTCCGCTGGACCTGTATGCCTGCTCTTTTTCCGACCAGGCCTTGTCGGGGTCAAGCTCCAGACCAAAAGTTGTCCCCAGCATACCTGCGGCGAGGTCTTCAGCCAAATCTCCTGCCTGCTGGCTGTTCATACCGTGGCCGTGCACCTCGCTGAGGTATCCCCACTGGTCTTCATCTTTCGGCAGTGCGACTCCAATCGAAGAAGCTATTAATCGGCCATGCTCGTTTGTATCGGCTCGTGCCATTACACAATAGGATATTTGTCCCGGAATCAGTTTTTTCAGTCCATTCTCCAAGCTTATCATTTTGCATCTCGGTGGCAGAATCGACGATACCTGAACTAAATTCTGCTGGGCTACTCCGGCTCCTCTCAACGCCGCCTCGAAGGATTTCAGTTGGTATTTATGCTGTCCGACTCCTTTGGTCAAAAATATTTGTGTAGGGACAGGATTGTTCATCTGACACTCCTTCTATTTTAATTTTACTTTATAAAATCAGTTGATTAACAAATTATGTCAAACCTTGTTCACGCCTCGGCCACTAACTCCAAACGTCGGAATCTACCAGCCGGTTACGACGTCCGCTATCGGCCTTGTTTCAAGACTAAAATAACGATAATAATTTCCTAATGAAAGTCAATTTTTTTCCTTGACCATTTGGCCGGTTTTGACTAAATAGTCAACACCTATGAAAATCAGGACAGAAAATGAGCGCAAAAACGGGTCGCAGAAAAGAGTCAGAATGGCCTGCAAAAAGCTGAAAAAGGCCGCTTCGGACGTTTTCAGCAAAAAAACATCGATGCCGCAATGGTCGGGAGAACATTCGGCCGCTAAAACGGGTTTTTGTGAGGAGCTTATGAACATTCCTTGAGCGATGACTTTTATCTGTGAAAGTTACGCCAAAAAGAGCTGATATAATTTACTTGTGGACAGTGAAACTACTATGGAGAAAAGACGAAAAGGTAAAACCAACCTGACAGCAGCCGAAATGGAAAAATTCAAAGCATTGCTGCTGGCAAAACGAAACGAAATACTTGACAACGTAACTCATATGGAAGACGAGACGCTGCGCAAGCAGAGGAGCGACCTGTCAAATATGCCCATTCATCTGGCCGATGCAGGAAGCGATACTTTCGAGCTGGAAAATACTTTGGGGCTTGTGGGTAGTGAACGGAAACTCCTTCAGGAAATCGATGATGCGCTCGAGCGGGTGGAAAACAAAATATACGGGATTTGTGAGGGTGGAGGGGGGCATAATATCCCGAAGGCCCGATTAAAAGCGATTCCATGGGCCCGATATTGCGTAAAGTGCGCGAGTTTGGCTGAAAAAGGGCTTCTCTCCAGAGAAGAACCCCGGCGAGAATCAGGTTACGGCCGAATCAGCGAGGAGCAAGATGACGATTTTGCCAATATCGCCGACGAGCAAAATAACGACTAAGAAAATAAGCAAAGGGTTTATTTTCCCAAGCGCTGCGCTCACGATAAAACCGAGCCAAATCAAATACCACCGGTTTTTCGACAAACCCCCGCAGGCAGGAGACCTCGTTTACGGAATAATCGATAGTATCGGACAACATTCGTCTCTGGAAAACGCATCAGGACGCATACATATAATTCATGACGGCACAAAGGCAATCTTTGTTTTCGGAAACAGGTATGCGCCGGATTTCTACGAGGGCCTGGTGCCCGAGCAGATGACCGAGGAAGCGAGTCTGCTGGCGCGTTCGGGCATAGTCGGCGTTGTTAAGACAAAAAATTCAATGATAAAAGACCCTACAAAAGTGATACTTTTGGGGTATGTTTGTGATGAAAAAGGCGATGTTTTGAATACGCGGGATTTTCCGCTTATAAAACCCAGAAATACGATAAAAAAAGAGCCGAGGTCTCGAATGATTTTAGTGTGCGGGACCTCGATGAACAGCGGTAAAAGCATGGCAGCGGCGGCCTGCTGCTGGGCGCTGACGTCCATCGGCCACAATGTGAGGGCTTCCAAGATTACGGGGACCGCCGGTCTTAAAGATATTCTCCATATGAATGATGCCGGAGCCAATCGCTATGCCGATTTCACACATCTGGGGTATCCATCGACATATCTGCTGACAAAGCAGGAGCTGCTGGGTATTTTTAATCATCTCGATTTGAAGTATGCGAATAACCCAAAGAATTTCTGGGTCGTGGAGCTTGCCGACGGGGTCATCCAGCGCGAGACTGCAATGCTACTTAACTCGCCAGAGGTAACATCGAGGATTCACAGGCTGATTTTCTGTGCCAACGACGCCTTCGGTGCAATCGGAGGACTGAGAACGTTGAAGGAAAAATTCGATTTAATTCCTGATGCCATATCGGGTATATGCTCAAGCTCTCCTTTGCATATAAGAGAGCTGTCGGAATTTACAGATATCCCGGTATTCAACAGCGCCCCTGATATCAGCCGATTAAAGGATATTTTAGTTAGTTCTTGTAAACCATCTCCACGAGCCATCACAACGGCTCTAAGCATTAAATGCAATAAAAAGAAAACAGTGTAGCTCGCTGGTCATTTTGATTTTTTGAATTGTTTCCTCAACGCCTTTGCATTATTAACAGCATAAGCGTTGTAATCGTTATTGAAATAGGCGAAGAAGGCCTTTTTGCCTCTTAGATTATCTTTAATCCACTTTGCCCAATTACGCAAGGTAGGTTTTGAGTAGTTGCCTCGATACCTGCCGGTTGTGCCATGAAAGCGAAGATAGAGGACATCAGAAGTAATTACGTGGGGGACATCCATTAAATCGTGGATGCAAAAGGCGGTGTTAAAATTACCGAGCAGCTCATAAGTATCCTGCGAAAACCAGCTTTCATGTCTGAATTCGAAAACGGAAGTTGGTTTTTTAGGCAAGAGTTTCAAAAAGCCATTCAAGCGGCCAAAGTCTTTGTGCATACTCGGCGGCAGTTGATACAAAATCGGGCCGAGGTTCGACTTCAGCAGTCGAACGCCCTCAAAGAACCGCTCAAGCGGCTCTTTCACATCTTTCAGCCGCTTGATATGGGTGATAAACCGGTTGGCCTTTACGACAAAGAGAAAGTTTTTGGGGACCTGTTTGCGCCAGTTTTTGAAAGTTTGCGGTTTCGGCTGATGGTAGAAAGTATTATTTATTTCGACGGTGTTGAAATGGCCAGCATAGTGTTCGAGCCATTTGCTCTTCGACAAATCGGCAGGATAAAACCGCCCTGCCCAGTCGCTGTAGTGCCAGCCGGAAGTGCCTATCCGGATATCGCATTTGGTTTTGCTCATATAAGGTATTTTAACATTTTGAACAATCCTGAAAACCATTATAATTTATTACGGCCGGTATGTAAGTGAACGGGAAAACAATGGAATTTGGTCCGCAACAAATAGGTAAGTGGTTGGTTCTGATGGGCGTTACCATCGCACTGGTTGGGGCGTTGGTAATGATATTGGGGCGGACGGGATTATTTAAATTGCCCGGCGATTTGGAATTCGGCGGCAAAAATTGGCGGATTTATCTACCTATAGTGAGCTGCATAATAATATCGGTTGTCCTGACTCTTATCCTGTGGCTTATCAATTATTTCCGCCGATGATTATCCTCAGCCTTTTTATAAAATTTGGCTTCCTTGTCGGAGAGTTTTCCCTGCTGAATCATTGTGCGAACGCGCTGCAAATCGACATCCCTCGGCTGGCCAGCGCCGGAGGGTGAAACAACAGGCTGGCTGATGCCAGTGGGGGCAACCTGTAACAATCTCTCCACTGAGACGGTCGATACAAAAATTCCCACTAAAACAGCAACCACTACGAGATAACGAGATAAATAAGGTGCAGAACCAGAAACAAGAACCGGCTCTTTGGCCTGATAGCGACACCTGTCGCAATATAAACAATCAGTGTCTTTTGCAGTAAGACCAAACTCACAGCTGCTGAATCTTTTTGTGGGTAAAAATCGATTCAGTATCGCTACATTGTTGAGCAGAGATAGAAAAGCGCCAACGGGACACAAATATCGGCACCAGAAGCGAGTATAAAAAATCGAGCCGATTAAAGCCATCGCTATTATTAAGCCAACGCTAACCGTATACAGCGCGGAACTGCATGAAAAGGCCGCTATAAGTGGGTCTGCCGTCAGGGTTGTTCGATTTCTGGCAATAAAGAACACTGCTACCAAAACAAAAAGAACGACGTATCTGACGAAACCTGCCTTTCGTATCGACTCAGCGGGTATGCGGCCGACGGACTTGAATCTGCGAGGAAGACAATAGTTGAGCAGCTCCTGCGCAGCCCCGAATGGGCAGAGGTAGCCGCAATAGATATTACCAAAGATTACCACCAAAAGCGGTATTCCCACAACCAATAAAAAAACTCCTGATAATCCTACGGCGGGAGCGTGTAAAGATAACAGGGTAGCCATCTGTTCGCTGGAATACTGAGCATTTAAGACAATACCACCGACAATAAGATTGAAGCAAAGGACAGCGAGACGGCTCCAGAATCCTCTGCGGTAGATTACGAAAAGAGCAAGTAGAAAAGCGGCTATCAGATAAAGGGCAGCGGCATCCAGCTTCCGCGCCTGCTGCGCAAGAGGCGGTGGGGCCTGACTGAGAATTTCGCCGGCGAACCTGAGGCCGGATTTTTCCAGCGCTGAGAGAATCGCCTTAGAGCTTGTGGTGGCGCCGGTTGTCGCATTAATACCGGCGAAAGGTTCCGGCAAGAAAAGTTTACGGCCTGTGAGAAGCTGCCGCCACTGACTGAGAATATTAAGGTATGAGGGAGTTTCATTAGACGAAACTATATGGAAATTAATCAACTTTCCGGCGGCGTCCACATAGATGGCCAGATTCATTTTCCCGCCAAAGCCTGTGACTTCCGGCGCCAAGTCTTCGGAACTGAAAATGTAACCATTCAGTTTATCGTTAGCACCATAAACTCTAAAATAACTAATCTTTCGAACACCATCACCGAGGGTCGCCGAAACCGGTTCAAGCCGTGCGCGGCCAGCCAGTGCCTGAGCAGCAGATTGCGGCAGTGACGGCCTGTACCGCCCGCCGGCTTTAGCAAGCAGATTCGAGCAGATGACTACCGACAGGCCGATACCGAAGAGGATGTAACCGAGCCGACGCAATCTAAAAACGGTTGTAGTCAAAGAGCAGACTTTTTCCTGTTTGTATAGTCTCAGTACCGCAGGGGGAGCATTAGTCAGAATAAGCAGAATAAATATAAATAACGTCACCTTCGTTCCGAGCACTGGAACGAGGGCAAGCCCTGTCAGTAATCCTCCTGCTGAGGCGCCGATGTGGTCGGCGGTTTCCAGCTTGCTGCCGACCCGGCCTGTTTCAAAGGCAGAATCAGCAAGCTGCCTGGCGGCCAGCGGAAAGTAACAACCGGTACACAGGCCGCAAAGAAAAAATGCAACCGTGAAACTGTGATGGGTCCATTGTTCGCTCGGCCAGAGGATAATCGCAGCCATTACCAATGTATGCACAAGTATTATCGCAAATGCGTAACCAGTGACTCGTAGCCCGTGACTCGAATAGTTAACCAAAAAATATGAAATTAGAGATGCGCCGGCGGTCAAGCCCACCATAAACAAGGAAGAAATAACTCCGATGTACAAGTACAGTGAACCAAAGTAAGTTTGGTACAGGTACATTAGGATAATCTCCACCCCTATTCCAACCCAGCCGGCTGAGAAAACCAAAAACGAACTATCAAAGCTTGATGCATTGCCCTGTTGAGATGTTTTCAAAATGTAGATAAGGCGCAAAACTATAAAAACCAAAATTGGAACAACAAACACCGGCACACCGGCCAGCACAAGGTATTTAATAAATTTTGTGCCAGGCGCACCCGATTGTTTTGCTGCAAGCAACAAACTGTATAAATGCGTCAGAGGTCTTGAATCACGATTAATAAGCAGCTTCTCAGGCAAATCCGCACTGGAATAATTCTCCATAGCGACAGCGGCACGGTCCGGCAGATAAACGGAAAGCAAGGCCTCTGGCGGGAAAACACCGGCGCTACCTTTTATGGCCGCAAAGCGGTCCCGTAAGCTGCCGGGGTCGCCGGAGAGTTTTCCGGAATCAGATGCGATAAACCAGGTATCATCGCCGGGCGTCAGGACAAGCTGCGAGAAAACCTTTTGGAGCGTCAGTTTCGTCGAGGCCCCGAGATTGATTAGCTCGGTGCCCATAATGTTTTCCCCGCCTGCTATACGCACTGCCAGCACGCCGCCGGGCCGCATCGCTTCTTTAATCCGGCGATAGAATTCGAGGGTGTAATACCGGTTCAGGACCGAGCTGGTCGCATCCGGCAGATTAAGAATAACTAAATCGTAATATTGCCTCTCCTCTGCCAGCAACGAGCGAACGTCACCACTGAGGCGGTGAAGTCGCTTGTCGCTAACCTTAAACTCCGGCGGTATAAATCTGTCAACCTCCTGCACATATTCGCTATCGCTATGTGCCCAGGTTACCTTTTCTATTTGTTTCAAATTCAGAAACTGGTAACACAATCCCAGCCCAGAGCCGACGACCAAGACTCTTTTGGCATCAGGATTTTGACACAGGCCGATGGCCGCTATCCTGCCGGTGTTGCTTTTGTCAGGCAGTACCTCGCAAGTGCTGCCTTCGCGAACAGCTACCCATTGACCCTGATAGACCCCATATAAATATTCCGCCTGAGCCGTCTGGAAAGAACCTTCGAAGGCATCTTTAGGAAGCAGCTTTTCCCATTTTATAATCTGCAACTGTTGCGACAGCTTATTATCAACGCCAGCAACCAGACAAACAAAAATACAAGCCGGCACAAAAGCCCACACCAATTTTTTCGACTTTTCAAGCCGAACGAAAAGGAAAGCGAGAGAAACAATAAAAGCAAGTATGAAGAAAATCCTTGCCGAGCTTACGCCAGTTCCCAAAAGCACGGTTGTCCCCAGCCCGCCGAGAAAACTTCCCGCCGCTTCAATAATATACACTTGCGAAACAGCAAGGGCACCGGCCTTCTGAATCCATCGGCAGGCAACCGGAAACAGCATCCCCGTGATGATACTGACCGGGGCATTAACCACTATCGACAAAAGCACGATTGTCTTTATAGGCAGCAGCACATAAGGAGCAACACCTGCAAGCTCACGCGCTTGAATAATCAATACCAATTCTGCGATAAAGGCAGGCAGGTAACACAAAAACAGAAATTCAATATTGTTCAGAAGCCTCTCGGCAAAGGTTGTGGTTTTATATACCAGCAAAGCCCCAAGACCAACCCACAGAAACCACGAGCCGAAGAATATTCCGACACTTATGTCACTGCCCTCGAAGGTGGTTAAAAAGTTCCGAAAAAGCAGGGCCTGGGCGGCAATAGTAAACAACCCGTAGCTGAATATCAGAAAGCTGCGGGCAAATCTCATTTCTCGTCCTCACTGAAAACATCCGCCTGGAAAACGAGAAAGCTTGCGCCTTGCTTCCACGCATCGCTTGGCAGTCCCGCTTTTAGAGACAAATGTGTAAGCATTTGATTTACATCCCAGCTCTGTTCCGGCGCAACCTGCGGCAGGAAAACGGCTCCGTAACCGTTCTTGCTCAACACTACACCATCTATACCAATTCTGATTTCATCCGGCGAAGCAATGGGGGCAGGCGGTGTCAGTGCCGATATCTCAAAGGTAATATCGCTACATTCGGCCTCTGTTACAGGGGGAAAACGTCTGTCGCGGACGCCGGCATTAATGGCATTGGAAATGACCGATTTATACAAAGGCTGTCGCGGAAAAATATCACCTATGCAGCCTCTAAGCTGAGAATTTTCTTTAAGCGTTACAAACGCTGCTCGCTGGCGTTTCACTACATCGCTGACGGTGATATTCAGCTCGTATGCCTGCGGAACCCGCCGTTTCTGGAGAAAATAAACCAGCGATTTACGGGCCAAGGCCAGAAGCTGTTTCTTGTCTTCCTCACTCAATTCATTAACATTCACATCCTGTTTAATTTCAGACGATTTTCCCCACCTGCCGGAAAAGGCAATCGAAAGGTAACTCACCGAGTTGGTATAGTCACCCGTCAATTCGCCTGAAGTTGTATATTTAATCAGTTTGGCTTCAACGGATTTGTCTAACATTGAAAGCAATATCGCTATTGGTATGGTGCCGCATATCGTTGCTCCGGTTCTCTGTTTGTATTCCAAGAAACCTTTACCGTCCAGCCGTGAGATATATTCGAACGCACCCATATCAAGCTGCTTTAGCTGTTCAGGTATGTTCTTCCTGAAGGGAACAAAGCCATAGTTTGGGCCAAAATGGGTAAAATCAGAACTTGCAATAACGAGCGTGTCATCATCAACCAAACTTTTCAAAATAGCACCGGCTTGTGCAATTGAATCTTGCGAGCAGTCGCCAACTACAATCGGCACAAGCTTAAAGTCCTTCTGCACATATTGCAGCAGCGGCACTTCAATCTGGGTGCTGTGCTCATATTTGTTCGCCTGCGGGATGTTCTGAAATATTGAGTGTTTCAAAAGCTTATCTATAAATTCCACATCCAGCGGTATCTGTCCGAGCGGCGTTTCGTAATGCGTTGCCTTAGGGACACTGAGCACCTCTTCCATTGGGACACGATGACTCGGGCCAATGACAACGACGCGTTTATATTTTTTCCCTGTAGTTTTAAGCCCGTAAGCAGCTGTCTGGCCGGAGTAATGGTAGCCGGCGTGCGGAAGAATAAGGGCAATAACGTTATTTATCGGCTCAACCTTAGCCTTTTCGAAAAATCCCTCGATTTGTCTGTTGAGCGTGCCAGCGTCGGCAGGATACCAGCTGCCTGCAAGTGTCGACCTAAGAATAACCTTGGGCAGCTTTGCAGGCTCTTCATCTTTTTTAAGTTTCGCCGCTTCTTCGGCCGGAGCGACAGGTTTTGGAGCACATCCTCCGTGTAAAAACATACAAAGCATACATAACAATACGCTCCAAAAAGCAGACAGATTTTTTCCATCGTCATATTTTTTTAATTGTTTGTTCATTTTAACCATTCCACTTACCTTGTTTATGAATGTCCCACAAAGGCTTTATGACTCCGGGATACCTTTTAAGTCTAACAGCCCGAACGAATTTACGCGGCGAAGTTTTTTTTGCTATCCAGCAGACGCCGACAATAATCGCCGCTCCGGCTTTTAGTAATTCCTGAATGAATTTTCTTCGCGTCATTTCCAAACCCCGTAAATTCCCCTGCCGCAATCCGGACAACGGCCATCTTTTAGGCGGTTCTGCGAAACAAAGTAGCCGATGCGTTCGATAAGTAATTTTTTGCAGCCCGGACAATATGTGTTCTGACCGTGCCGGCTTTGGACGTTTCCTATATAGACAAAGTCAAGCCCTTCTTCCATCGCAATGTCACGGGCCGCATCCAGTGTCTTCAGCGAGGTCGGCGGCAGATGCCGCATCTTGTACTGCGGATAAAACCCTGAAAAATGCAGAGGTATTTCGCTGCCCAGGTTTGTCCTGACCCAGCGGGAAAGCTCACGTATCTGTTCGGGTTTATCGTTCAGCGTGGGGATAACGAGGTTTATCACTTCAAGATGAACGCCGCCTGCCCTTGTCAGCACTAGAGTATCCTGCACCGGCTTTAATGTCCCCGAGCAAACCTCCCGATAAAAATCATCCGAAATCGATTTCAAATCAATTCTGGCAGCGTCTACAACTTTTAGTAGCTGTTTCCACGGCTCCTGGTTAATATAGCCAGCCGTTATCAGCAGATTTCGTATCCTACTACCCCTTGCAAGCTTAGCCGTATCGTAAGTATATTCGTAGTAAACAACCGGGTCTGTATAGGTATATGCCAGCGACTGGCAATTGTAGCTTCTGGTCAGCTCAACAAGTTTTTCAGGCGGGCAGAATGCCGCAACGCTATCTTCGGGGTTTTTCTGAGATATTTCCCAGTTCTGGCAGTTTTTGCAGTGAAGGTTGCAACCGACGGTCGCGAGTGAAAATGTTTTGCTGCCGGGCAGGAAATGAAAAAATGGTTTTTTCTCAACAGGGTCAACGTGCACCGAGCACGGGTAGCCGTATACCACTGTCCGCAAAACGCCATCGATATTGATTCTGACCCGGCACTCACCGCTCTGGCCAGGTTCAATTAGGCATCTCTTCGGACATAGCTCACATTGAACCTTCAATCTGGGCCTCGCTTTTTAATACCTATAGTAGGTTTCCTTATAATTATAACAAATTATTATACTATCGCTATTGTCCGAAAGTTCTATTTTAGATGCAAGAGCTGATATCGTCTTTATCTAATATAATGTGGCGAGGAATGGTGTATATCTGAAAAAATCCGAACGGATTTCGCTTTTTGGTGGCTAATTCTTTTTATTTCTTCTTAACTAATTCTACACCTTCTTTAAAAGCAGTTTTCTTAATAATTTCTTTAAGAATTCGTGCCTTTTTTTTAACATCATTTTGTTTGATTTTATCTGTTTTGATTTTTTGGGCTGCTCGGTTTAATGAACTTGTCAGACTTGTTAAATCAAGCAAGGCTGCTGCTCTGCAGAAAAAACTCCTTGACCTACCATCGTCAAAATTCTTTATCATTGTTTCCAGCAGTTTAATTCGACTTCTCTGCCGTGCTATGAATTTTTTAATTCCATGTTTTTTTATAAAATTTAAATTCGGTACAATTTTTTTATTCGATGGATAAGAAAAAGACCCTTCCAATTGCTGATATTCTTCATCACTTTTAAATTTAGAACATGGAAATTCAGAACATTCGGCACAAACCTCAAGATTCTTTTTTCTGACACAGCAGGTTATAAAGGAACAAGATGGGTGTTTATTGAAAAAATTGGGGCCGGCACATCCGGGACATCTTGAAGGCCCTACTGTATAAAATCTTGGACATAAGCCGCAATCAAGACCGCAGCAACCTATAGTTGGATAAGTTTTTTGAGGTATATTCATTTTCATAACAAATGGTATCCTGCACTAAAGCCCCGAAAATGAATGCCAGTGCTACTGATTTCATACGTTCAAGGCAGTTTAATTTTTTTCACTATCCATCCCCAGCTCAAAAAAGTTAATAGACCAGACAACAAACCAGCATAAAAAGTAGTTACTTCATATTTGAAAACCACCCACATACCAACTTCGCTGAAGACCGAGAATCCGAGAAACCATAGAAGTCCGTAAAGAGGGCCATTTTCTGCAAGTTTAGAGCCGGCAGCTAATCGGAACATGAAGATAAATATAAAAGCCAATAAAATTTTTGGCGGAAGCAGGAGGACTAAATCTTTGGGCTCAAAACCTGCGGGAGTAGGCACTCGGAATAGAGTATAACTCATTATTTCAACCACAGTGCACAAAATAACAAACCCCAAGGTTGTCAAAACATATATTATAATATTTTTCATATATACTTCTTTAACCTGCTCTGTAATACATAGACAATTATCATAACTTAACGGAGAGGGCGGGATTGGAACCCAAATTCGCAAGGCGAATTTCCATAGGGGGCTCTGCCCCTCTGGCGTCGCTTCGCTCCTGTCACCCCGACGACGTGGGAAAATCCTTTTCCCACACCCTTTGAGGGTTCGAATCCTGCCTACCCCAAAGCAAGCAGCACAACGGAGAGGGCGGGATTGGAACCCAAATTCGCAAGGCGAATTTCCATAGGGGGC
>CAZBST010000007.1:0-92 GCA_964494805.1 uncultured Pirellulales bacterium | reverse complement strand
AGGGTTCGAATCCTGCCTACCCCAAAGCAAGCAGCACAACGGAGAGGGCGGGATTCGAACCCGCGGTACTCAATAAAGAGCACACCGGTTTT
>CAZBST010000006.1:0-129351 GCA_964494805.1 uncultured Pirellulales bacterium | reverse complement strand
ATACTAACACTCCTCGTTGCCTGCCCCATTGTTTAGAGTGTCGTTTACTCTAATGGGGCGGCCTCCGGAAACAACAGGGGTGAATAAGTTTTGAATTTCGTGCTTTGGTGATTCGAATTTTTTTCGGATAAATGTGCGCTGCGAATTATTTCTGTTCACTAATTTTGAGTGTCTATTATACTTGGAGGTGGCTTACTGCTTTCGAGTTGTTCTGTTTGTTCATCTTCGACTGTTTTTTGCATTTTTCTTCTTTTTGAATAAAAATCTACGTTTATCTTGGATAATTCGACTGCTGCATTCTCATTAAGAAGCTTTCGGATTCCATTTACTAAGTCTTCGGGTGCAACCATGACATCAGTATTCTTTCTCAGAATACGCCTTAGCGACTTCAAACATTCTCGACTAACCAGTGCGCTTAAAATGCCATTTGGCGAAAGAACAGTCGCTTTTCTCCACAATTTTTTGAGGCTTCCTTTTTTCACCTTCTTGTAACTTACCATGTCAAACTTTGCCGCTAATACTCTTATGTCGTCTGTTAACAAGTTCCACTGGTCGACTAATTTTGTCTCAGGAGGTTGCCCAAACTCAACATGGTATAACCGCCAATCTCGAGCGTTCGTAAGTAAAACCCATTCGCAGCCCGAATCAATAGCATAAGAAGTAACTTGTTTAAGATGCTTTAATGCAAGGTCTATCCCAACGCGTTTCAGTTCCACCATAATAACGGGTTTGACATCGGGACCTTGTTCAAGTTGAATAGAAAAATCTACATGCTCTGTCTCTCCAGCGCCATGAACGGCTCTCTCACGGCTGAGATGCTTAAAAACGTCGTACCCCAGCACATTCTCAAATATGCGCTCGGCCCCTTGTCTGGTTGTAGCTTCATTGCTATCAGCCTTCATTAGACCTTCAATCATTCTGCGAGCATCATGAATCTTCCGTCTTATCTCCTTGCTGACAGTAGTCTTGCGTGCCATTTTTTCATCCCTTTCAGATATCCATTCCCCACCATTCTACCAATTGGTTATTAAGTCAATCAATAATAAAAACAATTTGTTATTATTGAAAAGATTCCCGCAGTTTTACTATCCACTATTACCATTCACTATTTACTAAACCATTATGGCTTCAGCAACACCGTGCAATTATATAAAAGCTAAAACCGCAAGATTAAAAACTATCGCCGTCGCTCACTAAATTTTACCCTCAATTCCTCCCGTTTTCAACCCCAAAAACTTGCTCGTGCTGCCTTCTGCTCGGATACTGTTTTACCCGTATGCCTTCGGCATACTCCCTGTATGTTTCCTCGTTGCGGCCTCCGGCAGCACTACGCCCTCTGAAACCAGGCACACTAAATTAAAAGCATAATTATTCCCAAGACTCCAGAAATAATTAGAATAACCTCAACAACCATACGAATAAACTTGTTTGGAATAAGCATAGTCAAAATTGAGGATGTTTCTTTCAATCTCTTCGATAGGTCATTAACTTTGTGGTTTAATTTCTCATTTTCATTTAATATGTCTTCGATCTTGCGACCATTAGGTAATGTCGCTCCTTGAAAATCAATTTCACTTTTCATTCCATCTTCGGTCAATCGGCCTGTGATTTTCATATATTTGTATCCAAACTCTTTCTATATATTACTTATTTTCAAATTGCCCGAAATCGCAAATATTAATGATTAACCCTGCGATGCTTTTTCTCCGCTGTTGCTCAACAAATTTTACCCCATTTCCCCCAACTTTCAACGCCAAAATTCCCCGCATATTTTTGCTGTTGCGTCCTACAGTTCGGCCATCTTTTTTACTTACTCCGTCCTTCGGACTGCGTAATACTCAACGTTCCTCATTGCGGCTTCCGTAAACAACAGCAACTTAAGTTAAAAAGCTCCCGCGGCACTTGAGCGGGGTAAATTCAATCAAATGCGCAGCTACCTGCACACTAAAAGTGGTAAAATCGAAAAATTTTTTACTCCTTTCCCCAAAACGAGTTACGAGAATCTGCTATCGAGAATCGAGCACCTTTTTCGCATCAATCGCGCAAGTCCGCCCAATTACGGAAGGACGTATTCCTGTAGCCCCCGTCGTCTTGCCCCTGCTGCTTCGTTTTGCAAAGCAAAACGGCAGGGGCAGCGGGGGTAGAGAGAACGACATTCTGTCCTTAATCGCCCAGCAGGGCAAGGTCTTAGGTCCAGCAGGCCCGGGTCAGAAACGACTGAATATTTATATTTTGCAATGGAGTTTACTTCGCCTTTTACAAGGCGAACGTAAACCTCAGCGGAGACTCTCTATAAACTATGAACAATGAAAAGCTTAAAACGGTTAACCGTTCAAAACAAAGCCAATTTCCAAAACGCCAAAAATTAATTTAAAGCATTATATGACAAATGGATATGACAATAAATCGTCCCTTCCGACGATGGAAAAACAAAGCCAAAACAAACCCAATCAAAGCCAATTAGGTGGCAGCAGTTTACTTCAGCCAGTCTTAAGCAAGCTCGGCGAAATCGAGGAAATTGACTATGCCGTCTCCTCCAGGCGGGAAAATGTCCGCCGCCGGCTCATCGCCCAGCCAATTGTCGGTCAACATCTTCAGGTCATCAAAGTCAATAACTTCGGCTTCGGAGTTCAGCCGTTCCATTGCTGTCGCCGCCCATATAACCGCCGCTTCAGCATGGGTATTGCCAATCTCTCTTGGCCGGTCAAAGTAATACTGCACGTCAGAGCTTGCGCCTGTTCCTGTGCAGACCTCATGAACACGCCCTTGTTCATCCACATAATCTGCCAGTGCCGCCCAGCCGTCTAAAGCAGCCTGCAGATATGGCTCCTCAGGAAGCCAACCTTTATCAACTCCGGTTGTAAGTGCAAAGACAAACATAGCTGTGCACGATGATTCATACCAGTTGCGCGGGTCACTGCCCATATCAAGCACCTGGTACCACATCCCGCTCGCGCCTTGATATGTCACCAGCCCTGACATCATTGCCTGATATTTACTAAGCAGTTCCGGCCGGTTCGGGTCGTCTTCAGGAAGAGCCAGCAAAACCTCTGTCATCGCAGATGCCGCCCAGCCGTTGCCTCGGCCCCAGTGTATCGGTGCGCTTGTTGTGTGGTAAAAAAGACCGTTCGGCTGCTGCAATTGTTCTACTTCACCCATATATCCCAAAAGCTGGACAGTTGCACGATTAGCGTAAATAATATCCCCCATCGACTTATAGGCCTGAATCTGAAGCGAGCCAACCATATATGTATCATCTATCCAGAACCGCGTGTATTTGCATAGACCGTCCGAAGTAGGAGGGTTAAATTCGTCATCGGCTAAATACAGTGCCGACACAAGATAGTTGGCGTCTCTCGTCTGGCGGTATAGCTCAAAGGGGTATATCCCGTACACACCTTTATCTACGCCTTGCGGCTCACCTCTCGGCGGCATCGTTGCGCCTGTGTAATATGTAGTTGGAAACTTGGCGATAATGCTGTCTCGCATCGACGTATTTCCCGTTAATTCAGACCAAACAAGCACGCCATAATAAGCACAGATATCTGCGTAATAGGTTGTCCCCGGCATGTCTAGGCTTATAACGTAATTCGCTACCAGGTCTCCGTCTATCGGAGCATAAGTTGTAAAACTCCAGTCCTCCCCGACTGTTACCGTGCCGCTAGCGTTGGAATCAACAGCCCAATAATAATCTGTTCCTTCTGCAAGGTCGCCCGGCGGATTATAACTGTTCGTATCAATCGTATGTTTAGGATTACTGTGCGAGTCTGAATTGATTCCGAAATAAATATCGTGAGAGGTCGCACCAGCGCCTGCTGTCCAGCTAAGGTTGGTTGCCACGTCGACACTTGCTGCGCCGTTGGATGGGCTGGGATTACTGGCCTTATTTGGATCGGTAATAGCCTCCTTAATTACAAAACCGATTATTACCTGACGATTAACACTTGTATGTGTCGCGCTCGGCGTTTCAGATGCACCGGTTGCAGGTTTATAACCAGTCACACCGGTAGACGAATCAGATGACTGGTGGGCTCCTTGGGTAAAGCCGTTTTGTAATGTATATGTGCCCCTGTTGCCGCAGGTAGCTGCATCGATAACCATATCACCATCATTGGTGGATAGCGCAGGAGTCGTTACTGGGTTGCTTGTGCTTTCACCTCCGCCGCTTGCTCCATTGGGGGCCGTTTGATTAACGTTGCAAAGGAATACGCTGGCGTATTTAACTTCAGCCGGCGTAGTATTCCAGGTAACAATAAAATTGTTATTGGTTGCAGCAGCTACGCCCACCTCGTTAAGAATATATGCTGCAACATAAGCGCCGTTTCCAGAATAGTAGTATCTATCAACAATCTTGGTCATTGACTGGCCGCCGTACGTTACAGCACTTAGGTTCACAGTACTGCTATTCTCTCCGTGTGCGATGAATATCAACGCACGGTTGGTGCCTGCTTCTTTTGTATGAGTTAGTCCTGTCGACCAGGAACCGGCAAGACTAACTTCGCTAAACACCGGCTGGTTCAGACTTAGAACCATTAGCAATAGTCCGATATAGGTAAGTTTACGACACATATTTACCCAACTCCTTCACAAAAAACGCCCCTCTCATCTGCATTTATACCATTTTCCGGCATTATCCGTCAAGGGACAACATACTCAAACAAAGAGCAAAGCGGTGAAAAACCTCCTTACGCCTGTAAAATGCGGGTTTTGGTTTTGGTACTTGTCTCTACAGCGTAACTCGTTCTGTAATATAATTTGCCGTTTCTATAAGTGAGTCTTTAGCGGCACTGTCCTTCAATTCTGAAAGCTTACCTGTCGCCTTCGAGATATATTCCTTTGCCCTGTCGCATGCGTATTCAAGTGAGCCGCTCGATTTTAAAATTTCAGCAAATGCCCTCTTGCTGTCTCTTGCCGTCACTAACTTCTCTATTAACCCCCTTTTTTGATTCTCTCCAATATTTGCCAGCAGGTGTATCACAGACAAAGTAAGCTTGTTTTTATCAACATCGCTGCCGAGTGTCTTGCCTGTTTTTACTTCATCGCCGATTATGTCGAGCAAATCATCAGTAATCTGGAACGCAATACCAAGATTCAAACCGAAATCAGACAGCATCTGAACTTCAGTTTCGCCAGCCCCCGCTAAAAAGCCGCCAAGATAACAACAACTGCTAAAAAGTGCCGCACTTTTTTCAGTAATTATGCTGATATATTCCGCCTCTTTTAACTGCCAATTCTCTCTCTGCGCTATCTGCCTCAATTCACCTTCGCAGGTTCGGCCGGCAGCGGTGGCAATTATCTTCACGACCTCCGGCTCCAAATCGGCACACATCCTGAAAACCCTGCTTAATAAAAAATCGCCCAATAAAACTGCCGACTCATTGCCCCACAAACTGTTCACCGTCGCCTGTCCCCGACGCCTTTGCCCTTCATCTATAACATCATCATGCAGCAGCGTGGCACTATGAATCATCTCCATAACCGCTGCAACACGTATGTGCTTGTATGTGATTTTACTGACGGCCCAACCGGCAAGCAAAACCAGACCCGGACGAATCATCTTGCCGCCGCAACGGTTCAGATGCTCGACCAATCGCCCGACGCTGGTTTCATTGGGACAGCACGACATCTGCTCATTTATCAGCCCCTTTACCTGCCCCAATTCATCTTTAATAAGTCTAAAAGCGGGGATACTATTCTGTTCGGTATGTGCTGGTAACTGCATATTATATATGCTGTGAGCTTCACTGCTCGTATCTCCTCTGAGATACGACAGAAACATTAACTATTTGCTCTTTCCGTGAGCGTATTTGAAGAACTTCTTTCTCAATAGGCGCGTATAAGGTCCGGGCCTGCCGTCACCGATAATCCTGCCGTCAATCTCAACAACACCAATTACCTCGGCGGCCGTGCCGGTTAGGAAAAACTCATCGCAAACGTATAAATCAAATCTTGTCAGGTTTTTTTCAACTATTTTAAGCTTAGCTTCCTCCGCCAGCCGGATAACGATGCCACGAGTTATCCCGCTTAACGCACCGGCCTCGACAGGCGGAGTATATATAATCCCGTCTTTTACAATAAAAACGTTGTCGCCGGTCGCTTCGGCTACATATCCTTCATGGTTATACATAATCGCTTCGGGTACATTTACGTCCAGAGCCTCAATCTTGGCTAGTATATTATTGAGATAATTTAAGCTTTTGACCTGCGGCGGAATCGCCAGCGGATGATTGCGAACCGTCGTCGCGCTAATCACCTTCAGACCTTTTTCGTAAAGCTCTTCCGGATAAAGCTGTATGTTATCTGCTATGATAAATACTCTGGCATTCTCGCAAATAAAAGGATTCAGTCCTAACGTACCTGTCCCGCGGGTAACAACAAGTCGAATATAACCGTCGATAACGTTGTTAGCTTCGACAGTCTTTTCAACTGCCTTGATAAGCTCGTCCCTGCTGCCCATCGGAATACCAAGACGAATTGCCTTCGCCGACTCATAAAGACGCTTAATATGGGCCTCCAGCTCAAATATCCTGCTGCTGTAAACACGGATACCCTCAAATACCCCGTCGCCGTAAAGAAGACCGTGGTCAAAAACAGTTATCTTGGCATCCGCCTCGTCCACAAGCTTGCCATTGAACCAAACCTTCAACGCCATAACCTATCCTTTGACTTTTTCTTTTTTACTCTTTACTTTTGCCGTTCTGCTACCCTGCCGTCCGCCAGCGTTATTATCCGCCCGGCCTTTTGGGCAATCCTGTCGTCATGGGTCACCATCACAATCGTTTGACCCGCTTTATTCAATCTTTCAAGAACCTTCAGGATACCATTTCCCGTCGCAGAGTCAAGATTTCCCGTCGGCTCATCGGCCAAAAGTATTTTCGGTTCATTCATCAATGCCCTGCCGATAGCCACCCTTTGCCTTTCTCCTCCCGACAACTGATACGGCTTATGATTGGCCCTTTCGCTCAAACCAAGCTCACCAAGCAACTCTCTGGCTCGGCCCTTCGCCCACCTCCGGCTGCCAAGCCACCCGAGCACGCTTTTCGAGGCCATCGCCGGAAGGAAAACATTTTCCAATACACTTAATTCGTCCAATAAATGATAAAACTGAAAAACAAATCCTACCATTTTATTACGAAATTTATTCAATTCGCGCTCCGCCATCCGGCTCAAGACACGGCCTTCAAAGCTTACAACGCCTTTTTCAGGCCTGTCCAAAGCGCCCAATATATGTAATAGCGTGCTTTTGCCGCTGCCTGATGCCCCGACTATTGCAACAAACTCGCTTTCCCTTACAGCCAAATCCACCCCCTTGAGCACCTCGACCTTCGTTGTGCCCATCCGATATGATTTATAAATTCCTTCTGCCTTTAATATAAAATCGTCTTTGCTCATAATTGACTCACCTGCAAAGTTTCTACTGGCTCTAATTTCGCCGCCTGCCGGCTCGGCAAAAACGCACCTGCCAAACAGGCACCTATTGCAGAAGCTATTATCACTGCCAAAACTTTCAAATCAATAGCATTGGGAATATCACCGATAACATACATCGTCCTGTTCCACAACTGAAACCCAAAATGCTCAAACAGAAAATTCTCTATGCCGTTAATCTTAAGCAAAAACAACCAGCCGCCAAACACACCAGCGACACTACCCAAAAGACCTATTAAAAAAGCAAAGCACGAAAATAATTCAACGATATCCAACCTCGAAACACCTATACTTTTTAATATACCGATATCCTTGCTTTTATGGCTGACAATCATATAAAAAACAACAAAGACAATAAATACAGTTGTAACCCCTACAAGAGCAAACATAATCGTCAGCATTATCTGCTCTTTCTCCATCGCCGCGATGAATGTCCTCCTGTATTCCTTCCAGCTTTGCACCGTAACTGTATCTAATAATCCTGCTTGTTCTGCGCCTTTTTTCCCCTCTACAAACCTCTTCCACATCGCGGCAACTTTCCCACACCCATCTGCCAGTTTCACATTCGGTTTGAACTTTATATGAATTGCGCTGACTCTTTTGATGGCCCCTGCCATACCACAAAGTAGCTGCGCGTCTTCGAACGGCAGGTAAATAAATGAACCATCGACCCCCACCAATCCGCTGTGCGAAGTATCACTGTAGTAGAAAGTTTTCGTATTTACCAGCTCCGTCCCGGCTTTCGCCAAAGCGCCTTTCGTTGTTAAAGGAAAGCAGCTCACCAAAAGAGCCGCCTCACTAGGACTGACTTCATAATTATATTTGCCCCTGTCATCACGTACCAGCCATCTGTTAATCCCTACCACACAGCCAGTAAGATTCGGGTCATAGGCCGGCTCAAATGCTTTAGATACATCGCCCCTGCGGTGATACAGTGTCTCGCCAAAATTGGTAACCTTGCTGTGTTTAACAGGGTCAATACCCATAATCTCTACGCCGCTGCTCTCCTCCAGGTCACGATTTTTTACCAGCGCATAGCTTTTTACCACAGCCGAAACACCTTCGATAAAATCAGACTTCTCAACTCTCTTTATAAAATCTTCATAGTATGGAAAACCGACCAGCGACTCGGTTCCAACTACACAATCACCTACCCACTTATGGTTATTATCCTTAAAACCACGCACCAGGCCCGCCATCACAGTCATCACCACTACTACTATAAAAACGCAAAGTGCCACCGCCAAAAATGCCAGATAACTGATGCGTCTCTTAAGCAGGTAACGAAATGACAAAATAATCTTATACATTACTATTTATTCATATCTTAAGACATTGACCGGCCTGGTTCTTACCGCAATAATCGCAGGTATTAGCGCCCCCACAGTAGCTGCTATAACCGCCGACAGTGCGATAAACAGCGCCGAGTTCCAATCAACTTCGTTCGGTATCCTGCTAAATATATACACGCTGCTTTTCCAGAGCTTCAAGCCGAAGATTATCCTTATCCACTCCTCAATAGTATTTATATTTTTCGTTACAATATCACCAAGTATCATACCCATCCCTGAACCGACCAGACCTACATAGATGCCGAAACCAATGAAAATCAGCGCCACCGTTCCGTTCGTCGCCCCGCAACTTTTTATTATTGCAATGTCCCTCTGTCGTGTCTCCACTATCATATAGAATATGCAGAAAATCAGCAGAACTGCGCTCAAACTTACAACGCTGAATATCAATAGCAACACCCCCATCTGCTTTCGAAACTCCGCAACGTATCTGCTTTGCATCTGCTTGGCCGTAACAATTGCCGTCTTTCTTATAAGATACGACTCCAACCCAAGCTGCTCGCTGGCAAAATCTGCCCATACCCCACGAATCTGCGCAATCGCAGCATCCGGCTCGGTTCCCGCCTTCAGCTTAATTTGAATCTGGCCGGCCACTCCGTCGTTTCCTCCCGGATACAAAACTTTCTGAAGTTCTTCGATAGGTAGATACACCAGTCTCTTGTCAAGATAGTAAACACCCGTGAAAACAACGTCCGCAATTGTAAATCTTACGGTCTTTCTCCTGACTGTCACCGCTCCGCTACCATCCTGCGCTTTTATCACCGTCCCTGTCGTAAGAACAGCTTCCTGACCGATTACCTTTTTAACCGCCTCGAAATCATACTCATCCGTCTCTTCATCCGGCTCCGCCACTATCCCGATTCCAACAAATCCACATATTGATTGCTCGTTCCTTGATACCGGATTTTCTCTCCCGGATACCCGTTCGACTTTTGAGAATCGAGTATCGAGATTCGAGACCCCCCAAATCTCCACCGCGCGAACATCGCCTTTGCCCAAATGCAATAGCCCCTCAGCTGATAGCGTCGCTGCCGCTGATTCCACCACATTTTTCTGCTCCAGGAGCCGGATAAGCTCCTCGTATTTTGGAAACTTGACCGGCGGTTCCAGAACTACATCCCCTATTGCCTTAACTGCGCTTTGCTCGAACGCATCAATAAAACCGCCGAACAAACTGGCAACGACCATCAGCAGCGACGCTGACAATGCAACCGCTGTTATACTCAAAAACACAATTTTTTTCTTACGCAGATACCGCAACCATAAGAACAATTTCAGCATATCCAGCCCAATCGCTTTATTCAGGGACAGGCCTTAAAAGCGGAAACAGCACCACATCACGAATACTCGTAGCACCGGTCAAAACCATTACAAGTCTGTCAATTCCTATACCCAGTCCCCCTGCCGGCGGCATACCATACTTCAGCGCCGTTATAAAATCAGCGTCCATCTTCGCCATCGTCTCTTCTTGTCCGCGAAGCTGGATTTTGAAGTTCTCCTCCTGAACCGCAGGGTCGTTCAACTCTGTATAGGCGTTAGCAAGCTCCATCCTTGCTATATAAAGCTCAAAGCGTTCTGCATATTTCGGATTATCTTTCTTACGCTTCGTTAACGGACACAAAGCTGCCGGATAATCCATTACAAATGTAGGTGAAATCAGTTTCTCCTCAACCGTCGCCTCAAACACCTTGTTGACAACTACCGCATCGTCCATCCCCGCCTCATTTAATCCGAGCTTCTTCGCCTTTGCCCTTACAGAATTGGTATCGTCAATATCGCAGCCGCCGTATTCCTTTAATAGCTCTGCATACGTGGCACGCCGCCACGGTCTCGAATAATTAACTGTCTTTTCGCCAAATTGAACCTGCTCGCCGCCGCAATATTTCTCTACCAGCAGGTAAATAAGCTCCTCAGTCAAATCCATCATCACATTGTAATCAGCGTAGGACTGATACAGTTCCAGCATCGTAAATTCCGGATTGTGTTCTCTGCTCAGTCCTTCGTTGCGAAAATTCCGATTTATCTCAAAGACTTTCTCCATTCCGCCGACCAGCAGTCTCTTAAGAAACAGCTCCGGTGCAATCCGCAAAAACAAATCCATATCCAATGTATTATGATGAGTTATAAACGGTTTGGCTGCCGCTCCGCCGGCCTGTTGCTGCATCATCGGTGTTTCTACCTCAACGAATCCACGTTCCGCCAGAAAATCCCTGATAGTCCGCAGAATCGAGCTTCGTTTTTTGAACAGCTCCATCACCTCGGTGTTCGTCCACAGGTCCACGTATCGCTGCCTGTAGCGCAAATCCACGTCTGCAAGCCCGTGCCACTTCTCCGGCGGCGGCAACACCGACTTGCTCAAAAGCACAACCTCTTCCGCCCATATCGTTATTTCCCCCGTTTTGGTCTTGCCTAATTTCCCCGATGCCCCGATTATGTCACCAACCTCCAATAGCTTCAAAAACTCCCACTGCGCATCCAGCAAATTTTTACTCAAGCCAGCCTGAACCGTACCAGAACTGTCCCGCAGTGTAAGAAAAATCAATTTGCCTATGTCCCGCAGCAAAACTATCCTGCCGGCACATTTGGCCCGTTGGCTCTCATCACCATCTCTAAATCTCCCTTTAATATCAGCTGCTTGTTCCGCCCCTTCGTACCTGCCGCCATAAGGGTCTATCCCCAATTCTCTTATGCGAGACAGTTTCTCGCGCCTTTGCTGTTCAAATTGGCTTATTTCCTGCTTTGCCAAATACTCACACCTCACAACTCTTGGATTTCAGACTGAATTAATTTGCTCTTAACGACCAAAAGCCCGACCGCCAGTTGAGGGTCAGCCGATAAGCTCTCTTCGATTGTGTGCTTTTTCAGCGGCGCCGCCTTCTTGTCATGGTCGGCTTTCACCAGCACGTTGTTGTCCCTTTGCACATCAAACATCTTTTTAATTTCATCGCTTCTCAATTTTACCTCAACATCAGGTCCGACACCCCAATCCTCCCTGCCCTCTTTCTTTACTTCATCCCGGCTTTTGACCCTTTGCCCTGAGGGTAAATGATAATACGCCATCGTATATTTTAACTGTGCTCCTCCCCTGGGATACGAGATTATCCCTTGCACACTCCCTTTGCCGTGCGTCCTTTCACCGACCAGACTCGCCCGTTTATGGAGTGGGTCTGCCAGAGCACCGGCCACAATCTCTGAAGCGCTCGCAGAGTAACTGTTTATCAGTATAACCAATGGATAATTTGGATGAGTTCCTCCCCTGTGCGCCCATGCGTATGTCGATGCCACCCATGACCGGGGCCGTGTTATCACTATCGGGCCCTCTTCAAGAAACTTGTCGACCACCCCTATCGCCGCATTTAAAAGTCCGCCGCTATTAAATCGCAAATCCACAATCAAGCCGTTCAAACCTTCTGCCTCAAGCTGATTGAGGACATCTTCAAGGTCTGAAGCTGTCTTCTCGGAAAAACTGGTAATGTGGATATAACCGATTTTTCTGCTTTTATCAATCATATACAGCCATTTACCCGTTTCGGTCCTTTGCCAGCCCCGGATTGTCGGAACGGTTATCTTCGCTCGGGTTATGATAATGTCCCTTGTCTTGTCCTCACCCGCCCGCCTTATTGTCAATCTCACTTTTGTGCCCGCTGGGCCGGTAATACTCTTAACCGCACACGAAAGACTCATATCCTTCGTTTCAACCCCGTCTACATTTTCTATCACATCCTTCGCATCGAGACCGGAGTTATATGCAGGAGTATCAGGCAAAAGACTCGACACCGTCAACAACCCTTTTTCTCTTGAAATCTCTATCCCGATACCCGTAAACTCATTGGTCATCGTCTTTTCAAAATCCTCTACCTGCTTGGGCCAAACTAACATCGTATAAGGGTCAAGCGCAGATAGCGATGCCTCTGCAAACTGTGCAATCAGAATTTTGGGCGGCAATTGCACAGTTGTTGTGTTCAGTACCAACACCTTTTCAAAAATACCTATAAACTTATCTCTGTTCACATCCATTGGTGAATTCTCTATTTCATCTAAAATCACCGCCAGACCGCTCGACCATGCTGAAAGCCGGCTCTCGTCGATACTGACCCCTGATTCGGCTAATGAGCTACGAACGACAGGCGACAAATTCGTCACCTCAGCCAGCAATTTGCAACGTTTGATAGCCTCAATCGCCAGATGGCGATAATCAATAATGCTGCTGACATAATCTAATCTCAGCGCATCAATCGACCGCACAAACATCTCCTTCTTCACATTTTCGTAACGTTCCTCGCGGCTCTCACAGGGACTATCCTGAAATGACGCTGCTATATTTGCCTTTTCTATAAGCTGCTCCGCATGGTCGGAATATGACTTATTATTTTCATCGATGGCCTGCAGCCAGCTGTAGCACATCGCGTATGCGTCAAGCCACCGGCCATCCGACTCCAATTCAGTCGCTTTATCTATCGCTTTTTGAAAGCCCTGCTGTACGAATGGCTCAGACAATAGTTCCGCCTTTTGTGCCTCATCTGCAAACTCGCTCACCTTGGCAATAACCGGCAGCACCTTTGAAACATTATTTACATCATTCACGTCGTTCACATCATTGGTATCTGCTGCGGCCTGAAGCCCCTCCAGTTCAGCTAATCTCTCTGCATACGCCTCCTCCTTAGCCGACTTGCGCCGTTCGCTTATATCATCGTATTCCTGCACAATCTCCGCTAATTGCTCCAATTGAGACTGTACCTCTCCCCCACCAGCCGAATTTATACCCACGCCCAATTGCTCTTGGACCAGCTCCCCTGCAGCGTCGAATTTGCCTTTGGCAATCAGCTCACAAGCTGTTTTAACAATGTTGGAGTCTGTTGTTTCGGCTTTCGGAATTTCAATGGGTGCTGGTCGCTCCGGTACCCCGCAACCAGCCAACCCACAAAAAATCGCCGCCAAACAGACCGGCAAAATCAAATATCTATTTCTCGCTTGCAATTTACTAATTACCAGTTACCAATCACCAATTGCCAAACCGTAAAAATGTCAGACGATACGAACTTCGCAACCGTAACCATTTAACGCGTCTTTCACATACACTCCGCCGCTTTACCGGCGCAGCCCAAAACCTGCAGCTTGTGCTTGACCATCTCTTTAATAGCTTCTCTGCCCGGACCAAGGTATTTACGCGGGTCAAACTCGGCGGGCTTCTCTGTAAGAACCTCTCTGATCTTGGCGGTCACCGCCAACCGTAAATCTGTATCGATATTGACCTTGCACACTGCCATTTTCGCCGCTTTGCTGATAGCCTCCTCCGGCACGCCCATCGCATTCGGCATATTGCCGCCGTATTTGTTAATAAGGTCCACAAACTCACGCAATACGCTGCTTGAACCGTGCATAACTAACGGAAATCCAGGCAGCTTATCAGCTATCTTCTGTATAACATCGAAGGCCAGCTTCGGCTCACTTTTGAACTTGTAGGCGCCGTGACTGGTTCCGCACGCCACCGCCAGCGAGTCACAGCCGCTTTTCTCAACAAATTCTTCCGCCTGCTCGGGGTCCGTCAGGTGCTTGCTGATATCATCGACTCCAACCACGTCTTCCTCTATTCCGCCTAACTGACCAAGCTCTGCCTCGACTACCACGTTGTGCTGATGCGCATATTTAACTACTTGTTTGGTGACTCGGATGTTCTCCTCGAATGGCAATTTCGAAGCATCTATCATAACCGATGTAAAACCGTCATCGACAAATTGTTTACAGGTCTCAAAAGTGTCACCGTGGTCCAGGTGCATCACGATAGGAACATCAGGATTTTCTGCAACCGCTGTATCTATAATTGCTCGTAAATAGCTAATGCCTGCATATTTACGCGCGCCTCTGGACACCTGCAGGATAAGCGGTGCTTTTTCTTCAGCTACCGCTTCAATAATTCCCTGCGTGATTTCCATATTGTTCACATTGAACGCTCCGATTGCATAGCCATTTTTGTACGCCATTTTGAACATCTTCTTAGTATCAACTAATGCCATAACACTCTCCTTAAATCGTATTTCGTATTTCACTTCACGCTGTCAATAATCCGCCGGCCCGGTCAAACCTGTATATCTTCTCTGATCAATTCCCAGCTCTGGAACACCCTGAGGCCATATACTAAACACCACTGCCCGTCTGTCCAGCGATTCATCCGCACTGAACGTAAGACCGTAATACATCCTGTGATACCGCCGCAACAGCGTTATATCACTTCGTACATTCACACCGTAATCAAGGTCACACTCCTGCGCAATAACAATCGTATACCGCGGGTCAAGAACATAATTAATCGCAAAAATAAACGTATTCGAACCTTCCTCATCTAGGACCCTCACGCGCCTTAAATATCTGCTCCCTATATAATAACTCAAATTAGGCCAGCATAGATGGGAAAAACCGACATTAAATTGCTGGACCACGGTGCTTCGAATATCAAAATTTAAATCGCTCAATAACGCCGTAGTACCGCTTATACGCCAGATATAGTCGACACTAAAGTAATCTCGCCTTGGCCCCCAATTCTCAAATCTATGAAGACCCGTCGACCGCAACCCATCATGAGTAATCATATCTCCGTTAAATATCTCAGGGGCCGAAAGCACCCGAAGAGGCACAATCGGACGCGTCCACATATACCGGTCGGGACTTGCATCTCTCGCCTCGCCGGTATGGTTCAGCCACGTAACCTCAGTATCTAAACGCATCCACTCGACGGTCTGCTGCTGCCCTTCAGGACCGCGCTTGGTTAGCAGCCGTTGAGAAATTCCTGCGCTCAACGCATCATGCTGTTCAACAACATCGTCGCTCTCTCCATAAACGACCGCCGTCAGGTATGGCCTTATGATATGACGCAATTGACTCAAATCCCAGAGTCGAGACTTCACATTAGGATAAGTCTTCCAGACAGGCCTGGGAAAAACTCGAACGCCCGCCTCCCCAATCCAAACACTTTTCTCCCCGAAACTGCCTGTATTGCTACCGTCAACAAGCGTTCTTGTAAAACCGCTGCGGTTGTCGTAGCCGAACGTCCCTGCCACATATGGAATAATCTTAAACGGTTCTGCACGAATCGGCATATCAAGCTCTGTCCGGTGCGATGCAAACGTAAACCGCTCTTCGCTGATGTCCGTCAAATTCGTCGCTACACGCGGCAGGCCCAAACGTATCGGCTCAGAATGGTCCTTGCCTATCTTCTGACGCAGCCGGCCGAACTCGGTATCACTGTACAAAGTGAACCTGTCTTCAAAAAGTGACTTGCCCGTCAAGTGAAACTCAACACTGGGCAGCTCTTCCAGCTCATCAGCAAATCTGTTTATGCGCGCTTTGCCTAAAAAAGACAACGCCCAGTTGTCCTGAAGACGCTGCAGATGAATATACGTCTCCTGCTTTTCGCCTGTGTTAAACTCCCTGCGATAAAAACTCTCGATAAAATGTTCGTCAGAGATGTAACTAAGTCCCGTTGTCAGCTGCCAGTTATAGGGCAGAAACTGCCTGTGTCGCCAAGTAAGCCGACCGCGAAGCTCTCGGTCCGGCTTAAGGTCTTTTCGGCTCCTCATCCTCCCAAGCCGGTCTTCGCCGTGGTCGTTTATCACATAACCTAAAAATTCGCCGTAATAATTCTCTCTCTCATAATTAACTTCAACACCACTGCCAAAGCCGCGCTTACTATAATAATCAAGCAGAAGAGTGCTGTCCGTCCCCTCTGGTTCTCGCAACCCCAACAAACGAGACAAATACCAGCGACTCTCAACAAATGTCCCGAAAGCGTTATCATGGCCGGTATGTACGCTTTTAATAGGAATATCCGGTCTTTCAAAGTTGGCACGCATATATGGCCAGTAAAATAGCGTTCGCTTACCTTTCTTAAAGCGAACATCACGCATCTGGACATCATAACTGCTCTTTGATACCTTGCCCTTTTGAGCATCGATTGCCGTCGTATCAGTAATAATCACACTCGACGCCGTAAGAGAAATCTGCGGCAGATAAAATTCACTGCTTGTCAATATGACGTTCTCAGCAGAAAATTTATCCTCTGCTATCCGCCGTAACTTCACCGCACGAACATATATCGGAATACCCCGCTCCACATCGAAATTCCTCATCACCGCATTTACCGCAATCGCCCTCTTGTTTTGAAAATCGTAATACATCTCGTCAGCTCGAATCGTCCGCTGCCCCTCGGTCATCACAACGTCCCCGGACATATAAATTGCCTGCACTCCGCCCCTGGCCAAAAATTCCCCTTCGTTAGCTTTCTCTTCACCGGACCCCGAGCCGGAATAAAATATAACTGCCGCTTCTGCCTCCAGTTCCAGCAATCCTCCTATCTCATCTTGCTTCTGCCACACATAGAACCTCCCAACCACCGTTGCAACATCTGTCCCGTCCGGCGCCTTGGTTCGCTCTATCTTTGGTTCAACCTCACCTGCAGGTGCTATATTAACAGGATATACAAAGCGGGGACCTTTCACTTCTGTCTTTGCAACCGCTTTAACTCCCCTGACCGACTTTCTCTCACCCTCGCCCCCGCCAAACATCATTTCAAGTAAGCCCGGCTGCCGTGGCTTTTTAGAAGCCGGCAAATGCTCTTTCTTAGCTTTGTGGGAAGCCGTAGTTATCTCTTCTTTAGGTTTAATCCCTTCTTTAGATTCAGTAGGGGCAGCAATTACTTCTTTAGGGTGCTTTTCCTCCCGAATCTCCTCTCTCGGCAATTCAGGTACCTTTGTTTCCGTTTGAGTAACAAACTTCGGCCCACCCGGTACAATTGCCGCCTCAGCTTTTTTATAAAGCTCTAATCCTCGAGGGTCGGCGGTTTCTCTTTTCTCCGCCGTGACAAAAACCTCCCCGCTCACATCAAACTGAACTACCATCGACACGCCATTTTCAACTACTGTTTGGCTCAAATCGGTTGCCTTGGCGCTTTTGCCTTTTTTAACCGACACACTGCCTTCAAGATACGCTTTTACCTTATAATCAATCCCGCTTTCACCCAAAATTCCGGTTGTTGCCTCCTTCACCCATACCACCGCGCTATCGCTATGAAATTGATTCGCCCCTATCGACATCGAGAATCCGCTTTGGAAAACAAGTATATGCTCGCCGCTGTCGCTTCTGTAGCTTATAACCTCCTGCCCCGACAGCTGTAAATCCTGACCTGCAAAGGCCTTGGCTCTTTGCTGAGAAACCTCACCCCCAACAGCAAACGAAACCGCCTCACCCGCCAAAACCAGCATTATCAAAATAAATAACTTTTTCTTTAACATACTAACGCTTGTCCGCCGGAGGCGGATTTGTATCTCGCATCCTGTTCACCGTTGCCTTCTCCGTAAGGGATGCCTTACGGCATTATGAAATACGTAGCACAAGATTATAGCTGTATCCCCTCGCAAAGCCAGTAAAAACCAAATTTAGTCTGCATTTAATCGCCATTCGAAGCCGCACCGGCCCGAAATTGGCCGTCCAATAAAAAACATAAATTTGCCATACACTCACTGCCGTGGTAAAATGGTTAAAATTAATCCGCCACAGATGGATAAACGGTTTACTTTATTTAAGGTGATATATGTCTGAACAATATCCCGCTTCGGCTAAGGTCTATTCAACAGAAAATCTCGGTAATTGGAGCATCCTCGATATGCTGGCCTACTTCGAGGAAAAAGGCGCTATGAGAGTTTCAGATTTGCATATCAAAATCGGCGTCCCTCCTGTTTATCGCATCGATGGCGAACTCGTAAAGTTCAAAGGCCTCACTGTAACTGAAGAAATCGCTAAGCAGCTTATCTACCCCCTTTTGAGCGACGAAAACATAAGTAAACTCCAAGGCCAGCACAGCGTAGATTCCTCTTATAGATTGGGCTCTCTACAGTTCAGAATAAACGTCTTTAAGGAAAACGATGGGCTTTGCGCCGCAATTCGGGCTTTATCTCTGCACATCCCAAAAGTCGAATCTATCGGCTTTCCCAACGACATCTGGGAGGACATCATCGACCGAAAGCAGGGACTTGTCCTCATAACCGGAATCACCGGCGCCGGCAAATCTACTACCATCGCCTCCCTGATAGACCGAATCAGCGAAAAACACGCCTCCAGAATCATAACCATTGAAGACCCCATAGAATATATTTACCAGCAGAAGAATTCTATCATCTCCCAGCGCGAAATCGGAAAGGACGTCAGCTCCTTTATTGACGGCTTAAGAGCACTACTTCGCGAAGACCCCGACATAATATTTGTCGGCGAAATGCGAGACCCTGAAACTATTGCTATGACACTTATGGCCGCCGAGACAGGCCACCTCGTCTTCTCCACCCTCCACACAAGAGACGCCACAGGCACCGTAACACGTATCCTCGATTATTTCCCCCCGGACAGACAAAACGAAGTGCAGAATCAGCTCTCGCTCAGTCTTGCTTACATCATCAGCCAAAAACTTATACCAAAAAAGGATGGAAAAGGCCGGCTCGTCGCAATGGAAATACTTAACAATAAAAGCTACGCCTGCGCAAACCTCATCCGTACCGGCAAAATCGAGCAGCTTTATTCTCAAATGCAGACAAAAACCAAAGATGGACCTAATGAAAAAATGATAACAATGGAAAAGCATCTCGCAATACTCGTAAAAGAAGACAAAATCAACCTCCTTGAAGCTCAAAAATGGGCCAACAATATCATTAGCTTCACTGACGTTATGAAACGAGGCTGACTCCTCTTGTTATGCCGTGGAGGATATTCTCTCACTCAGCCGCAGCATCCTAATATAATCCCGGCAAAGGACGACCAAAGTCCGGCACCATTTTGGTCTTCTCTCCTTCGCTATGCCAGTAATACTCCCAATACTCTTTTTTATTTGATGTAATAGTTACTCTGCCGACCGCCCTGTACTCGTTGTCAAGCCATCCGGTTACATATATTGCTCCGCTCGCGGTTTTGATTTTGTCGGTCTTTGTGTTTGTTACCATAATAAGAGCTTTACCCTTCGCTATAAAGTAAAGCTTCCTCGGGTCTTCTCCGTCTTTGTCGCTGTAAATTTTTGTAGGGTCAATATTACCGCTAAATCGCGACCCTACCACCTCCCAGATTGTATTAGGCTCAGGGTTGTATTTACCTCCCCAGACACCCTCTATTCGACCATCGGTCAAAATGTACACCTTCACCTCCCCCTTGACCTCGCCGTTTTCCACCATCGCACCTGCAAAAACTAAATTATCTGTAATCTCAGGTTGTCCCTGCTTTGGCTGTTTAACCTCCTGGCCGGGTCGGACCAGTCGGTATTCCTCATTCCACGGCATCCCTGAACCTGACCCGCGAAATAACCCCGTCGGGTCGAGCCAGATAAGTGCGCCGATAATAAAAACTATAAGTACCATTAGTATAAGAATATATCCTTTGCGCTCGGTGCCTGACACCCCTTTTAACTTCATAATTTGCATAACGTTTCCCTTCTCGAATTCTAATTATGGAATAACCTATGGTTAATCTTAAAAATAAAATGAAATAATGCACAGAAAAAAACAAAAAAATCTTCCATTTTTTGCCTTATCCTGTTGCTCGTATGCCTCAGAATATCTTTTTATATATGTGGCAGTATGGAGATGACCCTGCCTTCTCGTAGTAATCCTGGTGATATTCCTCCGCAGGCCAGAACTTACCCGCAGGAACTATCTGCGTCTTGACATCATAACCCTTCTTCTCAAGCTCTTTCACTAACCGCACGGCTGTCTCCCGCTGTCGCTCATTCAAATAGAAAATCGCCGACCGGTACTGCGTCCCCACATCAGGCCCCTGCCGATTGAACTGTGTAAAATCGTGCGTCTCAAAAAACAGCTTCACAAGTTCCTCATAACTCGTTTTAGAGCTGTCATATGTAACCTCTACCGCCTCAGCGTGGCCCGTCCTGTCGGTGCAAACTTGCTTGTATGTCGGATTACTCGTTTGGCCGCCCGTGTATCCGACAGTCGTGGATATTACGCCCGGCGCCTGTTTGAAATAATACTCCGTCCCCCAGAAACACCCCGATGCAAATATCGCTTTCTCTACCTTTTGCTCCGGCACAAAATTCATCGAAACGGAATTCACACAATAGCGAACATTCTTCGGTGTAAATCCTTCACCCGAAAATATATGTCCTAAATGCGCCCCGCATTTCGCGCAAACAGCTTCTGTCCGAACACCGTCTGCATCTTTTCGCCATTTCACAGCCCCTTTAATCTCATCGTCGAAGCTCGGCCAGCCGCACTCGGACTTAAATTTCGATTCCGACCTGAACAGCTCCGCCCCGCATCGTTTGCACGTATAAACTCCCTTCTCGAAATAGTCGTTATATTTACCGCTGAAAGGCTGCTCTGTTCCTTTATGAACAATTACCCTTTCTTCCTCCGCCGTTAATTTCTTAAACACTTCATCCATATTCCGCTCCTTTTGTTTCCTAGTTTGTAAAAGCAAAAAACATCCTCCCGCTGCAATGCAAGCCAGCATCGCCGCCAAAACCCGTTTCCCGTTGACAAACCCTCTTTTTGTTTCCATCTTTAACCGTCCCTTGCATTATGAATATATGTTCCTGATTATTTATACTCATAATCCACCCACTAAGTTCGCATAGGTTCCCCCGCTTTGCTGACATCCATCAGTTAGCGACTAATGACTAACTCGTTTCATCATCCGCCCCAAAAGTTCCATCGGCAGCCCCATCACATTGGTCAAACTCCCCTCTATTCGCTCGATAAACGCGTCCCCACCCTCTTTAATCGCATATGCTCCCGCCTTGTCCCGCCACGCTCCGCTTTTAATATGCTCCGCTATCTGATTATCCGTCAATTTTTTAGGATAAACAGTCGTGGTCTCGCTTTCGACAATCTCCACCCCGTCAGATGTCCTGACAATCGCAACGCCGGTTATCACCTTATGCGGCCCGCCAAATAGCTTTCTCGTAATGACTTCCGCTTCTTTTTCATCAGTGGGCTTGCCAATTATTTCCCCCTGAAAATCCACAACAGTGTCCGCACCGATAACCAAACTCTCAGGAAACTTTTCACCTACATTTTTCGCTTTTGCCAAGGCCAGCCGTTCAGCATATTCACAAGTCTCCATCCCCTCAAACATAAACTCCGACTCATCAATTTCCGGGTGAACAACCGTAAATTTATAGCCGGCTTCAGCTAACAACTCTCGGCGCCTCTGTGAAGCCGAAGCTAAAATGACCGATACCGGACACCGGCTATTTCCTGAAGTGCACGTGATAAACTACCTTCCTGCAAAACATCAGATACTCTTTTTCGATTTGGTCAAAATCATCGCCTATGTAATATTCGAATAGCTTCCTGCCGAGGGCTCGGTTCCACCTGACGGTCAGCGGGATGTTTCTGTCCGCTGCGATTCTTTTGCCCCCTTCTTCGAGCGGCCATTTACCCTTCAGACCACCTTCAAGCATCTGATGATAATCGCCAAGCCGTTTTCCATAACCATCTTCCCGCAAAAACCGCACCAACGCATATGATTGGCTGTAAAAGGCCATTATAGTATCTTCACCTGCAACAACCGCCTCGCCTGGGTCCATAGCTATCAGCTCTCTCAGCGGTATCATCTTGTTTTTCATCAGCGTCATTTTCAACGAACCTAATCGATTCAAATTTCGAATCGGCTCAAAATAAAAGAAGCCCTGTTCAAACCTGCTGGTCTCAAAGAGCATTGCGATACCTTCGTCAAGCCAGCTCGGAAGGCGGAACTTAAAATGCTTCTTGTTGAACTGATGCCAACCCTCGTGCCCAAGTGCGGAAAAAGTCCGTTCTCTGCCGATATTATACGCTACGCAGGCGTCATTCAGGTAATACGCACCGGATTTTATTTTAAGATACAACGGCGCCTGTGGGCCGACGAAGGTCCTCGTAAAATCTTCCCATTGTTTGCGCTCAGCAAAAAGATAAATGGTAAACTTGGTTGTCGTCTCAATCGGCTCAGGCAGTTGGCTGTTATAACCGCGATACGCCGATTCCATAAACCCGGGGACTTGCGAAAGCATCAAAGGTTCCAAAAGCGTGGTAAATATTTCGTAGTGATTGGTAGTAAGCTTCAGCCCCGCCCCATATTCGTTTTCCCAAACCTCAACGGACTCCAGCGCCGGCAAACGCCGCTTGTGCAAATACTCAATCATCCCCGCAGGCGTATCTATCCGCTTAAGCTTGGAACGGTCAACTTGAGACCGACCCTTGGAACAGCCGACGGCAGAGACAACGCTCAATATGCAAATCAACACCACTTTCCTCGTCATAATTGGTTTTTCCTGTCTATATTTCTTCAAACTCCGCCCCGAACACTTCAGCGGTGAATAGATAAACCTCAGTTTCAGGGTCTTTCCAGGCATCGGCGGGCAGGCCCGCTTTGTGCGCACAGCAATACGAAAGAAATTCATTTTTGTTCCAGCCGGTTTCGGTCGCAACCTGAGGCAGAAAGCACCCCGAAGTACATCCTCTTTTTATATAAATACCATCGACTCCGAGACGCAGGCTCAATGGGTCATTTGTTCTTTGCAGCGGCGAGAGCACCGAGATTTCAACATCAAGCTGCTCCAATTCGTCGGCCGTGATAGGGTCGGTAAAGAACCGCGGGTCACCGGTTGCCGAGGCCTTGGCCATTTCAACAACCAGCTCAATCAAAGGCCTGTCGGATATAAATTGCCCGATACAGCCCCGCAGCTGCCCCCGGTTTTTCAATGTTACAAAGCACCCGCAATGGGCATTTAATTCAGGGTCGCTCGATTTAGGTTTGGGCAGCACCCCGCCGGTCAAAATCGCCTTAACCGTATCGCGGGCAGTTCTAAGAAGTGTTTGTTTCTGTGCATCGTTCACTTTTCAGCCCATAAATATATGGCCCACTTTTTTCATTATATAGGCAAGCAACGCAAGCAGTATGATAACAACAACGGTGGCGATATTGAAATATTTTTCTATCAACCGCCGTGCCCTTTCTCCGAGGAAATAGAAAAGCAGGCCTTCACTGCCGAACCTCATAGTGCGAAAAACAACGCTAACGAGAACGAATTTCACTATGGAGACATCAGCCATTCCGCCGACCCAGCTGAAAATCATATAAGGCACCGGCGTCAGGGCGGATATGGAGATAGCCCAAAAATCGTATTTTTGATATAGTTCGAGTGCCTGTCGAGCCATCTGGCCGAGGTTTATTGGGCCGAAGTTAATGTAGTGAAAGAAGGCGACGACTCTTTCGGGACCGATAGCAAGGCCGAGAGAAAAGGCAATCGTCCCGCCGAGAACGGAGAAAAAAGAACAGACAAGGCCATACCATATTGCTCGCTTCGGTCTGCCGAAGCTCATCCCGATAACCATTACGTCGGCTGGGATGGGAACGCAAATCGGCTCGGTAATCGCAAGTATAATAAGCGCCAGCATGCCATAACGCGTATCCGCCCAGTGAACCACCCAGTTATATAATCGCCTGTGCCAATGCCACCACGCAACTGGTTTATTTTGCTGCGGCTGCTCTGCTATATCATTCATTCCATATACCAACTACAATTTTTGTGCACAGAATAAGAATATCCTGTTATAATGTCAACGAGCAATTATGACCAGCAAAGACCAGTTTGAAATCATCGGCGACGGTTTATTAGTTCGAGCACCAGCGAAAATCAATCTTTCCCTCTTGATAGCCGGCAAACGCCCCGACGGCTTCCACGATATAGAGACCATAATGGCCAAGGTCAATTTCTACGACCAAATCCTCATCGAAAAAACCAATAAGGCCGGCATCGAACTTATTTGCACCGGCCCGGAATGGGCTCCTGAAGGCGAAGAAAATCTCGTCCACAAAGCCGCTAAAATGCTGCTGGAAAGTTACGGCCAGGAAGCTAACATCAAAATCACCCTGACAAAAAATATCCCTGCCGGCTCAGGGCTCGGTTCTGCCAGCAGCGATGCAGCGGCAACCCTCATCGGCCTAAACAAATACCTCAATTTACAAATTCCCGACGCCGCTCTTGCCAAACTCGCAGCCCAATTAGGCAGCGATGTGCCCTTCTTTTTAGATGGCCCATTGGCCTTTTGCACCGGAAAAGGCGAAAAAATTAAAAAATTAGACGAAAATTTCGCCTTTTTAGCTCTGCTGATACTTCCTACCGTAAGTGTCTCTACAAAAAAGGTTTACGCCAATTACAAACATAATCCGGCCCTCTACAAACAGCTTCATACCCAAATAAACGTTCCTTTAGAGAAAAACAGGATTGATTTAGTCCTGGAAATGTGCGCAAATATGCTCGAGATGGCTTGTTTCGGCTTATACAAAGAACTTGCTGACTTGAAAGCTAAAATAGAATCGCTGGGTTTCAAGCCTCTGTGCCTGAGTGGAAGTGGTTCAGCTATGTTTTACATTATTGACAACGGCGATATTGAAAAGGGGCGGGCAAACAAAACCAAACTTGAACAACAAACCGGTTGCAAAGCCGTTTTAGTGGGCAACAACAAATGGTAAAGCTGTGGGGATACGACTTTTAAGCGAGGCAAAGAAAATGGAAATCACTGAAGTTAGAGTCAAATTAGTGGACAACAAAGATGACAGGCTAAAAGCTTTTTGCTCGGTGACGATGGACAATGAGTTCGTAATCCGCGACATCAAAATCATCGAGGGCGCCGGCGGCTATTTCGTCGCTATGCCATCCAGAAAAATGAGCGACCACTGTGAGAAATGCGGCGGCAAAAACCATCTCAGGGCAAAATTCTGCAATAATTGCGGAGTTGCCCTTTCTGAAAACCGGGCAAAGAAGGATGTCAAAGGCAGAATGAAGCTTCACGCCGACATCGCCCACCCAATCAACGCCGAGTGCAGGCGAAAAATCCAGGACAAAGTCACAGCCGCCTTCAAGGAAGAAGTGGAAAGATCGAAGCAGCCGGGCTACAAACCGCCCGAAATGGATGAACCCGACGACGAGGTGCCGGAAGTAATCTCGTAAGTTAAGTATTTAGCCCCCCGGCTTATCGGTGGGTTTATGTTTAAGCAGTAAGGTCCTCAAGGACCCTGTCGAGAGCAATATCCAATCGCTCATTAACCCTGTATTTACCTTTACTTAGCTGCTGGCGGAGGTCAAGAACTTTCTCTTTGCGAACCTCCGGCAGTGTTGCAATCTTCTTTAACACCTGGCCGATAGGCGTAGTATTGATGTTCTCAAGTATCTGCTCCATAAGCAAATCCTGCTCCGCAATCAGGCTTTCTTCTTTAAAACGGCTATTAGAATCAAAGCTTGGCATTTAAATTACCTTACACCTCCGGCTTTCGGGCGAAAAATCCCTTTTTTCGCCCGAAAGCCGATAACCACTATATATTGTATGCCCCCGGAATCCATTCGAGGCACTAACCAGCATTCACAGTATTGCTATCGACATAAGTAAATGAAAAACTTTAGAAAAGTTTGAGGTCAGCCTAACCGGCTCAATAGCATAAAGTTACGCCAAAATTCAGCACCTTTGGCGTGGCAAGGCAACTTATTAACATTAAAAATCGCCTTTTGTAAAAAGCCAATTTTCACACCAAAACTGATTATCGGGGCGAATTTGGGCAATTTGGGTAATATACAATATATAGTGATAGCAGGGGCAGTAAAACAAGGAGCAGTCGTTGGCAAGATAGACAAGATGGGGGATTTGGGGTAGCACCAAACGCGCAAGTTTCTGTTTTGAAACGTGCAGAAACTTACAAAAATTTACAAAAAGCGTATCGAGATTTAAAAAACTGCATAGAAACCAACGCAAAATCTTCAACAAAATTTAACAATTTTTTACCCCCCTGCGCATTTGATTGAAAAGTTTTACCGCGGAGAACACCGAGACCGCAGAGATTCTTTAGGCGAAAAAGTAAAGATAGTAAACGGAAGACAAAATAAAAAAATTGCCGAAGTTAACAGGAACTCTTTGGATTGACGGGGAAGAACTTCAGTAGGTGGCAATGCCATATAGCGAGAAACCTACACGGAGTAAAATGCATGATGGCTATTTGCCCCGTTCAATAGAGTCGGCCTGCCGTTTGATTGCTTGCCAATAGCCATTCATCTGAGCAAGGGTTTGGCGGCCCAATTCGGTCAGGCGATAGTATTTTCTCTTCGGACCATCTGGCGATTTGGCTTGGTAGAATGTTACAAGACCTTGTTTTTTGAATCGCCTGAGGATGCTATAAATTGTCCCTTCGCTCATGAGCAAACCTTTGGACTTACAAAATTTCCTTTGCATTTCGTAACCGTACATTCTTCGGTTGTGTATGTCGTTAAGGATAGTTACTTCGAGAAGGCCCTTGCGAACCTGATTTGTCCAGTTTTTGAAAAATATTGTATTCATAAGCGTTATGATAAAACGAATTGTGATATATGTCAATGCCACATAGCGCTGGTGTTCATGGCGGGATTTGAGAATGAGGGATTTGAGAATGAGGATTTTTTCGACGCAGATTGTGAAGAAAAATTAGCCACGAAAAAGCACAAAGAAAATTAGCCAAAAGTTGCCTATTTTAACAAAGAATTTTTGGTGGACGGGTTGGAGGGAGTGTTAAGGGGAATACCTAAGATACTTAGGTATTCTTTTTTCGTTCTAGTCCTTTTGACTAATCAAAAGGACTATGAGCATTTTGTATATCATTGGGTTTTAAAATGAAGGATTTGAGAAGCGGGGGTTTGGCGGAATTTTAATGTTTGCGGGGGAAGAATTTGCGGGTAAAAGTTGCCTAAGTTAACAGAGACAAAGATGGGAAATTTTTTCGTGGACTTCTGCGCATTTGATTGATTTTTACCAAACAACTTATTGCGAGGGTTAACTCTTTTCATCGACAATGCCTGAAGAATTAATTCTTATAACTGTGCGAATCCTTGTTAATATCTCATTATAAATTGGTATCTCAATACCTTCAGCAACTTCCAAAGAGACTGCTAGTCCATATGGAACGGATTGTGTTAATGGCTTCGCTGCTTCTCGACAATTGACTTTTATGAGTAACTTATCTCCGTCAACAAAAACTGCGGCTCTGTCGCCTTCTAAAATCTCATGTTGAACCGTACCTCGCCTAACTGCGCGCCCATCAGCTTGTTGACGAATTATCTGAAGTTTATCTGATGGGGGGTCAAACCAAAGAGATGCACATCGATACTTTCTATCTGTAGATCGAACCGGACTTAACCAAGCTAGTGTAATTGTCAAACGCCTCCAAATCCTCTTGCTACTAAGGCTTGGAGGCAACGGAATTGAATACAAGTGAGCTTCCCCATCCGAAAGTCTACCGCACCCAATCAAAGTAGCTCTTTGGTCTGTACAATTAGAAACTCTTTCCTTGTTTAAAATCCCATATCCAAGAAATCTTGCGACATGTTCCCGAAAACCACGGCTATTTTCTTCAGTCCTTAATACCTGCTCGATAATACTATATGCGTTTTCCCATGAGGAGCCATGCACTAACATTGCTTTAGTCAAGACTGATACACAATCATCTCCCAAAGTATCACCATTTTCTCCTCGTCTGAGATCCTCGATAATGTCAAAAAATCTCGCTGCTGCTCTCGTAGCTAACGCTGCAGCATTACTTGTTCCCCTAGAATATCTAGCAGCATTAAGGACACCAGCTGTGGTTCCAGGCGAAGCAACAAGATGACCAGGAGACATGCTTGATTCGCTGATACAGACTATAGTATTAGCATTCGTATTCGCATGCTTCTCATCATACAATTGACGTCCGCCAGAACACAGTATATCCGGTTTGATTGATCTTCGATACCCAAGCCCTACGGCGCTGATAGGGCTGGGAAGTCCGTCATCGCCCAACAGGTTCTTACGTGTGTCATTTGGCCCTATGGTGGAATTATCATCATGTAAAGCTCCGACAGTCAAAGAATTCAGTGATTCAGCTGGTGATAACAGTCGACGATTTCTAATATCATTTGCAATAGCTTTTATTGTTTCCCTTCTCAACGTATCATTATCTGTTGATGCCAGTTCACCTCTGGCGAGAGCTAATTCGATATCTTGCGGATGGTTTCCAGCACTCACAATAAAAAGTACTGAGTATTTAAAAGATAACCAGTCTAAAAGCCTTGCCCACGAACTCATTGCATTATTAAATTGCCTTGAACGATCACATATCGAAAGGTTGATAAAACGTATCTGAGGAGCGATCGGATCTTCCCCCTCACTTCCATCAAAAAGCCTTCTTACAGCACGATGAACTAAATCTACTGCAATGATATCTTCAGGAATCATTTCTGCGCGTGGTGTGCCAAAAGCTCTTATATCAGGTTTTAAAATAGGTCTCATATACAGAGGACGCTTTAATGGATCTTCGTTAGCATCCAATTCTCCATGTATAATGAGGGAAGCCATTTCAGTGCCGTGAATTCGATCGTTGGCTGGATAATCACGACCCCAATCATCTGGATCGTCAATTGCTAATCGATCTTCTAACAGATAGTGATTTTCTAACGGATAACCATCAAATATAGCAACGATCGGCTCCCCCTGAGGAATCGAACGGCTTCGTTCATTTAGACGTTCATATAAAGGTTCATCTGCAGGTGCGTGAATCACAGCTTGTCCAGCTGGTCTTAAAAACATTATTTGATCGCAACGTACCAGTTGCGCATCTGTGTTTTGAAGGATAGCTTGGACCGACCGAATAGGTAACTCGGCTAATATACCATGATATGTTATTTCTGGTATTATCGACTGTGTAATTATGTTTCCACCATTGTTGTGGATTACCTCATCAAACCTCGATCGAGATAAATTTCGTAGCACTCGATTATCTCTGAACCACAACTCTGCTTCAAAACGTATTAACTCTTGGCCTTCTTGTACGCGTCTCCGCCAGTCTTCTAGGACTCCTGTCTCACGAATACGGTCATCAACACCCCATGGGCGAATGCTCCTAAGGTGCTTAAACATTTCACGCCATTTGGTTAATCCACGGGGAAATTGATAGTTAGCATCTCGCCGATAATGACCCCAAAGGGATAAGAGCTGCTGCATAGCTTGTTGATTAGCCATGACCAAGTAAAGCCGGCCACTCAAGTTTTTTTCTTTATGTTCTTCATCAACAAAAAAATCGTCATCAGGAGGTATGTCGTCCTCATCGAATTCTCCTAGCCATTCCATTCCTTGAACATGACGAACTGCAACAACAAAATCATCAACCGCGCCTACAGTTTCCATAACTAGAACTTGTTCCGGAACAATACCTGTTGAAGAACCTTGAATTTCTATTCGCCTTGAGTCAAAAGCAGCTTGGAGTTGCCTGAACTGCGGTATGAGCCTTTGGCCCTGCCGGGAATGACTGGGAAAACGAACACCACCTCCAAAAGCCCTTCGTTTTTCCCTATCTACGACCTGTGGTTGAGGAAGTATAATTAAAGGTTTTGCTTCTGGCACATCAGTTATCCTTTGTTATTGTTGCCGACTTTCATTTTTTCTTGCCATTGTTTCAAACATTTTGCCACGATTGATCCCATATTTGCTTCTGGCAATGACAAAACATAAGACCTTTGAACCATTAACCCAAAATCTTCCAACTCCGAAAAATTTGAACCTTTAAGTTTTTGAGCAAGTGTCGTTGTAGAACATCCAAAAGGTGCAGGAAGACGCTTTTCAAAACGACATAACCATTCCATAAGAGATGCATGAGTTGGTTTAGGAAGAGAAAGGCGAACCTGAAAACGGCGCCAAACAGCTCTGTCGAGTAGCTCAGGATGATTCGTGGCTGTAATTACAACAACATGGGTAGGAAGAGCATCAATCTGTAGCAGGAGTGAACTTACAACTCTTTTAATTTCTCCTGTCTCATGTAAGTCTCCTCTTTCTTTTCCGATTGTGTCAAATTCATCAAAGAATAAAACGCACTTTCTTGTACATATTGAATCAAATAATTTCTTCAATCTTACTGCCGTCTCACCAAGATAAGTTCCGATTACTCCTTCATACCGCACAACAAACAAAGGAAGCATTAGGGATGATGCTATTGCTTCAGCTAAAGTTGTCTTACCATTTCCTGGAGGACCTTGCAGCAATACTCGGTTACGCGGCTCAAGATTATACGATCTAAGTAAATCCACTCGTTGATGTTCTTCTATAAGTTCTTTACAGGTATCTTCAACATTCTTAGTAAGCACCATATCCTTCAGTTTTTTTCGCGGATTCATCTCAAAGAGCAAATTGTTTATTCTATCGGTCATTAGAATGGGTGCACTATTAGATGAATTACCATTAATGTTCAATTGCGATTGTAATTTGTCTGCAAGAATATTATGTTGTTTCGCTCTTTCTTCAGATATCAAAGCTTCTGCAGTTTTTCTGAAAAGAATCTGGTCACCGATTCTTCCTGCCTTAACTAATTTTATTAATAAATCAGAACGAGCCACTTTAATATCCTACTTAATAGATGTATCCCAATTTTATCATTATTTTACAACCACTAATCAATTATATCTCCAAATGTTTGCAAGCTCACGAGATTTTACCGCATTTTTTAAAATCCCACAATCATTTTTTGCTGTTGTTTCCGGAAGCCGCAATGAGGAACATTAGTATTACGCAGGGGCAAAGCCCTGAAGTAATATAGAAATAGGGGCCGAACTGGAGGACACAACAGCAAGTACCCCGCTCAGGCGCCGCGGAGGCTTTACTGGGTCCCGGATACTGGGTCCCAGCTAACAACATGCGGGGATCTCCGCTACGCTACGAGGATCTTCGCTACGCTATGAAGGATCTGCGCTGCGCTACGGAAGCTGCAATCAATTATTTAAAGGCAAAAACAACCCCACAATAAATCCCCCTTCGCCGAGCTTCGGCGGGACAAGTTGTGGGGCTAAATATAAAGCCATTAAAATCTCAGTGATTGCGGCTGAAAGAAGATTTTGATATTATTGTGGAATTGGAAGGTTTGATTGTGTATGGAAGCCAAAGTTTAATTGTGGAGTGGACCTGATATGCTATGGAGAAAAATAAATCTCGAATTGTTTTTAAAAAGCGGCCTGGTGTATAGATTCTTTATTCTTTGTGTCCAAACACTTTTTCTCTGGGTAATGACGAGAGAGCTTAAACCGGCCATAGGTTCTTCAATTGCCTGGAATGGAATTAATCTGCTACTGTACTATGCATATCATTATACGTTTTATAGAATGTTTAAGATGGGACAATGAACAATTGTGCAATCGAAAGAAACCCCCCCTAAAATTAAGGGGCTAAATACGGCCCAAGCTTTTTTTGCAAGGGTCTTTTTTTCAGTACTCCGGCATTTTGCTCATCCAAGCTGCCGCTGAATCCCAAGCGGCTGCACATGCAGCTTTGTTGCCGCCGAATCCGCATATAGACCACGGACCGCATACATCGTACGTTTTACTTTGCTTGAGCACCCACAACTCCTTAAGCCCTGTCTTCCTGGCAGAGGAATCTATATAAACAGCATTGGTACTGCCCATGTGCCTACTATCGATGCATGTCCACTTCATCTCATTGCCCTCGAAGTCGCCATTATATGAGGGTGGTTCGGACTCGGCACCCGGCCAATAATAAACATACTGACAATCCAGCATCACTGGGGCCCTATCCGCGCCTCTTACATCAGCTCGCCTAAAGAAAGCCGGGTTATCTGCCGTTGTACCACCTTTCATATTCTCAGTGTAGCGATTCACACCATAGCTGCCGGTAGGAGCTCGAGGACCGGTTTGGTCGTCACCTTCGCCCGGAATTGGATAATCCTCCGGATTCCACATACCCTTATCGGGGTTCCAGGTGCCGAACGGGCCTGTCTTAAGGTTGGGGTTCTCGGCTGTCGGGCAGAAACGCATCTTGGGGTCGATGTAATACGGCTTATAGACCAGGTGCCACATTCTTGAATATCCCCAATCGGTCCCGATCTCCCTCGCAAGGAAATAGCCATCGTTTTGGCCCGTATACATCGAAAATATAACGCCCCATTGTTTTAGCCGCGACCGACAGACAACTGCCGCCGCTTGTTTCCTAACCTTTGATAGTGCCGGCATCAATATCGACATCAACAACGCGATAATGGCTATCACCACCAAAAGCTCTATTAATGTGAAACCCCTTTTCTTCTTCATTTGATGACCTACTTAGACAATTAACTACCCATATTAAGGTGCGCAAAAGGTGATTAGAGTTCCGTGGAAACTATCTCCTTTACCACCTCTTTCAAAAAATAATACACTAAATTCGGCTGTTTTGCAACGGCACGCTAATTATTTTGGGACGGTTCGGGGAATGGAAAAAGATTAAAAATCAAAGTGAAAAATGTAAAATTGTGGGGCCGCCTCGCTGCGCTACGAAAATACTGGATCCCAGATAAAGACATTCTGGGATTTTCGCTGCGCTTCAATAGTAATACTTGAAATTGAGGTCGACGTCCCAGGTGTCGGGCAGGCCTTTCTTTTTGGTCAATTTAACCTGCGTACACTGCAGATTGGCCCAGCGAAGCTGAATAGTCGAGAGGAATTTGGCAAATTTCGCTACGTCAATCCCCTTCAGGTCTACTTTGGCACTTTGGCTTTTTTGTCCGCCGGAAGTTATGATTATTCCGGAACTGAGCTTGTAATTGGTCGGCGCTATTCTGCACGCACCGGCTGTTTTCTCAATGGCACTGGCGTAATCAAATTCAACGGAGGCGCTATTCGAATCGGCGAACTTCACCCGGTCGGGGTCAAGAGCCAGAATCTCCGCGATTACCTCTTGGCCTTTGTTATATTGCGATTTCTCGACCTGCCATTTATGTTCCGCAGCCGGTAAATATACGCCCCAAATAAGTAAAGGCCACAGGGCAACTATAGCAGGAGCGAGTATATAATACAGAGCCGGATTTTTATAAAACTGTTTCATAAAAGTCTATCCCTCACTGTTTCGCCGGCTTAACAGTAACGCTGAAATTATCCCGGCCACCCTTCGCATCGAGGTTCTGCTGCAGGATATCCAGCTTACTTTGCCTGATTGCATCGAACAACTTCAGCGTGTTTGCCCTGCTGGAGGTATCGCCTGCAATACTAATGCTTTTAGTTGTAATGCTAATCGAATCTATATTTAAATCCGTCTGTGCCGCGCATTTGTTAAACGCCTCGAGCACGAGAGTCAACTTAGCCGATATGGCCTCTTCGCCTGTAACACTTAACAGGCCCTTTTTGACATTTTCTATCCGCCTTAATTCACCCTCGAGTTTTCTCACGGGGTTGGTTTTGGGCGGCGGCTTTTTGCCGAACATAACAGCCAAGTATTGTTTTTCAAACTTCTTGTACAGCCGAGCGCGGTATTTGTTTTGCTGCCACAACTGTATCTGGAAATACACTCCTGCAGCAAGGGCAAGAACGACAACGGATACGCTCGATAGCTTCATTGCTTTCTGCAGTCGAACCTTTTTGCCCTGGTACGGGGCAAAATCGCTGCGGAAATTCACGGTCTGTGCTTTTTCCAAGTGGGACAAAGCCGCCCCACAGGCAATTGCAAAACCAACAGGGCCGGCACAATCGGCCAAGGCCTCCGGGGCGAGGCCGGCAGCGGCAACCAAATCTATTAAACCAGCCTCGATGGTGAGCCTTTCGCTAAGCTGCTGACAGTCTACGGAGCCGGTGGAATCGAAAACTCGAATGCTATTTACCGGCTTATCGCTCTCAACTAAAGCGGCGGTTATCAGGACTTCTCTGGCGAGCAGCTCGTTTCTATCCTGCGAGGACCTGACCAGGAATGTCCGCATAGCCTGTGCTTCGTGCGATTCCGGAAAGGCAATAAAATAACCGCTCAAATCAGAAAGGACGCAGAAAAGAGAGTGCGAATCCGGCAAGGATACATTCTGCAAAATAAATCTCGACAGGCAATTAACATCCGGCTCAATGGTCACCGGGTCGATATTATTACTCTGCAAAGAAGCAAGAATATCAGACAATTGCTTCTTCTGGGCGGTGAAGACGGTCAGCGATGAGCCGGCCTGGTTGCTCGAATTTATCCTGAAAGCTATCGCGAGGTCGGTTACGTCCATACCGAGAACTTCCTCGGCATCAAACCTGACGGTCGCAGCGATTTGCTTGGGGTCATTAAATTTACTATGCACACTATGCTGCATAAACATCGAGCAATCCAAAGCCACGGCGGCCTCGGAAAAATTCAACCCCCTTTTGGCTAAACCTTCCGCGATAAGACGGGCCAGCTCCTGCGGCTTCTGCTGCTGGCCTTCCTCGATAGTGACGCTGAAGCAGCCTGAGACGGTTTTACCGCCGAGACAGACGACGGTCGCAGCGTCTTTGCTCAGATAAATCCCCAAGTAGTTCTGACCTTCCATTTCGAGCAAACTCCTAAAGAATAACCTCTCAACTGGAGATTACGGCGATTCTTTCCACCTTTTTGCCGTCTTTAGTCACTGCAAAAACCATCGATGCTTCCGCGACACCACTAACCGCGGTTATTCTAATAGTGAAAAAGTTGCTGGTTGTCGTGATATATTCCTCACATTTTCCTATCGAATCTGAATACTTAAACAATGATTTCCTCAAATCTTCTATATCGGTAAAAGGCTTTATTCGTCTTCGCTGTATAATTTCTTCGGCGATTTTATCAGCATCACCGCCGAAAGCAAAAGCAGCCTCCAGCACCTGTCGAGGGGCGGTATTTATATTAACCTTATTCGAAGCCCACAGCCCCATATACTTCAGGGCCGATTCCTTTCTGCTATCACTGATTATTGTCGGGGCGGCAAGGGCCTCGGTATCAATTAATGAACTGTGAAAAAGTCTTGCAAAATCAGCGACGTGGATGGAGGCGGGCGCAACTGTTTTTTGGACCATCCGTGTTTGGTAAGTTCTTCTTCTTCTGGCTCCCCTGCCGCGTCTGGTCACCCTTCTCCTTTGTTCGGTTATCTTTACCGGTTCAAAGTCCATTTTGAACGTTTTTATTTCACCTATTCCATTTAACTCCTGTTTTAGTGAATCAACCCGCACACTGTTGACATCCATCCACTCGCAGAAAGTTTCGAGCCCTGCCGAGGCCTCACGCTGCACCTTTTTATCGCCCAGCAATGTCCAGCTGAGGGGATATTTTGCATTTTCGTCTTCAATTTCAATCTTGACTGCAGCGGAGCCAATCTTGAACTCAATCGGCTCGATTACAAACGGCCAGGGTGGACCATACGGGCCACGCACTACCAGAGAATTAGGGTCATTAAAATCGGTAACACCGCTGATATCATTAGCTTCGCCCACGTCGTTAACGTCGTTGATATCGTCGACGTCATTGACGTCACTGATGTCACGCTTACCGCCGAAACTCTCGGCTTCACCGGAAGCAATCTCTGCAGCCCACTCGGCCAAAAGTTCCTTATATTCAACCTCACTAAGGGTGAATAAATCCGAAAAATCCGGCTCATTCGGACGGTCAACCAACTGCGGTATATTAACATCCTGCAACTTGGCAAACATATACCGTGCCGCTGAGTTACAACCGTAGCGGGCAGCCTGATAATCTATGATATACTGCTGGCGATGATGCTGGGCGGCAAGACGACTGCTTAAGGTATAACCCAGCGCCGAAAGTATAACCAGCAGCACCAATGTCACCAAAAGCACAATGCCGGGGCGATTTCGACAATCGCTCCAATTATTTAAGCCCTTGTTCCATGTCACCTTATTTTTCATCTTCTTTTTTTACCAATATGAATTTGACAGCTCTGGTTCTGTCAACTGCTATACTTCGTATGATTTTTTCATCCTCCGGCACATCCAAAGTACCAGCTAAGGTCTTAAAAGGCTCGGCAAAAGAAAAAGTTACCACAATACCGGTAGGCAATGAATCGCTCGTCCAGCCATCCTGAAAGCCTTCATCCGTGGGGACCTGTATCTTAAAAAAAGTAACGCCGGCGCAAATCGGCACAAAAAGCTCTCTTTCCCAATCTTCTTTCTGTTCGTCAAGCAGCTTATCTTCCAACGCAATCCCACTATGACTGCGATACAAAACAAGACCATTGGCGTCTTTATCATAGCTGGCCTGCCAAATAATTTTTTCAAATATCTGTTTCTCGTTTTTGTTGTTGTAAATAGTATTTAGGACCGTCAGCCGAGCGGTCGAGAAACCGTTTTCAAATTTATTCTCAATAGTAATTTTCGTATCGGCGCCCGGCACAGTTGTTCTGTCGATGTCTTCAGCAATGCGTTGCAGAACTTCGGAGGGCAGCCTAGAACTATCGAGCTTATGCGTAATCGCAGCAGCACTGGTTTCCGCCCGGCTATAAATACTCAGCACCGCCACTAAAATCATCGCCCCTATCGTTAGTGCCACAAGCACCTCAGCCAGCGAAAAACCGCTGTGGCGACTGCATATTTTGTAAGAAACAATCTTCATACCAATTAAAATGAATTTATTATCAGGGACACTCTTTCAGGTATCTAACAATCTCCTCGCTGGTCAGTTCGCCAAGAGTTCCGGCCTCCAGACGGCATTTAATACTTTCACAGAAAGGTAAGGTGTCGCAATCCGCCCTCAACTCAGGCACCGGCTTGTTCGGCTCATTCGGCTCATTTGGCTCAGATAGCTTTTGTTTAAGCATTTCAATCAATTGCTCTTCCGTTAAACCGGTCAACCAATGTGTCAGCTCAATCGTTTGTACCTCGCCTGCTGCATCAGTATATTCAGCCGAGCAAATCCCTTTGACCCATACCTGCATCTGTTCCGTCGCCATCGGCTCGTAAAACATCTCAACAGTAGTTTGCCATTTAATTTCGGGATACCTGACACTACTGCCATAGTCAACCATCTCCTCAACTGAATCCTTTGACAGGAGGGTCTCCATATTATCGCGTGCGACCTCAAAGGCCTGCATACGCAGCTCTGAATCTGCAGCCGAGGCCATACAGCGGTTTATAACAACCAGCACGCTCAAGCTGATAAGCGCAAGTATAACCAAAGCAGTTACAACCTCCACCAGACTAAAAGCCGGCAACAAAATTTGGTTAGAACGGCACTTCATCTTGTCTTCTCGGCATCAAAAGTTCGACATCTCCTTGCTTCAATGTAACAATTCTGTTCATTCGGTTAACTACTACCGAATACGGCTGCTCATCCTCATCGAGCAAAACTATCTTTCCGCCGGCCTGCCAACCCGCGTGACCCGCGCGAAAAAATGCCTTTTGATGCTCTTCGTCAGTGCTGACAAGGTCATCGAAGAGAACATAAACAACCCGGCAATTCTCACCAAAATCATTTTTGACAATAATCTCCTCTTCCAGAACATCCGACGGCAACTGAGGCGAAGTAATCTGGCGAAGCGTATAACCCTGCTCTGCAATATCAATAATAACTTCGTATCTTTTATCACTTTCAGCAGCTGCGCTGGCTGCCATCTGCATTGTCGAGACAAGCTCATTGGCCTGCACTCTAAACGTGCCCCTCCTGAGCAATCCCGAAAAATTCGTCACCGCTAAAAGCACAAACAGAGAAACTATCAAAACCACCACTACCAGCTCGGTAAACGTAAAGCCGTGTCTGGCATTGCGTATTGCGTATTTCGTATTGTGTAAATAGGATTGTCCACGCACGGCGCAATCAATATGCATCAGTGCTGTACAAGTCGGCATCGTTGCCCTCACCACCTTCTTCACCATCAGCACCCAGACTTTTGATTACAAACGACTTTCCAGTTTCTGGAGAAATCTCGTAAATAAAATCATTTCCCCAGCCGTCTTTGGGTATTTCGGTAGTTTCCAGATAGCCGCCCGGCTCATACCTTGTAACATCACTCGGCTGCTCGATAAGCGCCATAAGCCCTTCCTCTTCGGTTGGGAACCGGCCGGTGTCCATCTTGAATTGATTAACCGCGTTATGAAGAAGCTTTAAATTGGCCTTGGTGGTTGTAACGCGCGCCTGGTCTATCTTCGACGCCACCTTTGTAACTACCAGTGTGGCAAGCAACCCGATGATAATCAGCATAGCCATCAGTTCTATCATCGTAAACCCTAATCTATTTTTCCTTTTTCTCTTCTTCATCTTTCTATAAAACTCCTAAAATAAATTCCCTATTAAGCGGAACGCCCCACATCAATGGAGAACTTCCAACGGCGTCAAAATTTACCTGCTGAAACCTCCAAAATCGGCAATATCGTTGCATAAGCAATCAAACCTATTATTGCGGCCATAACAATTATAATAAGCGGCTCAACCGCAGCGCTCAATCTTTCAATAACTAAATCTGTCGAAGCCTCAAGGTTCTCGCTGATATCCTTAAGCATCTTTTCCAGTTCGCCGCTTTTCTCACCAACTGAAACCATATGAGCAATCGCAGGGTCGATGACACCGCTGTCTCTCAGCGGCGTAGCAATATCGGCACCGGCAAGAATCCTCTCACGTGCCTGCTGAACGGCACCTCTCATAAGACTATTGCCGGTAACCTCCGCCACAACCCGAAGAGATTCAGCCATAGCAAGTCCGGAACCAAGAAGCGTTGAAAGTGTCGAGGCAAAACGTGAAACAACACGTTGTTTTATAAGAGGACCAAACAAAGGCAGGGACAGCAGGAGTTTATCCCGCAGTAAAGCTCCCCGCCGCGTCTTCAGAAAACGCTTCAGACCCCAGACAATCCCGAAAACCACCGCAATTACAACAAGCAGCCACCAGCTCGTCAGTACGAAGCTGACGCCCATCAATCCCCTGGTAATCAAAGGCAGCGACTGGCCCGTCCTTGCAATCTGCTCGGCAATTTTCGGGATAACCGTAGTTGTCAAAACCAGAATTGCCGCGATACAAAATAAAATAAGAACCATCGGATATATCATCGCCGTTATTACCTTTGATTCAACCCGGCGGCGCTTCTCCATAAACTTTGAAATGGTCGAAAGGCTCTGTCCCAAAGAGCCGGTTACCTCACCTACGCGAACCATACTCACATATATAACATCAAAATAATCACTATAATCATTCAAGGCATCAGCAAAAGACTCGCCGCTGATAACCCTGTCACGAATGTCGCTAATGGCGTTCTTGAACCGCACATCGGACATTTGCAAAGTGAGAACTGAAAGGGCTTCAGTCAGCTTAATTCCTGAATTAAGCAGCGTGGCCATTTGCTTTGTAAAATCGATTATCTGGCCTTTGCCGCCTCTGGCAAAGATTGAAAATAATGTCGCCTTGCCTTCAGAGCCGACCTCTGTAATTGAAGTAGGGTGGACGCTTCGAACCCTCAGCTGTTTTCGCGCAGCGTAAGGGCTTTCGGCGGTGATTGCGCCTTTGACTTTTTTGCCGTCTGCTGCCACTGCTGTATAATTGAATCTGGGCATAACCTGTGTCCTCTACATCACATCCGCCTGTGTCACCCTCAACACTTCAGCAATAGTTGTTATCCCTGCGAGAACCTTTCGAGCGCCATCCATTCGCAGTGTTTGCAGTCCTGCGTTAATAGCGGCCTTTTTTATAGCGCCGGCAGTTTCCCTTTTGTATATCATATCCTGAATTTCCTCATTAATCAGCATCATCTCATAAACACCCGTTCTGCCGCGATAGCCGGTCTGAAAACACTTATCGCAACCCCTGCCGATAAAGAACTTTCCGCCATTGCGCTGCCCGACATTCCCAACACCAAGCTCTCTTAACTCATGAGGTTTCGGTTCATGCGTCTCTTTACAATCCGGGCACACTTTCCGCACCAACCGCTGTGCTATTATAGCAATCAATGACGAACTTGCCAGATAAGGTTCAACGCCCAAATCCAAAAGCCGGCTCACGGCACCTGCCGAGTCGTTCGTGTGCAGCGTACTGAAAACCAAATGCCCCGTCAACGAAGATTGTATCGCCATTCGCGCCGTTTCAACATCTCGGACTTCACCGACCATTATAACATCGGGGTCCTGGCGAAGCACGTGCCGAAGCGAGGTAACAAAAGTCATCCCTTTTTTACTGGCGACCTGAATCTGGCTTATTCCTTCCAGTTGATATTCGATAGGGTCTTCTATGGTTATAACATTTTTCTCAGCCGAATTAATCCTGTTAAGGCAGGCGTAAAGAGTGGTGCTTTTTCCGCTCCCCGTAGGGCCCGTTACGAAAATAACACCGTGCGAGCGATTAAGCAAGGTATCGAACTTCTTCAAATCGCCTTCCCACAGCCCCAACTCATCTAATTTGAAAAGGCCCGTGCTTTTATCCAGCAGCCGCAGGACGCTGCGTTCGCCGAAGCTGGTCGGCACAGTGCTGATACGCAAATCGATTTCACGCTCGCCCAGCCGGACACTGCAGCGGCCATCCTGCGGAAGCCGACGCTCCGCAATATCCATTCCCGCCATTACCTTGATACGGGAGATAACCAACGGCAGGACATTTCTGTTCAAGCTCAAAACATCATACAGGATACCATCTATGCGGTAGCGAATTTGAATCTTCGCCTCGTAAGGGTGAACGTGAATATCGCTGGCACGCAACTGCAGCGCACGAAAAAGAATATCATTAACCAATCTGATAACCGGCGGACGGTTAACCACATCAAGAAGGTCATCGGAAGTGGCCACCTCATCAACGAGCTGGTCGATATTTTGCGAATCGAGCTCTTCGGCCACCTCTTCGATGACCGTCGTCCTCTGCTCGTAGGCAACATCTATTGCAGCTGTAATAGCAGCACGGGTGGAGATCGCCGGCCTGACAGGCATACCTGTCATCTTCGAGACATTATCCAGGACGTCAGAATCCAAAGGCCTGGACAAAACTACGGTAAGCTCTTTGTCGTCGGCCTTAGATTTTATGCCGATAAGATAATGCTGCTGAGCGTAGGTCGCGGGAATAGACTCTATGAATTCGCCCGGCACGGCCTTGGCGGATACCTCCTCTAAAAATTCCCACCCCAGCGCAGCAACAAACAGCTTCAAAACCGCTGTCTCGGTGAAATACGGACAGCCGAGCAATAGCTCATCGAGCCGGGATTTCCCCTCGCTGTTTATTTTCAGAAATTCAGCCAATTGCTCAGCGTCAATAAGACCTGTCCGCTTGGCAGTTTGTATCAATAATTCCTTCATAACGTTGCATATTTCGTTCGCCGGTTACGATATTCGTCCCATCCTTTCGTCTTACGTTAAACGCAACCGTGGTGAGCCGCGCAACCACAACCGTTTAACGCATATAACTATTCTGCTTCCAGGACACGCAGGGGGTCCATCGGCTCCGGCTCTATGCCGGGCCAATCCTGATGCTCCTGAAATTCTCTCTCAGCCTCCTCAAACGCAGCTCGGTTCCTTTCCGATATTCTCTCCAAATCCGGCAGCCCTCCTATAGTTTCACCCGGCCTTAATATATTCGCCCTAACAAATATATACAGCTTTGCCTGCCTGCTGGTATCAGCTATTTTCCTAAAAAGTCCGCCCACAAGCGGGATGTCGCCAAGCAACGGCACCTTCCAGTTGTCCTTGGCCTGCTCCAATGTTATTATACCTCCAAGAATTATCGTGCTGTTATCAGGCACTGTAACTATAGTGTTGATGTTGTTCTCACTTTTGTTAGGCGGCGGCTCATTCTCTCCAATCCCGCCCTCCGGAGCAGCTTGACTCGAACGCTGCATTTTTATTTCAAGGCGAAGTAAATCACCTTCGCTAATATGAGGCGTAATATCAAGGTTAATACCCGATGGGAACTGGTCAAAGGTGTAACTTGTGCCTACAACCGCCTCTCCGCCGGTGGTAGCGGTTGTGGAACTCCTTGCTACATAAATGGTATTCGTTGTATCAATATGTCCCTGTTCATTGTCATTAACCAGAATCTTCGGTCTGGCAAGAACCCTGCCGTAACCCTTCTTCTGCATTAACTCCAATAGCGCCTGGATATGACGGCCTGCATAAAAACCCTGAGCCGGTGACGCATCTCCAAGAATAGAAGTTGCTTCCCCGACCCTCTTTGAAGGAAAAGGCGATAGAGCACTCGTACCGGTAGCAAGTTTCTCCATTGTCCCACCCGGGAGCATCTCCGGGAACTTGGAGACCAACTGTAAATCATAATTGAAGGCATCAACTTCGCTGATTTCAACCAGCATCGCATCTAACAGCACCTGCGGCCTACGCTTGTCCAACTGCTTTATTAAATTTCCTATCCATTCCTGATTTTTCTTGCTGGCATAAACGAGTATCGAAAAGGTGTTTTTATCAGGGACGATAATAATATCTTCTTCTGTTCTCCTTACTGTCCGCTCAACTTTGCCTTCCTTGTCTTTGACGGTCTCCTGAATAAACTTCTGCAGGACTTCGGCCAAATCTTCGGGGTCTTGGTTTTCGAGCCCATAAATTACATAAGGTATCGCCTGTTCGAGGGTCACACTATCCACATAGCTGATAATCGTAGCTATTCGGATGTGCTGCTCAGGCGTGGCATTTACCAAAAGCGAATTCGTTGACTCAATTACCACCACTTGCGGTTCCTCCACAAGAGGCTCCACTTCAGCAGTTGCTGCAACTGCAGGGGTTCCCGGAGCTTTTGGGGCGGAGGGTCTGGCCCCGGCAGTAATTCTCCCCCCGGTTGGCTTGCCGCCGCTAATTATACCAAGCTCCCCCAGCTTCTTTACCACCTCATCGGCTCCAACATGCTGGATATCGTACAAACGCATAGTCCGAAGGTCCTGCTGTTCCACATCAAGAGTATCTATTAAACTCTCAACAACAATCAATTGCTCTTCAAGGCCTATCATCAGGATGCGGTTTGTTCTTTCATCAGCATCCAAATAGACAGTCGTTTTAGCCGCAGCCTGCGCAGGGGGTGTGGGTGTCGGTGTACGCCGTCTTCCCCTTGTGCGCACGGTCGGCTGTGCAGGCGAAGGAACTGCTATAGTAACTGATACAGCTTCTAACTGCTCAGCAAGAGTTTTAATTTTCGGAACAAGCGTAGTCGCCATCGTGTATTTTAACTGCCTGAACCTGAATTCCTTCGGCTCACCGGGCTGGTCGACCATTTCCAAAAGCTCCTCTACGCGAGCCATACGGTAGGCATATTCGGTAACGATAAGCGTGCTTGTCTCGGGAATCGGCGAGATGTTTGCGCCGAGCTTCATACTAACCAAAAAATTCTGCGCACTGGCTGTATCTATATACTTCAGATTAAAGACTCGTGTTATAACTACATCCCCGAACTGGATTTTACCTACCTCAGGCTGCAAAGCAGGGTCGATACCCAAAGCTTCACCAGCAGGGACAATGGTTACAAGATTGCCCTTGCGAGTCATCACAAAGCCTCTGAATTTTAGCACAGATTCAAGCAGAGGATACAAATCCTTCACCTTGATAGGCCCTTGAAGTTTCAGCGAAACTTCGCCTCTCACCTGCGCTCCGTCATACATATAATCTAATTGTAAATACTTACCCACCAAATCCACCAAATCTATGATATTAAGTTTCGCCGGCAAATCCAGTTCAAGCATTTCATTCCCATCTACAAGGGGCGCCGGCTCGTATGAGCGGATTTGCGAGACTGGCTCCGGCTCTAGCTCCGGTTCCAGTTCCTCATCAGGCAAATTCGGTTCCTGTTCTTCAGTAGACTGGGGGGCTAATTCTTCTGTTTGTTCCAAATCAATGGAAGGCTCATCCGGTTCATCTGCTTCCGGTGCTCCTGCTGCTTGCGTAGCAACCGCGGGGGTGATGGCGTTTGGCTGACTCAACTGTTGCCCCTGCTCCTCGGCGGCCGTCTTCTCGGTCTCAGCAATCGAATTGAGAAGCTCATCGAAAAGCTCGTTCGGCTCGTTTACCTCCACATCGGCTTGACCGGCAGGTTCAGAAGAAGCAGTTATTTTTTTAAGCTCCTCCTCGGCTCTTTTAAGCTCGGCCTCCGCCGGCTCGGCCATAGAGATTGTTTCTATTTCCGCTCCGCTTGCCTTATCCATCTCGGCTGATTTGTTCGGCTCGGAGACCTGAAGAGCTTGTGCTTCGTCCCTTAGGGACTGCTCGACGGCAGAATTAATCTTTTCAAACTGCCCGGCTGGAGCAATGGCTATTACAGCATCATTGTGGACGTCTATAATTGCTTTGGTCTTTGCAGTGCCGCTCGGCGGATTAGAGAAGGTCCCTATTGATATGTCATTAACCTCGGCTGCTATTTGCTCGCTGGGGGGAAACTGCGATGGGCCCACCGCAGTATATACTTTTATTTCAAAAAGCTCGTTAGCATCAACAAGCTCCAGAATAGCGCTTACTTTAATCAATTCATCAGGTTGAGCCGTTACCAAAAGCGCATTAACACCGGGAAGCTGTGAAACCGTGCCGAGGCCAGCTTCGGCAAGATATTTTTTACCCTGCTCAGCGGATATGTGTTTTAAAGAAAAAACCCTGTATCGTGCAACGCCAGAACCCGTGGCTTTACCCCGAGGCGAGGCAACCTCTTGCTCCGTAGCAACCTCGCTTTTCGGCGAAGTCTCACCTAAGGCGGAAAGACAGCTGCCGTTTAGAACAACAGCTACTGCACAGATAAAAATAAAAACTTTTACTTTCCCACAACCTTGAAACGGCGTAAGCCATCCTGGGGGTTGCCGCTCTGCCTTCATAACTCACTCCATAGTTCGCCAAACTAAAAATCTACGCATCTATTACTTATCGGACTCATCCGACAAGCCGAACATCTTCTCAAAACCACCAAAATAAGTCCTTTTCCACCTTCGCCGAGGCTACGGCAGACAAATTTTTCAGAAGCTTTTACGCAAATATCCGTCTAAGTCTCCAACTTCGACCACCTCGAATACCTGCCACCATATCAATTCAGACACAGAAAACGCCAAAAAGTTCCTTCTTTTCAGCTAAGAACTTTCCTGAGACTGCCATTTTGCGACCTATTATCGGGCACCTCTTGTTGCGATTTGGAAAGCCACAAGACAGACTCCCCTCTCTATCGGCAAAAATCGGAAAACAATAAAAAACAAATAAACAAGACTCGGTACGTCTCAAAATCAGGTGTAACTTCTTGAGAAAAGGGGAATTAAATAACTGCCTTGACCGCTATCTGCGACAGCCAATATCGGCCTTCACGCCCCTGCGAGCAGAGACTATCCTTGCCCCGGAATACTCACATCACTTAAGCTTAGTTCAATTAAAATTGCACCACTGTCAGTTCTAATTGTTCTCAGTTCGATTCGGCTCCCGCTGAACGTTCTTTAACCTTTGACCCAAACGACCCAGTCCCCTCGCTTCTCTGGCGCTTATACGCATAGTTTCAAGTTTGGAAATAGACCTTTTCGCCGCCGCGATTTCCTTAGCTTTGTCCGTTTGGGGATGGCTTACGTTAGAACCCGAATTAGTTTCGCCAGCTTGAACATTTGTTCTGGCATTCATCTCGGCTAATATCCTTTCCCTCTCGGCTTCCACTCTCTTCATCAACGCCGCTTTTTCGGCGCTCGTCTGAACTTCAGCATTTATCTCTGGAGGCGGACTTTCGGTAATGCGACCAGATGATGGGTTCGCTTTAAGAAGGCTTCTTTTCTCCGGTCTTTCCGCCACAAGCTCGAAAGTATTTTGGCCGTCTCGAACAACTATGAGACCATCTTTAACCTGCTCAATAACTAAATGACCTACCTTATCGAATTGTCTTACCCAATACAGACCTTTGCCGGGCTCGTCAATCAAGGCCAGTGACAATTCCGGCTGCAACACATGCCGGCTGGTGCCTATAAGCTTAAATTTAGCTGTAACAGGCCCCGCAGGTCTGGGTCCACTTTTTACCGCAGGAACCGAAGGTACCGGCTTAGGGGGTGGATTCAGATACAACGCAAAAGCCTCTGCCTGCTTTACAAGCGGTGAGATTTCACGCCGGCTATCCTCGACTTTATCCCCCCTGGCCTCCTTGAACTTCTCTATCACGCCGGCAGAATTCAAAAATTGCTCTATCTGCTTATCGCCGCGAACACCAAAAACCGCAGGAAAAACAAAAAAAACAACCGCTAAAACCACCGCAAAATAGCTTGTTATCCGCAATGTCTTTATCATATTCGGTATTCCAGGTTCCTTTATTATTTGACACCGCTGACAACATTTAGTTCCCGCAAACGAGCTTTTTTCCAAAAAATGCTGCTTTTTGACTGAATGCCGCAGCATCCCTCACGAAACTGCGTCCAGTATCTCATCAAGTTTCGGCGCTTCGCCCTCCCAGAATTTGACCGCCCTGCCATCGACTACAACCACTACCAAAGGAGTTTGAACATACCATTTCTTGCTCGAATCGAGCCTGCCTCGTAAACAAGGGGTGTCAACGGGAACAATATCATCTTTTTCCGAAGCATACGGAGGAATCTCGATAAGCGCGAACCGTATAGCGTCCTCGTTTCCAGCCATATCACGGGCCATCCGGTCGTACAGTGGAATTGCCTCATGACAGGTTTCACATTCGATGCTATAAAACACTACGATGGCTAAACCAGCCCGCAAGGAGTCGGCAATATCGATATGCTTGAGCATCGACCATTCTTCGCCCTCTTCACCTGAAATCCATTCGCTGGGTTTTATAACCTCGTATTTTTCTGTCTTATCGGGTGGTTTATTGAGAACAAGAACCGGTATTATAATACCGAAAGCTACAAATGTCGGTATAGCGACGCCGAAGAAGTGTAAGGCACTTGGCCACGGCGGCGGCAGAAGCTTCAAACCCCTTGGACGAAAAATCACCAGCAAAAGAAAAAGGGGTATATCAATTGCCAAAAGGGTTATCCAGGGATTGACCTTAACCCTCCCAAAACAGCCGCAAGATTCTGCACCGATGAGTCCTTTTTGCAAAGTTACTGCTATAAATAATCCGAAAGCCAGCACTGCAATCATCCACGCCGCCTTGCGGAACAATCCGCAGACAAGCCATATTCCCAGCCCCAGCTCCAATGGTATCTGGATTACAAAGAACAACCAAGACTCCCAGAAACCTTTGCTGATGATCGCTTCGGTCAGCAACTGGTGGATTTTCAGCACGCTTGCGACGATAAGGACCAATCCTGTCGCGACCGTGATGATTTGGTTAGCTCTTCTCATACTCGAATTGTCAAACCGGCCACAGTGGGATACCCCAGGTGGTATCCTATTTTAAGCACCTACCAATCAGGTCTAAGCTCAATCAGTAGAGGCCGGTTTTTCTATAACAGGAGGCGACTTCTTCTCTACCTTTTTTCTTAGAAAGAACATCCTGCAGGCAATTTTCAGCCTCTCGCCGCCCTTTATATCTACAAAAAACGTATCCGTAAAAAACCCTTTTCGACCTTTTCCAGTAGCCGGAGGCGTTATCTCCAGCTCAAACTTATAACGATTATCAATCTTTTCCTGGCTCAAAACCTTTATAGTGCCTTCCAGCGACGATGTCGACTCAACCTCGAAATCCTCATCATAGTTGCTGAGTATCCAGACCTCCCTTGTTACCGACTTTTCCAGCCCAGCCTTGTAGATTATAATCGATGGCGGAGTAATCTTAAATCTCGGCAGCACTTCAAAAGGAATAGAAATCATATCATTTTGTGGGTGAGCAAAGGTAATCTCAATACGCCCACCCGATACTTCTCGCAGTTTGTCCACATCGACTTTCGGTTGAAAAACAAATTCCGCTGCCTCCACTGAAGAATTATAATCAGCAATTATAATATTTTCTATCTGCTTGGGCCGCCCAATTACCTTGAACCCCTTTATCGAAAACGGCTTGCCATCTAAACTCTTAATCGTAATCGCCGGACAACCAGCGTTTTCCTTGTTAAGCGCGAGGTTGAGTTTCTTCGGCTGGTAATCAACGTTTACTGCAATCATGGCTTCTACGGTCAGTTCGACGCTGGGCCTTGCCTTATCGTTGCTGGACACATACAGGGTTTTCTTTACCGAAGCGGGTTGTCTGCTTGCATGGTACTCTACTTTCAAAACTCCGCTCTCGCCCGGCTCATACTCCCTCTTCTCCAGCGTATATGGCGTACAGCCGCAGCTCTTGCTAACATCCGTTATTCTCAACAAGCTGCCCCCGGTGTTTGTAAATTTAAACTCACAAACATTTCTTGACCCCGGCTCGATGTTACCGAAATCGTAAACCTCTTTTTCAAACGTAATTGCCGGCCCACCTTTAACAGGCGCAGGGGCAGTTTCAGCTTTTGCCGAACTACTCGCCGGTTCGGGTGCTGTTAACTCAGATTTAGACTCCTCCGCCGCCACAACCCGCTCCTTACAGCTAATCTGCAAAAAGCAAATAGAAGCAATAATAAGGACAGTTAAAATTAAACAATCGCGTTTCATATTCTCATCTCCAATCAAACTACGATATAATTTACAATCCGTTCATAGAAATGTCTATTCTAATAGAAAAGACATCGTTAAACAAGAAATTTCTGATTGGATATCACAGGAAGGCAGTGAGATTTCAACTGACTAAATATGACCTTACAACCGATATTTCTTGCAACATTATTTAACAAATTCTACGTTGACAAGTCTTCGATTATCCCATATCAGATAACGATTAATATTAAACTTATGCAACTCTTCATTCAAAGTCTGTTTGTCGATATTTTCTTTTGGAATGCCGTAATACGGCACATTCAGATGATAAGCCAGATATAAGGACTCATTCCACTCTCCGTTTGAAGCAATTCTATCGCCTGGGCGAATATATTTTTTCAGCTCCTGACTTAGAAGATAATAAGGTTTATCTACATTTGCCGCGGCTGGCAAATTAATAACGGCTGGTCTGTATGCAAATGAAATAATAAAGAAAATATACAAAGCAACTTTTCGTGTTTTGGTAAAAAAACTTCCCTCGAATAATCTGTCCATCATATAACCGCCCAGAATCAGCACCAGAAAAAACGTCACCCATATATGTCTTATTTCCACAAAAACCAGACTATAACCCCAGAGGAACAAAAATATACTTATAAGAGGAAAAGCTACCTGGTAGTACTGTGTAAGAATTTTTCCCGGCTTCTGCAGCAGGAATAAAATACACGCGATGTATATAGGCACAGATAAATATGAAAATTCTCTAAACGTTCTATAAATTTTACGGAAATTCGCTTTGATATGGCGAAGATAGTACTTAAATGCGTCTGATGAATCAAATGGGCTCCACCGCGGGTAGGTAAAAGAAGAAGGGTCCTCCCATGAACTTACCGCAGTTTGATTAGGAGGAGCAAGAAACCCCTGCCAGGACATAGGATGCAGATCTCTGCCGCCGGGACGTATGAAAGACATAATGTAGTCTCCGCCTACCGTGGCATACGTAACCCTGTGATATTTCAAACTGATGGCTGCTATCCATATACCGCTTATCACGCCAAAAACTGCAAGACCGCTAAAAAAATTCGCAAAGACTTTTAATCTGGTTCCCCTGTCCCAAGATTTGACATAATGAAGAAAATTCATCAAAGGAAAATGAATTACAAAAAACGGGAAACTATAAGCCTTGGCCAGATAGGCAAAGCCTCCCCATAAACCACAAAATATGCCGTTGCGTTTACTAAACGGGTAATCCGGCTGGAACACATACAGAAAATAAATTAGCATCATCAATGCCACCAACAAATCCGGCGTAATAACTATCATAGCATACAATAATATTACCGGAATTGCTGTCAGCAGTATTACCCTTCTGGTGCCGACGGATATCGAAAATCGACGAGATATCAAAGCTATGACCAGGATTACCTGAGAACCAACAAGCAGGTTCAATATTTTTGTGGCGAGCAGCGGCTCTGTACCAATAGCCAACAAAGGCACCAACAGCCAACAAAATAAGGGACCCCAATATCCATTAATAGCTTCGCTAAAGTTTCCTGCCAAATATTTTTTAGCGATGGAGATATAGCTTATACCATCAGGATTAATTTGGTAGCGGTAATATTTGAGCAGGAAAACCCCGATTATAAGGTATATCAGCATCGCCAGAATGACGAAATCTCTCGGTTCCTGTTCCTGAATTTTATTGTTTATGTCACTTTTTACCTGATCTACCTTCATAAAATTTTCTTCAAAAAAATCCTTGTCTTTGGCTCTAAAAAATTCGCCTGAAAAATATTACCACATTAATTTATTTGACCGCCGTTGCCCACATATTCATAAACAATTCAAAATATCCGAACCGCAGGTTGCCTTTCGGAAAATCAGCCGCCTGAAGTACGCGCGATATTGCTGAATGGGTATAATACCCCTTATGGTCTTTAATCTCAACATCACTTATTAGCCGCAATTTCGCCAAAGTTTTCAGCAAATACTCCGTCCAGAACGCAGGGGAAGTCATAATATATATGCCGCCCTTTTTCAAAACTCTGTAAATCTCCTTATGCACCTTAATAAGGTTTTCCGGGAAAATATGTTCAAAAACCGCCAGCATAGTTACAACATCGAAATAATTATCTTCGAAAGGGAATTTTCCCACCTCTTCAAAATTGCTGCTGATAAGGGTAATTCCCTGTTTGATTATATTTTCATCGGATTCATTTTGAGATATTTTATCCAAACCGTACTTTTCCGGAAAATCCACATTGAGAAGAAATAACGGATAACTCCCACACCCTACATCCAGAATTCGTCCGGATTTATTGGCGGACTTTATTTTTTCCTCAGCTATTTTATGTCTCTGCTTTGCCAGAAACATATCGAAAGGGCCGTATCCTCTAACCACATTTTGCTTTACCATAATAATTTCAATTGCTGCAAACAGGTTTTTGATTCATCGATGCGGCTAAATATACTCTCGACGACAAATCCTTTTCATTTTCTATTTCAGCAGCCAAGCTATATCCTTTCTAATGCGATAACCCTTTATTGGGATACCAGTTACATTTGATTATATAATGACACAATCAAACAAACAAATCAAAAAAAGGTCTATTATAGGATAGCTTATTAACTGCCTGCCGCTTAAGATCTCAAGACTACCGGCGGCATTAATAGCCTTTGGGCAATGAGTCTCCCAAATTCTTCGACAATAACAACGAAAGCAAATAGCTGCTGAAAAAGCTCCTTGAAAAATATATGCCAAAAGATTATATATACAGAGCCAAAAGTAGATCCGTACCGTCACTGTATCGATGGCTGAAGACAGATGCAAACTATGACTATTTCTACAAAACAGTTATGAATGGAGTCTTAATCAGGAACTTTAACGCTGATAAAATTGATAAAATTTTTAAACTAATAAAAGCAAATAAAAACGTAAGCCGTTATGCAATGAACTTAATTTGGTCATTGCTGTTCTTCGAAGTTTGGTTGGTTAAACACGGGTTAGCTAAATGAAAGTCCTTTTTGTCTGCAGCGGCAATTCACAATTTGGCATCAGCCCTGTAATAAAAAGCCAGGGTGAATCTTTGAGGAATAACGGAATAGAAGTTGAATATTTTACCTTCAGGGGAAACTTCTTAGGCGGTTACCCTGCAGGAATTTTCAAACTAAGAAAATATCTCAAATCTCATAAATTTGACATAGTTCATGCACACTATTCACTATCCGCCTTTTTTGCCACCTTTGCTGGGGCCCGCCCGCTAGTTGTTTCGCTGATGGGAGGCACTGTCCTCGGTGGTTGTCTCATACGAAGTTTTGCAAGATTTTTGCGCAAATATCGATGGAAGGCTGTTATCGTAAAATCAGAAAGGACAAAAAATCGTATAAAAATTACGGACGCCCTGGTAGTACCTAACGGCGTGGACTTTGAGAAATTTAAATTCATTGAGAAAAACACGGCTCGTAAGAAAGTCGGCTTCAGTGAAAAAAAACACATAATTTTTGTCGCCGCCGACCCAAATCTAAAGGTAAAAAATTATCCACTGGCTGCCGCAGCATTTAAATTATTAAATTCTCAGGATGTCGAATTAAATATCATCAGCGGAATCGACTTTAACCTTGTCCCCTTTTATATGTATGCTGCAGATGTTTTGCTGCTTACTTCGTTATCCGAAGGCTCACCCAATGTAATCAAAGAAGCGATGGCCTGCAATCTGCCGATTGTTTCCACTGATGCGGGCGATGCAGCGCAAATAATATCAAATATTGACAGCTGCTATATCGCTTCCTATGACCCTGCAGACGTCGTGGACAAACTGAAAAAAGCACTTAATTTCGCAAAACCGACCAACGGACGGAATAACATAAAACATCTGGAAATAAATAATGTTGCCCGCAAAATTATAGATATTTACAACAACGTGATAAACAACTGATACAATGAAAGCCGAATATATCAAATACCTGTTATGCCCGAAATGTAGCGGAGACCTTATAATCAAGGAGATAATCAAAGAAAACTCCGGCCATATTGAATCAGGTTTGATAATATGCCGGAAGTGTTCTGCCTCTTATAAAATTATCAACAATATCCCCCGTTTTGTGCCGAAGGAAAATTACGCATCCAGCTTCGGCCTGGAATGGAACATACATTCGAAGACTCAATATGACAGCTACAGCGGCCTGAACTGCTCAGAAAAAAGATTTTTTGAAGAAACCGGCTGGCCGAGAAATCTCAAAGGCGAAATGATACTGGAAATCGGAAGCGGCTCAGGCCGATTTACGGAACAGGCGGCCTCAACCGACGCATTTGTTATCAGCACAGATTACAGCAATGCGGTCGAAGCAAACTATAAATCAAACGGCAGCAAAAAAAATGTCTTCATCGTACAGGCGGATATTTACTCGCTGCCTTTCAGGAAACAATTCTTTGATAAATTGTTCTGCATCGGAGTCATTCAGCATACCCCCGATCCTCACAAGGCATTTATGACGCTGCCTCAATATCTGAAAAAAAACGGCAACCTGGTAATAGATGTCTATAAGAAAACACCAAGTATATATCTGGCCGCGAAATACTATGTAAGATTCTTCATAAAAAATATGGATGCGAACAAACTTTACCGATGTACAAAAAAATATGTCGATTTTATGTGGCCGATTGCCAATATTATCCGCAGGATTCCTAAAATAGGCTCCAAAATTAACTGGGCACTGTGTATTGCCGACTACAGCCAAATAGGATTAAAAGATGAAATGCTGAAAGAATGGGCGTATCTCGACACCTTTGATATGCTTTCGCCGCGATATGATTATCCACAAACGCTGAAAACCGTAAGAGAATGGTTCCGGGAGGCAGGATTAAGTGATATTGACGTCCATTACGGCTACAACGGCATAGAAGCAAGAGGAACAAAAAAACTTGAATAAGTTCAAAAAAACAGCACGTCTGATTTTAGTCGCCGTTTGTATTGTTTACCTGGTCAGGTTTTTCTACAAAAACAAAGACACTTTACATCTCGTTTTTAATCTTGACCCGGTCTCTATTTTTTCTGCTATCACATTTCAAATACTATATTTTCCGATGCTGGCCTTGCTGCTCAGGACTATTCTGGAAAAGTGCAGCAGCAGCAAATTGCCTTTTTTCGGCTGGTTTAAAATCTTTATACTCGGCACATTTCTCAATATGGTCTTCCCGCAGACAGGCAATGTCTATCGCGGCATACAGCTTAAACGCAATTATAATGTCTCATACACCAGATACATCAGCAGCTATGCCTCTTTCGCGTGGATGGACCTTATTATGAATTTATTTATATCCGCATTAATTATAATATTCCTCAAACCGGATCTGCAGATCGGCCGGTTAATCGCATGGAAAATCCTGCTCGTTATAATAATAGTAATCATCACTGCGCCGATATTGATTGAAATATTGTGGCGAAAAATAAAATTTAATCATTCTCGTCTGGCCTGGTTGCATTCAAAAACGTCGGAAGTTTTGTCAGTTTCTGTCAACAACATCAAAGACGTTACCTATCTGGCAAAAATCATCCTGATAAACATTGCTATACTTGCCTGTATAACAGGGCTGCTTCATTTCTGCTTTCTCATTCTCGGCATCAGACTGAACATACCTACTGTGGTTATGTTTTACGTCCTGCTAAAGATTGGTGACTATGTAAATATTACGCCGGCAAACTTAGGCGTACAGGAACTTGCCTACGGTTTCTTCGGCACACAAATGGGGGTCGGCATGGCAGAGAGCGTGCTTGTCTCCGGCTTTATGAGGTTAATAGGTACAACCGTCCTTATATCGCTTGCTGTGATTTTTGGCGGTATCGACCTTCTACGGCACCGTAAAGATTATACTAAGCGCGAACCGGTCAGTTGAAATATTCCCGCAGCCGGCTTTCGAGATCAATCCGCTTCCAGATTTTTCTGCCGCAGTTTTTCCCGCGGTCTACCGCGCGGCCGTCCGTCTTTTGAGCCGGCTCGCTTGGTTCCGGCTACCCCGTTCCCACTCTTGCTTTCCCAGGTCTTTCTAATGTTACTATACCCCAGACGGTCGAACCAATTCATTACCTGCTCAAGTGTGTGGTGATGCTGGTATCGAGGAGAAAAATTATCAAATAGAGACAGTTCCATTTCGCGAACGGTTCGTTTTACGTACAGTTTTTTGCCCGTAAGTGCATTGTAAGAGTGAGTATAAAGCCATAAAATGGGGGCACCTACAAAGCAAAACAAATGGAGAATAGGATGTGGCAATCGAGTCGTAACAACTCGAAACACCCTGTTTACTGCGTACTCGATGGGGTTTCTCCGCTCCGCAGTATAAATCTCAATGTAGCCGATGCCGCCGTTTTTGAGGCTCGATGATAATACCTCAAAACCACGGAAAGTATCGGGGGTATGATGAAGAACCCCGGCGCTGTGAATTATATCAAAAAATTCCTGCCTAAATGGAAGTCTATGTATGTTGCCATGAACGATATGAACAAGAGAAGCATAGGCAGGTTCGGATTTTCCAAGATAGTTTCTAACTCCATCAACTGAAAAGGAAATATCGATTGCGAATACTTCCGCTCCCGTCTTGACCAGTGCCAGCTCGACCTCTCCATGACCACAACCTGCATCCAGAATCTTTTTGCCCGGCATGTCCTCAATTGCTAAGTCCACGCAATCCAGAAAGAGTTTTCTTCTCGCTGGTACATCCCGACCCCACGCCCTTTCCGACTCTCTTATCGCACCCCATTCCGATGAGAAACTGTCCAGAGTATGCCTGAAGTATTTTTCGAAGTTTTTATCTTTGGCCCTGGTTTGACTGAGCAAAATATCTCTTACGTCTGACGGCAGGTTAGTCAGGTGCTGCTGCAGCGACGGAACTGCTCCAGCCATAGCGTTCGGCAGAAGCCGGGGAATTCCATTGACCACAGGGAAAAGATGATTCTGCCCACATTGAATAATTCCCACGTGGACGTCCCTGCAGAAACACTGTTGGCATTGATACTTAAATTTCGGCTCAACTTGTCCCCATGGGCAGCCTTGGTCACAAACAGGACGACCATCCTTAATCATGGGATTACTTGGCAAAGAAATAATCTCGAAAGGAAGGACACGGAATGGACTTCCGCACTCCGGACACTCCAGTACATCCAGCAATCTGTACCTCATCGACAAAATCCCTTATTGCTGATTTTCACCACCACAATTTTCTTTTATTTAATTTATTCTCAGCTTTTTGACGTATAGCGTCGGATAATATACATAGTTACATTTGGAAATATTCTACACTCTTTTATCCGGCAGCTCAATCAAAATATTTCTTATGCCAGCTTCCGAGATTAATCCACTTCCAGATTTCTCTGCCGAAGTCGCCTTTTGCTGAATATGGCTGGTAAAAACTTTATAGACTTTGTCTCATTTCCGGCAAGGCCGGTGTTTCAAGCTTACAGACCTGAATATTTATTTGCGCCTTCGCAGGCCGAAAATCCCTGCAGCAAGCAGAATCACCGTTGACGGCTCAGGAACTATCTGCACAGAAACATTATCAACAAAATGCCCGTCAAACTCAGGATAAGAGGTATCATTAAAAACATCTTCGTACGCATATAAATCGATAACAAGAAAAGTAGTATTGGTCGGCAAATTAAGAAGCGGGGTATCAAGCTGTTCCCACGTTTCGACCAAACCATCCGTAAGAAGACCTCCGCCTTGATTATAAGTGAGTGCCGAATCATACGCAGAACTCTCCCATCGAGATGGAAAGGTGCTGGGCGAACCATCATAAGCCATTAGTACCACTTCAAATGTGGTATCTGTCTGAACATCTCCCATAACTCTATTAAAATAGGCGGATGCGGTAGCTACTGCATTCCCGGAAGAAACCAAAGGCAGATAGCTGGTAATGTCTATAATCTGAAACATCTCACTTGAATTGCCTGGACTACTATCGAAGAATGCTGTCCCCATATACTGCAGCATTTTGGAGCCTCCTAAAGGAGTAATTCCCAAGGTCGGACCTACGATGGCAGAGTAATCACCCTTCCAGTCGCCATAGCTGCTAGGCCGCCCACCGCTTGTACTTTCTGCCGTTTCAAATCCCGGGTTGGCAACAAGATTCGCGGCATTTCCAACTCCCGACAGACAAAGAGTTGCCAGTAAAAGAATTGTAACGAGTTGTTTTTTGCTAAACATTTTTTTCTCTCCTAAAAAAGATTGTTAAAAATAAGGCTAATGCGCACAGTGCGCACTATTATCCCTTGAATTGAAATGAATCCGAAACCAAATGCCGGAATGCCTCTCTTCTTCTCCAACAAAAAACTCTCAACTCCTTGTTCCTCTTAAAATATGCCCTGTAGAAAGCCCCTGCACACCGCCGCTACAAAGCCAAAAAGCCGCAGCAATCTACATATCTTTAAGGTTGCTCCTCGCTCGCAATGATGTAAAAACAGTCTTTTCCGCAAGACACTACAGACAATCCTAATACAGCCGGTGCAAAAAGTCAAGATAAATTTCGGCATCAATCGAAAAAAGTCTTTAGCCAAAACTCAAGATTAATCCATTTCCATATCTCCCTGCCGAAATTGCCTTTCTGCTGAATGTGGCTGGTGAACATTTTCTCGACTTTGTCCCATTTCCAGTAAGGTCGTCTCTTGAAACTGTCGGAATAAATAATCTCTTTGCAGAATTTTACGATTTTCTCCCTCCTGAAAAACTCATCCACAGGCGTGCCGAAACCTATCTTGTCTTTTCTGCTGCTTACCATTTCCGGCAGAATATCCTTTACCGCCTTTTTGAAAATAATCTTTGTCTTGCCGTTTTGAAGCTTTTGTTCCGGAGCCAGCGACAAAGCCGTTTCAACCAGATGCAAATCCAGAAAAGGCACCCTGCTTTCTATACTCCATCTCATCGAATTCTTGTCCTCCCATCGCAATAAATGCGGAATGGCAGTCGAAAACAAAGTCAATCGCAGGGCCTGGTCCAAAGACATCCCCTGCCATCGTGGGTCTAATTTTCCGCCGCAAACTTCTTCAAAAAAATTGTAATTTATCCATTTGTTAACCACCGTTTTCCAGAGACCGTTTTTAAGCCAGTTCGGCATAAGCACAAAGGCAAACAAACCAAACGGCATAAGCTCTTTAAAATTGCGCAAATATAAAAATACTTCTCTGCCGAGACTCCAAATCTTCCCACGCTTCAACAGGTCAAAAAATCTATAGCTGAAGTAATAAACGTATCCTGCAAAAATCTCATCTCCGCCCTGTCCATCGAGAAGAACCTTCGCCCCCTGCTGGTGCGCAAGCTTCATTACGCGATATTGAGCATAAGGACTTAAACCCAGAACCGGTTCTTCCAGAGCTTTAACAAAATCTGGAAACTCGTTCAGAAAATCCTCTTCGCTTATCTGTGTGAAAAACTGTTTTGTCTTTGTTCGCTTTCCGACCTCTTTAATATATTTGCTTTCGTCGATAGCACTGCCTGGGGCAATAAAAGAAAACGTATAAAACGCATAAGGAAGAAATTTGTCGAGCGTGCAGACTATCGAGCTCGAATCAATTCCGCCGGACAGGCAGCTCCCTATAGGCACATCCGCAACAGTTTGTGATTCGACACTCTCAACGAAAGACCGGCGAACCTGCTCAACAGTAACGTTTTCCAGATGCTTCGGAACATACCACTTCTCTAAAAAAAAGTTTTTTGTCTTCAAATCGTATTTTAGGAAGTTGCCTGGTTCAAGCGAATAGATATTTTCAAAAAAGGTGTCTTTATTATAGTGTTCGAGACTATACGCCAGAAACTGCATTATCGCATTTTCGCTGGGGCCGGTCTCGATATTATGAGCAAGCATTGCGGAAATCATCGACGAAAAAATTAATTGCCCGTTATGCAAACTGTAATAAAGAGGCTTGATTCCGAAGCGGTCTCTGCTGAGAATCAGCTCACTTTTAGCCTTGTCATATATGCAAAACGCCCACATACCATTGAACATATCGAAGCTTTTAACACCCCACTGTTCGTATGCGTGAATGATAACCTCAGTATCGGTTTTGCTTTTGAACTTATGGCCGAGACGTTCAAGCTCATCTCTGATTGGGCGAAAGTTATATACTTCGCCGTTATATATAATCCACATCGTTTCGTTTTCGTTGCACATCGGCTGATGGCCGGCAGATGAAAGGTCTATAATGGATAATCTCCTATGTCCCAGCGAAACATTATTATCGACAAAAACTCCCTCGTCATCAGGCCCCCTGTTGCAGGTCACCTGATTCATAGCCCTGATAAGGGTTTCATCAGCCCAAGTAAAACCGTTTATTCCACACATACTTCACTTCACAGTTTCATCAATAGGTTTTACTGGATTTCGCAGGTCGAAAAGGATATAGGTCGGCATACCTGCTTTTAGGAATCTGCCTTTTTTATCTACCTCGCCCGGCCAGCCGGGTATGTATTCGTATTTATAAAGCTTCTGAAGCTGCCTGCTCAGATTCGCCAGATACACGTCTGTTCGCTGGTCGCCCACAGATAAAGGCATTAGATAAAACGGATATTTGCCTGTTTTGGCAGCGCTGGTAATTTCCTCAAGTTTCACTGCCTGTGTTATTTCTCTGTCAAGATACCATGCTACTTCAGGCCGATAGAAAGCACCTTTTGATTCGTGCTGGTTAACAATAAATGGGTCAAAACTAAGCAGATACTTATCAGGCGGGATGCGAGAGTTGAGCATCTGGAACATTTTAATCTTTGCCTCCGGCTGCCAGCGAATTGAATAGTAATAGTTTGTACCGGCAATGCAGTAGCCCATGCATATACTTAGAACCGCCAAAACAACAACAAGGGCAATTTTAAAATTAATCTTTTTGAAAAAATCCCAGAGCATAAAAATGCCCAGGGATGCAGCAATCGCCACTGATGGCGTCAAGGGCAACAGCCAGATTTGATGTCTCCATAAACAGCCTCTCAATATAAAAAGCTGAAAAACCGGAACCATAAAGAAAAGCCAGAACTGCGGAAATTGTCTACACCTTCTGCCTGTGTTAGGGTTAGGCTGTTCCATAAAGACAAATAGTTGACCAATTGTAATATACAGTATCGCAATTATCAAAACAGGCACCGTATAGTTGGTAACTGAAAATTCCCAAAGTTTGCCAAACCACAAAGACCAGTCGAAGGTCTGCATTTGCTGCATTTCGCCTTTCGCGGCTCGCCATTTGTAAAGCTCAATTATCTTTGTGATATCTCCGCCATAACCGATAAGCATAATCGCAAAGGTAATCAGCACACTTACCCCCGGCGACAATACCAGAATCGCAAGCAATGGGATGGACGGAAACTGCTTTCTTTTTACACACCGAAAGACATAATGCACGCCGATGGCAAGAGCATAGAAAAAATTTGACCAGTCAATCTGCAGACCGAGGAAAAGACTGAGAGCCAGCCCGATTTTATGAAACTTAGTCGGTTCAGGATTATCTTTAAATGCTTTGATTATAACAAGATAAAAATATATTGCGGATAGGCCAAAAAACGTTGTCCACCCGCCCATCGCAAAATAGCCGGTCAAAGGAAATATGGCCCACAAAAGGCCCACAAGCAACGCAGGCAACGGTTCCATAAGACCTTTGAGTATCAGCATAAATATCGCCAAAGCCCCAATAGAAACTACAAGAGTAACAAAACGGAAGGTCCACTCGTGAACACCGAATATAGAACCAAAAAACCATGCAAGAATACTGCCAAGCTGGGGGTGGTCATAGTATCTTGTGGGATTTTTTACAGGAGGATTGCCGACCGCCCAGGTGGACACGCCTTTTGTGTAAGATAAACCATACTTGACATGAGTTCGAGCGGCCCAGGCACCGTTTGCATCTCCCCAGCTATGAAGCCCGTAGAAGGGTCGGTTGATTTCCCTCCCTTCCATACAGCACATAAGAACAGTAATCCCTACTACACAAAGCCAGTAGTTTATACCGCCAACCTCATTTTTATCTTGTATTCTCGTAGTCATAATCCTACTCCCGATTTTTCAGCTTTCTTTGGCTGCGATAACTATGTAAAACCCGGAGAAAACAGAATTATACGATTTTCTCTAATATTTTTCGATAGTTTCAACAATATATTCAGTAACCTCTATCTTGTTTTGCAGAAAATTCTTCAATTTTCCACTGTTGTCTTCAGGTTTTTTCAGCAATTCAACCGCCCTACCGAGAGCTCGACGCGTATCTGTTATACGCTCTAACAATCCGTATCGTTCAAATTCCTGTATTGTGCCCGCCGTCAGCATATTTACATATATCACAGGCACGCCCAGCAGCGCTGATTCCGAGGCCATCGTCGCACCTTCGGTAACACACAACGACGCAAAGGCCATTATGTGATGAACCAAATGCGGCGGCACATTCAGTTGGTAAGATGCGAGTTCCGCCGGCAATTGCGATTCTGAGCTGATGTAAGGCCGAGCATACCTTGAGATTTCCCTAATAAAATTCAGCCTCTGTCCCACCACCACCCCATGCTGACCAATGTCATGCGAAGATTCCCACGAAACGAACCGAATTATGCAGTATTTTTCTGAAATGTCCATACCGAGCTTTTTGGCGACCTCTCTGTCCGGTGTGAACCGTTTGGGGTGCAGGTATGCCAACTCGTGGCAGCCTTCATATCTGATTTGTTTCCTGCCCAAATCCAATGTAAAACAGCTCGGGGTCAGAATGTTCGTTGCGAACGGTCTATATAATGCAATCTGGCCGGTTGCATGCTCGGTATCGTCGAGAATGAGCGTCTTTTTTCTGCACAGAAAGCCGGCATGAGCTATCCTGGAAGACGCTACTCCGGTCAAAATATCCGGCTGACGCTGAAGCACCACTTTGACCATTCGGCAGTCCAATATCGGAAAATTGATTAACTTCTTCGCAAGGCTGTCTCCGTATGTCCCCATTTTGATGTAATCGAACTCGTATGCATCGAGCAGTTTATAAGATAGGTCCTTTCGGCTGGCGGTTATAATCACGCTGTGTCCATGATTTCGAAGTTCCGCTATGACATACTTAAACAGATGAACATGGGCGGGATGATTAATATCAACAAGTATTTTCATTATTAAATATCAAAAAATGTTGTATATCTTCTTTCTCAGGATAGTTAATTAATACCGCTCTTCTCGAGCCATGAAATACAAACATACTTCCAGCAGCAACGGCAGAGGCATGTCCATTAACAATCGCCTCCTTAAAATCATTGAGTGAACCAGCTCCGCCAAGAGCAACTACCGGGATTTGTACAGATTCTGAAATTTCTTTAATTAAATCGATATCGTAACCGGCCATTGTCCCGTCTCTGTCAATGGAATTAATTATAATCTCTCCGGCACCTAATTGTTCCATTTTTTTTGCGTGTTCAACCGGCTCAAGTGGCGTCTTTTTCTTACCACTATTAATATACACCCTATTTTTCTTCCAGATATCTTTTTTTACATCAATAGATATAATAATACTTTGATTCCCAAAATCATCCGATGCTTCCCTGATTAAATTTGGATTTGTAACTGATGAAGTATTAATAATAACTTTTTCAGCACCCTTTTTTAATATCTGCTTTATTTCATCTAAACCCTTAATCCCTCCCCCTACGGCAAACGGCATAAACGCCTCCTCAGCAATTTTTTCAACCAAATCAAGCGACAAAAGCCTATTCTCATTAGTTGCGGTAATATCTAAAAAGACTAATTCGTCCGCCTCCAGGTCATTGAAAATTTTTATTGCATTCATAGGGTCCCCTATATAAGTAGGATTTTTAAACTTGACCGTTTTAACCAATCCTTTACTCTTCAACAACAAACAGGGAATTACCCGTGGACGGAACATAAAGTAAGATCTCTAAAAGATTATAAATCTATGTTTTTTCAACAAAGTTCACTAAAATCTTAAGGCCGTTTTTATGGCTTTTTTCAGGATGAAATTGCGTACCGTAAATATTATCCTTCTGTACAGATGACACAAACCTGATACTATATTCTGTTGTAGAACTTATATCATCTTTCTTATCAGCGCAAACATGAAAAGAATGGACAAAGTAAAATAAAGCATCTTTTCCCAAACCGTCAAATAAAACACAGTCCTTTTCCGGTCTTATCGTATTCCAGCCCATGTGAGGTATTTTGTAAATGGAATTGGATGTATTAAAATTGAATTTTATTGTTCTGGCATCCAACCATCCAAGGCCTTCGCAATCTCCTTCTTCGCTGTATTTTGTAACCAATTGCATGCCAAGGCATATACCCAAAATCGGAGTTTTTTGTAAAATAACTTTTTCATTCAAAACACTAACAAGATTCAGTTTTTTCAACTTATCCATTCCATTCCTGAAATGCCCGACACCAGGCAATACTAATTTACTGGCATTCTTTATATCTTCTATTTTTGACGAAACTACGGCATCAGCATTAATTCTTTTAAATGCTTTTAATACAGATCGAAGATTCCCCATTTCATAATCAACAATAACTATCATCTTACTCATTTTCTAAGTATTTAAGATAAAGCAACTTAGGAATTAAACCCAGTTTGACGAAAAGGTTAATAGGTATTCTAAAAAATTTAATGATTTTATAATAATTAGGATAATCATTAAAACTTTTGACAGGCAGGTTCATAATATTATTAAATTCTTCTTTTGTGAGGCCCAGCTTGCTGATGGTATAATCTATAATCTCACTTTTAACGCGATGCGGATTTCGTTCTACCTCTTCAATTGCGGTTTCTCTATCTATTACAGCCTCTCTTATCATCGCTGAATAATCGACTATTCTTTTATCAATATTGAACTTTCTTGGCAGCAGGTATGACTGGTAGAATTTAGTATAAACAGATTCATGATGATGGCCCCCGTAATCCTGCCACCCCAACTCTTTTTCCAGGAAAGGTTTTATCTTTGCTTTTTCATATTTAAAATAATTAAGGATTGGTATCACTTTAATGCCAAGGATAATATTATAGTATAAAATATCTATTATTTTAAAATTAGGAAATGTCTTCAATTTTATACGTCCAAACTTTCTATGGACATAATCAATATATTTACCGTCCATATAAGTCCACCCAATAGGCATTAGACCCTCGGCCCTGAATGAGTGTCCATTAAAAACATACTTAACGCCTTCTTTTGCAGCCATTTTTACTAATATCGAATGAATTCCAACATCTGTAGGAATTTCAGCATCAGGAGTTGAAGCCTTTAAAAACGATTTTTGTAAATCTTTAAACTCCTCCCAATCCACCACGTATGTATAAAGGTCAACATTCATTATGGAACAGGCGTTCTTGATATTCCTTACTGCAATATCCGAATCCCATCCATTATCGAAATGTACAGCTAAAGGGCGAATTCCGAGTTTTACTAACCGGTATAACGTATAAGTACTGTCTGTTCCGCCGCTTACACCGATTATACAATCATATTTTTTCCCCTTACCTCTTCTTTTTACTTTCTTAATCAAATTATCAAGATTTTCCTGGCCTTTATCATCTAACGGGTACATCCTTTTTAGTTCATCATGTATTTTGCAATACTGGCATACTCCATTTTCATCAAAAGTGATGCCCGGTATCCTGTCGTCTAAAATACATCTTGAGCAAACTTTATTCATATCAGATTTCTGCAAAATTTACTTAATAGTATTTAATGCTCTATCGGGAGATAATAGTTAACCCGGTTTGCACATCGGAGAATATGCCAATAACCTGAAGCCATTTTTGCAAGCAACAAGGTAAAATCTCTCATTTCAAATCCTTATTGCTTTCCATATCGAACCACATCGCAAAGAGTGTAAACTGCACAGCCGAGATAAAGCAAAACATCGCCGCCAGAGCATTAATCGGCGGAATATATCCATCGGCAAACCATCTGTAAAACAGTCTGACAAAAAGAATCACCGCCGCAATATCAAAGAAAAAACCAAATACATAAAAGAAAATCAGCGGATGAAAATCCCTGATAACATATTTCTCCTTCATCCTGTATAAAAAACACTTGAACAGCAACCAGAAAAGTTTCGGCACGATGTTATGAATTCTTATGCCGCTCTTTCCACCGACGTTATAAACCGGTCTCACTGGTATATCACGGACCCTTAGATTGTAAATATTAAGTTTAACCAACAGGTCGTTGGGCATACCGTAACGTTTATAAATCTTATCGATGTCGATAAGCTCAAGACAGTGGAGATTTATCACGGTATAGCCCGTCTGTGAATCCGCAATATGCCAATACCCGCTTGCGATTTTCGTCAAAAGTGAAAGAAACGAATTTCCGAGATATCTTACTTTCGGAATTATATTCCACGCGTTTCCTGTAAAAAGACGGTTGCCTTTGGCATAATCAATTTGACCTGTTACCACAGGCTCCAAAAGATTCGGCAGGTCACCAGGGTCCATCTGGGCATCGCCGGCCATAACAGCGGTGGCAAACATCTTATTATCGCGCGCCCACTTGTAACCGCTTGCGATGGAACCTCCGACGCCCTGATTCTCTTGGTGTTCTATCAAAATAATCCTCCCGTCCGACTTATCGGCTGCTTCGCGAACTATTTCCGCGGTCCTATCCGTGCTTTTATCATCCACCACCACTATCTTGTCAACATACCCCGGCATAGTTTCAAGAACTCTGCCGATAAGCTTTTCTTCGTTATATGCTGGAACAACCACACAAACCGTATGCTCTTTATACATTACCGTCTCCTTGTACGGAAAAAACTAACACATCGGAAACTTGTCGCATAATTCAGCTGCTTTGGCTTTTATCTGTTCCCTGAATAAGCCGTCTATTTCGTATTCGGTTTCGCTTATTATCTTTGCGCGTTTTAGCACAGCATCTACCATCTCTGCTATACTCTGCATTTGTTCACTTCCCATCCCATTTTTCGTAACAATCGGTGTGCCTAATCTTATGCCACTGGTAATCGCAGATGCTCTCTCGTCGTAAGGCAGCAGCATTCTATCAACGATTATACCACATTCTTCAAGACACTTCTGTGCCGTCACGCCAGTCAAGCCCTTCCGTGAATTAGCTACGTTTACAAGAATCATATGATTATCTGTCCCTTTTGTGAGCACGTCAAGTCCTGCATCAAGTAAATCGTCTGCCAGTCTTTTTGCATTTTCTATGATTTTGAATTGTCTGGCCCTGTATTCGTCGGCAAGCATTTCTTTGAAGAAAACCGCTTTAGCTGCTATGTGATTCAAATACGGCGTCCCCTGCACACCAGGAAATGTTGTGTCCTCAATTCGTTCCCACAGAGGCATATCTTTCCCCTGCACTTTTATCTTCTTTTCGCAGTCTCTGCCAATCAGTATAAGGCCGCCTCTTGGACCTCCCGGCTTATATGTGCTCGTTGTTGTAAAATGCGCATAGTCCACCGATGACGGATGAGCACCAGCCGCCACCAATCCCGATATGTGCGAGATATCCGCTAGAAGATATGCCCCCACTTCGTCCGCAATCTCTCTGAACTTCTCGAAATCTATTGTCCTGACGTAGGCAGAGGCACCGCATATAATCAATCTGGGTTTTACTTTGGCTGCCCTGTCCCTGATAGCGTCGTAATCTAAAAGAAAAGTTCTTTTATCGAGGTAGTAATTCTCTACATCAAAAAACTTACCGGTGAGGGAAAATGCATCACCGTGCGAATAATGTCCCCCCTGCTCCAAACCGAGACTTAATATCTTATCGCCCACTTCCAGCACTGCGTTAATAACAATTTGGTTGGCGCCCGTGCCCGAATGTGGCTGAACGTTTGCATATCGCGCACCGAACGCCTCCTTCGCCCTGCTGACGGCAAGCCTCTCCACATCGTCAATAACTTCGCAGCCTCCGTGAAGTCTGGCCCCCGGAAAACCCTCGGCCGTCTTATTCTGAACAACCGAACCGAGCGCCGCTAAAACTGCCAGCGAGCATTGATTCTCTGCAGCGAGAAGCTCTATGCTGTTTTGTAGTCTCCTATACTCTGCTGCAATTAGCCCATAAACTTGAGCATCCGCTTCTCTCAGAGCACCGAATTGCCCGTTATGATATTCTTCAAAGCTCGTCATTCCTCACTCGCCAATCACTCAGCTAAAAAAACTCCTGACAATATCGTTAAACGTCACGTAAAGAATAAGAGCAATCACAAGCACCCAGCCGATAGAAGCAATTTTCTCCTGAACACGCGCACTAACAGGTGAACCTTTGATTTTCTCAATCAGCAGAAACACAATAAATCCTCCGTCAAAAGGCAGCAGAGGCAAAATGTTAAACACCGCAATAGAAGCGCTTATCAAACCAAGAAAGTAGGCATAATCTATCAACGGCCGTTCGGCGACAATTCTGTAGCTAAAGGTAAGAATACCAACAGGCCCCATAAGGCCCTTTGGGCTGAAAAACCCCGTTACCAGACCCTTTAACGTTATGTACGCTTGAGCGATAAACATAACGGTCTTCCTGTATCCCATCCCGATTGCATTAACCGGACCGCTGGCCTTGTAAAGTCTCTCTAACGGTTTGAACGGAACAAAATCAGCAAAAACCGATTTGACAGCCGCAAATTTCTCATCTGTCTTCACATCCAACGCAACGCTGCCGGTTGCCTTCTCACCCAGACGATAAGAAATCTCGATACGCTTACCGGCTTTCCGCCTAATTTCACGAACAACATCGTAAAAACTCGACACCTTGACCCCGCCAACAGCAGTTATCACAGCGCCGCGGGGAATTTCCAGTTTCACCGGCCAATCCTTAGTCGAAATAGTCTTGGCAACAACCGGATGCTCGGCGTCAAACACCGGCAAAAGGAGTATACCGATTTCCACTCGCTTGTCTTCCTTCGAAAATTTGGGCGTAACCGTAATGGTAAGCTCCTCTTCCACTCCGTTCGAATCTGCACGTAATACCTTTATCGGTAGCTCCCTGTCTTCGTATTCTGCGGTAACCTCGCGTAGTTCTTTATAGGTGGGATTCTCGACCTCCCCTGCCGCAAGAATAATATCGCCGCTTCGCAGTTCGTCCCTTTCTTCGACATCCTTGTCTTTCTTCTCGCCGCTGAACAACGCCTTCAGCCTCTCTGCAATCGACGGCGGCTTTTTAGTAACCGCTTCTAATTGCAAACGCGGAACCATCGAACAAATTTGCCCGGTTTCGGACTCGGCCTCACCTCTTATCTCATCAGCGACCAGCTTTAGCCGAATCTTCGCTTCAACCTCACTTTTGCCGCCTTTCTCTATGCGCTCCGCCTTAACCGTCACCGCAGGTGCGATAGAGTTTCGAACTATTTCTTCAAACTCCCAGTAGTTATGCACACTCCCGCCGTCAACAGATTTAATTCGGTCGCCGGGACGCAGCCCCGTCTTTTCAAATAGCTCATTAACGTCGGAAACCTTTGCAACAGTCAATTTTTGTGGCATGACGATACCGAATTCTTTTATTTCATCCCCCGGCTTTTGCTCAGCCACAAGTGCATAATCTCCGATGCTGCCGTCGGCCTCCCTGACCTTTAATGCAACCTTTTCGTCCTTGCCCGACAAAGCCGCTGCTACCACAATATCGTAAAAATCCAGGTCTTTGCTCTTGCCTGCTATCTCAATTATTTCGTCACCAGCCATTAGACCCGCACGGGCCGCGGGCGAATCCGCCACTACACCTCCGACTACAGCAGGCACTCGGTTTATGCCGATTAGAAAAACAATCATAAAAACGATAAGAGCGCTGATAGCATTAAAAACCACTCCCGCTGCTATAACTGCCATACGGGCGCCGACCGACTTATTCGCAAACGAACGCGGGTCATCGCTCTCTTTCACCTGGCCGACGTCCTCCTGACCAAGCATCTTGACAAAACCACCAAACGGAATTACTCCGACGCGATATTCAGTCTCAGCCAGCTTATGCATCCTTTTGCGGATAATAAAACTCAGTCTGCCGTCATCGGAACCGCCCCCCTTGGGAAAAAACTGGGGCAAAATGCGAATGCGCAGCCCTCTCTCGGTTCGCAAAATGCCCACTAATGTAGGAGGAAAGCCGATTGAAAACGCTTCAACCTTTATCCCGGCCAGCTTAGCTAAAAGAAAATGCCCGAATTCGTGGACCAACACAAACGCACCAAAACCAATCGCAACTAAAAGTATATTGCCAAAAACGCTGATGTTTCGAACAGCCAGATAAATAACTGTAACAAAAACAGCTATCCACAAAACCGCATAAATATACTGCTCAAACCCGCCTTTGGGCAAGGTCTCGCCTGCAGCGGACGCTCCCTTAGCTTCAGACATAAAACAATCCCTAAACTATAATTCCAACTACGCTCTTACGTGCTCCTGTGCTCTTCGCTCAACTTCTCTTCTCGCCCAGCCGTCTGCTTCAAGAAGCTCTTCAAGCGACACCTGCTTTTTAACATTATGTTTATTCAGACAATGCTCGACGAGCTCGACTATACGGACAAATTTAATTCTGCCCGCGAGAAACTGCCCCACTGCCGCTTCATTCGCTGCGTTAAAAACAACCGCAGCCGTCCCGCCCGTTCGCGCAACCTCATAACCCAGAGATAGCACTCTAAACGTCTCTGTATTTGGTTTTTCAAACGTAAGTTTGCCTAATTCGTCAAGCTGCAGGTGTTCTGCAATACCAGCTACACGCGCCGGGTATGTCAAGGCATACTGAATCGGAAGACACATATCCGGCCTGCCGAGCAGCGCTATCAATGAGCCGTCCACAAACTCAACAAGCGAATGAACTATCGATTCCGGATGAATCAGAACTTCTATCTTGTCGACCGGCATATCGAAAAGCCAGTGCGCCTCGATGACCTCAAGCGCCTTGTTCATCATCGTCGCCGAGTCAACGGTGATTTTCGGCCCCATATCCCAGACAGGATGTGAAAGCGCCTGCTCAAGCGTTACATTTTCGATTTCCTCCGGCCTCATCTTCCTGAATGGCCCGCCCGAAGACGTTAATATGATTTTACTGACCTCCTCGTGCGCCCCTGCCTGCATCGCCTGGAAAATCGCCGAATGCTCGCTATCTACTGGCAGAATAAGACCCCCGCTTTTCTTTACAGTCTGAGTAAGCAGCTCCCCCGCGATAACAAGCGGCTCTTTATTGGCGATAGCAAGTGTCTTGCCTGCCTTTGCCGCCGAAAGCACCGCAGGCAGCCCCGCCGCCCCGACAACTGCCGTAAGAACTATATCAACATCCTCAAGCTGCGCAATCTCCGCCAATCCCTCCGGCCCAGCTAAAACCTTAACATCCAAATCACCAATAAGCCCGCGGAACTGTTCTAAAAAATCAGTGTTCGTAATCGCCGCAAATCCCGGCTTATACTTTCTGACTTGTTCAGCCAGCAGTTCCACTCGACTGTGTGCACTCAGCGCCACAACCTCATACCCCCCACCGAGTGATTCAATTACTCGCAGCGCATTTTTGCCTATCGAACCGGTCGAACCCAGTATCGCAACTCGTTTCACCATACCCTAATACTATGCCACCAAACCCCTTATGTCAAGAAATGTCCGCCTCGCTTAGCCCCCCGGACCTGTCCGGGGGTTTTGTCTTTACAAGCGCAGCGCCGCTATCCCAAAAATGTCCAGCCTCATACCCTTGTATGAGGCTGGAGGAATATCCTCTGCGGGACTGTCGCGTTCTATCCCGCAGGGTGAGGAATGTCTCTTTTTTCTCAGCGCAAGAGAGTTAATTCTAAAGCTAACCAAGGCAGATATCTGCCCTACACCTGCGTTTATTCAGTTCTCTTTATCAACCTTATCGGTTTTCTCAGCCAGCAATGGCTCGACGCTCTTGTTCAGAAAACCGTAGAAATCTTCGACATATTCGGAATGTTTGACGTGGATATTAAACTCCTTATCGATGATTATTGTCGTAGGATTGGAATTCAGGTTAAACTGCTTCATCGTCGCACTCCCGGCATCGTATGCGAACGGCAAATCGTATTTCTCGCCCCACGACCAAAGCCAGAAATGATTTCTCCCGCTCTCTGTGAATTTCTTCGCCGTCTCTACAGGGTCCCATCCCGAATTAACGCAATATATCGCCAGCCGTTTGTCGTCCTTATACTTCTGATAGAACTTCTCCATCTGCGGCATCGACTTAATGCAGCCGTTGCAGCGAGTGTTCCAGAAATCGAGGACAATAATTTTCCCTTTAAGTTTTCCCGAGCTGATTTTCTCGCCGTCCATCGTAACGAACTCAAACTTCGGCGACTTCTCATTTCCGCCCGTCCCGCATAGCCCCGTTTCAGCGTTTGAACAAATTAAAATCACAAAAAACAGGATATGACAAATCGGCTTCATATTCTTTTTCCTTTCAAATAACATTTGCAACAAGATTCTTTCCACGCAAATGCTAATATATCTGTATTTGTTACCGTTTTATTACCGTTTTGTCCTTTTTTTATTTTTTTAACCGCGAAAAAACCGAAGCAATTAGCGAAGACTTTTTTTACAATTGCAAATGCTTTAGTTTAGCCCACGAGTGCTGTTGTGTCCTCCGGTTCGGCCATCTTTTTTACTTACTTCCCCCTGTAATGCATTCCTTATGGTATTTTGCTCGTGCTGCCTGCGGTTCGGATGCTATCTTTACTTTACTGCGTCCCTTACGGGACTGCGTAACACTGTACGTTTCCTCATTGCCTGCCCCATTGTTTAGAGTGTCGTTTACTCTAATGGGGCGGCCTCCGGAAAAAACAGCAACTTCGGTCTAAAAATCTCTGCGCTCTTTGCGCTCTCAGCGGTTAAACTTCAATCAAAACCGTTGGTACCCCGACAGAAAAATCGGAAAATCTCAATAAATCTTTACTCCTTTCCTCACATCGAGTTACGAGAATCAAGTATCGAGAATCGAGAACCTTTTTCGCATCATTCGCGCAAGTTCATCCAATTACAGAAGAGCTGTATCTGCCCTTATTCGCCCAGCAGGGCAAGGTCTTGGGGCCAGCAGGCCCGGGTCAGAAACAACTTAGTGGTTTTATTCTTGTAGTGGAGTTTGGCCGTTTGTAAGACAGACGGAAACCCCATCGGAGATTCTCTATCAATAATGAACTATGAAAGAGTTAAAAAGGTTAACCGTTCAAAACGAACCCAATTTTTGAAATGCCAAAAATGTTTGTAAGCTCCGCAAATACAATGACTAATAACCAAAAACTTAGAACGGCCAAGCTCAAAAACGAACCCAAACGAAGCCAATTCAAACCCAATTTCAAGCGGTTCTTCTATTCGTGTCGAAGTGCAACTATGGGGTCAACTCTAGCGGCCCGCACCGCCGGATATAAACCGAAGACAATCCCGACACCAAAACTTATCACTAAAGGCAGCACAATGCTTTCCACCGTAATGACCGTCGGCATACCGGCAAAATACGTTATCAAAAACGGCACCAGTATCCCAAGTCCGATGCCGATAAGTCCCCCGATTATTGAAAGCACAACCGTTTCTATCAAAAACTGGCTAATAATCTGTCTTCTCTTGGCGCCGATGGCTCGCCGAATCCCTATCTCTCGTGTCCGCTCCGTTACAGATGCCAGCATAATATTCATAATCCCTATCCCGCCCACCAGCAGACTGATGCCCGCTATCGAACCAAGAACTATATTAAACGTCCGCTTTGTCGCTTCCGCCTGACGCAGCAGAGCCAGCGGCACGCTTACAAGGTAATCTTTCTTCTTATGGAATCGCTTTAGCATATCCTCAATTCCATTCGCGGTAGGTTCGACGTCATCGGTCGAATCGACCTGCACTATCATCTGGTGCAGCTCTACAAGCTCGCGCTCGAACGTGCCTGATGTTCTTCTCGCCGTTATGTCACCGAAATATGTACGTGCAACATTAATGGGAATATAAACGTCCACCTCCTGGTCAGGTATCTGAATGTTGCCCGCCTGGCCGCTTTCGCTTTTGACAATTCCGACGATTTCAAAACGGTCGCCGCCTATCTTAAGAGTCTGACCAATTGTGTTTTCAGCAGCCAAAAGTTTTCTGGCACCGTGCTCCGTCAAAACCGCCGCAGGCGCATGCTCATTATCATCGGAAGCTAACAGCACCCGCCCGGCCACAATTGGCCTTTGCACCAGTTCGAACCAGACCGGTGTCGTCCCTACCACACGCAAATCCATCGCTCTCTCACCCAAACGCCCCTCCTTTCGCATCAGCTTCACCGGCGCCGCCTGTCTTATGGCCTTAAAAGTTTCCGTTACCCTCGCGTAGTCATCGTAAGTCAAACCATAAATAGCCAAATGAGAATGGGTCGTGCTGGTCGATTCTTCCTCCACTGACTTAATAGAACTGATGATTATATTATTGCTGCCAAGCTTGCGAATCTGGTCCATCGCCTCTTTGCTCGCCCCTTCACCAACCGACAGCATCGCCACCACGCTGCCGACCCCGAAAACTATACCGAGCGTCGTAAGAAAAGAACGCAGCTTGTGTAAAAGCAGGTCTTCAACACCGAGCAGAATGTTGCGGGCAAGCTTAATTTGTCTCATTAGTCATCCCCCTCGATACGCTCGACCAAACCATCAAGCATATGGAGCCGCTGCTTTGAGTACGCCGCAACATCCGCCTCGTGTGTAACCATAATTATCGTTTTGCCCTGCTTATTAAGCTCAGCCAGCAGCGAAAGAATTTCTTTCCCCGTTGCTGTATCGAGATTGCCGGTGGGCTCATCGGCAAAAATAATCTGAGGGTCGTTCGCAAGTGCCCTTGCTATCGCCACCCGCTGCATTTGACCGCCCGACAATTCTGCCGGACGATGATCCAGTCGATCCCCAAGCCCAACTTTCTCCGCAAGTTCCTTTGCGCGTTCGGCGCTGCGCTCGGCCTCCCATCCTAAATAGTAAAGGGGAAGCTCAATGTTTCTTTGAACCGTCAATTGTGGTATGAGGTTGAAACTTTGGAAAATAAAACCAAGATGCCGCAGCCGCATCTCGCTGAGTGAATCATCATCAAGAGTGCTTACATCTTGACCTTCGAGGACATACCGGCCTGAGCTTAAATGATCCAGGCACCCAAGAATATTCATCATCGTGCTCTTGCCCGAGCCGCTCGGCCCCATTATAGCCCAGAAACTGCCTCGCTTGAACGATAATGTCACACCTGCAAGTGCCCTCACTTCACTGCTGCCCATCTGGTAAATCTTCCGGGCGTTTTCCAGCTTGATTATTTCATTATCAGAATTGGACTCCGCCGCACGTATCATTGGCTTTCCCCGGCTTGCCGCTGGCGTCTTCCCCCCCGTTCTTTACGCATCTTTGCCTTTTCTTCGTCGGACATATTCTCAAACCTCTCCCGCATCTTGGCTTTCTCCTCATCTGACATATTCTCGAATCTCTCTCGCATCTTCTGCATCTGCTCCGGCGACGGGCCGCCTCCTGCCTCGGGGCTTTCCTGCCCGACCTTCTCCGGTTCTGTAACGTCCCCTACAACAACAGGCTGTGCCTTCTGCTCTGTGCCCGCTTCGGCGGCAGGCGTCTCGCTGACAGCTCCGCCTGTGCCTTGCTCAACCGTAGATGGGGCCAGCGGCGGTGTAAGAAGCACCACCTCACCCACCTGCAAGCCTTCAATGATTCTTATCATCCGGTTATTGTCCAGTCCGACTTTAACTTTGCGCGGCTTGAATTCTCCGCCGCTCTGCACATAAACGGTCGGCTCGCCTCCAACGCGAAGCACCGCCTGAACGGGTATATATATTACATCTTTATAATCTTCTATAATGATTTCCGCCTTGCAGCTCATTCCTGTCCGAAGATAATTGCCTTCACCGTCAAGGAAAACTTCCGTATTATACACCTTCAGGTCAGGGTTCATCCAAATCATCTGAGCATCAGGCAAAGGTGCTATCTTCTCAACATGGCCTGTAAATACCCGGCCGGGCAGCGCATCAACCGTAACCACTACCGGCAGCCCCACCTTCACTTTTTGCAGACTGGTTTCATGGATTTTAACTTCCGCCTTCACCGTATCCGCCGTCGGTAGATATATAAGCTCCTCCTGTTCATGGACCTCACTGCCTTCGGCCAGCGGCTCCTCATTGCCGCGCCAGCCACGGCTCTTCGCGCTGGTCGCATAAATCGCCAACCCGTCAGCAGGTGCGTATATCTTCGTCTTGGCTATCTGCTCTTCGTTCTTTTTCAGTTTGTCCTCTTGCCTCTCGAATTCAGATTCTTTCGCCTTAAGTTCCGCCTCCGCTTGGACAACATCCGCTTTGGCCTTCCTGTCTGTTCGCTCCAAAGCCATCTCTGCCTGATTAACGTCGCTTTCAAGTTGCGCCAAATTCCTCGGATGAGTAAAATCCTCGAACAAACGCAAATTGTTCTCCGCCAGCTCGAGGTCTAATTTGTTCTTGTGCGCGGACAGCTCATCAATCTGCAGTTCAGTTTGCGAAATATATTCCTTCTCGGCAAGTTTCTTGGACCATTGCAGCTTTTCCTCCGCCGTCTGCAGCTCTTCCTTCGCTAACGTAATCTCCGACTCCATCTTCTTGCGCTCATTCTGATATTCACCTTCAATATACTTCTTCAAATCCTGCTTGGCAAAATCAAGCGATAGGGTCGCCTTGTCTACATCGCTCTTCGCCTGGTTTTCAACCACTGCTAAATTCTCTCGTGCACCTACAAAAGACGCCTCTGCATTCTGAACACGAATTTGCTGGTCAATCTTTGCGTCTAACAATGAGCTCGCGTCTAATTCGACCAGCAAATCTCCTTTCTTGACTCGCGTGCCTTCCTCCACCAAATAAAGAATCGTGGTCCTTCCCTCGACTTCACTCTTGAGAATTATTTGCTCGCGCGCCTGGATGGTCCCGGATTCGGTCACGCTTATCCTCAAAGGCCCCCTCTTGACCACAAAGGTCGGCATGTCCCCTTCCAGAATAGTCTTCGACCTCGAATGATTAAACGCCAAAACCGCAATCACTGCCAGCAGTAATAAAGCTACACCTGCCGGAACCAGAAATTTAGGCTGTAAAAAACGCATCTTTACCGTCGCTGAACCAGAACTATTTGCCATTAATCATCTTCCAAATGCCGATACCGCCTCCATCTCCCTCTTATCGACCTTTTAACAATCCCGCTGTTCTTTTTGGGCAAGTTTTCCCACCTTTCCCCGGTTTGAAGCGAAATAAACCTACATTGCGCCATTATAGTAAAAAACCGACCTCCAAATCAAGCGCCAATCTATATATAGACGGACCGCTACCCCCATTTATTGCATAAAAACCACAAAATTATCCGCCGTTGCCCCCCGTCCGGCATTACAATCCGACCGGCTCACACAGATTATCCGCACTATGGGCTGCGCGTCCACAATGCCGGCATTTGAACTTCGGGTCTTTTATAAGGGCATTGTACTCTTCCGCATCGCTGAGATGAAAGCCCTGGGAAACAATGTAGCACAGGTGTTTGTTGTGCGATTCACTTTTGCAATCCAGATTTTGTTGTATCTTTTCTTCCGCCATTTTTACTCCTTCGCTTGCCCCATTGTTTAGAGTGTCGTTCACTCTAATGGGGTCTTCCTTCGTCCTTTACCTGTCATCCGTCGTCTGTCTTCTGTCGTACGCCTTTATGCTCCCATCGCTTTTCCCGCAGCATCACCATCAGCAGCTTCCACCACTACCAGCATATGGTATTGCCCATCGCAAACCATCGCAGCGCCGGCTACTCCATTAATACCGGCATCCGCAAGGCCCTTTAGCGACTGCTCCGCAGCTCCCACTTTGTCTTCGCCACCGACGATAAAGCCAGCTGCTGCCGATGTCTTAACACCCGCCGTCTGCACGCAGGCTTCAAGAGCTTTAGGATCCTTGGCACTCAGATAGACTTGTCCACGACCGCCACCGGCAGAAAATGCCGCAAAACAAAGCAAATCGACCTTCGCCGAAGCTATCTTCGCTAAAAGCTTCTGCAAACTTCCCGGCTTATCCTCTATTTCGACACTCTGAACGGTAATTCGTTTAACAGCCATTTTTTTCCCCTTTCATATCGGAAGTGCTTATATTTTCGCACGCTAATCTACACCGAAATCATCCCTCGGTCAACACAAAATCCCTCCTGCCGCAGTTTACCCACCTCCAGCCTAATGTTCATCCGAAGTTGTAATGTTTTGTCACTGCCTCAGTTACGTGCCACGTGCACTCCAGGCCATCAGGGAAAACGACAAGGTCGCCGGGACCGAAACTTACCGAGTCCGTATCATCCGATACCGTTACCTTACCTGTGAGCATAAGACAGGTCTCTTTTTCTGTATATTCCCAATGGAAAGTGCTCGGGCCACACTTCCAGATAGGCCAGGCCTTGCAGGTTGCTGCTTCGGCGTCCGAAGGCTTTTTGACGATTACATCTTTCACGGTAGGCATCTTATTCTCCTTATGCTTTTAATTCTGTCATCAATCAGTATAATTGCGGCTCGGAAGAAATAAAAGAGAAAAGTCACAGAGAAAATAAAAAGTAAAAGACTATGGAGCAGGAACAGTTAAACAAATTAAGGGTATGGTTTGATGATTACGTGGCCGGCTTTTATGGCAACGATAAGCTTGTAAATGCCAATTTAAAACTGAAAGAAAAGCACAGCCGACAGGTCTGCAAAGAGATGTCGTATCTGGCAGATGAGCTGGGTCTAACAGAGAACCAAAGGCGGATAGCTGATGCGATAGCGATTCTTCACGATGTCGGACGCTTCGAGCAGTTTGTCAAGCACCGGACATATAGCGATTTCAAAAGCGTAAATCATTGTCTTTTGGGATTGGAGGTCCTTCGCCGAGAGAAGATACTTGAGCAGGTGGACAAAAGAGAAAAGGAATTGATTGAAAAGGCGATTGAATACCACGGGCTAATAGAGCTGCCGGCTGATTTGGAAGGGGAGAGTCTGCTGTTTTCAAAATTGATACGGGACGCTGATAAGCTGGATATATTTTATGTGATAATGGAATACAGCAGACAATACAGAGATAATCCGGAGAAGTTTACGCTGGAGTTGGAATTTCCAGACGAACCGGTATATTCTACCAAGGTGGTTGACGGGCTTCTGTGTGGTCAGCGGATAGATTACAGTAAGCTGCGAACGTTGAATGATATGATGCTTTGCCAGCTTGGATGGGTCTACGATGTGAATTTTACGGCGACGCTGAAACGGATAAAACAGCGCAGGTTTCTGGAAAAAATATTTGATTTTCTGCCGGAGACCGAAGATATTAACAAGGTGCGGGAAAAAATATTTAAGTACGTCGATTCGAGAATAGAACAGAACGGGTAATGAGTGGTAATTGATAGACATTTATAGAAAGGGATTATTATGGAGGCGGTTTTACAAACAAATATAGCAGAGCGGGAGCCGACGAGAGGTAAGGTCCGCGACATATACGATTTGGGCGATAAACTGCTGATAGTCGCGACAGACAGGATAAGCGCCTTCGATGTGGTTATGGCCAACGGCATACCTTATAAAGGAATTGTCCTGACACAGATTTCAAAATTCTGGTTTGATTTTCTCAGTGATGATATTGAACATCATTTGATTAGTGACAAAGTGAGTGATTTCCCGCCGCCATTTTGCGACTTTGAGAAGCAGTTGGCCGGGCGTAGTATGCTGGTTAAAAAGGTCGAAGTTTTACCGATTGAGTGTGTTGTGCGAGGGTATTTGGCCGGCTCGGGCTGGAAAGAATATAAGGAAAGCAGCACAATTTGCGGACAGGCTCTGCCGGCTGGCCTGCGTCAGTGCGAGAAACTGCCGGAACCCGTTTTTACACCGGCGACCAAGGCCGAGAGGGGAACACACGACGAGAATATCAGCTTTGAAAAGTGCGTGGAAATTCTCGGCGCCGAGCGGGCAGAATTTGTGCACGATAACAGCATAATGATTTTTGAAATGGCAAGCGAGTACGCCGAGAGCAGGGGCATAATCCTGGCTGATACGAAGTTTGAGTGGGGGATTAGCAGCGGCAGGATTATTCTGGTTGATGAGGTTCTGACGCCGGATTCTTCGCGTTTTTGGCCGGCAGACAAATACAAGCCGGGCAGGGACCAGGAAAGCTTCGACAAGCAGTTTGTGCGCAATTACTTAGAAAGCATAAATTTTGATAAATCCGGCCCCGGCGTCGAACTGCCGCAGGACATTTGCAAAAAGACAAGCCAGAAATACATCGAGGCCTACGAACGGCTAACAAACAAAAAATTTAAGGCGTAAACCTGTGTGAGGAATAGGTCTTGGGAGAAAAGGTTAGTTGTAAGACCGACAGTAAAAGGGGCGGAAGAGAGGTTTGCGGCATTGTTGTTTTTTTGCTTTTGCTTATTTTGGGGGGTGTTTTAATTTACTCGAACACTCTGCAGTGCCCTTTTTTATTAGATGACCTTTTGAATATATCTAAAAATCCTCATATCCGGATTAAGGAACTGAATCTAAAGAATATTGTTACAGCAGGTTTCAGCAGTCATACATCATCTCGGCCGGTGGCCAATATCAGCTTTGCTCTGAATTATTATTTCCACAAGTACGAAGTCGAGGGATACCACCTTGTCAACATAGCCATTCACATTCTGACGGCGATATTTATATATCTTTTCGTCAAGGGGACCCTACGAAGCCCTGTATTGAAAGATAAATACAAGGACACAAATCTAATCGCATTTTTTGCGGCTTTGCTATGGCTTGTTCACCCCGTTCAGGCACAGACGGTAACTTACATTGTCCAGAGAATGACCGGTATGGCAGTGATGTTCTATATGCTGTCGTTTTTACTTTATGTTAAGGGCCGGTTTGCCGTCTTTGCAGGGAAAAGAAGCTGGGCGTGGTTTGCCGGTTGTATTCTGGCCTGGATAATGGCTCTTGGCAGCAAAGAGATAGCGGCTACGCTGCCGGTTTTCATACTTTTGTATGAATGGTACTTTTTCCAAGACTTAAGTATCGGCTGGCTGAAAAGGAATGTGCGGTATATTGCAGGAATATCTGTTATCTTCTGCCTTCTTGGCTTAGTGTATTTAGGCAAAAATCCACTGGAAAAGATATTCAGGGAGTATGCCACTCGCGACTTTACGATTACCGAGCGGCTTCTAACGCAGTTTCGAGTGGTGATTTATTATATCAGCCTTTTGATTTTTCCACATCCCAGCCGACTCAATCTTGACCATTACTTTGCTGTTTCGCATTCTTTGATTGACCCTGTGACGACATTGTTGTCCCTGGCAGTCATAGTTGGATTTGCCGGACTGGCTGTTTATCTGGCGAAGGGACAGCGCCTTCTATCATTTTGCATCCTTTGGTTTTTCGGCAATCTGGTGATGGAGTCATCGATACTCGGTCTTGAACTTGTGTTCGAGCATCGGCTTTATCTTCCATCCATATTTGCATCTGTGGCTGTGGTTGTACTGGCTTATCGATTTATAAAACCCGCCTGGGTCAAGATAACGACATTCTGCATTGTGGCTGTGCTCTTTAGCGTATGGACATATCAGAGAAACAACATTTACGCCGATGCCGTTACCCTGTGGCAGGACTGTGTAAATAAATCGCCGCAAAAATATCGTCCACGCGCTAATCTTGGAACCGCTCTTAAGGATGCAGGCAAAATAACTGAAGCCATAGAGTGCTTTAATAAGGCGCTGGAATTGAAAAGCGAACCATCGGAGATATACAACAACTTAGGCACTGCCTATAATAAGCTTGGCAGGATAGAGGAGTCGATTCAGTATTATAAAAAAGCCTTGGAGCTGAATCCAAATTTAGCGGCAGCCCATTATAATTTGGCAACGGCGCTGGCCGGCCAAGGAAAGGCCGATGAGGCTATCGCCGAGTATCGCCAGTCGTTGCGACTCGAGCCGAAAGATAGCGATGCGCTGAGCAATCTCGGGTTTGCGCTGGCCGGGCAGGGTAATTTTGGAGAGGCTATTGAGTGTTATAAAAAAGCACTTGAGCTTGAACCTGACAACATAATCACCCACGGCCGATTGGGCTTGGCGCTGGCCGGCGAAGGCAAAACCGATGAAGCGATAAGAGAGTTTCGGATTGTGCTAAGTGCTCGGCCGGATGACGCTGAGATGCACCGCAATTTAGGAATCCTGCTCGAAAGAGAAGGTAAAACTGCCGAAGCAATAAAATCATATCGTGCAGCTCTGCAAATCGACCCCAATGCAACAAACGTGCAGCAACTACTTGAAAGTGCTTTACAGAAGCAAAGAAAACAACCCTAACCCGAGGTGGCGAATCGAATGCCGGCTATCTTACCACCCTTTGGAAACCGACCGGCAAGAAATTTGAAGTTCGACAATTAAGAATTATTAACAGAGATTGACTTACAAACCCCAGGCCTTTGCGAAGGCCTGGAAGCTGCGGTCGTAGGTTTTTTCGACATCGTCGGGGAAGCAGCAGCCGGGAAGCTGTTTACTTGAGAGGTGGTAGCTTATACATTCGCAGCACATACCTTTTTTACTGCAGCCCGGATACGAACAGTTACAGTTTTTGAGATTCTTTTCTTTTTTGCATTCCATATTTGCAAGTTTCCTTATAAAGCATAGACTACAAATTACACAGATTCTATTTCATAGTTGTAAATTTGTAAAGGCTGATGCTTAACGGCGGGACGCTCAGCTTGTTCGAGACGTTCGTAACCGGCTTTTCTACAATCATCACCTTCGGTTTCTTGCCGGGTTCGTTGTATGCCATAGGATTCGAATTAGCAATCAGCCAGAGTTTGCCTGTGCCGGTCAGTCTCGCGCCTTTTAGGTCTGTCACAAGCTGGTGTTCTTGCTCTGTGGGATTGACAATAGCAATCGTTAGGGCTTTGTGGTCTTCCGTCCAGGCGGCAGCTATGTCGAGCGGCTCAGCATTATTAGTAACTGCGACCGGCAAAGTTCCAAAATTGTTTCGGTAAAGTTTCAGGACCAAGCCTGTAGTCTCAAATGCAGCAGTGGTTTTGGTGGTTTTGATGCAGCCGATGACGTTGACTGTCTGGGCATAATTAGCCATAAAATACAGATCACTGTTTCTGAAATATTCGTGCAGGCCAGCAGCAACACCAAGGGCGTCCTTGAGATGATATCGAACTCCTAATTCGCCATATATATAGTCGCCATACCAGTAATTCCATTCATCCATAGCGATTCGAATATCTTTTCCGTGTAATTGCTCGATTTCTCGTCGGTATTTTCTATGTGCATCTGCTTTGCGTCTAATCTCCTGAGCCAACTGTTCTGAATGCTCGACGACGTCGCATTTTTCTTTGCAGTATATGTGCTCACTTATGAGGTTCATATATTCCGAGCAAACTTTGAGCATCGTTTCACTCCATTCGCCGACCTCGCCGACCCCTATGAGTTTTATACTCTTATCAACATTCCACATCACCTCAGCGACGCGGTTATGCTTTTTTACATATTCTTCCAGCGGCATATGTCCTAACTGCCACGAGCCATACATTTCGTTGCCCACAGCCCACCATTTGACGTTGAACGGCTCCGAATGACCGTTTTGTTCGCGTAATTTCCCCATGGGGGTGTTGGTCGAACCGTTACAATATTGAACCTCTTCGGCGACCTCTTCAACGGTGCCAAGGCCGGTATTAACAGAAACAAAAGGTTCTGCATTTATCAGTTCCATCAACTCCATATACTCATGGATGCCGACGTCGTTGTGTTCGATACCTTTCCAGGCGGGATTTTTCCGTGGAGGTCTTTTGTCTCGCGGGCCGATTCCATCGCGCCAGTTGTAGCCGCTCACAAAATTACCACCCGGCCAGCGATATACCGGAGAATTAAGCTCTTTTAACAATGCAACGACATCTTTGCGCCAGCCTTTGATATTATCCGCCGGCATTAATGAAAGCGTTCCAATTGTGAATTTCCCTTTTCCTTTGCTGATAATTTCAATTTTTGCGTTGTCGCTTGATGAAGGAGCCGTAAACGCTAAAGGGTATATCCGGAATTCGGGACTTATCTTGTTGATTTGCTGACTTAGAATCTGACAATTGTTCAGAACAAGCCGAACCGATATTGGCAGTGCCTCGCTGTCACCGGCAAGGATTATCCTGCCTATATAATTTTTACCCTCTGTTACAGCAAGTCCGTATTGGCGAATTCCAGCGGCATTTCCGTCACCCGGCAAATGAACAACAGGCGAGTGTTCACCGACATAGGGATTGTTGGAATCCATAGTAACAGTACCTGCCGGCCCTATTACCTCCCAGGGAGAAGCGTTGAGATATTGATAAGGCCCGGCCCCCCAATATGGAGCTGTAGCCGTACTCCATGGATTAAAGTCATCGGTTATCGGATAGTAGAACTTGCGGTCTTCCAGCATCTCTGCCCAGATGCCGCCGTAAATACATCTGCCAAGGTGCTCGATGAACTGACCATAGATGTATTTGGAAATCGGCTCGCCTGTTTTGCCGGTATCAATCGTCACGGCTATTTTTTGCGAGGTTGTGGCTTGATTGACCTGCTGTGTCTGCTGCTGACAGCCGGTCAACATCACGGTCATCAAAAAACCAATGCAAACAAAGTGGGCTCTTATCATCTTAAGTTTCCTTTCTACTTTCGAATTGTCCTATGAGAGTATAAAATTCTAACAAAAATCAGGCAAAATGCAATTCGATAATGTCCTTGTCATTGAGGATGTGGTTTTTCTGGACGTTCTGGCCGTCATAGACACCAGCGCCCCAGATTCTTGCGGATTTCAGTTTGTCCGCCAATTCTCTGTGAATGGCGGTAGCCAGGTCCATAACAGTAGAACCTGCCGACAGCGTGAACGGCTCATCCATATCTGGTTTTTTGCCCGGCGGTTTGGCATAAATGCGAATGATACCTAATAAGCTGAAAAATAAGGCAGGAAGCTTGTCGAGGCCTTCACCGGTTTTGACAGAGACTTCGACAAATTCAAAAGGGCGTTTGGAAAACCGCCTGAGGGTCTCAAGTGCGCCAGATTTTGCGATATCACACTTTGTGCAGATACAAAAGGTCTTTTTGCCGAGGACGTTGCCGAGGCCATCCGTGGCGGGCGTCTGCTCATCGATAAGCAGGTTTTTTGATTCGAGGAAATCCATGCAGATTCGCATTTGTTCGGTCACGTCGGCGGCAAGGTCTATACAGACAGCAATCAAATCACAGTTGCGATATGTCCCCACCTGGCCTGGGGCGATGTAGTCGGCGGTGATAGGCGGCATATCAACAAGCTGAATTTGGACATCCTCGAACCTCACCATTCCAGGCACCGGTGCGGCGGTTGCAAATGGAAAATCAGCAGCGTTAACTTTTGCGTTGGTCAGTACGCTGACTATAGAGCTTTTGCCGCAGTTCGGCGTCCCCAGGAGAACTATTTGTCCTACACCAGTTCGCTGGATATGGAATATATCAACTTGTTTGCTTTTTCCCTTGCCTGTGGGCAACTCTTTTAGCTTGCTGAGCTTTCTGCGCAGGTCTGCCTTCAGGTGGTCGGTGCCTTTGTGCTTGGGCATCACAGCCAGCATACGCTCGATGGCGAGGATTTTCTCCTCGTTGGTCGTGGCTTCACGATACCATCGCTCCGCCTTAAAATATTCCGGTGTCAAATTAGCAGGCATTTTTCTATTCAGCCACTTTTTCTGCTACAAGGTCCCCGACTTCACTGGTTGAGTAACCCATTTTCCCCGCCTGAAGACTTTTTATCTTGTTGGCGGTTGTGAACATCACAGCTTTTTCTATCGTCTCTGCTGCTTTTTCTTCGCCGAGGACGGCGAGCATCATTTGTCCTGCGCAAATAGCAGCCAATGGGTTAATGATGCCTTTGCCGGTATATTTTGGAGCGCTGCCGCCGATTGGCTCGAACATACTGACGCCTTCGGGGTTGAGATTGCCGCCTGCAGCAACGCCCATACCACCCTGCACTATTGCACCGAGGTCGGTGATAATGTCGCCGAACATATTGCCGGTTACGATGACGTCGAACCATTCAGGGTTTTTGACCATCCACATACAGGTGGCGTCAACGTGGTAATATTCTCTTTTAATATCCGGATATTCTTTCTGACCCATTTCGTGAAAGGCCCGCTCCCACAGGTCGTAGATATACGTTAAGACGTTTGTCTTTCCACAGAGAGCGAGGGTATTGTTTTCGCCCCTGCCGGTTGCTTTTTTGCCGTACTTGCGGGCGTATTCGAATGCGTATTTTAAGCAGCGGTCAACCTGAAAACGGCTGTAGACCGCTGACTGCACCGCCACCTCCTGCGGCGTTCCCTTCATTGTAAAGCCGCCTGTGCCGGTGTACATATCGCCGGTATTTTCGCGGACGACGACGAAGTTTACGTCATCGGGGCCTTTGTCTTTTAACGGCGTCTCAACACCCGGATAAAGCTTAACAGGACGCAGGTTGATGTATTGGTCAAGCTCAAAACGGGCTTTGAGCAGGATACCCTTTTCGAGAATTCCTGGCGCAACATCCGGATGACCTATAGCACCTAACAAAATCGCATCGAATTTACGAAATTCCTCAACAGCGCTATCAGGCAGGGTTTCGCCCGTCCTTTTATATCTTTCGCCGCCGAAATCGAATTCGGTTAAACCGACTTTGAAATTGAATTTGTCGGCAGCGGCTTTTAATACCTTCACCGCTTCGGCGGTTACTTCCGGCCCGGTCCCGTCGCCGGGCATCACCGCGATCTTGTAACTCTTTGCCACGTTTCATCTCCTTAGTATTATTGTCATTCCCGCGAAAGCGGGGATCCATCACTTAATTTTGAACTGTGAAAAATCCACACCATTTTTGACTCGTTCGTCAACCAGCCAATTCTCAGGATATGCTGCCAAGTGCAGTCGTATCATATCATTTGACTTGGTATCAAATCTGTCTCGGTTATCCAATAAGAACCTGTTGGATACCTTCAATACAACGAAGTTATCTTTTCCAGATTCGCACGCCAGATAGTAATCATTGTCCACGTTTGACTCGATTTTATTGATAGGCAAATCAAACCACCAAGCCTCTTTCTTGGTATAGGATTCTTCCGACTTAAAGAGCTTGGAAGCCGAAACAAACTTTACTGGAACATCTCCAACTGTTTTTCGAATATATGCTAATGCCCTTTTTCTCGTGTCTGACATTACTTTTGCCTTTTTACTTTTAACTTTTTATTTTCTTTATATGTTTCAGTAGTCCGCTGGCGTTGATTATTTCGAGTGCAAAGTCAGGCAGCGGTAGAACATTGCATAGTGTCTTATTTTTCCAGAATCCTGCATATAGCATGGAATTTCTCTTTGTACAAATTCCTTTCTTCGCAGAGAATCTGGGCCTTTCTGTATAAATTCTCTCGCGTCAGGTGTATCAGCTCAAGGATAGTCTCTTTGTCACTTTGGCGGACTCTCTTTTGAAGGGATTTTAGTCTGTTAGTGATACTTCTCTGAATGCCTTCGAGCTGATTAAGCGTAATATCATCAAGATTTTGCTTTGGACTCATTGTTTATGACCTCCCACAAATATGTTTATCGTTTTTCTGGGCCAGTTTATCTAACAGGCCGCCGGCCTCGATAATTTCCAGCGCAAAGTCCGGCAGCGGATTAAACTTAATATCAATACCGGCTGTCCCATTTTTTATCAAGCCCATCTTGAAATCGATTTTCAATTCGTCACCATCGCTGATTTTATCAAGTGCATCCTGCGATTCAATTACATAGAAACCGTTATTGATGGCGTTTCGATAGAAGATTCGGGCAAAGGATTTTGCAATTACGGTCTGCACACCTGCTGCGCGGATAGCCCAGACGGCGTGCTCTCTGCTTGAGCCGCAACCGAAATCTTCGCCAGCAACAATTATATCGCCTTTTTTAACTTTTTTGACAAAGCTGGCGTCCAAATCCTCAAGACAATGCTTCGCAAGTTCGGCTCCATCGTCGGTGTTCAAATATCTTGCCGGAATAATTTCGTCCGTATTTATGTGGTCGCGTTTGTAAACATAAGCTTTTGACATTGTTTCCTCACATATATTTTCTCGGGTCAGCCAGTTTTCCTTCGACCGCACTTGCGGCGGCGGTGGCGGGCGAAGCTAAATAAACTTCGCTCTTGGGATGTCCCATTCTGCCGACGAAGTTACGGTTGGTTGTGCTGACGCACTTCTCACCTTCGGCTAATACGCCCATAAAGCCGCCAAGACACGCCCCGCAGGTCGGGGCTGCGATTACGCAGCCAGCATCATAAAATATATCAAACAGACCTTCATCTTTTGCCTGTTTCCAGATAGTAGGCGTAGCTGGAACTACAATTGTGCGAATAGCAATCTGTTTTCCTTTGAGTATTTTCGCTGCTATTCGCAGGTCTTCGATTCTGCCGTTCGTGCAGCTTCCGATATACGCCTGGTCCATCGCCTTGCCGGCGCATTTGCCGATAGGCACACCATTACTCGGCAGGTGCGGTAAAGCAACCATCGGCTCTAATTTCGAGCAGTCGAACTCCTCCACGCTCGCATATTCAGCGTCTTTGTCAGATTCATACACGGTATAATCGGTTTTTTCTTTCAGATGCTCATCGAGATATTTTTTGGTAGTTTCGTCAAAGCCGATAATTCCGTTTTTTGCACCGGCTTCGATGGCCATATTCGTTATGGTCATTCTTGCCTCCATCGACATCTCAGCCAGTGCCGGGCCGGTGAACTCCATCGCCTTATAGAGCGCACCGTCGACACCGATTCGCGTAATTACCGCGATTATTACGTCTTTGCTGTAGACGCCTTTGGATAGCGTTCCTTTGAGCACAAATTTTATTGATGCAGGCACTTTGAACCAGAGTTTTCCTGTAGCAATCGCCGCAGCCAAGTCCGTCGAGCCGATACCTGTACCGAACGCAGCGAAGGCGCCGTATGTACACGTGTGCGAGTCAGGCCCGACTATAACTTCTCCGGGCCGAATATGTCCCTGTTCCGGCAATAGTGCATGGCAGACACCTGCTCTGCCGAGCTTGTAGTAATGTTTTATGTTGTGGCGCCTTGCCCACTCATCGAGCCGTTTATGCAGTTCAGCGCTTTTAATATCTTTGGCCGGCTGAAAATGGTCGGGCGTTACAACAATCTTTTCCGGGTCGAATACTTTATCTATTCCCTTATCAGCCAACATAGTAAGAGCCGGCGGCGTAGTAACATCAACGCACATAACAATATCGAGCTTGGCATCTATAAGCTCGCCCGGCGAGACTTTCTTCTTGCCAGCCGCTTTTGCCAAAATCTTTTCGGTAATAGTCATAGCCATAGAATTTCGCCTCTAAGTTCCCAGGTTACAGTTCGACTTTTACTTTCGGCTCTTCGCCGCTGTCTCTCCTTGCCACTATTCTGTTGATGGCATCGACGTAGGCCTTTGCGCTTGCCTCGATAATATCAGTTGAGACGCCTCTGCCTATACAGGTTCGGCCATCCTGCTTGATTCTGACGGTTGCTTCGCCGAGTGCCTCTTTGCCGCTGGTTACCGCCCGAATCGAGTAACTTTCCAGCGTCGGCGAGAAGTCAGTTGCCTTGCGTATTGCTTCGTAAGCGGCATCAACGGGGCCGTCGCCCTCGGCCTGCGCCTCTTGTATTCCTTTTTTGCTCTTTATTTTTACGGTCGCCGTCGGGCTTGTCCCAGTTTCTATCAGTACCCGTAGATATTCCAACTCAAACGTATGTTCGACTACACGCACCTCATCATCGATAATCACAACCAAATCCTCATCGAACACCTCTTTTTTCTTGTCTGCTACCCGCAGGAACTGCTGATACGCCTGCTCAAGCTCGTCTTTGGATAGTTTATACCCGAGCTTTTTACATCGGTCGGCAAACCCGTGCCTGCCTGTATGCCGGCCCAGCACCATCCTCGAGCCGCTAAGCCCGATTGTTTCCGGCGTCATAATCTCATAAGTGCTTCGCTCCTTGAGCACGCCGTCAACGTGCACACCGCTCTCGTGTGCGAAGGCGTTGGCTCCGACAATCGCCTTATTCGGCTGCACTACGAACCCGGTAAGGCGAGAGACAAGCTGACTTGTCTTGTAAATCTGTTTTGTGTTTATATTTGTCGTCAACGGCTTAGCCCTGTCTTTGCCGAAGAAATCCGGCCTTGTATGTATCGCCATTACAACTTCTTCGAGCGCAGCGTTTCCGGCCCGCTCACCGAGGCCGTTGACAGAACATTCGACCTGACGGGCACCGTTTCGCACGCCTGTAACTGAATTTGCCACCGCCATACCGAGGTCGTTGTGGCAATGGGTGCTTATTATACATTTGTCTATACCCGGAACATCTGATTTAAGCTGGGCGATGATTCGGCCATACTCATACGGCAGGATGTAGCCGACAGTATCAGGTATATTTAATGTTGTCGCACCGGCCTCTATTGCGGCGGTCAAGACCTCAATCAAAAACGACATTTCGCTTCGGCAGGCATCTTCCGGCGAGAATTCGACATCGTCGGTAAAGGTCTTTGCGAACCTGACGGCCTCGACAGCCAGTTTCAAAACCTCGGCAGGTGTCTTATTCAGCTTATACTTCATATGAATTGGCGAGGTTGCAATAAACGTGTGTATGCGCCGCTTCTTGGCCGGGGCGATGGCTTTACCGGCGGCTTCGATATCTTTTTCGTCTGCACGGGCCAGGCCTGCTACGGTCGGCCCGGTTACCTGTTCAGCCACGAGTCTGGTGGCCTCGAACTGCACCGGCGAGGAGACCGGAAAGCCGGCTTCGATTACATCGACGCCCAAAATCGCTAATTGCTGGGCGATTTCGAGCTTTTCAGATATTGTTAGAGAAGCGCCCGGCGCCTGCTCGCCGTCACGTAAGGTGGTATCGAAAATTATGATTTTTTCTTTAGCCATTTGTTTTCTCCAAAAACTGCTGCTGTCCGGGACAAATTTACCCCAAACAGGGTTAAATTGCTACGAATTTATCAAAAAACGCTTGGATACAAATAATATAGATTTTGGCTGTTATGGGGTTATTGCGCCTTGCGGCGCAAAAGGAGGGCGCTAAGGCACAGAATGGCCTTTTGCGGAGAACGAATTGTACGAGTTTGCCTCATATAACCAATTATACAAGAGGAGAAAAACTTTTGCAATAGATATTTTTCGGAATTTAGTAGTTAGACAAGGCAAATAAAAGCTAACCAATCATAAAACAAATCCTGTAAGCCAAAGGCTTATAAACTTGCAATCCTTAGAAGGTGCGCTAAAATAGGGGAGAATGGACGCACTAATTAATAAAATAATCTGCGGGGATTGTATAGAGATACTCGGTAAGACTAGCGAGCCGTTCGCTGATTTGATATTTGCGGACCCGCCTTTTAATATCGGATACAAATACGACAAATACTACGACAAGGTCAAAAGCAAAAATTACATCGCCTGGACAAAAGAGTGGATGGGGGTATGCAAAAAGGTCCTAAAGCCTACCGGCTCGTTTTACATAGCTATCGGCGATGAGTATGCAGCGAACGTAAAGACAATAGCAGACGGCTTAGGGCTTTTTATGCGGAACTGGATAATATGGCATTACACGTTTGGCCAGCAAACGAAAAAGAAATTCGCCCGTGCGCACACCCATATTTTTTACTTCGTGAACGACAAGAAGAATTTTACCTTTAATGAGCACGCTGTTCGGGTCCCTTCGGACCGGCAGCTAATTTATAACGATAGGCGGGCCAATCCGAAAGGCAAAATGCCGGACGATGTCTGGGTGGAGTTTTCGCGCGTGTGCGGGACATTCAAGGAACGGGAGGAGTGGCACCCCTGCCAGATGCCGGAGAATTTATTGAAAAGAATTATAGCGGTAAGCAGTAACGGCGGTGATTGTGTGCTTGACCCATTCAGCGGTTCGGGAACCACCTTAGCAGCGGCGAAAAAGTTGGGCAGAAACTACGTCGGCGTGGAAATATCCAAAAAGTATGTCGAAAACGCCAAAAAACGTTTAGCCCAATTAGAAAAGCAGCATAGCGGGAATGGGTCTCTGAAACCTTCGGAGACAACCGAGCTAAAGCGGCTTGTCAGTGAAACGGAAATACCCATTAGAGAAATTGCCAACGACAAAAATCTTCTGGTTCTATTTACAAATCAATTTTCCGTAAGGATGAATAACGGTAAGCGATATAAAACAGAAGAGATAGCAACGGTTCTAAGGGATTCGGCCGATTGAAAAATGCAGGGATGAAAAAATTTTTGCTGGTTCTGCTGGCGTTTGTCGGCAGTGCGGCGATGCTGACTGTGATACAGACGCCGATTAGCTGGTCTGCTCTGGCCTGGGTGTCGATGGTACCCTTTATTTTGGCGTGCTCACCGAAGGTAAAAATCAAGACATTATTTCTCACGTCTTATATAGTTTCACTTTGTTACTGGCTTGGGAACCTATACTGGATGCTCCCGGTAACGCCGGCAGGGTGGATTGCATTTTGTATGTACACAGCGCTGCTATGGCCGATTTTAGCGGTTTGCGTGCGATACTGCCGAACAAAAAGGATACCGCTGGTTCTGGCAGTTCCGGTTTTGGTCGTTGGTGCGGAGCGTCTGCAGGGGCTTTTTTTGGGCGGATTCTTCTGGCGGTTTTTGGCACACAGCCAATACGCCAATATCACACTCATTCAAATAGCGGACATATTCGGCGCAGCAGGTGTCTCGTTTCTGGTAGCAATGGTCAATGGACTGGCTGCGGAATTGATAATAGCGGCCAAAGAGGAAAAGATTTTCAAAATGGGCTATCTCCTAAAAGTCGGTTTAGTGTGCGGCGCATTGGTCGCTACTGTCGTTTATGGGCGATACAGGATAAATGAAGCAGACAACTATATCAAGGCCGGGCCGCTGGTTGCGTCAGTGCAAACAAATGTTCCGCAATTCGTCAAGAAATTGCACCAGTCACGAGAGGCAATACTTGATGATCTGCTGAAAAGTAGTACCGCAAGCATCAAAGCCGGTGCGGAACTGGTGGTCTGGCCTGAGACGATGGTGCAAGCGATATTAGACCCAAGATTTCTGAGGCTGTTAGCCCCTTCGGAAAGCAACAGGCTTTTCGACGAGATTCTTTGTGAACATTCGAAAAATGCCGCATTTGTGCTTGCAGGAGCATACGGGGGCGTGCCGGAAATCCTGGAAGACAGGACAATTTATTTAGCTAAAAGATATAATTCAGCGTTCCTGTATAAACCCGACGGCAGCCGAGCAAAGGAACAATACAGCAAGATTCATTTAGTCGCCTTCGGGGAGTATGTGCCGTTCAGGAAAAGTTTTCCGCCGCTTTTTGACCTGCTGATGAAATTTACGCCATACGACTACGATTATACGCTGGACGCAGGGAGTGAATATACCGTTTTCGAAATGACGGGCAAGGATGGACGGGTTTATAAATTCAGCGTGATGATTTGTTATGAGGATACGGTGCCTGCGATTGCGAGGAGATTTGCAACTGAAAAAGGCGGAAAGAGCATCGACTGGCTTGTCAATATAAGCAACGACGGGTGGTTCGTGCGATTTGCAAACGATAAAGTTTCTCCAAGCACCGAATTGAACCAGCACGCAGCCATTTGCGTGTTCAGGGCGGTTGAGAACAGACTCGCGGTGGTGCGGAGCGTCAATACTGGGGTAAGCTGCCTAATCGATACTCTCGGGCATATACAAAATGGGTATATCGCAGGGACTTTGCCGCATCGGGCGATGGCGAGGATGGGTTCCGCCGGGTGGTTTGTCGATAGAGTGCCAATAGATAAAAGGACCACCTTTTTTAGCAAAAATGGGCAATGGCTGGATTTTTGTTGTGCAATCTGCCTTGTTTGGCTAATAATAATACCTCCTTTGGGACGATTTATCTTTAGAAAAGGGCCAAAAAAACAAGATTCGTAGAAAGGCAAAAGGATGAAAATCACAAGAACACTTACCGCTTTCGCAGTTACAACCTTCGCAGTGTTTATTCCAGGCTGCAATAAATCCTTACAGGCGACATATCTTCCTGCTGGCGGCTCCATAGCCGAGCTTGTGCCTGAAGCGAAACGAATTATCCGGGAAGGTTTAAGCGACGGTGACCCGCTAATCAGGACCAATACCATCGAAGTTATCGCAGCAACCAGACAAGTCAAACTTATGCCTAAAGTAGAACGGCTATTAGAAGACGATTTTGTGCCGGTCAGATTTGCAGCGGCCTTGGCCATAGGCGATTTTGAATACTCCCTTGCGAAAAGCTCGGTAAAACGATTGCTGAAAGATCAAGATGAAAACGTCAGAATTGCCGCCGACTACGCCTTGTGCAAACTTGGGGCCAGCAGCGGTTTTGAACTTGTTCGTAAAGCTGCGGCAAGTAGCAACCAAACCGTCAGGGCCAACGCTGTCTTACTGCTTGGTAAAAGCGGCGACAGAAACTCACTAAAGATTCTGTACTGGGTGTTACGCAACAACGATTCGGATGACAAGGTCAGATTTAACGCGGTAGAAGCCATAGCAATGCTTGGTGATGAGCGAATATACCCAAAGGCATGGGCGAATCTTATAAATATCCACGGTGAAGACAAGTATACAGGTATAAGGGCAATGGGGGCATTGGGGACAGAAGAAGCAAAAAATGCTCTTATTACTATGCTGGACGACGATGTGTTAGAGGTTCGGTTGATGGCAGCAGAACAGCTTGGTATGCTTGGAGAGACGACTGGGGAGGCCGAAGTGCTCAAAGTCTTTACGAAAAATCTCACCGCAGGGCTGGATAAGGAGGAACTTGAACGTGTTAATACACTGACGGCGCTGGCGATAGGACATATCGGCACAGCCAATTTGACAAAATTTTTGCCGCAGCTTTTGAAAGACGAGTCAAAATCCGTCCGTATTGCTGCCGCCAAAGCCGTTATTCAATGCGCAACGAAGAACCGAACCGCCGAAAAACCCCCTATTTAATTTTCTGCGCTAATCCCGATTGCCCCTTTTGGCCGCCTATAGTGGGCTAATTTGTGCTATTTCCTAAAAGGGAATGCAAAAATAGCTTGACTTTTTCGGACCTTAAACATAAAATTATTTAACTACAGGGTATAACAGCACGATATACAATCTGTAGCAGCAACAGATAATTTTAAGAAGAATAATGAAAGGGTTTAATCTTGAGTCCGCTCACTAAGATTTTAATAGTTTTATTGACGTTATCCTCAATTTTCCTCTGCGGTATTGTGGTAACTTATGTTGCCAACGCCGATAATTACAGGCAAAAATACGACAACCTGAAGACCGATAAGGACAGCTTAAGCAAAAAGGTCGAGGACCTGACCAAACAGGTAAACGAAAACATCGAGCAAAAAAAGCAGACGGAAAACAAACTGGGCAGTGAAATCTCTTCACTGAAGGCAGAAAAGGACGAATTACAAACTAACCTCGACAATGCTGAAAGAGAAAAAGCGGCTCTGCTTCAAAAAGTAAATAGCTGGACAAGCATAACAAAGGATTTCTACGAAACCAACGATAAACAAGGGCAGTTACTGAAAAACACCCTCGAGGAGTTAAATAAAGTTCAAACAGAACAAGTCCGTCAGCGCAAAGAGCTGGATGAAACCACGAAGACGCTGGAAGAGAAGATGGCGATAATAGAAACGCTGCAAACAGAAAATAAACGCATAGTGGAAGAAAAAACAGAGTTACAAAACAAATTGGACAGGTTCTTACAACCTATCGGCAAAACCGCTGCAGCCGCTGTGCCGGTGACGCCGAGAGAAGAGGCAGCTCGACCTGTTACAATTGAAGCTGAAACAAGGGATATCGCCCTGCAGGGATTGGTAACGGCAGTGGATTTGAAAAATTCTATGGCGACCATATCTATAGGCACAGCAGACGGAGTCAAAGAAGGTATGAGATTCCATGTGACTCGCGGCAATGAGTTTCTCTGCGATATCCTCATCATAGATGCAGACACAAAAGAAGCCGTCGGCGTCCTGGAACTTGTCCAGCAGCAACCAAACGCCGGGGATACGGTATCTACTAATTTATAGGTTTCTTTTGTAATCTGTAAGAAACCCTTCATACTATATGAGGTTGAGATATGAGTCCTAATGGACAAAGCGGTGGTGGAAAAGCAGTAACGTCCAATAATCTCTACACTATTATCCTCGCTTTAGCATTTTTAGCAGTTTTTGCCACTATAGGCTTAGTGGCCTACAAATGCTACATTCAATATGGCACATTTTTTAATATTCCGTAGCCAAGATTGACTATTGACAATCCAGCCTTTAGTATATACAAATAGTCAACTAAAAGAAGGGAATCTAAAGTGCTACTGGATACAATCTTAGGCTGGTTTAGCATGGATATGGGCATTGACCTCGGTACGTGCACAACTCTGGTCTGTGTCCGCGACAAAGGCATCGTCCTCAATGAACCTTCCGTAGTAGCAGTTCGCAAAGGCACCAATATCGTTCTAAACAACGGTGAAGCAGTGGGTCTGGTTGCGCGTGAAATGCTGGGCAAAACACCGGGTTCAATCAGCGCAATAAGACCTCTAAAAGACGGAGTAATAAGCGATTTCGAAATCACCGAGGCGATGCTGGGATATTTTATCAGGAAAGTCCACGGCAGAGGCGGCCTAATCAGACCCAGAGTGGTGGTTGCCGTACCAAGCGGAATAACAGCAGTAGAACGCCGGGCAGTCATAGACAGTGCCGAACGTGCAGGCGCCCGGAAGGTCTATCTGGTTAAGGAGCCAATGGCAGCAGGCATCGGAGCAGGACTGCCAATCACCGACCCAACTGCTTCAATGATTGTCGATATCGGCGGCGGAACAACAGAAGTAGCCATAATAAGTCTGGCAGACATCGCTACCTGTGAATCAATCCGTGTCGGCGGCGACGATATGGACGAAGCGGTGATTAATCATCTCAAAAGAACCTACAACTTGCTCATCGGTGAGCCAAGAGCCGAGAAAGTGAAGATACAAATCGGCTCTGCCGCCCCGCTGGAAGAGGAATTGACAATGGAGGTAGCTGGCAGAGACACGATTTCAGGGCTGCCGAGAAAAATTGTCGTAACAAGCGAGGAAATCCGAGAAGCACTTCGGGAACCCATCGCTGCAATCATAGATGCAGTTACGGCGACATTAGAGAAGGCCGAGCCGGAACTGGCTGCCGATTTGATAGAAAACGGCGTACATATCTGCGGCGGCGGGTCACTGCTGCGGGGAATGGACACCGTCCTGGCGAATGCAACCGGCCTAAAGGTTGAAAGAGTCGAGGATCCGCTAAGCTGTGTAGCCCGCGGCACCAGCGTATACCTGGAAAACCTGGAATTGTGGAAGGATACGATGGACCATAACGAGTACGGGTGAGAATACCTGCGCTACATAGCGTAGCTTCCGGCCTTTACGTCCCTAAGGAACGGCGGGCAGAAGAAGGCCGGCGGAGTAGGCAACGCAGCATCCGGTCAGAGAAACAACCGACCAACAAATATGGCAAGGCGGCAAACCAGAATCTGGATTCCCAAACGTAATAAAAGACGTTTGGAGTCCCCTTCCAGAGGAATGTTATTCACCTGGTTTATGTTAGCCGGGTTTATCTTTCTCCTTGGACCACAGAATCTGACAAATAAATTCCAGTTCGCTTTTGCTCACATTTTCCGCTGGCCTTTAAGCATCGGCAGAACCATTACCCTCTCGGCACGTACGCAACCGCAGCCAACAGATGTCGTCAGCCGCAGAAAATACGACCAGCTCCAAAATTACCTTGCAAACCTCACAGAGGAGCTGAACCAGGAACGACAAAAGGTCGAAGAACTGTCGAGGCTGCGCAACAGACGCCCATTGGAAGGCGCTGGGTTGATGCTTGCCGAGGTAATTACAGCCTCTACTGAGGGGTTTATTATTAACCGCGGCCAAAATGACGGTCTGCAAAAAGGCCAATTTGTGCTGGGCGACAACAGTATCATCGGAACCATATCCGATGTTTCGCCGCGCACCGCCAAGGTCGAGCTGATTACAGAAACCACATCCAATATAGCAGTGAAGATAGGCGGATTAAAAACAGTAATCCGGGGCGACGGCAAGAATTCAGCCAAGGTCCAATTAGTCTCGATAAAGCACAAAATCAAAATCGGAGACAATGTTTATGCCTGTAAAAAACCGGGACTGCTGGACACGCCCGTCATTATAGGAACAGTGGTCCAATGTAAGACGGCCGATGAAAATCCGCTACTGTGGGATATAACGGTCAAACCCGCCTGTGATATACGGAAATTGGCCGAGGTAGCCGTGATTATAATGAATCCGTCAAAGTAACCTGTGGTTTAATTCTGCAATATGCTGCGAAACAGCGATTAGTGAGGATATAAAATGCGATGGCTTCGGTTTGCAGTTCTTATCTGTTTAGTTACCGTGCTGCAAGCCGGTCTGGTCAATATAATTGCCGTCAGCCGTTTGAATATCAAACCCGATTTGCTGTTAATCCTTATGGTTTTCTTCTCTATCTACTGCAATCAGCGGGAGGCAATCATAACATCCTTCACAATAGGTTTCGCTGCTGATATTATTGGTTCTGCAATGGGGCCACAAATAATCAGCTTTGGTCTTTTCGGCACGCTGCTGTCGTACCTACACGGCGTTATCATTATTAAAAAAATGCCTTATCAGTCACTTGTGATATTTATCAGTAGTCTCCTGACCGGGGTGATGGTTCATTTTTTAACGCTTCTTAGGAACCAGCCAACAACGGCTAATGCATATACAGTTCTTTTCTGGACATCTGTATATTCAAGCGTTGTGGGGCCGTTTTTGTTCTTGCCAACAGCGTGGTGGATGCGTATAAAGACACATCGTTCCTGACAGCATTAAATTCGTATCTGGTGAACCATGTGAAGCGTATCTCGAATAAGATACGAGATACGAAATGCAAGATACAAAATACGATGTACCATAAGCGAATTAAAATCTTTGCAATCTTACTCACGTTTTTTTTGTTTGTCTTCCTGCTGCGGCTGGCACAAATGCAGCTGCTGTCCAACTCGTTTTATCGGGGCAAAATCACAAAACTAAAGCTCCAAAAAAGCCACAGCCGGCAACTCAAGACAATCAGAGGCAAAATACTCGACAGAAACGGCAAAGTATTAGCCGTCGACGAGCCACAATTTCAACTGTATATAAATTACGGTCTCTCCCATTTTATGGATGACCGTGTCAGACAAGGCAGCCTCCTAAAGGCCGCCGACAAAGATAACACCGGCGCCTCGACAGCCGAAGCACAAAAAAAGATGGACGACGGTCTGGCAAATTTGAACCGAATAATCAGCAAATGCGCCCGGCTCGGAGGAATCAAACCAGCAGAAGTGGAAACTAAAATACAAAAAATAAATGACTTTATCTGGATGCGGCGCACGTTTCAGGCCTGGCGGGATAATTTTCCAAACTCGGAAGTTTTCGGCAACTTTAAAGACATAATCAGCATTCCGGATTATGTTGCGACAGCCGATTTTGAAAAAAAGGAGCCAAACTCGGTCAAGCGGCTTCGACTTATCAACAAAGTTGATATTGCCGAGATGCATAAGAGCTGGCCGTTAGTGGAGTTAAAAACCAACGACGATATCTTTACCGCGCAACTGGAGTTTTCAGATATTGACGGCGTTCAAATTCTGGCAAAGCCGCAGCGGTTCTACCCATTCGGCTCGGCTGCTGCCCAAACAATAGGATGGGTCGGCCCGGCGACACAGCAAGCTGATAGAGAACTATTCGCAGACGATAAACTATCAAGATATCTGGAGGGTGAAGTTTGCGGACGAGAGGACGGCGTTGAGTATGCCTGCGAAACCATTCTCCGCGGCAAACGCGGTAAAATCATCTATGACATAGACCGTGAGCTGATAGACGAAACCAAAGCGCAGCTCGGCAAGGATATTTCTCTAACATTAGACATAGAACTTCAGCAGAGAATAGAGGAATATCTAACTGACTGCAAGCACAATCCGAATTGCCAGGCGCCGATGGCAGCAGTTGTAATTGATGTTGCAAGTGGAGATATTCTTGCACTTGTTTCAATCCCTGTTTTCGACCTGAACTACATCAGGAGAGACTACGCCGACGTCGCCAATGACCCTAACGAGCCGTTGCGAAACCGGGCGATAAATAAGCAGTACCCGCCCGGCTCGGTAGTGAAACCCCTGATTCTCATAGCCGGTCTCGAATCCGGCAAAATCACCGCATACGAGGTTATACACTGCCCCGCCCATGAGGCACCGAGAGGATGGCCGAACTGCTTGCTGTATAAAAGACATCACAGATGTCACGATGACGAGTGGCAGAACTATGCTCGCAACGCCATTAAAGGCAGTTGCAACATCTATTTCTCCCGGCTCGCAGACAGAATTGAGCCGCAGGTCTTACAACAATGGCTGTCGACATTCGGCTACGGTCGTGTTTCACCTCTCGCGCAGACAGATGACGAACAAGGGCGAGATTTAAGGCAGGTATCAGGCCAAATATCGACAACTCCGGCTCAAGGCGCCAACCCGGCTTTCGAGGAGTTGCCGCCGATTGCAAAAAGTGAAATGAGATACTTCGGCATGGGTCAGGGAAATCTGCGATGCTCCCCCCTGCAGGCGGCAAATGCAATGGCAGCTATCGCCCGCGGCGGAATATTCAAGCCGCCGAGACTTCTCAAGGAAATTCGAAATTCAGATGAAATTAATCTCGGAATTTCAGCAGAAACCTTAAAGGTCATTTATGACGGGATGCATGCCGTGGTCAATGAGCCGGGAGGAACAGCTTACAATCAGTTTGCTTATACTGGCTTTGACGGGCAGGCCGTCAAGGTTTATGGCAAGACCGGCTCAACAGAAGCGCCGGAGCACGCCTTGTTCGCAGGCTTCGCCGAAGATGCAAAGGCGAGGAAATTAGCAATTGCGGTCGTTGTCGAAGGCGGCCAGCACGGCTCAAGCGATGCCGCGCCTCTGGCGCGTAACATTATCCAGTTCTGCATCGAAGCCGGGTATATCGGCCCGGTTTCGCATTAGAGCGGATGCTTTTCGAGGTAGGTGAGGGTTTTTTCGAGTATTGCGCCGACGGCTGGCGAGGCGACGGGGCCGCCAGTATAACCTTTGCCGAGAGTAATATCCGGCTTTCGAACCGAAACCAAAACGAGCACTTTCGGGTCCTCGGCCGGCGCACCGCCTATGAAGGAAGCAACATAATCAGTCTGCGAATATCCCCGCTGGCGGCTGTAGGCGATGTTAGCGGTTCCTGTCTTGCCGAATACCTGCCACTTTTCCAGTTTAGCTCTTTTGCCTGTCCCTTCATTAACCACATCGACCATGGCATCGGTAACAATCCATTTGGCAACTTTCTCACTTATAACAAACCCAGCGGATGGCTCCGGCTGTTTCAGCTCAATAATTTGCCCGTCATTATCCACCATTGCCCTAACAATGAACGGCCGAACTGCACGTCCGCCGTTTGAAAGTATACAGAAGGCCCGAACAAGCTGAATTGCAGTTACAGAAACCTCCTGCCCGAAAGGTATTCGAGTTACGCTATATCCAGTCCATTTCCGCAGCGGCGGCAAGTATCCCTCCGCCTCACCCGGCAGCTCGATGCCTGTTTCTTTGCCGAAGCCGAAACGTTTCAGCCCGCTGTAGAGCCTGTTTTTACCGAGTCTTTGTCCGATTTTGGCCATTCCTATGTTGCTGGAAAAAGTCAGAATCTCGCCCACTGTCAGGTCAGCAAACGCGTGGCTGCCTAATTCGCCAATTTTGCCGAAGCCTTTGCCGCGATAATGCCCTCGTTCGCAGTATATTTTTTCATTCTGCCCAACAACACCGCCATCGACTGCAATTGCAGCAATAATCGGCTTTACGATACTACCGGGCTCAAACTGGTCGGTTATCGCTCGATTTCGGAAATGGTCGATGTCGGCTGACCGAATGTTATTAGGGTCAAAATCAGGCAGCGAAACAAGTGCTAAAATCGCCCCTGTTTTGGCATCAGCCACAATCGCCACAGCCGATTCGGCCTGGTAGCTGCGGTATTGCTTCATAAGTTCGGCCCGTGCAAACTGCTGGATGGTGGCATCAAGGGTCAAAATAATGCCGACACCGTCGGTGACGACGCCTTTCTGCTGTTTCAGCCGAACCGGCCGACGAAACGCATCGGCAAGAAAAATGTCCTGTCCCGACGAACCACCAAGCTCTTTGTCGTATTGTAACTCAATGCCCCCTAACCCGCGGTTGTCGGCACTTGTAAAACCAACGATATGTGCGGCCAGCGAGCCGACCGGATAATGCCTCCGCCAACCCGACTGAACGCCGATGCCATAAATTTTAGCCGCTGCACTGCACTGGTCTGCGTCGGCGCCTACTCTGATTTTCGCAAAGCCCGGATTTTTACTGTCGGTGATAAGCTTACAGATTTCGTGTGCGCCCATATCCAGTATCGGGGCAAGTCTGGTGGAGGTATCTTTGGGGTCTTTTATAACTCTCGGCTCGGCGAAAATGGTCTGAATCCTGTTGCTTGCGGCAAGCACCCTGCCCCGACAATCGAGAATCACGCCGCGTTGAGGCATTTGGATTATGCGACCCTGCTGCTGCCTGGCACAGGCGGCAATATATTCGTCGCTTTTAAAAAACTGCAGATAAAAGCACCGCCCCGCCAGTGACAAAAATGCCACAATCAGAACAACAAAAAAGAAAATAATGATTCGGACGCTTTTCAACTTTTTAATGGCCTGTTTTACGACCGTCAAGACGGCGCGAGACGGCGGCAGGATTTATTAAATATTCCAGCCGCAATTGTTTCTGCCAAAGCTGTTGTTTTAGCCGATTTTGCTCGGCTGTGTACGTATAAAGCTTATAGAAAGTGCGATTGTCGGCGTTACGGAGATAAATGGTAAGAATTAAGACACCCGTAAAACAAAAAACAACAAAAACAAAACGAAACCAGGAGCTCATACAACGTTATTGACAATTAATAACTGATAATTCAACAATCATTCGACGTGCTTTATCGAGCCGGCATTTTCAAACGCATCCCAACGGAAAGATTATCCTCGCTGTCCAAAATACCAGCGTTTAGTTCCGCTATTTCGCTGTAGCGACTTCCATTCCCGAGCTGCTCGGCAGCAATCTGCCATAAGCTATCGCCTTCCCGCACTACGTAATTGCTGTTTTGCTCCGCCCGGCGGCCGTTAGCCAAAAGATGTCTCCTGCCGATAGATTTGACCTTCGTAAACTCCGTTCCTGAAAGGACGCTCACAATTTTGCCTTTATCCGGCGCCGAAGCTAACAGCAGTGGTATGACAAGCTTTTGCCCGATACTGATTTCATCGGGCGATTCCAATATCTTGCGATTGGCTTCAAATATCCTGGCGATGTTTACTTTTTTGTTACCTTCCTTGGGGCCATAAAATTTCTTGGCTATAACAGCAAGAGTATCGCCTTCATTGACGACATAGATTTTTGAAAGAATTGCTTCATCCGACTCGGTCTTTTGACCCTCATCTTTTGCCGCCACCGCCTGTGCAGCAGCAGCAATTGCTTCTACCGCCGCGGTCTCTTTTGTAACCGAGACAGCTGCCGCTGCGGGTCGCATACCCTGATTGGCTGTACAAGGCAGCTCAGCCTGCGTGGACTCCTTTTCAGTTACTTGTCTCGGATTGATAACCTCACGACGCTCTTTGGCTGCTATAGCCGGCGGATTATTCTGCGAATGGACCATTTTGCCAGTCAGCTCATTGTTATTTCCACTTTCGTAAAAGCTCGGCAGCCCATTAATTACAAGTGCGATTATAAATATAAAGACCAAACCTAATAGCAACCCTATCTTAGCGTCGGAAGCCATAACGAAACTCCTTTTTCTTTCTTTAGTAACTTACGACTTTTGAGCAATTCTTAACTTTGCGCTTCTTGCTCGCCGATTTCCTGCGATTTCCTGTCGCGACGGCACAATCGGCTTTTTTATGAAATCGCAGTAAATATTTTCCTTTTTATTCTGCCTAAAATTATTTTTAACTAATCTGTCTTCCAGACTATGAAAGCTAATGACCGCTATCTGTCCTTTTTTCTTTAGCAGCCCCGGCGCCGACTCAAGCAGCTTTTCCAGGTTTCCCATCTCATCGTTGACCGCGATTCGCAGTGCCTGAAAGGTTCTGGTCGCCGGATGTATTCTGCTCTTTCTTTTCCCCGCCGGCCTTTGAAGCGCTTTGCAAACTATCGATGCCAGCTGGCCGGTTGTGGTTATCGGCCGACCCTGACGGCCCTTGACGATAAACCGTGCAATCCGCCTTGAGGCTCTGTCCTGACCAAACTTGTAAATCAAATCGGCCAGGGATTTTTCATCTGTTTTATTAATTATATCGGCAGCAGTAGTCTTTAATCTTTCGTCAATTCTCATATCAAGGGGTGAATCTATCTGGAAACTTAGCCCCATCTTGACGTCAGCCAGTTGCGCCGAGCAGAAACCCAAATCAGCCAATATAAAATCGACCTCTTCTATACCCCGCTTGGAAAGCTGCTCGCTGATTTGGGAAAAATTGGCCCGAATCAAAATAACCCTGCAAAGAAGGTTCTTTAATTTAAAATGGGCCCTTCGGATAGCTTCTTTATCGACATCCAGGCCAATGAGAACTCCCTCAGGGCCCAACTTAGAGCCGAACAGAAGACTATGACCTCCTTGTCCTACGGTCGCATCGACCATCACTCCATCCGTGGGTAAGCTTATCCGCTCGGCTAACTTTTCTGCCAGAACCGGAATATGTTCTACCACCGAACTATTCACTTCTAAATCAGTAACCCTAATATAGGGTCTGGTACCCATATATAGTGCATAATGTTTAGCTTTATCTTTCTAAACACTATACGTTGATTTCAGCCTACGGCCACGGTGTTTCTGCGGCTCTTAAGCTTTTCAACGGCGGAAGAAAATTCAATGCAGGAAAATGCCTTATCGAGCTTCTTCAGCCGTTCCAGACGCTCGGTAAGAATTTCCAGCGAGGCAAGGGTTTGTTCGTCAACCGCCCGCTCCCCTGCAAGCCCCTTTCCCACAATCTGACAATGATTCAAATCCATTCCAATCATTTTTGCCTCCACCTCAGAATCAAAGTTCTCTGCTTTCTTTCTGCAAGACAACCTGCCTTGCCTGCGACATCTGTTTCTGATATTGAGCCATATTGTCTGCAAGATACTGCTCCCAGTTTTCGCTGTTCCACAGTTCGATATGGTCTCTGACACCGATGAGCGTAACCTGGTCTTTCAGGCCTGCCCTTTTTCTCAGTCTTTCGTTCAAAAGCAGGCGTCCCTGCTTATCAAGCTCCACCTTTTCAGTCAAGGCAAAGCTCATTCGCTCGAACGCCACAGTTTCATCCGGTGCGGTAGTACCGGGCGCGATAGCAAGGGCAATCCGCTCGAAATACTTTTCGGGATATAAACAAAGTATGCCGTTGGCTCCGAGGACAATATAGAAATTACTGCCGTGCTCATCAGCGTCTATCTGATTCCGCAGCTTGTTCGAGACAAGCACTCTACTCTTGTCGTCGATTACGTGCTCATATTCGCCTGTTAACAAAAGCATGGCATTTATCCCACTTAAAAAACCAACAATGGGAAATCCTACCACTTCTTACCACTTTGTCAACACGTAAAATCTTTTTTTTCAAAATTTTTACAAAATTTTATTATTATAGGACGTGTGCTTTATAGTTCATATGTGCTTTAAGTCGTTGATTTGGCTTGACTTGCTTTTAGTGTCAATTTTTACCGCAGAGGCCGCAAAGCTCGCAGAATTTATTTTATATTTTTCTCTGCGCTCTCAGCGTGCTCTGCGGTGAATCCCATAAGCAACAAAGCGGGTGAAGGGAATCGGACCCTCGTAACCAGCTTGGAAGGCTGGAGCTTTACCACTAAGCTACACCCGCATGTAATTTACTATTTACTATTTTCTATTTATTATTTAATATCCGTTCATAAATTTTAAAGAATCAAGAACCGTTAGTCAACCAATCTTATGAGTATAGCAGATATAGCTAAACAAGCCAAGAAGGCCTCAATCCTACTGGGAGCAGTCAAAACCGATGCAAAAAACAATGCTTTGGCTGATATTGCCACGGCCCTAAAGCAAAATGCCGACAAAATCATCCCCGCCAACAAAAAAGACTTAACTGACGCCGAAAAGAATAAACTCCCCACCCCCCTGCTGAAACGGTTGAAGTTCGATGAAAATAAAATCGCCGACGTTGTAGCTGGAATTGAGAGTCTAATTAAGCTCGATGACCCTGTCGGCAAGACGATCTCAGCCACCGAGCTTGACAATGGGCTGGAACTCTACAAAGTCAGTTGTCCAATTGGGGTCATCGGAATTATTTTTGAATCCCGGCCCGATGCGCTTGTGCAAATATCTACGCTTTGTTTGAAAAGCGGCAACGCCGTCCTGCTAAAAGGCGGCTCCGAAGCAGCCAATACAAACAAGATACTGGCGAAAGTAATTGCTGAAGCCGCAACAGAAATACCTGCCGGCTGGATTCAACTTTTGGAGACCCGACAGGATGTAACCGAGATGCTAAAAATGGATGAGGATATCGACCTGATTATACCTCGCGGGTCGAACGAATTTGTCCGCTATATAATGGATAATACTAACATCCCTGTTCTCGGCCACGCTGAAGGAATATGCAACGTTTATGTTGATGGCAACGCTGATTTGGATATGGCTGTAAAAATCACCACTGATTCCAAGTGTCAGTACGTGGCTGCCTGCAATGCTGCTGAAACTCTGCTGGTCGATGGTAAGATTGTTAAAGAGTTTCTCCCAAAAATAAAAACTGCTTTAGAGGAAAAAGGTGTTGAGCTGCGGGGCTGTGAAAAAACAGCTTCGATAATAAAAGTAACCCCAGCAACCGAGCAGGACTGGTCAACGGAGTATCTCGATTTCATTATCTCGATAAAAGTTGTTGATGGCGTCGATGAGGCAATCGAGCATATAAACTACTACAGCTCACATCATACGGACACGATTGTCACCGGGAATAAAGCAACTGCTGAAAGATTCTTGAATTTGGTAGATTCGGCAAATGTGTTCTGGAACACCAGCACAAGATTCAGCGACGGCTACCGCTATGGCCTCGGCGCAGAAATCGGCATCAGCACAACGAAGATTCACGCCCGCGGCCCAGTCGGACTGGAAGGACTGGTGATTTACAAATGGAAACTTTATGGCTCCGGCCAAATCGTCGCCGACTACGCCGAAGGCAAAAAGAAATTCACACACAAAAGGATGTAGTAGGATGGGCTTTAGCCCCTCACTAAATTTTGCTTTCGCCTGAATCTACTGTTTAGTCTTCAGGTGTTTTTCGAAGAACTCTTTGGTTAATCTCGGTACATTCGGGTCCGTGAATCTGCCATGTCCGGCACCTTTGACGATGTAAAATAAGACCGGAACACCAGCTTTTTTCAGCGCAGCTTCAAGAAGCTCGCTTTGATGGTACGGCACAAGCGGGTCCATATCTCCGTGAATAATAAGAAAAGGCGCATCATCTCTGGTAACATAAGTAATCGGATTAGCCTTGGCAACTTTTTCGCGATTGTCCTGAATGTTGCCGCCGATTAACCTAGACTCGGGCGAATCGGGCGTGTTATGATGCATACCATCAGGCAGGCGATGCTCTTCCATTTGAAGAAAGTCGGTCGGACCAAAATAATCCACAACCGCCTGTACCCTGCTGGATACCGAAAGGTTCTCTCCGACGTCAAATTCGTTTATATCACCGGTTGTGCCAAGCAGTGCAGCCAGATGCCCTCCTGCCGATGGTCCCCAGACGCCGAAGCGGTTCGGGTCCAGGTTATACTTTTGAGCATTGGCACGCAGGAAGCGGACGGCAGCCTTGCAATCCTGAATCTGAGCAGGAAATATCGCATGCTGGCTCAAGCGATAATTAATGCTCGCCACCGCGTAGCCGTTACTTATATAATCCTCCGGCCCTTCACTCTCCTTACTGCCCGCAAGCCAGGCGCCGCCATGAATCCTGATTATAAGCGGCACCTTTCCTTTTGTTTTCGGAAGATATAAATCCAGCTTTTGCCGCTCGTGCCCGCCGGTAACGTAAGGCAAATCACGATAGATAATTGTCCCCTCAGATCCTTGTGGGGGTGTTGTTTGCATAGTCTCCTCTGCAATGGCAACAGAAAAAATAAAGGCGAGCATAATTGAAATTAAGATCACCCGTGATTTCATTTACCTTACTCCCTTATTAAATACAAATCGTTTTTTAAATTGTCCCAATGATTTCCTTTGCTGATTTTTTCTCGAAACCGGTTTGCACGTTATAGTCTCTTTCGAATTCAATAATAGAAATCGCAGATGCTAACAATATAGCACTGTCAAATACAGGGTCAAGCGCGTATATCGTGTTTCTAAAATGCTATTGAACAGCGCGAAATAATGTTATATTATGCTGTGCATGAGGAATCCCGAAAAGGCAAAACGGGTTGTTATAAAAATAGGCACGAATACCCTGACCAAAAACACCGGCATCGACGCCGATTATGTCGGACAGGTCGCCGAGCAGGTCGATGCGCTGCTGAAGATGGATAAACAGGTGGTAATTATCACTTCCGGCGCGATTGGGATGGGAGCTGGACAACTGTCACTCGGTGAAAGGCCGAAAGATATAAGAATGCGGCAGGCCTGCGCGGCGATAGGTCAACCGTTGCTTATGGCTGAATACCGAAAGGCGTTTAAACGGTTCGGCGTTACGGTTGCTCAGGTGCTATTGACGGCGGAGGTGCTGAATAACCGCAAGACTTACTTGAACCTGCGAAACTCGATTGAGACGCTTTTGAAACTCGGTGTTGTGCCTGTGCTGAATGAAAATGACAGCATATCAACTGAGGAAATCGGAACCGCTTTCGGCGATAACGACAAACTAAGCGCCTTCGTAGCCAGTAAAATCGACGCCGATTTACTTATTATGCTAAGCGACATTGACGCCCTTTACGATAAAGACCCGCGTAAATTCAAGAACGCAAAGCCAAAACCGGTTGTTTATGAAATAACCGGGGCCTTGTTGAAAAGTGCCGGCGCAAAAGGCAGCACGTATGCGGTTGGCGGGATGAAGAGCAAAATAGAGGCGGCGAAGATTGCCTCCAATGCCGGCTGCCGGATAGTGTTGGCAAACGGCCGATTAAAAAATGTCATCGGACGAATTATCCGCGGCGAGGAAATCGGCACAGTCTTTATGCCTAAAAGAAAATTAAGCAACCGCACAAGATGGATACTAAATAGCGATACTGCTGGCGTAATAAATATCGACGAAGGCGCAATGAAAGCTGTCAGGAACCGCAAGAGCTTGCTGCCGAGCGGAATAAAATCAATTGAGGGGTCGTTTGAGGCGGGCGAGGTCGTTTGGCTCAATGACAAGGCAAAGGCGGTAACGAATTTCAGCAGCGCCGAATTGGAATCGCTGGCCGGCAAACACTCCACCGAAATACGCAGGCTTCTTGGCTCCAAACGACGGGACGTCGTGGCGATACCGGAAGATATTGTGTTTGTGGACTACTGAACACACGATGATTGTCACTCCTGCGTAAGCAGGAGTCCATAAAATTTTTGAACGGCTGGATTCCCGCGTAAGCGGGAATGGCAACAACGGGAGACGAGGTTAAGTCGTGATACGATTTAAGTGCATCTATTGCGGACAGAAAATATTGGCCCCTGACGATGGGGCCAACAAGAAAGGCAAATGCCCAAAGTGCAATCATCTGGTGGTCGTCCCCCGAACAACTAAAAATAGGCCCGCAATCAACGCCGACACTCCGGAGCAGTTACAGCAAGTAAGGGAGACATTCGCTGTATTGAACGTTTCAGGAAAAATACAGGGTTTATCCGATGAAATAGTTAATCTCTACGGAGAAAGACCCGGATGGCTTATTCCCACATACGATGAGCTATCGCTGTTTCTGATGTCGGCGACGTTCATCCTGCTAAGTGCCACCAATGCCACAATGCGAGAGCAATTACATAAGAGGATAATAGCAATTAATGACCCCCGACTGTATCTCCTATCTGTGATTCTTCTGGGAGGCATAGTCCTCAGTATATACCACGTTTTCACTACAAGGCAAAAAACCAGATTCGAGAAGACGGTTATGCTGTTCTTCGCAGTGGCGGTAAACGCCGGCACAGGCATTATATCCGGATGGTATGTGATAAAAAGCAACAATGTCCACAACTGGCAGCTTATCTTTCCATTATGGAACATAATCAACGGCATTCTTCTGCTCGTGATGTTGCGCCTCAAGATTATAGATGAAGAGTGCATCAGCGACCGTGATGCCACAACCGTTCAGATTATTCTCGGCTTGCTTGCCGTCCTCATAATTTTCGTATTCTGCAACTACGTCTTCAAATTGTATTGGGCCATCACCTTTTCGATATGCATCATCTACGCAACCAGTTTCGACAGGGCACTCCAAAATGTCTTCCCCGGCCTGACGAACATACCAATGGCAGAGGTCGCAGAGCAAAAGACAGACGAGTTGCGAGAGAAGTAAAAAAATTCCGGCGCCCTAAAACCCGCCCTGCCGCTTGATTCCTGTTACAGTCGCTATTATTAGCAGCTCACCTTACGATTTACAATTGACGTCCATCCCAAAATAATAAATAATAAATAGAAAATAATAAATGACAGGGCCGAAGTGGCGGAACTGGCAGACGCGCGGGATTCAAAATCCCGTCGGGTTCACCCCCGGTGAGGGTTCGACTCCCTCCTTCGGCAATTATGTGTAATATTCGCAAGCGCAAGGAAACGTATGGCATATATTGACAAGTTAAGAAAACAGGGCAACTGGCTTTTCCGGTGGAGGAGTTTTCTTCCCTTGGTTGCCATCCCATTATTTATCGTAAGTTTGAGGTATTTCACTTATCCGGAGGGCAGCCATTTACTCGACCGGCTGTGGGAGCTTTTTTGTTTTTCAATCTCACTGCTTGGCTTGGCAATAAGAATTTACACCGTTGGTTTCGTACCACCTGGAACATCGGGAAGAACAACGAGCAAACCCAAGGCACAGGAGTTAAATACCACTGGGATATATTCTGTGGTCAGGCATCCTCTTTATTTGGGAAACTTCGTAATATGGGTGGGAATCGTTTTAGCCGCCCATTCCATCCTACTGGCAGTATTTTGTTTCCCCGCGTTTTATCTATACTACGTAAGAATAATCATCGCTGAGGAAGCATTCCTTTTGGAGAAATTCGGCGAGGACTTTACCCAATGGGCTGAAAAAACGCCTATGCTACTCCCCAAGTTCAAGCTTTGGTGCAAGCCGGCTCGGCCCTTCTCTTGGCAGGCTGTCCTGGCCCGTGAGTACCCCGGTTTTCTTGTCATAACAGCTTCGTTTCTCGCCATTGAGACGGTCGGCGACCGTTTTTATGAAGGAAAATGGCAGCTTGACTGGCTGTGGGCGACAATATTCTGCATTGGTTTGCTGACATTCATAGTGCTCAGGACCCTTAAAAAGATGCGGATAATCGGATATTCCTAAAAACCTGTCAAGAAAACAAGCTTCGGAAATATAATGGTTTGGTTTTGTGCAAAAGGTGCAGTGATTAAAAGATGAGTTCGCAAGGAAGCAAATTACTATTCAAGATTGCACGTCGGCGGGTAATTGTTTCCCGCATTTTCGGCGTTCTGGTTGTGTTACTGGCACTTTTTACGACGAGTTCATTCATTCAGGATAGCTTGACAGATACACTCCTTGAGATGTCGGGCTTATTTCTGCTTACGATTTGCAGCATCGGCAGGCTTTGGGCATTATTATACATCAGCGGTTACAAAAAGCTTGAGCTTATCACAGAAGGCCCCTACTCGATGGTGCGGCACCCTTTGTATGTCTTCAGTCTCATAGGAGCGATTGGCATCGGATTGGCATCAGAAAATATCCTTATCCTTACAGTAATGGTAGTTTTCTATTTGTTGTACTATCCTTTGACGATTCTCGCAGAGGAAAAAATGCTGCTGGACAAATTCGGTCAGGCATATCTCGATTACATCAAACACACACCGCGATTTATACCCAAATTATCGCTGTATAAGAGCGGCGTACAATATCAAATAAACGCCGACCTCTTTGTAAAAAGCCTCGCAAATGGGATGTGGTTTATATGGATTTATATCCTTTTTAATTTTATAGAGACACTCCAACAGAATGGTTTCATACCTGTGCTTCTAAGGGTGCCCTAAGCCAAGGGAATTTTCCTGCTGGTTTCTATCGTTTGGTCACAAAAGGTGACAGTTCGCGGAGGCGCTTTACAATTTCGGGCATTTTTTCGATTGTGTAATCCACTTCTTTTTCTGTGTTGTATCGGCTTAAGCTGAATCGAATTGAGCCGTGGGCTGCGGTGAACGGGACTCCCATAGCACGCAGGACGTGCGATGGTTCGAGCGAGCCCGATGTGCATGCTGAACCGCTGGAAGCGCAAATGCCGAATTTATCCAGCATAAGCAAAATCGCCTCGCCCTCGATAAACTCGAAGCTGATGTTACTCGTATTAGGCAAACGATTTTCAGTGTCGCCGTTGACCATACAATCGGGACATTTTTCGGTAATTGCTTTTTCAAGCTTGTCGCGCAGTCTCCTGACCTTTTTATTCTCCTCGTCGAAGTTTTGCATAGCCAGTTCGCAGGCCTTTCCCAGTCCGATTATGCCGGGGACATTTTCGGTGCCGGCACGTCTGCCTTTTTCCTGATGACCGCCCAGCATAAACGGGGTAAGACGCGTCCCTTTTCTCACATAGAGTATTCCAACCCCCTTGGGTGCGTGCAGCTTGTGGCCAGATATACTGAGTAAATCGATGCTGCTTTTCGAGAGGTTGATGGGAATTTTGCCGACTGCCTGAACGGCATCAGTGTGAAAAACGATGCCTTTGCCTGTTACCATCTCGGCGATTTTTTCAATAGGAAATATCGTGCCTGTCTCATTGTTGGCATACATAATCGTTACGATAGCGGTGTCTTCACTGAGCTGTTCTTCTAATTGTTCGACATTGAGCTGGCCTTTTCTATCGACCGGTATCTCCACAACCGTATAGCCGTGATTTTCAAGCTCGCGGCAGACCTGAAGGACGGCAGGATGTTCGACGCGAGTAGTTATGACCTTGCGCCTATCTGGATAAGCGGCCAACGTCCCCTTGATTGCGGTGTTGTCGCTCTCGGTGCCGCAGCCGGTGAATATAATTTCAGACGGGTCACATCCGAGAAACGCCGCCGCCTTTTCGCGAGCTTCGCGGATTTTAATGCCGACCTGGCCGCCGAAGGTGTGCATACTCGAAGGGTTGCCGTAAAGTTCACAGAAATACGGCTTGATTTCTTCAAATACCTCATCAGCTACTTTTGTCGTGGCATTGTTGTCAAAATATATCGTCTTCATTTTATTCTCTGTGGTTGTGCGGCTGTTGTGCCGATTCTTTGTCTTCTTCTACAAAAAGCTCTTTAGAAACAAATTCTCTTAATTTAGCTTCGACCACATCCTTCATTGTAAATTCTGTTAGTTTACATTGGGCACACATACCTCGAAATGCGACTATCACCTTATTTCCATCAACGTCTATCAGCTCGATATCGCCGCCGTGCGCCCGCAGAGCAGGGCGAATTTGCTCGTTTATCGTCTGCTGAATCAGTTGTATTTTTTGAATGTTGGTTAGTCTGCCGGCCCATTTCGGTGTTGTTTCAAGGATACGTCCTGCTTTATCGCCCTGAATGCGCTCGATGATTTTTTCAATTTCGCCCTTGCAGCCGCCGCATCCTCCCCCTGCTTTGCAGTAATTAGTTACCTGTTCAACCGTAGTGAGGTCGTTGTCACGTATAACTCTTTCGATTTCCTTTTCAGTAACACCGAAGCAGTTGCAGACAACTCTTCCTTCGAGCTTGTGTTTCTTTTTTCCGCCGCTTCGATAATTTTCAATCGCGGCCTCAAGGGCCTCCCTGCCCAGAACCGAGCAGTGCATCTTTTGCTCCGGTAGACCTCCGAGATAATCTGCAATATCCTTATTAGTGATTTTAGCTGCCTCTTCCAACGTCAACCCTTTTATCATATCGGTCAATACCGACGACGTTGCGATTGCGCTTGCGCAGCCGAAGGTCTTGAATTTGGCATCAGCGATTCTGCCGTTTTTATCAAGCTTGAAGGTAAGCCTTAAGTCGTCGCCGCAGGCCAGTGACCCAACCTCGCCGACGCCGTCCGGATTTTCTATTTCCCCGACGTTGTGCGGATTGAAAAAATGGTCTTTGACTTTGTCCGTATATTCCCACATATTTTTTACCTTTGACTTAATTTCAGAGCGTTCTCGAAGTCAGCTATTATATCATCGATATGCTCTGTTCCGACCGAGACACGGATGTAATCTTCAGTTACGCCGGCCGCGAGCTGCTCGGCTTCCGTTAACTGTTGATGCGTCGTGCTGGCCGGGTGGATCACAAGTGTTTTACTGTCGCCGATATTAGCAAGGTGGCTGGCAAGTTTTACACTATTGATGAATTTTATGCCGGCCTTTTTGCCGCCTTTAATCCCAAAACCCAATATCGCACCTTGACCATTAGGCATATATTTTTTCGCAAGCGCATAATCCGGATGTGATTGAAGGCCGGGGTAATTGACCCAGCTAACCGATTTATGCTTTTCGAGCCACAGTGCAAGCTTAAGTGCATTTTCGCTGTGCCGCGGCATACGCAGATGCAGCGTCTCCAACCCCTGCAAAAAGAGAAATGCATTGAACGGCGACATACAGGAACCCATATCTCGCAAAAATTGCGTCCTGGCTTTGATGATATAAGCCAATTCACCGAACGATTCAACATATTTTACACCGTGATAGCTCGGATCGGGTTCAGTAAGCTCCGGGTATCTGCCGTTCGCCCAGTCGAATTTACCAGAATCGACAATTGCTCCGCCGATGCTCGTACCGTGTCCGCCGATAAACTTCGTGCAGCTATGGACCACGATATCGATACCGTATTCAATCGGCCTGAACAATATCGGCGTCGCAACAGTATTATCGCAAATCACCGGCATACTGTTCTTATGCGCGATTTCTGCTATTTTCTCATATTGCAAAATATCATTTTTGGGATTGCCGATGCTCTCTATATAAATCAATCTTGTATTTTTCCTGATGGCCTTTGCAAAGTTTTCTGCTCTTTTCGGGTCCACAAATGTTACATCAATACCCAGCTTCTTGAATGTCTGGCTGAATAGTGTAACAGTTCCACCATAGAGCGAGTTCGAAGATACGATATGCCCGCCGGCGCCGCAGATATTAAATATGCTCACATAGATAGCCGACTGACCTGAACTTAACGCCAAACCGCCCACTCCGCCTTCCAGCGCAGCTAATCGTCTCTCCAACACGTCCGTTGTCGGGTTCATCAGGCGCGTATAGATATTGCCGAACTCTTTGAGTGCAAACAAATTTGCCGCGTGTTCAGTGCCTTTGAAACAATAGCTGGTAGTCTGATAGATAGGCACCGCCCTGCTGAGCGTATCTGAATCAACCTTCTGGCCCGCATGCAGGGCGAGGGTGTCCAAATGATATTGAGTTTCTTTGTCCATCTGTTTAATCCTTCCCGACTTTAGAAGGTAAAATCTCTACCATTCTATCAAGTGCCTTCTTGGCCTTTATTCTTATCTCTTCCGACACTGCAATCTTATATTGCATATCCTCAAGCGACCAGGCCACTTTTTCCAAAGTAATCTTTTTCATATTAGGGCAAATCGCCTTGTCGCTGGCCGCTATAAACTCGGCTCCCACGTTCTGCTTCCTCAAAGGATGAATCATCCCAATCTCGGTAGCGACTATAAAGCGCTTTGCGGGGCTCTTCTTGACAAATTCGAGCATCTGACCGGTGCTAAGCAATTCATCGGCAAGGTCCTTGACCGCCTCCGAACATTCCGGGTGCGCCATTACAACTGCATCGGGGTATTTCGCTCTCGCTTTTTTAATGTCCTCTTCGGTTATCATTATATGCGTTATGCAATAGCCCGGCCACAGCACAAGGTTTCTACCGGTTCTTTCTGCGACAAACCGGCCGAGATGCTGGTCCGGCACAAAAATAATTTGTTTGTCTGGCGGTATAGAGTTCACCACCTCAACCGCATTGGAGCTGGTGCAGCAATAATCGCTCTCGGCCTTGACCTCTGCGGAACTATTGACGTAACAGACGACCACCGCCTCTGGGTATTTACGTTTGAGTTCAATTAACTGCTCTGCGTTTATCATATCAGCCAAAGGACAACCGGCGAGCTTATCCGGCAAAAGCACAAGTTTCCCCGGTGAAAGAATAGCAGCAGTTTCCGCCATAAACTTTACGCCACAAAACACGATTACCTGCGCATCGGTTTGTGACGCTTTTACGCTCAGGCCTAGGGAATCGCCGCAAAAATCAGCTATATCCTGAATCTCTGCCGGCTGATAATTGTGTGCAAGTATCACGGCCTTGTGCTCGGCCTTTAACTTATTTATTTTTTCAAGCAGCTGCTCATTCATTCGTATATCGTATTTCGCTTCACGCTTTTTGTGTTTTTGTATAAACCAGGTCTGCCTTCGGCGTTGTAACGGCAACGCCGGCCGGCACCGACTCCTTTATCCAGACATTGCCGCCGATTACCGCATTCTTCCCGATAACTACATCGCCGAGTATCGTTGCCTCGGCATAAATTATAACGTTGTCTTCTATCGTCGGATGTCTTTTGCCGCCTTTTATTATCTTTCCCCTTTCATCCTTGGGAAAACTCAATGCTCCGAGCGTAACACCCTGATAAATCTTCACGTTGTCACCTATAACAGTCGTTTCGCCTATCACGACGCCGGTGCCGTGGTCGATAAAAAAGTTTTTGCCTATCTTTGCGCCGGGATGTATATCAATGCCGGTTTTTGCGTGCGCACATTCGGTCATTATGCGGGGAATCAGCGGCACTTCTTTCAAATATAACTCGTGGGCAACGCGATACGTTGCTATTGCTGTGATGCACGGATAACTTATCACAATCTCCTCATAAGACTTCGCAGCAGGGTCGCCGTCGAAAGCCGCCCCGACATCGCCCTTGAGCATTTCTCTAATCTCCGGCAGCCGGGCCAATAAATGCTCGGCAGCGTCCTCAGCCATTGCCCGGCAGTCACCGGTGTCACAGCTCTCCATCCTGCAGCGGTATTTATAAGCCCGCTCTATCTGCTCGGTAAGCTCCGTATAGACGTGATACAAAATATCAATAACAACGTAATCGATGTTCGATTTTGTAACCGTTCTTTTACCGGTGTAACCCGGAAAAAGCAACTCGGTGAACAAGTCAAGAACCCCCACAATTTTATCTCGTACCGGTAGATTGGAGGCCTCGATAAAATTTATGCCGGAATCACCCTTGAATGTGCGGGTAATCTCACCAACTAAATTTTCTATCTTTTTACTGTTCAACCTCTTCTCTCGCATTGTCAGACCCTCTCGAAAAACAAAAGCCTATTAACCAAACATTTCAGTAGAGATATATCTCTCGCCGGTATCGGGCAAAATCACCACGATTGTTTTACCTTCGTTTTCCGGTCTTTGCGAAACCTGAATTGCCGCCCACAAAGCGGCCCCTGAGCTTATTCCCGCCAATATCCCTTCTTTCACCGCCAATTGACGGGTTGTCTCCATAGCATCTTCATTGGAGACCTGAATAATTTCGTCGATTATCTCAACGTTCAACACATCCGGCACAAATCCGGCGCCAATTCCCTGTATCTTATGCGGGCCAGGTTTGCCGCCGGAGAGCACCGGCGAATCTTTCGGCTCCACCGCAACGACCTTCAGGCTCTTTCTGTGCTGTTTTAACACTTCGCCGCATCCGGTTATCGTCCCGCCGGTTCCGACGCCGCAAACAAAAATATCAACTTTGCCGCCGGTATCTGCCCAAATCTCCTGTGCCGTAGTTTCCCTGTGAATCTGCGGATTCGCAGGGTTTTTAAATTGCTGCGGCATAAAGGCGTCTGTGTTTTCAGCAACGAGCCGCTCAGCCTCCTGAACTGCACCTGTCATACCGCGCTCTGCAGGAGTTAGAACAATCTCTGCCCCGAACATTTTTAACAGCTTCCTTCTCTCGATGCTCATAGATTCCGGCATAGTCAGTATCAATTTATATCCCTTTGCAGCACAAATAAAAGCAAGCCCTATGCCGGTATTGCCGCTGGTCGGCTCAATTATAACGGTTTCCTTCTTTATCAGCCCTTTCTTTTCCGCCGCCTCAATCATCGCCAAACCAATCCTGTCCTTCACGCTGCTGCACGGGTTGAATGATTCGAGCTTGGCCAAAATGGTAGCTCCTCCAGAGCCGAGCTTATTGATTCGCACTAAAGGAGTAAACCCGACCGCCGCCGTTATGTCTTCGAATATGGCACTCATAATTTGTCCCTCATCTATATTTGATAACTTAATGCCCTTTTGTCCTTTTTTCTGTCAACCAAATCCTGTAAAGTCATCGATTGCAGGACTTTCTCAATTGCCTGCTGCACCTCTGCCCAGACCTGTCTTGTTACACAATCAGCGACTCTCGTACAGTATTTTTTATCTTCGAGACACTCGACCGTGGTTACAGGGCCTTCGAGAGCAATAAAAACATCGCTAAGTTTAATCTGATTGGCGGGTTTAGCAAGGATATAACCGCCCTTGGCGCCCCTGATGCTTCTCACAAATCCCGCTGATTTGAGCACCGCCATTAACTGTTCGAGATACTTGACGGATATATCTTGCCTATGCGCAATGGTCTTAATCTGCATAGGCCCTCCTCCTTGGCCCGCAGCTAACTCTAACACAGCCCTTACTCCATATCTTGTCCGGGTCGAAAGTTTCATACCAAAGCCCCTACTATTCCTACTACATTAGTATAATATCTTAAATGGCCAAAGTTCGCCAGGAAAATTTAAATATTTTTGAAAAATATGTTGACTAACATCCGTTTTTTTTAGATAATACTACTATTCCTATTGAAATTGTAGGATATAAAATTAGACAATATAAGAGGCTCAAAGAGTGGAAACCCATTTCAGAAGCATAGTTAAGGCCATAAGCTGGCGAGCAGGAGGAACCGTAGTTACATTCCTCGTAGCTTGGTTTCTTTTAGGAAAATTTGACATTGCAGCAAAGATTGGGGTACTGGACACAGCAATTAAGGTTGGAGCGTTTTATATACACGAAAGACTGTGGAATCATATAAACCTCGGCAAGAAAAAACCGCCGGAATATCAGATTTAAGAACTCAGGTAGAAGCAAAAAGGAGACAGTGTGGTATGTTAGAGAACTTAGTCATAGAAAATGTAGCTGAAATTGTAAAAAGTCTAAACTTTGCTCAAAAGGTAGAACGTTCGTTAGAATTAATCGAACAAGCCTTTGCTAAATATGGAGACAAAATGGTAGTAGCCAACAGTCTGGGCAAAGACTCCGTAGCGGTCTGGCATTTAGCAAAACAGGTGAGCCCAAAAATCAAAGGTTTCATCATAACAACAAGATTCAAGCCGCAAGAGACAAAACAGTTTATGAAAGAGCAGGTCGCAAAATACCCTGAACTGCGTGTCTTCAGCAATGATGAGGAAGTCCCTGATAAACTTTATGAAACTGACCCCGACCGCTGCTGCGACATTCTTAAAGTAAAACCGACCCGTCAGGCGATTAAAGAAATGAACGTTAAGTGCTGGGTTACGGGCCTTCGATGCACAGAAGGACGGACAAGAACAGACTTCAAAGAAATCGAGGAACGTGACGTCGGCCTTATTAAGCTCAATCCCATCCTTGTTTGGTATGAGCGCGAGGTCTGGCAGTATTTGGCGATTCACAAAGTTGATGTGAACCCGCTTTATGCCAGGGGCTATCGTTCACTCGGTTGCTGGCCCTGCACAAAGATAGCACAGGGAGCGGATGAACGAGCAGGCAGATGGATTGGAACAAGTAAATGCGGCGGCGAGTGCGGCATTCATACAAAACCATTGTCACCAATGGCCTGATTTAATAGTGGTGTGATATGAGTATTGACAAAAGCATAATTAGTTCTGACGATAAGGGCAAAACCTATGCTGGCGTCGAACGCACGCTCGGCGTATACCCGCAAAGGCAGAATGGCCTCTTTATGCAGAGGATAAAGGTCCTCGGAGGACGCATCGGCTGGAGCCAGTGGCGAAAAGTCGCCGAACTCGCAAGACCTTACTCGCCTGTTCATATAACAACCCGCCAGGATATCGAATTGCACAACATCCCCGGCCCTGATATTTACGCCGTTCAAAAAAGTCTCAAAGAAGTTGGTTTGAGCACGCAAGGCGCCTGTGGCGATACGGTAAGAAACATAACCGTATGTCCCGGCTGTCCTTTCAGCTCCGATGCAGGCGGCGTTTTCACCGTCGCTGAATTTCTGCATAAAACGCTGATGGCCAGGACTTTTGACTTACCACGCAAATTCAAAATCAGTTTTTCCGGCTGCCTGTCCGCCTGTGCAAAACCCTGGATAAACGACCTCGGCTTTGTACTACAGCGTGATGGCCATTTCACCGTCATTGGCGCCGGCTCCCTCGGCCCAAAACCGGCTTTGGGAATAGAATTATACAGAGATTTAACGATACGGGATGTCGCGCCTCTGTGTCTCGCCGCTCTCGAATTCTTCGGGCAAACCGGCGACCGCCAGAATAGAAATCGCGCACGCCTGCGCCACGTCAGAGAAAAACTCGGTGATAAGCAATTCAAAACAAAACTCAGTACAGTATTTGAGCGTGTAAAAAAATCACAAGTCTGGCCAGATATTGCCCTCGCCACACCAAACCGTAATATCAGGCTGTTGTGGAGACTGCAACTGCCCAATGGAAACATCTCTTCAGACGAAGCAATTCAGCTCGCTGACGCGGCCGAACCTAAAAACGCACAGTTACGAATCAATCTCCAACACGGCCTTGAACTTTATGGCTCACAAATATCCAAGTTGCCGGATAATCTCGCAGCACTCGAAAACCTCCCTGTAATCACCGCCTGCCCAGGGTCTTCAACCTGTGCAAGGGCAATAACCGACACGTGGTTTGTAGCGGAGACGATAAGACAGCGTATCGCTCACATCCATCAACCTAACCTGCGGATTTGCATATCCGGCTGTCCAAACAATTGCGCCCATAGTGCCGTTGCCGATATCGGGCTGACTGGCTTGCGCCGAAACCGCGATGGCCAATCCGCCGAATGTTTCCGTTTACTCACCAGGGGTCATAATGGCACAGATAACCGCCAGGCTGTCGCTGATGATGTATTCTTCGCTGAAGACGTTCCTGCTGCCATCGAGCGTCTCCTCCCGCCATCGAAATAATACCCGTCATTGCGCCCCTCAAGGCCGCAGCAACCTGAAAAATCCGAAAGTGGCCTTGCCACGGCATGGCCGCCCACCGGTTTATCCGGTGGGTCACTTCAACCTGCGACATGCGTTCAATTGCCTGACGATGAAAAACCTATAAATTAATGGAACACTTACCCCCTTTCGCGCATCTTATAATATGGAAATCATCATCCTCCTCCATAGTTTTAATTGCGGAGGGAGAGGAAAATATGATATAATAATGCCACACCACAGTGAGGAGATGGAGATACGAAAACGATAATCTCAACAATCGCCCTTGCAGCGTTGGTTTTGGCTTTTGCGGCGGTGGCCAAAGCGAACACTGTTGAGTTACCCTTGAACTGTGCGGAGACTTATGACATAAACACGCCATATAGGACAATCGATTTCGATTTAGGGGTTACCTTCAGCGAGGTTTCACATGTTTATATCGACTGGTCAGGTAAAATTACCGCCGGTCTGGCAATTCACTACACCGACCCTTGCAACCCGTTTCCGCTTAGAGTAGGAATTTACGCTGCTTTCTACCCTCCTTTTCGCTACGCCGAAGCTTGGGGAGGTGAGCAAACTTACCCTGCGCCAGAACCCTTTGACTCCCTATCCGAAATAAAACCAAGCACATGGTCTGACCTTCTTGATGGTCAAGGTAATATTGTCGTCCAATATGAAGAACTATGGTTGCCACTTGGATTGGATGGTGGAGTGTACATTGAACACGGTTCGGTTATGCTAGATAATGCTATCCTGATTGTAGATGGAACAATCATCCCTGAACCCGCCACATTTTTCCTGCTTGCCCTCGGCTGTTTTCTTCTGAAAAGAGCCCGAAAATAAAAAAGGCAACGCCAAAATTTCCCGCATAGCGGCTCCACAACTTTGCAATTTGCACTTTTATTTTTAAACTTCTTCCGCGGCCTCGGCAGCACTACGCAATCTGCGTCGAAAACTCTCCTCGAAGCAGCTCCGCAATTTTGAATTTTACAGTTTGATTCTGTACTTTTCTACGGACAAAACTAAGGACAGCTACCATTTTTCATCTGGTTATTCTTTACAGATTTAGGAAAAATTATGGGAACACCTACCCACTTTCGCGCATCTTATAAGTGGAATGCGAGCTTAATAGCGCGGATGTAACCGCCCACTTGGCTATACCTGATTTTTATAGAGCTTGAGAATGAAGCCGACAGCGAAAATTATAGTAATCTCGGCCTTCTTGGCCTTCTGCGGCAACGGATTAGCAAATGAACTGCTTGTGCCGAGCCAGTATCTAACCATTCAGTCGGCCATTGACGCCTCCGTTGATGGTGATACCGTCATCGTCGCCCCCGGCACATACACCGGAGAAGGCAATTTGAACATCGATTTCAAAGGCAAAGCCATCACCGTCCGCTCTCAATCAGGTCCCGATGATTGCATTATCGATTGCCAGCATAAAGCTAATGGCTTCAACTTCATAAGCGGTGAAGATGCCAACTCGATTCTTAAGGGTTTCATCATAATAGATGGGGCTGGCCGTTCTGGTGGAGCTATCATTTGCAACAACGGCAGCCCGAAAATTGTTGATTGTATAATCACCGGCAATTCCACTTCCCCCACCGGCGCAATTTATTGCCAAGACAGTCTTCCTGAAATCATCGACTGTAATATCATCGGTAACGAGTGCAGTGGAATCTTCTGCTCCGATAGCAACCCAACAATTACCCATTGTTCTATTATCGGAAACTCGACAGTATCCCGCGGTGGTGGAATTTACTGCATGAGTAGTAGCCCCGTAATCAGCTATTGTAAAATCATCGACAATAACGCTAACTACACCGATGGTGGCGGAATCTGCTGCTCTGGTGGCAACCCGGAAATTACCAATTGCGCTATAATCGGTAATACCGCTCGCGAAGGCGGCGGTATATATGGTTGTAACGGGCCAATAACTAATTGCACCATCGCTGGAAATTCGGTTACAGGCTGTAGTAGTCGTGGCGGCGGACTGGCTGACTGTTCAGGCCCTATCACAAACTGCACCATCGCCAACAACTCAGCAGAGTTCTATGGTGGCGGATTACTCGTAAAGCCATTCAGCCCAATCAAAAACTGCATAATATGGAATAATTCACCCGATCAGATTTACGGCGATTATATTCCTGTTCCAATTACTTATAGTGATGTTCAAGGCGGCTACCCCGGTCTCGGCAACATCGATGTTGACCCCTGTTTTGTTGATGCAGATGCTAACGACTATCATTTAAAAAGCGAGGGCTGGAGTTGGGACATTGTGCGACATTGCTGGACCTATGATGATGTCACCAGCCGATGTATAGATGCCGGCAACCCTGGCTCACCGCTCGGCGATGAGTTGCTTGCTGTCCCGCGAGACCCTAACAATATCTGGGGACAGAACCTGCGCATCGATATGGGCGCCTTCGGCGGCACCGCCGAGGCTTCCATCCCGCCTTACGATTGGGCACTGCTGTCCGACGTAACGAACGATGGAATTTCTGACTATAGTGACATTGATATACTTTCGTCTCTGTGGCTAAATTCCGGTGAGCAGTTGTATGCTGATTTCAATCGGGATGAAATTATCAACCTCTTTGATTTTGCCTTGCTTGCACAGGACTGGCTCGAACAAACAACCTGGCACGAATGACAAAACCAAAAAGCCGGGAGCTCCATAACCTACCAGCTTTTTTCAATTCACCAATCAACTAATTCGCTAATTCGCTCCACTTCAGCGGTGTTAACTTAGGCAACTTTTACACAAAAATTCCTTTAGCGCAATACGAAATCATCAATCAAATGCGCAGTGGGTTAATAGCATAAAATCCAATTTTTTAAATTTTTTTTACTCCTTTTCCTAAAACGAGTTACGAGAATCAAGCATCGAGAATCAAGAACCTTTTTCGCATCATTCGCGCAAGTCCGTTTAATTATAAAGGGGACGTATTCTAAACACGATGAAGAATATGAAACAGCAAAACTCAGTTAATTTAGGCGGCTTTCACTTAGTAATCAGTGTTAATCTGTGTAATCTGTGGTTAAAAGTCAATCAATCAAAATGACAAAAATATGTCAAACAAAGCCAATTTTCAGAATGCCAAAAATGAATGTAACTTTAGTAATAGCAATGACTAACAACCAAAAACTTAGGACGGCCAAGCTCAAAAACGAACCCAAACGAAGCCAATTCAAAGCCAATTTCAAACGCCCCTGCTATGCTGTGCACCCAATCAAAATCAATTTTACCAGTCCTCTAAGAAGATTGACGTATCCGCTCTATCCCCATATAATGCCCCCTGCTATATGGTGACAAAAATGGCAAAACATCAAACACAAAAACCGGTACCTGACCAATCTTTACCCGAACCATCGTTGGCTCATCTAAAAAACCTGACGGATGATACAGGGCTGTACCAGCACGCCAGACACACGATACCCTATCGCGAAGAGGGCTATTGCACGGACGACAACGCAAGGGCCGTAATTGTAGCGACTATGTATTATGCCCGGTATCCTAAGCCGCAAGCTCTTGAGCTTTTTAATATATATCTGTCCTTTATCCTGCACGCTCAAAACAGTGACGGCTCAATCAAAAATCTTATGAGGTTTGACAGGACCTGGTTAAAGCGCGAGCCGGGTAGTGACGCCCTTGGCAGGGTATTGTGGGCGTTGGGGACGGTTTTAGCAAATCCGCCCTCGTCAGCTCATCTGCCGACAATCAAAAACTATTTCGACAATTCCACAGGACATATTAATAAGCAGTCTCCAAGAGGTAAGGCATATTCGATACTTGGTATATCAGGTTATCTCAAACGCTTTCCCCAGGCCGATGACCTCAAAAGGCAAATGGAAACAGCTGCAGATAATCTAATCGCCCAATACGAAGAAAATAAATACCCTGATTGGCAATGGTTCGATGGCGTCCTTACCTACGACAACGCCATTTTCCCGTATGCTTTGTTCGTTGCAGGCTCTGTCCTTGAGAGTAAATACCTCGAAGTCGCAGAGAAAACGTCTGAATTCCTGCTGGCAAATATCTTCAATGGCCATCATTTCAGCTTTATCGGCTCCGAGGGATGGTATAAACGCGGAAGGAAAAGAGCAAAATTTGACCAGCAGCCGATAGATGCTGCAAGCACAGTGATGATGTTAAGGGCTGCTTATGATGCAACAGGAAACAATAAATATCTGACGCTCCAGAAAAAAGCTTTCCAGTGGTTCCTCGGCGAAAACGATTTGCACATTCCCCTCTATGATTCTAAAACTAAAGGATGCAGTGACGGCCTTATGCCAAATGCTGTTAATCCCAACCAAGGTGCAGAAAGCACACTGAGTTTCTTACTGAGTTTGCTGACTATTTTATCCGCCTCAGGCGGAAATAGAAAGTATCGCCGGCCCGTCAGTCAAAACCAAAACAAAAAAAGCAGGTAGAAGAACCTGCTCCCTAAAAGCGGTAACATAAACTCCCGTCCGGCTGAGCATGCGAATTATGCTAATATCTGTACTCTTCCTCTTCCGCCTCCGCCTTATTCCCTCCTTCCAACATTTCAGCACACTTCTGGGCGGTCCACTGAATATCACCGCCCAAACCCTGGAAAGTTTGACAGCCGGTCAAAGAAATACCCGCGATAATTAAAACAATGAACAAAATTATTTTCTTTAACATCTTCTTAAACTCCACAATAATATACAAACCATATAATACTATCGGACAAATAACTAAATTCACAACAATTTATGCCGGAGACAGCTTAAGTGAAAATCGGCAGCTTTAATGTCAATTCCCTTCGCTCTCGTTTGCCTATAGTAACTCGGTGGCTCGCTGAGCATCAGCCGAACATCCTTGCTGTCCAGGAAACCAAGGTTCAGGATGCCGATTTTCCGGAAGATGCGTTCAAGGCTGCCGGATACAAATACATCTTCAAAGGACAAAAAAGTTATAACGGCGTAGCGGTTTTCAGCAAGACCGAAATTAAAAACGTAGAATTTGGTTTCTGTGATGAACCAATGGACGAAGCCCGCCTGATTAAAGCGGAAATCGCCGGTATCACGATTGTTAATACTTATGTCCCGCAGGGCGACTCGCCCGAATCCAAGAAATTTCAGTACAAGTTGAACTGGTTCGAGCGACTGCTGGAATTTTTCAAAAAAAATTTCGACCCTTCGGACCCTGTCGTGTGGGTAGGTGACTTCAATGTGGCGCCACTGCCAATCGACGTATATGACCCTAAAAACTTACTGGGGCACGTTTGCTTTTGTCCGGAAGTTACGCAGGCACTAAATAATGTCACCCACTGGGGATTTGTCGATGTATTCAGAATGCACTGCAAAGAGCCTGGCCAATACACATTTTGGGATTATCGGCTGCCCAATTCGCTCAAGCGCAACCTCGGCTGGCGATTAGACCACATTATGGCCACAAAACCAATGGCGGAAAAGTGCACCGCCTGTTATATAGATAGGCAACCGAGGGCAACAGAAAAACCCAGTGACCACACCCCTATAGTCGCTGAGTTTTCCTGAAAAGAATTGAACCGTTTATTTCAAGAATCAATTACCCGTTATACTCTTGATTGCCTCGTCGGCTGCTCTGCGAACATCCGCATTGAGGTCTTCCACCCTTGCTTTTTCAAGAGCGGCACGGGCGTTTGCATTCTTTACTGCGCCGAACGAACGTGCGGCTTCCGCCCGCAATTCGGGGTCTTGGTCTGAAAGCAGAATATTCTCAAGGGCCGCTCTGACGTTATCATCGAAAGAAAACCCGGCTAATTCCTTTATTGCTTGCCTGCGCAGCTCTTTGTTTGGCTCCTGGAGTTGTTCGAGAAGCTCGCTTTTCTTGTATTGAAGGTCCATATTTAGTTGCAGCGTGCTTTCATCGAATTGCTGCGGCTGCACAACGACCGTTTGTCTCTCAATCACTACTGGCGGCCTTTCAACTACTATCGGTGAAGTAACAACATAATAATCCGGCCCCCGGCTGTACCAGCATCCGCTGCCGAGAACAATGGTTTGCCGGCGTGGACGATAACCCCACCGATCTCGGCTCGATTTACGATAACGGTAACGACGAGGGGTTTTGTATGAACCCCGTCTACCACCAGTGCGGTAACTAGCACGCAAACCCGGACGACCACCAAGGCTAACGCCCATATACACTTTGGGCCGTGCCAAAGCTACATTTGATAATCCAATCAGTAAACCCACCACTGCTATTAATATGTATCTTGACGTCCTCATTTTGTTATCCTTCCTTTCTTTAATTTTTCAGCCGTTCTTTCATAAATTCAGACGTCTTCGACCGGCCTTTTATTGCAAATCGCACTAAAAAAATTATACCGTAAAAACACCGTCAATGCTCAATACGAGTCGTAAATACTATAATACAGAAAACATCCTAACGTTGCGAGAAAGTACACACGGCGTGCGTAACCGTTGATTTTAACACAATCTTGAGCAACTTGGCCAATCTAAGTAAAGTTTTGTGATGGACAACTATTTGGACTCCATGACGGCTTCGACCTTCTTCTCTGTTCGAAACTCAAAGAAGTACTTGTAATTGGGGTCAAAAACCAATCTACCTTTTGTCACCTTGAAGGCAATCGTGACATTCTGATTGTAGAACACCCGAGGGTCGCCTCCAGCGAAACCAAGCTTGAAATCGGACCGCACTGGTGTGCCTGCCTTCACACGACTGACATCAAGCTTGAAATACTCCTTTCCATCAGGCTGGATGACTACATATTCCAACTTCTCGCCCGGCTCTCTCGACGGGGCCTTCCAATAAAATGTCCAGGCATTAAAACCACTAGGGGCTTTCTCCGCGGTTCTAAACGTAACCTGTTTTTCAGAAGCACTGTCAGATTGAGCAGTCCCTAAATCTTGGCTGAAAAGGATTATTCCAGCACTCAAAGCAACAAGTAGCCAGACAGTTATAGTCTTGTTCATTTTGGCCTCCTTTGTATGGCTGCTACCGTGATAGCAACAAGCCGTTTAACATTTTTATATCGTTCTGCATAAGAGATATTTTGCCATATCATTGAACATCCTACCCAACCTGCTGGAACAGGTCGAATAGAATCTTGTCGGCTTTTGCTGACTGTTAGGCCGTTTGCCACAAATGAACGAGACCGTTTTTTTCACTTTTTCCAAAGGCGTTTCGTTTCACTCCTCAGCGCCAAAAGACGTTGAATGTCTCGAATATCATTCTTTGATTCGACAGGGATAAATAACCATCTCCCTTCAGGATAAGGATGGGCTTTCGCAATCGCCTGCTGCACATTTTTACCAAGCTTCATATGTTGGGCTTGCTTAACAGCCGCTGGATTGAGGTTGACCTGAGCAGTAAAGCCATTTTGGGTGGGGTAAAGTGATGTCAACACCTTTCCCTTTATTCGAAATCGCAATGCCCAGCCGTACTTCTTACCATACAAAAACTTGAAATCCTCCTGAACGGTATAGTTTTCACGAATAAACCGTGTGAGTGCCTGCCAAGCTGGTAACATCGGACCAATGGCTTCGAAAACTTCGGCGTCTGTCGGCCGATGGTTTTTATCAGTAAATACCCCGATACTCACTGTAGTCTTTTGCCTTTTACCATCTGCAGCAAAACCGTTTGAAGCATCAATTTCTTGCCCGAACCTATGAGTTTCCGTGAATATCCTATTCTGCTCGCCGGAACGCGTCAAATGAAATGCGGTATTATTTGCTCCAGACGAACCATACAAACAAATAAGCAGCGGTCACCGCAGCTAAAGTAAAGGGCAGGCCTATTTTTACAAATTCGCCGAACTTTACATGGTAACCTTGTTTTTTAAGAAGCCCGCAAGCCACAATATTGGCGGAGGCACCTATCGGCGTGATGTTGCCGCCTAAACTCGCACCTACAAGTAAGCCGAAAAGCAGTAATGATGGATTGATACCAAGTTTGTCCGACATAGAGATTGCGACAGGCAGCATAGCTGCTAAAAAGGGAACGTTATCTACAAATGCTGAAACAAAAACAGCGATGAACACCATTAATGTGTAACCCCAGAATATATGCTGACCTATTAACCCCGACAGGGAGTTGGAAATTGTGCCAATCCAGCCGTTTACGGTAATGCCGCCTACGAGAATGAAAACACCCATAAGAAAAAATGTGGAATCCCAGTCCAGAGACTTTATACCTTCTATGATTGAGCCTTTGTTTACGAGCTTTTCCCATAGTATTGAGATAACTCCGAATACCATGCAGATTATTCCCGCTGAATATGAGAAGCCGGGGTCAAAAAACGATGAGACCGCCAACGTAGCAATCAAACCCAGCAAAATAATCGTCGGAGCCCAGGATTTTATTTTTTCAACGCGTGTAATCTGAACCTTTGTTTTGTTCTTTCTGAAAATGAAATATAAAACCACAAGCGAGGCTATTGCCCCGAGCTGAACTGCAAAAAAGATACTGAGTCGGCCTCTGTAAAAAAAGAAATCTCCGAAATTCATTTTTGCGAAGCCGCCTAAAAGCATACTCGGTGGGTCGCCTATTAAAGTGCCTGCTCCCTGAAGATTACTCGAAATAGCTATAGCTATCATCATACTCACAGGACTTATTTTTAATTTTGTAGCTAGTGTCAAAGCAATAGGTGCAACAATCAGGACGGTGGCGACGTTTTCCACAAAAGCGGAGATAAAGCCCGTCAGTGCACAGATAAACAGTATCGCCCAGCCGGTATTCTTCGCTTTTTCGACAATAATCTCAGAGATGTAAGCTGGCATCCGACTTTCCATAAAGATATCTGCCACTACTAATGTGCCGACGAAAATCCCCATAACGTTCCAGTTAATGGCGAAAAGCGCTTCTTTGGGGGAAATTGCCTGCAACAGCAGAAGGACTATTGAGCCGCAAACGGCAATAATGGTCCTTTTCGTTGAGAAGAATACAAATGAGATGTATACTAAAATAAAAATTACCAGAGAAATTATTTTAGGTTGCATTCTGTAACTTTGCCCTTTCAGAATCAGCTAAAAAACAAAGTCAAAAGAAACTGGGGAACAAGGATTCGAACCTTGACTAAATGATCCAGAGTCATTTGTGCTACCGTTACACTATTCCCCAAATCAA
>CAZBST010000005.1:0-178604 GCA_964494805.1 uncultured Pirellulales bacterium | reverse complement strand
TGGTGTACCGGTTGTCCCGCTAGGGGCACCGCCGGGTAGCTACGTCAGGAAAGGATAACCGCTGAAAGCATCTAAGCGGGAAGCCCATTCCAAGATAAGGATTCCTTGTAGTCTTCGGACTGCAGAAGAGCCCTGATAGACTATCAGGTTGATAGGCCGGGTGTGTAAGGCGAGAAATCGCTTCAGCTAACCGGTACTAACGCTCGATTACTTGACCATATCTATCTTTGGTTGACTTTGGTTGCGCTCATATTCGTATCTGCATATTTTAAGATTTAATTTTTGAATTTATCAGGCGTGAGCCTGATATTACAAGCTTCCTGGTGACCATACGTACGGGGAAACGCCTGTTCCCATTCCGAACACAGAAGCTAAGGCCGTGCGGCCGATGGTAGTCCGAAAGGGCGAGAGTAGGTATCGCCAGGATTATGAGGCCGGTTAGGAAACTAATCGGCCTCGCCTTTTTTATAGCCGCAGAGGGAGAAATAGAGATCATTCATTTCCGATTTCACGTTCTTTTCAGAGGAATTTACCTAAACTTTAATTACCAAAATGACGACAATATAATGCGTAGAAACACCATTAATTCGAGCGAAAACTTGCAAATGTAGGGGTGGAATGGCGTTATGAGCGATTTAAAATGATAAATCCGGTTGTCGGCAAAGGACCGGCACTTGGTTTGGTGGTGATGTCGCGAGCCAAAAACTTGCGATTAAACCACACTTTTTGAGATAGGCCTTCGTCCGTTTGTCGGCGAAGGCTTTTTATTTTGAATGCTATTATGCTAGTGATATTGCAATTCCCGCTTGCAGACTGTCGTTTTCTTATAGAGAATGACACAGGAAAATTGGCTTTACCATCGTGGCCTTCTCCTGAACCAGAAAGAGACTTTATTCGCTCGTTTGGGGGGGTCAGGATGAGATATCTTGGGGGATTGTTGGGGTTTGGAGAAAGCGAGATATGTAGTGCACGAAGGGCAGTAAGGCTCCCTGGCATTCCTGTCTTTCAGACAAAGAAAAAAACAACGCTCACTTCCTATTGTGCATTCCGCAGAATTTATGCTGATGGTCTAGCCCTTGTCAAGTACGAACTTGGCCTGAAAATTTTTGAGCAAACTGCAGAAGAGCATCTCCTGAATGCTCTTTTTATTAGTGACAAGCATCCCATCTGTGGGTCCCACATAAAGCTCAATACGGATTCACTTAATCAACTCCTCATAAAGTTTCTACAAATGGAAGCAGTGATTCCCCTTCTAAATGGAAGAATAAACACTACTCTGGGCTATATTCAGAACTATCTGCCGCAACTATACTTGCAAAACACTACCAAAACAAGTTTTTTGCGGGACAACATTCAACCAGAATGGTGGGTATCGGCAGCCAATCCTTTGATTCTGATAGAGACTCAAAACGAAAGTTTATTTAAGCCTTCCCCGATGGGATTATTCAGGCTTCCGTCGGATGCTCGGACAATATCTGTGAAGAACGACCAGCCCTTAAAACTTTGCCGTTTTCATCTTCGTAATTGTGGAAGAACTTGGCCGGTGTGGTTCATTAGCCACTCATGGTCTTACTCAGCAGACACCCTCGACAATGCAAGAACGCTCCGTTTACAACTCTTGCGACTTAATGCAGAGAATCAATGTCTCAGAGTAATTTTGAGAACCCTTGATAAACACAAAGCAGATATTACGATAAAGAGAGGAACCACCGCTTCTGAACTCCTCCAGAGATTCTTACGCGATTCTCTAAGAAAGATTTCAAGGAGTAGTAATAAAATTAATGATTTAGCCGGAAGAGAGCTTGAGTATTTAGCAAGAACATCGATTGATGCCCTCAATCCCGGTCAAAGAGACGAGCTTCTTGAGTATATTAGGCAAATAGGTATCCGCCACAATGTCTTCAGGAATGTAGAATCATATGCACAAAACTGGACAAAATCAGGAGAAATCATAATGAAACAAACCAATGTACACGCGGATCAAGGACAAGTAATTGTGATCGAAAAGATGATCACGGATAAAATCGAGAACAGCTTTAATCAAGCCGTACATGCTTCGATGAACGACGCTCTTAAAGATGAGTTCTCTAAGCTAAGACTCCTGGTGTCCGAAATGCTAAAGACACTACCGAAGGACCAAGCAGACACCGTGGCTCGCGACTTTTCAGATTTGACCCATGAGGCAACGTCTCCAAAACCACGAAGATCTCGCCTAGAAGTTACTGGACAGGGACTCATTGAGGCTGCGAAGACCTGCGCTGAGTTAGTTGCCCCTATTACGAAGGTGGTGAAAGCAATAATATCGCTGTGTGTACTCTAGAAACATATTAGAAGCAGTTGCCCTTCATTCAGATTAACTATCCTTTAAGGGCATCCGGGCCGATGGTAGTCCGAAAGGGCGAGAGTAGGTATCGCCAGGATTTATAAAGGCCGATTCGCTAAACGAGTCGGCCTTTTCCTTTGCGCATTTTACATAACCGGCGGGGCTTTTTTACCGATATTCAATTGACTTGACTGCTCAAAACCGTTAAAATAGACAAGACAGGTAGGGTGAGGCCGAAATTAGGGGCCTGAAACTATGAAAACCATGTTGTTCCCGCTGCTAATCGTCACATTTTTGGCTATTTCTGCTACAGCCAAGCTATGCCCCCAAAACGACCTTGATGGCAACTGCAGGGTCGACTGGGAAGATATGAAACTTCTCACAAACCAGTGGCTTGCCACAGTAGATGACTGTCCACAACCCGGCTGTCCAGATTTGGATACCGATGGCACCATTAATCTCATCGATTTTGCTATTTTGGTAAATCAATGGCTTGAATATGGCGTACCGTTGGTCATTAACGAACTTGTGGCTTCCAACAACACCTACCCAGACCCGCAGGGACAATATGATGACTGGTTTGAAATCTACAATTTCGGCGACACACCAATAGACCTTGCAGGAATGTATCTTACAGATAACCTCAGTGACCCAACAAAGTGGCAAATCCCTTACGGCTACCCGTCGCAGACGACCGTTCCAGCCGATGGTTTTATTCTCTTTTGGGCCGATGAAGACACAGGCGATGGGCCGCTACACGCTGATTTCAAATTAAGTGCAAGCGGTGAGGAAATCGGACTATTTCTTGATGCCGATACTATGGTTGATAGTATCAGCTTCGGCGAACAGGCAACAAACATTTCCTACGGCCGTTATCCCGACGCCGATGACTTCCTTCGGTATTTCATTGTTACAACTCCACTGGCGGATAATGACGGTACATACTTCGATTTTGTTAATGAAATTGAAGTCAGCCACGAGCGGGGCTTCTATGACAGCGCCTTTGACTTGTTGCTGGCCTGTGATACTAATGGAGCTACGATACGTTACACGCTTAATTGCACAGAGCCGACCGAAACAGTTGGAACTATTTATACCCCCGGTACTGCAATTCCGATTACAACCACCACTAATCTCCGCGCCATAGCATATAAGGCGGGAGAAAAGCCCAGCAGAGTAACTCATACTTATATCTTTCTCGATGACGTAGCCCAGCAGCCGACTAATCCGCCCGGCTGGCCGAGTGACTGGGGCTGGTGCCAAGAGTGCGGCGCGATTACGCCATCTGACTACGAGATGGACCCGCGGGTCGTCGACAACACGCTGCCGGGATATTCAATCTATGACGCCTTGTTAGACCTGCCTATTTTTTCTATTACGATGAAGATGGATGATTTTATCAGTGATGCCAGCGGCCTCTGGGCCAACCCCGGAATAGGCAACGAGTACAAGTGCTCGATAGAATATATGCCCATCGACGGCACCGAAGGTTTCCAGGTTGACTGCAAAGTCGAAAATCATGGCGGTTCCAGCCGACGTCCCTTTCGTATGCAGAAACATAACCTTCGGCTTACTTTCACCAGTCAATACGGCCCGGCTATACTTGAGTACCCGCTCTTTCCCGAATCACCTATAGATAGATTCAATCAATTAATTCTACGAGCCAGTTTTACCGACTCCTGGGCTCTTGTCAACAACTCGGGGCAAAATGATCGCTACCGTCAAAACGACTCAATGTATATCCGTGACGTCTGGATGAAAGAAAGTCTGCGTGATATGGGCCAGCCCTCCAGCTACGGAAACTTCGTGAACGTTTATGTCAACGGGCTCTACTTTGGTATCTTCAATCTCACCGAATCTGTGGATAATGCTTTCTTCGCCGAGCACTTCGGGGGCCAGCGCGAAGATTGGGCAGTCAACAAAGACTTCGGCAGCCCTGATGCTCGCTGGAACGCAGTACTGAACACCGATGTATCCACTATCGCCGGTTACACGGAAGTTCAGAACTACCTCGATGTCGAAAATTTCGCTGATTATATGCTTCTGCACTTCTACGCTGACGCTGAGGATTGGCCCGGCCACAATGGCATTGCCGCTGATAATCCAGTCAGCGGTGACGGTAAGCTCCGGTTCTTTGTATGGGACCAGGAGATTGTCTTGGACTACCACAACCGTGCCGCCTACCGTATTGACAGCGCCGGCGGAGCCGGTGCTATTTTCCAGAAAATGCGCTCCAGTGAGGAATTTCGCCTTCTCTTTGCCGACCGTGTTCAGAAACATTTATTCAACGACGGTGCCCTCAGTGTTGCCAATTCGCAGAGCAGCTATCTTGAAGTTGCCAACTGGATAGATAAGGCCATCGTCGCCGAGTCGGCCCGCTGGGGCGATACCCAAATGAAAACCCCGTACGCGAATGCCATTCTGATACCCAGCGACCCGAACAATTGGGATGATATTCTCTACCCGATGCCTCCTCACGGCCCCGATTACTACTTTACGCGTGAAGATTCCTGGGTCAAAGAGAGAGACTGCATCATCGATCATTACATCCCCGATATTCACAATACCAATAATTCCTACGCCCTAATCAACCTTCTGCGCAGCAAAAACCTTTTCCCGAGCTTCGATGCCCCTGTTTTCAAAGTCAATGACTCTTACCAGCACGGCGGCTATATTTCAGCCGGTGACACAATCACCATTACAGACCCGTGCAGCGCAGGGACAATCTATTACACATTAGACGGCAGCGACCCCAGGCTTCCAGGTTTAGCTGGTGGAGGTACTTTACCGCAGACAGACATACTGGTTTATAATAATCCAGCCAAGGTGCTGGTTCCGGCAGGCGATATCGGCACAACCTGGCGGGGCGGCAGTGAGCCATATGACGATTCAGGCTGGACAAGCGGCACCGGCGGCGTCGGCTATGAAACAGGCACAGGCTATGACCCTTACATTGGTATCGATGTCGAAGCGGCTATGTATAACGTCAATACGACTTGCTATATCCGCATCCCGTTTACCGTCGATGGCGGCAAACTGCCGAGCTACAGCAGTTTGAATTTGAAGCTTCGCTACGATGATGCTTTTGTTGCTTACATCAACGGCGTAGAAGTCGAACGGGCCGGTTTCACAGGTACACCGGTGTGGAACTCTGCTGCCACCACATCTCACGAAGCATCCGACTTGTGGGACTATTTCGACATTTCAGACCATATAGGTGAGCTTCAGGCCGGTGACAACATTCTTGCCATCCACGGTTTGAACTACTCCTTAGGCAGTACTGATTTCCTGATATGCGCGGCGTTGGCAGCCTCCGACAGTGGCAGTGCTGCTGAGCCGAATCTCTCCCCCAGCGCAATTGAATATGCCGGAGGTTTTAATCTTGATAAGAGCACCAATCTAAAGGCGCGGATATTCACCGGTGACGAGCAATGGAGTGCATTTAACGAAGCAGTCTACGAAGTAGGCAACCTCAAAAATTCTCTGCGAATCACCGAGATTATGTATCATCCTATGGATACGGGCAATCCCAATGACCCGAACACTGAATACATCGAACTGAAAAACATCGGGGCATCTACAATAAATCTGAATATGGTGAGCTTTACCAACGGCATCGACCTCACCTTCGGCAGCGTATCGCTTGGTGCAGGTATACATGCCCTCGTTGTCAAAGACCGGCTCGCCTTCAGAGCAAAATACGGCACAGGAAAACCAATAGCAGGCCAGTACACCGGCTCCCTCGCAAACGATGGTGAGCGAATAGAGCTTAAAGATGCAAGGGGTACAACCATCATGGACTTCAAATACAAAGACGGCTGGCGCTTTATTACCGACGGCAACGGTTACTCGCTTACGATAATAGAACCGACCAATCCGGATCTGAACAGCTGGGGTGAAAAAGACTCCTGGCGGGCAAGTGCTTATGTAGACGGCTCGCCCGGCTGGGACGACTCAGGCATTATTCCCAACCCCGGTGCCATTGTGGTTAGTGAAGTGATGTCACATTCGCATGGTAGCAACCCCGACTGGATTGAATTATACAACACCACCACTGGCCCAATTGATATTGGTGGCTGGTATCTAAGTGACAATGACGAAGATCCGCTTAAATATCGCTTTGCTACAGGAACAACCATACCGGCTTACGGTTATACTGTCGTCTATGAGGACGTCAACTTCGGCTCATCAGCTTCCGACCCCGGCCGACTAATTCCGTTTGCATTAAGCGAGAATGGCGAGATGGTCTGTCTGACTTCCGCTCTCGATGGTAACAGCATGCTTACCGGCTATCGCCAGAAAGAGGATTTCGGTCCTTCTGAGACAGGCATATCTTTCGGGCGATATTACAAGGGTAGTACCGACAGCTTCAACTTTGTTGCGATGGACGACAACACACCAGGGTCGGACAACGCTTATCCGAAGGTCGGACCGATAGTAATAAGTGAGATTATGTATAACCCCGATTGGCCTGCGGCCAGCCCCTATGAAAATGACCAGTATGAGTATATCGAGTTATACAATACCAGCTCAGGGTCGGTAACCTTGTATGATTATACCGAGAGTGAGCCGTGGAAGCTCACTGATGGCATCGATTTTACTTTCCCAGCCAGTCCTGTTGTTACTATACCTGCCGGCGGACGCATATTAGTAGTCAGGAACCCGACGGCGTTCAACTGGCGATATCCAGGCTTGTCGGCTATTACTTACGGTCCCTACGACGGCAAGTTAGACAACGCTGGCGAAAGAGTCCAGCTCGGCAAACCCGGTGAAGAAGTCGGCGACACTCGTTATTACATCCGTGTTGACCGTGTCGATTACAGTGACGGCTCGCATCCTGGCGGCGAGCCCGGCGATGTCGACCTCTGGCCGACAGAAGCCGACGGTGCAGGCGATTCGCTTACTCGCATCAGCACAACGCTCTACGGCAACGACCCCAATAACTGGACTGCTGCAACGCCAACCCCAGGCTCATAAGGTTAGCCCCGGCATCTCGTATGCCGGGGTCACTGCGAACCCCTTTTCTTGCCTTCGCATTTTATTTTGTTAATTTCTTTATAACTTCTATTTCCTGTCTGTCGAAAGGCGAGCCGTCTTTGCGGAATATATCATGGTGCCAGACGTCCGGCTCAGGAGCATTCGGTGGTGAGCCCCAGGGGAAAATCGTCTGCGTCTTGCCGTAAACCAGACCCCAGTTTATCGCTCCGACGTTTTCCGCCTTCAGCAAAGGCAGGTGAGTCTCAAATCTGCTGCCGGCCCCCCGCGCCAGATACTCGGTGCAAATAACAGGCCTGCCATAGGTCTTATACCCGGCAATATCTCGCTTCATACTCTCATATCCTGAGTAGTTGTGGAACGTAATCACGTCGCTGCTACTAATCTGAAAACCATTCAACTCAATGTAATCCGTCCCCATTCTCCAGATTCCAATTGTAACCGGCTGCGAAGGACCGGCCTTGCGAGCCCACTCAACCACCTTTTTCAGAAGCGGCATTATCTGCTGCGGAGAATGACTATTGCCCGGCTCGTTATACAAATCCCACATCAAAACCCGGTTGTCTTTGTCAAAAGAGCGGAGAATATCTACAACGTATTGTTCAAACACCGGCAGCTTCAAAAAATCACCGACCTCGGAATACCGCGGACATTGCAGCCACCCTGAATTATGAATCCCAGGCTTCGGTGCAGGTTGCTTGCCCAATTGTGCATCGCCGTTCCAGCAGTCATCAAACAAAACGAATATCACTCTGATTTTATGCTTTGAGCAGATGCCTAAAAAATCATCCATTCGGCTCTTGAAGCCGTTAGGATCTTCCTGCCAGACAAGATAATGCAGATAGACTCTCACGGTATTGAAGCCGATATCTTCAGCCCAGCCAAGCTCTCGGTCGATTGTGTTAGGGTCGTAGGTATCCTTTTGCCACATCTCAAGCTGGTTTATTGCGGTGCTGGGTATGAAGTTGCAGCCGACCGGCCAGCCAATTTGGGCATACCAGGCATTGGCCCGCTCTTTTGACATCGAAGGCTCAGCGGCCAAACAGGGCAGCGAAAACAGAATGGTTGCACAGACAGCTAATACATTTCTCATACGCAACACTCCATTACGATCATTTCTTATGAAAAATAAACTGTATAAACAGCAACAGCTGTTATTTTTATTCTGCTATAATTCTGCTTGTTTTATTTTAAAATTCTACCAAAACTGAATTCTTTTTGCAATGACGCGAGCCGTCTCTAAGCAGACCCAAGCAGACACCAAAATTTCCTGCGCCTCTTTGCTGTTGCGTCCTCTCGAAGCGCAGCGCAGATCCCCGCATGTCGTTGGCGGGGACCCAGTATCCGGGGCCCATTTATTAATTTGCTTGTGCTGCCTTCTGCTCGGATACTGTCTTATTACTATAGGTTTCCTCGTTGTGGCTTCCAGCAGCAACAGCAAAAAGAGTGCAAAAAACCCTTGCCCAATCACAATATCTCCCATAAAATTTACCCTGCTTTACCTTTAGGAGTGGAAATTTGACCGTAAAACGAAGTCAAAAGAAAGAGTTCTCGGTTCCCCTTGACCGTATGATTAATTTATTACGAAAGGTACTTTCAGAAAAACAGGGTTCATATAAATATATTAAAACCGTGGAGAGTAAGGATGGCACGTCATTTAGTACTGTAATCAAACCTTTTTTGTATCCTCTAATCTTATCAACAAAATTATATATTGAAATACATAAAGTCAGTGATGATAGAACTGCAGTGGAAATAAATACGAAATCACAGTGGTTTATAATGGGCGATATATTTAATTGTTATAATAGATATATTCGCAAACTTTCAATGCAGATTGAAAATGCAGTTAAAACCTCCTGACAAATCACTCAGGCTTACGTTGTGGGGATTAGTAAAATCAATCAAAACCGCATCTACCTAAAATCCAAAATCCTTTAGTTGCTTGTGCTGCCTACTGCTCGGATACCTGTTTTTCGTATGCCTTCGGCATACTTACTGTCCGTTTCCTCGTTGCGGCCTCCGGCAGCGCTGCGCAGTGTTTGTATAAAAAGCCTCCGCGGCGTTTGAGCGGGGTACTTGCTGTTGTGTCCTCCAGTTCGGCCTTCTTTCCTATTTACTCCGTGGCTTCGCCCCTGCGTAATACTAAGGTTCCTCATTGCGGCTTCCGGAAACAACAGCAAAATTTAATGTTTGCAGGATTCTAATTTGCGGGTAAAATGGGCTAGTAATATTTCATGGATAGAAAAAATGCTGGCAAAAATAAACTCGATAATAGGAGCGGAGAAGAATTAAATGGTTAATAAAGAACGAAAGCAAAATCCTAAGGAAAGATTCAGAAAAGAACTTCTCTTTCATATCAATTCGTTTAATTCAGCTATTTCCACGGACAAAGGAGACTGGATAGTAAAAGGATTCATAGACATCGCTAAAAATATCTATACTATCTCTATCGATACAAAGGTTATATCAAAGATAATGGAACTGCTTCTTTTCCCCAAGCTTTGTGAGTTTGCAGAAAAAAGCGGCTATAAAATGGTTCTCTGTAAAGAACAGAATTTCTATCCCGACATTTCTTTCATTGATAAAAACAACAATAAATTTGCAGTCGACTTAAAAAGTACATATCGAAAAAATGGAACAGAAGTAAATGGGATGACGTTGGGTGCATTTACAGGATATTTTCGGGATAGAAAAAGCAGGAAGAACACGGTCTTCCCCTATGCTGAATATGTCGGGCATTTTGTTCTCGGCATAATATATTCTAGAAACGAAAGAGTGGATGAAAGGAAAATATATAAACTTGATGACATACAAAGTATAACTTCTGTGATAAAAGATTTTGTTTTTTTTGTTCAGGAAAAGTATCTAATAGCGGTGGATAGGCCTGGTAGCGGTAATACAAAAAATATAGGTTCGTTAACAAATATCGATAGACTTATCAATGGACAAGGGCCTTTTGCCTCGCTTGGAGAACAGATTTTTGATGATTATTGGATGTATTATCTTACGCAGGATATGGCAAAGGCAATCGATTTAAAGTCTCCTCCGTATAAAAACTTGGAAGAGTATAAGAAATATAAGAAACTGAAACTTGGGAAAAAACAATAATGAACGAGGAAAAAGTCACTATTGATAATCCGCAAATGAATTATATTACAGATGATGCTGTTTTCCCATCAACTCGATTTCAAGGGAGCAAATATAAAATTATTGATTGGATCTGGAATGCCATCAGGAACTTAGACTTTGAAACAGCGTTGGACGCTTTTGGAGGAACAGGTAGTGTAGGTTACATGCTGAAACAAAAAAATAAGCAGGTTACCTATAATGATGTTTTAAAGTGTAACTGGTACATAGGAACAGCACTTATCGAGAATAGTAGTGTTAAACTTTCCAAAAGCGATGTTGATTTCCTGCTTCAGAAGCATACTGATATAAAATATCCGACTTTTATTCGTGATACATTTAAAGATATTTACTTCACAGACGATGAAAACGATTGGATCGATAAAGTTGTTACAAATATTCCATTACTCGATAGTTTTTACAAAAAGGCTCTTGCTTATTTTGCCCTTTTTCAAGCTTGTATTATCAAAAGACCTTACAATCTTTTTCATCGGAAAAACCTGTATATGAGATTATCTGATGTCGAAAGGAATTTCGGGAACAAAGCTACATGGGATAAATCATTTGAAGAGCATTTCATACAATTTGTTGCGGAAGCTAACCAAGCAGTCTTTGATAATGGAAAACGAAATAAAGCTTTAAATCTTGACGTTTTTAATATAGATGAAAATTACGATCTTGTATATATAGATACACCTTATATTTCTCAGAAAGGAATAGGGGTTGACTACCTAGATTTTTATCACTTTTTGGAAGGGATGGTAAATTATTCAAAGTGGGGAGGAATGATCGATTATAAAACGCTCCATAAAAGACTGAAAAATTCTAAATCTATCTGGACGGACAAAAATAAAATTAGAGCGGCTTTTGATCAACTATTTGATAAGTTCCAAAAAAATATTTTGGTGATCTCTTATCGAGCGGATGGTATTCCTTCCATAGAGGAACTTGCGACTTTACTAAGAAAATATAAAGCTAATGTTCAAGAAATAAAACGTACAAATTACAAATATGTATTAAGCGTAAATCATTCCGCAGAAGTCCTACTTTTAGGCATTTAATTATATCTACTTTGGTCACGGCGTAGTACCTGTATGTTTCCTCGTTGCGGCCTCCGGCAGCACCAGCAACTCAGGTAAAAAAGCCCCCGCGGCGCTTGAGCGGGGTACTTGCTGTTGTGTCCTCCGGAAACAACAGCAACTTAGGTCTAAAAATCTCTGTGCTCTTTGCGTTCTCAGCGGTTAAACTTCAATCAAATGCGCAGCTACCTGCACACAAAAACTAGATTTTTTCAAAAATTTTCTATCCCTTACCCTACAAGGACTTAGCCAAAACCGCGCCTTTGAAAACCTCACCTTTTTCGCATCATTCGCGCAGGTCCCTCCAATTATAGAGGCTTGTCCGCCTGTGGCGGAGACGGTCTCTCTGGAAAGGAATAACCAATGAGTGGTTTCCAATAAATAATTAATACTGTTATATAATTTACCCCTTTGCGTTCTCTGCGCTCTCTGCGGTTGAGATGGAGATTTTCTATCAGCAATGAAATATGAAAGAGTTAAAACGGTTAACCGTTCAAAACGAACCCAATTTCCAAAAAGCCAAAAATGCCTGTAAGTGTAGTAATGACAATGACTAATAACCAAAAACTTAAAACGGCCAAGCTCAAAAACAAACCCAAACAAAGCCAATTTCAGGAGGTGCGCCCTTGAACCAGAATCCCTTTAAGACTATTCTTTCGAGCATATTATGCATTTGAATCGATTTTACTGCGAAATTTTAAAAGAACCGGCCGCCGAACTCACCGGCGGTGAAGCACATCATCTGTTCAATGTATGCAGATTAAAAACAGGTGATACAGTCGAACTTTTCGACGGGGCGGGAACATTAGCGAAGGCTTCTATCGAAAAGGCAACGAGCAAGCTGGTGTCATTAAAAATTATTGACCTCAAGAAAACAGAAAAGCCCAACAAGCCTGAAATTATAATAGCAGTTAGTCTCCCCAAAGGTGAACGTTTTGACTGGCTGCTCGAAAAATGCACCGAGCTTGGGGTTGACCGCATCATCCCTGTTATCTTCGAGCGGACTATAAAACAGCCGAAGAATCCAAAAGCTGCCCAGCGATGGCGAAACATTGCAATCGCAGCAGCCAAACAATGTCGGCGAATTTTCCTGCCGCGAATTGATATGCCTGCGCCTCTGGTTGAGATTCTGTCGGCTTTTAAAAAACAGCACAATAAGGTGGAAATTCTGGTTGGCGGCTTGGAGCCAAAATCCCCGATTCTGATTACAAAGCAATTCGGCACAAAAGACACAATAGCATTCATCGGCCCCGAAGGTGGAATAACAGAAGATGAAAAAAGCTTTTTAGAGGACTGTGGAGCGAAATTCGTTCGACTTACGAACACTATCCTTCGTATCGAAACCGCGGCTTTAGCGTTCGCAGCAATCCTCACAGCCGGGCGAGATAGTTGAATGCAAAAGGCAAAGGATTATATGTTTACAGTTCGTGTTTTCTACCGGAACGCGCAAAGATTTTTTCCAGATACCCAAGACCCACCAGAACAATAATCGCAATAAGAGTTAATACGCCTGCCAGCTGATATAATTTTGCGCCGCAGGCCATCCCGATGCTCGCTACCAGCCAGATTGTAGCGGCGGTGGTCAGGCCGTGGATGCCGCCTCTATCCTGAATGACGGCGCCTGCACCGAGAAAGCCGACGCCGGTTACGATTTGGGCGGCGATTCTCGTGACGGAATCTTTATCGCCAGCCATTCTTCCTGAGATTATAGTAAAAACAGCGGCACCGAGGCATATCAGGATATTTGTTCTCAAACCAGCTGGTTTGCGTTTGAACTGACGTTCGAAGCCTACGGCAGCCCCACAGCAAATTGCCAGCAGTATAGCGGATATGTCGCTGGTCCAGTTCATAGCTACCTTTCTATCAGTGTTTCGTCAACTTGCATACCGAAGTGCCTGCCGCCTTTTTCTATATGGCCAAGTACCTTATCGCCTGGCTTCAAACTCGTAATCGAAATCGCTTTCCCATCCGGACTGACCAATCGAATCGTTTCAGCATTTTGCATAACAAGACTTATCGGCATGTCTTCCGCCTCAGCTTCGATAAGCATCATAGGCCTTTTTTCAATCTTGTTTCTGCCCAGGTATGCCATCTGGCTTTTGCCCTGAAAATCTACCACCATCACCTCATCACCGGCCTTCAAATCGGCCAGATACTTTGTCTTTCCGCCTGGCGCCAAGGTATATGCATGCACCGCGCCGGCATTGACGCGGAAAGGCCGGGACGCCACGTAAGGATTATCGATAGACTCGGAATGTACCAAAAAGAAGCCGGAAGCTGTATTGCCGACAAGCATACCCTCACCTAATCCCATTTGCGTGCAGGTATCAAGGCAGGAGCGGTCTCCCATACCCAGCTGCTTCGTGGCGGTTATGGTAGCTGTAATGAGAGCTACCTTTTCACTTATGCCCTGAATTATCTCAGCAGTCTTTTTCACTTCATTTACATCAGTCGTATTAAGGACGACACCATCAACTCCTTTTTCGAGAATTTCGGTCATAAGCTTAGCTTGCTCGGAATTTTCCACCTGTACCATAATATTCTTACCCCGCCGGGCAAGCAAATTTTCGATCGGGATAATCGTCCAATCAAGCATTCGGAGCACAACAATTTTATTCTCCGGCACCTTCGCAGCTTTATCCTCGTCTTTTTTGCCGGCTATATCGACGAACTCAACATCAATACCGGATTTGATGTCGCCGTTTTTTTCGACCGTTTTGATTTTGCCGAACTCTTGAACAGTCTGGCTCTTACCATCCGGCAGAACCACCGCTTCAGCGCCACTTTCAAGCGCAGCTATAGCAAGGTCCTTTTTATATGGAACAACATTTACCCACAATTTTTTCATTTTGCTAATTTCCTATCGGCTGCATACCCGCCTGCCGGACGGGCAAGTTTTTAGCTCCGAAGCATTTTGATTGCATCTTTGACGCTGGCGCCTTTGTGAACCATTTTACAAAGAGCACCGACTATTTTTTCGGGATTTTTGTGCTGGAAGGCATTTCGGCCGATAGACAGGCCCATCGCACCGGCCTTCAAGGCACCATCAACCATTTCAAAAATATCTTTATCACTTTCCATCTTGGGCCCGCCGGCAATCACCACCGGCACGGGACAACCCCGCACTACCTCTGTAAAACTTTTGACGCTGCCGGTGTATGGCACTTTGACAATATCAGCACCGAGCTCGGCTCCGACCCTTGCTGCGTGCTTAACATTATTAACATCGAATTCACTTTTGATTTTCGGCCCGCGGGTGTACATCATCGCAACAAGCGGCATCTGCCACTGTAAACACCGCTCACTTACAAAGCCCAATTGCCCCAGCATCTCCTTATCCGTCTCGGCGCCTAAATTTATGTGCACTGACACCGCATCAGCACCCAGCTTAATCGCCTCCTCAACAGTGCAGACAAGTTCTTTTGCATTCGGGTCAGGGCTCATAGACGTTCCACCGGACAGATGAATAATCAGTCCGATGTCTTTGCCCGCACCCCTGTGACCAGCTCGAACAATTCCTTTATGCATCAGGATGGCATTTGCCCCGCCGGCTACAATCCTGGAGACCGTGGTCCGCATGTCTTCCAATCCCCTAATAGGCCCGACCGTAACGCCGTGGTCCATCGGAACAATTACCGTTTTACCAGAATTGCGGTCTATTATTCTCTCAAGCCGAATCTTTTTTCCTATCATTGCAATACCTCCTATTACGATTTTAGATGTAAAATCTACCCGAAACAAGCCGAAAGGCAAGAAAAAAGTTTGAGCAGGCAGGCGATGGACGTCCCAAGATAAATCGGTCAGAGTCAGCTATTCTTGGGTTTCGCGTATCTTTTCATAGAACTCGGCGTATTTGTCCTTGTCCTCCGTTTGGCGATAGGCTATTGCTGAGCGTGGATGCTCATTCAGTATACCGGTAACCATATAGGGTAAGATGTAACCCCACTCAATCTCATTACGCATAGGTATCATATAATCCTGTATGACCTTGAGGACAGGGGTAAGGTTGAACTTCGGGTTTTTCAGGAAACCAATCAGCAGTTCCAGACAGCAATTGCCCGGCCCACGGCCTATACCGTATAACGAACCATCTACAAAATTGGCATCGTGAATTATCCCTTCTATCGTATTGCTGAAAGCAAGCTGCTGATTATTGTGGCAATGCACGCCGATAGTTTTGCCAGGCAGGTGCTTTTTATACAGCTTGACCAGATACTCAATCTGCTCACAATATAACGCGCCGAAACTGTCAACTACATAAACCACATTAACAGGTGTTTTAGCCAGCTGGTCAAGCGCTTCGATAAGGTCCGGTTCGATTTCTTTCGAAACAGCCATTACATTACAGGTAGTCTCATATCCCAAGTCGTGACACTTATTGATAAGCTCTACAGCACTGTCGATATATTTAACATAAGTTGCTGCACGAATCATATCTATGGGGCTTTCATCTGCAGGGGCAAACTCCTGCTCCTTTACCCGGTAAGAGTCAACCATAACGCTGATTTTTATGTTGGACTCGATGCCGTCTATTATTTCCCTTATCTTATTATCGTCGCAATATTTCCACGCACCGAACTCTTCGGGCGGATACAATTCCCTGCTGCTTCGGTAACCGAATTCCATATAGTCGATACCAGCTCTGGAAAGCCCCTCGTAAACGGCCCGCACGAATTCGTCCGTGAAATAATGATTATTAATAAGCCCACCGTCTCTTATCGTACAATCAAGCACTTTTATTTGTTCTCTGTACATATTCCGACCTTTAAAGTTTATTCAATACCTTCTCCACTGAATCATGAGCAACTTCGACGGCCCATTGTCCTTCTTGGCAATGAACCCGGCCTATATCACCGAGTAGGACGAACCTCGGCCATCTGCCGACCGCTTTTTTATCGTGTTTCATCAGCTCAATGAGATTATTTTCGGCTAAATTCGAGGGCAATTTCACGGGCACATTGAGTTTTTCGAAGATTCTTCGAATTTTATCAAGCCGGCCTGACTTTGAAAGCCCCATTTCAAGCTCTATTAAACCGGCAGCCATAATCCCGATGGCAACCGCCTCACCGTGCAGCAGCTCAAATCTGCTGGCGGCTTCAACGGCGTGACCTATGGTATGGCCGTAATTAAGCATTCTTCGCTGGTTTTTTTCCAGAGGGTCGGCCTCTACGATGCTGCCCTTTATTTTGCAATTGTAAAAAGCCAACTTTTCGAGCGCGTCCGGCCTCCGGCTGAGAATAAGGTCGAGATTATTTTCGATGAAATCAAAATATTGACTATCGGCAATTAACGCGTGTTTTACGGATTCAACAAGTCCTGCTCTGAACTGCCTGTCGTCCAGCGTTGCCAAAGTAGCCACGTCGATGTAAATAGCCGATGGGTGCCAGAAGGTGCCGAATGCGTTTTTGCTTATACTCGAATCAACGCCAGTCTTACCTCCTATGGACGAGTCCGCCTGTGCGATAGTGGTCGTCGGTACGTGAACAATTGGAACCCCTCTTTTGAAAACCGATGCAGCAAATCCCGCAATATCACCGACTGTTCCGCCGCCAAGGGCAATAACGAGACTGTCTCTTCCAAAACAGGCCTTTTCCATCGCCTCGACTATGGCAATGACGGTATTAAACGTTTTAGAAGTTTCACCAGCAGGTGCTATCACAAATGTAGGAATATCTCTCTCGCCTGACAGCTTCCTTAGGTGTCCCGCTGAAACAAGATTTTCATCGGTGATAATAAACTTATTCGGCCAGTTGAAATCATCTTCGATTTGCTTCCATAGAGAGTTTAGAAGGTCTGCGCCGATTTTTATTGTGTAACTTCTTTCCAGCGTTGTCGGAATTTTAATTTTAAGCTCGGTCATTGTGTTCAGGATGATATCGTTTTGGGTCCTTTAGGGTAATAAAACTCAGCTAAACATTCAAACAGTATAGGATAGCAAATTTCTCCCATAAACGCAACTAATTAAGCAACTTCGAAAGCACCAGAGGGGTAAAAATGCAGCCCCAATCGTATTGTTTTGCTCTTGCTTTTGGGACCAATTACTGCTATATCCCTTAGTTACTATGACATACTTGACAGTTCCTATAGCCGCTAAGAATCTGGATCAAGCGAAGCAGCAAATCAAAACCGCTAAAGCTGCAGGCGCTGAGATGCTCGAATTGCGAACTGATTACCTCGAAAACATCAGTATTGATTTGGTTAAAAATTTAATTGCCGCGGTTAAAACCGCCACCTCTCGGCCGCTACCAATAATAGTGACTTGTCGTGACAAACAGCAGGGCGGTGTGATTGATTATCCAGTCCGATTGCGAGTCGATGTACTTGTCGAAGCCTTGAAAACCGGCGTCGAATTCATCGACTTCGAATACGAAAATTTCCTCTCTCCGGAAAATCAGGAAAGAATACGCAGGGCTCTGTCGCAGACACCGAAGGGCCGGCTGATTTTGTCCGCCCACGATTTCAAAACGAAATTTCCCGACATCGTAAAACTCCATCGTCACATCCAGACTTTATACCCAGCGGCGATTCCGAAGCTGGTCTATACGGCTAATCATATCAACCATTGTTTTGAGGCCTTCGACTTGCTGCGCAGAACCAACGGGGAACGAATCATCTTTTGTATGGGTGAAGTCGGCCTTATCACCAGAATCGTCGCAAAAAAGCTGAACTCTCTCGTTATTTTTGCGAGTATAGACGAGAAAAATGCAACCGCACCGGGCCAGATAACCATCGAGCAACTCAAAACAATCTATCGTTGGAACTCCATAAATGCCGACACCAAACTTTACGGTGTAATCGGCTCTCCTGTCGCTCATTCAGTAGGACCCGCCGCGCATAACGCCTGCTTCGCCAATATAGGCGAGAACAAATTGTATCTGCCTTTGCTCGTCGAAGGCGGCAAGAGTGAGTTTGACTGTTTTTTACACCACGTCCTCGCTAAAAACTGGCTCGGCTTCCGCGGTTTTAGCGTAACGATTCCGCACAAGGAAAATGCCTTAAGTTTCGTCAAGGAAAATAGTGGTTTCATCGAGCCTTTGGCTGAGAAAATCGGCGCCGTCAATACCATTATCGTCGGCCCCGATGGCAAGTTGCTCACCTACAACACCGATTACTCGGCGGCGATGGATGCTATTACTTCAACACTTGGCTCTAAAGCTGATTTGAAGAATTTGTCGACGGCTGTTATCGGCGCAGGCGGTGTGGCAAAAGCCATAGTGGCTGGCCTAAGTGATGCCGGCGCCAAAATCATAATCTATAACCGAACTGTGAAAAGAGGCAAAAAACTTGCAGCCGAATTTGGCTGTGAATTTGCACCTTTGGATGATTTGGCAAACCTGGATGCGAAATTAGTTATAAACTGTACCAGTATCGGAATGCACCCGAACACCGACGAAACGCCCATATCACGGAAATACCTGAAAAAGGATATGGTGGTTTTTGATACGGTTTATAATCCTCCGCAGACCCTGCTTTTGAAACAAGCCGAGGAAAAAGGAGCTAAAACAATTGACGGCTTGTCGATGTTCATCAGTCAGGCCGCCGCCCAGTTCAAACTCTTCACAGGCAAAGACGCCAACCCAAAACTTATGAGAAAAACCATTTCTAATTGCCTCTCTTGATAATAGTCGATATAATTCCTGGTAGAAACGAATAACTTCTAAGGTAAGAAAATGGCAAAGAAAGAAAAAGTTGTTTTGGCATATAGCGGCGGTTTGGATACCAGCGTTATTCTGCCCTGGCTCAAAGAGACCTATGGCTATGAGGTAATTGCCTTTGCAGCCGACCTCGGCCAGGGTGATGAATTGACCGGCATCAAGAAAAAAGCTCTGCAATCCGGTGCGGTCAAATGTATAGTCAAGGACCTGCGGAAAGAATTTGTCGAGGATTATCTCTGGCCGATGCTAAAAGCCGGTGCGGTCTATGAGGGTGGTTACTTACTCGGCACAAGCATCGCCCGGCCGTTAATCGCAAAGCATCAGGTTGAGGTTGCCCACGCTGAAGGTGCTACTGCCGTTGCGCACGGCGCAACAGGTAAAGGCAACGACCAGGTCCGCTTTGAGTTGTCTTATATGGCTCTCGACCCAAAACTCAAAATTGTTGCACCGTGGAAAGACCCGAACTTCACGCTGACCAGCCGGGAAGCGGCGGTCGATTATGCAAAAAAATATAAAATCCCCATCGACCAGAGCAAGAAAAAAATCTACTCGCGCGACCGCAACCTATGGCACATCAGCCACGAGGGGGCTGACCTCGAGGACCCAGCCAACGAGCCGAAAGACGATTTGTTCGTAATATCCTGGCCAGTGTCGGAGACACCGGACAAGGCGGATTACGTGACAATAGGTTTTCACGAAGGCGTGCCGATAAAGCTCGACGGCAAACTTACAAGCGGAATCCGACTGATCGAGGCACTGAACGATATAGGCGGCAAGCACGGAGTAGGACAGCTTGACATTGTCGAAAATCGTCTTGTCGGTATGAAATCACGCGGCGTGTATGAAACACCGGGCGGCACGATTCTCGTCACGGCCCACAAAACCCTCGAAAGCATCACGCTTGATAGAGAAACTATGCACTACAAACAGCAGCTTGCTCTAAAATACGCAGAACTGGTTTATTACGGCCAATGGTTTTCGCCGCTGCGTAAGGCACTCGATGCGTTCGTCAATATTACTCAGCGAGATGTAACCGGCGAGGTCAAGATGAAACTGTTCAAGGGACAATGCACACCAGCCGGCGTAAAAAGCCCGAACAGTTTATATCGGACAGACTTAGCAAGTTTCAAAATGGGCGCCGAGTACCAGCCGACAGATGCAACCGGGTTTATTCGTTTGTTCGGCTTGCCAATGAAGGTGGCTGGAGCAATTAAAAGGAACAAAAAGAAATGATTTAGTTCCGGATTCTAACGCAAAGGAGGCGTTGTGACAGTACCGGATTGGATTTGGTTTGTCTTCACTTTTGTGTTTGGTTGTTGTGTAGGTAGTTTCCTCAACGTTGTCATTTATCGTCTGCCCCGCGACAAATCTCTGATAAAACCACCTTCGGTCTGTCCTGCGTGCGGCAAGAGTATCCGCTTTTATGACAACATACCATTGATTTCGTGGCTGTTGTTAGGCACTAAGTGTCGGCATTGTAAAGCCCCCATCTCACCCCGTTATTTTATTATCGAGCTATTGACCGGCCTTGTTTTCGCTGGTCTGTTTTTTTTGTTTTTTCGCACTGAGCTACGCTCTGGTGTCGAGCCATTTCTGCAGGGCGGCTGGTTCATCTACCTTACTTCTATTATTTTATTAGCTGCTCTCATTGCTGCTTCGGCCATTGACCTGCAATTGTGGGTCATTCCACTTTCAATTTGCTGGTTTGCTACCGCAGCGGGTTTAATTAGCTCGGTGGTCGGCGTTTACGTAATCGACCCTGCTGCAATTCGTAGCTTCGCTCTTTTGCCAAGCGCCTCAGCCAAAACCGCATCCTTGGCCACAGGAGCAGCGATAGGACTGGCAATATCCTGGGCTCTGCTGGTAACTGGCCTGATTAAAAGAAGTTACGAATCCGAAGGCCCCCAGGACTTCTCTCAGAAGCCGGAAGAATCAACAGAGCAGCCGTTTGACCACCGTCTGGAGATTTGCAGGGAGGTTATCTTTTTGTTGCCAATTATCATTTGCTCGCTGGCTGCTTATTGGTTCAGTCTAAAGAACCCCTCGATACGCACCTGGTGGCTGAATTTTTCACAACAGCCTGTAATTGCAGGACTTCTGGGCAGTCTATGGGGCTACTTCGTGGGTTGTGGAATTGTCTGGTTCGCCCGCATTTTGGGTACTTTGAGTTTTGGAAAAGAGGCGATGGGGCTTGGTGATGTGCATTTAATGGGCGCCGCAGGAACGGTAATAGGCGCAAGTTTGGTCGTCGTGGCATTTTTTATCGCACCATTTTTCGGCCTGGCCTGGGCGGGACTGAGAACTTTTTTTAAAAAAACTCGACAAATTCCTTATGGTCCTTTCTTGTCTTTGGGCATATTTACTGTTATGATTTTACACGATAGAATACTTGACTACTTAAACACAATATTTTATCATTAAAAACCTAAACTTATAAAAAAACTTAAATTTTGATGTAAAGGAGATGTCAAAATGCGAACTGTCAACAAAAAAGCAATCATTCTGCTAATCTGTCTTGCATCAGCTACATTTTTCCCAAGTTGTACTGATTGGAAGAAAAAATATAAAGCCCTGAACGTGGAGCACGAAAATCTAAAGGGTCTGCTCGAACGCGAAAGGGCAGAGAAAGGTCAGCTCAATGAACAGTATTCACAAAGCCGGCAGACAATAGAAGAACTCCAGAGGCAAATTTCTGAACGCGAGCAGACCACGGCTCAAGCCTCTGGTTTCGGAGAGGGCTACGATGTTGCACTTAACGCTAAGGATGGAACACTTACGGTAACCCTCTCGGATAAAATACTTTTTGATTCTGGAAAAGCCACCCTGAAAAAAAGCAGCAGCGACGAGCTTGACCATATCACATCGGTATTGCAGAGTAAGTACGCTGGCCGGCAAATAGATGTTGTAGGCCATACCGACTCAGAACCCATTAAGAAATCTCCGTGGAAAGATAATATGCAGCTTTCTACTGAGCGTGCTAACGTCGTGGTCAGATACCTGGTCAAACACGGAATTCCTCAAAATAATATTCAAGCCATAGGCCGTGGAGACAGCCAGCCTATCGCCTCAAATAAAACCGCCAGCGGTAAAGCAAAGAACCGAAGGGTTGAAATCGTTGTTCATATGAAGTAACGGTTGCTGTTGATACATCGAACAAAAAGAGCCTTTACTGTGTAAAGGCTCTTTTTTTATTTTTGTTCCACAAATGCGGTAGTTTTTACTGTGCCGTCTTTCCCGATGCAAATAGTAATAGCTCCGTCTCTGGGTGTGTAAAAAGACTGTGCTTTGTTTTCTGCTCTTGGTGTCCGCTGCCTTTCATAGTCCCTCAGGCCGCAACTTATTATTAAAACACCCGCATTAAGTTCTTCGAGAAAATGTTGTTCGGCAGTTTTCCTTGAGCCGTGATGTGGAACAACAACCACATCAGCTTTAAGGTCGGGATAAAGCCTGAGAAGTTCTACCTGTGCAAATTTCTCTATGTCAGAGCACAGAAGTATTTTTCTGTCAGCAAATTCCATTTGGCAGACTACTGACTTGTCATTATCGCTCAATCCTTCTATTTGTTCGTTCGGCCAGATGATTTTTACTTTTGCATCGCTGCACAGGTTTAGTTCTTTGCTCAAAAGTTTAATTTCTATACCTTTTTCACTTAATGATTCCTCGAGGAATTTTGCCGTGCCCCATTCGTCTACTCGACTGAAAAAGGCGTCATTGGCGTAAGCATCGTTGACATCGCAGTACTCGACAATCTCAGGTATTCCATTGATATGGTCCACATCATTATGACTTATGACAATCGAATCGATTCTGCTTATTCCGCTGTAGCTCAAAAAAGGTAATACTATCCGCCTGCCGATATCTTTACTGTGCAGCGAGCCCGCATCGAACAAAACATTGGTTTTGCTCGGCAGTTGGACCAGTATCGCCTGACCGTGCCCAACGTCCAGACAGGTCATTATTAAATTATCGCGGTGCGTCCTTTGCCACTTCGTAACGCCGGGAAAAATTATGATAGCCAGGACCATCGCTACCGAAACCGCTTTTTTCACAAGAGGACGTTTAAAACGGATAAACGCTATGAACAAAATAGTGCAGTAGTAAAAAACTATCAGCCAGACTGTCATACGGCCTATAAGCACCTGTGAAAAATCTATTCGCGCCATACATTTTACAAGCCAGATAAGACAACTCGATAAAGGTTTTATTATCAAATCAAGTAGCGATGCTGCCGTTGGCAGCGCCACCCCGACAATCAGCTTGAGATATCCAAAAAATGAAATCCACGCTATAAACGGCGAGGCAATTACCGTCCAGATACTCGTAAGAGGCTGAATCACATAAAAGTTATACAACAGAATCCCCGAGCTGGCCAGCCACGCGGCAAGACTGGTCGAGAACAATTGAAGCGCATAAGGCCCAGGCCTCGGGACTATCTGAAAAATCGGCTTGGTCTTCAAGCGGTCATCGAACCACGAATGCCCCGTAATCTTCTCATATAAGAAAAGAAAAATCCGTTGGCAGAATAAAAGTATTCCAATTACCGCCGCAAACGAGAGCTGCCAGGAAACATCAAAAACATCTGTTGGCTTTATCATTAATAGGACAATCGCCGCCAATGCCAGCGAATTGAAGGAGCTTGGCTGACGACGGAAGAAAAATGACAGGCAGAATACGAGACAGATAATCGCCGCCCGGAACGCTGGCGGGTTCGGCGGAACCACCAGCACAAACACCCCTGTTGCAATTATGCAAACAATCGCCTGGCTCTTTCTCGTCAAGCCTGCCATTTTGCACAGCCACCATATCATCCCGACAAAAATGCCGAAGTTCATCCCCGATAAGCACACAAAATGCAAAAGCCCCGTCTTGCGGAACGCCTCTAAAGTCGCAGCATCCATCTCCGTCCTGTAACCCAGAACAAGTGCCTGCAGCAGGCGCTCGTTTTCATCCTGCGGATACGGGCTGCCTAGTAATGACTGCACTGCTATATCCCTTGCCTTTCTTTTTATCTTCGCAAAAAAATCGGCTGGATCGTCTTGAAGTATTTCAATCGCGTCCCGTGAATTGACCGACGCCGCGATAAAGACATTTTTCCTCGCCATGTATTTGGCTATATCGAACTGCCCCGGGTTAGTCGCTTCTTTAAATCTGCTCAGCCAGCAGTACGCCTGAATATAATCACCGGCTTTCAACAAATCCTTCACCGACTCATCGACCTGCACCCGCACGATCCCGCTTACCTTTGCCCAGCCGTCAACAGTTTCGACTTCGCCGAGCTTAATATAAAAGCTGCTTGTCGGGTCTTTGTGCGCGAATCTCGCAAATTCCCAGCCCCCATTTTTATTGACGTATGGCTCAGTAATAATAGAACCGCGAATTGTCGCTAATCGCCGCTCCTCACCTATAAAATTACGGATATCGTTGCCTGCAGGCTGTTCGTAATTGCTAAGCCGAATCGCACCAAGACACACAAAACAAATCAACACTGTATAGGCCAATATATATGGAAGTCGTTCTTCTCTATCGCGATACACGACACACAAAATCACCGTCGCAGCTGCGCAAGCTCCAACCGCTGCCAGCCAAAGCTGAACCGGCAAACTGAATCCATCCTGTATTAAAATCCCCGCAATCAAACCCACCGCCGCGAATAGCAGGGGGGCTGTGCTTATAATTCGCTTGTGATATTCCGCAAAGCCCCCCGTGAGCTGCTTATCAATCAGTTCTAATTTCCGCTGTATGTCATCCATTAGCCGAACAAGGTACAGGGACAGGATTGCCGAGGCAAGAGTTATCTTGTAGTGAGCTTGCCTGTCCTGAGCAAGATGGCAAAGTCAGTGAAATCCACCTTGCAGTCATGATAACCGGCTAAATTAAACTAATAACCTTTCAAGCCAAGCGAATAATAATAGCCGGCCGCAATGGCCGCAAAACCAGTATTGGGCTCCGGCACTGTGCATTGACCGTAATTGTTCCATCCCCAGGCCCAAATCGAACCATCTTGTTTCAGGCCGAGCGAGTGACCATAGCCGCCCGCGATGGCTGCAAAATCCGTATTGGGCTCCGGCACAATGCACTGACCGTAATCGTTATATCCCCAGGCCACAATCGAGCCATCGGCTTTCAGGCCAAGCGAGTGATACGCACCGGCCTCGATGGCTATAAAACCCGTATTGGGCAATGGCACATTGCATTGACCGGAATCATTCAATCCCCAGGCCACAATCGAACCGTTTGACTTAAGGCCCAAGTTGTGATACGCGCCCGCCGCAACCGCCACAAAACCAGAATTTGGCTCAGGCACATCGCCTTGACCGTAATCGGTGTATCCCCAGACCCAAATCGAGCCATCTTGTTTAAGGCCAAGCGAGTGACGCCCGCCGGCCGCGATGGCCGTAAAACCCGTATTGGGCTCTGGCACGTACAAGTAAGTGCTCTTTCCCCAGGCCCAAATCGAGCCGTCTTGTTTCAGGCCAAGCGAGTGCTCCAACCCGGCCGCGATGGCCGTAAAACCAGTATTGGGCTCCGGCACAGTGCATTGACCATAAGTGTTGCCTCCCCAGGCCCAAATCGAGCCGTCGGCCTTCAGGCCAAGCGAGTGATACAAGCTGGCCGAGATGGCCGTAAAATCCGTATTGGGTTCCGGCACTGTGCATTGACCGTAATCGTTGTTTCCCCAGGCCTCGATTTCTCCAACAGCATGTGGCGGTATGATGTAGGTCGCAGTTGCAGTATTGCTTGGATTCCAGCCGGGTTTCCATGCCTTAGCTTTGAGTGTAGTTGTATTGCTGATATTTATTGGGCCGCTGTATATAGGGTCGCTCTCGGTCGGCTCGGCGCCATTGGTTGTATAATGAATCGTAGCATCTGCGGTCCCACAGCTTATTGTCACCTCAACAGGGCTTGTGTAAGTGCCGCCGCCAGGAGAGAATGTCGGAGTGGCCACGGTGGCACTGCCTTTCAGGCCAAGCGAGTAATAATAGCCGGCCGCGATGGCCGTAAAATTAGTATTTGGCTCCGGCACAGTGCATTGACCGTAACTGTTTAATCCCCAGGCCCAAATCGAGCCATCTTGCTTAAGGCCGAGCGAGTGACCATAGCCGCCCGCGATGGCTGCAAAATCCGTATCGAGCTCCGGCACAATGCACTGACCGTAATCGTTGTATCCCCAGGCAACAATCGAGCCATCTTGTTTAAATCCAAACGAGTGATACGCACCGGCCCCGATGGCTATAAAACCCGTATTGGGCTCCGGCACATTGCATTGACCGGAATCGTTCAATCCCCAGGCTACAATCGAGCCATCGTACTTCAGGCCCAAGTTGTGATACGCGCCCGCCGCAACTGCCGCAAAACCGGAATTTGGCTCAGGCACATCGCACTCGCCATACAAGTTGCTTCCTCCCCAGACCCAAATCGAGCCATCTTGTTTAAGGCCAAGCGAGTGCCGGCCGCCGGCCGCGATGGCCGTAAAACCAGTATTGGGCGATGGCACGTACAAGTAAGTGCTCTTTCCCCAGGCCACGATTGAGCCGTCTTGTTTAAGGCCAAGCGAGTGCTCCAACCCGGCCGCGATGGCCTTAAAACCAGTATTGGGCTCCGGCACAGTGCATTGACCGTAAGTGTTGCCTCCCCAGGCCCAAACCGAGCCGTCGGACTTCAGGCCGAGCGAGTGATACAAGCTGGCCGAGATGGCCGCAAAATCAGTATTGGGCTCCGGCACGGTGCATTGACCGTAATCGTTATTTCCCCAGGCCGTGATTTCTCCAACAGCATATAACGGTATGGGGGAAATAAACACCCAAAGGAAAAAATAGACCCCAGCAACTGTAATGAAAGAATACTCCTTGTCTTTTGAATCGCTTCGCATCGCATTATCCTCTCAATGAATTTCAATTACGTTAATCTGAGATTTTCTATACGTACCGCTTTTTCTTAGAGTTTATTATTGCGGTTCAGAAAAATCAAGGCCGTTTAGTAATTTGCTGTTGCGTCCTCTCGTAGCGAAGCGAAGACCCCAGAATGTCTTTATCTGGGGTCCACTATTTCTCATAGCGCAACGGAGATCCCCGCATGTCGTTGGCGAGGCCTCTTTTGCTTGTGCTGCCTTCTGCTCGGATACTTATTTTTTCGTATGCCTTCGGCATATCCGCAATATGTTTCCTCGTTGCGGCCTCGGCAGCACTGCGCAGTGTTTGTATAAAAAGCCTCCGCGGCGTTTGAGCGGGGTACTTGCTGTTGTGTCCTCCAGTTCGGCCCTCTTTTCTACTTACTTCGTCGCTTCCCTCCTGCGTAATACTAATGCTCCTCATTGCCTGCCCTGCATAGTTCCTCAAGAACGAAGAAGGGCGACTTCCAGAAACAACAGCAAATACAAACCATCCACAAAATCCCTTCGCCATCTTTACTGTTCATGTGTATAATTACATCATAAATATAGGAAAGGTGATATTATGGATAAACTCAAAAAACCCGAATATCTGAAAAAATATATTAAAGAAACCCATTGGATTTTTGCAGCTTTTGTGATTTTGAATTATCCCTTTAGATGGCTGGCTTACATTTTAGACAAAGTGGCTTTTCTTAAAATCTTGGAATATGTTAGTCTTCTTGGTGTTATTACCGCCGTGTATTTCTACATTTCAGAATCTGGCGAGCGGCTAAAAGCAAGACATTATCAGGCCTGGCAGGTAATAAATTCGGCTCAGGGAAAACCGGGCAATGGAGGAAGAAGCGATGCCCTTCGGGATTTATATAATGATGGGGTTTCCTTGGCTAATATAGATTTATCGCTTGCTACAATACCTGGTATTTCTCTTAAAAACGCACATCTTATGCAAGCAAACCTTTCTGGTGCAAACCTTGAAGATGCAAACTTTTCCGGAGCAGACCTTGGGTCAGCAAATTTTTCTGGAGCAAATCTTAGGCAGGCAAACTTTTCCGGAGCAAAGCTTTCGCCAGATGGTATAGTTGTTCAGTGGAACCGTGGAGTACATCCTCGGGTGTGGAACGTTTCTGGAGCACCACCAGTAAATTTTTCTAAGGCAAAACTTCCAGGGGCAAATCTTTCCAAAGCACACCTCTCGTTTGCAGATCTTTCTGGAGCAATCCTTTGGCAGGTAAATCTTTCTGGAGCAATTTTTTGCGATGCAAATTTCTCTGGGGCAGATCTTTTCCATGCAAACCTTTCAGGTGCGGATGCTCTGCTTGCAAATTTTTCCGGAGCAAAGCTCTTTGAAGCAAATCTTTCAGGGATAAATATTGAAGAGGCAAATTTTTCTGGAGCATACCTTAGTTTAGCCAATCTTTCTGATGCAAACCTTTATAAAGCAAACCTTTCGGAAGCAGATCTTTACAGAGCAGATATTAACAGCATCAAAAACTATAGGATGATTATTGACATAAACAACGCAAATATTTATGGGGTAAAAAACGCCCCAGATGGCTTTATAGAGTGGGCCAAAGAACACGGCGCCCTTAGCATTGAGAATCGATTGGAATGGGAAAGGATGTTGAATAAAGGCAACTACTACGAGACAAAAAAATAGCAGAAAGCGACGCGTATATTGCACTGCGATACTGGATGATGTAATAAAAAATCAATCAAAAGCGCATCTACCCACACACCAAAAACGCCTAATTCAACAAAATTATTCCCCCTTCTCCTGCCCAGTTTCATGTATTTCAAAATGTAACTCTTCAGCTATTTTTATTTGTCTATCTAGAAATTCATTCATCTTTTTGACTTCAAAAGAAACATCTCGCTTTGGAACACTCTCAGGGTCTCCGCCGCCTCGCAATCTCCTATCAACCTTCTGCATCTCGTGATAGATGGAATCTATTCCACCCGAAAGATTAGCTTCTGTGGAACTGAGAACCATAGAGATGGGGATATTCTTATCTTTGGCAAGTTCGGCAGTTTTCTCTATCATTCTTTTAATGATATCCTCAATGTAAGATTCGATATGACTGAAAAAAACAATTTTTGTTTGATCGTTATATTTAATGCCAGAAATCGAGATATCTTCGCCATCAAATTTCTTGACATGAATTCCTTTACTGTTATAAAAACTCCAAGGAGTAACTTGTTTTTTTATCAATTGCTGGAACTCTTCAGAGATAATATCACTCATCTTTGCTCTAATACCTTGAGCATTTTTTTCTATTGCTTCTTTCTTAGCCTCATTGTTTGTTTCTAAAATATCGGGATAGGTGCCTTTGGCTATTGTTTTCTTACTACTGCTTTTTAGATAAAATCCATAAGGTATGGCAAACACTGAAAACGCAGTTGTAATAATTCCTATTATAATCCAAGTATTGCCACTCATTTCATTTTCCCTTTTCGAATTATGTTTTATCATTGGTTTTTATAGATGTTCGCCAGTCTGGGAAAAAATCCAACTTTTTCATAATTAACTTACTACACCGAAACTCAAAATCAATGTTATCGCCGTTGTTTACCCAATTTTACCCAATTTTCCAATCCCCCACAATACTTAAAATTTTGCTGTTGCGTCCTCCAGTTCGGCCTTCTTTTCTATTTTTCCTGCTTTTTAACCCAACTTATGTAATCCCTTTTAAAGTTTTCTACAAAACCCAGCATAGCCCTCATCATTTCGGGATTAGAAAACAATTTAGCTGCCTCCTCCCAAGCCTTTTCATTTTTTTCATAACAAAGAATAGAGGTCATTGTCTCTTGTATTTTCTTAGATATTTGAAAGTCGCCTCTGTCAAAATAATGCTTTGCAATAATGTTTAGTGCTTCCTCTAAAACATCCTTAGGGTATGGCAAAAATGATTCTGGGATTCCTGAGCCAAAAACTGAATTCAACAAAAAATGACAAGGCCAATACCATTCTTTCCAAACTTTAAAAACTTCTTCAGCCTCAATAAGTGTCATAATTTTATGATTCTTCTCAAGATAATAATTTTAGTTCTTAAATAAATAGGGATGCCCAACATCACTACGAAAAATAAGAAAACTCCCAACCTTACCCCCCAATTCTACCGAAGCCGAACCCCTTCTTCAACACCAAAATTTCCCGTGTATTTTGCTGTTGCTGCCTTCTGCTCGGATACCTGTTTTTCGTATGCCTTCGGCATACTTACTGTCCGTTTCCTCGTTGCGGCCTCCGGCAGCAACAGCAATCTAAAACTAATTTTCAATCAAAAACGTGGGTACTCTTTGAGAAATCCTGAAATTTTGTAAAATTTTTTTACTCCTTTCCCCATAACGACTTAGCCAAAACCACACTACCAAAAACCTCATAATTTTCGCATCATTCGCGCAAGTCCCTCCAATTACGGAAGGGCTGTAATTCTGCTCTCTTATAGCCCAGGCAGCATGCCCCATAGGGGGGCAAGGTCTCAGGTCCAGCAGGCCCGGGTCAGAAACGACTTAGCAGTTTATATCTTGTAGTGGAGTTTACTTCGCTGTTTATACAGCGTATGTAACCCCCAACGGAGATTCTCTGTCAACAATGAAATATGAAAGAGTTAAAACGGTTAACCGTTCAAACGAACCCAATTTTCGAAATGCCAAAAATGCTTGTAAGTGTAGTAATGACAACGACTAATAACCAAAAACTTAGAACGGCCAAGCTTAAAAACGAACCCAAACGAAGCCAATTTTACCCGCCGATTTTCTCTTTCCCGCCCATATATGGCCGAAGAACTTTTGGGATTGTTACCGAGCCGTCAGCGTTCTGGTAAAGTTCGAGAATCGGTATCAAAATTCTCGGAGATGCAATGACGGTATTATTCAAAGTATGGCAGAACAGGTTTTTCTTCGAAGCAGGGTCCTTGTATCGCAAATTCAACCGCCGTGCCTGGAACTCATAGAATTTGCTTGCGCTATGCGTTTCGCAGTAATTTTTGCGGGATGGCATCCACGTCTCGATATCATATTTTTTCACCTGGCCTCTGCCGAGGTCGCCGGTGCAGACGTTGGCAACGCGGTAGGGCAGCTCCAGAGCTTTCATCACAGCTTCGGAGTTGGCAAGAATCTCCTCGTGAAACTTATTGCTCTGCTCAATGCTGTTTTCACAAATGATTACCTGCTCAATCTTATCGAACTGATGGATTCTATACAGGCCGTAGGTATCCTTGCCCGCAGCGCCCGCTTCACGCCGGAAGCAGCTCGACATCGCCACGAATTTGAGCGGCAGCTCATCAGCCGTGAGTATTTCGCCCATCCGGTAAGCCGTCAGCGGCACCTCGGCGGTGCCTGCGAGGTTAAGCTGGTCTGTTTCCATCCGGTATGTCTGGTCTTCGGAGCCAGGGAAAAAGCCGGTCCCCGTCATCGCCTCATCTTTTACAAGCACCGGCACCGACATCGGGGTATAGCCACGACTAACCATAAAGTCCATTGCGAACCGCAGGACCGCCCAGTGCAGCAGGGCACCATCGCCTTTCAGGGTGTAATTTCTCGTCCCCGCCAGTTTGACGCCGCGCTCGATATCGATAATATCCAAGGCTACCCCCAACTGGACGTGGTCTTTCGGCTCGAAATCGAACTGCCGGACCTCGCCCTCTTTCCTTATTTCAACATTTTCGGTATCATCTTTGCCGATGGGCACATCGTCATCGGTAGGCTGTGCTACCAAAAGCATAAGCTTATCAAACTGAGGCTGAAGCAGTTTGATGTCATCATCAATCTTTGCTTCGTTATTCTTGAGTACGCTCAAATGGCTTATCCGTATCTTCTTCTCATCTTCGTCTTTCAAAGTAGGAATCAATTTGCCAAGTTTGTTTTTTTCAGTAACTATATCCTGCAGTTGTTTCTTATTTTCCTGAAGGCGAGCATCGACTTCGAGCAGGCGGTCGATATCGACATTGAAACACTTGTCCTTAGCGGCTTTTTTGAACTTGTCCGGGGTTTCGCGTATCTGCTTAATATCTACCATAGCTTAATTTTCTCTGAAACGCCTGATAATGACAACATTATTCTGTCCGCCGAAGCCGAAAGATTCGTTCATTGCGATATCGACCTGCATCTTTCTCGGCTTATTCGGGACATAGTCAAGGTCAAGCTGGGGATCGGGGTCGTTCAGGTTCATAGTCGGCGGGACTATATTATCACGTATTGCAAGGATGCACGTAATCAATTCCGTAGCGCCAGCGGCCCCGATTAAATGCCCGAGCGTACTTTTGACGCTGCTGGCAGGGGTGCTTTTGGCCTTTTCTTTAAAGACCGCCTTGATGGCCTTGGTCTCGATTGAGTCGTTTTCCATCGTGCTTGTGCCGTGCGTGTTTATGTAATCCACATCGCGATAGCTAATCCCCGCATCGGCTAATGCCCACTCAATCGCCTGTATCGCACCACGACCTTCTTCGTGCATATCTGTGACCCTGAAGGCGTCGGAACTGCTGCCGTAGCCAATGACCTCAGCTAAAATTTTCGCGCCTCTCTTCTTAGCTGAAAGCAGGCTTTCGAGGATAACAATCGCCGCACCTTCACCGAGAACGAAGCCATCTCTACTGGCTGTGAAGGGTCTCGAAGCTGTTTCAGGGCTGTCGTTTCTTGTCGATAACGCCGTAAGGCGATTAAAGCCAGTAAGACCCAGCGGGTGTATCATCGAATGGGCACCACCTGCAATCACTACGTCCGCATCGCCTCTGCGAATCATCATCATCGCCTCGCCAACCGATTGAGTGCTGGCTGCACAGGCTGTAAGGCAGCTTCTTATCGGCCCGCGCGCGCCAGTGAGCATCGCAATATGGGCAGCCGGCATATTCGCCTCCTGCTCCAGTTCGTGCATCGCTTTCATTTTTACCGCGGCCACATCAGCCCATTTTTTCCAATCCATCTGGTTTGCCTGTGCGCCCCAACCGGCTGCAATTGCACCGAAAAAGGCATCGTGATTTGCCGCTCCTTCGCCTGCCCCGAGGTAAATGCCCATTCGTTTGCGGTCGATGCCATCCGAAGGCTTATCGGTTTCGACATCAATGCCCGCCTGTCTGCACGCCTGAACTGCTGCTCCGACGGCAAACTTGCTTCCTCGATTGCCGTCTTTGTGCAGATCGGGCCTGCTCGTGAACTTTGTGTAATCGTAGTTTTTTACCTCGGAGCTGAATGTTGTCGGAAACGTCGATGCATCGAAGATGGTAGTTTTGGCGGCTCCGCTTTTGCCCTCCAGCACTGCCTGCCACATAGTCTCAACATCGTGACCCAGCGGACTGACAACTCCCATTCCAGTAATTACTACTCTTTCACATTTTCCGTCGTGCGTCATTTTAACCTAATTCTCAAATTTCTTAAGTATCACCGCTGCTGTCTGTCCGCCGTAGGTGTAGCCGCAGCATAGTGCGTAGCGAATGTCGGTTTTTATTGTTTCTTTAACGATATTAAGATTGCACAGGGGTGCTTTTTTAGTGCAGTTTTTTGCAGGCGGTATGAGACCATCACGCATAGCACAAACCGCCGCGATAACGTCGAGTCCGCCGCACGCAGCACCTGTGTTACTCAACATACTTTTCGTCGGCCAGACAGGTATTCGCTCTGTTTCCCCGCCAATCGCTGCCTCTATTGCCTTGGCCTCGGCAAGGTCGTCCTGCGGTATTCCGATGCCGTGCGGGATTATCAAATCTATGTCCTTAGGTGAAATATTGGCCTGTGCGAGAGCTTTTTCGATGGCGACGGTAATGCCGAAACCGTCCGGCTCGATATGTTCATACGCAGGGCTTATACAGGCGCTTTGGGCAGCACCGACCAGTTCTGTGTAAATTTTGGCGCCGCGTTTGGCCGCATTATCAAGGTTTTCTAAAACAACAACCCCGCCGCCGTCGCCGAATACCGAGCCGCTCGCCTCGGCGTCGAACGGTCTGCACGCTCCTTCGGCATTGTCGTTATGTCGGCTGGCCGCCCTTTTAATCAGGCACTGGCGCATTATCAGTACAGGATTTACCTTCGATTCCGCGCCGCCGGCCAACGCTATGTCACTGCTGCCACGTGCGATGACCTCTGCCGCCTCGGCTATCGCTATATATCCCGAAACCTCCGCGCAGGTTATCGTATTGCTCGGTCCTTCAATGTCGTGAATGATACCTACGTGACAGGCCAACATATTGGGCAGGTATTTCAGCAGCCATAAGGGTGTCACCAGCTCAAGGCCGACATTGCCCCACTTACGAATGTCAAACTTGCCATCCACAATGCTCGCCGCTACGGCAGGGGCCATCTCAATCAAATCACAGCTTATAAGACCCGCACCCATATTGATTGCCACACGCTCAGGGTTCACATTGACCTTTTCCGGGTCGATTCCTTTTGTAATAAGTCCACTGTCAGCCAGGGCTTCGTTTGCCGCAATAACCGCCAACTCAATATCTTTAGACATCAGCTTGACGGCCTTGCGGTAGCTCTTCGGCACATATTGCTGCATCTTGTAATCGGGAACCTGTCCTGTTATTTTGCAGTCGAAACCAGCCGGGTCAAATGCCGTAATTTTGCTTATCCCACACCTGCCGGCGCACAATCCCTCCCACATCTGTTTGACGGTTAATCCAAGCGGACTTACCACACCAAGACCGGTTATTACTACGCGGGTAGAACTCATTAATCTTGCCCTGATTTTGCAGCCTCCGAACCGCTGTCAGCAAGAGACAGGCCCTGCAAAAGTGATTTGAAAGTGTCGGTGAACACGAAATTTTCTTTTGGGAAATCTTTACCGGCCAGGTTCTGGTCAATATGGCTGAACATCAAATCTATCTCGGCGACCAACTTCTCTCCACAGGTAATCTTACCACTCGTGCTTGCCGCTTCGTGAGCGAGGCTTTCAATCTTTGCATATAGTTTCAGTGTATCGCCGGGCACAACGAAATCGAAAAAAACGCACTTTTTCACCTTTGCAAGAATCACCTTTTCCTCAAAACGGTTTGCCTCGCCGACAAGTATCCCTGATGTCTGGGCCATTGCTTCTATCATTAAAGTCTCCGGCATAACAGGAAAACCGGGGAAATGGTCGTGTAAATGCTCTTCAGCGAGCGTTACGTTTTTTACCGCAACAGCACTTTCGCCGCTGTGAAACTCAACAAATTTATCAATCCATATCCAGCGCATTTCCGCCTATTAAGAATATCGGCAGGATTGCTCTATGTCAACCTGCCGACAGTGTTTTAAAGATAGTTCAAATTATTATGCAGCGTTCAGTTTAGTATCAACGTAATTTACAATCGCACCAACAGTGAACAAATCACCAAGTTTATTAATGTCCGGGTCGTTCTCGAATGTGGCCAGGTCGGTATGCGGCATTTTCTCCCGCAGCTCAGCCAGTCCTACCGCGGTCAATTTCCCGTTATTGATAAACTCGGGATTACTCATCAGACTCTCGGCAGGAAACAGCTCTTCACGAGGAATCTTTATTCCAAACGCCTTTTCCAATCGGAATACTATGTCCAGAAAGTCGATGCTTTCGGCTCCCAAATCCCCCATCAAAGTCGCACCAGAAGTAACCTCATCATTATCAACTCCAAGCGCATCAACCAGAACTTCCTGAACTTCCTGAAAAATCTCATCCCGATTCATTGCCATAGTTCTTTACCTCCTGCAACTATGATTTATCTTAGCAGTTCCCATCGTTTCTTCATATTTTCGATTATTCTTGCATCGGTCGCCGCCATTGTGGAGTTCTTATCGGCAAGGTTAAAGTGCCTTAATCCAAATTTCGCTTCCACAATTTGCTCACCGCCTGACAAACCAAAGCCGGTGAAACTACTGATGTTCTCTTCTATTGTTTTTGCCTCAACTGTATATTCTATCTGAGCGCCCGGCGCCACGAAACTCTTATATTTTACATTTCTTGCCTCTTCAAGCAATATCATACTGTGGGCAAAACTTTCCGCCTCCCGGACCAGCCAGGATGCCGATTCAACTAACCCCTCCAGCAGTAACACGCCTGGCAGCACTGGAAACGTCGGAAAATGGTCCGCCAGATATTCTTCAGCCAGAGAAACGCTCTTGACTGTCTTTATCATTTTGCCACTTTCCAGCGAAACAACCTTATCGATGAGTATAAATCTCATAGTTTTGGCCATTGTAGCTATATGCAATCGTTTTTCCAGACTTTTTTCCTTTCTTTTTCAGTGTTTCCCGCATCTAACCCTGTTTCCATTAAGATTAATGTTGGAAAAGCTCACACGATTGGGTATACTTTTTATCTATGAACGTACGCAGCGCAAAAATTACCGATGCCAAGGCTATTTATTCTCTGATTAATTCTTATGCGGAAGAGAATAAAATGCTGTTCCGGTCAATGGCTGATATTTACGAGAACCTGCAATCATTTCTCGTCGCTGAAGTAGACGGCAGGGTAGTGGGCTGTTGCGCCCTGCAGATTATCTGGTCAGACCTGGCAGAGATAAAATCACTGGCAGTCGACGAGACAAACACTAACAAGGGAGTGGGTAAATCGCTCGTGGCTGCCGCTATTGAGAAAACAGCTCTGCTTGGCGCACCGCAGGTTTTTGCTCTTACATTATATCCTGACTTTTTCCAAAAGCTGGGTTTTGAATTGGTCCAAATGGATAAACTGCCTATGAAGGTCTGGAGCGATTGTGCCAAGTGCCCAAAACAGCAAAACTGTGATGAAATAGCAGTTATAAAAACCGTATCTCGTGATGCGTGAATCGTATTTCGAAGGACTGTTTAACCAAAAAGGGCGCCGCAGTTTCACGACGCCCTTTGTTTTCTTGTTTGCCTTGGTGCTAAAACAGATAAAGTCGGAACTTACACACTTTTCCTTCTGCGAAGCAGCAAACCACCAAGACCAAGCAGCAAAAGCGTAGCAGGTTCGGGGATACAGGTGTTTTGGAATCCCCAACCCATACCCTCGTAGATCCATAACCTAGGTTTGGTTTCGCCCGGCATGGGGATGATATTCCCGGATGCATCATATTGCCCGTAAAGCCAGGAGGCATAGGTTTCGAAGTAGGCAGCGACCCAATCGTCGACGCATGGACAGAAGAAACCGGGCTTATCCCAGAGATCCTCACGTTGGTCGCTTGACTGCCACCCGCTGTCGAGGCCGTCTTCGTCCTGGTAAGGGTAAAACGGGCCAGGCATAGGATTAGGGACGGTCGGGGGTTGGACTTCGGGCGGCGGGGTCTTGTCATCGACGACCGTAAATGTACTACCATCCTTTTTGGTGATGCGAACGGTTTGGACCCACAAGATGTCCGAGATAAGCGAACCGGCATTGGGGTCGAACCTCACGTTAAACTCGGCGCCCAATAGCCCGGGGCAGTCGTTGTATGCACCGTAGTGCAGGACATTGAAGTTGGCGTCTACGCTGTCAATTCCGCCCACGTACCGAAAGTCCCAATTGGCAGGTTTGTACTCGTCTTCGAGCGTGTCACGGAACCACTGGGACGGGCTTGAGATAAACTGCACCGCGCTGGGGTTTAGCGTGGAGCAACACCTCGACGGAACTCCATGTCTTGGACAGGGTTCTTTGGGGGCTGACGGCGGCGCCCCAGCGGTGTTGCCTTTCAACCTAATGGTTGCCGAGCAGATGTCGGTCAACAGGAACAGGATGACTAAGAAAACAGAAAGCGGAATCAGTGTTCGTCTTGTCATTAGTTTTTTCATACTCTTCTCCTCCTCAAAAACAATGATTATCATTAGGGATTAAGCTGCTGAAAAAGAAAGGACGTGCCTCGAATCTCTCACTCCTCCTGCTTTTCCCTTCATTATCAATCTCCTGGCCGTAACACACAAGAACGACCTAATTCCACATAAGCTATTTAATATTCCCCCTCAAGAAAAGTCAAGGAAAAATTTGCGAAAATATCAGATTTTTTGCATACTTTTCAGGTTTCCCCTTTGCCTATCAGACTAGTCGCACGCTATTTTACTTTGTGCAACTATGGGAAACCCGAGACAATATAGGAGATGCGAACAGCAAATTATCCGACTTGGCGGCGTTGGAAAAAAGCAACAGCTAAAGCAAGAATGCCTGTCGTATAACACAAGGCATAAGCAGCGCTTATCAGTATATATCTTAGAGAAACTTCGCTTCCCTCGTAAATCGCATCGCTTATCCAGAAAACCTGCAAATTCGGCACCAGGAACCTACCTATCCTGGCCCAAATTTCGGTCTCTGCGAATCTGCCGAACGTGTAATCGCTTATAAGGCCTAACAAAAAAATCCCGATACAGGCCGAGAGCGTTACCACAATGTTAAACCGGGCGGAAAATGCCACTGCCAGAGCCACGATTATAATTGCAGCTAACAGCAGCAATACCGCCCCGTAGACATCCAGAGCGTTTATACCATTATCTTTTGGGTTAAATTGCCAGTTTCGGTCGATAAAATATAAAAACACTATGCCGATAGTAGCAAATATGCCGAGCAGCACGATGGCTGTTGACGAAAATTTCCAATCATAAGCATAGTTGAAAAAAGCACTTAGCAACAATGCCGCTACAATCACAACTACCGCTGTGCCTAGGACGGTCCAGTCGGGTATATCATTCACCGATTCCAGTACGCCGTGCCTGATTGCTATCAGCAGGGCAATAGTGCAGATATAATGTGCCAGGGCCACCGCAGCAGCCACACCAAAAAATTTTGCAATAATGAATATCGGACGTTGCACCGGCTTGGTAAGGACGGTAGTTATCGTCTTATTTTCGATTTCCTCAGCCACGGCCCCGGACGCAGAAAATATTGCTATGAACAAACTGGCCAGAAACAGCGTAGATAACCCTATCTCGCGCAAGAGTTTATTGTCGTCGCTCATTGTGTACATCGTCAGGGACGGACTTATAAAGAATAAAAACAGAGCTGCGGCAATTATTACGGCATAGACTGGCTGTCTCAATGTCTCTATAAAGGTATTTTTTGCTATTGTAAATAATTTCCTATGCATTGTTTGTTACCTATTTGCGGCATAATTTAAGTAACAACTTTTTTGTAATTGTCTCTATACTAAATAAATGATTTTTATTATATTACACAATTTATAACCTGTAAAGAACTCGCGCATATTAAATATATACTGTATTCGTGGTTTTTTGTTCAAAGCACAAAACCGGGGATAAAGCATGACAATATCATCCAAACGCGCTGAACACGTAGCTCAAGCATCTCTGATTTTGAGCATTGTGTTTTTCGGCATCGTCTTTTTCGTAGGGCGATGGAGCGGATTCTTCGCCCTTTCTGCAATTAGCTGGCTTATACTCTCGGCAGCTCTGATTTGGTTTGTTCTCGTTATTCAGTTTCATCAACGGGTCTTGGCCGAGCAGGAAAAGCTCGATATGGGCCAATTGGCCGAAGGCAAACGGGCCTCCACCATATTCCAGGCGGGGGGGGAACGGGCCGCTATGTTTGCTGCTGCTCAACGCCGGCTCGATTTGCTCGAAAAATGGTTCATTCCAATATTTTCTGCAATTATAGCCGCTTACCAGATAGCCATTGGGCTGTACTTATTAAGAACTGTTCAAGCCGCCGTCGAAAACGAGACGAAGCAGCCGTTAGTTTGTGCCGCCTGTATGACGGCCGTGGCGTTCGTCAGCTTCATAATTTCCCGCTATGCCACTGGTATGGCGGCACAGCCGCAGTGGAAGCCGTTAAGGGCCGGCGGCAGCATTTTTCTCGGTATAGCCATTTTGTGTTTTGCGATGGCTATCAGCCTGGCGATGGTACAATTCAGGTATATCGTCGTAATAAATGTAATTGGCTTTATTATCCCAATCTTGCTTCTTCTCCTCGGCGCAGAAACCGCCCTCAATGTCATTCTCGATATCTATCGCCCAAGGTTGAAAGGTCTGTATGCCCGAAGCGCTTTTGACAGTAGACTGTTGGGGATTATAAACGAGCCGGGCGGCATATTCCGAACCGCCGCAAGCGCCATCGATTACCAGTTCGGCTTTAAAGTCTCTCAAACCTGGTTTTATAAACTCCTCGAAAAAGCAATTGCACCTTTGATTCTTTTTGCTGCGGTTACCCTGTATCTGCTGAGTTGCATCGTTGTAGTGAACCCGAACGAGGAGGCAATAATAGAGCATCTCGGCAATCCCTTAAACCACGCCGGCCAGGTCAGACTCGCTAAACCCGGATTAACCTTCAAATGGCCCTGGCCCATCGATATCGCCTATAAGCATCCCACGAAAATGATTTCAGAAATCAGCATAGGTTTTGTCCCAAAGTACAAACCAGGCACTAAGGAGCTGGTTCGCGAGCCGCTGCTGTGGGGCAAAGCTCATTACGAAAAGGAATACCTTCTACTTGTCGCCGGTGAACAAACAATCACCAAAGCGACTCCGGGGGCCGTGCCTGTAGGCCTTATCATCGCTACCGTTCCTGTTCAATACAGAGTAAAGGATTTATATTCTTTCATTTATAACCATAACGAGCCGGAAAAACTGCTCGAGTCCATCTGTTATCACGAACTTACTAAGCTTGCAGCCAGCGCAAAGATTGAGGTAGATGACCAAGCCGGCAGAAATCATAGCCTGCTTGGAGCCGGTCGTGCCGAGGCCAGCCGCATTTTAACCAGCCGCATTCAGGCCGCCGCCGATGAAGCCGGCCTGGGTGTTGAAATCGTGTTTTTGGGTCTTCAAGGCATTCACCCGCCGCCCAAAGTCGCAGAAGATTATCAAAAGGTTATTGGAGCCGTTCAAAAGAAACAGGCGCTTATCCTCGGCGCTTACGCACAGCGCAACAAAGATTTGAGCGCCCTGGCAGGTTCCGTAGAGGATGCCGACAGGCTTTATAGTCTTGCAGCTGAATACCAGCAGGCTAAGGAAAAAAACAGGAGCGAAGAAATCGAAAAACTTGCCAATGATTTGGATCTGGCCTTCGCAGAAGCAAGGGGTGATATCTTCAGCACATTGCGAGGAGCACAAAGCTACGCCCTTGAAAAGGCAACTCTTGCTAACGCTACAGGGCAGCGGTTCGCCAGCCAGCTTAAAGCATACAGGGCCGCAAAAGAGATTTATAAACAGGAACAGAAATTAGCGGCTTTGGAGGAAGCCCTCGAGAACATACGAAAATATGTCGTGGTCGCCGACCAAAATGAGACACAGGTTTTTATATTCGACGCCCAGGAAAAACTAACGCCGAGCTTATATGAATTAAGCGGCTTTCAGGAGAGTAATAAAAAATGAAAAATATAGCCATCACAATTTTTATCATACTGATAGTTGCCGTTATGGTGTTGTATTTCATCTCGTTCCAGGTCAGAGAAGTAGAATCCGCCCTGGTAACTACCTTTGGCAGGCCTACCCGTGGAATCACCGAGCCAGGATGGTATTTCAAATGGCCGGTTCCTATCGAACAGGTTTATAAATTTGATTCCAGGATGAGAGTCTTCGAGGCCGACCTCGGTGAGACAACAACCAAAGGGGCCGTCCCAATCATCGTGAACACCTACATCGTTTGGAAGATTGCCGAGCCGCTCGTATTCTTCAATGCCGTTGGGACTATCAAGGAAGCCGAAAACAAATTGCTCAGCCAGCTTAGTGATACTCAAAATAAGGTAATCGGCAGGCACGACTTCGCTGAATTTGTGAACAGCGACCCTTCAAAAATAAAATTTGAAGACATTCAAAACGAGATGCTTGCCGACCTTCAACAGCCCGTCAGAGCCAATTACGGCATTGAAATCAAAACCCTCGGGATAAAGCAGCTTAAAATCAGTGAGGAGGTCAGCAAAGACGTTTTTGAACGAATGAGAGCTGAAAGAAACCGTAAGACCGAAGCCACTATCGCCGAAGGAAACGCCGAGGCTGTTAGGATAAAAACCGACGCCGATTCAAAAAAGACAGAGTTGCTCGCAGTCGCAGAGGCAAGAGCAAAGGCAATACGCGCTGAGGGTGACGCCGAAGCCGCAAAATATTATAAACTGCTCGAAGAAGACCCTGACTTTGCAATTTTCCTGCGGAATATCGAGGCGCTTAAAAAATACTTGGAGAAAAGGTCAACTATCGTTTTCAGTGCTGATACGGAGCCGTTCGAACTGCTAAAGAAAATGCCCGATATCAAACCGAAAAAATAATCCCGATTAGGTGCTATGGCAGAACAAAATAACAAAAACCTGATACCCAAGTCGCCCGGAAAAACTGCCGGCGATGAGTTTGATGCCGCTGGTAAATCCTTGTCGGAGGCACTGCGAATCAGCTTTATTGTCCTAAAGATAATAATGATTGTGCTCGTTGTCGTTTTTCTCGCCTCGGGTTTTAGAACCGTTGAGCCTGACGAGCAGGCACTTGTTTTGAGATTCGGAAAAATTCGCGGCGTAGGAGAAAACAGAATCCTTGGGCCTGGATTGAAGTGGGTGTTTCCGTATCCGATAGACAAGATTGTAAAAATCCCCGTAGCTAAAAAGCAAAATTTACCTATTAACTCATTCTGGTATTACCAGCGGCCGGAGGAATTGCTCCAGCAGAACCCGGAATTTAAAGCTCGACCACCGAAGACATTAAACCCTATAAAAGACGGTTATTGTATTACCCGAAGTGAAAAACAGGGCCAAACTATCACCGGACTTGCCGGAAGCGACTATCATATTATCCATTGCAAATGGCAGCTAACCTATAAGATTGACGACCCCGAACGCTTCTTTAAAAATACCTATACAGATGACGTAAAGCCGGGGCAAAGTTATGCTGATATTATAGCAAAAAGTGTAAAGCCGTTATTGGAATATTTGTTCGAAGATGCGGTTGTAACTGCAATGGTCAACTACACCATTGACGAGGCAATTTCAAGCCAGGATAGAATCCCAAAACATGTTAAAAAATTGTTGCAGGAAAAATTAGACCGGATAGAAAGTGGAATAGCGGTTGTATCGGTACAGCTCACCGATATAACCTGGCCTCGACAGGTCGATAACGCATTCCTGGCTTCTATCAAGGCAAGTCAGGAAAGTCAAAAGGCCATTAGTGAAGCCAAGGGATATGCTGAAAACACTCTTAATGAAACCGCCGGCCCAATTGCCATTCAACTTTTTGAAGCTCTCAAGAATGAAACTGTTTCAGATGAGGAAAAAGAGTTATTGTGGTCTCAGTTAGCCGGTCAGGCTCAGGAAAAAATCGCCGGCGCCAGGGCATACAGGACGAAAGTGGTGGAAACCGCCAAAGCAAACGCAGAGTACCTCCAAAAATTACTGCCCGAATATCGCAAACGACCAGAACTGGTTGTTCAGAAAATCTATCAGGATGCCATAGAATACATCCTTAACAACGTAGATGAGAAAATTGTAATTCAACCCACTGAAGGTACCAAAGGCAGGGAGATTAGACTTCTCCTGAACAGAGACCCAACGATAAAACCGAAATCTGAGGAAAAGTAAAACCGGGACACAAGACACGAAATATGGCTCATGAACACCTACATTTGAAAGAGGATATTACCGCCGAATATACCCACGGCAAACAAATCCGCGTAAGCATTGCGATGCTGGGCACATTGGCAGGCGGAGTGCTGCTGATAAACAGCTGGTTAGCCAGCTTCTTTTACGGCAGCGGCAGTTTCAATGCCGAGTCCCTGGCAATGGCCGGCGCAATACTGCTTGGTGCGCCCATTGTTCTGCACGCAATAAAAAGTCTCGTACAAAAAGAAATGCATATGGATGAGCTGGTGGCTTTGGCAATAATCGCCTCTTTTGCCACTCAAAACTATGTCACCGCAGGGGTTGTCGCATTCTTTATGCTTCTAAGCCAGCTTATAGAAAGCCGAACTGCTCTCGGCGCCCGTGCTTCCATTGAATCGCTTATTAAACTAACCCCTACCAGAGCAAGCCTTATCGAGAAAAATGGTTCCGAAAAAGAAGTAAAAGTCAGTGCTCTTAGACCCGGTGATTGCATCCGGGTCCGGCCGGGCGACAACATATCCGCCGACGGTGAAGTTATAAAAGGCCTCAGTTCCATTAATGAAGCGACAATAACCGGCGAATCCCTGCCCGTCGATAAGGTGCCGGGAATGCAGGTCTTCGCCGGAACAACAAACCTTACCGGCGTCCTCGATATCACCGTAACAAAAGCCGGCAAGGATACAACTCTCGGTAAGGTCCAGTCATTGATTATTCAGGCCGAGCAGACAAAGATACCGATTATGCGGATAATAGACAGATATGTTAAATGGTACACGCCGACCATTCTGATGATTGCAGGCATCGTCTTGTTCTTCACCAGCGATATTAATAGGGCGATTACAATACTTGTTATTTCCTGTCCCTGTGCGTTGATTTTAGCGACGCCGACGGCAATGGTCGCAGCGATTTCGGCCTCAGCAAGACTTGGAATCCTGATAAAGAATGTCGCCGACCTTGAGATTGCCGGGAAGATGACGGCGATGGTCTTCGATAAGACCGGAACAGTAACGACCGGCCGGCTGTATGTGACGAAATTGACGCCCGCCGAAGGTGTTGAGCCAGCTGAACTGCTGTCGGTCGCTGCTTCCGCTGAACAGATGAGTAAACATCCTGTGGCAAGGGCCTTGCACGAGGTAGCAAAAGAGGCAAATCTTACGATGTCTGCGGTGGATAACTTCAAAGAAACGCCGGGCAAAGGCATAACTGCCGTCGTTAACTCTGCTAAAATTATCCTCGGCAGAGACACGTTCCTAAAGGAAAACAACATCGATATATCCACTGTCGCCGCCCCGGCCCTTCACGAAGAGCACGGTTTCAGCACTCTATATGTAGCAAAGAATTCCAAATGCATCGGCTGGATTGGCTTGCAGGACAAAACCAGGCCGGAAGCTCAACAGGCCGTCAAGGAGCTGCTTGACATCGGCATAAAAAAGATAACGATGCTCACAGGAGATAGAGATGAGGTCGCAAACCGTGTTGCTGCCGAGCTGGGATGCACCGATTTCAAAGCACAATGCTTACCACAGGACAAACTCTCGATTGTTGAGCAAATTAGAGCCAATGGACATACCATCGCCGTGGTCGGTGACGGCATAAATGATGCACCGGCCCTGGCAGCAGGCGACCTCGGTATCGCTATGGGGGCCGCAGGAAGTGATGTCGCTATAAATTCCGCCTCCATTGCACTTATGAGCAACGATTTGAGACGGCTGCCTTTCCTTGTTCGCCTTTCGCGAAAAACCAGAGGCGTTATCAATCAGAACCTTTGTTTCGGAATTATTTTTATCATTCTCGGCGTTGCTGCCGCCGCCGCCGCGTGGCTGCCGGCCATTTATGCTGCCGTTCTGCATTTCGTTGGCTCACTGATTGTCGTGTTTAATAGCGCGCGACTTGTGCGTTTCGGCGAGGAACTTGGCCACGAACCATAATTACGATGCATCAAGTGCATCTCATTCAAGATATGAAATACGAGATACGAAACTATGGAATATGCCATTGAAACTTTTTCTTTGACCAAAATTTTCTCCGACTTGTGGGGCAGAGACAAGGTTTATGCTGTAGACGACCTGAATCTGCAGATTCGGTATAATGAAGTATTCGGTCTTTTGGGACCCAACGGCTCAGGCAAAACGACAACGCTGAAAATACTGCTCGGTCTGCTTTACCCCACAAAAGGCAAAGCCCTATGTCTCGGCGGGGACGCAGCCGACCCCAAAATCAGCGCTCGGATAGGATTTATGCCCGAAGAGTCCTATCTTTACAGGTACTTGAATGCCCGTGAAACACTGGACTTTTATGGCAGATTATTCGGCTTGCCATCCAAAGTGCGGAAAATACGCATCGAAGCACTGCTCGATATGGTCGGGCTAAAGGCCGTCGCAAACAGACCCATCGGAACCTTCTCAAAAGGTATGGCGCGAAGAATCGCCCTCGCACAGGCCCTGATAAACGACCCGGACCTGTTAATGCTCGACGAGCCGACAACAGGGCTTGACCCCATCGGAACAAAACAGATAAAAGATTTAATCCTGGAGCTTGCAAAGCGAGGCAAAACAATTCTGCTTTGCAGTCACCTGCTTGCTGATGTCGAAGATGTATGCGATAGAATTGCAATTCTTTACGGCGGCAAAATCCAGTCCGAAGGCAAAGTCAAAGAGCTTTTGCAGCAAACAAACAAAAAGCAAATTATCACCGGCTCCATTAGTGATACTGCCCTCAAGAAAATAAAGCAGATAATCAGTGACGAGCAGGCAGATTGTGTCGTTACCTCACCAATGGATAAGCTTGAAACATTTTTCATCAGAACCGTTACCACAGCTCAGCAGCTTTCCTCACCTACAAGCGGTGCAATTAGTACCACCAAAATCGGTCATTTTCTTGCCCCCGAGGCCCATCCCGAAAACATACTCAATAAACTTGTCTCCACATCGGTATCGCCGGAAGTTCCCTCAAAACCTCCGACAACAAAGCAAGTCACCCCTGTTGAAACTTCTGAACCTGAACCTGATGAGCAATTGCTTAGCAAGCTAACCGAGCAGGACGGGCCTGCCGAATCCAAACCCGTTGTTGAAACAAAAAAACCGGTTAAACCACAAGCCCCTCGGAAAAAGCAAATCAAAAAGAGTATTTTAGACCATCTCACAAACCGCTCATCGACTCAAAACGCCGACAAAGAGCAAACCGATAAACCACAGGCAGGAGACTCGGGCAATGCGTAGTATCTGGGCTGTTGCTACAAATACTCTAAAGCAGGCCATCAGAATGAAAATTGCCGTTGTCTTTATAATCCTGCTGGCTGTCCTGCTGCCGGTTATGGGTGTTTCGATGACAGGCGACGGCACCCTGAAAGGCAGACTCCAAACCTTCGTAAGCTACGGCTTTTCGCTTATGAGTTTACTGCTCTCTTTGCTCACGATAATAGTTTCAGTCTATTCGTTGACCAGCGACATCCAGCAAAAACAAATATACACTGTTCTTACCAAGCCTATTCGCCGTTTTCAACTTCTTCTCGGCAAACTGCTCGGCATAATATTACTGGATGTGGTTCTGCTCGTTCTCTTTTCCGCTGTAATATACGCCGTTATTATTTACACACCGAAATTTTACAAAGCGAGTGAGGCCGAACGTGCACAGGTTGACAACGAGTTTTTTACCGCCCGGGCCGGCTTAATCCCTCCCGAAATCGATGTCAAACAAGAGGTCGAAGCCACCTATAACAGACTCGAAAACTCCGGACAACTGCCCCCGAGCGTCACTGACAATAAAATCTCGCGTGAAAATTACAAAAAAAATCTTGAGCAAAGTATAAAACTCAGCAAGCAAGCTGTTGTAGTTGGTCACGAGCTGGTCTGGGAATTTAATAACGTCAAACCTCTCGACCCCAAGCAGAGTTTTTTTATAAGATTCAAATACGATGTTTCAGTAAATCCGCCTGACCTGCAGGTATTCGGCAGATGGTCTGCAGGTGATAACCGGCAGTTAAGATACGGTGAAAAGGTCAAAACACCAATTTATACTTTTGACCGCAAAGACCTCATTCGCACTTTTTATGAGATAGAGGTTCCCGCCGACGCCGTGGCGGAAGACGGCTATCTGGCTGTCGGATTCTTCAACGTTCCGCTAAACAATACCGTCGTAATCTTCCCGCCCGAAGACGGCCTGGAGGTGCTTTATAAAGCCGATACCTTCACCGCTAACTTTCTAAGAGCTGTTCTTTTAATCCTGCTCCGTTTGATTTTCCTTGCTTGTCTGGGAATACTGGCCTCGACTTTTCTCTCGTTCCCTGTGGCCATATTGCTTTGTCTGACAATCTTCTTCACTGGAACCATCAGCGGCTTCTGTTTGGAGTCCTTTGACTATCTAAGCAAAAACTTAAGCAGTGTATATTCCTATACTGTCAGGCCCGTCGTTCAGCTCCTGCCGCAGTTTGACAAATTCAACCCTACAAAATTCCTGGTTCCTGCGCGATTAGTGAGCTGGTCTTTATTGGCCAAAGTCGTCTTTTCTTTGATTTGTATTAAAGCGTTTTTATTATGGCTTGCGGCCTTACTTATTTTCAGTTATAAAGAAATTGCAAAAGTTATAGTTTAAAAGAATAAATAAAGTATCACTGATGAAGCTCTTTGGATTCTAATCTTCACCTTTCCTATGCGTTTGCGCGACATAATAATTTGGTCTGTTTGCATTGTGCTCGCAGCCTCTTTGCTCATCACCGCTGGTATGCAGCTCGATTTCATAAATTCCCAGCGACAGCAAATGAAGCTGATAGCCAACGAGCCCCTTGAGAATGCCCCGCCTTCACTGGCATTCGCCACCGTCGCTATGGGTGCTTTTCGCGGCCTGCTCGTGGATATATTATGGTTGCGGGCAGAAAAACTGAAAGACGAGGGCGAATTCTTCGACGCCAAACAGGTTGCAGAGTGGATAACCACTTTACAGCCTCGTTTCACAGATGTCTGGACGTTCCAGGCCTGGAATATGGCCTACAACATCTCTGTTGCCATACCCGCAACTCAGCCTGACGAACGATGGCGATGGGTCAAAAACGGCTACGAGTTGCTTCGCGACCAGGGCATTCCACTTAACCCCAAAAGCATTTCGCTCTACTTCGAGCTGGCCAGAATATTCCAGCACAAAATCGGCTTCGTGTCGGACGACGCGCACGAATATTACAAGCTGCAGCTGGCAATGGCAATGGAGCCGCTGCTCACCCCGGCGGATAACCAGTATTTTAAGGCGCTCGCCGAGGCTCCGACCAACTGGAAGCAAATTATAGAAGACCCTAATGTCGCCCCACTGATTACAGCCTTGAAATCCGCTGACAAAACGTTCAACAACGAGAATGATTTTGTAAGCAACTATTTATCCTTAAGGCAAAACCCCGCCAGATTCAATCCCGATGCCTTTAAGGTAATAGACAATTTCAGAGGCACAAAGGCCCTGCGAAAATTCGATATTTTCGCCAAGGCTTACCATTTACGAAACACCTGGAAACTTGACCCCGCCTTGATGGAGCAACTAAACCATACTTACGGTCCTACCGATTTTAACGACCCCAACGCACGTTTGCCTCTGGATTGGAGACACCCCGATGTCCACGCAATCTATTGGGCCGTCAAAGGCCTGCAGGTAGCCGGTAAAAAGGAATTCTCTATAGCTGAAATTAACACCGACCGTATTGTAAACCAAAGTTTGCAGGACCTCTTCCGCAATGGAAAAATGTTTATCTATGACGTGCCGGTCCAAATACCTCCGGACTCCTACTCGCAAACGCCGCAAACAAAAGTGGAAAAAGCAATATTCTTTCGCCCGGACCTGAGAATGTTTGATTCATATAACAAGGCCGCACTGGCGAGAATCGAAAAATACGAATATCTCGCAGAGCCAAGAACAGGCAGTCTTCAATCCCTTAAAGACGGCCACCGAAATATGCTCATGAACGCCATTTTTTCCTTCTATCAGGCAGGCCATATTAAGCAGGCACAAAAAATCTACGACGAAATGAGAGAGCTCTACCCGGAGGATAGATTCAAAGTCCCTCTTGTTATCTTTGTCAGAAATCGCCTCCGTAAAGAGCTTCAGAACACTACCTTCGATAACGCGAAGGAACTTGTGGTAATAATGCTGCGGGAAAGCTACTTCAGATATGCGGTGCACGACGACGATGAGGCGTTCGGCAGAGAAAAATTGGCAAAAGAAGCTTACGACCATTATATGTCGCCGCGCATAGATGAAACCAGGATTGACCTGCCCGATTTCACCCTGTTAAGATACCTCGCACTTATAGATTTTTTGAATGATCCGCAGTATCCTCCGAATATGAAGATAGCTCTGTATAACCGCATAAAATTAGAAAGGCCGGAACTGGCTGAACAGCTCGGAAAGCAGGAGGAAGAATTTTTTAAGCGGCTCGAACAATCAAAATGACCTGAGGTCAAGAACACGCACTCTTTGTATGCATAATGAACTTTTGCAGCAACTGACACCTTCTCAAAGAAAAGCGGTCTTTCACGTTGAAGGGCCGTTGCTTGTCCTTGCTGGCCCGGGCAGCGGCAAAACACGGGTTATTACTTACCGAATCGCCACACTTATCGACTCAGGCGTCAAACCATACAACATTTGTGCGATAACCTTCACCAACAAAGCTGCCGATGAAATGCGACAAAGGGCAGTTGCTCTCGGTGCCTCCGGCGGAGCCCATATCAGCACCTTTCACTCTTTATGCGTAAGAATCCTTCGAAAATATGCAGATAAAGCACAAATAAACCCCAACTTCAGTATTTATGACGAGGCCGACCAGACCAGATGCATTAAGCAGGCCATCAGTGATTGCAAGCTTGACACCACAAATTTCCCGCCTGCTCGAATGCTCAATGCAATCTCCTCGCGTCTGAAAAATAACCTCATAGACGCCGATACCTTCAAGGCAAATGCTGATGACTTTTTCAGCGAAATGTTAGCCAAAATATATGCCCGTTATGAGGGCATCTTAAGCGAAAATAATGCTCTGGATTTTGACGACTTACTGATGAAAACTGCTTTTTTGCTCCGCGACTGTCCCAATATTTGCTCTGAGCTTGGAAACCGCTTCAAATTCCTCCTAATCGACGAATACCAAGACACTAATCGCGCCCAGTATAGTATTGCCAAAGCCCTTGTTTCGGCACACAACAATATCTGTGTAACCGGTGACCCGGACCAATCCATCTACCGCTGGCGAGGCGCAGATATCCGCAACATTTTGGATTTTGAAAATGATTGGCCTGATGCCGCTGTTGTCAAACTCGAGGAAAACTTCCGCAGTAAGCCCGAAATACTTAAAATAGCCGACCGACTGATAGCAAATAACCGCAACCGAAAGCTAAAAACCCTTATCCCCATAAAGCCGCCGCCTGCACATGTTGTCATAAACACCTTTGAGGATGAGCTTGAAGAAGCCGACGGTATTGCCCGGCAGGTCAAAGAGCTGACCGAAAGTGGTGCTGCCCTCAAAGATATAGCCGTATTCTATCGTGTTAATGCCCAGAGCCGTGTGCTCGAAGAAGCATTCATCCGAAATAAAATACCATACCAGATTGTTCGCGGCGTGGAGTTTTACAGCAGAAAAGAAATCCGCGACATCCTTGCCTACTTGAAAATCCTTGTCAATCCCAATGACAAAATTGCTCTGCTGCGCATCATTAACACTCCCGCCCGCGGCATAGGAAAAACTACAATCGACAAAGTCCGCAATTACGCCGACGGCAATAACATCACCTTTTTCGAAGCCCTGAAAAAAGCAAAGCACATCGTTTCTCTCACCGAAGCCGCAAAAACTAAAATCGCTGCCTTTGTAAATATGCTCGATGAATTCAAAAAAGATATTACAGGTAAAGTTGCACCGTTTATCGAGCGCGTCTTTATCGAATCCAGCCTGGAGAAGTCACTCCGAGAAGCCGGCCCTGAAGGACAAAATGCCCTCGCTAATGCCAACGAGCTGATAAATGCCGCTGCCCAGTATGACCAGCAGGCTGAAGAACCCTCACTGCTCGATTACCTTCAGCAGATAGCACTTTTTAGCGATGTCGATGCGTATGATACTGCAACCGACCGTGTTGCTTTTATGACTTTGCACTGCGCTAAGGGCCTCGAATTTGAAAATGTCTTCATAATCGGCGTAGAAGAAGGCCTGTTACCCCACGAAAGAAGTAATGCCGGCGATGAAGATGAGCTGGAGGAGGAACGCCGGCTCTTTTTCGTCGGCATTACCCGCGCCAAATCCGGCCTTTACATCAGTTTCGCACAATACCGTAAAATACGAGGCCAGCAGCTCCGAACAATACCTTCGCAATTCCTTTTTGAGCTTGGACTTGATTTTGCTGACTCGGCTCAGGAAAATAACATCTCGAGCTCTGATGTTCCACAATACGCAATACGCGATACGCAACACGATTTTGTTGCAGGCCAAATGGTCCGCCACAAATTTTTCGGCCTCGGAACTGTCAAAGAGTTCATCGATATGGGCGAAGACAGCGTCGTCGTTGTCAAATTTAACACAGGACAAACAAAAACACTTATGCTAAAATACGCCGACCTTGCAAAAGTAAATAATATTTAGCCCACGATTTTGCCGATGGGTTTAGATTATTAGGGAGTACATTTGTGCCGGAACCACAAATTAACCTTTACTACAAAAACGTTACTGCTGAAATCATAGGCAGCGAGCACGGCATCACCGACGCACAGCTAAAAACCATCGCCGAAAAAACCTCGCCGTTAATTTCCTGGCTAAATAAAGAAAGAAAAGATGGAAAAACCCCCTACAGGGACCTCCCTTATAACAGAGAAACCATCCAAAAAGTCAAAGAACTGGCTGCAAAGCTCAAAGACAAATGTGAAAATCTTGTCGTGCTCGGTATCGGCGGCTCAGCCCTCGGCAATATTGCACTGCAAACCACTCTAAATCCATATATGCACAATTTCGACGACTCGCAGCGTTCCGGCCCTCGGCTCTTCGTCTTCGACAACATCGACCCGATGCAGTTGATCTCATTCCTGGATTGGGCCGGCGATAAACTTGATAAGACCATCTTTAATGTTATCAGCAAATCCGGTGAAACATCAGAGACCGCTGCACAACTCTTGATAGTCCATAAGCTTTTGCTCGATAAACTTGGCTGCGAAGGCCCCTGCAATCAGGTCATCGCAACAACCGATCGGAAAAAAGGCTCCCTGCGCAGAATTGTTGACGATTTGAAATTGCGATGCCTCGAAGTGCCCGATGGTGTCGACGGCAGGTTCAGCGTTTTAAGCAATGTCGGCCTCTTTAGCGCCGCTATGTGCGGAATCGATATCGATTCGCTCCTTGAAGGCGCTCGTGATATGGATAAACGTGTCAGCACCGAAGATTTCTATAAAAACCCCGCAGCAATCAACGCCGCTATAAACCATCATTTCTATAACACAGGAAAAAGAATCTCTGTAATGATGCCGTATAGTTACCACCTCAAAGACTTATCTGATTGGTATCGCCAGCTATGGGCTGAGAGTCTTGGGAAGGCGTATGCCCTCGATGGCAGCGAAGTTCACATCGGCCCGACGCCGGTTAAAGCGTTAGGCACCACCGACCAGCACAGCCAAGTTCAGCTTTACCGCGATGGGCCAAACGATAAATTGTTCACTTTCCTGCAAGTCAATAACTTTGATAAGGACATTAAAATAGGCCCTGCTCCTGATTGTGCACCGGAACTCGGTTTCCTTGCTGGCAAAGATTTGAGTGCACTGCTCAATAGCGAAAAAATGGCCACTGAGTATGCTCTTCTGCAAAGTAAACGTCCCTGCCTTACAGTTATCTTTCCCCAAGTAAATGCTTATACCGTCGGCCAGTTCATTTATTTGTATGAGGTAACAACTTCTTTTGCAGGTGCACTATTCGGCATCGACCCTTATGACCAGCCTGCTGTTGAACTGGGCAAGGAGGCAACCTTTGCACTTATGGGAAAGACCGGCTTCGAAAAATTGGCACAGCAAATTAAACCCCTGACCGCTCTTGACGGAGACTTCCTCGTCTAATGCATTTATATCTATCTAACTGTTTGGCTGACTTGTCTGCTGCGCACATTGCCCGTATTCGCCTGGTGGGTATGTTGACGGTGCTGGTGGGAGGCCTGGTTGCTGGTTTCTTGGCGGGCAGTCGATTCGGCCTGTCGGAGCATTTCGCAAAAAAAATAATGACCGCCGTTTTAGTCTGTTTCAATTGGCTCATTACACTTCTGGTAATCTGGCCGCTGCAGCTCAGCCAACAGCTCATCTGGCTCCCCATAGTCGGCCTCGCTCTAATATCGATAGTCACTGCTCTGTCAACAGTAATTTTTCATCCCCTCGAACCTGACCGAAAAAGGCGTTTGACCCTAATACTCGCAGCAGGTCTGAGCAATACCGGATATACCGGCGGAGCGTTCGTCTGTTACGTCTTGTTCGGTATGGCTGGGCTTGCTATGGCAAACATTTATCTTCTGCTTAGCGTTCCTGCCTTTTATCTCCTTTATCTGCCATATCTGAAGATTCATGAGTTGCGCTCAAAAGACCGCACCGCCGCTTTGAAGCTCGATTTCCTGCTGGATTTCCGTATGCTCGTCATCCCCGCCGTAATAGCGGCTATAATCCTGAATCTGGCTGACGTAAAATACCCTGCTTCTATAACGAGGTTCTACATAATTGATATTCTGGTTTACGTCGCATCCAGCCTGTCTTTTTTCGCAATCGGCCTGCGCGTAAAATTATCCCGCCTCAAAAATTATATAAGCTTGTATTTTTTGATTGCTGCGATAAAATTTATTTTAACGCCGGCCCTGGCTCTTGTAATTATCGCTCTGCTGGCTCTGGCCGACCAAAACTTAAACAGCATGGTCCAAAAGGTTATAATAATTTTATCGGCTACTCCCAGTGCTGTTCTTATGGTAACGATGAGCAATGTTTTTGATTTAGACGGCCCCTTGGCCAGTGCTCTTTGGGTGGTAACAATGACAATTTTTGTCGTAATCGTTGTCCCTGTATTATTCCTTCTCTTTGCTTGAAAGGCCCTTGGCAATGGATTATGTAGTGGTAATGGCGGGTGGCACCGGAAAAAGATTATGGCCTCTCAGCCGCGAAAAACATCCGAAACAGGTCCTGAAAATCCTCGATGGCAAAACGCTCCTTCGTCATTGTTTCGAGCGTCTCTCGCCCATATTTGACCAGAGAAATATAATTATTTTCACCAATGCAGGTTACGCAGACATCATCCGCGAAGACCTCCCCGAGCTGCCTTTTAATAACGTCATCGCGGAGCCCGTTGTCCGAGATACTGCCGGCGCCATCGGTTTGGCCGCAACCATCCTGGATAAGTTCGACCCCAACGCCACAATGGCCGTCGTAACCGCCGACCAGCTGATAGAACCCCCCGAGGTGCTCCAGCAGGCGCTAAAAGACGCCTTGGTCTTTGTGAATAACAATCCGGAGGATATGATTACTTTCGGCATTCAGCCAACCTTCGCCAATACCCAGCTGGGTTATATAAAATGCGCCGAAGCCAAAAAGCATCCTCATTGCAAAAATGCAATACACGCCGTCGAAGCGTTCAAGGAAAAACCAGACGAAAAAACCGCCAATAAATACCTCGAAACCGGCTGCTATCTGTGGAATTCAGGTATGTTCGTCTGGAAGGCAAAAACAATCCTCGTTAACCTTGCGATGTTCTTGCCCGAAGCAACGGAACCTCTCAGTAAAATTAGAATTAGCTGGGACAGCCCGAATCAGCAGTCGGCCATCGAAGAATGGTTTCCAAAGCTGCCCAAAATCAGCATCGACTTCGCTGTTATGGAAAAGGCCGACAGGGTTTATGCAATAAAGCTGGATTGTCGCTGGCTCGATATGGGTTCTTTCGCCGCTCTCGCTGATATTATCAGCTCCGACAAGGATAATAACATCGTCGTAGCGGCTCAGAGTGAGCTTCTTGACTGCAAAAACAGCATCGTAGTCACAGAGGACAAAGAGCATCTAATCGCCGCTGTTGGTCTTGAAAACATAGTCGTTGCCCACAGCTCCGATGCTACGCTCGTATGCCACATCGACCAGACGCAGAGATTAAAGGAGCTGCTCGAATTAATAAGACAGCACACCGGCGAAAAATTCCTATAACCTCTTGCATTTATCGTGAACAACTATTATAGCTGAACCAAATGCGATACTTGGCAATAGATTATGGCGATAAACACACCGGCTTGGCAATCTGCGACCCCGCCGAAACAATAGCTTCACCGCTTGCTGTAATAGATGGCCAAAAAGACTTGATAAAAAAGATTACAGATACAATCAAAAGTGAAAATGTCGAAGCCGTCGTCCTCGGCCTGCCTTTGAATATGGATGACTCACAAGGCTCCCAGGCCGAACACGTATTCCAGTTCGCCGAGCAGTTAAAAAACCATCTGAAGATTCCGATACACTTTCAGGATGAGAGATTAAGTAGTTTCGGTGCTGAAGGGAAATTAGCTCCTGCTGAATTTACAAGAAAGAAGAAGAAAAAGCGGCTCGACGCCATTGCCGCCGCGGAAATCCTCGAGGCCTTTCTCGAACAAAAAAGGCATTAACAATACAGCCGACAATTAAAAGCTGTAACGCACAGATGCATAAATATTTGTATTATTCTCAAATTGCCCAAAAAAGGTACTTGGGTAACCACCAAAAAATATATTAGCGCCGGCCTCTACGGCCAGATTGTCACTGACCTTATAATTCACATTCGGCCGCATATACACATCTTTGTCCGATGGTGAAAAATACGTGAATAACGAGCATCGAAGATTTTGATTCATTAAAAGCTTTGTAAGTCGCATCGTTACCAAGTGCCTGTCCTTGTCACGCGACAGACCAACTGGCGAACTGTTTTTATGTCTGCTGTATTCCAGCATGTGTTCAACATAATATTGAAGCCCTGCTGTAAAATCTTTGCCGACTTCCTGAGTATAGCCTGCCAGAAACCGCAACTCGGAGTTGTTTATAAGGCCGTTTTTCCCGTTTCGGTCGTCGCCCGACTCATAATACCCAAATTCTATGTTGCCTATACCTTTGCCGATATTACCGCGAACGCTTGCGCCGTAAACATTCAAATCAGGAAATATCGCCTTGGTAGCCGCGGCATTTTGCCCTCCGGGACTCTTCCAATAACCCTTATAGCCATAAAGGGCAAATTCATAATTATTAATGTTTTTATACAATCGGACGGCAATTTCATCATCGCGGAACCAGCGGTCCGGCTTATCGACACGTTGTATCGCATCTCTGCCGGCTAATCTTCCAAGGTTCGAATTCCAGTATGAAATTCGTTCTCCGCTTATAAATCTGTCGGAATCGAATTGAGGGGTATAGACAATATCGAGATTGGCTAAATCGCTGAACAAACTGGCCTTGACTGCATCGGACGGTGCCTTTAAATATTCTACGTCTCTACCTATGAAGAAAGACTGCCAGTCTTTTGGAAACAAATCATTGATAAACACAAGGTCGCCGGTGCCCCAGGTCAGGATTTGTCTGCCGACTTTTAAATCCATAAAATCGACCGGCCTGGTAAATATGTACGCTTCACGCGTATCGAAGTCAGCTTCCTCCGTTACCAGGTCCCCGATAACGTCGCCCTTAAACTTCAAATCAGCCCAGTCGAGGTATGATGATGACAAATCAAGCTGCAGCCGCGTCTCCATAATCGACATGTCTTTTTCATATTTGTCGTTCTGCAGCCGGTATCCCGATCTCAATTCGTAAAAACCGTGTACATCTATTGGTATCCTGGATAAAAACGAACCCTTACTGTCACCGGTTTCACCCTGAACCGCAGCAGGAAAAGAAAAGACCGAGGCAAGTACAACTACCGAGGCTAATATCCATTTCACTGAATCATTTAATTGCCTCTCGCGGCGGTCGGCGAAGATATCGCTCGGTGAATATATCTTCCAGGTTGATATTATATTTAACATCGCTGAATTCCATTTCAGTTTTACTGCCTGTTTTCAAATCTGAAACAACCGATTTGACAACTGTGGGAAATCCCTGAATTTCTTCTATTTTTACAGATTCGATGGTTCGGTAGAGCTTACCACTCTTGTCGTAATACTCCATCTTCACCGGCACAAAATTTTTGCGGTTTATAGAAACATTGTAATAGCTGAACTCAACGGTATCGGGCTGCTTTGGTACGTTTTTAACCACGAACACTTCTCCTGCTGTTTTAACAAGTTCGTGGGTATCTTCTTCCAAGCTTCTGCCCGAAACATCTTCATATAGAAAATCTGACCCGACAAAACTTGTCCGCTTATCGCTGGCTGCGATTCGTTTCACAAGGTCGAGACTTGGCATATATAGCCATCTGTCATCGTCCGTTTTCATTCCGGCATGCTTATGCACCATAAAAACCATTTTACGGACGTCGGCCGGCTTGAGAAAATAAACATAATACTTCTGGTCGCCGCCGTCTTTGACGTCCTTTCTGAGTATAATGAACTCCCGCTCTCTTGTTTGTCCCTGCTTGTTCGTTATTACCATATTGACCTTTGCTTTGCCGTCGTCGCCCTGGTAATAAGCGACTATATTGGCCTTGTCGACTATCGTTTGAACATCAGGCGCTTCATCAGCAGCAAAAAGCGGCAACGAAACAGCAAGGACAACCATTGTTACACATATCTCTCTCATCTTACACCTCACTTTTTCAACATTATTTCTCAACACCAAGCTTTTTAAGTATGGACATCATTGGACACCAGTTGGTAAATGCAGACTGAAATAAATTCAAACCTACAAAGCCGGTGAAAAATAGCCAGTATGGTGAATGGTAATGCGACAGCAGAACGCTGACAAGCACAAAAAATCCCGCTATTGCCCGTAAGTATCTTTCAATAGTCATTGCTCTTTCTCCTTCAAATCTCCTTCTATCCTTTTGCATGCCGCTCTGCGAGAGGTTATCCCGCAAACCATCGCCAAAAGCGGTATTGCTATTATACTAACCCAAACAAGAGTATTCCATTTTACAACGGCAAACTGGTGCACATTCACTGCTACTAAAAGAACAGCAGCCGCCGATATAATCACACAAAACATACAGTTGCAGCTCGGTCTCATCGGTCCAGCTATACTTTTGAATAGCTTCTTCTCTAATAAACTGATGATAGCCGGCAGCACCAGCAGCGTTACTGCGCCGGAAGCCGCCATAATCGCACAAACAAAAATCCCGACTGTTTGATAAGGCACAAGCGGCGCCGCCAGCAGCGGCAAAAATCCAATGGCTATTACGATTACATTTCTGCTGATGGCTCTTGCCGGTTCACCAAACATCTCCGGTGATGCCGCCTCCCAAGATTTGCTCCGACTGTACTCTTCCCTCGCTCGTTCGAGAAAATGTATCGCAAAATCCACCGCCATCCCGAGCGAAAGCGCGCTCAACACCGCCACCGGCATATCATAATCCTTACCCGACAAACCGATGATGCCGTAAATAACTCCTATAGTGATAGTCAGCGGCAGCATACATATAAGGCCCCAAAGTACAGAGCGGAAAAGAATCGCCATCATTACAAATACAACTATGAAGCTGCCCAAAAACGACTGCAGCATCCCCCATACCATTTTGTCCTGCCAGACAACATTTATATATGTCAGTCCCGCCCAGTCGTATTTCATAGGCACTGGCGGCGGATTCGTTCTGAAAAAATTGTCCACCGCCTCAATAACTTTTTGCATGTCCTTGTTATCTCCACTGGTCAGCTGAAGCCAGATATTGGCATGCATATAATCGTATGTAACCAAGTGCCACAAATCATCTGGATTATGGCTGCTCTGAAATTGTATCAGGCACTGCGCAACAGCTCCTTCGCTGTCAGGAATCACATAACTTTCTGCTTTACCGTCCGTAAGCTCCTGATAGACCTTCTTGACAACATCCGCCACCGAATTGCTTTTCCCGACCGCACCGATACCAGCAAGGTATTCCTGCAACCGCTCAATATATCGCAGTGTCTTCGGCTGTTTGAATATTTTAAGTCTCTCTTTTTCTAAATCGAAAAAGTCCGCTACCTCATACCAGATATCAACGTCATTTTCGTCGGCCTTATCAGCCTTGCCGGAGACAAAACTGCTTACTTTATCAAGAAGCTCGTCTTTGCTTTTCGCCGACGCTGCTTGTTCCGAAACAATCTTCTCCGCCTCGGCAACGATAGCATTGGCGTCCGGCAAACTCTCTGCCAGTTCGACTCCCTTTTTCGCCAAACGCTCACTAAGCCCCTCAATATACTGATTCGAAATACCCTTTTCTTCCACACCACTGAGCACAAGGTAAGCCATATAAGTCCCGCCGAAATGCTTGTTCAGTTCAGTGTCAGCTACTCTGATGGGATGGCTTTTTGCAAACCACTTTACCGGATTGTCGTTTATCTGGATTTGCGAAATGCCGTAAGCGGCGAGGAGCGTAACTGCCAGCATAATTATCAGTATCAGTTTCGCCCTGACATAGGTAAATCTTCCAGCCGAACGCAGCAGCAGGGTAAGCCAAGTTTTCTTTTCACCGTGCTGCGCGGCTCTCCCGAAGTTCTCAAGCGTTTTGTCGCTTATCATCATCACATACGCAGGGATAAAGGTTACCGTGAATAACCACGCAATCATCACTCCGATGGCGACAAATATACCAAAAACCTGCACCGGTGGAATCGGCGTAAGTGCCAGCGATGCAAATCCTGCCGCCGAAGTCAGTGAAGTATACAGCATCGGTGTAAAAAGACTGCCCATAACCTCTACTACGGTATCTCTTCGGCCTTTCTGCGGATTGTAACGGTCGAAAAACTGGGAAAGAATATGCACTGAATCGACTACCGATATCGGCATAAGAAAAATCGGTATCATCGAGCTCATAATATGCACAGGATAGCCCAGCCCGATTAAAAGCCCCATTGTCGAAACAACTGAGACTATCGCTACTATCATCGGCGAAATTACTAACACCAGCTTGCGGAAGAATAGTAACATCAGAATAAAAATCACCACCATCGCCAATGGTGCCGACACCGCCATCTGAATAAACATCTCAACGCCGAACGTGTCTTCCGCAACGGGTAATCCTGTAATATGATATTTCTCGTCGCCGCTGAACGTAGCAATCTTTTCTTTTAGTCTCCTGTAAACCTTATAGCTCAAATCCTTGTTTGTAATGGGCAAATACAAACATATTGCCTTGCCGTCTTCGGAGACAACAGTTCCCTTCAGCAGAGGATTCGACATCGCCTTGTCTCTGATTGCCAGGGCTTCTGTCAAAGTAGCAGGGGGCTTCTGCATCAGCCATTCAAACTTGACCTCCCCGGGTCCGCCCTGGCCGATATGGTCTACCGTCGACGGAGCCAGTATGTCAACATCCACAACTCCGATTTCCCTATCAGGGTTTTTCTCGTCAGGCCAGCGAAGACTCTTTGCGAATTCTGTCAGTTCGTAAATCCTGACCAGCGAGGAAGGATTAAAAACGCCGTTGGGGTCTTTATCGTTAACAATCCCGACAACCACAATGTCATTTAATGAAAATTGCTTCTTGGTTTTATTGTGAAAAATCCTCACCGCTTCATCTTTTGAAAGCATGTTCTCCGGGTCGGTGTCAATCTTTATTAAAGGTATCATCGCCCCCAGGAACAATGTAAAAGCGGTCATTACCACCGTAACTAATTTATAGTGCTTTACAGAATACTCTGTAATCTTTTGTCTGAATTCTGTTTTCATATGCCGCTAAATCATACTCTAAAGCTCAACCGATGCAAGAACCCTCCTGCACGTGCAGTGGTTCCCAAGATGACATAAAGCAAGCTTTGACGCAGCAAATTTAATTGGAAAGGCAGGCGGACTGCTCAGTTCGCCGTATCCAATTGTTATATGCGGAAAAAATTTGGCAAAACTCGATTTCTCCAGGTAATTTTTAATCCACAATAACGTCGTTTCCGCAACCTCTTCATCGCTTATCTCTTCAGCTGTAACATCTCTGCCTAAATATGGTTCTAATCTCTCCATTATCGTTTCGTGAAGCGATTGAAGCTCTTTCGTTCCTCCCACCTCGAAAGCCGATACCTTCTCGCCTGCTGAATTTTCCGAAACCTGCACCCCCAAAACTGTTAAATCGCCCAAAGCAGATTCTTTTGCAATTAACTGTAAAATTTTATCGACAGCAGCAATATCCCCCTCATCGATACACCCCATAGCTAAGGAAATATGCGGCAGGCAGTTCTTCTTATTCAAAACTATTTTCCTGCCGAACTTTTTTACCAACTCAGCGTTTGCTTCGATCGCCTTATCCGTCATCGCCTCGTCCGGCAGCAGCACCACATCAACCGCTTTCTTGCTCATACGTTTCTTTCGTCCCAATCATCATTGTGCGCGCAGCGAAGCAATATTGAGATTCTAACCGCAGATTTAGATTCAGTCGGTGACCTTATAAACCGTATCGTGCTTTCTCACCCGCTCGCTGACCTTCACTCCGACAGAGTCGCCCGCTTTGGCCTCTGTAACAGCCACATTATTAATCTGCATCGAGTCGACAACCAGCTCAAGGTCGGTACTATGACCTTTAATGTGGATTTTATCTCCAATTTTCAAATCTCCCGTCATCTCGATAGCCGCTACTACAGGCCGGGCAAAAAAATCCGATACCGTTCCAATTATCTCCTCAGGCATATTCCTATCTCCTTCAGGTTTAATTGTTTCTGATATAAGTTTATACGCTGCCTCTTATTGTAACTAAAAGGTTTTTAAGTGCAACCCCCCATTTTTTCTAAGCAATTTCTTCTATTCTCTTGACTAAACTGCTGCACCCGATTCCGTATTTGTCAGGTCTCTTTTTAATAAGGAAAAAAATTACAGTATCTTCATCTTCTATGCTGCCGATAAACTTTTCCCTTTTAGCGTCTTCAAAAAACTCTCTTTCAACATCTGCATCGAAGCAATAGGTTTTATCTAATAGCGAAGAAGGATACTCTTTTATAAGTTCTTTGAATTTTTTCTTCGAAATATGAATCCCCCCCATAAGCGTCTGTATTTCCCCGTTTTTGTCCTCTTTAATCCAAAGTTCTCTGCCTCTCCTGATTGACTGTATATAAACGCTTCCCTTTTTTGTAAAAAATTTTCTCTGCATAGTATCTAATATACCTTATCGTATTTTCTTTTACAATTACTGAAAAGAATAGACTTTTTACTCGGCAGGGGGGTACATCCTAATGGCTATGCCATGCCACAGGCAATGCAACCCAATATCTAACCCCCCAACCTGAGGGTAGTTAGGAAGGCATTTCTACAATGTTGATTTTGCCAACAGCTCAGCTATTACCAATAAGCTTCCGGGGCTTGTTGTACTTTTTGCTCCCAGTTTCTGCTTTTCCTGCTGAATTTAACGCTGTCTTGATATATTTTGACGACCTTGACGCCGCGTATTACGTCCCCTTCATAGACTATTTCACGGTCAACGACAGCGCAAGGTTTGTTCGCAGAATAGACTATCCCGGTTACCAGCCCGTGCGTTGGCTTGGGCTTAGGTTCCAGCAGGTCTTCCTTCAGCCGTTTTTCAAGCTCCGGCAGGGTGACGGTTAAGGCATAGTTTTTTTGCCTTTCAAGGTTCGCGGTTTCGAATGCCATCTTTCCCAATATATAGCTCTTTTTTCTGGCTATTAGGCTCTGTGCCGCCGCAAACCACTCAGCTGATTTTACAATTTTATATGATTCGTTTTCACCCCTAAGTCGCGACATTCTTTCAGCTTTATCTCCAAGTTCCCGGGGCACGTGTTTATCTTCAAATCTCCAAGGCACTTGATATCCGTAGTTGTTGATGTGCAAGACATCTTCAGCCATTTCAGCCTGTACTGCGAGGGAGGCATAGACTGGAGCAAGGTTGGCATAGACCGGCTTGTCAGCAACTTCAAGCTGTCCAATTTCGGATTCTCCTCGCTGTTGCACTTCAATAATCTGGTTTGCGTAATAGGTTTCTATTCCCTGGCGCAGGCGTGCGATGTATCTTTCTATCTCCTCAAACCGCTGGTTAGGGTTACTAAGTTGCTGTTTTTTTCCTGCTGCCTGAGAGGGTATGACCGAGAGCAGCAGACAACCCAAAATTAAGGTTAGGTTTTTCATCTTTGGCCTCCTTCCTGGCAATTTCTTGTTCAATAGCATTATATAGCTTTTCAGGCTGAAAATCAAGATAAACCCCTGATAAACTCAGAGCAGAAACACTTGGGACTTTTTAATAGGCTATTTCCATCCGGGATTTGGGGGTTGTCCAACGGTCTGAGCCCATTGTTGACCGTTTCTGTCGAACTCGACTCTGGCGCTGTCTACGTCTATATCTATTTTGACAATCTTTACATTCTTCGTCTGAGCATTATTTATAGTATCGCCGACCTTAACAATTTCGTCGATGCCCTTAATCATACAAAAAGAGTCTTTGTTATAGTTAATAACCGCAATTACTGTGCCGTACGGGGTCGCTTCGGCAGGGGATACCATTTCACCTATGGCCCTCTGAGCCTCAGCTATCGAACTCTCTTCCCAAATCTGCAGGTCGGCTAATTCGCTCGCTCTTTGATTTTCAAGTTTTTCAGACATCGCTGCGAAATAATCCATAATGGCAAGTAATTTCTCCGCCTCTCTTATGAATAACAAGTTCCGGCTGCCATGTGGAATGTCCCTGTTGATGTTGACTATTTCGGCGAGCAGTTTTCTTGCATCGGCGTCCATTAAATAGTCCTCGGCTGCACCTATGAAGTAGCAGTCTATCAAGGCGGCACGCAGATCAGGTGCCCTTAGGTTGTACTCAATCAGCTTTGGGTCGTACTTAATTGCTTCTCGGTCGTAACATAAGTGGGGCCTCTTGTAGATGTAGTTATCAGCGTAAGGTCTTTGATAGCTTTCTGATATAAACTCTGTCCAAAACATCCTGTGGAAGAGTCTGGTTCTTTGTGCCTGCTTCAGTGCCTGCAGCCTTAACCTCGCAAGATCCACGAGGTAGCGGTTTTCGATGGCCTGTCTTTTTCTTGCAGCGGTATCGCGTATGTCCTGCAGACGTTCCTCCCGATTTTGTCCTGCTGCCTGAGAGGGTATGACCGAGAGCAGCAGACAACCGAAAATTAAGATTAGGGTCTTCATTTTGGCCTCCTTCCGGACAAATTCTTGTTTATACCATTATATAGCTTTTCAGGCTGAAAATCAAGATAAAATAGAACCAAATAGCACCTTTTGCTCCCATCCGCTACAAACTATGTTCCGTATTTGTGCTTGAAGAAATTCACTTTTAGTGGATAATTGCCGTAAAATTACTGCTTTTGTAAGGTTACAGTTATGAGAATCGCTTATTTTGATTGTTTCGCCGGTGCCGCCGGAGATATGATAGTCGCTGCAATGCTCGATGCAGGGCTTGATGCCGAATTTCTAAAGGCCCAGCTCGCCACCCTGGGCTTAAAAAACCTCGATATAAAAATAACCGAAACCCAACGTGCTGGCTTACGGGCGCTCAGCCTTTCGCCTGTTGTGGAGAAAGAGCATAAGCATCGAAATCTCAAAGATATAACCAACATCATCACCCAAAGCAAAATAAGCGAACAGGCAAAAAAAACGGCTATTGCCGTTTTTGAAAAAATTGCCCAGGCCGAGGGGGCCGTTCACGGTAAAGACCCTGACGACATCCACTTTCACGAGGTAGGGGCTATTGATTCAATTGTCGATATTGTCTCCGCATCCATTGGCTTTGAGGCATTGGGTATTAATAAGATATATTGCTCAGCCTTAAGCGTCGGCGGCGGCATAATCGAATGCGCTCACCAGTTGCTGCCGGTCCCTGCACCTGCAACGATAGAACTGCTCAAAGGCGTTCCAATTGTCGGCGGGCCGGGACAATTTGAACTGCTGACTCCCACCGCAGCGGCAATTCTGACAACTGTGGTTGACCGGTTCTGCCCTCTGCCGGAAATGTTAATCGAGAAAATAGGATATGGGGCAGGCTCGTTGGAGTCAGAAAAATTCCCCAATGTTCTGCGATTGATTCTCGGCCAAATTACAGATGATGCGGAAGCTAATGCTGATTCTGTCTGTCTGCTTGAGACTAATATAGACGATGCAAGCGGCGAATTGGTCGGCTCCGTAACAGAGAAGCTGTTCAAGCAGGGGGCGCTGGATGTTTTTACCACGCCGATTTATATGAAACACGGCAGACCCGCTGAGCAAATATCTGTTATCTGCAAAGTCGAAGATATTCAGCAATTGGAACAAATCCTTTTCGAAGAAGGTCTCACCTTCGGGGTCAGAAAGCAGATTTTGCAAAGAAGCAAATTAGCGAGGCAGTTTCTCACCGTCCAGACAGAATTCGGCGAAATAAGAATAAAGACCGGCACATTAGGCGGGAAAATCGTGAACGCCAAGCCGGAATTTTCCGATTGCGCCGCCGCCGCCGAAAAACACAAAGTCGCCCTGAAAACCGTCCTCGACGCCGCTATGACCGCGTATAAAAAACGACAGTAGGAGCAGACCTATTTGTCCGCCCAAATCTTCTTCGTTTAGCCCCTCGGCCCGCCGAGGGGTTTGCTGTTGCTGCCTTCTGCTCGGATACCGTTTTTCCCGTATGCCTTCGGCATACTTACTGTATGCTTCCTCGTTGCGGCCTCCGGCAGCAACAGCAACTTAGGTAAAAAAGCCCCCACGGCGTTTGAGTGGAATAAAATCAATCAAAACTGTTGGTACCCCAAGAATAAAATTGGAAAATCTAAAAAATTTTTTACTCTTTTTCCCACATCGAGTTACGAGAACCGAGCGACGAGAGACGATAACATTTTTCGCATCAATCGCGCAAGTCCCTCCAATTGTAGAAGGGCTATAATTCTGCCCTTAATCGCCCAGCGGGGCAAGGTCTTGGGGCTGGCAGGCCCGGGTCAGAAACGACTAGGAATAAATAATCTTGTAGTGGGGTTTTACCTCGCTGTTTATACAGCGTATGTAACCCCCAACGGAGATTCTTTATCAACAATGAACTACGAACTATGAACGAGTGAAATTATGCAAAACGAACCCAATTTCCAGAATGCCAAAAATGACTGTAAGTTCGGTAAATACAATGACTAACAACCAAAAACTTAGGACGGTGACCCGTTCAAAACAAACCCAAACAAACCCAATTTTAATTGGCGGGCAAGGTAAACTTATACAACCCGGCTGCGCTGCGTTGAGGAAATCAGTTTTTAACTTGACAATTTCCAGCGATGAATGTAAAATAAGGTATTACAATCAACAGGGCTGGGTAATATCGCTTTTCCTCTCCCTCCGCTCCCAGCCCTGCTTTTTTATAGTTATCATTCCACTTGAAAAAAGCAGGTAATTTTGGTAAAAATTGCCCCATTATGGATATTAAAATAAAGAAACTTTTAACTTCAGCGTTATTAAGCATCGGTCTTGTCAGCGTTGCCTCGGCGGGACTGGCTGAAAAAATCGACGGCATTATCAATCAACCCTCGCAAAAGGATGTTCAATATTCCATCGCTATTGTAAAGGCAGATTCGGGCGAAGTAGTGTATAGCCATAACGCAAATGAAGCATTGATGCCGGCCTCGAATATGAAAATAGTTACTACGGCAGCGGCATTAAAATACTTAGGGCCTGATTACGAGTTCAAAACAGAGGTCGGTCTTTGCGGAGATACGCTGGTAGTAAAGGGGAGCGGCGACCCGCTATTGGGCGATGAAGTTACGGACGCCAAGTATCAAAGAGAGCCTGGGTGGATATTTAAAGATATAGCAGCATCGCTGAAACAAAACGGCGAAACGACCATCAAGGACATAATCATTGACGCCAGCTTTTTTGATAATGAACGAGTGCATCCGAACTGGCCGAAGGAGCAGTTAAACCGATGGTACGCCTGCGAAGTAAGCGGCCTGAACTACAATGACAATTGCATCGCGATAACGGTTAAGAATACCGATGGTAAGGTAACAGTTGACATCAAACCGGAAACCAGTTTTGTAAAGATAATCAATAAGGTCAAGCCGATAACAAAAGGGAAAAAAGCGAAAAGCGCGGTGGGGGCGTATCGCAACCGGAGGCCGAACAGCATTACGCTAAAGGGCAAATGCAGAAAGCAGCAGGGTCTCGATTACGCAATTGAGAAACCCGCTGAGTTTTTTGGAGTTCTGCTTCAGGAGCATTTAGCCAAGGCGGGAATTAAAGTTGATGGACAAATACTTGAGGGATCAGCGCCATGCTATTACAAGAAAATCGCTGAGTACAGCACGCCGATGACTGATTGCCTGGCTCGCTGCAATAAGAACAGTCTCGGCTTAGTGGCGGAGGCGTTTGTTAAGGCCATTGCGGTAAAGGCCATGTCGAGCGGTAGAAATGGGAACTGGGCGTTAGGGCGGGAATTCATTCACAGTTACCTGCGGGGGCTTAAGATTGAAGAAAAAGAATTTTATGTCGACGACGGTAGCGGCCTGAGCAGGGGAAATAAACTCAGCGCAGATGCCATCGCAAAAGTTTTATTAGATGCTTACAAGGGCAGGAACTGGGAGCTCTATAAAAACTCGCTTATGATAGGGGGGGTAGAAGGGACAATCAGCAAACCCTTCGAAGAAGAAAAATACAAGGGCAAAGTTTTCGGCAAGACTGGATATATCGCCGGCGTCAAATCATTTTCGGGGATATGCAGCAGCGAGGACGGGGAATATATATTTTCCATTCTGGCCAACAAAAGCAGGGGAGGAACACGAAAGGCGCTCAACGATATAGCAAAGGCGATTATCGATGAAAATTAGCGAGCATAATAAATCGCAAGCCTGCCTTCAGCGAGGTCTTTTTCTGCGAAATTAACGTCTGAAGTAAACCAAAGGGCCATTTTCGTAATTTTTTTCTTCCCAATTTTTACTGTCCGGCTGGATAGTCTCCTGGAAAAGCAGGGCCTCGAGAAAATCGAATTCTACGCCAAGTATCACAGCCGACGGCGGAGACTTCTCAAGCAGGGCTTTAAGTGTTTTTGGACCTACTGCTTTGATAGTTTCAAGGTCGGAAGCTGTCATTAAATCGGCAACTCTGTAAACAAACGGACCCGAGGAAAGTTCGGTATAGATATCGCAGCGGCCCTCGAGGGCGTAAAGAGGAGCCAGGGTGAGTATTAGTTTCGGGCTTTTAGTTTTCCCGGCAATATCTTCCGAAATCTGATGCAGCTGAACCGGTGTCCAGCTTTGCGGGTCAAAGAGCTTCGGGACTCTGTGCAACACAAGAGGATATGATGCTACCGCCGCAACTACACCGGCAATTACTAAAACACAGGCCGGCTTAAAATGCTTGCTGGAGCCGGCACCAGAGTCAAGTTTTCTCAGATACAAAAGCGGGAAAACAAAGCTGATTACTATGAAAGGGACCGGCATTGCGAGGTGTTGCTCCCATGTTATCGGCATAGTCAGAGCAATTATAAAAAAGATGAAAGCCAACAGAACGGCAAGTAACAAACCTGGCGCGTTCGATATGGTTAGTTCGCGATGTTTCCGGGCAACCGTCAGGCAAAAGCAAATCGCTATCAGGATAAGGGCAAGGCAGCTCGGTGTCGTCAGGAAGAGGAATATCATATCAAGCTTGCTATGAAACATACCGGTCTGGCGCACCCATTCACCGTTAAGTACAGATATCCGGAAGAGGTTTAGAAAGAACGCCCGCGGCGCCAGAGCTATTGTCCAAAGCGGCCAAATCGCAATAACAACTGTAGCAATTAAAAACGGCAGGATGGTTTTAAATTTTTGTTTTACCGAATCAGCCGGCAGGGTCAGTAAAAAAACGAAAAACAACAGCTGCACAAGGGCTAAAGTTGCCCGCATACAGGTTGCTAAGGTCAGTAAGGCGGCGATGACGGCAATCCGCCAATATTTTGACTTTTTCTTAAAATCAACAGCTATGAACAACCAGAAGGACAGCACGACACACAGGACTACAACATCGTTATTCCAGGCGAAGCCGTTAGCATAATCGACGAAGGGGTTGAATACATACATTACAGCGGCTGAGGCGCCTAAAAGCATTGCGGAAATTGGAAAAGAGCTAAGGACCCGCCGATATATACCAACGATACAAACGACCACGAGGACATCGCATAAACACGAGAAGATTCGAGCGACAAGCAAGAAGTGCGTTGTGTTCAATATTCTGAACAGGGCGGCATAGAGCAATGGGTGGTACGGCATCTGTGACGGGTATGAAAAATCCCTGTAAATCATTTTGCCCTGCGCCAGCAGAATACCAGCGGTGCAGTACACTTGTTCATCGCGGCCAAGAGGCTTGGTCATACTATTCGCCAGGATTGCGAGCAAAAGGCACAGGAATACTAAAATGACGGTGGTATTAATGATTTTTCGTAACATACGATTATTCAATACGACTGATATTCTGGCGAGTCTGAGCTACTTTTAAGCGTCACCTTACTATGGTTATGGTTTAGGTAAGGTTATTTTAAACGTTGTTCCGCCGGCTGGTTTAGATTCAACCGAAACGCAGCCTCCATGGTCATCTATTACTCTTTTTACAAAGAAAAGACCGAGTCCGGAGCCTGAGTGCTGCGACGGTGATTTTTCATTTGCCTTTGTAGTGAAAAACGGCTGAAAAACCATTTTTAAGTCGGCCGGCTCAATTCCGCAGCCGGTGTCGGAAAGCTCTATCTGAACGGCATCGGTAGTGTCCCAGGCCTTGATGGTTAGAATGCCGCCACGGGGCAACATTGCCTCACGGGCATTAAGAATCAAATTCATTAAAACCTGCTGAATCTGGATGGGGACAGCCCAAACTGTCAAATCCTGTGGAACCTGGATGTTCACAGTTATACCGTCTTTTGCAAAATCCCGGCACAGACAGGTAAAAATGTCTTCAACCAAAGCAATCAGGACAGTGTTTTTCTTCTCCTGCGTTTGACTATTTGCCATGGCGAGCATACTTTCCATAATTTTGGAGGCACGTTCACAATTGTGAACGACCTTTTGAAGCGCCTTTTCAGACAAAGACTTCTCATTAGGATTATTGAGGGCAAGAGTTGCGAAATTAGCCAAAGGTGTGAGTAAATTGTTGATTTCATGTGCAACCATACAGGTAGCGGTGCCGATGTTTGCAAGGGCCTGAAGGGCAGTGATGTGGGACTGTAAGACGTCGTTTTGCTGTTGTTGATTGGCAAGGTGTTTGTGCAAAGAAAGGCGTTTTTCAATTATCCTTGTCAACGTTTGCCCCTGCTAACAGTATTTACGTTATTATCAACAAGATACAAGTATTTATATCGACTTTCCGTGCGGGTTTTCTTGAGCTATGGCGCTCGGTGAAGCTCAAAGATACTTTGGGCTTGCGGTTTTTTCTATTTTTTGTAGGTTTTGCCGGGGTCGTAGACTTTTTCTGCGATAAATTCAAGCTCTCTGCTGGTACCCTTTTTCAATGCGCGGTAGAAACAGGACTGGTAGCCTACGTGACATTGGCCGGCATCAACGGTTACTTTAAGGAGGATGCTGTCCTGGTCACAATCGACGAGTATCTGCTCTACCTTTTGGGTATGTCCGCTTTCTTCGCCTTTTTTCCATAATTTTTGTCGCGATGTGCTAAAGTATGTGGCGTAGCCGGTCTGAATGGTCAAATCAAGCGCCTGTCGATTCATAAAGGCGGCCATCAGGACCTGGCCAGTTTTTGCATCCTGCGCGATTGCCTTAATTAAGCCGTTTTCGTCAAACTTCGGAGTAAAATCGACACCATCTTCGATATGCCGGAAGGCATCCTGTGGATTCTGTTTTGCAGCCATCTGTCGGGCCCTCACATAATCAATTTTCAATTGTAAATGACCAATTTACCGATTATTATTTGCAAAAACAAGTTTTTTAAGGCAAATTAGTTTAATGGCCAATGCCAAAACCCAGAAAAGTAAATACATATTCCTGTCTCTGCGTATTGCAGTGGTTGTATGCGGAATAGGGTGGGGGGTATACTGGGTTTCCAGAGGGCAAAGGTGGGCTAACCTAAAACAAATATTCGCACAGATGAATTTATGGATTTTCGCAGCAGCCCTTGGCGTTTTCATTTTCGGCCAGATGTTAGTAGCTTTACGCTGGTGGTTACTTTTGAGGACCCAGTCTGTCTTCATAAAGCTGTGGATGGCAGTGAGACTACATTTCTTAGGACTTTTTTATAATAATTTCATGCCAAGCTCCGTGGGAGGTGATTTGATTCGCGCGTGGTATGTTACCAGACACACAAGTAAAATGTTCGAAGCGGCTTTGAGCGTATTTGTTGACAGGCTAATAGGGCTGTCAACCACACTGATAATTGCTGCTTTTTTCTATCTGCTTTTTCTCCGGGGACGTGAGGCGGTAATCCCTTCAGGCAATCAGGGAGGTCTTCTCAATTCTATCGCCGGGCACAAAGAGATTATTTTATGGACAGCGGCCATAGTCTTGGCGGCTTTTTGCCTTATGCTGTTATTCAAGCAGGGCAGGGCCATACTGATAAAGGTCTGGTCATCCATTCGCACGCACAGCATCAGAATAATCAACAAACTAAAAAACGCGATTTTCATTTACTGCCGCAGCCCTTTGACAATACTTGCAGCATTTGGGATAACGGTTTTTCTGCAGATTATAACAATTACTGGTTTTTGGTTCTTAGGGGTGAATCTCGGCATTGAGACAAGCATCAAATATTACTATGTTTTTTTCACACTAACGTGGGTGTTAGGTGCGGTACCCGTCAGCATCGGCGGTGCGGTAGTGGTCGAGGTCTTTCTTGCTTCGCTGTTCATTAAGTTTGCCGGCGTTGGTGAGGAAGCAGCATCAGCACTGGCATTATGCCAACGGGCTGTATGGATGCTCGCATCACTGCCTGGAGCTATGATACATTTGATTGGCGCACATTTGCCAAAAGACTTTTTTGTTGACCAGAATGAGTCTATAGGTTAGATTATTGTGCTCCGGGCAGGATGTGGTTTTTATGCCCAGCCCCCGTATGTTGGGGGTTAGCCAGGAATCTGTAACTCGATAACAGCAAAGGACTTGTTGTTAAGAACATGCGTACTAGCGGACGTTTTAGGGCCTACTTTTTGCGTGGTCTGGCAGTGCTACTGCCGACCATTCTGACAATTTGGATATTCTTCTGGGGTTATAAATTCATCCAGGAAAACATCAGTGTCTATATAAACCACGGTATAGTCTGGCTGGTAATGTATTTACAGGGTGAGTCAAAATACCTTACAGAAGAAAATATGGTTAAATTTTGGGTACATGGGTGGGGGTCAATAGCAGGTTTTCTCGTAGCTCTGGTTGCAGTCTACATAGTGGGCGTAATATTGGCCAGTGTTGTAGGCAGAACGCTGTGGCGAATGGTCGAAAAGTTCATAATGAATACGCCATTTTTAAAGCAGGTCTACCCTTACGTAAAACAGATTACCGATTTCCTGCTTACTCAAGAGGAACAAAAAAAACTGTTCTCAAGGGTCGTTGCCGTTGAGTACCCTCGGGAGGGTATATGGTCAATGGGCTTCGTAACCGGGTCTGGATTTAAGAAGGTATCAGAGAAAGTCAAAAAGGAATTCCTTACCATTTTTATACCGACTTCGCCAACGCCATTCACAGGTTTTGTGATAATGGTCCCAAAAGAACAAATTGTAGAGTTGAACATGACGGTAGAAGAAGCAATAAAATTTGCGGTCAGCGCAGGTGTGGTAGCACCGCAAGATAACAGGGTCGGCGGACTCCTGCAGCCAGCCGATTTGAAAAATAAAGAGTAATAAAACCGTTTTTGCTGAAAGAAAGTTTAAGGAGATGGATTTTGCTTTTTACTATAACTGGTAAACATATCGAGATACCGGAAGCTGTCAGAAAGTACGCGGAGAAAAAGACATCCAAGCTTCCTAAATACTACAACTGTGTCAACCAGGTTGAGGTAATTATCGATAGTGAACAGAACGGCAAGACGAGTGTGGAGATACTTGCAAGGGGCGAACATAGCAAGATTTTCGTTGTTACCGAAACCGGTGAAGACATTTACTGTTGTATCGACGCAGCTGTTCATAAACTTGAAAGACAGCTTAGAAAGAAAAAGGGCAAGGAACGCGACAACAAACACACAGGCAGGGCAAAGTCAGCATAACTTGCATCTTTGCAATAATATGTTTTGTGATTGGGACTTAATCAGGCAGAGCGGTTAAGGAATAATTTCAGGAAGATAAGATGAAATTTGCAGATTTTATCTGTTTTGAGGCGATAATTCCGGAGCTGAAAAGCAGGGACCGCAACAGTGTAATAAAGGAGCTTGTCTCGGCCCTTTATGAAGCTGGCCGGCTTGGCAAAGGAAATTGTGAAGAAATTATCAAGGCGGTTATAAAAAGAGAAAATGAAGCAAGCACAGGCATGGGCAAGGGTGTTGCTGTGCCTCATGTGAAACATAAAGCGGTCAAAGATGTGGCTGCTACAATCGGTCAAAGCAGTGTTGGTATCGATTTCTCTTCATTAGACAAGCAGCCGGTTTATTCGGTGATACTGATAATCAGCCCTGTTGACAACCCGGATAAACATTTACAAGCAATGGAGAGCATCTTCAAGCATTTGCAGGAAGAGAAATTCCGCAGGTTCCTCAGACAATCAAAAGAGGCCAAAGAGATAGAAGAGCTTCTCAGAGAGGCCGATGAAAATCCGTCTTTATAATAATATGAATTTATGGATGTGATAGAGAGGGCACGAAGCCTGTAAATGCGGGCGGAAGAAGATACATTGGAAAAAGTGGTTTGTGAAACAGGAGTTGAGATAAAAAACGCAGATGGACTTCATATGCGCCCCGCGATGCAATTTGTTGATGTTGCAAACAGGTTTGAGTGCGATATTACGGTCAGCAACGATGAAAACAGTGTGGATGGCAAGAGCATTATGCAGATGAGTATGCTTGCCGCAACTTGCGGCACCAAGCTAAAAATTAAAGCCGAAGGTGCAGATGCACAACAAGCCATCAATGCTCTGCAGGAGCTTGTGGAAGAGAAGCATTTCGACGAGCCGACACCAAGCAGCCAGAAAGAACGTTAGGATTTGGCAGAAGTTTGCGATGGAAATCAAAAAAGGAATAGCTGTTTCGCCGGGTATTGCCATTGCCAAATCGCTGATTATCGATTCCGAAGACTATCGAATTCCGCGGCGTTCCATAAAGCCGACACAGCGGATGATAGAGATTCAGCGGGTGAGAAACGCTTTCAAAGCTGCGGCTGACGAATTAGCCCAACTGAAGGCAGAGCAAAAGACAATCGAACAACGTAAAATAAAAGATATCTTTGCTGTTCATTTGAGTTTTTTGCGTGATAGGAATTTGCGGAAAAAGATAACAGATTTGGTCCATTCGGAATCGGTGACAGCAGAATATGCCGTCTCCACAACACTGCGAGAGATTGCATCGGCTTTTGCCAAAGTAAAAGATGCATACATCAGCGAACGTGCGGCGGATATTTACGATATCGAAAGACGCCTGCTCAGGCAGCTTGTCGGCGGCAAACGTGAAGATGTTGAGCGTTTGACCGAAGAGGTAGCGGTTGTTGCCCGAAATTTGAGTCCTACCCAAACAGCAGGGTTTGACAAAAAGTTTGTTAAAGGCCTCGCAACCGACGCAGGCGGACGAACAAGCCATACAGCTATTGTTGCAAGGTCGCTCGGCATCCCGGCGGTAGTAGCGCTGGAAGACCTTACAGAAACCACCATCGGCGGAGACATCGTCATCATTGACGGCAATCGCGGCATTGTCATTGTAAATCCGGATGATGAGACGATGCAGCAATACGAAAAGTATTCAATCGAATTTACAGAACTGGAGCATAGACTTGATGCGATAAGAGAGGAACCGGCGGAAACACGGGACGGTGTGAGAATAATGTTATTAGGCAATATTGAGTTTCCTGATGAGGCGGAACTGATTCTGCAAAAAGGCGGAGAGGGCATAGGGTTATACCGGACGGAGTTTTTATATCTCAACAGGCCAAGCGAACCTACGGAAGAAGACCATTATCAAGCTTATGCTGAAACCATCCGAGTTTTCGAGCATCGGCCGGTGATAATAAGAACTGTGGACCTTGGAGCGGATAAATATACACAAAGCAAACGTTTTGCACGCGAGCCAAATCCATTTCTGGGGCTTAGGTCGATCAGATTTTGCCTGCAGAACCTTACGATGTTCAAGACACAATTGCGTGCGATTCTACGGGCCTCAGTTCTTGGTGAGGTTAAGATAATGTTTCCATTGATTACACACCTTCAGGAATTGATGCAGACGAAGATGATTTTGCGAGATGTTATGGAAGACCTCGATGAGGAATCTATAGCATACAATAGAGATATTAAGATAGGTGTGATGATTGAGACACCGTCTGCGGCTTTGACGGCCTTTACACTTGCGAGAGATGTCGATTTTTTCAGCATTGGAACGAACGACCTTATTCAATATACTCTGGCTGTCGACAGGGGTAATGAACTGGTTTCCACGCTATATTCATCGGTGGACCCTGCGGTGCTGCGGCTTATCAGGACGGTCATTCAGGATGCGCACAAAGCGCAGATAGAGCTTAGTGTCTGCGGAGAAATGGCCTCCGAGCCGGAGTATATTATGCTACTGCTGGGAATGGGAGTGCGGACGATTTCACTTACTCCGCCGATGATACCGGAAATAAAACAAATTATTCGCTCAGTTACAATAGAAGACTGCAACAATGTAGCCAGAACAGTACTTGGTATGAATTCTGAAAGGCAGATTTCAAACTATCTGCGTGACGTTACCAGAACGATTCTGCCCGAAGCTTTCTGATTAGAGATTATGGAGACAGACGCATAACCCTTTCAAACAAAACTATCCTGGTGCTGATTAAATTCAAGGTTCGGGGTAATCTAAGATTCTTATCACACGCAGAAATGGTCAGGGTCTTTCAGCGAACGTGTGTCCGAGCAGGTATAAAAATGCTATATAGTGAAGGATTCAATCCTCGTCCGAAGCTGTCCCTGCCGTTGCCAAGAAGTGTAGGGATTGAGGTGGATGATGATTTGCTGTGTTTTCGGATAGAGTCAAGCACAGGAGCACAGGAAAGTGATTTATGCACTTTAGTCAAAACCAAGCTTTCGGAGCAATTACCTAATGGTTTTGAGCTGCTCACGGTCGGGACGGCAAAAGCAAAGGCCTCAATCCAACCTTGCCAGGCAACATATTTGCTGGCGGTGTGGACGGAGTATCTGAACGAAAAATTAAAGAGCAGAATTAAACATTTGCTGGCAAGTGAAAATCTTAATCTCCGACGGCGAATAGGTCCCGAAAATTCAAAATTCAAAAACGTGGATGTCAGGCCTTTCCTAAAATCGATTGAATTAGACAATACCGGCATAACTGTTGAGTGCAAAATCAGCTTAGCTGGTTCAATACGCCCTGATGAGATTCTGGAGATGCTGGAACTGGACTATGGTATGCTGTCGGCGCCGATTAGGCGCACGAGAGTACAATGGCAGGAAAGTGTTTCGTAATCAGTAAATGTGGTTCGCCATTACCGAGATGCGAACCCCTATATATAAGGATAAAACGATGCCAAGAGAGATGCTTATAAACGTTGCTGAGAGCGAAGAGTGCAGAGTAGCAATAGTTGAAGATGGTTCGCTTGAAGAGCTGTACGTGGAAAGGGCGGGCGTAAGCAGTCACGTCGGCAATATTTACAAAGGAAAGGTAGTAAACATTGAATCCGGCATACAGGCGGCATTTGTAGATTGCGGGACAGGCAAGAACGGTTTCCTTCATATCAGCGACCTCCATCCTCGCTATTTTGCCGGTTCTGACCGCCACTTTACTGAAAACGTCGGCCGGAGAAAATCGCTAAAGGAGCGGCTACCTATCCAGAAGTGTCTTCATAAAGGTAAGGAACTTATTGTTCAAGTAACGAAAGGGGGAATGCATACCAAAGGGCCGACCCTTAGCACATATCTTGCTTTGCCGGGCAAGTTCCTGGTTATGATGCCGTGGATGCGAAAGCTCGGTATTTCTCACAAGATTGAAGATGATAACGAGCGAGCGAGGCTACGGCAAATTCTTGATGAAAGCAGACCGCCTAAGGGGATGGGCTTTATTATCCGAACAGCAGGCCAAGGGTGCTCAAAAAGGGATATTCAAAACGATTTAAGGTATCTTAAACGATTATGGACTGCCATCGAAAAACGAATAGAAACTGAAAAGACACCAAGTGGAATTTACCAGGAATCCGATTTGGTTACTCGAACACTGAGGGACGTTCTTAACAGTAAGATAGACAAGATAGTATGCGATTCGGAAAACGTTGTTCGCAAGATTAGGGATTTTCTTTTGATAGCAACGCCACGCTTGAAACAGGAGGTAGTGTATTACAACAGCAAAGTTCCGCTGTTTCACAAATATCGAATCGAGGACGAAATCACTAAAATTCAGTCCCGCACGGTAGCACTTAAAGGCGGCGGCTCAATTGTGATCGAACAGACCGAAGCGCTGGTGGCAATAGATGTCAACAGCGGTCGGTATCGAAAAAGCCAGGGAGCCGAACAAACCGCCTACAAAACCAATATGGAAGCGGCACCGGAAATAGCCCGGCAGCTCAGACTGCGAGACCTTGGAGGACTGATAATTTGCGACTTTATTGATATGCGTAGTGAGAAACACCGTAGGGAAGTGGAAAAAGTTTTTCGCAGTTTTGTCAAAGTCGACCGTGCACGCTCGAGAATATTGAAGATAAGCAGATTCGGCGTGGTGGAAATGACACGTCAGCGAATGCGTCCTTCGCTGCAATCGACCACCTATCTGGCCTGTCCTCACTGCGGAGGCACAGGTTTTATTAAAAGCCATGAATCCGTGGCTATCGAGATTATTCGAATGTTGAATCTCTCGGCATCAAAAGACCAGATAAAACGCATCGAGCTGTTTGTATCGCCGGAGGTCGGCAGCTACCTACAGAATGAGAAGCGGACTGCGATTGCACAGATAGAGCAGCTCAACAACAAGCGCGTGATAATTCACACTGAGCCGGATTACACCGGCGAAAAACACAATTTACTCTGTTTCAATGAGCGCGGAAGTGTGGTAAAACTTTAGTGGTGAGTAAGGTCGAACCATTGTAGCGCCATGAGGCATCCCTTATGGGAGATGACTCGATATAATCAAATGACAAAGAAGCAAAAAATAAATCTTGCAGATATACAGCTGCTGGTTATGGATGTTGATGGTGTCCTAACGGATGGGACCGTAGAAATCTATGGGGACGGCAGCGAAGGTAAATCCTTCAACCTGCTGGATGGTCACGGCCTTCGAATGTGGCAAAGAGCGGGGTTGAAAACCGCCTTTTTAAGCGGCAGATTTTCGCAGGCAACGAAACACCGGGCTGAGCAGCTTGAGGTAGATTTCTGTGCCCAGGATTGTTTCGAGAAACTGCCCGTCCTCAAGAAGCTGCTTGAGGAAGCGGGTATTTCGGCAAAGAGAACAGCTTATATTGGCGACGATTTGCTGGATTTGCCGGCAATAAGATACGTCGGGTTTGGGGCAGCTGTCGCCAATGCGGTTGATGAAGTTAAGGAAGAAGCTGATTATGTAACGACACGCCGCGGAGGCGACGGGGCTGTGCGTGAAGTAATAGAATACATTTTGAAGAATACCGGCAAATGGCAGGAGCTTATGAAAAGGTATCTGCCAGAACCTGAAACGACATAAACGGATTTGTTATGGGTCTTAAATCGCGAAAATTGCGTGTCTGGCTTATTTCCGCAGGGGCGGTACTTGTAATATATCTGCTCTACAATCTGATAAGCAGAACCCCACCAATAAAAATCGATACTGGAGACAGAGATACTGTCGCCGAGAGCAATACTGCTGAATTTGACAGCAAAATTGGAATGGTTGGCGACATCGGTGTCGGTACCGTCCAAAAGGCCAGATACACACACTTAAACGCAAAAAAACAAGTTGACCGAGAATTCGGGTTCGAAAAACTTCTGCACGCCGAAGGAAACGAATGGGAAATTGAAAAGCCGTATATGAATGTCTACGAGCACAATCTTAAATGCTATATGACAGCCGATAAAGGCACGGTTCGAGTTGAAGAGGCCGTCGGCAGAGCTACGCCGAAGGATGCTACACTTACGGGAAATGTTGTTATTCACATTTTGCCGGAGAAGGGCAGTAACGTCGAAGAAGGTTTTATTTATCTCGACGATGTTATTTTTATCAGTGAAGAATCGCTGTTTTCGACTGCCGGGCCGGTCAAGTTCACTTCCCAGAATACTCAAATGCTCGGAAGGGGGCTGGAGATTGTCTATAATGAAGAGCTGGACCATCTTGAATATCTTAAAATAATTGCTTTGGAGAGTCTGCGCATTAAACAAGCGTCGAAAGCATCTTTGTTTTCACCGGAAGCAACTGCCACTGAGAATCCGGCCGGTCCCGGCACCGGGGCACAAGCAAAGCAACAAAAAGCAAAAGAAATACCCGCTGCAGACAAAAAAACAATCGAAAAAGGCAAGGGCACATACTACAAATGCGTATTCAGAAAAAATGTCGTCATAGACTGTCCCGAGCAGTTGATTCTTGCCGATGAGGTTTCTATCGACAATATCCTATGGTCCAAAAGCTCGGATAGTAACTCTGAAAACAAAGCCACCGACAGCACAACAGCTACGGAAGTTACCGAAGAAAGTGTTACCTCCCCACGGGGCGAGCCGAATAAATCCCCCGAACAGTTCGCCGACTCGCCCGGCGTAGTGGAAGCGAAGCCAGATATCGTTGTAACCTGTGACGATGGTATTATTGTTGTGCCGATGGATTCTTCCGGAACGCCTGAAAATGCAGCGACTGATGAAGGTCTCAAAAGCTTTAAGGATGAGAAGGGCCGGCCCACATTCGTCGCTCAGAAAATCGACTATTGCGTGATTACCGGGGACACCGTCGCCAGCGGCCTATCAGAGCTTACATTTTATGCAAATGATGCAATGGCTACTAAACCCCACGAAAAGGGCGGAGACAAACAACCCACAGTCCCGGTAAAAGTAACGGCCCAGGAAAAAGCCGAGTTCCTGCCGGCATTAAATCAGGTTGTCTTCGAAGGCAATGTCCTATGCACAACGCTTCGAGAGAATATGAATTTTCAACAGAAGTATTCGCTCTCGTCTCCAAAGCTTACGGTAGATTTATCCAAATCCAGTCAGGCATCCCCTACGGGAGGCAAGCAGTCACGGGTCGACATAAAACATCTAACAGCAAGCGGCAAAGTGGTTCAGCTCGACACTTCCAAGTGGGCAGGAGAAGAACTGCTCGGCTTTACCAAGCTAAAGTGTCTCCAGTTTGACTATGATGTAGACCAGCAAATATTTTTAGCAACCGGGTCAGGAATAATAGCTGTTGACAACTCCAAAGTAGTAGAGCCGGGAAAAAAGGTAGGCAGATTCAGTTTGCAAAGACCTTGTTATGCGGTTATGCGCAATTTCAATACCTTAAAGTATTTAAAAGAGGCGGATACAATTATTGCTGACGCCGGGGCCGAGCAAATCCTTATTGATTATTTCCCTGTTGTCAAAGGCCGACAGGAGCAGCAAACTTCAGCCACGGCCAACCACATAGAAGCCCTGCTTTACGAAACAGCCAGTGGTCAAACTGAGCTTTCGACACTTAGCGCCACGGGCGGCATTACTTATGAAGAGCAAAAAGCGAAAAAAGGCAGAACCGTTCAATTTGTAGGCAGCGAAATGTTTTACGACGGCGCCAAGTCTATGATTACCGCATGGGGCGATGAATCTCAGCCGTGTTTCCTCAACGGCGCCCTTGCCCCCGGCATCGAATACAACTTAAAAAAAGACAGAATCAAAACCAAAATCGTCGGACCTGGTATGCTGCAGATGGGAAAGTAACCCCTCAACAAAGTCTTTGTAGAGCTTCTATGCTCAGGTCGCCGAGTCGCGTAACAATCTTTTCGGCCATTGCTAACTCACTGGCATCGTATGAATTTGTTACCGCAATGCTATGCATTCCCGCTGCTTTGGCTGCTTCAAGTCCCCAATGCGAATCTTCTATCACAATGCACTGATTTGGCAAAATTGCATCCTGTTGATTGTGATTAAGTTTCTTTAATGTCAGCAGAAAACCTTCCGGACTGGGCTTGCCTTTTTTTACGAATTCTGCGGAAACTATCACCTCAAAGAAAGGACGCAGCCGGGCCTGCTCCAATACAAGCTCAATCTCTGTAAGCAGCGCCCCCGAACATATAGCCATTAGTATCTTGTTTTGGCTGAGTAGTTGCAGAAAATCCCGCACTCCCTCGATTATCCTGCCTTCGGTTTTTGCCAGCTTTTCGAATACCTCGGTTTTTCCTTTTGCGAGATTTTCGATTCCCTTGGCAGGTTTCCGTAATATCTTTTTATCGATAAGGGCCTTAAAACAATCAAGGTCGCTCAGGCCGAGATATTCCTTGTAATAGTCCTTTGTTGAAATCTCAACGCCGTATTGGGCCAGCACCTGATTAAACGAACGAAGGTGTAAAACCTCGGAATCAGTTATCACACCGTCGAAATCGAATATAACAGTCCGTAACATACGTTCGTTTCTTGTCGCTTGTAACTTCTTTCGTTATTCTTTTGCTCCGTGATCGCGCAAAAGCTCAACGATTTCTTTGCGGCCTTGGTCCCTCGCTCTCTGCAATGGAGTCTGGCCTTGATTGTCTTTTGCATTCACATCGGCACCTTTGGCAATAAGTAATTCCACCACATCTGCGTGGCCCAGCAAGGCCGCACCATGCATGGGCGTCTCACCGTTATTATTTTTGGTATTTACACCTGCTCCATTTTCTATCAAAAGCCTAGCCATAATCCTAGCCCTAAAGTGGCTATCCGCGTACCTATAATACCTCGCTGCCAGGTGTAAAGGTGTATCGCCTTTATCGCTTTTAGCGTTCACGTCAGCACCATTCTCGATAAGAACCTTGCCAACATCATCATGGCCACGAAAAATTGCCAAGTGCAAAAGTGTAAAACCGTTCTGCCCCACTCTTGTCTCTGCCCCTTTTGCAATAAGTACTTCAACGACTGATTTACGGCCTTCCCATACAGCTATTTTTATAAGACTATTCCCATTTTCATCTTTGGCATTTATCATTTCGGGATAGTTCTGTAATATGGTGTCAACTTGAGTTGAAAATCCTAATTCTGCTGCAGTTTTCAACTGTCCCAACTTACCTTCATATATTGTCTTCTTAAGGCGACTAAAGTCCCCATATCTTTCATAATAAGGAATCAAGACCCAAGCAACGTCTATGTGACCTCGTCCAGTAGCAACAAGCAAGGGAGTTTCACCCCTATCATTGCGCATAAGCACATTCGCTCCACTAGAGGCTAAAAGTTTAGCCACATCCTTGTGACCATCGTAAGCTGCGTCATGAAGAGGAGTGAACTTGCCTTCTTTAGTAGTGGCATTAACGTTTGCCCCAATATCGATTAGTAGTTTAACCACCTCATAGCGTCCCTTTCCAGCCGCCATGTGTAAAGGAGTCTGACCATCTTTACTTTGGATATTTACTTGTGCGCCGTTAGCAGTTAGCAGATCAACCAAATTCTCGTTACCTTTGTAAGCTGCCCAATGCAAAGGAGTGTAACCAGTAGTCAAACGACCCTCATTTTGAACATTTACTTGTGCACCGTTATAAATGAGCAAGCGTGCCACATCATTATTGTCTAAAATAGCCGCTGTGATAAGAGCATAACTGCCTTTTTTATCCAGTTTTGGCTGGCGTGCTAGCATACTCTTAAGCGTATCGAGGTCTCCTTTCGCTACAGCTGCATGGAACAAGTTACGACTGTGAATAGAAAATAATATATATGCTACGATAGGGATCAAAACGAACGAGAATATTACAAATATTTTTATAAAACGCTTCGCTTTCATTTTGTTATTCTTGTCAAACAAGCTCTATTCATTCGACTTTGAGGCACAAAAATACTTCACTTTATTAGATTAATTACTTTTTAGCTCTATATTTATGGATTAGTTCAATAAGTTCAGTACGTTCTTTATCCTTTGCCAAATCCAAAGGGCTTTTGCCTTCCTCGTCTTTTATGTTTTCATCAGCTCCATTTTTTATAAGGATCTCTGCGATTTTTTTCTTGTTTCGAGAAAACGCGAAATGAAGAGGTGTCCAGCCATTATGTTTAAGTGCTATGCTAGTATCCGCCCCTTTGGTAACTAGTAGCTCCGTAACGTCTTCATGATTTTCTATTACCGCCCAGTGAAGAGGCGTATAATTATGCAAGTCTTTAGAGTCTAAATCGGCACCTTGTTTAATAAGCAAATCAGCCATTTTTAATCGGCCACACCGAGATGCACAATGCAGGGGAGTAAAATAGCCTTGATCGGCTCCATAATTGATAAGATTTGGGTCGCCATCCAGAAACTCCATGACACGTTCACAATTCCCTCGAGCAGCTTCTAGTAAAATATCCTGTTGTGCACCCTCAGCAATAAGTAAACTTTCTAATTCCTTTCTATAACGCATATTATTATGATATCCTTCTAAATAAGCTTCCAGCAGCGGCGTCCACCCACGGTTATTTCTAGAGTTGATATCAGCACCTCTATCAATAAGCAATTTTGCTATTGCCGTACTGTTACAACTCGCTGCCTTATGTAGTGGAGTATCACCATCTCCATCTCTGGAATTAATATCGGCACCCTTATCAATTAGAAACCCCGCTATATACTCGTCATCGCGACAAGCTGCTTTATGAAGAGGTGTCTTACCGATTGATTTCGCATTTAAATTAGAATCATGCGCTATAAGGAACTCTACCACATCTTTATGGCCTTCCTCAACCGCAGCGTGTAGAGGAATTCCCCCAAAATTATTTTCCGTGTTTACATTTGCTCCTCTATCTACGAGTAACTGAACAATAGCTTTATTACCCAAAAAACTTGCCCAATAGAGAGGTGTCCAGCCATTCTTATTTTTCAATTCGATATCTGCTCCGTTGTTTAACAAAAAGTTGATTATCTGTATATTACCACGCAATATTGAACGGTATAAAGCTGTTTCACCATTGTCGTCAACAGCATTTATCTCCGCATCCTTTGAGAGTAGAAGTTTTAGTATTTCTATAGAATCAACTGCAAGGTGTAAGGCCGTTTCACCTTTTTTATTCCTTTCATTGACATTTGCTCCTTCTTCGATAAGGAAAACTACCATTTCGAACTTGCCTCCGCGTGCAGCTTCATGCAGCAAGCTTTTAACGCTGGAAATCGATGACTTTGTGATGAGGAATTTCACCATTTCCTTTTGGCCAGCTCTTACTGCTAGATGAAGTGGTGCGCAACCTTCTGAATCGTTTTCGTCTAAGCTGGCGCCTTCCCCAATAAGAAGTCCCGCCATTTCAATATTTCCATTTACTGCAGCGTAATGCAGGGGGGTTCGTTTGTCCTTGTTCACTGAATTTATCTTACTACCCTTCTCGATGAGGAATTCAGCAATAATCTTATTGTCTTTAAGAACTGCATTATGCAGAGGAGTGTTACCTAGTGTTGGGTCTGTATCTTCTATACTTACACCTTCAGCGATGAGATACTTTATGATTTCTGTTCGCCCCTCATAAACGGCTCTGGATAAAGCGCCTCTTAAGTCTGCTCCTTCTTTTATAAACAATTGCACTAAACCTAGATGGTTCTTGTCAATGGCCCAATTAAGTGGTGTCATCCCAAATCTTGATTTTGCATTAATATCTGCCCCCTTCTCAATGAGCAGTCTGGCCGCGCCTTCGTTGCGATGCATGGCAGCGAAATGTAACGGGTTCCAGCCATCTCGGTCGGTAGCGTTAACATCTGCTCCTTTCTTAATAAGCAGCTCAGCTATGTCTGTCTGACCATGAGAGACTGCGGTCATCAAAGGAGTATTACCAGAATAACTTGATCCCTCAATATTAGCCCCCTTATCAAGGAGAAGTTCCACAATATCCTTATGTTTTGCGACTATGGTCTCTTGCAGTATCGTTACACCTAGATGGTACTCCCTTTGTTCGATATTGGCACCATTATCAATAAGATATTTTGCAATTTTCTTCTGTCCACATACAGCTGCTATGTATAAAGGTGTTATGCCCATATAATCGGCCCTGTTGATATCGACACCTTTTGAGACATATAATTTAACGGTGTGTAAGTCGCCTTGGCGAATAGCCTCTTGTAGCGACTTAGTTGGTTTTTTCTGGCAACCAGTAACAAATGACAACAGCATGAAAACCACAAAAAATAGTTTTATCGGGTTCATCTTTGGGGCATATCTCTTTCCCCACATATTCAAATCATAAAATCCCTTAGCCATAACTTGCTAATTCTCTAATTCACTCGTTTACTACAGGCCCTATCATTGCTTCGTATTCTGTAAATGTAGATTTGTCCCCCATCTTAATCAACTCCGCCAAAGCTGTAATCTTCGGTACATTCTTTGTAATATATCTTCTGGCAATCTCTGCCTTGCGCTCTCTCATAGATGACGAGTCGCCTGCAAGCTGCATATCAACCTTCGTGCTGGCCTGGTTGCAGAATAAGTAGCCATTAATCAAATCTATCGCCATATCAACCAAAGCTCTACCGTAAAGGTCCATATATTCATTGCCGTTTTCCTTCACAAAAGCAATGGTGCTCTTTAATTGCTCCGTTCCCGCAGATAATATCCCAAACAGGTCTTTCAACTGAGGGTCATACTCTTTTCCTGCAAGCTCAGCAATGAACTTCTCGGCTGTTCCGCTGCAGACCCCGCGAACGGCAGCGACAATCTGCAACTGGCTTGTCCCTTCGTAAATAGTTGTAATTCTGGCATCGCGGGCGTGCCGTTCACAGGCGTAATCCCGCATATAGCCGCTGCCGCCGAGCACCTGAATCGAGTCGTAAGCGATTTTGTTGCACATCTCGGAGCAATAATATTTGCTCATCGGCGTCAGCATCCCGGCATATCTTTTGTACTTTCGTGTATCTTCTTTGAGTCTTTTGGCTTGTTCCTTATCTTCCGGTGGTTTAGTCTCCTGCATTTTAGCGTATGCGATTTCCATATCAACGACCCGGCTTGTCTCGTATAAAAGCGTTCTGCCCGCCTCGATGGCAATCTTCATATCGATTAGCATATCGCGAACGGCAGGCAGTTTTTCAATAACTACGCCGAACTGCTTTCTCGTAGCGGCATAATCGCGGGCGACCCGGAAAGCAGCTTCGGCAATACCAACCGATTGAGCAGCGATGCCGATGCGGGCACCGTTCATTAAGCTCATAACATACGTTATAAGGCCTCGCTGACGTTCGCCGATTAGCTTGGCTGGAGCATCATTAAAAAATAATTCGCATGTTGGGCTGCCGTGGATGCCGAGTTTATCTTCCAGCCGGCGCACCTTGACCCATGGGCCTCGCTCGACGAGATACAGGCTCAGACCTCGGCCGTCGGAAATCTCCGGCTCACTGCGGGCAAGCACAAGCAGAATCTCGCCGCAGCCATTCGTTATAAATCTCTTCACCCCGCGCACAAACCAATTACCCTGTGCATCCTGATAGACCGTGGCCGGTTTTTCTGCTGCCGTATCGTGACCTGAAACCTTGACTGACTGCAAATCTGAACCGGCGTCTGGCTCAGTCAATACCATAGCTCCTGTAACTTTGCCGGCGGCAAAATCGGGTAAATACTGTTGCTTGATTTCTTCTGAGGCGAAAGCGTTGATTGTCTCAGCTATTCCCTGCAGGCCGAAGATATTCATAAGTGCCGCATCGGCGCGGGAGACAATCTCGATGGCCATTGAATAAATAAGATTCGGGAAATTCAGGCCGCCGAATCTGTATGGCAGCATAAAGCCCGTCACATCGGCCTTGGCAAGCTTTTCGATGGATTCCCGTATCCCTTTTGCATAAGTAACTGTTCCGTCTTCGTTAAGGGTATTACCTTCACGGTCAACGTCTTCGGCTCGCGGGGCGATGAAATCGCCGCTCAATTGTCCCAGCGAATCGAGGACCATATCGTAATTTTTTATGGCCTCCTCGGCGCCGGTCGGGGCATAGTCAAATTCGTTTGCGAACTTAAATCCCTCTTCGGCAAGCTCCGCCAGTTTGCCCAGGTCGATATGCCGGAACAAAAATTGTATATCGTCGTTGTCCTTGTAAAAATTAGCCATTTTCTGCTATCTTTTCTTCCTTAATACTTTTTTCCTTGAGTGCCTTTATTATTTTGGGAACGACAACGTTCAGGTCGCCGAGTATCTTGTAATGTGCAATCTGGAAAATAGAAGCACCTGGGTCGTTATTGATCGCAATTATTTTCTGGCTGCCGGACATTCCCGCCTGATGTTGAATCGCTCCGCTGACGCCGACCGCGACATAAAGCGAAGGCCTGACGGTTGTGCCGGTCTGTCCTACCTGATGGTCACTATCAATAAAGCCCAAATCGACCGCCGCTCTGGTAGCAGCTGGTGCTGCACCTAAGCAATTCGCCAAATCCCAGATTAGTTTGAAATTCTCTTTGCTGCCAACGCCTGCCCCGCCGGTAACGATTATCCTCGCCGCCTTAAGGTTAACCTTCTTCGGCCGTTTGTGCTCTTCGAGAATCTCAAGCGGCAGGTCCTGCTGCGAAATTTGCACCTTCTCTTCGATAATTTCACCCTTGCGTCCGGTGTCCGGCTCCGGCATCGGCATCACGCCTTCACGGACTGTGGCCATTTGCGGCCAGCGGTCGTAATTTATAATAGTGGCGATTATATTCCCGCCGAAGGCAGGCCTGATTTGGAACAGCAGATTCTTGTGTGTGTCGCCGTTTGTGGTTTTGTGGTCGCCGATTTGCAAGTCCGTGCAGTCTGCGGTAAGACCCGCCTTTGCTGCACTGGCAATTCGAGGCGCCAAATCCCGCCCGGTCGCGGTGGCACCGTAAAGCACAATCTGCGGCTTATGCTTGTGTATCAAATCGAAAATCACTTTTGCATAACTGTTCGTCTGATATGCCCCCAGCAGCGGATGCTCAGCCAAATACGCCTTGTCAGCGCCGTAATGTATTAACTTCGCAGCAATGTCTTTTGCCCCGTTGCCTAAAACAGCAACAGCCAATTTCACACCGAGCGTATCAGCCAATCGCCGGGCCTTGCTCATTAGTTCAATCGGCGTATCTTCCAGGTGCCCGTTATGCTGCTCGGCAAATACCCAAACCTCGCCCTTTCTATTCACATCTATCATACTCGTATCTCAATACTCGATTCCCAATGCTCGCGCCTACTCAGCGGGTGTGGACGGTAAATTCTTTAAGATATCATCCACCAATTTCCGAGTGAGGATTATAGGTTCGGTTACACCGGATTCATCCCGAGATGCTTCGTCATGTTTGGTTCGGATCCAGTGTCTGATAACGGCAATTTTCTGAGCGTCACCCCGAAGGTGGCTTATCGCGGTGCTGCCGATGAGATAGTCACCGCATCGCGGACAAGAATATTTCGTGAAGGGCTCATAATCCATGCGTATTTTGCCCATCTTGCTTGCTTGCGAATTACATATTGGACAGTTCTGACTCACTTCTTCTACACCTTTTTTTCATACGTTATGCGATTATTTTATCTTCTATCAATTCGTGTATCATATCCGAAATGCCCTGGTCGTTCGGCTCAACGCTTTTGGTTTCCTTCGTTGCCAAAACTACGCTTTGAATCCGATGCACTTTCGTCGGCGAGCCGTTGCGGCCGCACCATTTCAAATCCGCCCCGACAAAATCCAAATCCCATTGCTTAATCAGCAGGCCTTTTTCCTTTAATTCCTCGCATTTATGTTCAGCAAGTTTCTTAACATCTGCTTCAGCTGCCTCTGCGTTTTCAGCTTTGATTTTCTGCTCGACCTCGATGGGCGTTCGTGCGTTTTTATATTTCATCATTTTTTTCGCAGCGGCGACTCTCGGCTCATTTGCATCCGCGGTAACGGTCAAAAGGACCGGCAATCCGGTCTTGACCTTCTGCCAGCCGGCCCCGATGTTGCGACGAGTCGTTATGGTTTTGCCGCCAAAATCGATAAGCTCTTCAACATAAGTAATTTGTGGAATACCCAGCTTTTCTGCCAACTGCGGTCCGACCTGCGCAGTATCGCCGTCAATCGCCTGTCTGCCGCAAAGAACAATATCGAAATCACTTATCTTTCTGACGGCACAGCTCAAGATGTAACTGGTCGCTAATGTATCGCTCGCAGCACATCGCTGGTCGGTAAGGAGAATCGCATCATCCGCCCCGCGGTAAAGCGAATCGCGAAGAATCGCACCTGCTGCCGGCAGCCCCATCGTGATAACCGTTATTTTGCCGCCGAATTTGTCCTTAATCTGCAGGGCCAGTTCCAGCGCATTAAGATCTTCCGGATTAAAAATGGCAGGCAGTGCAGAACGATTGACCGTGCCGTCATCGTTCATTGCCTTACCTGTAATCCTTTTGGTATCAGGAACTTGCTTTATAAGAACAACACAGTTATAAGCCACTTATTAGCTCCTCAAAGATTACTGTTTCGACAACGCCAACTCCGCCACGCAGATAGCGGACGCGTTAGAGAGACAACAGTTTAGCGGGATTTGACGCCAAGTCAATCCTAAACCTGAAATTGCAGACCCCGCAAAAACCGCTAATCCCACAAGCCCAAAAAGTCGATTTTAAGCGAAGATTTATATTTTTTTATTGTAATTTTCTTTGACAAAAGTCCTATATAAAACATAATTGGTGGTTTTGCGTATATATTTGTTGTAAAGCCCAGGGCGGTTAATGACAACAAACGAAACAAGCTACGATACCGTATTCGGTAAAATGGCAGTAGAGCAGGGTCTGTGCACAGACGGGGAGTTGCGTCGTTCGCTCGAGGAACTGCAATCCCGCAGTAAAATCAATCCCATAATGCTCAAAGACCTTATGGTGGACCTAGGCTATATCACGCAGAACCAGGCCGACAGGTTAAGAAAAACCATCAAAGAAGCCAAGGCAGTAGCGCACCAGATTCCAGGCTACAAAATACTCGGCAAACTCGGCGCCGGCGCAATGGCGGTCGTCTATAAGGCCCAGCAGTTGAGTCTCAACCGGACGGTTGCAATAAAGGTCCTGCCTAAGCGCTTTAGTGGCAACCCCGAATATGTGGAACGCTTCTTCAAAGAAGGCCAGGCCGCAGGCAAACTCAATCACAATAACATCGTCCAGGCCGTCGACGTCGGTGAGGCAGGGGGGTACCACTACTTCGTAATGGAATACGTCGAAGGAAAAACCCTGCACGATGATTTGATGACCGGCAAAGTTTTCAAGGAAGATGAAGCGCTGGATATAGTCATTCAGGTTGCCCACGCCCTTCAGCACGCCCATTCGTGCGGCCTGATTCACCGCGACGTCAAGCCAAAGAACATAATGATAAACACCGCAGGCGTAGTCAAGCTCGCCGATATGGGGCTGGCACGCGAGACGACAGACATCGAGGCGGCTCAAACTGAGGCGGGCAAAGCTTATGGCACGCCGTACTATATCGCACCCGAACAAATTCGAGGCAAAATCGACATCGACGGCAGGGCCGACATTTACGGCCTTGGGGCGACTTTTTATCATATGGTAACAGGCCGCGTGCCGTTTATGGCGGATGACCCTGCGGAGGTGATGAGAAAGCACCTCAGGGAAGACCTGATTCCGCCCGACCACATAAACACCAAGCTCTCCGCAGGAGCATCCGAAGTGATTGAGGTTATGATGGCCAAGCACAAAGAAGACCGCTACAACAACGTCGAGGAGCTGCTGACGGATTTAGAGGCCGTTCGCAACGGCCAGCCCCCAATTCGGGCTCACAAAAGGTTTGACGTCTCTGTGCTGGGGCAACTGGAAAAAGGAGCGGCGCTCGAAACCGGAGAAAAACATCTCGAAGAAGATGTCCTCGCCATCGCTCATTACAAGATTGCGACATTGGTCCTCACAGCAGTGGCAGCGATATTGGTTTTGGCTATCATTTTCCTTTTGGTATACTGACCGCATTGTGGAGCAAAAAATCCTATGCCCAGAGGCGGTGCACATTTTTCTTCCGAGGAGCTGGCCCAGGTCCTCAGCCACTACGACATCGGTGTAATCCATCAGGCAAAGCCGCTTTCAGCCGGCAACAGGCGTGCGCCGAAAATGGTCGTTACATCCGAACGCGGCCAATTCCTATTGAAACGCCGTCCCAAAGGCAAAGACGACCTCTACCACGTCGCTTTCGCCCACGCAATTCAGTCCCGCCTGTCGGAGATGGAATTCCCGCTCGCGCCGCTTGTGGCCACCTGCGACGAGAAAAATACAATCCTGCACCTGAACAACCGCATTTATGAGCTTTTCGAATTTGTTACCGGCTCCCGTTATGACGGCTCCGCCGAAGCCACCGCCGACACAGGCCAGCAACTGGCGAGTTTTCATCGGGATTTAGCCGATTTCGCACAGGAGTGGAAACCGCCGGGCGGCAGCTTCCACGATTCTTCAATCGTTCGCATACATCTGAAAACAACCGGAACCGAAAAGGCGGCCGGGCGCGACAAAAAATTAAATAGAACCGCCGAAGCATTGATGGCCATTTACAACACCTCCAGCGTCCGCGTTAGCGAGCTTGGCTTCGACTCCTGGCCGGAGCAAATCGTCCACGGCGACTGGCACCCCGGAAATATGCTCTTTTCCAATCACCGACTCACCGCCGTTCTCGATTTTGATTCAGTCAAAATTGCCTCGCCCGTTACCGACCTTGCCAACGGTATGCTGCAATTTTCGATTGTGGGCAACCGTCCTAATCCTGCCGATTGGCCAGATTATCTCGACCAGGCCAAGCTCGTCCAGTTCCTAAATGGCTATCGCAAGGTCCTTGCCCTTGACGAAAACCGGCTAAATTCGCTCCTCGATTTAATGATTGAGACGATGATAGCCGAGGCCATCCTGCCCGTGGCCGCGACCGGCTTCTTCGGCAACCTCTCAGGCCTCGATTTTCTCAAAATGATTCAGCGAAAAACAGAATGGCTCAACAATAACCGCGACACATTGATACAAGCTATCTCAATCCCTTAATTCACTAAAATTCGCTAACTGTGTTCCTGTCTCCATAGACCCTTAATAAAAATCCTTGACAACAATGTTTAAATATTATATTATTTAACTGTTTCTAAAAAAGAAACAGCTAAATTCTAACGCAAATTTAGGCGTTCAAACCTTCAAAAGCTGATTTACTATGAGGAGGAAGGTGATGAAAAAGACAATTCTTTCGGTAGCGATTTTTTTATTGAGTCTAATGGTTCAGCAGGTTAGGGCAGAGACAGCCTTATGCACACATTCGGCAGGCCAGTATTATCCGGCTGTAAGCGGCAATATCGTTGTCTGGCAAGACAATCGCAATGGAAATGATGACATATACGGTTACGATACCGATACAGGGATGGAGTTTCCCATTTGCACGGATTCGACAGGCCAGTGGAACCCCGCTGTAAGCGGCAATATCGTTGTCTGGCATGACGATCGCAATGGAAATTATGACATATACGGTTATGATATCGAAACCTCATCGGAGTTTCCCATCTGCACGGATTCGGCAGGCCAGTGGAACGCCGTCGTAAGCGGCAATATCGTTGTCTGGCAAGACAATCGCAATGGAAGTGATGACATATACGGTTACGATATCGATACCGGTATGGAGTTTCCCATCTGCACGGATTCGGCAAGCCAGTGGCACCCCGTTATAAGCGGCAATATCGTTGTCTGGCGAGACTATCGCAGTGGAACTAATTATGACATATACGGTTACAATATCGATACCGGCATTGAGTTTCCCATCTGCACGGATTCAACAGACCAGACTTATCCTGCCGTAAGCGGTAATATCGTTGTCTGGCATGACGAGCGCAATGGAAATCACGATATATACGGTTACAATATCGAAACGGCCACGGAGTTTCCCATCTGCACGGATTCGGCAGACCAGTATTATCCCACGATAAGCGGTAATATCGTTGTCTGGCAGGACGACCGCAATGGAAGTGAGGACATATACAGTTACAATATTGAAACGGCGACGGAGTTTGCAGTCTGTACGGATTCGGCAGACCAGTATGTTCCCGTAGTAAACGGCAATATCGTTGTCTGGCGAGACGAGCGCAATGGAAATTATGACGTATACAGTGAGTATATTCAAATGGGCACGGAGTTTCCAATCTGTACGGATTCAGCGGATCAATATGACCCTGTTGTAAGCGGCAATAGCGTTGTCTGGACAGACACTCGCAATGGAAATGGGGACATATACGGTTACGATATCGAAACGGACACGGAATTCCCCATCTGCACGGATTTGGCAAGCCAGTGGGACCCCGCTGTAAGCGGCAATAGCGTTGTCTGGAATGACAATCGCAATGGAAATGCGGACATATACGGTTACGATATCGATACCGGTATGGAGTTTCCCATCTGCACGGATTCAGCAGACCAGTATGTTCCCGCAGTAAGCGGCAATATCGTTGTCTGGCAAGACGAACGCAATGGAAATGACGACATATACGGTTACAATATCGAAACGGGCACTGAGTTTCCCATCTGCACGGATTCAGCAGGCCAGTCATCTCCCGCGATAAGCGGGAGTATTGTTGTCTGGCGAGACAACCGCAATGGAAATTTGGATATATACGGATACAATATCGATACCTCAACGGAGTTTCCCATCTGCACGGATTCGGCAGGGCAATCAGATCCGGCGATAAGCGGCGATATTGTAGTGTGGCGAGATGACCGCAATGGAAATTACAATATATATGGTTACGATATCGAAACGGGGACAGAGTTTGCGGTCTGCACGGATTCGGCAGCCCAGAGTAATCCTGTAGTAAGCGGCAATATCGTTGTCTGGCGAGACTATCGCAATGCAAATTATGACATATACGGTTACAATATCGAAACGGCCGTGGAGTTTGCTGTCTGCACGGATTTGGCAACCCAGCAATCTCCCGCTGTAAGCGATAATATCGTTGTCTGGCAAGACGAACGCAATGGAAATGCCGACATATATGCTGATGTAGATTTTCTGCGGGCAATGAACAGCAAAGGTAACTGCGCTTCCGCACTAAAGATTATTGATGGTGCTGCGCACTACGGAACAAGCATATATGTCCCAGGCGGTGCCGATATGAGCAGCTGCGGATACTATGACATATATGACACTTGGAACATTTATACGGCAAAACAGGGCGGCTCGGTTACAATCTCCACCGACGGAAGCACCTTTGATACGGTCCTAAGCGTTTTCGAGGCGTGCGGCGGCTCGCAGCTGGCCTGCAACGACGATTACAGCCTGGATAACCTGCAGTCAGAAGTGACTCTCGATGTGGTAAAAGGAAAGAGCTACTTAATCAGGGTGGCAGGTTTCGACGGGGCCGTAGGCGATTATGATTTGCTGGTTACAAGGGGAGCTTGTGTGAACCGGCCGCGGATGGATGCAAACCGTGACTGTAAAGTCAATATGGAAGATTTCGCCGTATTCGCATCAGAATGGTTGACCTGCGGCCTTGATGAGTATGGCAGTTGCTGGGAATAAGTCCTCGTCTCCGCTTGTCCTGAGTTACTTTGCAATTCCCACTTATCTCGCGGGTGTCCAAATCCACGCACCTTCTTCACTGGGAAGTGGTATTCCCTCCTCCCATGGATTGTCTGACTTCGCTATTCCATACCCCAAGTCGTATAACCTCTTCATCTCCTCAGGGTCGAACATCTCTTTGCCCTTCGGTTCGTAGTTGCTCGGAATGCTGATATAGTGAAAGCTCGCACGGTCTCTTCTTGCAACAGCATACAGCCTCATCATATCTTTCCACGACTGGGCTTTCATAAGAGTTGAGAGAGAACGCACCGATATGTAAAACAAGTTGCGCTTCACCTGCTCCGCTTCAACATCGAGCTTGCCGTTTTTTATGACATAAAAATTACATATACCTCGTCCCTGCGTCCTGTCAGCCAACCTGCATCCGTAACTAAACATCCCCGTGATAACACCCCCGTCGACGTGCATCTCATCGTATTTCTTGCCGTCTATCTCGACTTTGAAATAGGCCGGAGGAAATGCTACCGGTATCGCTGCGGAAGCCAATAGAACTTTTCTAAACAGTTCCAGCGCCCCCGGGTTGCCGCTGCTCGCAATCGCCCCCATATCCCATATCACTTCACGCTGCGCATCTAAATTAGTGGTGCCGACATATAATCTTCTTCCCTTGGCGTGCTCGTCGGCGATAGCCTTCAATATCTCCGGGCTTATCAAATCTGAAATCAAATTCTTCAACGGCCCTGTGTTGGCAACCGATTCCCCGAAAAGGACCGAAAGAATGAGATTCCCGATGACCGCAACGTCTATGGTGCGGGTAGTAGTGTAACATTTCTCAAGCTCGTCATCATATTCGGGGCCAAGGAAAGCAAGCGGCGCGATTAACGCTCCGGTGCTGATACCGGTTACGACTTTAAAACTCGGCCGTGTATTCGAATCTGTCCAGCCGTTCAGGTATCCCGCCCCGAATGCCCCGTTGGCTCCGCCGCCGGATAGCACTAAAAAGTTACAGCCTGAAGAATCATTTGGGTCGACTTTAATGTCAGGGCCGTATTCTACGTCCCAGAAACGCACTTTTGAAAAACCTGCTAATTGACCGTCGTATATCTTCCCTAATGGCACAGGATTGCGGGTCAGACCGCAGCCGGCCAAAAACAAAAGCGCCAATGGCATACCAATGCGAAATAGTCTCTTCTGCATATTTTGTCTTTTCTCGTCGAACCGCCTGAATTAAAATCCATCGCCGTTGCTCATCAAATTTTATCCCCAATCCCCCCAGTCCGTCAAACCAAATTTTTGCTGTTGTGTCCTCCAGTCCGGCCCTTTTTCCTATTTACTTCGCCCTTTTTCTCCTGCTCACTCGGCCAAGAACAGGGGACCCAATTCTCTAAGAAGATACTGCATAATATCGATATTATCTGGTTTCTGAAAAATGATGATATGCAGTCTTAAGTCTTTGCCTATCAGATATCTGGTCGCGATGTACATGACAGTATTTCTCATGGTTATAGATGCTCAAGATATGTGTACAGCCAGGAAACCTGCACTTCCTGTCATTGGCCGAGGTTTTTAGTCTTTTTCTCATAGCTAATCCTGTAAGATAGAGTGCAAAACAAAAAAAAGCTGCAAAGGTTAGTTATCTTCCTTTGCAGCTAAAGATTTTCTAATCTTTTGTGTTTTTATCAGTTTACCGCATTATTGCGCCTTGTCAAACAATCTTTTTTTTATTCTCTTTAATTGCTTGCTTATCTTGGAGGGATTTGTTAGTATTAATGTTTCGAGCGGATATGTAAGTTGGAACGAAATTGGACAATATCCTCCCTCCGTCACGGATATTGATTGAAACCGGCAAATTCCGGCAACCTCTTCTCTAAAGAATGGGAGCAAGCACAATGGACCTTTATGTAGGAAATTTATTGTTTGACGTCACCGAAAACGAATTAAAAGAGCTTTTCGAACCGTTCGGCCAGGTTACAGAAATCCGGCTGATAATGGATAAGTTCAGCGGTAAATCTAAGGGCTTCGGATTCATCGAAATGCCCTCTAAAGATGAAGCGCAAAAAGCTATCGCAGAGCTGAACGGCAAGGATATAAAAGGTCGCGCTATGACTGTCAACGAAGCTAAACCGAAAGTTGACAGGGGCGGCAGAGCTGGCTTCGGAGGAGGTAGAGGCGATCGCGGACGAGGTAGCTTCGGCAGAAGAAACAATCGTAGTCATCGTAGTTTCGGCGGAAGAGACCGCTATTGACCTTCGGCTGCACCGAACTCAACTTAATATCGGCTGAATTGCTTTTACCTTCGTTCCTGTCCAGACTCTTCTCTGGCCGAAGGCGAAAGATTAGATAAAGGAGACTTAATATGCTTCTTATGAGCTTGGGAACTTGGATTGTTATTGGCGTTGCTGCTGCCATTGTGGCTGGATTTATTGGAACTAAAGTAAAAGATAGATATTATTAGAACAGTATCTGTCTTAACCAGCGCAAAATAAAAAGGCCCCGCTTCGAAACGGGGCCTTTCGGTTTTTTCAGAACATCGCCTTTGGATTAGCAGGGGATTACGTTCGTCGCGCAGGGCCCTTTTTTGCCCTGTCCGACCTCGAACTCTACCTGCTGGCCTTCATCAAGATTAGCGTATCCGCTGCTCTTGATTTCCGAGTAATGAACGAACAAATCCTCACCGCCGCCATCCGGGCTGATAAATCCAAATCCTTTGCTGCTGTTAAACCATTTCACAATACCTTTACTCACAAAAAATCTCCTTTTTGGCCTTCAATTGGCCGTAAAATCTGCCTCTCGTTTGTTTAAGAGAGTATTCCTGAGAGGCGTGAGAATAAACCCAACTGGCAGGCATTATACTAGGACTCCTGTGGGAATACAATAAAAATAAAAAATTAATCTTGCGAGGCTTTCTTGACTTCCTCTAAGTAGTCTTTGGCATAATTTATCATTTTCTTTATTATGCTTAATACTGACCTCGTATATTCCCGTTTATGGCCGTATTTATGTGTTATTCGCAGAAGCCGCGACTCATCGTCATACATAAAATCATAATGTCCGTAAGACCAGACTATGCCCGTTTTCCCCAGCGCATCCACTTTGCCGCGTTTTTTTGCGTGTAATCTCGCTCGCATATTGTCCATAACCCTTTTGAGGTCAAATTCGGCATCTATACTGATGGCCAGTGTTATTGTAGGGCTTCCGACGTCATCGTATGCGAATAGTTCTTGGGAGGAAATACCTTTGATGGTTTCAGCATATAAATTGTTTAAGCGTTCTACTAACGCGTCAGGAGTTTTTGGCGTATGTGGAATCCCCTTGTTGATTAACCGTGAAATCTTGGTAAGGGTCTGGATAGTATCGTCTATTGCCATAATTTTCGCACCTCTTGGCTCCCCCCATAATATCACAACCTTCCCCAATTGCAACCCTTTGTCATCCCGACCCTTTAAACCCTGAGCGCAGCCGAATGGGGTAACAGAGGGATCTATTTTAATGTCATTGCAAGCGCATCGCGGCAATCTCAATTCGCTAATTCGCTAATTCTCTAATCCACTTCCACCCCTGTGCACGACTTTCCCCTTGACAGTCCCTGAAAAGGGCGGTAAGATGGTGGAAAAGGTGCCTCAAAAAGTATTAAATAGGAAATGTCAAATACAGTTTTGAAGAAAGGATTTTACGATGGCACAAGCCGAAAAAGGCGACACTGTTAAGATTCATTTCACGGGAAAATTAGAGGACGGTACCGTTTTCGGCAGTACCGCCGACAGAGGGCCATTAGAATTTAAGCTTGGCGAAGGCAAGATAATTCCAGGCATTGAAAAAGCTGTGGAAGGAATGAATGTCGGCGAATCCAAAACGGTCGAAGTATCCCCCGAACAAGCATACGGACAGCACCGAGCCGAGTTAGTGGAGGAGGTCAGCCGCGACCGATTTCCCAAAAACGCTGAACCAAAGGTTGGTCAGAGGTTCGAAATCCCTCAGCGAGAAGGCCAGCCTATGGCGGTTAGAGTGGTTGACGTTTCGGAGTCAACCGTTACTCTGGATGCTAACCACCCCCTGGCCGGCAGAGACCTGACCTTCGACTTGCAGCTTATGGAAATTCCCTCAAAAGCCGAATGAAACTGAACGAAGCGATTAGTTCGCGATTCACCGCTCGATACTCGATGCCTGTCATTCCTGCGCAAGATTGTCACCACTGCGCTTTTGATTGAATTCCGTCTCCCGCGCTCCGCGTGCTCGAAACCGCGGCTATCCTCACAGCGGCCCCGCCCTCTGGATTGGGTTCTCGTCTGGACTCCTTCGCACTATTATGCCTGCTTTCGCAGTGACGCCTGAATTCGGAGTATATCTCAGCGTCCAGCCGGATATTGCTCCTGTATGAGAAATTTCCTACCAGAGTAATCAGCGGTTCGCGTAATCGCCACAAGTTGCCCCACACCCTCCGCAGAATGTGCGGCATGGAATAGAAGTCCTGTTCGCAGCAAAGCATCTCTTTTATGATGCCTTCCATAGACAAATGCTTATACCGTGCTATAGGGAAAGATAGCGTGTAATATTTCCAGTCTTCAGGGAACGTGTCCAAGGCAATGCGCCCCTGCGATTTCATCTGCTCCCATAGTTGCGTGCCGGGCAGCGGAGTCAAAAACAGAACGTTGAGACTGTCCACGCCGTACTGATAGGCTGCCTCGGCGATTCGTTTACCGATGCCCGCCTCGTCTACATCCAGACCCATGATAAAGGAACCCGCTACCAGAATATTGTGCCGGCGTATCCGTTGTACGGAGGCGCGGAAGTCCCGGCCTTTCAGAATGTTGAATTTCTTACCGACCTCCTGAAGCCCTTCCAGCGAGGGAGACTCAAAGCCGATGTAGACTCCTCTGCAGCCGGCCCTGGCTGCCAGCGTCAGCAGCTCTTCGTCATCGGCAAAGTTAACAGTCACCTGCGCCATCCACTTCTTTCGAAGGTTCGCCTTCGCCAGGGCGCGGAACAGCTCCTTGGCACGGGCAATGTGTTCGGTACGCGTGCCGATGAGGTTGTCGTCAACCACTAAAACACGTTTCTCACGAATCAGCCGGAATTCACGCACGACATCCGCAATAGGCCGATGCCGGTACTTCGTCCCGTTGAACGCCGTCACGCTGCAGAAACTGCAGTTCAATGGACAGCCGCGCGTCGTCTGAATCGCTCCGAAGGCATATCCTGTCGAAAGCAAATCATGGCGGGCAGCCGGCATATCTTTCATCTCGGCGAGCCCTCCGTCATACCGGCGCTTCAGCTTGTCTCGCAGGGCGTCCTCAAGAACCGTCGCCCAGATGCTCTCAGCTTCCCCGGTAACAACCGAATCCACACGCTCCATAACCTCCTCTACGCACATTGTTGCGTGAATGCCGCCCATCACAACGGGTACGCCCTGATTCCGGAAATGACCGGCCAATTCATAAGCGCGGTTCGCCTGTGAGGTAAATGCGGTAATCCCAACAAGGTCAGGCCGGGGCATCGCATTATAGTCCGGCACACCGAGGTTCTCGTCAACTATCGTGATTTCCCACTCCGGCCCCGTCAGTCCACCCAAAACCATAAGGCTCAGTGGTTTCCACACCCGGTAGCGGGCCCATCGGCTCTCACTGGCTTTGGCGACGCCGATAAGCGGGTTTGATGGATTTATTAGATATAATCGCATAACATCCGTTTTATTATGACTTTTACTGCTTACTCGACCCAAATCATAAACACTAAAGCGGAGAATTATAAACAATAAATCGAAGTTTGTAAATGACTTTGTCATCCCGACCCTTTAGCCCTGAGCGCAGTCGAATGGGTTAGCGGAGGGATCTATTTTAATGTCATTGCGAGCGCAGCGCGGCAATCTCAATGAATAACCGAGGGCGAGAGAGTATATCTTTTGCCGTTTAACAAATGATTGATTCGCTCCTCCTGCCTACTGTTTACCCGCCTCCGGTGGGCGAAAATCTCCGATGGCCGCTCCCTTGGCCGTCGTCAGCATATACTTGGGGTGCATGAGTAATTTCTACTCGCTTTTTTTAAGAAATTCTTCCAGTTTTTTATTTAACTCAATCCCTTTATTGCAGTTTGTGAAAAATACATAACCGAACTTATGTTCTTTATTGAACATAAAAGCGCAGGTAAAATTATAATTATTACCATCATGCATATACTCATTACCAAACTCTGAACGTTTCATTCTTATACCAAGACAGTATGGAATTCTGTCAGTTTCGGAAGGGGTCTCAACGTGGACTTTTAACATTTCATTATAAGTTTCTTTTTTTAATCCTTCTTCTTGTATCATGGCAATGAGGAATTTAGCGTAACTCAATGCTTCCGTCTGTAAGCTGTAAGCAGCATAAAAATTCGGATTTTTAGCGCTTGTGCCCCATTCTGTGGAAAGAACCTTGCCGTCAACATGCCCGGCTGCACGATGTTTTTCCACGTAATCATTCCACGTATAATAAGCGTATTGCATCCCTAAAGGTCCGGCAACTTCTTTCTCAAACAAATCCTGCAGGTCATTTTTCTTAATACCCATCAGATGAGCGACGACATTTGCCAGATACTCAAATCCCTCTCCCGAATAGAGAAATTGAGTTCCAGGCGCAAATTTGATATCCAGTCTTTTATCCTTGTTAAAAAATCTCCAGTTTGGAAAACCTGATTTATGGCATAAAACCATACGAGCTGTTATTAATTTATAACGGTCGTCATACGCAATATCAGGATATGGCAAGTAAGTATAGAGAGGCTGATCTAAATTCAATATTCCTTTCTCTACCATTTTCATTACAAGGTAGGTAAAAGGAGTCTTTGATAAAGAGCCGGCATCAAAGAGAGTTTCTTCTGATACTTTTTCTTTTGTTTCGACGTTGGTCACACCCAGAGCACGATGGTAGATTATTTTTGCGTCATTAATTATAGCTATGGACATTCCCGGTATTCCTAATGAATCCATTTGAGTTTTTAAGAACTTGTCCATTTCTGCCGTAGTTATCTCATTGCCGCTTGGAGTTTTAATATTTTCAGCACTTTCTGTACTAAAGGCATATGCTGTGATTAATGTGATCACAAAAAAAACCGGCAGAAGGCCGCGTCGAACAACATAATCTCTTTTCATATTATTTCTCATTTTATCTTTTTCAAAGTGAATAAAAGCTTCCCATTTGCTATTATATTAAATGAGTCGCCCTCGAATTCTAATTGAACGTCTATGTCCTTTGAAAAAAATTTCTTTTCTGTTTCAGGAAATAATACGATAGTTGGAAATCCGCCGCCTGAAGCTTTTAAAGAACCGTTTTCTTTAACAATTGTAAGTGTTTTTCCTTGTGAGAATGAGTAGGTCCCGGCATACTTTTCCAAAAGTTCATCGGGTAAAGTTTCAGCTTTATGAGTATAGGAATTGGAAAGATAATCTATAAGAATTTTGCCTGTATCAAGTAATTCCCTGACAACGTTATTATAAACAGACATGCCGTTGTCCCCATTTGTCAAAACAACTATACCTCGTTTGGATTTTGGCAGTATAAAAGCTATGGTCTTTACTCCCGGGTCCGACCCGCCGTGTTCCAAAGCATATTCCCCGTTAGGTAAATCTCTTATTACTTCCCAGCCCAGTCCTCTGTCGTAATGTTCTCTCATTTTTACGTGGGGACTTATCATATCGTTGTAAATTTTCGAAGAAAGGCCTGCCCCGTTTATTACGTCAATCTCGAATTTGCAATAGTCCTCAATACTTGTAAATAAAAGGTCGGCAGCGCTTACTCTTATAGGATATGACAATTTACATTCATTCCCTTGTGCATCATGAAAGTGTGCGTAATTCAGCTGATTAACGTTTTTGCCCCAGTACCCCGTATTTTTCATCCCGAGTGGTGTAAATATTATTGAGTTTAATAATTCATCCAGAGATTTGTTAAATTTTTTTTCTAATGCTTTCTTTAAGTACTCAAACCCTTCTCCGGAATACTGATATTGTGTGCTTGGTTCGAAATCGAATGCTAATTTTTGGGACGGCCTGTCCCATCGCCAATTAGGGAAACCGGTTTGGTGAGTCAAAACATGTCGCGTCGTAAGTTTTTTATGCCGTGGGTCGTTAGCAATATCCGGATCAACCCAGTAATGACACAGCGGCTCATTCAAATCCCATTGTCCTGCTTCTACTAATTTTAATGTCAGCATTGTAACAACAGGTTTAGTCATAGATGCTATATTAAAGACAGCGTCGTCAGGTGCCGCAGTGCCTCTTTTAAGTTCTCCAAATACCTTTGCATACTTGATTTTACCGTCTTCTATTAAACCAATTCCAACTGCCGGTACATTATTTTCAGTTAACCAGCTTTTTACCTTATCCTCAAAACTAAGGTTTACTTTGGTATCGTTTTGTGCTTGCAGTGAGGTTCCAATAAAAATCGTTAAAAGTAATCCTGTTAGTAAGATTAGTTTTTTCATAAATATTCCCTTCAAAAGTTATCTCGTTATAGCGTAGGAGTATTATGAAGTGTGCTTGTTACGGAATTGTTACGGCTTTATCCTTTTTCTATTTTTTCCCAACCGCGAAAACCCCGAACTAATAGTGAGTGCATCGCCAGCATGCGTTTGGTGACACCACCTCTTAGCCGTAGCTTAATGCGAAAGAGTTATTGACCTGTTTTGCTGTTGTGTCCTTCAGTTCGGCCTTCTTTCCATTTTACTCCGTCCTGTGGGACTGCGTAATACTAACGTTCCTCATTGCGGCTTACGGAAACAACAGCAATCTTAAATCCATCCATATCCCCCTTGACCTTCGCCTATCTTTAAGATACTTTATCTTCCAAAGGTGAGACATCTGGGAGCGGAAACTACGCACTAGGTACGAGACACAAAACTGTTTGGCAGCAGTTGCTCCTTTACGAGCTATTTTTTGATAGTCCGTTGTGGCGTAGATTTAGATGACTGTTCCTAGTTTTCTGGTAGACTAAATCGGCAACAAAAGTGTTATATTATTATGTTAGGTAACGATGATTATGAAAATATGTTGGATTGTCGGTAGCGTGCTTCTTATTCTAGTGGTTTTTTCTTTGGGGGCTTTCATTCCGTGGTGCAACCACACAATTTCACAAATCGAAAACAAACTTGCTACACTCGAGTTGGATCGTGAAATGCGTTTCAGAAACCTTCAATGGTTTATTAGTTATGATTTGAAAGAAGGACAAATCATAAATAAAATCCACTTGCTAAAATTACTAAAAAAAGAGAATGCTATCCCGTTAGTTGAAGCGAAACTGGTGAAGCAGGCAGTAGAAACTGTCTCCAAGCTTCATAGCGCAGTAACTGGTCAGGTTGCTTCCGCAGAACTAAAGAACAAATGGGCCAACATGGATATAGAACAACTGCAAAATGAAGTAAGACGTCTGGTAAACGAAGAGAACTTCAGTAAACTCTATGATGATATAAAGAAAGAGAAGCTTGAGCTTACAAAGACAGAGATATTTCGCATGTGGGTACTTGTCGGGACAACGATGTTCCAAGTTATTGGATTGATTATGATCAATTTATCTCAGTATTTCAGAGAGTACACAAAACAAAAATCACCCACCTTGCAATAAATAATCTCGCTTTTTTACCCTCTTGACTTTCCTCTTCTTTTTGATTCTTCCCAGCCCTGAAAACCCCGAAGCAATTTGCAAAAGACTTAACTGCAAATTGCGACTGCATCGCCAGCCTGCTTCGGCACCGCTTCTCTGAATAACCGAGGGCGAGAGAGTATATCCTTTGTCTTTAATAGATTATTGCTTCTTCGCCTCTTTCCCATCCGCCAGTACTCAAATTATGGCCCGATATTAGTTGACTAATATCGATATAGTGATTAATCTGCTAAATTATTTAAATAAGGAAATTAACAAGATATAGAAGCAATAAGTGTGTAAAATGCGGGATTATAAAATATTCTATTCTTGGCAGTCCGATTTACCTAATTCCACCAACAGAAGCTTTATCGAGAAGGCTCTTGAAAATACTGCAAAATCAATCCGCGCTGATGACTCTATCAAAGTTGAGCCGGTTATTGATCGCGACACCGCAGGAGTTCCAGGGTCACCTGATATTGCAGGTACAATTTTTGCTAAGATTGAAGAATCACAGGTTTTTGTATGCGATGTTTCAATCATCAACGAAGGTGAAAAATCACGCCCAACCCCTAATCCTAATGTCCTGATTGAACTTGGATATGCACTCAAAACACTTGGTTCTGAGCGGATTCTTATGGTAATGAACACCGTTTTTGGGAAACCTGAATTGCTTCCATTCGATCTAAGCAGGAAAAGAGTTGTCACCTACTATATGCCAGAGGAATATGAAAACCGCGCAACAGAACGCAAAAAACTAGAAGCTCAACTTGATACGGCTCTTCGAACCATCTTGACTCAAATAAAAATACAACCACCTGAGAGAATTATTCCCTCTTTATCCATCGGAGATCAGACAAGAGCGGCTGTCGAAAATGCACAGCCAAATCAAGTCTTGTCAGTCCGGCGATTTATGGAGTGGCTAACTGACGAAATTGAGACGTTGCAACCAGATTTCTCAAAAGATGGCGAAAGGGATGATTTATTCATTGAAGCCCTCGATAAAACAAAACAGCTTATTCTAGAGTTTGCTCGCCTTGCTGAAGTCGTTGCAATCATTAATACTTCAGAAGTTGCTCTTAGCCTATTCAAAGCGTTTAAGCGTATTCTCGAACATTATAATGTGCCTCGTGGTTTCTCAGGAGTAATTCCAGAAAATGATTTTGACTTTTATAAGTTTATTGGCCATGAACTTTTTGTGACTTTTTTTTCTTTCCTTATCAGAGAAAATCGTTGGGAAATAATCGCCGATATCCTTGAAGAAAGGGTATATATTGAAAACGTAAAATATGGGCGCACAGGTTTGGTTTCATTTGATTACATATCCCAAGACGTTGGATTACTAGGATTTCGAAATCAGCGTTTAAAACTTAATAGAATATCAGTCCACGCAGATATTCTAAAAGAGCGCCATACAAAAGAAGACCTTGGCAAACTTGTCCCAATGCAGCAATTTATGGACGCTGACTTTTTCTTGTTTCTACGAGGAGAATTTGAAAAGTCAGAATCAGGTGGTCGGACTAACTGGAGAGCATGGAGTACTGTTTATATGGAATACCATACTCCTGGATATCTAGTCGAGGCGGTTCGCGTAAGCTACGCCAAGAAATTGTTACGACCCTTTGGCATCGATACTATTGAGAAATTTCGTTCAAGATTGCTCGAGATAAAAACATCGGATAGATTAGCAAGAACATTTGGTAATCCCTTTTACTTTGACCTTGATAACCCGATTGAGAATCTTAATCCACAGTCCATCGGCAGCCACTGAGTGTATATCAAGAAAAAATCATGAATTCGAAGTTCCACCAAATCAGGTAAATCTACCTTAAGCTCGTTGAATACTTGCAAAATCATTATAAGATCCCATTTCCCCCCAACCTCGAAAACCCCGAAACAATTGGCGAATGACTTAACCGCAAATTGCGACTGCATCGCCAGCCCGCTTTGGCACCACCTCTATGAATAACCGAGGGCGAGAGAGTATATCTTCTGCCGTTAAAATATGATTGATTTGCTGTTGTGTCCTCTCGTAGCGAAGCGAAGATCCCCACATGCCGTTAGTGGGGACCCACTTGCTTGTGCTGCCTTCTGCTCGGATACCTGCTTTTCGTATGCCTTTGGCATACTTACTGTATGTTTCCTCGTTGCGGCCTCCGGCAGCACCAGCAAAAGTTTAAAAGTCCCCGCAGCATCATGTATAGAAACGCTCCCTGTCGGAAGAGACCCTGCATGAAATCACCGATATTGAGTCAAATCTTTGCCCAGAGCAGTTCATCATTAGGTTCGAACACAGCCCACTTGGTGCCAAAATATAGACTCTCTTCAATAAACAATGCCGTTCTTCATACAGAGATATACTTCTACTCTGACTATTTCAATCAAATGCGCAGGGGGTTGAACCCACAAACCCCATTTTCTCAAAATTTTTTTACTCCTTTTCCCACAACAAGTTACGAGTATCAGGCATTGAGAATCGAGTACCTTTTTCGCACCATTCGCGCAAGTTCCTCCAATTATAGAGGGGACGAATTTCGCCCCTAATCGCCCAGCAGGACAAGGTCGTGGGACCAGCAGGTCCGGGTCAGAAACGACTTAGTTGTTTTAATCTTGTAGTGGGGTTTTACCTCGCTGTTTATACAGCGTATGTAACCCCCATCGGAGATTCTTTATCAACAATGAACTATGAAAGAGTTAAAACGGTTAACCGTTCAAAACGAACCCAATTTTAGAAATGCCAAAAATGCTTGTAAGTGCAGTAATGACAATGACTAATAACCAAAAACTTAGGACGGCCAAGCTCAAAAACGAACCCAAAACAAACCCAAACGAACCCAATTCAAACCCAATTTATGATGAGTAAAATCGAACTATTTATAGTGAGCTTGTTGAGCCAATTACCTATTTTAACAACTCAACCAATTAACCAGTTAACCAATCAACCAGTTAACTATTTTCTCTTGCCTTTTGCTTTTTTCTTCTTCGGCTTAGCTTTTTTGACCGTTCTGCAGCCACAGGTATTACACATCTTCTTATCCTTTCAAAGCTTGTTATTCTTCTTCTACTTTCTTTTTGCCGTATTGTGCGACAATTTGCTGCTGGATATTACCCGGCACAATCTCATATCGGCTGAGCGACATCGCATAGCTGCCTCGTCCGCCGGTTACGCTTTTCAACTGGCTGTTATACTGCGTAACCTCGGAAAGTGGTACTTCAGCCTTAATAACGATGAAATTTCCCGCGAGCATCTCCTGGCCGACGACTCTGCCGCGCTTCGAGGCCAAATCGCCTGTGATATCGCCCATATTCTCAGCCGGGACGGTAACTTCGATATTTACAATCGGCTCAAGCAGGACGGGTTTCGCCTTCGAGAGGCCATCGATGAACGCGCCTTTTCCAGCCGCCCGGAAAGCGACTTCTTTCGAATCGACGGGATGGTGTTTGCCGTCATAGACGGAGACTTTTATGTCCTGCATCGGAAAGCCCGCAACGTAGCCGGCCTGCATAACCTCGTTGATGCCTTTGAGAATGGCCGGCTCGAACTGGCCCGGAATTGAGGCGCCGAAGATGTCCCAGCTATACTCCAGAGACGGGTCTGAGCCTCGCGGGGCGGGCTCAACGCGCAGATAAACCTCGCCGAACTGGCCTGCGCCGCCGGTCTGCTTTTTATGGCGGTAATGTCCTTCGGCCTTTGTGGTGATTGTTTCGCGGTAGGGGATTTTAGGCTCTTTCGTAGTTACGGAGAGCTTGAAGCGTTTTTCCATTTTTTCGAGCATTACGCGAAGGTGCAGGTCGCCGAGGCCGCTGGCAACTAATTCATTCGTCTGCTGGTCGCGTGTAACCTTAAGGCAGGGGTCTTCCTCGCATAGTTTTTCAAGAGCGGAGCTGATTTTCTGCTCGTCACCTTTAGTAGCCAGGACAAGGGCCAGCGAGAACATCGGCTCAGGCACGGCAGGGGTGTCGAATTTTCCTGCCGTCTTGCCGTCGTGGACAAGGTCTCCGATTTTGAAGTCCTCGGCTTTAGCGATGGTTATGATATCGCCGGCCTGGCCAGTGTCGATTTCTTTGTTTTCGCCGCCCTGGGGTTTTAAGATATGGCCTGCACGGATGCCTTTTTTCTCGTCATTGCGGATAAGATTAGTGTCCGATTTAACCGCGCCGCTAAAGATGCGGATGGCGGAGTACTTCATATTCGAGCGCGGGTCGAAGCCGATGCGGAAAACCAGGCCAGCCAGCGGGGATGCGGGGTCAGGCTTTAGACTTACCGTGCCTTGGCCGTCTCTGAGCTGAACAGGAGCTGCCTCGAGAGGGGAGGGCATGTATTTTGTAATAAAATCGAGAAGCTCGGTCACTCCAATTTCTTTGCGGGCGTTGGTGAAAAGGATTGGAATAATCGTTCCGGCCTTGAGGGCATTTACGAAAACGGAAGCTATTTTCTCAGCGGAGATTTCCCCACCGCCGAGATAGGCTTCCATAAGCTGGTCGTCAGCTTCAATGACACTTTCTATTAAATCAGTATGTGCCTTGGCAACATCGGCTACGGGTGATTGGCCGGTTTTGTTTTCGATGCAGTCGATTACCGAGGCCCTATCCTCGGCAGGCAGGTTGGCGCAGCGACACTTCAAACCGAAGGTTTCCTGAACGGCCTTGAGAAGGGCGGAAAGGTCGGCATTTTCAGCGTCAATTTTATTAATGACAAAGACCTTCGGTATATTAGCGGCTACGGCTGATTCGAAGAGCTTGCGAGTATTTGTTTCGATGCCGGCTGCAGCGCCGATGACGATTACGGCGGTTTCGGCGGCGGATATGGCCTTGATAGCCGGGCCTATGAAATCAGGATAGCCAGGCGTATCGATGATATTGAGCAGCTTGCCGCCGTGGTTAGTGTGAACAATGGATGATGTAATAGAATGCTGATGCTCCTTTTCCTCATCGTAATAATCACAGATGCTCGTTTTGTCATCAACGCTGCCGAGACGGTTTGTTGCACCGGTAGTGTGCAGCATAGCCTCGGTGAGAGAGGTTTTGCCGCTGCCGCCGTGTCCTAAAAGAACGATGTTGCGAATGTCGCCTATACCTGCCACCTTCAAACCTCCAAAAGACCCAATTTTCAAGTTTTCGTTAAAACAAGTAATAATACAACAACCAGGACATAAAGGGCAAGTGATTTTTTGATATTCGCAGACGCTCGGCAAAGTAGAGGTAAAGCTCAACTCCAAACAAAAAGCGTAAAAAAGAGAGAATTAGTAAATTTTTTTGGATTCAGAAAGCTACCGGCGAAGGTGATTTTATTGGACATTGAAAGACGTGATAGAAACAACTCGTCCGATTGAGCTATATGTTGTGGCCTAAAGAAAAACAGCACAGTTATATAGTGGCTCAGGTTATAGGGCGTTGGTCGGCAGGGCGGCCAGCAGGCTAAAGGAAAAGAAACCTCTTGGCCGATATTGCGGTAAGCCGAGGGGGAGTGATTTTAAGAAGGATGTACGTGTATGAATAAAAGGGAATTGATAGATCGCATTTGTGAAATCAACAAAAGCGCCAGGCCGGAATTCCTCGCCAGTTTTTCCGAAGAAGATTTGCACAGGTATCTCGAACACCTGATGGAATTGAATCTGGAAGAATTAGTCGTTTGCTCCTGAGGAGGGTTGCGGTAGTACACAATCCTTAAAACAGCAGAGCATACAGCTACACATTATTTTTACCCCGAAGTCTGCAGAATACCAATGCTGCTCTATTGGTCTTCGTCGAGCTGGCCACCTATTATTGACTTTCCGACGTTGCTCAGGCCGGGTCTTCGAGAGGAAGTTTCGGGCTCATTAGGTGGGGTAGGGGAGCTGGGCCGCTCTACGGGCGTTTCAGACGCGTTGACAGGTGCGGCAGGTTCCGGCTGCCTGACAAAAGGCACTATCGGCGGAGCCTGTTCAGCCGACACAGGCGGCGGCAACTGGCCAATATAGTTTTGCTTGAACTCGACCAAGACGGGCTTAAAACCATTGGGAACATAAAAAGCAAAGTCAACTTCCTTTACTCTGCTGACGAAATCGTCTTTTTCTATTTCTATACGGTCGTTTAATTTTTTTATCTGCAACTCGTTCTTCGTTTTCATATATCCAACAGGGTAAATATTTTCCCCTTTTCCGGCGAGCGGGCCTCTACCATCATCCTGCTTACAAATCACTCTTAATTGAGAAGGTGTAAATCTTCCCCACTCGTCCTTTATCCGAGTGGTTATCCCTATCCGTATGATTGTAAGAGTATGACCACTTTTCGGCAGTACGGGGTTGCCGTTCGTGTCTTTCAGTTCTTCCGGAGCCGGCCAAACGGCTTTATTCGGTATTTCTATTACTTCAGGGCTGGTGACAATTGAAACATTGTTATTAACCTCGTGTCGATTCAGGAAAAGCTGGTCCAGGAAAGCCGGATGCAGAACAGCAAAACTTCTTTTTCCGCTGAAGCTGCCGCTACTTACGATACTGAACCACCCCGCTGTAAAGCCGTCAGCATTCAGTAATACCCCATTGGGATTTTCTGGGTCGGGGCTGGCCTGGTCAAAACGCTGGTAAGGATACTTTGGTGATATAGGCGCCATTGCGACGGCTGTGAGTAAAAGGCCGGATACGATAAGGCCCAGGAAAATCCCAAAGATAACACGTCCAATACGCTCGGGCAGAAGTCCAAAATCAACCGGTCGACGAGTCAACTGGGCGGCGATTGCCTGCAGGACGGCAAAAGCCACAATGAACAGCATCACAAAAGAGAGCGGGTGTGCCCAAGGCTTAAGGATTTTGCGGCTGATTAAAAAATTCGCCAAAAGCTCGAAGTAGCCAAAAGCAACTACACTTGCGCAAATGGATATTATTACCACAACAAATGATTTAACCAGCGTACCTTTTAGATACTGATAAGCGACACAGCCTAAAATAATTAACACTACAAATAAGCTGCCCATTATATAACATCTCCAAATTATCGACGACGAGTCAGATAATCACGTCTGAAGTTTTTCAGGTTTTATTTTTTGTTCTGTTTTTTTCGTTTTTTGTTTTTCAGAAGATGAAAGCACCCTGACCATTTCGTCTATTGCGGTTGTTCCGGCAACGACCCTTCTCAGCGCCTGTTCCTGCAAATAAAGCATTTTAGCCCGCCTAAACTGCGTGCTGATTTCTGCCAGTGACTTCGACTGTCTTATAACGTTTCTCAATTCGTCATTTAGTATTATGATTTCGAATACGCCCATCCTTCCGACAAAACCTGTTCCCTGACAATTTTCGCAGGTCGAAGGTCTTCCGCGTTTGTCATACTGCACTTTGCCGGCACGATAAAGCACCTTTGCTTTTTCCGCGGGGATATTGAACTTTTTGAGAAGCTCTTTATTTGGTTCATACGCTTGTTTGCACTGCTCACAAAGCTTTCTGAGGAGACGCTGGCTACTTATGCCCAAAAGGGTCTCAGTGGCAAGATTCCTGTTGCCGACTAATTTCATCCACTTTCCGATCGCTCGTATTACGTCATCTGCATCGAGTACAACATATACGATTTTGCCGTCCTTCGCAGCCGCACATGCGATTTGGGCTGTCTCGGCGTCCGCGCAGTCAGCAACACCAACGATGTCCGGCTCCATTCTTACTATCGCCTGCAGCCTTTTGGCGTATGTAGTTGTGCCAGTATCGCTGAGCGCGAAGATGTTTTGAGTTATATTCGGCAATTCGGCGGAAGGCTGTTTTTCAAGGGTACTTATACTGAAAAGGAAGGGGTCGTGATTTCTAAGCATCGCGTAAAAAGTGCTTGTTACACCGCTTTTTTTAGGCCCAGTTATGATAAACAGACCTTGTTTGGCCTCGCGAATTCCATTCAGTTGTTCGTATTGTTCGGGCATCAGGTTTAACTCGGCCAGCTTTGTTACACTCTGCTTGGTCATTTGTTTAAGTCTGATTTGCTCACCGGCGGTTGAACCTGCGGCGGTTATTTCCCAGTCGATATTCTTTTGGTCCTTGTGGATTCTAAACTTACCTCTTTGCGGTTTTCGCTTCTCTTCCGGGTCCAAATCAGCAAGATTTTTTAGAAAGCGACTGAAATATTCCATGCGGTCTTTAGGTATATCCGGCTGTTTTAAGGCTGCACCGTCAACGTAGTAAGTTACGTTGTAGTTCTGCTGGGTTGGGGAAAACACAACGTCGCTTGCCCTTCTCCAGATAGCATCACTGAGAATCTCATAGGCTGTTTTATAGCCGAAGAATTCCGGCGTTTTGGGTTCGGGCAAAGGAACTTCATTGTTATTGGCCGTTATAAAAAGAAAATCTTCGAGGGCTTCAAGTTTTTTTTCTTTACTGGTGAACAGACCTTTGATGTGTTCTACCGTCAGAACACGGTTAAATTCCGGAACTCTGGCATTGCGGTGCATCACATAACTGATAGATGTCGCTGTTACAGCAATCAGGTAAAACAACATGCCGATAATAAAAATAGGCGTAAGGAGCCAAACTATTGCCGCTGCGGCTCCGGCACCAAAAACAATAGCTGTCCAGAAGACCTCTTTGGTTCTGACGGCCTTGGCGTCCTGATATACCCAGGTGAGCAGCGGCAACCATAAAAAAAACAAAAGCAAAAAGATAAGAAATTTAACTATAGATATATAGCCGCTGTATTCAACAGAGGTCATCAATAAACCTGTCATAAAAACTCCGTTTACGAAACTGCACATTTATCCGTCTACGACGGATTAAACTCACAGGATACCAGTTGTGTCTGCCCTAATACCCTTTAGTGCCATTTTTAATTCTTCTGCATTTGGTGCGTGCTTATATGCCTCCCTCGGCTCTATGCTTCCGTCCATTATCAGTTTAATGAGACTATCTGTAAGATCCTGCATACCTTCTTCCTTAGAACTGCGTATAACGTTTGGTAAATCGGTCTCACGCCCTTCGGAAATCAGTTTTCTGACAGCAGGGTTTGCAAGAAGAATCTCAACAGCAGGTATTCTGCCAACGCCTTCCTTGATGCTCGGCATCAGTATCTGACTAATGATGGCTCTAATAGTCAAGCTCAAGGTCTGTCTCGCCAGCTCTCTTTCGTTTTGAGGGAAGAGGTCTAAAAGTCGCTGCACAGCGTGTGAGGCACTTGACGAGTGTATTGTTCCAAAAACAAGATGGCCGGTTTCTGCAGCCCTCATCGCAGCTGTTACGCCTTTGGAATCGCGTATTTCGGCGATATAGATTACATCGGGGTCCTGTCGCATCAGATATTTTAAGGCCTCATCAAAATTCGCTACGTCAATGCCGATTTCTCTTTGCGATACGATTGCTTTTTTATCCTTAATCAGATATTCGATTGGGTCTTCGATTGTAACTATGTGGCAGGAGCGGGTGCGGTTTATGTAGTCTATCATCGCTGCAATCGTTGTGGTTTTGCCACAGCCGGTAGGACCCACTGCAAGGACCAACCCATGCTTACTGTCACTTATTTTTTCCAGTATCGGCGGCAGGTTCAAACCTTCAAACGGCAGGATTTCAGTATTTACCCGTCTCGCCACAAGACTAATTACGTTTCGCTGGCGAAACACATTCACTCGGAATCGGTCCTCATCGCCAATTTCATGTGCGAAGTCGATGATGCCGCTCTTGAGGAAAGATTCTTTCTGGTCCGGAGTGAGTATCTCAAGGACCAACTGTTCCATTTTCTCCTCGGTCATTATTTCACCAGTGGTATCTTTCAATTGTCCTTGAATGCGTAATTTCGGCGGCTGGCCGACCTTCAGGTGCAGGTCACTAGCCTTAGTTTTGATAGCAACCCTGAAAAACTTGTTTAATGCCGGCTCATTATGGTTCGGCGGGCCCACCACAAGATCAGGATTTGGGTCTCGTTTCGCAGCCATTGTCCTATGGACTCCTTACGGAGTTAGAGCTTTTGCCTTGCCCCTGGCTGCCCCCCCCGAGGGGCAAAGCGGCAGGGGAGACATATTTTTACTCTAAGACCTGTAAAAATAAACTCTTATATAAATATATTATAATAGCTAACGAAAAATTGTCAACCTTGGTATCCGAATAATATTATTGATTTTTTTAACACAAACAAAAGAAACATACACTAAAACTAAAAAACACGTGAACCAGTTCTTGGATGCAATGATTGTACTTCCACATCTCAGCCTTGGTAAAGAAGAAAATGGATAGTCAGGATTGACATATCATCGCTTAGATGCTTTAATCGCAGGTAGAGTTATTGGCCCCTGTGTCTCCCGACGCAAGTAAAGGCAGCGGGAAGAAGAGTTAAAAATGACGGCGAAGAAAATAGCTATTATGGTTGACGAAATGTATCAGGTTCTCGAAGTCTGGTACCCTTATTATCGGCTCAGAGAAGGGGGGGTCGAGGTCGATTTTGTCGCAGCGGAAGCAAAAAAAGAATACCATTCAAAAGAGGGCTATCCCTGCGTCTCAAACGTTGCAGCCGGCAAAGCCGACGCCTCCGATTATGATTGTATGATTGTGCCGGGCGGTTTTGCTCCAGATTTTATGCGCAGAAGTGCGGATGTTATAAAATTCGCAAACGATATGGTCAATGCCGGCAAAGTTATAGCGGCTATCTGCCACGGCGGATGGCTGCTGTGCAGCACGAAAATCTATAAAGGCAGGAAAGCAACCTGCTTTATGGCGATTAAAGACGACATTAAAAACGCAGGAGCTGAATATGTAGATGCCGAGTGTGTCGTGGACGGAAATTTGATTACATCCCGCAAACCGGATGATTTGCCGGCCTTCTGCACAGCAATTTTAAAAGCTTTGAAAAAGTAAATGATAGGAGCAGCTTTTTATGAACCCAGTAAAGTCAAAAAAAGAGCAAGAAAAAACGCCGGTAGTGCTGGTTGTCGACGACAATCAGCAAAATCTCGAACTGCTGCAGGCTTATCTTGAGGATATGGACTGCGAGACTGTTCCAGCGCATGACGGCCCGGAAGCACTGGAGATTATAGGCAACAGCCCACCCGATTTGATTTTACTGGATGTAATGATGCCTAAAATGAGCGGGTTCGAGGTTTGTAAGAGGTTAAAAAACGACCCTAAGACTAGTGACATTCCGGTGATAATGGTAACGGCACTTAATGAATTCGGCGATATTGAACGCGGCATTGACTCCGGCACGGACGACTTTTTAAGCAAGCCTGTGAATAAACTGGAACTTGTAACACGGGTTAAGACCATGCTGAAGTTAAAGCACCTAACCGACAAGCTCGAACGCACATTGGCTTATCTGAGTGAAATAGAAAAACAGGCACAAGCTCTAAAAGCAGATTAACAATTTCTCAGCTTCAATCGGGGCTGCAATTGATATTAGAACGGTTTGAATTTGCGGCCTTTAGAGGTTTTGCGGGCTGTTTTTAGACGGCAGGGGGGTAAAGTCCGCAAATCTCTTCTCTCTGACCGCCTACCATGGATTAGAACCCTAACAACCCCTACATCACACACAATCGCCATTTATACCACGAAAAATGGATATTTAGAAAACTAAATTAGGCAAACACCGATTAACAATCGTGGTGCAATAGTCGATATTCGTCGGTGGAGAACAATACATTAGTTTACTGGATTGTGAGGGTGTATGAGTAGATTGCTGGAAATTCTCGGCAGGGGGATGACGGTCGATACGGCCGATTTGATATGGCATTGGCTGAATGCAGCCGAACCTCTAAAAAACGATAACGAACCTTCACAGGTACAGCGGTTAGATAAAGTCATTGAGCTGATGAGCAATAGAAAGACCGACACCGCCCAAGAGCAGCTAAGGCTGTATCTTTTTGAAAATCCTTCCTGCACACGCGGGCGATTGGCATCGGCAGCAATGTGTCTGCACCAAAATCGGCTGGATAGTGCCATCGAAGAGTTAAACTCGGTCTATTCGCGTCAGCCGAACAATACAATGGCCCTTTATGCGCTGGGACACTGTTATGAACGCCTCGGCAAAGAGTCTGAAGCTGTAGAGTTTTATCAGGATTGTCTAAAGTTCAAAAACTATTTACAACTCCCAAGGCAGCGACTGGCTGCCATTTATTTCAAAAACGGCCAGCTGGAAAATACCACGGCCGAATATGAGCTATTAAGGAACGAATATCCCGATGACCTGCCAACGTTGTTAGCGCTTGGCCATTTATATATTGCCGGCGCCAAATATGTAAAGGCCATTGAAACATTTAACACTGCAATTTTAATACATCCGGACAATTTTCACGCTGATGATGATTGTTTAGACGAACTCATTGCCGCTGGCCAGCTTCACAAGGCAGCCGAGGAGCTTGAAAATTTGATAGAAGCACAGCCGGACAAGGCGGATTTGCTCGTCAAATACGCCGATGTGCTTAGTATGCTGGGTGCTACGACAGAGGCAGTTTCACGATATGAAGATGCGATTCGTATTTGCCCGGGTTTCCTGGATGCGACTATAAAGCTTGGAACACACTATTTGCAGATGTGCGACGAGCGGCTCGCCGCCCAGCAATTCAATAGAGCAGTCGAGATAAATGACCAGATAGTCGATGCGTATATCGGACTTGCAATTGCCCAGAAATCGGCCGGCAATATCTCAGGCGCTTTACTAACACTATCGCTGGCTGCGGCAATTGACGCCAACAGCTCCTTGCTGCTTGCCGAAACAGCCACCCTGCAGTTCAAAACAGATTTTGTCATAAATTCTGAATCTCACGATAAGGACGACTCAATCGGCCTTCTTAAAAATGACTCAATGAATCTCATCAAGGATGTGATTGGCGTTCATCAGCAGCAAATCGCTCACGGTTCGCAAAACCCGGATTTACACTATAGACTTGGCGTTCTAATGACGAGCGTCGGAAAGTTAAACGAGGCCATCAAATTATTGCAGACCGCTCTGGAGCTTAACCCAACCTATGCCAGGGCCAGGAACAAGCTAGCACTATGCCTGTTTGAAACCGGCCAGAGACAGAATGCACTGGAGCAGCTGATTGGCCCTGACTGTCTCGATAGGAATACGCTCGAACTGCATTATAAAGCTGCCTTGCTTTATTGTGACAGTCTCAAGTTTGCATCGTCGCTCATCAATCTCAACCGTTTACTGGAGAATAATTTCACCTGTGCTGATGCGACAGTGAACATCTCAGTAGTTCTTCAAAACCTAGGTCTGTTAGATAGAGCTGCTGCTATGTGGGATAACCTTTCGGACACAGCCGCCCAGGCGCTCAATAATCAGCTATAAGTAAGCAGAAAGCCAAAAACACGCAAATCGGCTATTTGGCCCAAAACTAAGCCCAATGAAACATAACATATATTATGAGACGTTGTTTCTTGCAGCACCAAAGGGTTTCAGCATTTTTGTTTACCTGTGCTCTTACGTATGTATGACTCTTTTCTCTTTAATTATTTCGGCTCACAGGCCGGGTTGTCCGGGTCGGTCGTGCAGTCTATAAGCCAGTTTGAAGCCATCTTTGCAAAGTCATAAAAATCGACTTTGGAATCGTTGTTCAAATCCCCTGAAGGCACAGACTCGTAGCTTGCAGGCTGCCAGGCACCTATGGTTGTCTTGCCGCCACCCAATGTTGGCCTGCCTGCGTTCACACAGGGTGAGGAAGGCATAAGCCTGAAATCGCCGCCTGCCGCATCTATAAACTGCGGGTCAGCCACTATATCACCATCGCGCAATGTCCAATTTGAGCCGTTGTTGTAAAAGCAATTCCACCCCCCAAAGTTAATTGTTGCTTCCTCATTTATGCTTGTCGTGCAACCTACGATGATGTTATTAAATGCTGCACTTGGACCCGCCCAAGTCGTAAAATTAATGCCTTTATTGATAGAACCTCCGCTATTTTTGTAAATCGTATTATTGATAACAAATGCATTGTAGGAAAGGTTCAAAACGGAGTCTACGGTGCCGCTTATATTAAAAATATTGTTACAAATTAAATATCCTCCATAACCAACAAAGCGTATTGACTCATTAGCATTGCTGTGGGCAAATTCGCAAGATTCTATCAATGCTGCATCAGTATTGGAGGACGAATACACAACCGCATCTGTTATACTTGTGCCATACGTCCCTGTAAATTTGCAATCTTGTATTTGTATGGAGGAAATCTTCGTGCATTGGATTGCCCTACAACCTCCCGTAATCCAGCAATTTCGTATTACATATCCGGTTGGAATTTGAGTTGATGGTGCAAATTCGAAGGGGTTTTGAGTTGATGCTACATTTGTGATTTTAAGATTTTGCCACTTAAGATATGATTTAGTACCTACTCCGAAAACATTAAAATTTCCGTTGTTTGCATCTATGACTGCCCAGCCGTAGTCTGGGTCTTTGTAATATGCTCCGCCATAATCTTGGTCGCCAGGCGTTAGATAATAGCCTTTTATTGTTACCCTGCTGCTAACATCTAAATCGAATTGGGCCGCCTGCTGGTCAACTCCGTTCATTACATAATTGGCATCCGCTTTAATCCAAACAGTATCACCACTATCTGCAGCATCCAGAGCAACCTGTATATCGGTTGATGCTCTGGCCTCTGTGTCATAAGGCGGCGTGGCCGAACCCGTGTGGTTCACGTAAATATCTGCCCCAAAACATATTATATTTAAAAATCCCACCAGAATGAAAGTGAGTTTTCTCGTATCCTGCCTCCTTAGTTTGGTATGAAGTTGCCATTTTTGGCGACTGAATACTATAAAAAGAATTATACCACAGTCTTGGTTAAAAAGTCAAGCAAAAAGCCATTCTTGCCCGCCTGCGGTGGATTAGGGTTTGTTTTACAGAGCCTAAAATGCCCTTTCCTGCTCTCGCAACGATAGAGGTTTGCCTAATATCTCATAATGCAGAATCGCCCTTCTCAGCTTTTCAGGGTCATCGTAATCGGACAAAATATCAGAAAGATATTTTGCCTGCGGAACTCCCGTCGACAGTTCAGCTTCACCAGTAAGTCCCGGGATTCTTTTCAACCTCGGCCGAGGCCGAACTTGCGGCTTAGCCGCCTGCGGCTCAACCGTAACAGATGCTTTTCGTCTCGCCATCGGCTGAGGACGCGCAACTTTTCTGACCGTTGGTTGAACCTGCTGTTTAGCAATCTTCGGCTTGGACGCTTCGGGGCTAGGTTGACTGCTCGATTCGGCCTCTTCAGGAAGCCCAAAAAGCTGTTTAAGCATTTTAAGGTCTATGAAGTCCTCAGACGATTTACGCACCGGCTTACGTGGTGCTTGCTCTTTTCCCTTCGGTGCGGTCTTATTTGCTCTTGCTTTGACGATACTGCCGACCGCATAGAAAATCGCCAGTACCACAAAAACAAGTATTTGCATCCAGCCGCTATCTCTGTCGCTGCTGCGCCTGGCAGCCAGAACTAATTGTACCAGCCAATAGTTCATACTTTACTCGTGTTTTTTCGGCTTTGCGATAGAATCCCGCATCTCGGTATCCGCACTTATGTTTTTCAGTCGATAATAGTCCATAATGCCAAGATTGCCTTTCTGGAAGGCCTCGGCGATGGCCAGAGGCACCCTTGCCTCGTTCTCAACGACCAGCGCCCGCATTTCCTGCTCACGTGCAAATGCCATAGCCCTGCGTTTTTCCGCCTCGGCCTGTGCCCGAACTAAATCTGCTTGGGCTTGGTGCTTCTGCAGCTCCGCCCCGACGTTCACACCTACGTCGACATCCGCAATATCAATAGATAGAATCTCGAAGGCCGTCCCGGCATCAAGGCCTTTGGCCAAAACCGCCTTAGAGATTCGGTCCGGATTTTCCAAGACATTCTTATAAGTTATCGCACTGCCGATGGTGGTTACTATTCCTTCACCAACGCGTGCAATAACCGTCTCTTCAGTGGCGCCTCCGACTAATCGTTGAATATTTGCACGCACGGTAACTCGTGCCTTGGCTTTAAGCTGGATACCATCCTGAGCTACGGCATCGATGGTCTCTTTGCCTTTCTTGGGGTCAGGGCAGTCAATAACCTTCGGATTGACGCTTGTCTGGACGGCATCGAGGATATCCCGGCCAGCCAGGTCAATTGCAGTTGCTGTCTTCAAAGACAAATCGATGTTTGCCCTGTCAGCAGCGACTAATGCGCGTACGACATTTGGGACACGACCGCCGGCTAGATAATGGCTTTCCAAATCGCGGGTGGTTAGGGTCAGACCTGCCTGAACAGCGGTTATCTTGCTTATAACTATGATCCTCGTGTCGACCTTTCGCAGCCACATCCCGATAAGCTCGGAGAATTTGACGTCGGCACGGGACAATTTCGCCTGCAGCCATAACCTGAAAAACTTCAAAAACAGTAAAAAGAACACCAATACTACAAGTATAAGAATGACTACAACTGCTACCCCTACAACTCTCAGAGGATTTTCCGCCGCCAGGATTGTGTTTATCGAATTACTCATCATTTTCCCCTTTCATTAACTCTCTTCTACAACACGAACCGTCAATTGTGTTCCTTCTACGTGAATGATTTTAATCTTTTTACCCTTATCAACATAACCGCCCTCAGCTACACATTCAACCCTTTGTCCTGAAAAATCGCACGTCCCCACCGGCCGAAGCGGCGTAATTACCACCCCTACGGCGCCGAGCAGCCCTTTTAGTTCAGGCATATCAGCTATGGCATCGCCCCTTTGACGCTCCGGTGGCGCAAGGGTAACGCTCTTGCCGAATTTAGTATGCGGAAATATTCTGTAAGCGATTACTATGACCGATGGTATCATTACAACAGCGATAATTATACCTACCCAGCCGGCTGTTGTGCTGTGACGAAAAAATATCGCTATGCCCCCGATTAAACAGGCCAGCGCGCAGATGCTTATCAATCCGCCGCTCGGCACAAACACTTCGGCTATTATCAACGCCGCACACGCAAAATATAAAAAAACAGCAAGTACAAACCACCAGTCCATATAAGTTCTTCCTTTTAATTAGCTCTTTGCCGCCCTGACCACAACCCTGTTGCCGTGAATCTTGATTATCTCGACCTTTGTTCCCTTGTTAAGGAACTCCGCTTCGGCAACCACATCGACTATTGCATAGCCGAATTTAGCTTTTCCAGCAGGCCGCAGTATAGATACTACCTCACCGATGTCCCCGATATTCACACCGGTAATCCTTTCGTCTGGCGGGGCGGTCATACTTATCTTCGCTTTACCCCCCTGCTTAGGTATCAGTATCAGCCCGCTGAGGAACTGCAGCTTCGGTAAATACTTTGTAAGAATCCACGCAAGAACAGCAAACCCGACAACACCAAACAGCAAACCCAGCACGCCTTCATTGAATAACCGCCAGTCAAGCTGTGTCTGCGGCCACGGCATCTTGTCAGGCGGATTCTTAACAAGCATACCGAATAAACCCACCAATATGCATATTATTCCTAAAAACCCTACGACACCGAAGCCCGGCAGAACAAAAATCTCTACCATAAGTAAAAGCAAACCTATGACGAACAACGCCACTTCCACCCAGTTGGCCATCCCGATGAGATATTTGCTGCCGATTATAATTGCAAAGCATATAACCGCTACCAGCCCCGGCAGGCCGAAACCAGGCGTGCTGAATTCAATATAGACCCCAAGCAATGCCAGCATAATAAGCACGCCCATTACCGCCGGCGAATTCAGCCATCGCACCATCTCCTCCGACCACAGCATCTCAAGCAGCATCGGCTCACCTTCAAAGGCCACGCCGTCTCGTTTCGCCAAAAAATCAAGCGCCCCTGCCCTATTCTCGACAACCGCTCTTGCTACGCCGTATTCTAAAGCTTGTGAGGCCGTGAGAGTTAACAGTTCGTCATTTTTTACGATTAATTCCTTGTTATCCAGGTCATACTTTTTTTTGTCATCCGGCAGTTGATGTTCCTCGAAAAATTCTTTCTCGCCGGTTTTCAGATTTCTTACACTGTAAACTTCCGTTTGCATAGTAACCATTGCTTTCAATAGGACCTCAGGGTAGCCGTTTGCCTCGGCTGCGCGCTTAAACGCTGCACGGGTAAAGCTCTCGGTTTTTTCCCGCTCGACGCCTTCGAGCTTCGCCCCTATCTGAATGGGTGCGCAGTCGCCTATGGTGGTGTTCTCACGCATTATTATGTCCTGGCAGGAAACACTTATCATCGCCCCTGCCGATATCGCCTCGGTCGCTACATAGGCAACAGTATGTGCTTTCTTGGCAACATCGAGTATAAAGTATTTTGCTATATCGTCGCCTGATTGAAGAAGCCCCCCATATGTGCTTATCTCATATATCAGGTATTCCGCTCCCGCATCGAGTGCTATTTGCGTCCTTCGCTGAATCGACTTATACAGCCCATCGTCAATCATCCCCTTGCAGACAATCACCGCGGCCTTGACCGGCCGCCCCTGCTTTTGGAGACTGTTCACCTCCCCTGCCCCGGGTAAAGTCAAAAGTAGAACCAGCACCGGCCAAACAATCGTCAATTTCCGAAATCCGCTCTTCATACGCGCAATTCTACCTCTATTTTACTGATTTAGCAATATCCTCTGACGTCTGTTCTTGGATTTTCTTGGCCTTGGCAGAAGGTTTCTTCTTCACCTCAACCCCGTCCCACTGCAGGCCGCCTATTACCGCTTGTGCGATATTGGTGAGATGGTCTCCGATTTTTTCGATGTTATCAACGAAATCTATAAATATCAAACCTGTCTCGGGCGTACATACTCCATCTGTCATACGCTTTACATGGCTGCGGCGAAAATCAACCTGCATCCTGTTAAGATTATTCTCATTGACCAGAGCGGCTTTGGCCGCTTCTATATCGTTGTTCTCCAAAGCAGTCGAAATGCAATCGAACATTTGGTTTATTTCAGCTCTTAATTGCGCACCTTCGGTTTGCGCTGCATTACTGAAAGACTGTTTCTGGCTGATTTTTCGCTCAGCAATTTCTGTAATATTAACCGCGTGGTCTCCGATACGCTCAAGGTCGTTAACAGTATGCAGAAGTACCGGCAATACTACAGACAACTCGTCAGAAAGCTCTTTCGTTGAAAGCTCCGCGAGATACGATGTGATTTCATACTGGAAATTATCGGTAACATCCTCCATTTTTCGTGCCATCCCGAGTTTTCTTTCGTCACTCTCTTCAAGGCCTCGGATGGCTTGATTAACAGCTTCTTTTGCTACTCTTGCCATCCGAACGATTTCTCGCCTTGCCTGGTCAATGGCAATCTCCGGCGTATTAAGAAGATGTTTCTCCAGAACAATAGGTTTCGCGATAATATCCTGTGGCTTCGCTGGTACGAACTTAACCACTATGGCCTCAAGCCAGCCGATAAGCGGAAGAAAGACCAATGTGTTAAATACATTAAACGCGCTGTGTGCAACAGCTATGTGGACCATAATTGTCCCCTGCACCAACTTAAACGGCGTGATCCATTCTACAGCATCGCCGAACCACCCGACCCACACCAGTGGCAATATATACAACACCCCAATAATGTTAAACAGCGTATGCCCCCACGCCGTTCGGCGGCTATTTACGGAAGAGTGTAATGCCGCTATTTGAGCGGTAATTGTTGTACCTATATTGTCTCCAAGAATAAAGGGTATCACTAATCTCAGCACACTCGGCCAATCACTGCCGAACGCACCGTTGAATGCAAGTATTTGAATCATTGCAATAGTCGCAGAGCTGCTCTGTAGCAATACAGTCATAGCGGTGCCCGCCAGTACTGCCAAAATCGGATACTGCCCGAACCATATTAGTGCCTGATGAACACGTGCGTTGCCCTGTAGCGGGCCGAACGCTTCCTTCATAAAGTTTATACCAAGAAACAAAATCCCGAAGCCCAGCAGTATTGAACCGAGATTGCGAACCTTCTGGCTCCTGCCTAACATCCGTATCAGAAATCCCACGCCGATGGCCGGCAGGGAATACGTAGTAATCTTAAACACAGCCAGTCCAGACACCAGCCACGCCGTAAATGTTGTGCCGATATTCGCGCCGAGAACAACGCACAGCGCCTGTCTCAATGTCAAAAGACCAGCATTAACAAATCCCACCGTCATAACCGTAGTAGCGGAACTCGACTGAATCAGACACGTAACTAGGGCGCCGATGAGAACCGCAATAACCCGATGTTTCGTAAGTGCTGTAAGTAGTTCTCTTATCTTCTGGCCTGCAACCTTTCTCAGACCATCAGACATCAGCCCCATTCCAAAAAGAAACAGCCCCAGCCCCCCTACCGTTCCGAAAATCATGTCCTTAATCAAGTCCGAGCCTCCTCAAGCCAATTTTCGAAGAATCTTTATCCCCTGCTCAATTTTCTCATCGCTTGTTGCGTAACTTATCCGGAAATGCGTATCTTTTTCACTGAAGACGTTGCCCGGTATAATAAGCACATTATTTGCGATAGCCTTTTCCACAAATTTCGTCGCCCCCCCAGCCGGTGCCTTGACAAATGCGTAAAACGCCCCGCCCGGCTTGACCATCTCGAATTTGTCGCTTAATCCCTCGTAGATAAGGTCCCTCTTCTTCCGATACGCCCTTACAAAATCGCTCACGTCATAATCTAAGGCCGCCATCGCAGCTTTTTGGAAAGGACTCGGCGCACAGACAAAGGTGTATTGCTGCATCTTGGTCATCTGCTCGATCACGTCTTTGAGGGACTCTCCTGCCGCCGCATACCCCAATCTCCACCCCGACATCGCGTAAGACTTGCTGAAACCTCGCAGCAGAAGAATTTTCTTATGGTAATTTGCTATGCTTGAGCACTCTCCCTCGTAGCAGAATTTATCGTATATCTCATCTGTTATAACAAGTATATCTTTTTCCGCCGCTATCTCGGCAAGCGCCTTTATCTGCCCTTCCGAATACACCACGCCGGTCGGATTGCAGGGCGAATTAACTATTATCATCTTGGTTTTGTTTGTTATCGCTCTGCTTATTTTCTCTACTGGAAGCTCGAAGGTTGGATAGCTGTCGACAAAAACGCACTTGCCGCTCAGCATATTGACTAAGTGCTTATACATTACAAAATAAGGGTCTGGTATAATCACCTCATCGCCCGGATTGATCATCGCCATAAACGCCAGCAGCAGCCCCCCACTCACCCCGCTGGTAACCAAGACCGCCGGCTTGTCCCACCCGAACTCCTTTTTTACTAATCCGGCGATTTTCTCCTTTAAGAGCGTGTCCCCTGCAGTCTGTGAGTATTTATTTCCCCCCTCTTTGATTGCTTTTATCGCTTCTTCTTTTAATGGCACAGGCACATCAAAGTCCGGCTGACCTATCGAGAAATTGATTGGGTCCTTCAGCTTCTCCCCAAGCGCAAAGACCTTCCGTATCCCACTAGCGTCAATTTTGCTTGTCCTGTCAGCTATAATTCTCTTCATCTGGCTGATATCCTAACTTAATCAGCCGAAAAGTCAAATCCAAACCTTCATCCTCGACCAAACAAAAAAAAGGACGGCTGATTTAACTCAGCCGTCCTGAAAAACACTCAAAAAAACGTTTCTATTTAATCAGGTGCTCCAATGTCATAAAGATCTTCTATCTCTCCAGCCGATAGCGCTCCATCGAATATCATCACTTCATCGATTGTTCCCTCGAATGGCCCGCCCTTCAAAGCTGGATTACCATTGAATTTGTAGCTGCCGTCGCCGATTCGGAACTTCGTATTCAATGCATAGAAGTTCGCCGTCCCAGAATCTTCCGGCTGACCATTAACATACAAAGCAACGTTCGTGCCGTTACGAACCATCGCAAAGTGATGCCACCCACCGCCGGTCACAGTTTTTGTTCCCGTTATATCAGATGTCGTTCCATACCCAAATCTTGCTATAACCTTGTTGTTCTCCACCAACACCTGCCAGCCAAAGTACTCCTGACCAGCCTCCCACATTTGCGACCATTGCCCAACAATTGTTTGCAGCCCTGATGTTTCGCTCGTCTTGAACCAGCCGGCAACGGTGAAAGTGTCGCTGTTACTGTATTCGTTGTCCAAACTCGATACCGAGAAGTAATTAGATGTGTCGTTAAAATCGACCGCGCCGCCGATAAGACCGTCCACCCAGGAGGGGGTACCTGCACTATACGTGCCGTCATCATCATCGACCGAGTCGTATGCGGTTGTCCCGCTCCTTTCGTCCAATCCCCATTGATGTGCATCGGATACCGGTACATTCACTTCATCAGCACCCATATCAACGTATAAGCCTATAACCCTTGGCTCACCGTCAATATCGACTTGGTCATCGTAATCGCCACTGGGATTACCCCTATTCACGCACGGTGAATGAATATCAATATGGAAATCGTTGCTGTCCGCATCAACAAAACACGGATCTGCACAGATATTGTAGTTGGTTTCGTTCACATCGTTACAGTCCTCGATACAGCTATAAGCGAGACTACAGTTAAAGAAATCGTTGTCGCCGTTGCCCCAGACTATGCAATTATAAATCGTCAGCCAATCGATGTCGCGATATTTTATACCGTTGTCAGTATTGTACACGATGGTGTTATTGCTGATAGCTGCGTTTGAATTGCTAATATACATTCCTTCGTAATTACGATAGACTAGGTTATTCCTGATAGTTACCGGGCCATCGGAATATATTCCTTCAATCGTATTATCATAAATCCAGTTATTCTCGATAGTTGCGGCTGAACCACTTCCGGTGTCAATCCCATTACCATTACCATAAATCTGGTTTCCCTTGACAGTTGCGGTTTGACCACCTCCGGTTTCAATCCCTGTACCGTTATCATAAATCCAATTATTCTGGATAGTTACGTTCCCATAGAAAACACTTATTCCGTTTTGATTATCATAAATTTGGTTATCTTCGATAGTTGCGGTCGTACCGGAGCTGCTGTATATTCCCCGATTATTACCATAAATTTGGTTGTTTGCGACGGTTGCTCCCCCGCATTCGAGACGTACTCCGTAGTAGTTGTTTCGTATGATGCTGTTTTCAACAATCATCGCAGGACCTGGACCGCCGGTATCGAATATGCCGTGCTTATCCTCGCCGCTGTAGTTTTCAATTATACAGTTACTTATCTTCGGATTTCCGCAATAATTATAGATACCACCAGCCCCGTTCTTTATTGTAAAACCGTTCAATATCGCATATTGATAATCGTGTCCGCCGTCGAACTTAACTGCATAGTTCCCAGAACTGCCTGCTCCATTGATTATCGTGGCATTCGGTTCGTTTGGCTCACTGCTGTGAAGGTTAACAACTTTGCTACTGTAACAGATGTTTTCGCGATAAGTTCCTGGAAAAACCACTATCTCGTCGTTGTTTGAAGCCAAACCTATTGCGGTCTGAATCTTTTCATACCACTTGACCTTATTTACATTATAAACGTTCCCAGCCTCATCCGCCCCTATATCAACTTCTCCTCCGCGAACACGAGGATCATTGTCAATATCCAGCTGTCCGTCATAATTCCCACTTGGGTCGCCGGCATTAATGCACGGAGAGTTCCCCCTTAGATGAAAATCATCGCCGCCTGAATTGATAAAACACGGGTCATCGTGGATATTTCCTTGACCGCTGTCGTTATCTTCGATACAGCTGTAAGTAGCGCTACAGTTATACAAATCATCACCGTTGTTCCAGAGTATGCAGTTCGTTATAGTCTCTGACCCATTATAACTGTAGACACCGCCGCCGGTAGTCGCTGAATTATTAACGATCGTACAGTTCAGCACCTCAACACTACCGCCGCCTTCCAAAATACCACCACCATAAACAGCTTCGTTATCATAGATTAAACAGTTCCTTATAGTTGGCTGGCAGTCAACAATCACGCTGATTGCGCCTCCTTGATACGCTTCATTATCATAGATAATACAGTTCTCAATCAGCGGATCCGCATCGTCATAACAGCCGATTGCGCCGCCGAACGTATTATTGTTCACTTTGTCATTCATATTATCACTGAGAACGCATCGCTGAATCGTCGGACTGCTGCCCTTGCAGAAAATAGCTCCGCCGAAGTACCCACCTTCGAAAGCAACGTACTGACCGTAGCCGTCTATTATTGTAAAACCTTCCAAAACTGAATTGGCATCTTCACCGCTGTCGAAAATAAAACCGCATCTCGGAGAACCCCTACTGCCGTCGCAGTCGATTATTGTCGAAGCCACTACATTCGGGTCTTTAGGGTCGGTGCTACTCACCGTTATTGCCTTACCCAGGAAATCAATGTTCCGATTACCGGCGCCGCTATAGGTGCCGGTAGCAACCCAGACTATACAGCCGTCGTATGAATCGTCGACGGCCTCCTGTATCGTATTAAAATCACCTGGAACGCATATGTCTTTGGGATATGTAAAAAAATCGTAACAATTTCCGCCATTATTATCCACAACGACATTGGCCCTGTCCGAAACTTCTATCTCGAAGTAATACTGTGTACGAAGAGAAAGCCCCTTCAACTCTATCGAATGTTCGGTTGAGAAAACTCCGTCATCTGCTTCAAGATTATTAGGGTCGCCGCAGGTTGTACCGTACGTAACCTTTGCGTAGGTATCCTCATCAGTTTCAAAAGTGATAGTTTGCACACCCGGAGGAAGTATGACCACTCCATCATATTCAATATTGGAAATTACCGGAGGTACACAGTCTATCCCAGCTGTGTCGTTCACCTCCGCCGGGACGCCGTTACCGTCATTGGCATCGTAGTATGTTACAGTAATCATATCGCCATGAGACACCTGTAAGGTACCGTCTCCACTATTCGGGTCGCCCGAATCCGTCCAAATGCTCCCTGTGAAAATATAATCATTCGGACTAGCCGCCGTCAGCGTTACTACCTCAAAATCGCCCCCGCTTGTATTTACATTAACATCCTGGGTACTTTCTCCTAAAAGATCAGGGTCAGCCAGTAAAATCCCCACATTGCTGTTGCAATTATAGTAATCCTTATAGAACGTTACTGTAGTAGATTCATCATAAATCTCTACCGCCGAGCAGGCCTTGACAACATTGTAACACTCCAGCGCATTAATTTCCCCGTCTTCTAAAAAATTCATTGCTGCCTGAACTAAAGCATCGCCAAGGTCAGCATATTGGGATGCGCTTGTAAGCAGATACGCTTGGCATTCATACATTAAATCAGCGGTTTTACTCATTCCCATTCCAGAGACTGTATAGCCGTTGAACGTATCACCGTCGGTTAACAGGTAACACAGCTTGTTGCCCACTCCGCTGTTGGTGTGAACCCCGCCATTGTCTCCTGAACCGCTGTACCAGTATTCGCTGCTCATCTTGTCAGGATGGTTGAAGTTTGGCGGATTTTGCATATCTCGAATAGCACCACCAGTGCAATCAACATCTTCTCCCATTAGCCACCTTACCTCGTTCGTATCGGTATCATTACCATTGGTGTATGACAGGTCAACCCACTCACCCCACATATCAGAAAATGATTCATTGATGGCACCGGACTGATAAGAATAAATCAGGTTGGATTCATGTTGGGTCACGCCGTGAGTGTACTCGTGCGCAACTACATCATCGAATGTAAGCCCGTTGCCAAAATACATTTCCTTATTTCCTGGGCTCCAGGCTGCATTGCACACTGAGTATCCCACGTTTGCCACCGCTGTCATTCCATAATTGTCGATACTGTCGCGGTTGTGCTCCGTTTTATAAAAATTATAAGTAGCGCCCAGATAATCATAAGCGTTGTCTATTTCATTATTGTCCGTTGGTGGATCGCCCTCATAACGGCATTCAGTATCATCACAAACAATACGATATAAAGCGTCATAAATTAACGGATAGTGGAAGACAACCTTCCCCGTGTGAGCGTTAACAAATACATTTTCTCTGACATGTTGCTCTCCGGCATTTCCAACCTCGCTCTGCCATACCAGCTGCGTCGGTCCGTCCGGCCCTACAACCAATGGTTCGTATATCATCAGTGTCGCTGGTGTAGCTTCGAATTCGAGTCCCTTATGTTGTTCAGCCATCCATTTAACTGCCGCATCCTCTGCCGCTGAAGAGTCAATACTCGGAACAAGTGAAACCTTACCGCTAACAAGCAAACTGCTGTCACGCATAATATCACTGAGTGCGCAATCGACCCCGCTATCTGCGTTGACTTGAACAATCACTTCGGCACCAAAAACATCAAGCCCCGAATAGGTTTGCTGATAACGTACGAAGGTTTTGCTGCCGCGAGTTTTGACTCGCTTCACATCAAATGCAATCTTATCGCTTCTATTGACAAAAAGATCACGATTCTTCTGGAGAAAAGCATTCGCTACCTCCTTAGGCTCAGCTGCTCTCCCGACATCTACTGTAAAATGCGTATAAGGAGCCGCCCCGGCAAAACATAGATATCCGTCCCCGGTCCTGCGCAATCTCGGTGTCTTTTCAACTTTTACTCCTTTCGGACCTCTAACGCGGGTTTTCGCCCTAACAGAGTCCGACAAACTCTTGGCATTCTCTACAGCCCTTCCAACGCTGCGCACTCTTGCCTCGGCAAAACAAGCTGCAGTAACCAAAACTACAAAAATTCCAACAATCATTTTTCGCGTCTGCATTTTTCGCCTCCTTTTAAAATATGTGATAATTTACTCCTCCGTGCTTCGACTCACGTCGAGTGAGGCGAGCTGTGCTCGCGCAGCACGAGGCCGTCAATACCCTTCAATTGGTCCGCAAAATCACGACAGCCGCATAAACCCTTCCTACTCTTTTTATCAAGAAAAAAATCGGCAAAATACTTTTTCTCTTGTCCCTGCTCAGCACAAGATATTACATCGCCGCTAATAATATGAGCGATGCAAAGGGTATGAATATGGACAAAAAAAATAAAAAATCTAAAAAATTTTACCTGTCCCCGCCCCCAATGCCCAACTGATTTTCTCCCCTAACATTGTAACTTCTCTTCCCCCCAAGTTCTCTGCACGCGTCCCTACCAACCACCACTGCCCTCTCCACCTTTAACACCCGAACAATGTTTTACTTACCTATTTTAACACCGTCATAAAACCCTTAAAGATTGAGTGGAAGTTTCCGAAACTTTTGAACGTTTCTACCCAGTTTTTGTACGTTTCGATATAGTTTTTGAATATTTCAGTATAATTTTTGAGCGTTTCTATACCGTTTTTGAACGCTTGTTAATAAACTGGTGCCGCTGACCCCTTAGACCTCATTATAGCAAAGCGAAGATGATGCCTTTAGGCCACTTACGATTGAACCGCCCCCCTGCTCCGCTTTTCTCAGATGCTAAATATACACGACAAAAGGGGTTGTATTAACCCTTTCCTTTTCCTTTTGGTTTTTCTGCAGCTTTTTCTTTAGCCGGCGCCGCTCCAGCCGCAGCCTTAGTTGGGGCCGCTCCCGCCGCCGTCTGTGTTGCCGCCGCTGCCTCAGCTGGGGCTTCTCCCTCAACAGCTACAGCACCTTCTACAGGAGCAGCTTCTTCTTTCACCTTTTTGCCAGCGTGACTCTTGCGATGAGCAATTTTTGGAAGGCCAAAAACCGACTGCCCTTCAGCCCATCGCTCTTCATCCTTTAACTGCCCGATGCGCTCCGCCCGTGTCAAAACGTTTCGATGCCTCTTCAAGGCGCCCTTAATTTTTAAAGAATGGTCAACAGACATTCAATATTTCTCCTGAAAAACTATTCATCAAACTTCTTGCCGTATGCATCGCGAAACGGCTGGCTGCCAAAGGTTTCACTTCCCGGCGGTGCCTTGTATTTAGCACCCAGCTCGATTATCTTCTGTTTTGCCAGGTAACCATCTGTCCCCGGCCTTCCCGGATTTTCATATTTGTCTTTGGTAACCAGATAATACCACGCGTCGATTTTTATTATTTCAGTTTCTATACCGAACTGGGCAAAATACTGCTTTACCGGCTCCAAATCGGCCCTGAGCTGGTAAGATTGTATCACAATTCGATTATTACCCTTCGGTTTAACCGGCTCAACTTTTTGGATAACCGACGGCACTGATGTTTTTACTCCAGCCGTAGCAGCTTTTTGTGGTACAACAGCAGCCATCACTTTTGGCGCTGCTTTCTGCACACTTGCCGGCGTTTTTGCAGCAGGGCCGGCTACCTTTTGGCGGCTTCGATAACTAATCTGACCCAGCCGAAATGCTACTAAAACCAGCAAAACAAGCCCTAAAAGCAGCGCAATCGCAAGCTGATACGGCATTGATATCTCAATCCTGCCGGCGTTGAATTGCAAGGCCCTCGGCCTATTAAGCCATATCGCCGCCCTTTTACGCAGCGGGATTGAAATCCTTGCCGGAGCTTGCTTATCTTCGTCGGTTTTTTCCGGGTGCAGCGGCTCTAAGGTCTTGTCATAGCTTGGCTTATGCCAGCTTTCCCTCATCACCTCGTAAAGAGCCTTTTTCTCACGGTTACGTGCCATAACCACACCCGCTTAACTTTTGATACGATAATCCGCTATTTTACCGAGAAAACTCCACAGGACAAGTCAAAAATCATCAAATCTTTTTATAATATTTCAGGTCGGATTTCAATCAACAGCGCAGATTTTCGAACCGAACGCACATCCGCCTCTGCCAAAGCTTCGACAGGACAAGAGTTCGTATATGGAGTGGATTAACGAATTAGTTAACCGGTTAAATGGACGGAAAATGGAGCGGCTTACCGACTCGCTCGTTTTCTATCTCTCTTTTTATATAATCCATAATTACCGGCAGATGTTTTTCCAGCTGGATTTTCTTCGGGTATTCACTCGGCCTGACACCAGGATAGATAATCTTGAACACCTTGTTCCTTTCCAATTCTTTCGGCTCGACCTCAAGAACCATTTTAAATCCGTATGTATAAAGGTGATAAAGTTTGGGAACAGGCAAAGGTTGCGGGGAAGCATCCCGGCAGACGCCCGGGACAAGCATCGGAGTTACAAAACCATCATCAATTCCAATGTCGAGGTTCCTGACCTTCATCTCAGCAATCAAGGCGCCCTTATACCAAATCCCCCTCATTTTCTTGGAAGCCTCTCTGGCAGTTTCTTTAGATTGTATGCCAAGCTTGTGAAGCTCCTTATTAAAAGCGATTGTCACGGCCTTATTGAAGCTGTGCCTTTTGTCCCGTAAGGCCAGTGCCCCGATTTTAACACCGAAAACATTCGAATATAGGTCCTCCCACGAAAAAGAAGATGGCTGTTCCGGCACAAAGGCCATGCACTTGAAACCGAACCACGTCAGCACCTCATGCCAGGTAGTCATTATATATGTTAAATATGAGCCTATCTCTATCGATAATTCATCGATCATCTTGTTTTTTTCTTTTCTCGACAGATTTTTCCAGTTGGGCGGATACTCAAGCGTGACGTAATAAGTAGACGGCTCCACGTTCAATTTGAATTCAAATTCCCGGCTTTCCCTCAAAAGATTTCTCTTAACCTTATCCTGAAGGTATCTTACATTATCAGCAGCAATTCTTGCGTGAGCGATATCGATATGCCCCCCCTTACAGGTGTAAACAATACCGTTTTTTTCAAGGTAGGCATTTCCGAAATGATGTTTCCCCATGGTGTCCGCATCCAGGAAATGCGTTCCCAGAGTAGCCGTTGCATAGCTGCCCATGCGGACACCCGGCTGGCGGCGAGTAATACATCCGTTAAGAAAAATTGTACCCGTGAAAACGGCCGTTAGAACGATTAATCTTAATGCTGTTTTAAAAATAGAATACCTCACTAAATATAAAATACAGCGTGAACAAGGGTTGTTCCGAGAACCTCCTCACCTCCAACTTATATATTATAGCAAAAATAAGCTGATTTGGGAAGTGTAAATAGGCCTCTAATACACTAAGACACAAAAGAATTAACCACAAACTTCGCAGATTTACACGAATTTTTGTATTTTATCGGAAGAAGAAACCGTTATTTTTTATTTGACACGGTTAAGCGCTGTAATGTAGAATATGTATCAGTAATAACATACTTATTCAGGAGGAGAATTATGAACAGATTATTGTCGATTTCCGCATTTTTACTCATCATTTCAGCAGCACCCGCTTTTGCCGGAGGAATATGGCCCGGCGATGAAATGCCCCCTCTCGACGATGACTGGGCACCCTCACCCACTAACCCGGTTATTTACGGTACAAGCTGGTTAAATATGTGGATTTGGTCGGAGAACACCGATTCCAGCCCCGTACCGCCATTAGGAGGCACCTACAACTTTGAAAGTTTTTTCGATATCTTTACAGACTTGGAAGTCGGAGGGACTACATATACGCCCACATCCCCCGGGCAAATTGAATTCAGTATGACGTGCGTCAGCGATGAAAGCGGCATACGAACATTCGACAACGAACTGCTTCGGGTAAGCACAAGCGGAGGCGGTTTCAATTTATTTATCACTGACGATATAGTCCTTCGAGAAAGTCCGACAATCGCATCGACAGGCCAAACCGTAATCACCGATTTAGGCGGCGGTATGTACAATATTGACAGCTTCTTTGATATCTATACCGAGCTAAGTGTTGACAGCGGGCTAAGCTGGACGCCGGGTGACAAAGCTATGCGGATGGTGCTGTACCCTGAGCCGGCTACGGTTTTACTGCTTGGTTTGGGAGGCATTGCTCTGCTGAGAAAACGCAGGACGTGAGCCGTGGCTTCCGCTTTCGCCCATAAGGGACTACACCGGACAAGTCGGCGGACAAGCGTCGCTCGAAAATAAAAATGCGGCAGGAAAAAATAAACGGTCCTACTTGTTCCTTCCTTTATCTAAACCATCCAATATTACCAAACAATCTTCTTCCGTACTAATATATTTAAAGCAGGTATCCCTGCTACAAGATATTGCCTGCTTGAAATTATATTCTGACCTTTCGGCGTTGCCCATCTGCCTGTATAGCTTTCCAAGTCTTGCATGCGCAAATACCAAATCTGTATCGGGATCAAGTATGACATAAGGATTCTCAAGCCCTGCATGACCGCGCTCTTCTTTTATCTTGTTCAACGTCTTAATATAGTTCTCCAACGCCCAAACAGCCACTTCACTCGGCTGATTATAATATGCATCCTCAGCGGCCTCTCCCATTTCGAAGATTTCTTTTTCCTGAAGCATAAACATACCTTTAGCCAAGTTATGTCCCAGATAAGCCATGCTTAAAATACCACCTGAAATACAACCGATTGCGAAGTATAGGATAACCAATACAACCTTCTTCCACATAGAATCACCACCTGTAGTTAATTATTTTAGTTTCACCTGCGGGTATTTTTACCGGAGTATACTTGCTACTTAGCGGCTTTGGTTTTCTTCCTTTTTGCCGCTTTACGTTTAACAACCTTTTTCTTGCTGGCGGCACTGAGCCGTTTTTCCTCTTTGTCTAAATATGCCCTCAGGGACTGTATTCCGGTAGAGCCCCATTTGCCGAGGAACCTCAATACCCTTGCGATAAGTTTAACGACTTCAGGGCCGTATTTATCAATCTGCTTAAAGATTTCCTGAAATACATGGATAATTAAAAGACCCGCTTCTGACTTGGTTTTTGGAAGTTTTATTTTCTTCTTTGCCATATTTCGTCCTTTCTAAAATCTTACAGAGTTTATTTTAGTTCCACCTGTGAATACGAATAGTCGGGATTCATAACACGGATGTTGTCGGGCGTCATTTTAATTATGACGTAATCCGGCGAGGCTGGGTCGGAGATGTGCTCTTTCAGAGACGGAAGCTCTTTGTAAAGCCAAAGCTTTTCGGCGTTGTCGGTGCTGACCGTGCAAGGGCCTGCGATGCGAACGTGCTTGCCTTTGGTATCGCAGAAACAATATTCGGCATAAGGGACTTTTTTAAGCTGAGCGATTTTGTCGGAAGAGGCGCCCGTTGCACATAGAAACTCGCCATCCTTCCAGGCAACAGCACCCATCGGCCTGACGCCGACGATTCGGCCATCGGTAGTAGCCAGGAAGCCCCAGCCAACCTGTTTTATGAATTGTTTTAATTCTTCAAGAGTCATAAAATGCTCCTTTCCCATATTTGAATTGATTTAGTGGCGTAAGCCATACTGCGTATTGTACGGCGGGGAAAGGGAAAGTAAAAGGAAAAGTAGGTGGATTCCCGCTTCCGCGGGAATGACAATGTGCGTCGCCATTCTGTAAAATTCGCTTGACAAAGGGGCGATGTTTAACTATTAAGAGGGTTTTTAGTATTATTTGGAGCTATTTAAATGCTACCGGTAAAAAAGATAAGTAAATGCAGAACACGCACCCGGCGAAGCCATCACCGGCTAAAGGCGGTAAATTATGCGGTCTGTCCAAAATGTGATCAGGCGAAGCTGCCGCACGCAGCGTGCCCAAATTGCGGCTATGTCAATCCAAAAACAACGCTGAAGATAAGCAAGAAGGAAGAGGAGAAGGCGTAAAAAGATGCGGATTGCAATTGACGCAATGGGAGGCGACAAGGCACCGGCCGAGATTATCTCAGGGGCACTGGAAGCAATTGAACTACTCGAGAAGAATGACGAGGTGATACTCGTCGGCCCGAAGGAGATAGTAGAGCAGAAGGTACCTTCAAAACTTCGCAAAAAGGGCGTAACTATCGTTGACGCACCGGAAGTTATCAGTATGGACGAGTCGCCGATAGAGAGCCTGCGAAAAAAGCACAACAGCTCCATTGCTGTTATGGCCAAAATGGCCAAGGAAGGCCAGGCGGACGCAGTCATCTCAGCGGGCAATACGGGGGCCTGTGTCGTAGCTTTCCAGATGAGGATGAGAAATCTCCCCGGCGTTAACCGGCCGGGAATAGCGGTGGTTTTCCCCACTTTCGAAGGGCCGGTAACGATATGCGACGTTGGTGCGAATATTGCACCTAAGCCGATAAATTTTTATCAATACGGGGTTATGGCTAAGATGTATTCGAAGCACGTGCTCGGGATTGAAAACCCACGGGTCGGAATTATGAGCATCGGGCAAGAAGAGGGAAAGGGCGATGAGGTTGTTAAAAAGGCACGTGAGCTTATGAAATCCGACGTGAACCTGAACTTCATCGGGAACATCGAAGGCAGAGACATCTTCAAAGGCATTTGCGATGTTGCAATATGCGACGGTTTCGTAGGTAATGTGATATTGAAGCTGACCGAGGGAGTTGTTGACGGTCTGTTTAAGGCAATAAAGCACGAACTCGGCGAGGAGAAACTGCTGCTTGTTATGAAGTTCAAGCCCGTGATGAAGCGGATTTACAAGAAATATGACTATAACGAATACGGCGGAGCGCCACTGTTAGGCATTAACGGCACTGCATTGATATGCCACGGAGCAAGCGAAAGCAGAACAATTAAGAACGCTATTTTGACGGCCAAAGCGTTCCATACGAAAAAAATAAACGATAAGATTGTCAAATATTTATCAAGCACATCTGTAAGGACAATTGATGAACAAGGAAGTCAGGGAGCATAGCCCCAATTACCACGCGGTCATCACCGGTTACGGCTCATTTGCACCGGCAAAAAAATTAACGAACGACGAGCTGGCAAAGATGGTGGATACCTCGGACGAGTGGATTACCGACCGAACAGGCATTAAGACCCGGCATATCACCACCGACGACGAAACTACCGCATTTTTAGCCACTGAGGCGGCTAAAAAGGCTTTGGCCGAGGCACATCTTGATGCCGGTGAGCTTGACCTTATTATCGTGGCCACTATCACGCCGGAGATGGTCTTTCCTTCAACGGCGTCCTTTGTGCAGCGAAGCCTGGAAGCAAGGAAGGCGTGGGTCTTCGATTTGGCTGCGGCCTGCAGCGGTTTTGTGTATGGTTTGTCTATTGTGCAGCAATTCATAGAGAGCGGCCGGATTAAAAATGCCCTCGTAATAGGGGCGGAAACTTTGAGCAAGATTACAAACTGGGAAGACCGAACGAGCTGTATCCTTTTTGGAGACGGCGCCGGGGCAGTTGTTCTCGAAAGAAAAGAAGACGGCCGCAAGGGCATCATTTACTGCACTATGTCATCGGATGGGGACCGCTGGGAAGCACTAAACTGCCAGGCGTATGGCTCCCGACACCCGCCGAATAAGAAGCTGGAGGACCCAAAAAAAATCTATATGGAAATAAAAGGCAGAGAGGTCTATCAGCAGGCGGTTCGCCGTATTGTCGAGGCCATTACCGACTGTATGGACAACTGCGGATTGAACATTGATGATATCAGTATGGTTATTTCTCATCAAATGAACGCGAGAATTATCGAGTCTGCCGCAAAGCGTCTCAAACTGCCCGACGACAAGGTATACTTGAATATAGCCGAGTACGGCAATACGTCGGCGGCATCGGTGCCGATTGCTTTCGATGAGTGTGTCAGGTCGGGTAGAATCAAGCGAGGCGATATTGTTATCTTCGTGGCGTTTGGAGCCGGGCTGACCTGGGGGGCAACTGTATTCGAGTTTTAACAACGTAAGGTATTAAACGAGATATTGGCTATGAGGACTGCCTTTTTATTTCCAGGACAGGGAGCTCAAGCCGTCGGAATGGGCAAGGAAATAGCTCAGAAATTCGATGCTGCGGCGAAGATTTTTGACAGGGCAAATGCTATCGTCGGATTTGATTTAAGCAGGATATGTTTCGAAGGGCCTGCAGAAAAATTAAATACCACAACGGTTTCCCAGCCGGCGATTTTTGTAACCTCCGCTGCCCTGCTGGAAGTGGTCAAGACAAAAGGACTCAAGGTGGATGTAACAGCAGGGCTTAGCTTAGGCGAATATACCGCCCTGTATGCCGCAGAAGTAATCAGCTTTGAAGAGGCCCTATCTCTTGTCCAAAAACGAGGTGAGGCAATGCAGGCGGCGGCTGACGCCACCAACGGTGCAATGGTGAGCATAATCGGCCTCGATGAGGAAAAGGTCGGTCAGCTTTGTGCTGAGGCCGGCAAGGGCGAAGTTTTAGCTGCCGTTAATTTTAACTGCCCGGGCCAAATTGTAATAAGCGGCGGCAAAACGGCCTGTGAGCGGGTGGAAAAGTTAGCTGGCAAATACGGGGCCGTTAAAGCTATCCGGCTGGAAGTAGCCGGCGCTTTTCATACTGAAATGATGTCCAGCGCGGCGGACGCTCTTAAAGAAGCGCTGCGAAAATGCAGGATTTCAGAGCCGGGAGATATTAAAACTATTGCTAATATTGACGCCGAATATTATAAAAGCGCCGAGAAAATCGCAGAAGGGCTAATAAAACAATTGACTTGCCCTGTCCTTTGGCAAAAATGTATGGAAAAACTTATCACCGACGGAATTGAGGAATTTTACGAGATTGGGCCTGGGAAGGTTTTAACCGGTCTTATGCGGAGAATTAACAGGAAACAAAACATTGTAAATATAAGCAGCTTGCAGGCAATAGAGGAACTGCTGAATTCTTAAGTTTAGACAAGGAGATTGGAAGTATGCCGGAGAAAAGACTGGCTGTCGTAACGGGCGCCGCCAGAGGAATAGGACGTGCGATTGTGCTGGAACTGCTCAGACAAGGCCGTATTGTTGCGGGGCTGGACATAAACGCAGGCCAGCTTACCGAGCTTGAAAATGTCGTAAAAGATGCAGGTTTCAGCGTTGTAACCAAATGCGTGGACATAACCGATACGGACAAATTCACCGAAACACTTGAGGCGCTGGCTGCGGAATATAATGGAATAGGGATTCTGGTCAATAACGCAGGAATTACACGCGACAAGCTGATAATACAAATGAACGAAGAAGACTTCGATAAAGTCATCAACGTGAACCTGCGTGCCGCTTTTATGGCGACGGTAGTTGCATCGAAATCTATGGTCCGCAACAAGTTCGGGCGGATAGTAAATATTAGCTCCGTTGCGGCAGTTATGGGACAGGCCGGCTCAAGCAATTACGCGGCAAGCAAGGCGGGCCTTATCGGGATGACAAAATCAGTGGCCAGGGAGCTCGGCAAAAAGAATATCACCGCCAATTGCATCGCCCCCGGCTTTATTATGACGGAAATGACGGAGGTGCTCGCCCAGCCGGTAAAAGACGCTGCGATGCAGGTAATCCCGGTTAAGCGGTTTGGCACCGTGGAGGACGTGGCTAAAGCGGTAGCGTTTCTTTCAAGCGACGAGGCCGGTTATATGACGGGGCAGGTGCTCTGCGTAGATGGCGGAATGGCGATGTAAAAAAATTAAAAAAATGTTTGTATAGGAGCAATTTAGTGGGTAATATACCCGCCTTAAAGGCGAGGGCTCGCTAAAGGCCGGCCCGCCTGAAATGAAAAACGTCATAAGTAACTGTTATAACTGATTTTCATTAATCGTAAGGTAGTAAAACAAATTTCTGTTTGGCTTAGGAGAAAAACAAGTGAGTGCTGATGAGATAGACGTTCAGGCAATTGAAAGCAGAGTAATCGAAATAATAAGTGAGCAAATGGGCGTAGATAAGTCTGAAATAACTCGTGAGACCTCATTTATTAATGACTTAAACGCCGACTCCCTGGATACGGTCGAGCTGGTTATGGAGTTTGAAGATGAATTTGATATGAGTATTCCGGATGAAGAGGCCGAGAAAATCCAGACGGTCGGTGCCGCAATTGATTACATTGCCAATATAGCACGTTCCAAAAGCCAAGAGTAACAAACAAGTCCAGAGCATTATGAACAGGCGACGAGTAGTTATCACTGGCTTGGGGTGTGTTACCGCTTTGGCCGAATCTGCTGACGGGCTTTTTGCTGCATTGTGCGAGGGTAAAAGCGGCGTTTCCAATATAGAATCATTCGACGTCAGCACATATCCGGTAAGGTTCGGGGGCGAAATAAAAACCTTCGACGCAACAAAATACGTCGACCACCGGGAAAGCAAACGAATGGACCGCTTCTCGCAGCTTGCCATAGCTGCGGCAATCCAGGCCGTCAATGACAGTGGACTTGATTTCTCAAAGGAAGACGTTTCCCGCGTGGGCACCATCGTAGGGACAGGCATAGGCGGCATCCAGGAAATCGAACAGCAGCACATAAAACTGCTGAACAAGGGCGTCCGGCAGGTCTCGCCTTTCACCGTTCCCAAGCTTATGGCCAACGCCGGCTGCGGCAATATCGCTATTCGCTATGGCCTGCGAGGGCCTAACTTTTGTGTCGTCAGCGCCTGCGCTTCCAGCAACCACGCCATCGGCGAGGCCTTTTGCAATATCGTTTACGGACGAAGCGATATTGTGATAACTGGCGGCGCCGAAGCAGCCCTTTCACCCGTGGGACTGGCCTCATTTTGTGCTGCGAGGTCACTGAGCACACGAAACGACGACCCTCAAAGAGCATCAAGGCCTTTTGATAAAGACAGGGATGGCTTCGTCCTTTCCGAGGGTGCCGGTATTCTGGTTTTGGAAGAAGAAAGCCACGCTCGCAAACGCGGTGCGAAAATATACGCTGAGCTTCTCGGCTACGGCGCTACCGATGATGGCTATCATATTACCGCCCCCCCGCCGGATGGTGAAGGAGCAGCAAGAGCGATGGAACTGGCGATTGCCGATGCCGGTTTAGAAAAAGAGAAAATCGATTACATAAACGCACACGGCACAGGTACTGAGTTAAACGACATATCTGAAAGTAATGCTATAAAAACCGTCTTCGGCGACCACGCATATAAGCTGGCCATCAGCTCAACGAAAAGCTGCCTCGGCCATTTACTCGGAGCGACCGGTGCAGTTGAGCTTATAGCGACCGTAAAAACCATTACCAATTCGATTATCCCCCCTACTATCAATTTGGATAATCAGGACGAGCGTTGCGACCTGAAGATGGATTATGTGCCGTTAAAACCTCGCGAGAAAAAGGTCGATTTCGCCTTGAGCAATTCCCTCGGCTTCGGCGGACACAACGCCTGCCTCGTCGTCGGAAAACACACTGGTTAACTTGGTTAGCCCCGCCAACACTTTGGCGGGGTTCTTCAATGCTTGCTGTTGTGTCCTCCAGTTCGGCCATCTTTTTTACTTACTTCGTCGCTTCGCTCCTGCGTAACACTAATGTTCCTCATTGCCTGCCCCATTGTTTAGAGTGTCGTTTACTCTAATGGGGCGGCTTTCGGAAACAACAGCTTTTGGAAACAACAGCAAGATAAAAATTGTCATTCCTGCGAAAGCAGGAATCCAAGATGTTTAGGGTGGGGGTTCTTCTACCCTGCCATTTTTTCTCAACATTACTGCATAGCAATTGAGCGAGGAGAGATTGGTTTATCACCTTTGTTCTTAACCCACATAAGATTACGCTCAAAGTCCAGCACAACTTCTGTATCTCTGAAACACCGAATACCGATTTGCCCTAAGTCCTTTTTCAATAGATATGGGCTATCTTCGGGTAAAATTTCAATTTCAGCATTCTTAATCATAATATTACCGATAGCGATTTCATCAGCAACAACAGTATGGCAGGGTAAAATCCCATATTTATACGATACAAACTTATTTTGTTTTAGCCCTGTTGTATTTACTCTTTTACGAAGGTTTTCCCACATGTCTGGGCTTATAACTATATCTCTACCACCGGTATCAAATTCAATGTGATAAGTTTCTCCTGCAATAGGAATGTTAACTATAAGTCGCCTACCATCTGGATATCCCATGTTCTTGAGTGTAAAAGGATAGTAGACCCATTTTTCAAACTCTATAGGACAAAAAGGTTGTTTGTAAGAAAATTCGAGCTCTTTTTTGACATTGTCAAATAGTATATATCGAAACCTCGCCATTGCCTCAATACCAAACACTACTCTCTTGTCTTGCCATATCGGCAGGCCAAACACTTGTAATTCCCAATGTCGAGGTATATATAGACAAGCAAGATTTTGAATAGTTAGATTGCCGATTTCTAGTGAAGGCAAGTAACTAAGTTCACTGTAGGGGTTACTATCGCGGCACAAGATATCTAATTTATTTTCCTTTGCAATACAATCATTCACAAGAATTGGCCAAGTTACCATGCCGCTGTCAATCCAAACAGGATATTTTTTGCCATTCGGTAACCGACCGGTCAGAATAACAGTTCTCCCAAACTCTGGACTTTTATATCTTACTCGGCAAGGTTGCTCCAGCATAATATTAGCGTTGCTCCAGTCAGTTACAATCTGCACTTCTCCATTAGGATCCATTTCAGATATTGTGACGTTGAAAGATAGGTGGTTGGGTTTAATATAGCATGGTTGCCTCGACTGCGCCATATGTTCTGTGTTAACCATTTTGGCCTCACAGCCGGTTATTATAAATAACAACATGAACAACAAAGAACACTTATGCATGATATCGTTCCCCAACCCTTCTTTTCCACTAATGCAAGGAAAGTCGGCATATGAGGATGGTGTATTAAGGTGAATTTTCTTAAACAGAGTTAGCTCTTTTAATTCTATCCTAAGAGCTACTAATCTGTTTTTTGGGGAAGAATTATCGGAATATTAGGATGGCGCTCGGTACAGGTAATGTTGGGCTATGAGTTGTATTTGTATTATCAGCAGTCAGCTACTATAGTGGGATTACCTTGTTAAACATCGTTATCGTCGGATGGGTAATAAATAAACTGCTACGGGTTAAACCCCGTAGCAGTTTACTTTTTGTTGCTATTTTCCCTTGACTTTCAGGCAGGAAATTATACAATTAAAGGTGCTTTTGACTGGGGGCAAAAGGCAAGAGGAAGGAGAAGAGTATGAGAAGAGAAACACATCTAAAGTTAATTACAATTTGTGTAGTAACGGTGATAACTTCTGTGGCCTATGCGTTACCATCGGATAATTTCAACGACAATTTGATGGATGCATCTTTATGGCATCTCTATCAGGGGGATCCCAATGTCTGGGTGGATGAAACTAACCAGAGATTAGAACTACGCTCAACCGGGGGCGTGGAATCAGGGGCTGGTTATTTCGCTAACGGCTGGGGATTTTCGCCGATAAACGACTTTTCTTTTAAGGTTGATTTCCACTTCAGTGCAACTTCTGGACCTCCAGGCAAGGATGCCGCCGTTGAGCTATATCTCATCAAGGACGAGGATAATGAACTTGGAATAGAGGCAGGCTGTAAGGTTGATACAGGGGGAATACCCCACCCGCTTTTTTACTACGACCTAACAATAGATGGCATTGACGACCCCGGCGCTCATTTGGATAGAACCACAAACGATGGAACTCTGTATATCTCCTACGACTCAAGCGAAGACAAACTATACTTAAGTAACATCGGTTACTGGGCAGCTGATGCCTGGATTACCGTCCCGAATTTGCTTAACGGCACGTGGGGTGGCAGCGCTGTCTTTCCAGAGATAGATGGTTGGTCCGAAGGCATGGTACTGAATTCCGGCGATGCTTACCTTGATAATTTTGTAGTCGATAGTGGAACAATTGTCCCAATCTGCCAGTATACGCTCGTTGGTGATTTGAACAACGATTGCAAAGTTGATTTTCACGATTTTGCACTGATGGTAGCCAACTGGCTGATCGATTGTGATGTAACCCCGGAAGACCCAGCCTGCGCACCTAAATAAGATGCCTTCAGCTTGTCTATTAACTCCCGAACCCTTCACATTTTTCCTGCTTACCCTCAGTGGTTTATTTCTGAAAAGAGGTCGAGAACGAAAAAAGCAACGTCAAAATTTCCCCTCACAATTTGTCTTTCCCTGATATTCTGATTCCCTGATTTCCGCCTCTAAGCCCTCTGTGGCAAAAAATCAATCAAAACTGTTGGTAGTCAGATCTCTAAAACGGATTTTTTAAAAAAATTTTTACTCCTTTTCCCATATCGAGTTACGAGAATTTGGTATCGAGAATCGAGCACTTTTTTCGCATCAATCGCGCAAGTTCATCCAACTGTAGAGAGACAGTCTCTCTTGAAAGGAATTACTGATGAGCGGTTTCCAATAACCAATTAATACTGTTTATAATTTATTTCTCTTTTGTTTATGTGCTCTCTGTGGCTGACACGGAGATTTTCTGCGCTGACCGGAAATTTCAATCAAAATGAACTTTAAATTCGCAAAACAAACCCAATTTAGGACAAAGTCAAATTGTTTATAACCTCAATAAATACAAGGAATTATAACAAAAAAACGGAATTGGACACTTGGTTAAAACAAACCCAATCAAAGCCAATTTTCCTTCTTATGCTCTTATGCACTTGTGTCTTTTTGTGGCTATTTCAGAACATCATCGAATCCGTGAACATGACTCGGAAATGTTATTGGCGATACAGGTCCGCCAGCCACATCCAGAAAAGCACATACAAAGCGAAAGCCATAACCCCGATACCGTAGAGAACCGACTTTGTTGCTGCGCAGACCGTAAATAAGGTCGCCAAAGAGGTCGCCAGCAGTCCGATTTTTGAAGATGCCAGACTTATGATTGCGGCAAATGCATCCACATCCAGAACGCTGGCTGAGACCAGGCTTGTCGCCGAAGAGACCTCGCTCGGCTTGGTAAGTATTCTGAACAATACCAGGCCGGCCAGAAGGCATTCTTTGCCGAAGCCGCCTCGGGACAGATGTCTTTCAAGCGACCTTTTGGCGCGAAAGAACAAAACGCGGGCACGCAGCTCTTTACAATCCAGCACCTGGGCGATTTCGGCGTAAGACAGGTTCTCAAAGCAGCGCAATATCAATACGCTTCTGTATTCTATCTTCAGCTTGTCTATCGCTCGAAGGACAAACTCCGAAAGCTCCACGCGAGTTACATATTCAAGACCAGTAAGGCTTTCGTCCTTGGCCCGGCTGAGAAGGTCGCTTGCGACCCTAAGGACGATCGACCTTTGCCTGCTGCGGTCGCGAAAGTGATGCTGAACTTTGCCGAGTGCCTGTCGGTAGACCCAGCACCAGAAACTCTCAGGGCTTCTGACGTTGTTGAGCGATTTAACCATTTCCAAGAGCGTCTCCTGCAGAATATCCTGGGCGAGGTCATAATTCAGGGTAAGTCCCTGGATGTACGGCAAGACCCTGTCGGCGACCTGCTGCGACAACTGGGACATAGCCTCATTGTCGCCGCACTGCGCCTGCATTACCAACCCTATAACACCTGTTTCGTTTCCTATCCGCATATTTTCAATACGCCGTATATGATAGTCCAGATTGGCCGCATTTCGTTACAGTTTATCTGTTTTTTTTCATAAAATTCACGCCCTACACAAAGAAAACCCTCTTTTTGACGTTTAAAACGGCCTACCGGCCTATTAATCGACACTTTTTTGTGAGAAAATCCTAAAAAAACCACTTATGGGTGTAACGAAACGTCATCTTCCTGGACTAAGACTGTAAGCAAACAGGGTATGAAATAAGCTTGCCAAGCGAAAGGAAAGAAAAATGAGAAAGCTCATCACCCTCCTCCTTTTTTGTTTTTTTTAGCTGTTTCTGTAATAGCACAGGCATAGATACCTGCCCGTGCCGTCATAATAAATTCATCATAACTTTTTAAGGAGATGGAAAAATGAGTAAAATAGCGGAAATTATAGTAATCTCGGCCTTTTTGGCCTTCTGCAGCAATGGATTTGCAAATGAATTGCTTGTGCCGAGCCAGTATCCCACCATCCAATCGGCCATTGATGTTGCCGTTGATGGCGATACCGTCATCGTCGCTCCCGGCACCTACACCGGCCCTGGAAACCGCGATATCGTCCTCGGCAAAGCCATAACCGTCCGAAGCTTCGACCCCAACGATCCAAACATCGTCGCTGGGACAATTATTGATTGCAACGGTCATTACGCCGCCTTTTACTTCGTAAACGGAGAAGGCGCCAATTCCGTTCTTGACGGCTTTACCATTACAAATACAAACGCTTATGACGGCGGAATCGGCTGCTATCCCGGCAGCAGCCCTACAATTACAAACTGCACCATAAGCAACAACATAGACAAAGGAATATACTGTTATTATAGCAGCCCTACAATTACAAATTGCACTATAAGCGACAATGGCAGCAACGGAATCTTCTGTATTTACGAGAGCAACTCTACAATTACAAACTGCACCATCAGCGACAACGGCGGCTGCGGTATCAGTTGCGACGGCAGCAGCCCAACGATTGCCGGCTGTATTATCAGCGGCAACTCCGGTTCCGGAATCGGATGTGAAGACAGCAGCCCAGCGATTACCAATTGCATAATAACCGGTAACCAAGCAGGGAATAGATGGAATGCAGGCGGCGGCATATTTTGTTATTACAGGAGCAATCCTACGATTACCAACTGCACTATAACCGGTAACTCGGCTCCTTATTACGGCGGCGGTATATACTGCTACTATGAGAGCAGCCCCACAATTATCAACTGCACAATCACAGGTAACTCGGCTTATAACGGCGGCGGTATATACTGCTCCGGTTATGAAAGCAACCCAAAGATTACAAACTGCACAATCACAGGCAATGTAGCAACTGGGGGCGGCAATGGCGGTGGAATATACTGCTACTATAGTAGCAGCCCTGTCATTACCAGCTGCATAATTACCGGTAACTTTGCCAGATACGGCGATGGCGGCGGAATATATTGCCTCGCTGACTACTTAAAGGTTTCCAACTGTACGATAAGCGGCAACTCGACTTATGCCCACGGCGGCGGAATATTCTTCAATCGATCAATATTCGTAACAAACAGCATTATTTGGGGTAACGCCGACAGTAGCGGCACAAGTCAATCTGCGCAAGTTTATTGTGACGGTGGACAGCTAAATGTATCGTTCAGTTGTATCCAAAACTATAATCCCGACGATGCGAATATCCAATTCGGTCGAATTGATTTCAACATTGACAACGACCCCTGTTTTATCGCCCTCGGCTCAGGATATTGGGATGATAACAACACGCCGGAATACTACGATGATGACTTCTGGGTTTGGTCCGACGGCGATTATCATTTGCCCTTCACCTCGCCCTGTGTCGATACTGGAGACCCACATTATACCTGCCACGCAGGCGATGTTGATATCGATGGTCAGCCCCGCCTGATGGGCCGATACGTTGATATGGGCGCTGATGAGGTTGAAATCGCAATAATAGTTGTAACCAAACCCAAAGGCGGCGAGGTCTGGACAGGCGGCAGTACTCACGAAATCAATTGGGATAGTTACGGCATAACAGGCACGGTTGACATTTTCTACAGCATTAATAATGGCGCCGACTGGATAAAGATTGATAACGTCCCTGATACAGGCAGCTTCATCTGGCATCTGCCAAGTTCTCAATTCCCACGGTTCCGTCATAAGCCGCCGATTGACTCCAACAAGTGCCTCGTTTTAGTTGAGCCTAATACCCCTGTTCCTAATCTTACTTGCATCGAAAGCGGACCATTTACAATTCAGCCCTATCGCAGCTGGCCGCCTTATCCGTGGTGGCCGGGATACCCCCACAGAAAGTTCGGACCAAAATACGGCTGTGTTAAATGGCAGTTCCAGACCGGAGGCCCGGTAACCGCAGGTGTTACCATCGGCCTCAATAACAGGGTTCACATCCCCTGCGAAGATGGAAAACTATACACACTTAACCACGCTGGCAAATTACTGTGGGCCTACGATACCAACTCTCCACTCGTTTGCTCACCAGCCGTAGACCGCAGCGGCAATGTATACGTCGGTGCTGAAAATGGAAAGTTATATGCAATTGATAGAATTGGCCGTTTGCTCTGGACGCATACTACCGATGGGCCTGTATATTCATCTCCCGTTGTCTTATTCGACAACCCGTTCCCCTGGCCTTATCCGCCCTGGGAACAGCCGATTCAGATATTCGTATGCTCGGTGGATGGCACACTTTACGCATTGGGCCGTGATGGCAGCGAACTGTGGACCTTTGAAACTGATAGCTTATCTGCTGTAACCACCGGCGCCATTTTTGCCTCTCCTGCAATAGACCGCAATGGTGTCCTTCATATCGCCGGAATATATGACCCAAACCTCTACGCACTTGACTCGGACGACGACAGCATAAAATGGAACTGTAATTTTTCAGACCCCTGTAGGCTGTACGGCAGAAGACCTTGGCCGTTCGCCTCGCCTGTTATTGCCAAAGACGGCACTATATATCAAACCCTGCTGTATGACCCCAATCTGTACGCCATCAACCCGAAGGACGGCAATATAATTTGGTCGACAAACTTGGCTGACCCCTGCTCCGGCTGGTTTGAGCCATATTTACCATATCCAAGCCACCCTGAAATTGTGTTGTATCACGTGAGTGGTTCAGCCTGGTCAAAGCCGGCCCTGGCCCCTGATGGCACAATCTATGTAAGTCTCAACGACCCGTATCTCAGGGCTGTTAACCCAAATGGAACTATCAAGTGGGTGACTAAGCTGGGGATAATAGGCGGCTTTACATTAACCGTCGGCAGCAACGGCCTTATCTACGCCGCCTGCGACGATGCTCGGCTTTATGTCGTTGACCCTGATGGCCTGCAAGTCGCTCAATTCGAAGGTTTTGGCAGCTTGAGTTTCCCGACTATAACAATAGGCCGCACAATAATAGTCAGCGATGCCAACAATACCGTTTGGGCTATTAGCCGACGTAATTGCCAGGGACAGGAATGGGCCCTGCACCGGCTCGAAGACTTAACCGGCAACGGAACAATAGATTATACCGACCTTGCCGTATTGACCGCCGATTGGCTCGACTGCACAGACTCTGGACCGCCCTGTAATTACAGGGGTGACCAGATAGATCTTAGAGGTGATTTAGATAAAGACTTATATGTCGATTTCGCCGACTTAGCGCAGTTGGCAAACCGGTGGTTAAATAAGGAGTAAAAAAATTATGAAACCCGGAAATATCCTTACAAAAAAAGACATTATCGTTGTTCTGGTTTGTTTCATTTTTCTTCTGGTCAATATCGCAGCCATTAGCGAAGGCGGCCGAATGCGGGCCAAAGAGGCCGTCTGCTTCTCTAATCTCCATAAATGGGGACAAATCTTCCAGGCCTACACCGCCGACAACGATGGCTTCTTCCATGGCAGGGAGATTGGGACCAGTGCAGGATATAGAAAGATGTGGCAGCTGGTCTATAAACCATATTACAACGACCCGATGATGCGCTTCTGCCCGACAGCCACCAATCCCAATCTTATGACAGGTACGTTTGGCACCTGGAACTTAAATTTTGGCTCGTGGGATCCGGCATACTATCCGATTCCAGGGGAAGGTTCAACTTATACCGGCAGCTACGGTATGAATCGCTATATCGAGAATATGAAAGGCGGTACAATGGGAGCGGACCCGGCTTTCTGGAGGCGAACAGATGTAAAAGATGGAGATAAAGCCCCTGTGCTTATGGATTGTATGTTTATATATTATTGGGTAACCGCCACCGCCACCCCGCCCGCATACGAAGGCGACTTCTCTGGCAATGAGATGAAGTGGATATGCATTAATCGACATATGGGGTATATCAACGCTGTTTTTTTGGATTTCTCCGCCAGAAAAGTAGGCCTTAAGGAGCTCTGGACGCTTAAGCACAGTCGAACGTTCGACACCTGCGGCCCGTGGACCACCTGCGGTGGCGTCCAGCCAAGCGACTGGCCGGAATGGATGAGAGATTTTAAAGATTACTGAACCGCCGGGTTTGACTTACACTGACTCGGTTATGCGGGAACCGCCCCGCGCGGCGGCGGGGCGGCTATCCTTGCTTGTACCGCCGTAATTTTTAAGTATGAATGAAATTCTCAAAAAAACCGTAATAGTTCATCTTCTCAGCGACACTTAATATGCACACTGATGCTTGTGCCTCTTCAGTCAAACCTCACCCCTCCTTAAAAAAAGGACTGAAGAGGCCATTTTCTACCTACCTCTAAACGCAGAGCAGCTTCTTTACGGCTGAGACGTGTGGATTTAACCCGGAAACGACATCAAGTCAGCGAAAACTGACTCAAACTCTTCCTCGTGGGCGATTTCGACGTACTCAATCTTTCGAGCCAGTTTTTCTGCCTGTGTTCGGCAATCACTACTCAAGAGAATCATCTCTGCGCCAGAGGCGGCGGCGTTGCCGATGAAATGAATGCGCTCAAGCGGCAGATTCGGCAGCAGACCTATTCGCAATGCGCTTTCACGACGGATATAATTGCCAAATGCGCCCGCCAAAAGGACTTGTTTTATATCGTCATCTTCGATGCCGACTTTTTTCTGCAGAAGTTTCACCCCTGCCCGAATAGCAGCTTTTGCAAGCTGAACTTCACGAATATCCTTTTGAGTGAGAATTACCTTGTCAGCAAGACGAAAAGCGGGCTGGCCGTTCTGTTGAATAATTCGTGAGCGAATAGCCGGCGGAAGTTTAGTCGGATTGGTGAAACGACCGGTTGGGTCAATAATACCCAAATCCAACAATACTGCAACTGCGTCTATAAGACCGCTGCCGCATACAGAGCGAGGCGGGCGATTTCCTATTACATCAAGGTCCAAATCAGTCCCGTTTATGACCACTGCTTGTATCACGCCTTCGGCCGCCCTGCTGCCGCAGCTTATACGAGCACCTTCGAAGGCTGGGCCTGCGGCACAACTTGCGGCGTAGAGTTTATCTTTATCACCAAGCACAACTTCACCGTTTGTGCCGATGTCAACTGCCAACGTCATTTCATCGGTCAAGCTTATATCCACCGCAAGCGCAACAGCGACGGTATCTGAGCCGACGAAGCCAGCTATGTTCTCAACGGTATGGATATTGCCGGCAGGGTTTATTTGCAGGACCATCTTTTCAGGAGAGAGGTCTCTTGCATCGAGAGAAAAGGCCTTGTAGGGCGCCTGGCCAAGCTGAACCACAGGCAACTTCAAAAAAATGTGATTCATAGTCGTGTTGCCGACAACGCACATTTCATATATTTGTTTAGTATCTATGGATGCCTGAGCACAAAGCTTAGCGATCAATTCATTTATACAGTCGATTATTGCTTTGTGCAGCTCTGCCAGCTTTCCGTCGGTTTGGGCATAGTTAATCCTGCTGATAACGTCATCACCGAAACGAGCCTGTGGATTGAGGTCAGCCTGGGTTGCCAGAGTTTGCCCATTTACCATATCGACCAGTTTTACGACGACGGTAGTTGTGCCGATATCAACTGCGACGCCGAAGATTTTCCCGTCGGAAGTGAATTTGCGATATTTTTTATATATGTCGGGCTGAATTTCAGCTTGAGGAGCAACACCTTCAGTTAAAATTTTGTGCTCAAAGAATCGCGAGGATGAAGGAACTGTTACTACAAGGTCGCTATCGACGTGATACTGACAAGCAAGAACTCCCCGGCCATCCGGGGCGAGGTTCACCAGACACTTTTTACAGATACCCTTACCGCCGCAAACAGTATTTAAGATTATGCCGGCCTGACCTGCAGCATCGAGAAGTGTTGCACCTTCATGAATAGAAATCTGTCTGCCATCAGGTTTGAAGGTTATATTAAAGTGTTTCATTTATCGTATCGCGTATTGCGCAAACATCCCGCCGCAGGTGAATAAAACCATACACACTTTACGCAATGCTCAATATGCACGACGGATAATCCGCTTATCTTTTATGTCGCACCTTCCAGCGGGAGTGTCTTTTTTTACTGCCCACTTTGCGTCTTCGCCTCGGCTTTCCCATTTATTTCTCCACGAACCAGAAATCTTTGCTCCAAAATACTTTTAACTCTTCGAAATATATGGTATTATAGTGTAAAAGTAAAGAGGATGAAAAGTGTAAATTTTTTGTTTTAGATTTTTGCCGACTCAGGGCATGGTGCAAAAATGATTCAATGTAAAGATTGTGAATTTTGTGAGATGAGTCCCGACGGTAGAAGAACCTTCAAATGCGACCCGTTCACTAATATCAAGGAACCGGAGTGTATAGCCAAATGGCAGCTAATCCGTCTTGATATGCTGGTAGCCAGTTATAAAGGAATGCTTAAGTGGTATGAAAAATTGGCACCATTGCAGGATAAAATTTTCAAGTATATGAAACGCGAAATCGACGGCATAGACGAATCCGAACGCTGGAAAATTGACGAGGAAGAAGAAGGGGAAAAGGGAGAAAACGATTTCGGGGAAACCCTCGATTGAACGGTGCTGTTTTAGTCCTTTGTCTCATCGAACCTGTAGCCGCAGGACTCGGCCGTGATAAGCTCCGATTTGCTGCGAGGATATTTTCGGCAGTTAAGAGGACGTAACCAGTAGATTTTGCAGGTACACAGGCCCTGCTTGTCAACGCCCAAAAAAGGACAGAGGTTAGGCAGTTTGCAGCACGCTCCGCAACGGCTACAACTGCCTTTACGGTTCTTGTCAACCGGTAAAACACTGGTGACTGTCCGTTTAGCTTTAGCAGACCAGGTATTTTTTGTTTTAATACCTATGACAGACATAAAGACACAGAATAATAGTTTTTTACATTTATGCAATAAATCCGTTCAAAAAACCGTCTTTACTTGCGTAAAAGTGCTTAAATATGGCTAAAAACAACGATTTAGCCCGGATAATAAGCGGCTGTAAGTCCGGTGACGCTGAAAACTTTTCAGAGATGGTCGATATTTATGCAAGCCGGGTTTATGGTTATTTTTACCGATTAACGGGCAATAGAGAAACAAGCGATGATTTGCTGAGCGAGCTATTTGTCAAATTGGTGGAGAAAATCAGCTCCTTTAAGGGCGGTTCTTTCGAAAGCTGGCTGTTCAAAACAGCATCTAATATCTTCTACGATTATTTAAGAGATAAGCAGCGACAGAAAAAAACATTCGAAGCCCGAAAAAGGCAGCTTGAATCAGAAGTAATAGAGGCCAAACAGTCCGACAGCGAGAAAATCGACGAATTGCAGACACAACTCAACAGGCTTGATACAGATACGAGGGAATTGATTATGCTGCGTTTTTATTCACAGGCCAGCTTCAAGGAAATAGCGGCGATGCGGTCCGAGCCGATAGGAACCACATTGTCAAAACTACACCGAGGGCTGAAGAAACTGCAAAAGCTGATGGAGTAGAAATGACTATGAACGGTGAAGCGGAAGAAAATCTAAAGGACTTATTTGAAAAATTCCTCAACTCTGAGCAGGCTGAGCAAGCTGTCGAGGATATCCAGAAAGGTGAGCGAATTCTTCGCGAGTCTGCTGCGCCCGAGCCCGATAGCGAGCTTATAGCCAATATAAAGGCTGAAATTGCTGCAAGTCTGCTGCGCAAAAAGGAAAATGCTTTTAGAAGAACAGTCTACAAGACGATGGCTGTCGCTGCGGGATTTATTATCATCGCGATTATAAGCGTAAAATTATTTGAAACAAAAACAGTTCAACCTGAAAGACCTGTCAGCAGCTCAATAATACCAAAGGCGGTTTGGGAGAGCGAATGTTTGGCTGACGATAGTGCAGAGTCAGCGACCTTAGTTGCTGAGGTCGAACAAATTGAAAGCGACCTGCTTGCTATGCGATTGGGCGAAAATGGCAGCAATGACTATGAAGCCATAACAGAACTGGAAATAGAAACGGAATTGATGGAAATTAACAGCGATTTTTGGAAAGGGTAAAAAAATGAAAACGAAATATGGAATAATTTTAGTATTGGCAATGGCAGCGGTATTATCCACAACCACCTTATACTGCCGAGCTGCAGAGGATGTAAATAAAGAGGAAGTGAAATCGACCGAGCCTCTTCCTCCTCCCCCCGGCGGCGTTGCAGAGGAAGAGGATATCTGGTCTGAAGACACAGCAAAAGGAAGGCCTGGACGGTTTGGACTAACTGAGGAAAAAATCGAGCACATAATGAATCGACTGGCGGAGGCCGAGCCGAATAAAGCAAAAGAGTTAAAACAGTTGCAGGAGAAAGACCCTGAAAAGTTCAAAGCCGAGCTCAGGAAGGTTATGCGGGAACAGTTCGGCAGAAAATTCGGGAAGCATGTAGAAAAGCGGCTGGAGCCGTTTGGTCCCGGTAATGCGCCGCCTACGCCCTGTCCTATGCCCAGCCCCAATGGTATGCCTACGCCGCCGGGGATGGGTATGCAAAAGCATGGTGAGCCCTTCGGTCCCGGTCATATTATGCCTGAGATGGGTATGCACTGGAGATATGATAAATATCTCGAATGGCTGAAGGAAAATTACACTGACGCAGCGACACAACTTGAGGAAGCAAAAAAACTGGCTGAACAGAACGGTAATTGGCACAAATATTGGAAAGAATTCGGGCTCGGCTTAAAAAAGTACGGAAGAATCGCAGAAGCAGCAAGGGAAAATCCTCGATTAGCTGAGGTGCTCAAGAAAGATTTAGAGCTAAGACAACAACAGGATGAGCTGCTTGAAGAAATCAAGGCCGCAGGTGATAAGGATAAGGAAGAACTAGTCAAGGACTTGAAAGAGGTCCTCAACAACAGATTCGATGCGATTATAGAGCGAAAGCAAATAGAGTACGAACAACTGCTTGAAAAACTCGAGCGGCTGAAAAACGATGTCGAGCAAAGAAAAGCTAAGATGGAGAAGTGGAAAGACACCAAGTTCAAAGACGACAGTGTAAAGGCACGCATCGAGGAATTACTCGGCAAAAGCGACAAGTTCATGTGGTAAATGCGCTCCGCCAAGAGGCAAGGATGTAACTTATTAAGGGCGGGCAAAGCCTTACGGGTTTTTCGTAAGGCTTTGTTTTTATAATCTGCCGCGCTTCTGCTCAGCTTCGGTTGCTTGTTCGAGCGTCTTTCTCTCCTTTGGCGTCAGGCTATGGATGCCGGAGTCGTGGACCTTTTGCAGAATACGGTCAAGTTCCACTTGCAGATTGCGTTCTGCGGCTATTTTCCTTTGCAGGCGACTGGATTGGATTTTAAATCCGAGCTTGGCTCGCCAGGACTGCGAGAATATATAAATTGCGCCCGCTGCCATTCCTGCCAGATGGGCGGCTTGTCCGCCAGCGTTTGCGCTTCTGGTTAACACAAGTAAAATGTATATCAAGGTGACTCCTATTGCAGCGACTCTTATCGGTATCGGCATTAGGATGGGAAATAAAAACACAGAAACATTCGGGAAAAGAATTGCACAGGCAGCAAAGACACCAAGTATGGCACCGGAGGCCCCTACCATAGGCAAAGCCGGCAGAAAATTAACGGTCACCAGCAGAAGATAGAACAGCCCCCCTGCTACCCCGCAAAAAAGGTAAAATGTTAAGAATCTTTTGCCGCCCCAGTGTCGTTCAAGCGTTGGGCCGAACATCCAGAGAGCCCACATATTAAGGATAATGTGCCAGATGTCGGCATGTAGAAACTGGTATGTTATCAACCTCCAGAGTTGCATAGACAAGCCGAAGGTGGCTGGATACAGGGAGAACCACGAAAAAAGAAAACCCCCAACCGAGGTTATGAGCGTGGACACGAAGAAAACAGCTATGTTGATAATCAGCAGGTATTTTACTATCAAAGAGACCCGCGGAAAGCCAAGACGCATCTGTGGAGCGTTGTGAAATTGAGACCGAAAGTTTGCCCGAGTGTAATCTCTATCGTAAAGACCCATATTCTCGATTCCCGATACCGGATATTTGCTTTTTATATAATATCATCAATTTTGCGAAATGTTCAATCTGAAAATAAGCCCCCGTGAGACGAGGGGTTAAATACGAGGTTACTTCGCTCTGCTCACAATCTTATCGGGTTTCATTTTTTCAAATATTACCATCAAAAGCATGCCGAACACTACCATAGCGATGCCAAGATTCTGCGAGATTGTTAAGCTGTCGAATTCAAATGGATTGTCATCGCGGATAAATTCTATAAAAAACCGGCTAATGCCGTAAATTATGAACATCAAGCCGAATGTGCAACCAGGCTTGGTGAACAGCCTCTTTCCACTGCTGGCTTTTTGATTTCTTCGCCAGAATAGATATAATATGAGGGCCAAAATACCACCATTAACTGATGAGTACAACTGGGTCGGGTGAACAGGCAAAGACCATTTTTTGTCATTTTCTTCAAGCCATTCTTTCTGGTCTTCGGTTAAATCTTTATACGGTTTTAAAGAGTGGGACATCTTGCCATTTTCGTAATAATAGTCGTAAAATTCATCGGGCAATTTTAACTGCGGTTGAGGACGGCTCCTTTTTAGGTCCGGACATACCTGACTGCTGTAGGCGTATGAGCCGTAAGGGAAGCGAACGCCCCAGGGCAGGTTTGTGGGCTTGCCGAAGCAGCAACCGTTTAGAAAACAGCCGATTCTGCCAAATACAAGCGCCAGCATCAGACCGATAGCCAGGATATCAAGATAACGCCGAACTGGAAGTTTGTGATACCAGCAGTAAAAACCGATAACGGCAATGGCTGAAAGTACCCCGCCAAGAAGCTCAAGCCCCCCTTCCCAGATGGCAAAGACGGACAGAAATCGCCCCTGAAACTGATCAAAATAATGGATTACATAAAAAAGACGTGCACCCACTACTCCGGCGATAAGTGAATAAAGAGCTGCATTAGTTATGTACTGCGGGTCGGGTGTGAAACTACGGCTGAGACGTCTTATCAAAGAAATCGCTACAAGAAATGCGATGACCATCATTGTGCCGTAACTTTTTACGGTCAAATGTATGAAAGGTATCTCAAAAAGTTCAGGATGCATTTCGTCCTTGACTCGTCTCTCGTGCCTTGTGCGAGTTAACGGGCACAGATTCCTAACTGTTGTTTTTTATTTTGTTATTTTTGCCGAGAATAATAATCTTCGGCTTAAGTTTCCGGGCCTGCGCCGGTGTATAGTATCCGAAGCTGAAAATAGTAATAGTGTCCTTTGCTTTTACCAGTTTTGCGGCAGGTCCGAGGATTATGATTTTGCCCGATTTTGCCTCAGCGGCGATAGCATAAGTCTGGAGGCGATTACCGTTATTCAAATCGGCGATTAAAACGACCTCATAGGGCAAAATATTGGCCGCTTTCATCAGCGCTGAGTCTATAGCAATGCTGCCGGGGTAGCGCAATTTGGCCTCGGTAACCGTTGCACAATGTAACTTGCTTTTTAATAACTTCACAAACATAACTTATATTATATATTATCGACTCTTCGCGTCCACCAGAATGTTGTCAATCAATCGAGTAGAGCCGATTTTGACCGCTACTGCTATTAAGACCTTTCCAGTAACTTTCTCAAGACTCTGTAGAGTTTCGGCGTCAACGATGCTGATATATTCTATTTTTATTGACGGCACCTGTTTCAATACTTTTTTCATTTCGCTGATGACCGTTTTACTCTTTTTGGTGCCTGCTTTAACTAAACTCTCTGATTTTTTCAGTGCTTTGTAAATGTAAGCTGCGTCTTTTCTTCGCTGATAAGTTAGATATTGATTTCTGCTGCTTACGGCCAGACCATTTGGCTCACGGATGGTGGGACAGACAACAATTTTCAGAGGCATATTCAAATCAGTAACCTCCCGCTTTATGACAATTGCCTGCTGGGCGTCCTTTTGGCCGAAAAATGCTATATCAGGTGCGACAATATTAAATAACTTGGTGCAAACAGCGGCGACGCCACGGAAATGCCCCGGCCGGAATTTTCCACAGAGAGGTTCTGTTAGCTTTTCAACATCTATCCAGGTAAGGTTTTCCTGTGGGTACATCCGCTTTGCCGTTGGCGCAAAAACCACATCGACACCGGCCTTTCTGCATATAGCCAAATCGCTCTTAATCGGCCTCGGATACTTCTTGAAATCCTCGCTCGGCCCGAACTGTGTGGGATTGACGAAGATGCTGACGACGACGAAATCGGTTTGCTGCTTTGCTTTTTTAATCAGTGAAATATGGCCGATATGCAGCGCCCCCATCGTAGGTACAAAGCCTATTATTTTCCCCTTTCTGCGAGCGGCTTTTACCAGTTTTCTGACCGCTTCTATTGTTTTTGCAACTTTCATTATATCGCGATATAACTTCTTATTTGATTTGCCAAACGCCGGATATTTTCATCCTGCATATAATCGAATTCGAGTCTCGACAATCGGATAACCGGGCTCCTTTTCCAGTCTGCAAAGAGTTTTTCGTGGCCGCGGCTGAGAGAATCCAAAAACTGCGGCTGGATTTTCTGCTCGTATGGACGATTACGCCTGTGAATCCGCTCCAGACAATTTTCCACGGAGTCCGTTAAGTATATTACCAAAACCGGCGTTGCAATATCAGATATTATTTGCTTATGAATCGCATGGTATAATGCGAACTGCTCAGCATTCAGCAGTTGTTTTGCGTAAATCAGCTCCTTATCGAACACATAATCAGCGAATACCATTTCGCCTGCTTTTAAGCTGTGATGATTTAACTGGGCAACCCTGCTGGTCAGAAAAAACAGTTGGCAGTCCAGAGCCAGCTCTTTTTTGCCAGCATAAACATCCGACAGGTAAGGATTTTTGTCGTAAGGTTCAAAGATACATTTGCAGGAGAGTATTTTCGACAGATTTTCGGCCAAGGTGGTTTTTCCCACGCCGATAACGCCCGCCACGCTGACAAGCTGCGGCAGTTTGGGATTAAGCACAAAATCTGTGTTATCGAGCCGGTCTGCTAACTCTTTCATCGGCTCTTTTATAACAGGATGCAGCAAATCGGCATCAAGCTGGCACAGTCCTTTGAGCACAAATGAGCGCAAGTGCATCTGTGGATGCGGAATAGTTAAATCGGGGCTATTTATAATTTCCCCACCGAAAAGCAAAATGTCCAAATCAATGGTCCTCGACGACCATTTTTCTTTCCTGTTTCTGCCAAGCGAAGCCTCAACGTTGAGTAGTATCCTATGCAAATTTTCTGCGGTTAGGATGGTTTCAATCTGGGCCACTGCATTTAAGTACGGGGGCTGATTGGCGCCGCCGAGCGGAGCGGTTTCGATGATGTCGCTGACATGGGCAACTTTTGTATCTTCAGTTTCGGCCAGCATTTTAAGGGCTTTATGAATAAAGCTTTCTCTATCCCCTAAATTGCTGCCCAGTCCAATATATGCAATTGTCATCGTATAATATTTGATGCTCGTAATTGGTTTGTTATCTATTAAACGGCGGCAAATCGCTGCATAGCCTCTTTGACATCATTCGGTCTGGCAAAGGCCGTAAGTCGGAAGTATCCTTCACCCGATGGCCCGAAGCCCGCGCCGGGCGTGCCGACCACGTTTGCCTTTTGCAGAAGGCGGTCGAAGAAATCCCACGAGCTTACACCAGCAGGCGTCTTCATCCAGATAATTGGCGCATTAACTCCGCCATAAACATCGTAGCCGAGTTTGGTGAGCGACTCGCGGATTACAGTGGCATTAGCCATATAAATATCAATAATCTCTCGGCACTGCTTTTTGCCTTCGGTTGTATAGACGGCAGCAGCGCCAGCCTGTGATATATACGAGGCGCCGTTAAATTTAGTACAGTGCCGCCTATGCCATAACGAATTGACTTCGACCGCCCTGCCGTCTTTTGCATAGGCCTTCAGTTGCTTCGGCACAACGGTAAAGGCGCATCTGACGCCGGTAAAGCCGGCTGTTTTAGAAAAGCTGCGAAATTCTATCGCTACATCTTTCGCCCCTTCAATTTCATAAATCGAATGAGGAATCTGCGTATCGGTAATAAAGGCCTCGTAAGCAGCATCGAAAAATATGACAACCTTGTTGCTGCGGGCAAAAGTGACCCACTTGCTCAAGATTTCCTTAGAAGCCACCGCTCCGGTAGGATTATTCGGAAAGCAAAGATAAACAATGTCTACTTTCTGCTCTGGTATATTCGGAACAAAATTATTCTCCGCGGTGCAGGGCATATAAATGATTTTGGCATATTGGCCGTTTTCATCGGCCCCACCCGTCCTGCCCGCCATCACATTGGTATCAACATACACCGGATACACTGGATCGGTCACGGCAATAATATTATCTAAGCCGAATATTTCCTGAATATTGCCCGTGTCGCACTTGGTGCCGTCGCTGACAAAAACCTCATCTTTACCCAAGTCGATGCCGCGAGAATTAAAATCATTTTTAATTATCGCATCTATTAGAAAATCATAGCCCTGCTCCGGCCCATAGCCGCGGAAGGTAGCACCATTACCCAAATCGACAACAGCCTTTTTCATCGCTTCGACAACGGCCGGGGCCAGAGGTTGAGTAGCATCACCAATACCCAGACTGATTATTTTTGCGCCAGGATTTTGGACCTGAAAGGAGCGAATGCGCCTGCTGATTTCCGGGAACAAATAGCCCGCCTGCAGTTTCAAAAAATCCTCATTAATCGTTGCCATATTTTTCGTCTCTCGTGGGTGGGTCACGTGCGACGTTTTCTGCACAAATCGCAGATACCTTCCAAGTATACTGTTTTTTTCAATACGGTGTATTTTTCGCTGATGTCCTTCGGCACAGTGATATTATCAAACGGCTTATGATGAAAATCGATGATTTTTTTGCATTTTAAGCATTTGAAATGCTGATGGTTTTCAAGACAGCCATCGAACCTTTTAACGTCGCCCGAACCTTCAACGATAAAGGCCGCACCAATTTCTGCCAGGGTCAAAAGGGTCCTATTAACTGTATCTAATGAGATATTGGGAAAAGTTTTCCTTAATTTACGCCATAAAACGTCGGCTGAGGGATGCTCTTTCGACTCAACCAGCGCCTTGTAAACTGCTACCCGCTGCGGCGTTACCTTCAGCCCTGCCTCGCGGCACCTTATCCGGAAAGTATCTATATTTCCCACTGTAATTCATTCCTTAATTATATTTCAGATGGGAGCATTATATCGCTTTCTCCGCAGGGAGTCCATAGGTTCATTGTGAAGTTTGTTTCCCTGTCTGTCGTCACCGGCAGGCCATCCCGTTGCGAAGCAACTCACAAAGCAAGCCCGTTGAGGTGTGCACAAATAAAAGGGAGCCGCCCTCCTCCGACGGCTCCATCATCGGAATCCAAAACTGGTCTTGTCCCGCCCTATAACCGGGTTGCCCCTAATGGGAACCCTGCTAACAACACCAATTTTGGTAAGCAACGACTCGAGCGGCAGTTTCCCTTTTTTTCGCTTTAGCGGTTAGAATATCCCGCTCGCATCCACTGCCCAAATCTTACAGGCAGCTATCACATTAGCATAGTAGCTACTATATAGTAGTTATTACTGTCTGTCAATATTTTTTTATGTTTTTCAAAAAATTTTTTACCTGCTTTCGCAGAAAGTCACGGGTATAAGGCCGTGGAGCTTCACCATCTAACTCCACAACACCGGATATGGAACAAAAAAATCTCAAGATATGATTTTAAGACAAGCTTAGGAACCTATTAATTCCAGCACTCCTAATTCCTCGATATCCTGGTCCTCTGATACCCTGTTCTCCCGATTCCCTGCTTCCTGTTGTACCCACATCCCGTCAGGTCTGACCTGCAAGATACCGATATCCCGGAAAAAGCTCAATTTCGCAATTGCATGGTCCACCAAAGCAGCTGTAAGATTGTTCTGGGCCTGTAACAGGGCGTCCTGTGATTCCAGCAAATCACGAGTGGTCAGCCGCCCCGCCTGCAGCAGCAGTGAAGTGCTCTCGACGCGCTTCTGGGCTAAATCCAAACTATTTTTCTGAATGCGGTAGCTTTCAGCCGCCTGCTCAAGGTTGCGATATGCCTGGCGTACCTCCAGCTTAACTGTGTCCGCATCATTTTCATACTGTCGCTGCTGCTGTGTCAGGGTTATCAGTGCCTCACGATATATATTGCGCTCTTCTTTTCGGTTCAACGGCAGGTCGGCTTCAAAACCCAGCTCATAAGTGCCCCGATGAAATTGCAGCCTGCTATAATCGGTCGGGGGAGTCGACCCAACATTCATACTGCCGACCAGATTTAACTCGGCGCCAAGCCCATCGGCGGCCACCATAACTTTACGCAGAGCATCATCAATCCTGTCCATACTGGTGGCTAAGTCCAGGCGCTGAAGCAATGCCGTCTCGATTGCCACATCCGCTGTATAATCGGGCCGGCTCACGCCGACCTCCTCCAACGCTCTCAGCTCATTCTGGTCAAGCTCTATTTTGGCCTCAGTGGGCAAAGCTAAACTTATCTTGAATTCATCGAGCGCCTGCTGATAACTTTGCTGCGCCCGCACGTAACTATCCATTGCGTCCAGTTCACGCTGTTTTGCCTGGTCAACTTCGAAGCGGTTCGTCCGGCCGGCATCGGCCTCCATTTCCAACCGCTGCCTTGATTCAACCCGCCTTTTGTAGTTGCTTTCTGCGTTCGTTACCGCGTCTCTCCGCTGCAAAACACGATAATAGTCATTTACGATTGAAACCACAAACTGCTGACGGTAACGGTTGAATGAACGTATCTGGTATAAAACATTCCGCTCCGCCTGAGTCAGGTTCTCCTGCGCTATTCTTCGGCCGGCGCCTCGCAGCAACGGCTGCGTTACGGTGGCGCTCAGGACAGAACCTATCGACGCACGAGGGTCGCCGGTAAGATAACGCAGCCAATCGTATGCTATATCAATGCTTACCTGGGCACCATCGGCCAATAACTGGTTAAAACCCAGGTCGGCATTGTGGGACAGCCATTCTTCATTATCATCCCCGGCAGCACTGCTGCTGCCGTGACCTCTCGTGTATTTGCTGTCAAAAGTGCCGAACCACTGCATTGCAAAGCCGTAACGTTCGAGAGTTAAATCAAGTGCCATCAGGTAAAGGTCTTCTTTCTGCTTTTGATAGTCACGATTATTTGCGGTAGCTATAGCAGCCGCCTGTGCAAGACTTATAACACCGGATTGCGGCACGGCGTTTTCAATCTGCACGTCATTCGGCGATGGCGCCACGTCGCTGATTTTATAGTTCACTCTTTGGCCGTAGCTATCTTTCCATTTGCCGTCGATAATCTTATATACTTCCTTATCGGCGTCGGTTTTATAGTGCGCAGGGCTGCACGCACCGGCCAGACCCAGAATAACACCAGTGCACAGGCCGTAAAGTAACAGTGTCAGCGGTCGAAATTTGCGGAACATAGACCCCTTCTCAATCAAAATCCCCACTTTATGCAGTTCCATCACCCTATCCATTTCATTATACCATAAAAGGTTATAAGAAAAAAGCTAAAAACTGGCTCCGTCATCCGCCGAAAACGACATCTCGCCTATCGGCACAGCGGGCGTTTCAATAAGACTATTAAATTCAATAACTTACATACTAAAGATGTACCACCACCGTTGATTTTTCTACTTAATAAAGACGCTTATTAGACCAAAAATGTTGCAAAAAAATCCCAAATATCAGGGGTGTTTATTGTAAAAGACGTCGATTAGCAGTAAAATAAGCAGGATTTTCAGTGGCGGCGTACCCAAGCGGCCAAAGGGGACGGTTTGCAAAACCGTTATTCGTGGGTTCGAATCCCACCGCCGCCTATCGGGTTTTGTAAGAGCGAACCTATCTGCAAAGGCTGGCGGATTTTTCTTCAAAAAATCTTTTGACAACCCAATTTGGCCTTGTTAATTTGTATAAGTTGGGTTGAGTACCGGCCGAGGGACCGATTTAACCGGTGAAATAATGTAGTAAGTCAAAAGGAATCTGGTTTTCGGAGGAGGACAAAATAAGGATATAAAAAATGGGGCGGCTGGGGGAGTTTTGGGAAATGACCCCCGCCCTGTTTGCCAGGCAAAGGATTGTCAAGATGCTTGTTGTTTCGCTGCATATGGGGAAACAAAAGGGGTTCAGAAGCCCTCCTGCGCCTGCTGATAGAATTTAATTAATGGGTGGTATTATGATATTAGAAAAAAGAAAACCTTCCGGACGGGAAAAAGATGAAGAGGCCATAAAGCTTCTCGAGCAGCTAAGAGAAAAATTATATGTGGATGATGTTTCGGCAGCTCGGCGGGCAGCTTTTAATCTGTCGTGGAAGCAGGAAGACGGATTAGACATTCTAAAGGAAGCTTTGTTTAATAATTCTCCGAGGACGGCAAAAATCGCAGCAGTTTATGGCCTGAGGAATATGCAAGGCAGGATGAAGAAACCGGCCTTGGCACTTTTAGAGCAAGGCCTGAAAAATCGTAAAACTGATATTAGAAATGCCTGCAGCCACGCCTTGTCACTGATAAACCAGGGAAAGCGAGAAAAATCTCCTCCAGAAAAGCCGACAAAGCAGGGAAGAATTGAAATCCGGGAGGTCCGAAGGAAAAGGACGCCCGGAAGGCAGATTCGCACAAGAAGTATGTACGAACGAAACCGCCGAAGTCGAAGGTAATGTTTCTGCTCGGTAATTAATGGCTAAGCCATAAATTGTCGCTGTATATTAATCCTGCAGCCCCCTGGCAGTGAAACCACCGGAGGGTCTGGAAAAATCAATAAAAAAAAGGAGACGGCGACCCCCCCATTTATTTGACTTGGCTGGCCAGCACGTCTCCCAGAAGAAGAGGAGTATAAGGCTACTCGAAGTTGTTTGGAGACATAAATGCTTGTTTGCACACACCCCCTATTTGTCCTGTGTAAAGTATAATATATTTATGTGGAGGGGGCAAGAAGGAAAAACAAGAATTTATCTTTTTAAGAAATGGCACAGCCCTGAAATCACGACCCTGTCAACCTTAACACGACTAGGATGCCTAAAAGACCGAGCACGAGCAATGCAGCCCTCAATATTCGCATAAGCTGTGTTCTGGGCTCCACAACCCGCCATATAAAGGCCCAAAATAATACGATTAGTCCCATCCGTAGGAAAAACAATAAGAATTGCCTAAACACAGAGGTATTATAGACCATTTTAATATAAAAGGTCAAGCAAAAAATTCCCTCAGTTTAACAAAATAAGCGTTATCAATACTGAAAAGGCGGTTTTTATGACATTTGCCATCGGCACCTTTATGTATGCAGGTTTTACGGATGATTTTCTTGACTGAAACAATGTTTAAGCATTTTCGGCATAAACACTAAAGTAATTTGAAAATATACGCCGAATAAAGAGGGCAGGATGTCCAATAATTTCTTTGTTTTTATGTAGGAGAATTAACGATGCAGTTTCTGGTAGAATTGAAAAGATGGCTTGGTGAGATTACTGAAATTTCTTTGTTGTTGATTGCCCTGGGGATAGCAATTGAAGTCCTTTTCGGCAATACAGTTCCCTTCTTTGGAGGCGTTGTTGCCAATCTCACCGCGTTACTTAAGACCCTAGGCGACAATGGGCTTGTTGGTTTGATTGCTTTGGGTATTATTCTTTTCCTGTTTAACAGGAGAAGAGCCGTTGCGTAGAGTTACACCTGGCTGCCGTCCTCAGAAGGGCCAATAGGTCAAGACTTTTGGGGGGAAGGCTATGACCTTCTGAGGACGATGCCCGGTCAAGTTCAAAAAACCTGTAGACGTTAAAGACTGACCATTCGTGGGGGACAGTGGGCTTTTCTATACGCTCATCCCTAAACCTTCTATATTTAGAAATCATCTCAAGTAGTTTTTGTGCTTGCTTTGAGGATTGTACTGAGCTATTGTTTTCCAGAGCGGTCAATGCTATGAGAATAAAAATTTCAAAGAGCGTTTTGGAACTTTTAGAGGGCGACATTACGGAAATGCAAACCGAGGCAATCGTCAATGCCGCCAATGCACGGCTGATTCTGGGCGGTGGCGTAGCCGGGGCAATCAGAAGAAAAGGCGGCCCAAAAATCCAGGAACAATGCAGCAAAATAGGCGGAACGTTTGTCGGCGGAGCCGTTAAAACCACCGGCGGCAATTTGAAGGCAAAGTATGTAATTCACGCCGTCGGGCCTCAAATGGGCGAAGGAAATGAAGACGAAAAGTTAAAAAACGCAACGGTAAACTCGCTGAAATTAGCCGACGAAAATAATATAAAAAGCATTTCGTTCCCGGCAATCAGCACAGGAATTTTCGGCTTTCCTATCGAAAGATGCGCAAAAATAATGCTGCGAACAACCATTGATTATCTCAATGGAAAAAGCGGTCTGGAAAAAGTCATTTTTTGCCTCTTCGGGCGGGACAGCTATGAAGTCTTCGCAAATCAGCTAAGGCAGGAAACTTCAAAATGAGGGCGATGGTCCTAAACAAAATATCGTCGATTGAAGAGGCGCCTTTGAAAGCAGCCGATTTGCCGATTCCTGCGCCGGGTAATAATCAAATTCTGGTCAAGACTTTGGTGTGCGGTGTCTGCCATACCGACCTCGATGAGATTGAAGGCAGACTGAAACCGGCGAAACTGCCTATAGTGCCGGGACATCAGATAGTTGGGATGGTGGCCGATATTGGAAAAGCCGTAACCAAATTCAAAACCGATGACCGTGTCGGAATTACCTGGCTCTATTCAGCCTGTGGCAAGTGCAATTTCTGTCAAAGAGGCAGCGAAAACCTCTGCGACCACGCCGAGTGGACCGGCAAAGACGTCAACGGTGGCTACGCAGAATATATGGTTATCTCCGAGGATTTCGCTTATCCTCTTCCTGCGGGTTTTTCCGATGCTCAGGCAGCGCCGCTTTTATGCGCCGGCGTAATTGGATACCGAACTCTGCGACTGGCTGAAATCACCGATGGTCAAACTATTGGCCTGTTCGGCTTCGGGGCTTGTGCCCACATCATAATCCAGATAATTAAATACAAATTCCCCAACAGCAGGGTCTTTGTCTTCACCAAAACAACCGAGCACGCAGAACTGGCAAAAAGTTTGGGTGCGGTCTGGACGGGACGCTCCGGCGACCACCCCCCTGCTAAGTTAGACAAGGTGATGGATTTTACGCCGGCCGGGGAGTGCGTCCGTGATGCACTGGCGGTTCTAAATAAAGGCGGCCGGCTAATTATAAACGCGATTCGCAAAGAGACAGCCGTGCCAAAATTAGATTACACCGAGCACCTATGGCTCGAGAAAGAAATAAAAAGCGTTGCTAACGTTACCCGGCGGGACGCTGAGGAATTCCTGCCGTTAGCCGCTAAAATCCCGATTGTCCCCACCATTGAGGAATTTCCATTAGCCCAGGCCAATGAGGTCTTGATTCGATTGAAACATTCCAAACTCCGTGCCGCCGCAGTTCTAACGATTTGTAAGTAAAGGACTTAGGTTTCATCAAGCTCGTATGTCATTTCGCAAGCAGATTAAATTTACCTCTTTTTTTACTCAACCGGGCTGAAACTTATTCCGATACAATAGTTAAAAACTGTAAAACCATATTGGGTTAAATGGAATAACTAAAATGGCGATTCAACGTTTCTCAAAAAATGTTCTTTTTGTCGATTTGCCGTCTAAAGAACCGGAAATAGGGGATGAGCTTAAAAACCTTAACGAAATCGTCAGCACCGGAAACAACTGCGATGTGGTGATTGATTTTTTTAGGGTCGAGATAATAAATTCTTCAAGCATCGGCAATCTAATGATACTGCACAATTTGCAACAGGAGCACAAGCGTCAGCTTATTCTCTGCAATGTTGCCATTATGACCAAATACATCTTTACGGTCGCCGGCCTCGATAAGGTTTTCGATTTCGTTGACGACCACTTTGCCGCCATGGCTGCTGTGAAGAGCAACGACTAGTTGGTCATCGACAACGGACGAGCTGGCTGCTGTCGAAGGTAACACGAGGGGTATTCTTCTTCAGGTCTTCAATAAAACGCAAGCCGTCCTTCCAGTAACCCGCGGTCGGCTTCAACTCCGGGATAAGTTCAGTGAAATAGCGGTTCATATTATCAACCAGAAGCTCCCTGATATATTTGCTGACCATCGATGCCAAAGCTGCCGGGAGAAATCTGCGGTCTGCTCCGACCACAAAATGCAGCCGCATCTGCTTATCCCTGGCTGTTAACTCATAGCTGCTGGCCGCTGAGCCTTCCCGGAGAATTTTCAATTCCATATTGGGAAACATCCGCTGCAAACTCCTTCGATAGCGGACCCGCCCCCCCTGCCTGTCCACTATGACCTGCAGGTAGTCGCCGGCGAAATTATCGAAGACGTTCTTTATGAGTTGCGAGACAGCGGTAAAAAGAACGCTGGCCTTATTTTTCACATTGCCGACCATTTTGTTGTAATACGCAACATCTAAACACCGGCTTCGAAGCTCTAAGAATTCGATGCCGTTCGAGGCCAAATCCTCTTTCAATACCGTCGTGGCAATCGCCATATCGCTTGCATCGACCGATAGACGATAATCAGCGATACCCCTGTGCCAGGGATAATCACCTAATCGCCCGATGCTATCAGGCGACAGCAACGTCAGAAGTTCCGTCAAAGTAGCCGGCTTTTTACCGAGGCAATCAAGACAGGCCAAAATAGTTCTTTGGAGGTGTCCGATGCCTTTTTGTTTGCTGTATGCCTTTTTGCTGTCGGTGATGAGTAGCCGGCCTGCAAGATGTTTTCGTGTGCTGCCGATGCTTTTTCTTAAAATCTGCCAGAGGTCTGCTGCCAGAAAATGGTTTGGAAGTGAAAATGCGCTCGATGATACGACCAGCGGCCCAAGTATCGGCCCGAATCCAGCTTCATCAATCCCTGCCAAAACTACCATCCATGTAATCCTTTTAACTACGCTCCCATTCAAACAAAAGCTTACCAAACATACGATGTAATAGACAATATAAAAAAATGGCCAATTTTTACAAATCGAAATTGGGTTTGTTTGGGTTTGTTTTAAACGGTTCACCGTTCTAAGTTTTTGGTTATTAGTCATTGTATTTGCGGAGCTTACAACCATTTCAGGTATTTCTAAAATTGGGTTCGTTTGACATATTTTTGTCATTTTGATTGAAATTTTCCCTTATAAATAGAAAATCTCCGTGCCTGTTGCTTAAGCCACAGAGAAAAAAGAGAAGTAAATTGTAAATTAAGTATTAATTGATTATTTGAAACCGCTCATTAGTAATTCCTTTAAATAGTTTATAGTTTTAGGTTTCGAGAACGGTCTATCGTTCTCCCATAATTGGACGAACTTGCGCGAATGATGCGAAAAAGGTGGGTTTTTAGAAGTGCGGTTTTTGGCTAAGTCGTTTCAGTTAAAGAGATAAAAAAATTTTTACAAAAATGGATTTCTCCTCTCTACCTACCTGCGCATTTGATTGAAGGACTTACCGCAGAGAGCACAGAAACGTATTGCGCAGTGCTGCCGAGGCTGCAATGAGGAAACATACAGAAAGTATGCCGAAGGCATACGAAGAAATAAATATCTGAACAGAAGGCAGTAACAGCAAAATAGTCGTTAAAAGATTATCACTCCATAACTGTCGTGGCTTTGTAACCCCCCTGCCAATCTGGCACACAGTCAAAAACTGAAATAAATCGTAAGTGATTATTATTACTGCAATTACAATTTTAACTTGTCCGGGCACAGCGTTTGCTATTGAATATATTAGAGCGTGGTTGATAATTGTTATCGCTCTAAAAAGATTGCTGCCCCCGCTGTTTTCAGGCGAAAACAAGACGCGGGGGCTCAGTAAAGGAATGAGCTATGAAATTCGACAAGTTCACATTAAAAGCGCAGGAGGCGTTGGCAACGGCACAACAGCTTGCGATGGCAAAGTCGCATACTGTCCTGTCACCGCTGCACTTACTGAGCGCCATCTTAGATGATGATACCGGCGTTGTGGTTATGGTGCTAAAGAAGATGGGCGCTAATGTATCACGTCTAAAGGATATGACAGAGAGTGAACTCGGACGACTGCCTAAGGGACAGAGCAGCGGCGGGATGATTATGCCAGAGCCAGCTTTTAATCAGATTGTGCTGGATGCTCAAAACCGGGCTGACAAAATGGGGGATGAATACCTGAGCGTTGAACATCTACTTCTTTCACTTGCTTCGGTGCAAAGCGATGCGAAAGAGATTTTACGGCTTAATTCAATTGAGCCAAAACAGATTGAAGAGGCATTGAAGGACGTCCGCGGGGGCGAAAAGATAACCGACCAAAGCCCGGAAGGCAAATACCGTGCGCTGGAGCGTTACGGGATAGACCTTTTAGAGATGGCACAAAAGGGAAAGTTAGACCCCGTCATCGGCAGAGACGAGGAAATCCGGCGATGTATGCAGGTACTCAACCGGCGGACAAAAAATAACCCTGTGCTAATCGGCGAGCCGGGCGTAGGCAAGACGGCGATTGTCGAAGGCCTTGCGCAACGGATAGTAGCTGGTGATGTTCCGGCGGGACTAAAGAATAAAAGGATTATCGCGCTGGATATGGGGGCACTGATAGCAGGGACGAAATTCAGGGGCGAATTCGAGGACCGGCTGAAGGCGGTGCTGAAAGAAGTAGTCGGGGCGAAAGGTGAAATAATACTTTTTATAGATGAGCTGCACACCGTCGTCGGGGCAGGTAAGGCAGAGGGAGCGGTCGATGCGGGCAACCTGCTGAAACCGACACTGGCAAGAGGCGAATTACGGTGTATCGGTGCAACCACTATCGACGACTATCGAAAATACGTGGAGAAAGATGCTGCGCTTGAAAGGCGCTTTCAGCCGATTATGATAGACCCGCCGAGCGTCGAGGAGACGATAGCGATTCTGCGAGGGCTAAAAGACCGCTACGACACCCATCACGGGGTAAGAATTACGGATTCCGCGCTTGTGGCGGCGGCTACGCTGTCGAACCGGTATATTTCCGACCGATGGCTGCCGGACAAAGCGATAGACTTGATTGACGAGGCGGCTTCAAAGCTGCGGATAGAGAATGACTCGCTGCCAGCCGAGCTGGATGACATTCGCAGGAAGATAATTCAACTGCAAATTGAACGCGAGGCACTGAAAAAAGAAAGCGACAATGCAAGCAAAGAGCGATTGAAAACAGCCGAGAAGCAATTGGCTGAACTACAAAAGCAGGACAAGAAACTGACAGCACAATGGGAAAGCGAAAAAGGTGAAATTGACCAGATAAAACAGTTGAAACAGAAAATCGAGGACGCTCAAAACCAGTTCGAGAACGCCCAGCGCAAAGGCGAACTGGAAGCTGCCGCACGTCTGAAATACGGCACAATAGCGGAACTTAAAAAGGAGTTAGAGGAAAAAGAAGAGCAACTTTCCAAATCCGACAGAGGCATAATCCAGAATGAAGTAACCGAAGAGCACATAGCTGAGGTAGTTTCCAAATGGACGGGAATACCGGTAGCGAGGTTATTGAGTGGTGAGCGTGAGCGATTAATGAAGATGGAGGAGGCCATTGCTGAAAGAGTTGTCGGTCAGGAAGAGGCAGTTGCGGCGCTTTGCAATGCGGTGCGCAGAAGCCGAGCGGGGCTTGGTGACCCGAACCGGCCGATAGGTTCATTTCTATTTCTCGGGCCAACGGGCGTAGGCAAGACGGAACTATCCAAGGCGCTGGCTGATTTTCTGTTTAACGACCCGAACGCTATGATTCGGATTGATATGAGCGAATTTATGGAGCAACATTCGGTTGCGCGGCTTATAGGCTCGCCGCCAGGCTACGTTGGTTACGAAGAAGGCGGCAGACTGACGGAAGCTGTTCGCCGTAAGCCATATTCGGTGGTCCTGTTAGATGAGATTGAAAAGGCGCATCGGGACGTCTTTAATGTGCTGTTGCAGGTTTTCGACGACGGCCGATTAACCGACGGTAAAGGCCGAACCGTGGACTTCAAAAATACTGTCATCATTATGACCAGCAACATCGCAAGCCAGCAGATTCAGGAGCTGACTGAAGAGTCCGGGGCCGACTGGGAAATCGAGGCCCACGTTAAAGACGTTCTCAAAAAGGTCTTCAAGCCGGAGTTCTTGAATCGTATCGATGAGGTAATCGTTTTTCATATGCTCACAAAGGAGGATTTAAGGAAGATTGTTGATATCCAGCTCGGGTACCTCAGTGAACGTATGAATGCACGCAAGATTGGGATTGAATTCACGGATGAAGCGCGCAAGCAGATTATGGACGAGGGTTATGACCCCGTTTTCGGCGCAAGACCTTTGAAGCGGACGATTCAACAGCGATTAGAAAACTCACTTGCTGCGGAGCTTTTGGCAGGGAAATTTGCCGAGGGCGATACGATAAAAATCGACGCCAAAGCAGATAGATTCACTTTCGAAAAAGTGTAATTGCATTACCGCCGAGCACGCCGAGAATATCGCACCCTAAAAACTCATGGCTCAGTACCTTCGAGCCAATATTCGGCAAAAATAGCAAGGTCGAAAATATCCACCTCGCCGCTCTGGTTAATATCAGCCCTGTCACACCAATCCTCCTCTGTGCAATCTTGATTCAGCCAGTGGATGGCGAAAACAGCATAGTCAGCAAGGTCTACATCACAATCAATATCTGAATCCCCGTAGAGAAAACCAAGGTCGAGTAATGTTGCCCAGTCCTGCTGCGTCATATCTGGGAGAATTCCACCCAATGTCGCATCGTTGCCTAACCCGTGACCGAATGTGCACGTTACAGGGATATTTTCCCGGTCGAACCGAGGCAGTAAGTCCCTCGGATTAACAGGGGCGGGGTAATTAGGTGAAGAACCAAAAATAGGATTCAAGTTGATATTTACATCACAAACATCAGTCTGAATAAGCTGCCCTGAGAGGTTGTTGATATCACCGCTGGAGTAACCCCAGTATTCGAATGCGGCGTTTGTTATACTATTTCCGTCCTCACTTAAAGTGCCTTCAAAGTATCCTTCTCTCCACCGGCTCTCTGAACAATATTCCAGCTCGATTTCAAGGCGGTTTACATCCTCCACCCCAAACCATTCGACCTCCCAGGGCGAGGGGGGAAGATTACTGCCTATGAATGTTAAGCTACCATCGTCTCCTTCGATACCGGTGAAATTATATACCAACACTAATCGGCCTATATACACCGAATTAACGTCGCGTATGTTGTATGTTTTTGTCGTTTCCATTGGGTATGTTATTATGGTGTCATTTTTTAGAGAGTCTCGCAGAGCGGTCAATTTTTCGTTGACCGCATCCAAAAGCAACGTATCATTAGGGTCGATGTAAACCAAGTCGTCTTCCTGTGGATCGGTTTCGGACCTGATGTAGTTCAATGCGTCAAAATAATAATCTACAGCAGCAATCAAATCTGCTTTTGCCTCAGCTAGAATAGCAGCGCCGTCTTCGGTATGGCCAGGGGTAGGCAAGACCTTCAATAAATCAGGATAAGGGTTAAGAAAATCATCGTTTATACTGATGTTGTTGGGGTCACTAATACCAATGACGGCAGTAAGCTCGGCAAAATTAGGTTCTTCAGGATTGATGCCGTCTTCATATAAAAGTTTGTGCAAAAGCGTTTCATTTACATCCAGGAATACGTCATAAGCCAACCTGGATTCTAAGTGGCTCTTGTATGCCAGCAACAGTCCCTTAAAAATCAGAAGGTCCCCGTAGTCCACTTCCAAGGGGTTTTCCAGCCCGGTGCAATCTGGCTCGAAGAAGAACCGAAAGCGGTCGGACGGCGAGTCACTGATCGAGTCCAACTCAGCGACGATGCCATTGACGTCGTTAATTTCAGCTATCCAGCTTTGCACTATGTTAGAAATTTCGTCGAGGTCTGGCGCACCGTCAGGTATTTTGTAACGGCCATTTGAGTCTAAAGGCACGTTGATATCAAGCTGGTCAAAGTAATCACCTATAACCTCTACCCCAAATGCGTCAGCCAACTCAAGAAAACTGTCGTTTACCGCCAAATCATTATTATCAATAAAAAGCATCGCCGTACGGGTTACTGCGTGCAGGAATATAAGCTCTCTGTTGGTATTACAATCCGCGCAGGACGCATCTTTTAGGCCGGCATCGAAGGTTTGGTAAGCCAGCCGCAGGCCGGACAAACTGCAATCACACATATACGATTTGCCAGGTATAAGGTAATCGTTAGGCTCAGTGGCAAAAACAGCAGAAACAAGACAACAACATACAAACAGAACTGGGATTATAGTCCTTTTAACCATTTTCTTTGCTCCCTTCTTTGAGTGCGGCGAGCTGTGCCTGCACGATATTTAATCTATCATCAACACATATATCTTTGCCCTGTATTTTTTTACCATTGCGAGTCAAAAAGTAAGCTCCATCTACCGTGAATCGCTGCTTCGCTATGTCCCAGATGACGCAATTGCTCTCAAGTGTAGTACCGTCACCGGTGCTTATTGTCACGTGGCCGCGTAGTGTTACCTCATCAGAACATTTATTAGAGGCGGCTGCTCTTTTGCTTCGTACATTAAGAAACAAAGCTCCGTCATAGAACACTTTGTAATCGAAGCTGGCAACACAGACTTCAGAAGTGTTGCTTAAGTCGATATTAATACGCCAGTTGTCCCCCCGGTTTATTAACTTATGGATACCGTCTGCAAATGTTGCCGGAGCAGGAAATGCATCGGTGGATTCATCGGTTACTGCGGTCACATAAGACTCGTTTCGGCTGGTCACAACTTTGGACGAGGGATATCGGTAAAGTGCAAGTTCAAGGTCTTGTATTTTTGCTACCTTGTGCAGGCAGGTTTTAAAAATTCCCAACTTGTTGTTCTCCACTCGCAGGTTCCCAAGTGATACAGCATAGATGGGTCTGTGATTCTCTTCGTGGATGTAACGTAAACCCTTAATCTCATTTCTGAGCGGTGGCAGCCCGAAAGCACCATCCTTTGCATCCGCTGCAGGTCTATTTAGCTCATTATTTGTAGAAACAATCAGCAATGCCCCGAAGGACAGTACCCAGAACGCCGCAAGGAAAATAATCTGTTTGCGCCAAGGGCTCAATTTAGATATTATCACCCTCACACTATCTCCTCTCACTCTGAAATGCCTGCCAAACAGCCTGAAGATAATCAAGCGAAATAGTCTCCGTCAAAAAGACCAGACGGGAATTATAGCTACTGATTCAGCTAAATCAAGGAAAAAATATGTAAAAATAGAAAATAGGGAACAGTACCTATTACTGGATTGGTATACGCTTGATTTTATTAATGCAAGCCAAGCGCACAGGTCCACCTTTGAAAAAGCATAATGTGAGTTTTGGGAGCAAGCAATCCTCAGCTGAAAGCAATCCTGCCTACCGACATTCAAGCTTGGCAAAAAAACAGGACGGCTGAGAGAAGTCAGCCGTCCCGTTAGAACTTATCAAGTTGCCATTAACTATTGGTGTTTAACAACCAAACCGATAATCATCTGGCGGTTTATAGAGCTGGAGTAGGTTGCGCTTGGTGTTTCATTCGCGCCGGTTGCAGCCTTGTGGCCTGTCACGCCGGTAACAGTTCCGCCCATCGTCTGGTCGTTGCCTTCGGTGAAGCCGTTGTTGAGCGTATATGAGCCGGCCTGGCCGCAGGTGGCACCGAGAATAACCATATCACCATCGTTTGTCGCAAGCGAGGAGGTTGTAACAGGATTACTCGTGCTTCCGCCTGTGCCTGTTGCGCCGGTAGAGGTTGACTGGTTAACGCTGGCAAGGAACACACTGGAATATCCTGAATTACCGGGCGCTGTGCCGCTCCAGGTGGTACTGAAGGTGCTGCCTGATGCAGCAGCGACTCCGGACTCTTTCAGGATAAATGCTGCGGCATAGGCGTAACCGCTTGCGGCGTTGTAGTTATATTCCACGACCTTTGTCATAGCCTGGCCGCCATACGTTACGGAGCTGAGGTTCATAGAACTGGCGGACTCGCCGTGTGCGATGAAAATCAAGGCGCGGTTAGTGCCAGATTCCTTCGTATGCGATGTTCCGGTCGCCCACGAGCCGAGGATTTCAACATCCTGACCGGGTAAGCTGGGCGTAGCGGAAACCTCGCTGGAGTATGCAGACTCATACAAATCTGTATCCACCGCCGTAACGACGTAGTAATAGGTCGTACCGTTGGTGACATCGTTGTCGGTGTAATTCGAGCTGCTCAGAAGCGAGCCGTTAATCTTGACATAGCCGCCGCCTGAATACGTCGAGCGGTAAACATTGTAGCCATCGAGGTCGGGTTCCGAGTTGTCGTTCCAGTCGAGAGAAACCGTTCCATCGCCTGCCGTCGCAGATAAGCCAGTCGGAGCAGCAGGCTCTGGAGGCGGAGGCCCTCCAGCGTTGACAACGAAGCCAACGAGCGCCTGACGGTTGGTAGAAGTGGAGTGCGTTACGCTCGGCGTTTCAGACGCACCTGTTGCGGATTTGTGTCCGCCCATTCCATCGAAACCGGATGTGCTAAGGTCGATGCCTTTGGTAAAACCATTATTAGCTGTGTAGGTCCCAGTCTCGGTGCAAGTTGCACCTTCGATGACCATGTCGCCGCTGCTGGTAGACAACGCAGAGATTGATAATGTCGAGGAGTTCGACACGCCTGCAGTTGCATAAGCTCCGACAAGGTCTGCCTGGTCGACACCTCCGAGGAATACACTTGTTATCGAGGTGTAGGTTGGAGAGCCGCTCCATGAAGCACTGATTGTGCTGCCGGTTGCAGCGGCGACGCCAGCTTCATCAAGTATAAACGCACCGACGTATGCACGGGTTTGCCACCAGCCGGAGGACTGCACTATATCTGTGATTTTCGTCATCGTTTGTCCGCCATAAGTCACAGTGGACAGAGTGGGATTTCTCCAGGAGCTGCCCTCAGCATGCGCAATTACAATAAGTGCGCGGTTGCTGCCCGATTCTTTGGTATGAGATGTGCCGCTTACCCACGAGCCAAGGATTTCGACGCCTTCGTCGGGCTCCTGAGTGGCCGCTGACTGCGTGCTGGACCAGCCGGTTTCGTTCAGCGCGGCAGCGCTGTCGCGAGCCTTTACTCTGAACGAATACTCGGTAGCAGGAGTCAGGCCTGATGCAGTATAAGATGTGCTTGACTGCCAGGAACTGCTCTTGCTGCCGTCGGTGGTGCATTCGAAATAGTACTCTACCGGTGGGCTTTCGCTGTCAGTTGCAGTTGTTGCGGTCATCGTGATAGTGGTCTGTCCTGTCGCCGCTGGAGCCGAGGCCCAAGTCATCGGGTCAGGTGTCGGCGGCGTAGTGTCCGGCGATTCGGTTGTCGCAGATTCTGTGCTCGACCAGTCCGTCTCATTCAAGGCAGCAGCACTATCGCGTGCCTTGACCCTGAACGAATATAAAGTGCCCGCGTCAAGGCCGGAAGCAAGATATGTCGTGCCTGATTGCCAGCCGCTGCTTTTGCTGCCGTCGGTGGTGCATTCGAAGTAATACTGCACAGGCGGGCTTTCGCTGTCAGTTGCAGTTGTTGCGGTCATCGTGATTGTGGTCTGTCCTGTTGCTGCTGGTACCGAATCCCAAGTCATCG